>JANQNW010000013.1 GCA_028279375.1 Phycisphaerales bacterium
ACAGCGCCCTTTCCCGGGAGGTCCGAGATCTCCCGCGACTGCGCTATCGGCAGCCGGAGGCCCGGGCTTCACCCCGGAGGCTTCGATGCGAGCCTCTCAGGCGCGATTGCCGCGTGCGGCGTCGATCAGCGCCTCCAGGGCGTCGATCGCCTGCGCCACGCAAGCATGGTCCGCGGCGTCTATACGCCCCAGCGTGATCGCACGCTCGCAGCGAGCGATCATCTTCGGAAGCGCTGACGGGCTGCTCAGATCAGAGAGATTGTCGAAGGTATCCGCCAGCTTGATGAGCCGGGCCCGCCAGTCGGCGCCGGCGAGCTGCTCGTCGTATGCCGGCTCGCGAAGATCCTCGCGGAGACGCATGTCCTTCGAAAGGGCGGAGACGCAGTCCGCGACCTCGGCGCCGAACTCCTCGAGCAGATCGTCGTGGTCAATGTCGCAGTCCTCGATGACGTCATGCAGCAACGCCGCACACAGACAGACCTCATCGTCGCAGCCGAAGACATGCCGGACTGTCATCGCGACTCGAAAGGGATGCGCCGAATAGGGCGTGCTGCCATCCTTGCGGAGCTGCGATCGATGCGCGCGCGCTGCAAATGACGCCGCACGCTGCCAGTCCGGAGCGCTCATGATTTCCCTCCCGATCGTCTGCCAAGCAAAGCCACGACATGCGCCTCGATCGCTCGCCCCTCGCCGACGGCGTCGAGTCCCTCGTGCGTTTTTCCTTTGAGATTCACATCCGCCACGTCCATGCCGAGAAGCTCGGCGATCCGATTGCGAATCTCGACCTTCAGCGGTCCGAGTCGCGGACGCTCGAGAACAACGGTGCAGTCCACATTCACCGGAGCCCACCCGCGCTCATGGACCAGTGACAACGCCGCGCGCACGAAATCAGCGGAGTCGCGCCCGTCATTCTCATCAGCGTCATCCGGGAAGAGCTGGCCAATATCAGGCAGCGCCAGCGCCCCGAGGAGAGCGTCCGTCAGGGCGTGCAGAAGCACGTCTCCATCGGAATGGGCAACCGGCCCCCGATCATGCGGCACGCCCACACCCCCCACGATCAGCGGCCGCCCGACGCCCTTCGGCGCCAGCGCCTCAAGCCGATGCAGGTCATATCCGTGCCCGATGCGCACGTCCGTCCCGGTTCTGGAGGCCGAATCGAAATCTCGTGCGGAGGGATCCATGTGTGATTGAGGTTGAGCCAGCCCTGTTCGCGGACGATGAAACACCTATCGCAGTCACCCGGAGAGCGGTGGTCTGCGCAAGCGTCCCCGGGGGCGTATCTTACGAGCCGCCGGCGACACCGCCACGAAGACCAGTCGATCCTGGGGAGAGCCCGATGCCTGCCAGCGTCAATGCAAAAAGTGTCATGAAGAACGCACGCCTCACGGCGCTCGGCGCCGCGTGCGCAATCGTCCTCTCCGGCGGCCTCCTGACAGGCTGCTTCAAGGAAGGTGGAACCGGCTTCTCCAACGATCGCTTCGTCTATGTCAGTCGCACATGGTCGCCCAAGACGGTGACCGTCATCGACACGCGCACGGGTGAGCAGGTCTGGACGCTCGATGTTCCCGTCGGCCGTCAGCTCGTCGTGGATTTCGAGGCCGGCAAGAATCCGGGCGAGTACATGCCGGACACGATGCACTGGCGCGTGATGCAGGCAGGCAAGAAGTCCGGCGATCTCACGAGCACCATCCCGGCGCCGCCTTCGCACGCGCGGCGCGTCGAACTCTCGCTGCGTCCGGCCCCTGAAACGGTTGACACGATCCTCTCATCCGGCGATGAGCCCGAATCCGAGGACATCTTCGTGCCGACGACCGGCGTCACGTCTGAGCCGGGCGACATCGACGGCAACTAAGTCGCGACCCGGTCCACAATCTGCTCGGCATGACGTTTCCGCAGAAGGCTCCGCCGTGCGCCTGCGCCAAGCGCCGCGACTTCAGCGAGCGCCTCTGCGACCCGCGCACCGGCGTTTCCCTGCCCAAACGGATGCGTGATCGTTGAGCGGTCCATCGACTGCGCCTGCTGCGCCGCTGCTCGAATCTCGGCGCTGCTCTCTCCGGTCACGGTGACGACATTCGTGCCGCGCTCGCGCCCGCCCTGTCGCTCGCCGACATTCACCACCGGAAGCCGCAGCGCCGCGCATTCGATGAGTCCGGCGGAGCTGTTTCCAACGAGTACGCCCCCGCGATTGGCGAGTCTCTGTAGAAGCGACAGGAACGCGCGGCGATCCAGATGCGCACACGTCGCGGCATGGGTCTGTTCGATGGCGTCAATGATCCCCGCGCGACCCGGATCGAAATTCGGCTGCATCACCATCACACGCTGGTCTCTGAGCGCTTCGAGTAGACGCAACATGCGCGAGCACTCGATGTCGTCGTCATCTCCGATCGGGTGGAAGAGCACCAGCGCCTCGGGATCGCCGATCTCCACTGCCTGCGCGTCTCCCATCGGTTGAATCCCACGCAATCCATCGATCGCGGGAGACCCGACGACGTGGATCCTGCTCTCTGACTCCCCCATTGACGCAATGCGTCGGGCTGACGCCTCGGTCGCTGGAAGATGAATGTGCGCGAGCTTCGAGATCGCATGGCGCATCGCCTCATCGGCCACGCCCTCAGCCACATCGCCCCCATGCAGATGCGCCGTGAGAACACCCCCCACGCTCGCCGCAGAAGCGCCTGCGAGAGCCTCGATCCGATCACCGAGCACGGCGAGACACTCAATCCCGAGACGCTCGATGGCGTTCGCAACTCCCTCGGTCCCCCGTCCCAGCGCGCGTGCATCCGAGAGACGCCCAACTTCACCGTCGCGCTGCATCTCGATACGAGCTGCGATCGGCCACGCTCGCTCCACGTCGCGCCATGTTTCGGTTGGCTTCAGCAAATGCGATCCGGCGACGAGCACGCGCAGTTCGAGCTCCGGCGCGTCATCAATCGCTCTGATCACAGGCCGAAGCAGGCCATATTCAGCGCGAGTTCCCGTAAGCACGCCGACACGAAGGCTCACTGAATGTCCTCCTCGCGGAGAATCTCACCCGCCGCAAGAGCGCGACGCACCGCGCGGCCGACAACGTCATCGACGCTCCAGGCGCTGACTCCCGTCCCCGGCCGCCGGGTAGTCAGATCCTCGACTCGCAGTCGTTCCCCGGCCCGAATGGAACGAGTCGGCGCCAGTGACTGTCGGGACACCGTGCGCACGTCCTGCTCAATCTCGAGTGCGCTCTTGGCTGCGATCTTGAGCGCCTCCTCGATACGTGCGGAATCCGGCACGGCGGCGCGTGCAAGGCGAACGTAAGCCACGAATTGCTCCGGTCCGAGCGAAGCCGCGTGGTCCGGACCCGGTGCATTCCTGTCGTAGGTCAGATGTTTCTCGAGCAACGTGGCGCCCGCGCCAACCGCCAGTGCTCCCATCTCGATCGATTGCGTGTGATCGCTGTAGCCGACCTCGCGCGCGCCCAGTGCCTGGAGCGCCGCGATGCCCTCGAGCGCCGCATCCTCGACCGGCGTCGGATACGCGCTGACGCACTGGAATACGGCTGGATGCACGCGGGACTCCGCCAGCCATTCGAGCGTGCGCCGCACTTCATCCTCATGGGCGCCGCCAGTGCTCAGAAGCAAAGAGCGCCCCGTCGCAACCAGACGGCGCAGGAGCGGCTTGTTCACGAGATCCGGCGACGCCACCTTGAACGCCGTCCACGCGGCGCGCTCCGCCATCTCCACGAGTTCCGGCGTGAAGACCGTGACGATCGCGTCCAGTCCGATCTCAATCGCATGCTCGGCGAGAGACGCAAGCGACGTGTCAGAGAGCTCGAGCCGGCGCAGCATCTCGATCGGATCTGACTCGCCTGCAGCGCGCTGATACTCCGCGAGCCCACTGGAATTGCTCATGAGAAGATCTGCGCGAAAGTGCTGGAACTTCACGGCGTCAGCGCCCGCGTCGGAAGCCGCCGCGACAAGCGCCTCGGCCTTCTCACGATCCCCATCGTGATTCACGCCGATCTCGGCGATCACATAGGGTCCGCGTTCCGGTCTGCGCAGGCCAGCGAGCATCTCAGAGCCCCGCTCCTTCGTGACGCTCCGTCAGCACGGCGTCCGCGACGATCAGATCGATCCGGCTGTCGATATCTATGACATCCCCTTCAGCTGTCATCACAGCCCGTTGGTCTGAGCCGAGAAATGCATGAGGACTCGCGCTTCCGGCGCCGGCCACGAGCGCATTTCTCGCGACCACCAGAACGCCGCCATCCGGCACAAACGCTGGCGGAAGCTCCTGCCGTCGGTGCACGCCGTGATTCAACACATCTCCCTCCCACGGCGTGACGCGCGCGTCCTGCTCATCCACGCGCGCCGTCCACCATGGATGGCGCTTCCCAACCCGTGCGTAGCTCTGCACCGAGTCCGCGTTCGTCGCGCGGATGACTCCGATCGCCTCGTCAATGAGCCCGGGAGGCCGCACCGGGACGTTCGCGTAGAGAATGACAATATGGTCGATCGTGTCGTCGCCGATCTGAGCCAGCGCATGTCGCGCTGCGTCATCCACGCGGGCCGTCGCATTCGCCAGTTCCGCGGGTCGCAGGACGACATCAATCCCGGACTCGAGGCCGATTCGCTGCAGTTCGGACGAGTCCGTCGACAGAACGATGCGCGACACGCACCGCGCATCACGCGCCGCGTCAATCGTCCATCGCGCGCATTCCCTCCCGCCGACGATCGCCAGGTTCTTGCCCGCGACGCCGCGGCTTCCCGCCCGGCCGAGAATGATCGCGACTGCTCCCATGCGCTACCACCCCGTCCAGAGATCCGGGTGATCAAGGCCGTATGACGCCGCGACTGACTCGCGATGCGTAAGAAGATCGCGCCAGATCTCGAGGAGGGCGCCCTCACTCCACATGGCGAAGGCGCCCCCGGGATCGATGTCGCGCTCGCACGCGATAACCCGTCCGTCGGCGAGCGCACACATCCGGCGTCTCCAGTCGCGCCGCAGGACACTCGCCGGCTTGCCCAGCGCCTCCGGCGCTGCGATCAGCGAGTCGTCGAAGACCTGCTCGATCATCGCGGCGCCGAAGCGCAGCTTCGCTCGATCGTAGAACGCCTCGAGCTGCTCGTGCGTTGCGTCACAGCGCGCCATGCGCGGCACAATCCACATGAGCGGCAGCCCATCGGCTCGCCCTCCGCGCTCCCGCAACGCATCGAGTCGCTTCGCGACATCCTCGAAACCACTGACGCCCATGAGAGAGCGATAGACGTCGCCGGTCGAGGCCATCAGATTGACGCTCACGATGTCCACGCCGCAGCGGAGAAGAGACTCGACATGCTCATCGGCGCCGAGATCGGTGCGAACATGCGTGCCCAGCCCGAGCTCCCCGCCCGCGCAACGGACGAGGTTCTCAAAGGCGTCGTGAAGCAGCGGGTCTCCGGCGCCGGCGAATGTCACAACAGCATCCGGTCGCGCCTCTGCGAGTTCTCTCAGCAGGCGACGCGCCGACGCCGCGTCAACCTCGCGATCGGGCGCTCCCTCGGGAAGGGCACAAAGCAGCCCCAGCGCGGGCTTCGTGAGCCGCCGTGTGGTCAACTCGAGAATGAGATGCGCCGGACCAGCCCCCGCCTCGCGCAGCTGCGCGCGCTCAGCTCGCGCATCGATCGGCGCACGCTCATCGCCCATAGCCTGCATCGCTTCGATTCGCGCCGAGGAGTCCGGAATCAGTCTGCCCGTGATCGTTCGCTTCGGCGCATCGATCTGCACGCACACGTTCTCGGCGATCGGATCGCGTTTCGCCTGCACTGGCACGTATCCAAGCACGCCGCCCAGGCTTCGAAATCCCCCGACGCCGCGCTCTGTCTCCACGATCTCCTCGAGGAGTGATCGCTCGAGAACGCATCCGGCGAGCCCCGGGGGCGCCTGCGAGAAGATAACTGTCGGCCCTGACGGCGTCTCGTCGAAACGCTCGATCAACTCGTCGCAGAGCGCCGGATCAAGCAATCGCCAGTCGGCGCCGACAATGAGCGCCCCATCAAGCACGTGCTCGCGCATCAGCGCAAGCGTAGGTTCAGGCGCCAACGCCTCATCGTACACCGTCATGGCGCACAGACCGCCCCGCCAGCTCGATCCTGCCAGCACCCGCGCCGTGCGCACGCCGTCGAGCCGCTCACCGAACACCGGGCCCGAACTCGCATGAATGTCTATTTCGATGCCTGATCGCGCCGACGCGAGGAGCTGCGCGGCGCGCTCCGCATCATCTGCCAGCACGTGCACGCACGTTACGCGCTTGCAGTGCGAGAGACGCTCCACGACCTCAGCGATGTATCGTCCATCCGAAGAGCCATCCAGCGCGACGACAGCGTCCACGCTCTTCGGCCCCATCTCCGCCTCGCCGATCGCTTCGAGCGGCGCCATCGACCGGACGCGCTTCTCGCCGCCATGCAGCGCCGAGATCGACGCCTCCAGCAGCTCCGAAAGCTCCTCCGCCGCATCGCCGATCCACTCAACATTGATTCGATCACGCTCTATCTGTGCTCGCTGCAGCGCGACGCCCGTAAGCCCTTCATCGAGCCGCATTGCTCGATCTGATCGCGCTCGCTTGAATCCACCCGTCTGATTCAGACGATTGACGACGCGGAACGCCAGGTCTTTCGAGCGTACTTCACGATTGAGCTCGTTCACTTTGTCGATGAGCGCATTGACACGTGGTTGATCGTCATGGCGCTCGAGCATCTCACCCAGAAGCTGATGCGTCTGACGACTCCCCGTCGCGATCGCGCCCACATCGGCGCGCAGGTCCCGCAACCGGTCATCCAGTCGACGTCGAAGCGCCTTGCTCGCCCGAGGTTCAGGTCTCGGCGGCGGCGCGATCGGCTCCTTGTCCTGCCCGACATACTCATCGATGACGTCCGCGAGAGCCTGCGAAGTCGTGTGTTCCTTTGACACACCACCCGAAGCGTCGATGATCGACATCCCCTGCTCCGAGTCGCGCAGGAAATCACGCTCGAACTGCGTGAGATACGTCCACATCTGCTCGTCGGTGTAGATCGGTCGCCCGCGCTGATCTTCCGCCGGCCGCAAACTCGAGCGCCCACGCAGAACGCGTTCAAGCTCCATCATCTCGAGCGTGTTGAACTCGTTGAGCTCCGGGGCCCAGGTCTCATGGATCGCGGCGCCGCGGCCGTAGTACACATGATCCGTGAACCCGAGATCCTGCCCGACAAGAGCCACCGGATCGCATCCGAGATATCGCGCCAGGTAGTACGCCAGATGCGCCACCGTCGCGCCGCGCTCCAGTTCGCCGTGATCGAAAGACAGATCCTCGCCGGCAATCGCATCGAGCATCGTCTCGGTGCACAGGCGGATGTCGCCATCGAATGACTCGAGAATCGCCGGATTCGCCTCGGGCTCCGCGACGAGCGTGACGCCCTCGAGATCCTCGCGTGTCAGTCCCTCATAGAAGCGTTTGCTGATCTCGTGATAATCGAGCGCCGTCACGAAATGCGGCTTCACACCCGCAGCAAGCAGCGGCTTCAGCGCCGTCTGCACCGCGACGATCACGAACCGCTCGCGCACCTCGGCACGCTGGAGCAGCGCGATGCTCTTGCGAAGACTCGGCCCGGCAGAGACGAGAATCGCCGGTCGGCCGTTGTAGAGATCACGCAGCGCAGCGACACCGTCGCCCATCACATAGTGATCAAGATTCATGAAGAGATTGCGGTAGGTGATGTCCATCTGGACCATCGCCGTCACGACGACCGTGCGCACCGCGGAGATCACGCCGCCGAAGGTCGCGCCGAATGTTGTCGCCTTTTCGCCCAGCCTTGCGCGGCTGGGGATGTGCTCGAGAATGTGCACGCCGAGCGCCAGCACGGGCTCGGCGCCGCGCGTCGCCTCGGACATGGCGCCGCGATCCTCAGGATCCGTGAGAATCACAACCTGACTCTCGCCAAGCCAGGCACTGTGATCAATTCGTTCGAAGACGGAGCGTAAGAGCGCGACATCCGGCTCGAAGACGACGATCAGTCCCTCCTGACCAATCAGTTTGGCCGCGGCCGCCACGTGGTGCCCGAGACCGAATCCGAGCGCGACAAGGCCGCCGTGCTTCTCGATGTCGATCGTCTCGGCGAGACGCTCGGCCTCCGCGAGCGGCCGCCTGCGGCTGGCGAGTTGGCGACCCTCCAGCGTCGCGCTGAGGGCGCCCGAGTCACCCGTCTCGATGAACTCGAGATCCGACCGACCTTCTGACTCCTGGATCCGCCGAGCCGTCTGCGGCGAACGTATAGACAGCGCTGCGAGGTTTCGCTCGAGCGTTGTCTTGACTTCCAGCGAGCGCGTCGCAAGCTGTGTCATCATGGGCGCGTACCGATGGCGTTCAGTTGATTCACACTGTTTTCATCGGATCAGCCTGAAGGAGGCCTGCACGAATGGGGCTCGCAACACAACTGCCTCCGCCCGACGCCCTCCCGGCGCCGCCGCTCGTCGAATCGCTGCTCTTCGAGTCCCCCTGGCGCCTCATCGGCGCACTCCTCGTCCTGGGAGTCTTCGCGCTCATCATCTTCAATCGGTCCGGCAAGGCCCGTCAGGGACTCGGCGCCATCGGCGGCGCCGTCATCGCCTGCGCCGTCGTCTTCACGCTCTCGATGAGCGTCTCCACAGACCGCGAGGCGATCCTCGCGCGCACCGCCAGCTTCGTGGACGCCGTCGCCGCCGCCGACACGACGGCCGCCGACCAACTCGTCGCTCCTACGCTCGAGGTGCGCTTCGGGCGCGCCATCGTCGACACCATGGACCGTGACTGGCTCATGGGCGCCATCGAGGCGTTCCGCGGTCAGCTCACGCTCCGCGAACATTCGATCAAGCAGAAGGACGCCGCGATCGACCGCCCGGGGCGCGGACGCACGCTCATTCAGATCAGCGTCACCGCCGAGGCGTGGCCCGTCCCCAATCGAAGCTGGTGGCAACTCGACTGGGCGCTCGATCGCGATGGCCAGTGGCGCATGACCGGCATTGACTGTTTGCAGCTCGGCGGCGAGCGGGCAGACGACTCGATGGCCGGCGTCGTCCGTCGCCACACGCGTTAGCGATCGAACTACATCTTCTCGAGCGCAACGATGCCCAGCGTCTCGAGACCGCTCTCGAGCACGCGCTCGGTCACGCGGCACAATCGAAGTCGCGCGTTCCGAGACGATTCATCCGGCGCCTTCAGCACCGGACACGCCTCGAAGAACGTGCTGAATGTCGTCGCCAGCTCATAGAGATACGTCGTCAGCCGATGCGGCTCAAATGACCGGGCCACTGCGTGCAACACGCCCTCATATCCCAGCGCCTGCAGCGCCAACGCGCGCTCAGCAGGCTCTGCGAGTTCAAACTCCGCTTCGCCGAGTGAGTTGACGCCGTCGCCATCGAGCCAGTCGCGCGACAAACCGAGATCCGACTCCGCCTTCCGGAAGATGCTCCGGATTCGCACGAGCGCATACTGCAGATAAGGCCCGGTGTTCCCCTCGAACGCCAGCATCCGATCGAAGCTGAACACGTAGTCCTTCACACGATCGCTCGAGAGATCGGCGTACTTCACAGCGCCGACGCCCACCGCTGCCGCCACGACCGCGCGCTCTTCGTCCGTGAGATCCGGGTTCTTCTCGCGCACCGCCCTGTCCGCGCGCTCGACGGCCTCGTCCAGCAGAGACTTCAATGCGACGTTCTCACCAGAGCGCGTCTTGAATGGACGGTTGTCCTCGCCGAGCACTGAACCGAATGCCGCATGCACCAGGTCGGCATCCTCGCCGTTGGGCCGCTTCGCATACCCAGCTTTCTTCGCAGCAGCGAAGACCTGCTTGAAGTGCAGCGACTGGCGCGAATCGACAGCGTACACAAGCAGATCCCCGCCGAAATCCTGCACGCGCCGCTTCACGGCCGCCAGATCCGTCGTCGCGTAGAGGAAGCCCCCATCGCTCTTGCGAACCAGCAGCGGCTCCTTGATGCCGCTTTCATCGAGCTTCACGACGAGCGCCCCGTCGCTCTCCACCGCGATTCCGCGCTCATCAAGATCCGACACGACGCCGCCGAGTTCCGATCGATACGTGGACTCCCCTGCTGTGTGCTCGGCTGTCACATTCGAATGCAGTCGATCGCAGATATGGACACACTCACTGATCGTGATGTCCGAGATTCGCCTCCACGTCGCGACCGTCGCTTCATCGCCCGATTGCAACGCCACGAGCGTCGACTTCGCCTCCGCCAGCGCCTCCTCGGCCCCCGCGACCTGCTCCTCGAGCTCCGCCGCCGCCTTCGGTCCCAGATCGAACTTGCGCACGACCTCGAGGCCGCGCGTATCGGCGCTGCTGCGCTGCTGAGCCGCGCGATACTCCCGCTCAAGGTCCGCGAGACTCAGATCGTCAAGTGAGATCTCGCCGGCTGTGGTCTTCTCCTTGATCGCGCCGGTGACCATCGCAATGGGGAGCCCCCAGTCGCCCAGATGACTCTGACGCACCACATTCCATCCCAGACGCTCGTACACGCGCGCGATTGCATCGCCGATCACGGTCGCGCGGAGATGGCCGACATGCATCTGCTTCGCCAGATTCACGCCGCACAAATCCACGACGATTGTCCTCGGGGACGCCGGACGCTCGATGCCGAGATCCGTTGTGTCGATCTGACCGAGCAGTTCTCGGAGCGCGTCGTCGCGAAGCCGGAAGTTGATGAACCCGGGGCCCGCGATTGACGTCTCGTCCAGAGGCTCGGCGATGTCATCAACCTCGAGATGCGACAGGATCTTCTGCGCCGCCTCGCGCGGGGGCATGCCAAGCGCCTTGCCGAGAGGCATCGCCGCGTTTGACTGGAAGTCGCCGAACTTCGGGTTGCGCGATGATGCGATCAACGCGTCGGCGCCGCTCGGGAGTTGATCACCGAACGCCGCGCGCATCGCCACCTGTACGCGCTCAGACAGAATCTCGATGGGATCGTGCGTCATGACGGCGGGAGTGTACAGGCTCCCGCAAGTCGCTCAGCCGAGATTCAGCTCGCCAAGGTCGCCCAGCCCGATCGAGCCCACGTTGCCGAGCCCGCTCTTCAGGCCGCCGCTGTCCTTTTCCTTCTTCTTCGACTGCTCGCGCAGACGACGAAGCTGGGGCGTCTCCTTCTGGATCTCCTCGATCGAACGCGCCTGCTCGCCGCCCTTGTCCTTCTTCCGCATCGAAGCTGGCTGCTCCGTGAGCTGCTTGATGCTCAGGCTTATGCGACGCTTCTTCTCGTCAACCTCCAGCACCTTCACGGTCACGACTTCGTTGGGCTTCACGACCTGCGCGGCGTCCGCCACACGCTTCCAGGACATCTCGCTGATGTGCACGAGGCCCTCGATGCCCGGCGCGATCTCGACGAAGGCTCCAAACTCGGCGATTTTCGTCACGCGACCGGATGCCTCCTCGCCGGCCGTCACAGCCTCCATCGCCGAGGACCACGGGTCCGGCTGGAGCTGCTTCATGCCGAGAGAAATGCGATTCTTGTCCCAGTCCACCTTCAGGACCTGGACCTTGATCTTGTCGCCTTCCTGAACGACGTCCTCGACCTTCTTGCCGCGTTCGTGCGTCATGTCGGAAACGTGCACGAGACCATCGACGCCGCCGAGATCGACGAACGCGCCGAAATCCATGATCTTCCGAACGACGCCCTCGAGCTCCTGGCCCGCCGCGAGCGTCTCCTTCAGCTTCGCCTTCGCCTCCTTGCGCTCCTCCTTCAGCAGGTCGCGCCGCGAGAGGACGATGTCCCCGCGCCCGCGCCTGTCGATCTTCTGAACCTGGCACTGCAGCCTCTCGCCGACGAAGACTGAAAGATCCTCGATGCGATGCACATCGACGAGGCTCGCCGGCATGAATGCCCGATGATTGGCGATCTCGAGGCTGAGGCCGCCCTTATTGACGCCCGTCACTCGTGCCTCAACCACCTGGCCTACTTCGAGAAGCTCCCAGTCCGCCTTCTGCACGGCCCCCGGCTTCACGCAGATGAAGAGCTGCTCGTTCGCGTCGTACCGATCGACGACCAGAGCCAACTCCTCGCCAACGGCCGGCAACTCGCCCTCCTGCCACTGGGTGCGCTTCGCGACGCCGAGCTCCTTCGGGCCAAACTCGACGAAGACGTCCTCGGGTCCGATCGAGACGATCTTGCCCGATCGATGCTCGCGACCGGCCTGCACCACGCGAGGCCCCCTGATCTGGGCGGGCGCCGCCGAGGCAGCGCTCGAATCAGGGGCATTCGCCCCGGCAATCGAGGCCTCCATCATCGCGTCCATGGCCGCGGCCGACGTCCGGTCGTCCTTGGTCGCCGGGGCGACAGGCGCTGCCGGCGTTGCCGGCGCGTTCACCGGCTTCGGACTGTCCGAGGATGGAGGCGTCTCGGGTGCTGGATTCGATGTGACCGGCGACGTGGACGGCTCGTCCGCCGTTCCGCTCTGCTCAGGGAAGGCTGCCATACTGACCTCGTATCAGGTGTATCCGTGCGACCCAACCACCTGTCGCAAAGGACCCGCTCGCACGGACGCGTAGTGTACCGGCGCGTTCGGCGCTCGCCACCACGCCCGCGGCGCCCCTCGAGTCATTGACACATCCGCCGCCCCCTGCTGGAATGCCCGCCCCCCCGGGAGGCCGGACGCGAATCCGGGGCCCGGGGGAACCCGTCCTCGCACGATCCGTATCCTCTTAGGCGGGTTCGACGAAGAGCGTCACCGGGATTGGGTGCGCGCACGCTCGAAGCGCCTGGACGCTTCGGCCCGCTCGCCCGATCCACCGCAGGAGAGACCATGGCTTCTAACAACGTGTGCTGGGGCATCGAGATCGGCGCGGGCGCCATTAAGGCGTTGAAGCTGGTGCGCGATGGCGACGACGTCAACGTCGCCGACTTCGCGATCATCCCCCACAAGCGCGTCCTCTCGACGCCCGACATCGACGAGAATGACGCCATTCGCGTCGCCCTCGGCGCGCTCGTGAATCAGCATGACCTGTCCAAGGCGTCCATCGCCGTCTCCGTTCCCGGCCACGCCGCATTCGCGCGCTTCGTGAAGCTCCCGCCCGTCGATCCGAAGAAGATCCTCGACATCGTCAAGTTCGAAGCCGTTCAGCAGATCCCCTTCCCGATCGAAGAGGTGGAGTGGGACTACCAGACGTTCGTCGATCAGGACGAGTCGCCGGAGGTCGAGGTCGGCATCTTCGCCATCGCGCGCGAGCGCGTGATGGAGCGACTCACGATCTGCGCCGATGTCAGCCTGCAGCCCGACATCCTCAACCTCAGTCCCGTCTCGGTCTTCAACGCGATCGCATACGACCAGCAGCTCACCGCGTCGTCGCCCGGCGCCGTCATTCTCGACATCGGAACGACCGCGTCCGATCTGATCGTCGCCGAAGGAGGACGCGCCTGGGTGCGCACCTTCCCGCTCGGAGGACATCACTTCACCGAAGCGCTCGTCGGCGCCTTCAAGCTCGACTATCGCAAGGCTGAAAAGCTGAAGCGCGACGCCGAGAAATCATCGCATAAGAAGCACATTTTCCAGGCGATGCGCCCGACCTTCGCGGATCTCGCACAGGAAGTGCAGCGATCCATCGCCTATTACAGGCAACTCCATCCCGAGTCCGACCTCACGCGCATGATCGGCCTCGGCTCGACCTTCAGACTGCTTGGACTGCGCAAGTTCATCAGCCAGCAGATCCAGATGGACGTCGAGCGCTTGGATCGCCTCAACAAGCTCAACGTCGAGGGCGCCGAGGCGAGCGACTTCCAGAGCGTCACGCTCAACCTCGGAACCGCCTACGGGCTCGCCCTCCAGGGCGTCGGACTGGGCGCCATCAACGCCAACCTCGTCCCGGTTCCCGTCATCCGCCAGAAGGTCTGGAAGCGCAAGACGCCCTGGTTCGGGGCCGCAGCCGCGCTCTCGATCGCCGCCGGCGGCGTGAGCTTCTACGGCGCGATGATCGACAAGCAGCGTCTGAACTCGCCGGCAGTCGATGAGGCGCAAAGCGCCGTGCGCGACGTCAAGCGCAAGGGCGACGCGCTCATCAACCAGTGGAACGAGGTCAAGGAGAGCGCCAACATCGGCGCCGTCACCACCAATCTCGCCGGACTCTTCGAGCGTCAGGACCTCTACTCCTACGTCGTTCGCGATGTCGGCGAGATGTTCGCCTACGCGGCGATGGACCCGCAGACGTCCGCGCCCGTCAGCCAGGATGCGCCGGTCGAGCAGCAGCGCGAGTTCGAACTTCGCCTGCTTGAACTCGACTACATCACGCCCAGTGGCGGTGCGCCCTCGGCGCCGGGCGCGCCTGTCATCGCCGGCGCTGCGCCCGCACAGGACAACAACGCCGACCGCGGCCGGGGTCGCGGCGGTCTCGCGGCGCGTGGCCGCGCCATGCAGCGTCAATCAGGCGGAAGCGACCGACGGCGCGGAAGAGACGGCGGCCAGCAGACCGCCGCGGCGCCCAGCGCGGCGTTCGGGAAGCTCGATGTCGTGCTCGTCGCAGACTCCACCAACGCCGGCCAGCAGACCTTCGTCGAGCAGACGCTCCTCGAATGGCTGCGCACAAACGCCGAGCGCTCGGATTCGCCCTACACCTTCACCGTGCCGGATATCGACGAAGTCGAGGTCATCGAGATGACCGCGATTGACGCCCGGACCACCAAGGCGACCTCCAGCAAGAATCCGGCCGCGGCTCGCGCTGAACGAAGCAGCGGCCTCGGCTCCAACTTCACAGGCGGCGGAAGCCAGCAGTCAACCGGCGGATTCTCATCCGCCCCCCCCGGCTCGTTGACAGCGGTCGATGAAATTGCGCCGCTCCCGAGCCCGCCCGGATCATTGCCGGACAACGCGACTGTCTATCGATACACCATCCGCCTCGAGGCGACGCTCAAAGCGCCGGGCGAGCATCTGAATCCGACCGACGACCAGCAGGCCAGCGCCGCGGAGGTGACGCCGTGAAGAAGTTCCTTCCGTGGATCAAGGGTCACATCGTCGCGGTCATCCTGATCGCGTTCGCCATCATCGCCCTGCCGGCGATGATCTTCGTCAGCGCAGGCATGAGCTCGTCCACGCGCGACAAGGCGCAGAGCGAAGTCGACGACGGCCTCCGCGACATCAATCGCATCAGCGTGCGATTCATCGCACCGAGCGCGGACCCGGATGTTCCGCCCGTCGAGTTCGACCGTGCGCCGAACGCCGCCACGATCGAACGGCTCAAGACTTACATCGAAGGCCTCCGCGCCCAGACCGATGGCGTCGTGGAGGTCGCCACCGAGCGCAGCCGCGCCGGACGCGAGCCATTCCTTGAAGGCGTCTTCCCCGAGCCCGAGCCCAGTCGCGAGACGGCGCTCCGTCAGGAAGCGAATCGGGCGTGGCTCGACGCGCACGTGGCGCTGCTTGACGACGCCGAGATTGGCGCCCCGCCGTCAGAAGATGAAGTGCTTCGCGACCTGCAGGGCCGGCGCTCGCGAGAAGAAGGCCGTCTGCTCAATCTGCAGGAAGAGGGCGCCCGGCTCACCGCCGAGCAGGCCGCCGAGATCGCCGAGATCCTCGTCGAGCGCAGACTCGCGCTGTATCGCGATCGCGCGCTCGAACTCGCCTTTTACGCCTCGCCCGATGTCTTCGTCGGCGTCGAGGAGTGGACCGAGCAGGGCCTCCCCGAGATCGAGCAGATCTGGGAATGGCAGCAACTTCTCTGGGTCCATGAGTCAATCATCGCCGCGCTTGTCGAGGCCAATCTCGATCCCCTCACGCAACTCGTCCGCCGCGCCCCGTCGGGCGCCGTGAAGCGTGTGCTCTCGATCGAGGTCGATGGCTGGGACGTGCGCTTCCGTGAGCCATCGGCCCCGGCCGGCGACATCAGCGCGCCGATCATGCCGGACTACGAAGCGTCCATCACCGGACGCGCCGCATTCCCGACAAGGCCCAACCCCCTCTACGACGCGCGCTATGCGACCATTGAACTGATCGCCAACAGCGCGGAGATTCCGGGCATCGTCGGAGCCTTCGCGTCGAGCAACTTCATGACCGTCATCGACATGGATCTCGAAAGCGTGGATCGCACCGAGGATGAAGCCGAGGGCTACGCCTACGGCGGCGCTGACCATGTCATCAAGGCGACGCTGCAGGTCGAAGTCCTTCTGCTTCGCACCTGGACCGTTGACTACATGCCCCCGAGCGTGCGCGCCGCACTTGGGGCGCCGCCGATGGAAGGCGCCGAACCCGAGCAGATCGAGATGCAGCCCGAACCCACCGGACGGGGCGGCGCACGAGGACGCGGCTGAGTCAGCCAGGCAGGAAACAGAGGCAGACCATGAAACTCAAGGGAATCAGCAAGCTCGAACAGCATGCCGAGAAGCTCTTTCTGACGCTGATCGCCATCGCGTTCCTCCTCGTCCTCTCCTGGCAGGTCCTCAAGGGCGGCAGCATGCTCGAGGTGAAGAACACCCCGAACGTCGTCATCGACCAGGCCTTCGAGATGGTCGTTGACGAGGCGCGCTCTCGCGAAGGCCAGGTCACCGATCCGCAGGCAGACAACCGCGCGCCGACGGACATGCCGAATCTCATCGCGAACTTCGAATCGAAGATCGGCGAGGTGACGGCGCCTGCGCAACCGCTCCAGATCGCGCTTGGTCGCACCGGAACCGATATCGATCTCGAGCCCACGCCCGATGACCCGCTCATCGTCGAACTCCCCTCAGGCTTTGCGCCGTCAACACCGGTTGCGCACGCCTTCGGAGGAACCATCGATCCCGTCGAGACGGCTGTGCATCCCGATCTCGCGACATTCCTCCCGCAGGAACAGCCCTACGACAAGTTCGCCGTCTCCGTCGAAGCCTCCTTCGACGCATCCGAACTCGTCCAGATGCTCAAGGCCGATCCCGACGGCGACTATGGCGACGCCCAGCCCATTCCTTCCCTCTGGTGGAAGAAGCAGCTTCAGATTCTGGATGTCGAGCTTTGGCGACAGGAGGTCGATGCTTACGGCGACCCCGTCGGTGATCCCGAACTCCTCCCGCCGCCGCCCGGACGAAAGACCCTCAGACCGGAGCTTGCGACGCTCACGGACCTGCCGGAAGTGATCGCCGCGACCAAGCTCGCCGATCGCGAGAAGGAGCATCTCACGCGCCCGCGCTTCTATCACATGATCGCCGGCGCTGATTGGATGCCGCCGAGCCTCACCGTCGAGAATCCCGGCGGCCAGACGGAGGTGGAGCGCAAGAAGAGCGAATACCAGCGCTACACCGAAGAGATCAAACGCACCGAGGAGCGACTCGAAGCCCTGCGCGATCGCCAGGCCTCCATCCCGATCCTCGAACGCACGGATGTGCTCGCCCAGGGCGGGCGCGGCGTCGGCGGCGGCGGAAGCCGTGATCGCGGACGCAGCGAGCGCGATGCTGCCGAGTCGGCGCGCGAACGCCAGAACGCCTCGGAGAACCGACTGCTCTCCAAGATCGACGAACTCGAGTCCCGTCGAGACGAACTCCGTCAGGAGCTGATCGACCTCGGCGTCGATCCGGAGGACCTCGAGAAGGACGACCGCATCGAACTCGTCCTCAATGAGGCCATCGGCCGCCTTCAGGATGGCGGGACCTTCCGCCTCTGGACGCACGACCTCGGCGTGATCCCCGGTCGCACATATCGCTACCAGATGCGCATCGTCATCCCGAATCCGCTCTTCGGCTACGGCGCCAACCTCTCGGATGACAGCCGCTCGCTCGCCGAATCCCCGGTCATCTACAGCGATCCCTCCCGCTGGTCGGATCCCGTTTCCGTCGATTACGACACCTACATCATGATGACCAAGGCCGGCGTCCGGAAGGACCTCCGCGATGGTCGCGAGGTGGGCTACGCCGCGGCCGATCTCTACCACTTCTTCTTTGGCTACTGGCGCAAGGCCAGCGCCGAGATCCGCCCGGGCGACGCGATCGCCGGCGGCATCGATCTCACCGAACTCGACCTCGCGACCTACAGCGTCGAGGTGGACGACGATCAGGTCGGTCTGATCACGCGACAGCCCATGGAAGGCGAGTACTTCTTCGACGTGTCCGACTGGTTCCTGCTCAACGTCGCCCCCACCCAGGACGGCCTGGGCGCTCGCGGCGAGGCGAACTACGTGGCGATCCTCTACGGGCCCGACGGCGAGCTCGTTCCGAGGCGCTCGATTGACGATCTCCGCTCGGAGACGCGCTCCCGCCTCGAAGAGAGCGTGGAAGAGGGCCTCGTCGCGGTGCTGGGCGAGCCGAATCCGGACGCCGTCATGGCGAACATCGGAGAGGGCGACAACGTACGTTCGCGGAGGGAGCGTAAGCGTGAATCCCGGGATGACGACGGCAAGGGCCAGCGTCAGAACCCGGGCGGGCGCGGCCGTTGACAGTTCCTCCAGATTTTTTCAACAAGCTCTGAGGCAGGTTGACACTGGGCTTGTGATCGCTAAACTCGCTCTTCTGCCTTGAAATCAAGGTCAGGCGGCGTCGTCGGCGCCTCCCTTCGAGGGGTCGACGGCGTTGTGGCTCGGCGATCGCCGGGCCGGCTTCTTTGACAACCGGATACGAATGTGAAGGTAGTCACATCAGTGGCGTGGCCGAGGGGCATGCGCCGGACCTGGTCCGGGGCGCGTCAGGCGGCGACGTTGACTGGATGTGCACCGAGTAACTTGAACGCAATGTAGGCGATGAAGTTTGAATGTTCGTTCGATGGCTTGATCCGTGCGCCGGTCCGCGAGCCGAGGCTCCTTGGAGCTCCGGGGATGTGGGCGTCTGGTTCATATGATCAAGCTACGAAGGGCATGCGGCGGATGTCTTGGCGTCGAGAGGCGATGAAGGACGTGAGAACCTGCGATAAGCCCGGAGAAGCTGGTAACTAAGCTGTGATCCCGGGATTTCCGAATGGGGCAACCCGACCCGTTGAGGGTCATCACATACTGAATGCATAGGTATGTGAAGCGAACCTGGAGAACTGAAACATCTCAGTACCCAGAGGAAAGGAAAGCAACAGCGACTCCGTAAGTAGCGGCGAGCGAAAGCGGATAAGCCAGTAGTGTCATGAACCGTCTGGAAAGTCGGACCAAAGAAGGTGACAGTCCTGTAGCGGCATAGCTGGTGAGGCCTAGAGTAGATTCGGGCTCGTGGAACCCGGATTGAACATGGGGGGTCCACCCTCCAAGCCTAAGTACTCCTCGACGACCGATAGTGAATCAGTAAGGCGACTGAATGATGACAAGCACCCTTGTTAAGGGAGTGAAAGAGTACCTGAAACCGCATGCTTACAAGCGGTCGGAGCCCTCCGGGGTGACGGCGTGCCTTTTGCATAATGAGCCGGCGAGTTACTCTGTACGGCGAGGTTAAGGATTTACGATCCGGAGCCGGAGCGAAAGCGAGTCTGAATAGGGCGCATAGTCGTGCGGGGTAGACGCGAAACCTGGTGATCTACCCATGGGCAGGTCGAAGGGCGGGTAAAGCCGCCTGGAGGACCGAACGCACCAACGTTGAAAAGTTGGGCGATGACCTGTGGGGAGGAGTAAAAGTCTAATCAAACCAGGAGATAGCTCGTTCTCTCCGAAATAGCTTTTGGGCTAGCCTCACGCTGCAACTGTTGGGGGTAGAGCGACTGGATGCCTTTGGGGCCCTTCCTGGGTACCCGGGGCAACCAAACTCCGAATACCAGCAGCCAAGACGTGGGAGTCAGTCCGCGGGTGACAATATCCACGGACAAAAGGAAAACAATCCAGATCGCCAGCTAAGGTCCCAGATCTCCACTCAGTTCTAAAGGAGGTCGGATTGCGATGACAGCCAGCATGTTGGCTTAGAAGCAGCCATCATTTAAAGAGTGCGTAACAGCTCACTGGTCGAGGAATCCGGCGCCGATAATGATCGGGAATAAGTGGAGAACCGAAGCTGCGAGCTCGTAAGAGCGGTAGGAGAGCGTTCCTGTCGGCTGTGAAGCGTTCCCGAAAGGGTGCGTGGAGCGTCAGGAAGTGAATATGCCGGCTTGAGTAACGATAAAGCAGGTGAAAATCCTGCTCGCCGAAAACCTAAGGTTTCCTGGGGAAGGTAAATCCGCCCAGGGTTAGTCGGATCCTAAGGCGAGGCCGAAAGGCGTAGTCGATGGACAGCAGGTTAATATTCCTGCACCTTCGTGGAGATCAAACCAGAGTGCGAATTCCCCCGGTCGGCAGGGCTGCTAGAAGTGCCCAGGCCCTTGAGGCCGACGCCGGCGTCGGGAGTTCCGAGAAAAGCTCTGGGGGCAAAGCGAAGTCCGTACCAAAACTGACACAGGTAGGTGTGGCGAATAGCCTCAGGCGCTCGAGAGAATGGTCGTGAAGGAATTAGGCAAATTGACCCCGTACGTTCGCAATAAGGGGGCCCTCCTCCCTTCGGGGAAAGGGCGCAGAGAATAGGCTCTGGCGACTGTTTATCAAAAACACAGCTCTGTGCTAACTCGTATAGAGGATGTATACAGAGTGACGCTTGCCCGGTGCCGGAATGTCACGGAAGCAGGTTAGCTTCGGCGAAGCTTGCAACCTAAGCACCGGTAAACGGCGGCCGTAACTATGACGGTCCTAAGGTAGCGAAGTTCCTTGTCGGGTAAGTTCCGACGCGCATGAATAGCGTAACGACTGGAGCACTGTCTCCACGAC
>JANQNW010000001.1 GCA_028279375.1 Phycisphaerales bacterium
AGCTTGATCTCCAGATCGTGCGCGTGATCGACGCGATCGAATCCTCGCCGGATCGAATCGCTGAGGCCGCGCTCGAGGGCGCCATGCGCGCCACCGCCGACGCCCGACTCGTCGCGCGAATCGCCCGTGAACTGGAGATCCGCGGCTTCGAGTTCCAGTTCGAAGATCCGGACATCACCTCACGCATCGGCGCTCTCGCGATTCCGCCCACGGAGCTCTCCTGGTTGCATGAGCATCGCGCGGAGTTCGCCCGGTTCTCGCGATGGATCACCGAAGTGACGGCCGCCCGCAACGCCGGGCTTCGCAGGACCGCCCGCGACGCTGCCGAAGAGACCGATCAAACAGCCCTGGATCTGCTGCGCACGCTCGATCGCGCCGCCAGCGCCTCCTCTCCCTAGCATCTGCCTCGAACGCACTCGAAGCCCAAGGAGACGACGCCCTCATGGCGAACATCCTCGTTGTCGGACCGCACCCGGATGATCAGGAGCTCGGTATGGGCGGGACGATCGCGCGCCTCGTCGATCAGGGCCATGATGTGCTCCTCCTCGACATCACGACCGGCGAGCCAACGCCTCATGGCGACGAAGAGACACGCGCGAAGGAAGCCGCGAAGGCGGCTGAGATCCTCGGAGTCAAGCGCCGCATGCTCGGTCTGCCGAATCGCTTCGTCGAACACACGATCGAGGCGCGCCACCTGGTCGCCGGTGTCATTCGTGAGCATCAGGCGCAGGTCGTCTTCACGCCCTACTTCCAGGACGCTCATCCCGATCACCGCGCCGTCACACGCATCGTCGAGGATGCGCGCTTCGACGCCAAGCTCAGCAAGATCGACCTTCCCGGCGATCCCTGCTATCCGCGCTGGCTCTTTTACTACTACGCGACGCACCTGCGCTGGGTGGCGGATCCGAACTTCTGCATCGACATCACCGGATACACAGATCGGAAGCGTGAGTCCATCGTCGCCTATCACACGCAGTTCGTGCTGCCGGAGAAGAACCGACGCGTCGTCGAGTGGGTCGATGCGGCCGCCACGTACTTCGGCTCGCGCATCGGCGTGGAAGCCGCCGAACCGTTCTTCACCAAGGAGCCCATCGGTCTCGACGGGCTCAACGGTCTGCTTCTCTAGCCGGAGTCAGGACCCCTGCGACAGGGCGCGAAGGGAGTCCAATGCGCGCTTCGCCTCGCCGGAGTCAATCGACTCTGTCGCCAGTTCGATGCCGACGCCGAGATCCGGCGCAGCGCCCGCGGCCATCAGCGCACCCGCTGTATTGAAGACGACGATGTCTCGCGCCGGCCCCGGCGCGCCGCCCAGAATCTCTTCAATCAGCGCCGCCGCGCCGTCGAGATCCTCAACGAAGCTCAACTCATTCAGCGAAGATCGTCTGAGACCGAAGGATGCCGAATCAACCTCGCTGATCACGATCTTCCCGTCCTGCACGTCTGCGATCGTCGTGCGATCGGTCGTTGTCATCTCATCGAGACCATCGAGGCCATGGACGACGAGCACGCGCCCGACGCCAAGACGCAGATGCGTCTGCGCAATAACTTCGACCAGGTCGCCGTCGTAGACACCCATGAGCTGATGCGGCGCCCCCGCCGGATTCGTCAGTGGCCCGAGCAGATTGAAGATCGTCGGCATGCCCAATGAGGCGCGCGGCCCCGCTGCGAAGCGCATCGCCGGGTGATGATGAATCGCGAAGCTGAAGCACACACCCGCCTCATGCAGGCATTGCTTCTGCGTCGCCGGAGACGCGGCCACATTCACGCCCAGCGTCTCGAGCACCTCCGCCGATCCGCGTCCGCTGCGAGACCGACTGCCGTGCTTGGCGACGAATGCCCGCCGATCGCCCCGGGCGCCAGCGACGACAAATCCCACGGCCGTCGAAATATTGAAGGTCTTGGGGGCTCCACCCGTCCCGCAGGTGTCCACCAGCACGCCACCGTCCGGCAGCGTTCCCACGTCAACAGGCGTGACGTGCCGACGCATCACCCGGGCGCCGCCGACCAACTCGTCCACTGTGGCCCCCCGAGCCTTGATAAAGGCCAGAAAAGCGCCGATCTGAGCCTCGTCAGCGCCGCCTGTGAGGATCTTCTCGAATGCCTCCTCGGCGCGTGCCTCCGAGAGCGTGCGGCCCTCGGTCAGATCTCGTAGGACGTCCTGCATGCCCCACAGGGTAGCCCTTTCCGCTTCGTCGCTTCCTCGACCTCCCGGGGCCCGTCCGGCCCCGATCGCGGTGCTATATTCCCCCGACTCCGGGCACAGGCCGGGGCGGAGGCGAAACCTGCCAACCCCTGATCCAAACAAGATTGAGATACCGATCGCGCGATCCCCGCGCGACGAACGAAGAGGACGAATCATGAATCACCGTAAAACCCTTCTCAGCGCCGGATTGGCTATCGCCGGCGTCGTCATGGCGATGGCCCCAGTCGCACAGGCCGGGCTCCCCAAGGCCCTGGACCACGCCTCGCCTGATTCGGCGATCGTCATCGCGACGCCGAAGCTCGATCAGCTCGACGCCAATCTCTCACAGCTCGCCGCCATGGTCGGCTGGAATGAGATGACGACCCCGCGCGAGGGGCTTGCCGCCATCGGCCTGCGCGACGGCCTCAACATGGACGGCTCCGCCGCGATCATCCTCGCCGAGGCGAACATCGACGAGGAAGAGCCGGCCGCGGTCGTCATCCTCCCCATCTCCAACTACGACACGCTCCTGGGCGCGTTCAACGTGAACGAGGGCGTCGGCGGCGCTCCAGACAGCATGGTGATTCAGGGCGAGACCGTTTTCGCCCGCGATCTGGGCAACGGCTTCGCCGCCTTCGGTCCCATCGCGGATCTCGTTGCGGGCGTGAGCGAGCACGGCGGCAACCTCGCCGCGTTCACCCAGCGTCTCGGCGCGACCTGTCTCGACGCGCTTGATGGATGCGACATCATTGTCGTCGGCAACGTCGCCAAGCTGGAGCCGCTGATCGACGAGGGGCTCTCGCAGATCCCTGAAAATCAGGAGATGCAGATCGACGAGGCCGAGCTCGAAGCGCTCAAGGACTCGGTTGACATGCTCGCCATGGGCCTCCGCGCCGGCGCGCTTGGCGCCGGACTCGAGTTCGCCCTCCGCTTCAAGGACGAGACCCCCTTCGCCGGACTCATGACCGGCAAGGGCGATTCAAGCAAGCTCCTCAAGTCGCTTCCAGCCGGTCAGATGGTCGCCGCCTTCGCGATGGATTACGCGCATCCCGGCATGAAGGCGATGAACGAAATGAACATGCAGGAGCAGGCCCAGATGGGCGGCAACGACATCGGCATGGTCCTCGCCGAGGCCTTCAAGACCGCCACCGGCAACGCCGGCGTCATCCAGTTCAACCCCGCCGGCCTCATGGGCGGCGGCATGCTCGCCAATACGGTTGTCTTCTACGAGACCGGCGCCCCCGGCAAGCTCATGGACGCCGTCACCGCGGCGCTCGACAGCGTCGCCGTCCCCGGCCTCACGATGAGCGTCAACGAGAACGCCACGTCCGTCGATGGCTCGAAGGTGCACGAGTGGAGCGCGGACATCGCGCCGCAGGGCATGGCCGGCGCCCAGATGATGCAGGCCAGCACCATGCTCTTCGGCGCCCAGGGCATCGGCGGCTACATGGCCGCCAATGACAACGGCGTCTACTTCACCATGTCACGCAATGTCGGTCTCATGGGCAGTGCGCTTGCCGCCGACGGCGCCAACTCACTGGCGTCCGATGCGATGCTGCGTCAGGTCGCCGATCAGCTTCCGGACAACCGCGTCGCCGAGGGCTATCTCAACGCCCTCCCGGTGTTGCAACAGCTCATGCCCATGGCGGCCATGATGGGCCTGCCGATGCAGGGCATCAATCTCCCGCGCGAACTCCCGCCCGTCGGCGGCAGCGTCGAAGCGGACAACGCCTCACTTCGTTTCACGGCGTACGTGCCCACGCCCGTCATCAAGCTCTCAGCCCAGATCGCCGAGAAGGCGGCTGCGCTCCTTCCTGAGGCCGGCGGCGGCGCCGTCGACCAGCAGAGGAGCACCACGCCTCCCTTCTAAGGCCGGCGATTCAATCCGCTGATTCGTCCATCCGGGCTCGCGCCACTGGCGTCGAGCCCGGATTTTTTCTGCGCGCTCGCCGCGCCGTATCCTTGGTCTCCCGTGAAGACCACTCGCACGATCCCAGACGCTGCCACGCACTGGCGCCTCGCGCGCGGACGCGTCCTTGCGCTCGAGCCGTATTGCATCGTCAGGATTCTGAATGTCACGCCGGACAGCTTCTCCGACGGGGGTGAACTGCCCGACGCATCGAGCGTGGTCCGCGCCGCAAGGCAGGCGATCGACGAGGGCGCCGGCATGCTCGACATCGGCGGCGAGTCCACGCGACCGGGCGCCGAGCGTGTCTCCATCGAGCAGCAATGTGATCGCGTGCTCCCGGCCATACGCGCGCTGCGCGACTCCGGCGTCGAACTGCCCATCAGCGTGGACACGACACGCGCCGCCGTCGCGCGCCGAGCGATCGAAGTCGGCGCCGATGCGATCAACGATGTCTCCGGCGCCCTTGAAGACGAACACATGCTCCACGTCGCGCGCGACCAATCGTGCGGCCTGATCCTGATGCACCGCCTCGCCCCGCCGGGGGAGGACGTGTACTCACACGACTACGAGTCAGACCCGGAATACGGGGAGGACGTGGTGAGTTTCATCCGCGCATTCCTCCTGCAACGCATGCAGGTCGCCTCCGATGCGGGAGTGAAGCCGGAGTCGATCGTCCTTGACCCCGGTTTGGGGTTCGGCAAAAGCGTTGCGCAGAACTATGCGCTCATCGCCAACGTTGATCGAATCGTCGATCTCGGCAGGCCGATATTGGCGGCAGCGAGCCGGAAGAGTTTCATCGGCGCGGCCACGGATGAGACCGAGCCGACGCGCCGGGTGGCGGGCTCCGTCGCCGCGAGCGTGCTCATGGCGCTGGGCGGCGCCAGGCTCTTCCGGACGCATGACGTGGAGGCTCACCGCCAGGCCCTCGAAGTGACGTTCCGGGCCATGGCCCCTCAGCAGTCCTGTTGATCGGCCACGATCGAGGGGCGTACGATGACGACCCCGGGCGCCGACGCCTGAGAGGAACCCAGAGAATCCAACGCCGGGCGGCAAGCGCCGTCCTTCGGAGACAGCAATGGCCAGCAGCAAGGTGATCGAATTCACGGACTCCAACTTCGACGAGGAAGTCGTGCAGTCCTCCATTCCCGTTCTGGTCGATTTCTGGGCCGAATGGTGCGCCCCCTGTCGAGCGCTCTCCCCGACGATCGACGAACTCGCCGACGACTTCGGCGCCCGCGCCAAGATCGGCAAGGTGGACACCGACTCCAATCGCGAGGTCAGCGTCAAGTACGGCATCGCCGCCATTCCCACCGTGCTGCTCTTCCAGAACGGCGAGGTCAAGAAGAAGTGGTCCGGCCTGACAAAGAAGGACGAGTTCGTCAGCGCGATCAACGAACTGACCGGCTGAGCGAAACGCTCACATCAACCCGCAATGCGTCAACGCCGCGACGCCGGAGGATTCACTCCGTCTCCGTCGCGGCGTTTTTGCGCGCCTCGCGCCAACCGCCGATCGCCTCGCCGCCCTTCCGCCGGATCAGGAAGATCGCTGACACGCCGGCGACGATCATCAGCGCGCTGAGCCACTGCCCGCGCGTCATCCCTGCGATCCGCGGCGACACGAGATGATCGTCCGGGAGACGCCATGTCTCCGAAAGCACGCGCAACGCGCCGTACGTAATCAGGAACCAGCACCCGACAACGCCAGCCCGGCGCGGCTTCATCCATACCAGCCAGAGCACGCCGGCGAGCACCGGCCCCTCGACGAACGCCTGCATCAACTGCGACGGCATGCGCGCCGTCAGCAGGGGCTCGAGCTGCGCTTTCAGCGTGGCGTCCCCCCGCTGAATCAGCTCGATCAAGCGCATGCTCGCGCTGTGCACCTGCTCGGAGGTCGGTCGAAACGGATCGATGAGCGTCGGCGCCGTGTCACCAAGCAAGGCGAGAAACTCGACCTGCTCCTGCGACGTCATCGGCGGCAGATGCTGGGAGACGATCTCCTGCGGATACCGGACAGACCACCATGGCCCCACCTGGCCACGCCCCGCAACCACGCGACCAAGAAGCTCCCCATTAACAAAGTTCGCAAGACGCCCCAGGAAGAGCCCGAAGGGCGCAGCCAGCGCAATCATGTCCAGCAGATGCAGGAGCGAGATCTTCGAGCGCCACGCGATGTACACGCACGCAAGAATCGACCCGACGATCCCGCCGTGACTCGCCATACCGCCTTCATTGATGCGCAGCACACCCCAGAACGGGAATGACGCGCTGAAGTCAATGAAGAGATCCGGCCGGTAGAAGGCGACATACCCAAGCCTTCCGCCGACCAGCACGCCGATCATGAACGCGAAGATCGCATCCGGAACGCGCTCCGCCGGGAGCAGGCAGAGCCCGCGCAGTGAGAGTCGCCGGATGAGAAGCCAGCAAATCAGGAACCCTGCGATATAGGCGAGCCCGTACCAGCGCAGCTCAAGCGCGCCGAACCGAAGCGCGACAGGACTCAGATCATGCATCCATGCGGCCAGCACACTCACGCGTCACACCCTATCAGACCGGGACATTGTTCATACACTTGACGCCATGCACGCGATGCATCCGACGCTCGTCGTCGCCCTGATCCTGCTCCTGCCCGCCGTCGGCGCCATCCTTCTCGCCCAGGTCATGCGCCGTGCGCCCATCCCTGAACTCGCCGGACTGCTCCTCGGCGGCGCTCTCGCGGGAGTGCTCCTCGGCGCCAGCGTCCTCGGCGTCGTCGCGCCGGACTTCTTCAGCGCTGTATTCGTCGGCGCCGAGCAGGAACGCGCACAGCTGATCGAAGCACAGCGCGCCCACGAGCGCGACATGCTGGTGATGATCGAGTCCGACGTCTCGGACGTCGCGATCGCGGAGTTGCAGTCGCTCCACGATCAGGAGATTCAGTCGCTCGAGCAGGCGGTGGAGATCGCGGAGCGCGAGCGCCGCCAAATCTCGAACACAATAGTCACCAGCCTCTTCGCAGCCCTGCTGCTCACCGGCGCGCTGCGATCGTCCGGACGACCACGAAACTCTTATCAGCCCCCCTCCGGCGCGATCGGCGCCGCCATCTGCATGCTGCTCATCGCCGGAGGCCCAACGCTGCTTCTCTCGCGCTGGACGCTCGGGATTGCGCCGGATGAGCAACTCGCCTTCGCGCTGTGCTGCGCCATCGGCGCCGCATATCCAACCATCGCCGGTCAGCGCGCCGCCGGAGAGGCGCGCGATCTCATCGTCCTGCTCGCAAGCGCGCTGGCGATGCTCATCGGGC
Organism: Phycisphaerales bacterium; assembly: GCA_028279375.1. Classification (GTDB taxonomy): domain Bacteria; phylum Planctomycetota; class Phycisphaerae; order Phycisphaerales; family UBA1924; genus JANQNW01. The sequence goes on from JANQNW010000001.1 coordinate 7,372, forward strand.
TGGTCGCGCTTGCCGGTCTCATGAACTCGACAGAGGGCGCCGTCATCTTCGGCTGCGCCGTCGGAGGCCTCGTCCTCGGCAGGTTCCTGCGCCCCACGCGCACTCAGAGGCGCGCCCTGCGCGCGTTCGCGAATGTCGTGCTCATCCCGGCGCTTGCCGCCGCCGCCATGGTCTACATCGATCTGACGGCGCTTGTGCAGACGAGAACGTTCTGGATCGCCACGGTGATCGCCGTGATCTTCGCAAGCGACGGGCGATGGCTCGGCGGCTGGCTCGGCTGGTGGACCGGCGGCGGCGCACTCGGGCGCGCGTACGCCTGGCGACGATCGTCCGCGATGCTCTCCGGGGAAGTCGGTCCCGTCGCCGTCGGTTGCATAGGCGCGCTCGCTGGCGCCGGTCTCCTCAGCCCCCCGCTGGCATGCGGCGCGATGATCGGCGCGATCGGCGTCGAGATCACGGCCGGTGTGCGCGCACAATTCGCCCGCTCACTCGATCGAGGCGAGCTCTTTTCAGTTTCGGAGGACGCGGACTAGTTGCGCTTACGGGATCAGTCCGAGCTGACGGTACTTCTCGCGATACTTCTCAGCGAGAGCCGTCTGCTTATTCTGCAGATCGACAGCGCGCCCGTCGATGAACGCCATTTCGACATCCGACGCGATCTCCAGCACATCGCCGTTCGTCACGATCAGCGTCGCCCGCTTTCCGGCATCCAGCGATCCGAGCTCGGCGCCGACACCGAGGAGCTCCGCAGGCGAGAGCGTGATCGAACGGAGCGCCGCCTCCGGCGAGAGCCCGTACGCCACACACGTGCCCGCGTGATCCGGCAGGTTGCGCAGGTGAGGCGTCTGGAAAGTGCCGCCGCCTGTCGCAAGGCACCAGCGCACACCGGCGCTCTCGAGACGCGCAGCGAGCGTGAAGGGCGAGTCGTACGCGGTGTCGCGACGACGCGGCATGCGATGCGATCCCGTGAGAATCACGCCGACATCGGCGCTTCGAAGCAGATCAGAACAGAGCGCCGCGTCCCTTCCGCCGATGAGCACCGCCTTGAGTCCGCGCTCCCGCGCAAACGAAACGGCGGACTCGATCTGCTCCATCTCCTGCGCCTGAATGAAGACGGGCTTCTCGCCGCGAAGCGCCGCGCCCATCGCCTCCCATCGAAGATCAAGATCGACCGAAGGGTCGGATGCACGCGCTGCGAGATACGCATCGGCGGCGTCGAACGCCTCCGTAATGGCGCGCATGTTCTCCTTCGCTTCCTTCAACTGCTCTTCTTCCGACTTCTGCATCCACCACGCCGTGATGGGACGCACACGCGGCCAGGCGATGACAAGTCCGGCGTCATCGACGACCGTCATGTCCTCCCACGTCCAGCCTTCGAGTCGCATCACGCTCGCGCGCCCGGGGATGGCCCCACCCGACGGCAGCACCAGCGCCGTCAGAACGCCGCTCGAGCGCGTGACGGGAATCAGTGTCGAGTCGGAGTTCACGCCGACAGAAGCTCGAACCTCCGGTGAGACATTCCCCACTTCGGCGACGTCGATCGTGGCGCGCACGGCGCCGACCTCCATAAGCCCCAGCACTGAGTTCGCGGCGATCATGCCCGGGAAGACATGGCGTCCCTCGAGATCGATGCGCACGATCGGCTGCGGCGCGTTCTGTGCGCCAACCTGCGCCATCTCCTGCGAGGAGCCAATCGCGATGATGCGCCCGTCGGCGAACGCGATGCCGCCCTGGACCGTCTCACCCGAGATCGTGTGGATGACGCCATTGGTGAGAACCGTGGTCCCGATCTGCGGCGGCGCCTTGTGAACGAGATCCTGCGCCTGCGCGTGCGCCGCGAGCAGCGTGAGGCACGCGAGTGCGATCAGTTGACGAGAAGAACGAAGCATGGCGTTGTGCGCCTCCATCATCGTGAGAACTCGAACAGGACGCAGCCGCAATCGCCGCACTGGTTCGCTTCGGGGTCGATGCCGGCCCGAAGCAGATCAAGCATGTACGCCTCGAGCGCCTCGTTGTCGAGCTCGTGACCGTGGCCCTGGTGGTTGTGGCCGTGGTGGTCGTGGCCGTGATCATGCAACGCCGCGGCGCGACCAACGGGCGCCGATCCACCCTTGCCGCCCGCGCCGGAAGCGAGAATCTTCTGAATGATCCGGCTTCGTTCCGCCCGCGCCTCATCCCGCATCTCGAGATCACGCTCGCGCGAGAAGTATCGGGCGCCGTCGATGTAGGTCGCCTCGCAGCGACTCATCGTCGAGAGCGGCGAGCCCGACCAGATCGCGAAGTCCGCGTCCTTGCCCGGCTCGAGTGAGCCGATGCGATCCTCGACGCCAAGTTGGATCGCCGGGTTGATCGTCACGAACTTCAGCGCCTCCTCCGGGGGCACGTTTCCATAGCGCACGGCCTTCGCCGCCTCGGTGTTCATGCGCCGCGCCAGCTCGGCCGAATCCGAGTTGAAAGAGACCACGACGCCGACCTCGTGCATGATGGCGCCGTTCTCCGGAATGGCGTCGATGACTTCCATCTTGTACGCCCACCAGTCGCTGAACGACGAACCGCCGATCGCAGCCTCCTTGATCGCCTCGGCGACCTTGTAGCCCTCCAGCACATGCTGGAACGTGCCAATGCGGAAGCCAAACTCCGTCGCCACGCGGCAGAGCATGAGGATCTCATCCTGCCGGTAGCTGTGACAGTGGACGAGCCTGCGATTCGCCAGCACCTCTGCGAGCGCTTCGAGCTCCAGGTCCACGCGCGGCGCAATCGAGCGGCGCTGCTCCGAAGCCGAGAGTCCCTCGTATTGCGCCTTGGCGCGGGCGTATTCGTCTGCGGCGATGAATCGATCCCGGATGATCGTCTCAACGCCGAGGCGCGTCTGCGGATAGCGCGTCGTGTACTTATCGCCCCAGTTCGCCTGCTTGACATTCTCGCCCAGCGCGAACTTGATGCCGCCCATCGCGCCCTTGACCTTCATATCGTCGGGGTGACGCGAGCCCCAGCGCAGCTTGATCGTCTGGTTCTGCCCGCCGATCGGATTCGCAGAGCCATGCAGAAGATTCGCGGCCGTCAGCCCGCCTGCGAGCTGGCGATAGAGATTGATATCGTCAGGATTCACCACGTCGCCGATGCGCACCTCTGAGGTGACCGCCTGCGTGCCTTCGTTCACACCGCCGGTGATCGCAATATGGCTGTGACAGTCAATCAGTCCGGGCGTGACGTGCATGCCCCCGAGTTCGATCTTTGGAATGTCATTGCGACGCGGCGCCTCGCTCGCCGGGCCGACCCATGAGACGCGCCCGTCCTCCACAAGCATCGCGCCGTTTTCGATGATCCCGTCAGGGCCGCTCGTCCAGATGACGCCCCCGGTGAGGAGCATGTCCTCCGACTCCGGCGTCTTGGCCAGGCCGTAAGCGCCGACGGGCGTCACGACAAGCTCGGGCGCGAGTTCGGGCTCGTCATCCTCCGACATCATTTCGTCGCCCGACTCCGAATCGTCGCCGATCTCCTCAGACGCGGACTCGTCGCCTTCGTCTTCGTCAGCCGTCGCGATCTCAAATGGTTCGTCGGTGCGCTCGGCGCGCCATGGGAACGTGAACCCTCCGGGATCCACGACCGTGCCGAGGATCTGGTCGTCTGCGAGCACGCCGGAGAGCGTCCAGACGCCCTCCGCGTCGAAAGCCTCGCCGTCAATCGTGAAGTCGATGCGCGAAGCGCGCACCGTGACGCTCTTCGCCTTGGACGACTCGTCGATCGCGGCGAGCTTCAGCGCGTCGCCCTCACCGATCTCGATCTTGCCGTCGATCGGTTCGGCGTCGCCGAATCGCGCGGCCCAGACGCCCTCGAAGCGATTGTCCGGCGCCTCGTTGATCTCGAAGCGCCTCCCGCTGACCCACACATCTCGGATCTTCGTCTCCTTGTCGAAGAGCTCGCCATCGAGCACGACAAGATTCGCCAGCATGCCGTCATCGACCCTGCCGAGGATTTCACTGGCGCCGAGCATCATCGCCGGCGTCGTCGTGAGCATCGCCAGCGCGTCATCTTCGCTCAGTCCCTGCTCGATCGCCTTCCGAATATTCGCGTGGAAGTTCTCATCCTTGCGAAGCTGATCCGTCGTAATGGCGACCTGCACGCCTTCTTTCCGAAGACGGCGCAGATTCGTTGGGGCTTGTTCCCAGGACTGCAGATCGCGAAGTGTGACCGACTCGCGCTCGCCGTAGGTGCTCACCTTCGGCGCCTTCGGATAGGTCACCGGCGCAATGAGCCGCGTGCGATCGGTCGCGATCGCTTCGAGACGCCGGAAGTCCATGCCATTGCCGACGATCAGGCTGCGCCGCGAGAACTCGTTCGCGATCTTCGAAGCGCGAAGAACGTTGACCTCGCTCTTCGCATGAAAGAGCAACTGTGTGGACTCTTCTGAGTTCGGGCCAAGCGCCGCAAGCGACTCGGAACGCACGGGAACGGAGCTCGCCTTCGCAGTGCGGCTCGCTGTTCGAGCGATCTGGTCGTTCCACCCGGCGTCAAGAAGCGTCTGGCGAATCAGCGCGATCGCGCCCATCAGAGAGCCCGGATACTCACCCGAACCCCAGCCGCTCGTCTCGAAGGCCACCGACTGGTAGACGTTCGGCACGATGACTTCCGGCGTCGCGGCTGCCGTCGCGGATTCCGGCTCGGCGAGCGACACCAGCGCCGCGCTCCCGCGAAAGATGCCCTTGTCCGGCGTGATTGCCGCGGCCGCATAGCCCAGTCCTCGAAGCTTCTTGCGCGTCGCCTCGTCGAGGCCGTCGCCATCCAGCGCCGAGCGATGCGCCTGGATCCGCTTGTTGTTCCAGTGCGCGCCGGCCGCGTTCTCATCACGCAGCGGCGCCTCGACTGGCGCATACGGCTCGATGAAGCCTGCGAACACGAACAGACCGGTGCAGTCCCACTCCCGTGCGCCTGCGGGCGGCGCGCCGCCGGGACTCACGGAGACGATGACGCCGTCGCGCATGACGATCGTCGCGTCCTCGATCACCTTGCCCGGTGTCGGAATCAGCGTCGCATGCGTCAGCGCATGCCAGCGCGGATCAACGCGCTTCGGGCCGTTCGCCGGCGCCGGCTGCGCCAGTGCGTTCACTCCGAGCAGGAAAAGTGCCAATGCCGCCAGCGCGACATTCCGACCGGGAGAAGTCAGCAGATTCATACAAACAGACTAGCCACACGGAGTTGACGACTCCATGACTGAATCAAGGTGGGCCCGAACGACCCGATATTCAGACTCAAATGTCCGTTTGTCAGCCGCCGCTTGTCGCGAGGATCACATCGTCGAAGTCGTCCGGCGTGCGCACGGCCTCCGACACATCTGCCGGCGCCAGTTCGCCATCAGGCAGGTACCAGACCTTGTCGAAGTCGGCGCTCTCGGACCTCTTGAAGAAGACCTCGTCCTCACCGGCGCTGATCACCACAACCTTGCCGCGCGCGATCGCCGGATCCCAGCCCTCGGAGATATCCGCTCGCTGCGTCGGGTTCGCGCGGCTGCCGAGGATTCCCTCAAGCGAGTCCTCGATCGCCATGTCTCCGTTGTTGCCGAATCCAAGAATGCTCAGGCTGTTCTGGTCAATCTGGTTCTGACCGACGCCTTCGCTCTGGAGGAAGCCGGCGTTGGAGGTCCAGTAGAAAGACGCCCGATCCACATCCGAGTTGAGCCGGGCAAAGGTCGCGACGCTGCTCGGGGCCTTGTGCTGCACCCACAAGAGGAGTGGCTGCCCGAAGGCGTCCACGACGTCCGGGATCCCCTTGCCGTTGCCGTCAATGTCGATCGCATCGCCGCCCGTCTCGACGTCCGTGACCTGCCCCGCGACGGGGAAGAACTCCGCGGCCTTGAGCGTCAGATAGCCGGGGCCCGTGGACGAGCCCATGAGGGCCGTGTCGATCGTCACGTCGGGAGCGTTGCCCGTCCAGCCCTGGATCGTGATCAGGGAGTTGGACGCATTCGGCGCCCCGCGATCTTCGACGACGCCTCCGGCGAGTTCAATCAGCGCGTTCTCCATCGCGGTCAGGCCGCGCGCGTCGTTGCCGGACTGCCCCATCACGGCGGCGCCGTACTGCCCGGGCGATCTCCGATTGTCGATCACGAACTGATCAACCGCCTGGAGCACGTTGCGCATCGTCGCCTTGGAGACGACGCCCTTGCCGGAGCGGCGCACCGCGCCCATCACCGGAAACAGGATGCCCAGCAGGATCGCGATGATCGTGATCGTGACCAGAATCTCGATGAGCGTGAACGCGCGCTTCCCTGAAGCGGCGTCGCGTCCTGTGCTGGATCGAATAGCAGACCTCATGACAGCCCTCTCCCGGCGTGCGGCCGGATCGAATCGGAACAAACAGCCGGTGGCCGACACACGATCGGCCCCCATCGTCTCCATCCAACAAACCGTTGCTGCTGACTCGCCCCACGAACGCATGAATCGCGAGCGCACAGGTCACACGCAGTGACTTCCGCCACGTTCATCCGCCGGGCGAGTATACGCAGACGGCTCGAATCGGTTTACGGGGATCGCCCAATCGGGCGTGAGAGGCCGCCTAGCTGCGCGTGAACGCCCCTCGAAGGATCCGGCGCGGTGGCTCACCGTCGTCCAGGAAGTCGTCCATTTCCCGGGTCGGTCGAAGACCGGCGATCGCCGCTGCAGACGTGACCTCATCAGCCGTCGGCGGATACGGGGGTCCAGCCGCCTCGTCCAGGGGCGTCCCGCCCTCCCGTCCTTCACAGATCACGAGCAGCGCGCCATGCGGGCCGAGAAGCTCGACCATCGAGCGAACGAACTGCTCCCAGAGCGCCGGCGGCGCCGACTGAATCGTGCCCACATCGACGAGCAGATCGAAACGATGGCGGAATCGACTGGGCGGATCGCAGAGATCGCCGACACTGAACCGATCGGCGTGCTGCGGATACGTGCGTTTGGCGATATTGATCGCCGACTGCGAGCAGTCGAAGGCACAGACGTCGTAGCCCCGATTAATCAGCTCGACTGCGTCATGACCGACGCCGCAGCCACACACCGCCACGCGACCGCCCGGACGAACCAGGCCGGGCGCCTCGGCGTTGAGCCAGGCGCGTAGCGCGGGGGAAGGCTGACCGAGATCCCACGGCACGCGGAGATGCTCGCGATCCGCCTCCTGATAGATCTCGTCGAACCAGCGCGCGAGATCGGCGGGTGTCAGCTGCTCAGGCAGCGGATGAGCATCCGTCTTCCAGCGGGGTCTTGCTGGAGCGATACCGACGGAGGCTGGTTGATCAAGGGTGATGACGGCCATGGTTTCGCTCCCGGCATGGAAGCGAGCGGGCACGCTGCAGGCACGAAGCGGCATCCCGGTCGCGGAATCGACGATTGGCCCCATAATGAGCCAAGACGCGTCCCTCTCCGTTACGTCCTCAGAATACGAGCCATCGACTGAACATGCACGGGAATTCAGTCCTTCCCTCCACATCACGTCCAGAAACACAGGGTCTTCGCCCGGAGAATCAGCGAAGTCCGGCTGATCGCGCAAATCCTGCGCCTCTCAGACGCGTGTCGCGTCCTGCGCGGCCTTGCTCCGAGAGCGCGGAGCGAAGATCGCCGTGGACTGGTTGGCGTGGCCCTGTCCGACCCGGACGGCCCCCTTCTCCACGATGCGTTCGAAGGCGCTCTTCGCGTTCTCCTCGCTGTACTCCGTCCCGATGAATCGTCGATCCAGCGCCCGCGCGACGACGCCTGTCGTCCCGGAGCCCGTAAAGGGATCCATGACGAGGTCGCCCTCATTCGAGCACGCCTTGATCACCCGCTCGAGGTACACCTCCGGCAGTTGATTCTCGTGGCGCTTCCAGCGTTCCTTGTTGTTCCCCTGGATTCGTCCCCAGTACTGCCCGTACCACACATCCATGGGCACGCGCTTGCCGCTCGGGCCGTGGCCTTCCTTCTTGTTCATCGTGCGCGGATCGAAATACGTCGTCGCCCGGTCGCTGGGCTCGAGAATGTCATCCGCGTTCCAGATGCGATTCTTCGGATCCTTCACGAAATAGAGCACGTGCACCTTGCTCATGATGAAGGAGCCCATCCGATTCTGACCGAACCGGAAGTGCCAGACGCACCAGTTCACCATGTGCAGCTTGCGCTCGTGCTTCAGATGCATCACGATCTCGGCGGCCGTGTCGTCCGGGATGTTCACCCAGATCGCACCGTGCGGCGCCAGGGCGTCTACGCAGACGTCGAGCCATTCCTTCGTGAAATCGAGGTAATCCTCGCGCGGCATGCCATCGTGCCACTTGTCGTACTTCACATTCCAGTTGAAGGGCGGGTCGGCGAAGACGAGATCGACCTGCTGCTTCTTCGCAGGGGAAAGTCGGGGGATGATCTTGCGGCAGTCGCCGACGTAGATCTTCGTCTCGGGCTTGTCCGCCTTGAGTGTCGTCTTGGGCGTTCTGGTGGCCATATCGTGATTCTTGCCTACGAATAGCAAACGCGCCAGTCCAGCGCCAACTCATCCACACATCGATCTTCCGATTGAGGTTTGAGTCCCCGGGAACTTCGCGATGCGGGAAGGCGTATCGCACGAGAGCGGCCTCAGTCGGAAGCGCACGGCGAGAGCGGGGTCGCTTGGTAAGGAGATCCCATGATTGCATTCCGGGTCTGGAACACGCGACCTGCAGCGATGGCGATGGCAGCGCTTGGAGTTCTCACTCTGGGCCCCAGCGCGCTCGCGGAGAATCCTCCAGCGACGCCTGAAGAGCACGAACTGCCACTTGGTTGGAACTGGGTCTTCGGCCCCGCGCCTGTTCACGGGCTCGCCGGCAGGTCAGGACAGACGGGTGTCTTCGACGGGGGCTTCTGGACAATCGACAGGCGATCCAATGGCGATCTCGTCGGACGCCTGATCATCGTTGATCTGTCGAGCCCCGATCCGATCGAGATCGAACTCGTCATTCTTGATGAGCAGGGTTCGCCAACGAAGTCTCGGGGAACGACCACCTACCGGCGCGACAATCGAGGCATTGTCGAGACGTCCTTCGAGGATCCGGGCGGCGATGGCCTTCGTCTCGGAGTGATGGCTCTGACACGCGATGGCGCTCGCCGAGCGTCGGACGCCGGCATGGAAGAAGCTCGCGAACTTGGAGCGAGCATCCTCCCACGGCCCCTTCTCGGCGAGTCGCTCGATTTCGAGTTCCCGCTGGTCGGAGGCGGACGGATCAGCGAGGAATCTCTCCGAGGAAGAATTGTCGTCATCGATGGCTGGGCGACCTGGTGCATTCCGTGCATGGAGAAGATGCCAGCCCTGCATGAACTCAAGGAAGAATACGGCGATGCGCTCGCCATCGTCGGAATCAACTTCGATTCGCAACTTGCGACCGCCAGGGAGGCGATCAGGGGCGGGAGCCTGAACTGGAATCAGGTCCATGCCGGCAGCGCCGACGCCGGCCATCCTGATCTGTGGAGCACGACGACCGGATGGGACACGTTGCCGCAGATCGTGATCCTGGACAGGGACGGCGTTGTTCGCCACATCGCGAACCACACGCTGGACCTCGAGAACGAGGTCGATCGATTGATCGCCGATCAACCGAAGCCGATGAACGCGCAAGGCGAAGATCGCTGACGCTCCACGAGGAAAGGAGCGCGTGCCTACTGGAGCAGCAGGACGAGCAGGTCGTAGATCGTGTGCACCGCGACGACGATGCCGAAGCCGCGGCTGACGAAGATCGCGCCGAAGTAGAGACCCGAGGTGAAGTAGAAAGCGAAGATGCCCATCTGCGCGGCCGTCGTGGCGCCGGAAGAGTCGTGATATAGCGCGAACGCAAGCGCGGCGCCGATGATCGCGAGCGTGTTGCCCCAGCCATTCTTGATCCGGATCAGATCGACCAGGATCAGGTGGAGCAGCGTGATTCCGACGAGCCGGAAGAGCAGCTCCTCGTACAGGCCGGCGCCGATGGCGATCGTGACGCGCTCCATCCACGGCGCCTGCGCCAGCGCCGCGGCAGGCGTCGCAGCCTGGGCCATCGAAGCAGGTTCGGAGAGCGCACGCCCGATCATGAGGCCGAAGACGAGCAGCGGCGCCGCCCAGGCGAGTGACTCGACAAGCATCATCCCCAGCGCGCTCCACTGCACCTTCCAGCGATCCCGACGCAGCATGTGCCAGATCAGGAGCACGACCACGAGCGCCACACCCGGCAGGTAGAAGGCGCCGGCGCCGAAGGCGTCGAAGAACTGGTTCAGCAATCGATGCGCGCGAATTGTCTGAAGGGAGCCCTCCCCTCCCTGCCCCCTGAAGAACAGGAACGACCCGATCTCGTAGAGCGCAATAAGGGGGGCCAGAAAGACGAGGATGTACAGGGGCCGTCGGCAGAGGTTCGAATAGCGCTCGTCATCACGGGGATACGAGCGCGATCGGGCTCCGCGGGAGGAGTCGGGCATGACGCGCAGACTCTATCCGGATACGCCGAATTGCGCCGCGACCAGGCGCGCAAAAAACAACCTGCCAGTCGGCAGGTTGAGAGGTTCACCAGGGAAATCGAGCCGTCGCTTACGCGGGCTTGCCAGCGGCCTTGAGGCGCTTGGCGAGACGCGACTTGCGACGCGCGGCGGTGTTCTTGTGAATCACGCCCTTCGACGCGGTCTTGTCGATGAGCTGGCACGCCTTGCGAAAGGAGGCCTGCGTGTCCTTGTCCGAGCCGTGCTGGGCGTGCTCGAGGAATTCACGGATGGCGATGCGCATCGTGCGAAGGCGCCAACGATTGCGGGCGCGATGGGTTTCGTTCTGACGAATGCGCTTTTTCGCTGAAACAGAATGAGCCATACCGGAAGAGTCCCCGTCAAAGCAGGAGGTTCAAGGAGTAAGCAATACGGATTGAGGCGCCGAAACCCGGGGCCTGACGCGAGGTCGGCAAGGGTTCAGGACGGATCCATCCACCCGGCGCCGCTGGGGCGCCAATCGGATCCGTCCGACGCAGAATCGGGGATTGTTGCGAGATCCGGCCGGAAGATCAAGCCGGGCCCCCGATCCTCTTGCCGGGGCCGCCCGAAGCGGCTAGTCTCCCGCCCGGAAAGCACTCTTGAGCGCGCGTAGCTCAATTGGATAGAGCACCTGACTACGGATCAGGAGGTTCGGGGTTCGAATCCCTGCGCGCGTGTATGACCAGCCCGTGTCGCCCCTGGCGCTTGCGCCAGGGGCGGCGCACTTTTTGGGCCGGGTCACCCGGCGCCTCCGTCTCTCATATTGACGGTATCGAGAAGGACGCCCGGCCCGGCATCGGGGGCCCCGCCATGGCGCGTCATCGATCTGATTCCGAGAGCGCGAGCGCCCTCCAAGGGCGTCAGCCCATATTCACACGCCGTCTCACCCGGCCCATTCGTTCGTGACCCGGGTCCGGACCCCTCGTAGAGTCGGGGAAGACCCCCGGAGCAACTGCACATGACACGCACCACACTCGGACTCGCCGGTCTCTTCACCTCCGCCACGCTGGCCATTGGCGCCCTTCCCGCGATCGCCGCCACGCCGGATGGCGAGAGCGCGGCCACGCCTGCTCGCACGCTCACGTCCGACGACGTTGACGCACTGACCTGGCGAAGCGTCGGTCCGGCCAACATGGGTGGTCGCGTCGCCGCCGTCGCCTTCGCGCCGAGCGACTCCAAGACCTGGTACGTGGGCTACGCCACCGGCGGACTCTGGAAGACGACCAACGCGGGCACCACTTTCAGCCCCGTCTTCGACAAGGAAACGACGAGTTCCATCGGCTCGATCGGCGTCGCTGATGCGCCCGTGGACTGGATCGGCTGGGACGACATGGATGAGCCCCCCGCGATCGAAGAGCGCGGCGAGGCCGGCAGGTCGAAGATCGTCTGGGTCGGCACCGGTGAAGGCAACGGGCGCAACAGCTCCAGCTGGGGCGCCGGCGTGTATCGCTCGATCGATGGCGGCGGGTCCTTTGAATACAAAGGGTTGAAGGACGCCCACGACATGCCAGCGCTTGCCGTGCATCCCGTCGATCCGGACGTCTGCTTCATCGCGGCGCTGGGTCACCTCTGGGGACCGAACGAGACGCGCGGCGTCTATCGCACGATCGATGGCGGCGAGAACTGGGAAGCCGTCCTCCAGATCGACGAGAACACCGGCGCCTGCGACGTCGCCATCGACCCCAACGATCCCGACACCGTCTTCGCCGCGATGTACATGCGCCGTCGCTCGATCGGCTCGTATCAATCCGGCGGCCCAGAGGGCGGCATCTACCGATCACAGGACGCCGGACGCACATGGGAGAAGCTGGCCAACGGCCTCCCAGAGCGCACCGGACGCATCGGCCTCTCCATCTTCCCAGGCGATTCCAACATCATCTACGCGACGATCGAGTCCGACGTCGGCGGGCGCCACGCCGACACCTGGTCCAATCGCTCGCGCGCCGGCGGCGTCTATCGCTCCGACGATGGAGGCGACACCTGGACGCGCACCACCGACTTCAACCCGCGCCCCTTCTACTTCTCGCGCATCTACGTTGACCCGGTCGATTCCAGCCGCGTGTACCTGCTCGGTTGGCAGGTGTACGTCTCTGACGACGCGGGGAAGAACTTCCGCGCCGGCGTCGGCCATGTCATGCACGTGGACTTCCACGCGCTGGCGATCGATCCCGCCGATCCCGACCGTCTGCTCGTTGGAAATGACGGCGGCCTCTACGAATCGCACGACAAGGGCAAGACCTGGCGCTGGTTCAATGAAATGGCTGTCGGCCAGTTCTACAACGTCGCCGTGGACAACTCAGATCCCTATCGCGTCGGCGGCGGCCTGCAGGACAACGGCAGCTGGATCGGCCCAAGCGACTCGCGCAAGCACGATGCCGGCAGCTTCATGGGGCGCGCCGGCGGCATCACGAACTCCGACTGGGACTTCATCATGGGCGGCGACGGATTCCACGTCGCTTTCGATCCACTCGATCCGAACATCGCCTACGCCGAGTGGCAGGGCGGCAACATCGTCCGCATTCATCTGGACACCGGCGAGATTCGCGACATCCGCCCCTTCCCGAAGGAGGGCGAGAAGCGTTTTCGTTTCAACTGGAACGCGCCGTTCTTCGTCTCGCCCCATGAGCCGACGACGCTCTATCTCGGTGGCAACCACGTCTTCCGCCTGACCGAGCGCGGCGACAAGTGGGAGCGCATCAGCGGCGATCTCTCGACGCAGAATCTCGATCTGATTCTCGCCGTCGGCTCCGAAGCGGAAACGGCGGGAACGATCACCTCACTCGCGGAGTCGCCCGTGCAGGAGGGCATCCTCTGGGCCGGCACCGACGATGGACTCGTGCATGTCTCGCTCGACGCCGGCGTCACCTGGAATGACGTCACACCCTCGTACGTCGGCGGCCTCTACATCTCATGCATCGAGACCTCGAGCCATGAGCGCGATACGGCGTACGTCACCGTCGATGGTCATCGCAGCGATGTGATGACGCCGCTCGTGCTCATGACCACTGACGCCGGGCAAACCTGGGACAACATCACCGGCGATCTTCCCGACGGCGGACCACCGGAGACCATTCGCGAAGATCCGCGCAATCCCGACGTGCTGTACGTCGGAACAGAGCACGCCTCCTACGTCACGATCGATCGCGGACAGATCTGGGTGAAGCTCAACGGCAAGACGCTGCCGACCGTCGCAGTGGACGATCTGCAGATTCAGGCGCGCGAGATGGACCTCGTCGCCGGCACGCACGGGCGCTCGATCTGGATCCTCGACGACATCTCGCCCCTCTCGCAGCTCGATCAGGAGGCGCTGGAGTCGCCACTGCACCTGTTCCACCCGATGCCGGCCAGGCCGCACTATCGCATGCCGTATGGCGGCCTCTGGTCCGACAGCATGTTCATCGGGCAGAATCCGAATCCCGGCGCGGCCATCACCTACTGGCTGCGCGACATGACCGATGAGAAGGTGAACATTCGCATCTCGAACGACCGCGACACGGTCGTGCGCGAACTCAGCGGCCCGGGCTCGGCCGGTCTCAACAGGATCTTCTGGGATATTCAGGCGGATCCGAAGCAGCGGCTGGGCAATCCGGACAATATGCCCGAATATGTGCCGCCCGGCGTTTACAAGGTCGTCATCAGTTTCGGAGAGAATTCTGCTGAGACAACGATCAAGGTCGAAGCCTCGCCGTCGTACGGCGCGTCCTCGGGCGCTGCTGAAGGCGGCGCCGGGCGCTGACGCTGGAGACAACTCGTGACGACGCAGCCGGGAACATCCACCTCGGCGATGCGCCTCACGCTCACGCCGGTCGAAGGCCCGGAGATCGATCCAGTTACGTTGATTCCGGGCGCCGAAGCCCTCGCGGGGCGCGAGCCCGACTGCGCCATATTTCTCCCAGACAGCAGCGTGTCTCGAAGGCACGCACGACTCGAGTATGTGCGCGATCAGTGGATGGTCATCGATCTGGGCAGCCGCAACCGGACGATCGTCAACGACGCGGCGCTCGGCAAGGGTGATTCCGCGCCGCTCAAGCAAGGCGACCTCGTGCGGGTTGGCCCCTGGGTCTTCAGCGCGTCGCTGGAGCGGAATTACGACGAGCGCGACTCGGCGGTCATCGACAATGCGACGGACGAAGTCGAGGTGCTCTCCGGCGCCCCGCACGCGACGGTGGACCAGGGACGCCTGCTGCACGCGGCGCTCGAGTTCCCGCGCAGGCTCGCCGGCGCGACGAGCGAGGAAGACGTCTTTAGTGTCGCGTGTCGATTCGTCGTCGAGGCGCTGGGCGGGTTGCTCCGCTCGTCGTGGATCGTCGTGGCGCCGGATGAATCCGATGAGCGCACGCTGATCCTCGGTCGAGAGATGAGTCGGCATGAGCCACAGGGCGCCGAAGACGCTCCTCCGACGATCAGCCGTCGCATGCTGCATCGCGCCGTCGAAGAGCACGAGGGAGTCGCGTTCCTGCAGCGCCGGGAGCTCGGCGCGCGCATCGACGCGACGGTGCCGGAATCCGCAGTCTCTGTTGGCGCGTGCTTCATCGAGCACATGCCGGACGGCCGGCCCATCCTGCTCTACGTGCTCGGAGACACGGTCTTCGAAGACGCGCAGCAGTTTGTCGCGTCCTTCCTGGGCCTCGTGGCGTCGCTCGTTCGGCAGCAGACGATGGTGCTGCGGCGCGCGCGTTTGTCCAAGTACTTCTCGCCGTCGATCATCCGGCTCATGATGCAGCCGGGCGGCATGGATCTCGTCGAAGGCGAGCCTCGCCTGCTCGAAGCGACGAGCGCCTTCTTCGACCTGCGCGGATTCTCGCTCGCGACGGACGCCTCGGCGGGCGACCTCGCGGCGTTGCATGCCGATCTCCGACAGGTGCTCTCCATCGTGACCGAAGAGGTCTTCAGCGCCGGCGGCGCCGTGATGGACTTCCAGGGCGACGGCATGTTCGCAGTCTGGGGCGCGCCGCTCGAGCAGAGCGACCAGTCCGATCGCGCCCTGCGCTGCGCAACGCGCATCATGCGCCGCCTCTATGAATCAGACCTGCACATCTTCGATAACGCCAAACAGGCGGGACAGGCGCTGTGCGGCATCGGCATCGATCGCGGCGAAGTGCTTGCAGGCCCGATGGGCGCCGTGCGCCAGTTCAAATACGGCGTCCTGGGGCCGAGCGTCAACACGGCGGCGCGTCTGGAGTCGCTCACGAAGCCATCGCGTCTCAACTGCCCGGTGATCCTGACGCAGGCCGTGGCGGACGGTCTCGGTGATCCGGAGATTCGCACGCGCCCGCTGGGGCGCATCGTGCCCGCCGGCATGGACCACGTTGTCGAACTGCATGAGCTCGTGCTCGATCGCCAGCTCGGCGGCTCGGGCGCCGGCGACGACGAGATCAGCGCCTGGACGGAAGCGCTCACGATCCTGCAGAACGCGCGCACACTTGATGATCTGCAGAAGGCGGAGCATGCCGTCGAAGCGCTTCCTGCGACGGATCCCAGGCGCCAATGGCTGCTCGATCGCCTCGGCGCGCTGCGCAAGGGCGACGCCCTCAAGTCATGGGATGGCACGACGCGCTACACGCTGAAGTGAATCGTCAATTCAGAACTCGCACATCGCAGCGCAGAGTTGCGCCGCGAGTTGTGCGTTGGATTTAACGAGCGCCAGATTCGCGCGGAGCGTGGCGCCGCCGGAGACATCGTGCAGCTCCGCGAGAATGCGCGGCGTGATGTCCCGCCCCGTCGCGCCGACCGCCAGCGCGCGCGAGCGCGCCGCCTCCAGCCAGAGCTCCCAGTCCGCCGGATCGATCTCGTCCTCTTGGGGAATCGGATTGACGACCAGCACGCCCCGATTCGTACGCTCGAGCTCCGTCGCAAGGAAGCGCGCGAGGTCCGGAACCTCGTCGAACCGCTCATCCACCGTCGCGCGGCTGGCGCGCAGATAGAACGCCGGGAAGCGCGACGTCATGAAGCCCACGACCGGCACGCCGAGCGTTTCGAACGCTTCGCGCGTCGACTCCACATCGAGAATGCTCTTCACGCCGCTGCTCACGACCGCGACCGGAAAGCGCGAGAAGGCGCCGAGATCGGCGCTCACATCAAGAGCCTCGCCGTACCCCTGGTGCACGCCGCCGACGCCTCCCGTCGCGAAGATACGCACACCGGCGCGGCTGGCGAGCTCCATCGTCGCGCTCACGGTCGTGGCCGCCATCGCGCGCCGGTGCATCAGCGCGCCGAGATTCGAGCAGTTGGCCTTGGCGACACTCGGCTCCTCGAGCATCGACGCCAGCTCGTCATCGGTCATGCCGATTGTCGGCACGCCGCTGACAACGCCAACGACCGCGGGCGCGACGCCTTCGGCGCGCACGATCGCGGCGAGTTCGTCGCTGAGCGCGCCCGCTGAATCACGCGGCACGCCATGAGCCAGCAGCGTCGTCTCCAGCGCGACGCTCGGTTCAGTCGCTCGATTGACAAGCTCCATGCGCACATGCTCCCTGATGAGGATGAACGCTTCCATCAGCGCCTCCAGCGCCACGTTGTACACGCCCGGCCGCTCGCTCTCACGCGGACCGGCGATGTTGATCGATCGGGCCCCATGCGCCTGCACCCATGCGGCAATGCCCTCGGCGCTCCCGGTCTGTTCGAGCTCGACAATGAGCGCCGGCTTCCCGAGTCGCTCGGCTTCGGCGAGCGCAAGCGCCGTGCCGGCGGAGCTCTCGAATGGCGCCAGCGCGATGAGGGCGTCGGCGTCGCGCACGTTGTAGCGCGTGCGCGCGCCGGGGCTGCGCTCCAATGTTTCGCGGAGTGGATAGCGCAGCGGGATGGGCCCGTCCTCGGCCTCGCGTCCGGCGGGACACCAGCCGCGCACGGGGAGGCCGACGCGCATCGCGGCATCCATCGCGGCGCGATCCGCGCCGGTCTGACCACCACTGACAACGAAAGGGCGCATGACGAAGCCTAACGCGCATTCGCGGATCCGCGCATAAAGCAGGGCGCCGGGCAAGCCCGACGCCCTGTGAGGGGGACAGTGGCAGAGTGCAGAAGGAACACTGACTCTTGCCACTGCAGGGCGCAACGGCTTGGCCGAAGCCGCGCCGTCTGGGATGCGCCCTGAAAGGGAAGGAACATCGTGGGAGCGCCGCTTGGAGCGCCCCGGCGTACATGTCGGATTGAACTCAGCCGCTGTGCACGGCGATCTTCTTTGGCTTCGTTGCGGCTCGCTTGGGCAACTTGATGGTGAGCACACCCCCTTTGCTCTGGGCGTGCACATCTTCCGCGTTGACCTCGCATGGCAACGTCACCCTTCGTACGAAGGCGCCAAAGCGACGTTCGCTCCGGTGATAGTTTTCTTTCTCCTCGCTGACTGTCTCCTCTTTCTCTCCAGCGATCGAGAGCACGTTCTCACTGATGGTGATGTCCAGATCCTTCGGATCGACACCCGGCGCTTCGGCGCGCACCAGCACGTGCGTCTCGGTCTCCGACAGATCAATCGGCGGCGCCCAGTCGAACGCCTCGTTCTCCTCCGACTGGAGCGTGAAGAGCGGCCTCGCAAGAAGACCATTGAAAAAGCGATCAAACTCATCGCCCCCGATTCCAAGGGGACGAACCTGCGGTCGACGCGTCAACATATGAATGCTCCTTTCTCGCGCTGCGGGAGATGTCTCAAACATCCGCGGTCGAGACACGCTGCCCGCCTGTGCGATTGCGTCTGCGTGCACGAGAAAGAAAGGCAATTCCGGCGCCAGCGGGCGCAAACCCGCTGAAGACAATCAATACGCGATCCGAGCGCTGCGCGGGCTGTCAACGAGGCCGCTGAAACCGGGGAATCTGCCATAATGACAAGCTGATGCGCTTTCCCGGGGGTTCCCGGGGCCGCTCGCAAGGCACGCCCGTTGCATCTTTTCCACGGGTTGTCCTGCGCGGCGACCGAATCACGAGGTTGTTCGCACGCCGGGCGTGCAGGGATTCATCTACCGGACATTCATGAGCGTCGAATACAGGGACTATTACGAGACGCTGGGCGTCAATCGCGACGCCGGCCAGGACGAGATCAAGCGGGCGTATCGCAAGCTGGCGCAGAAGCTCCACCCGGACCTCAACAAGGAACCCGGCGCTGAGGACGAGTTCAAGGCCGTCACCGAGGCGTACGAGGTCCTCAAGGACCCCGACACGCGCAAGCGCTACGACTCGCTCGGCGCCAACTGGAAAGCCGGACAGAACTTCGAGACACCCCCCGGATGGGAGGATTTCAAGGTCAGCTTCGGCGGGCGCGGCACGGGCGCGGGTGTCGACTTCGGCGGCTCCGGATTCAGCGACTTCTTCGAAGCGATCTTCGGTGGAGGCGGCCCCGGGCGATCCGCCGGGTTCCGCTCGTCTCATGGGTCCCGCCCGCAGGCGCGCCCGGGCGCCAATCTCGAAGCGAGCGTCACGGTGTCGCTCGACGAG
This sequence comes from Phycisphaerales bacterium, assembly GCA_028279375.1. Classification (GTDB taxonomy): domain Bacteria; phylum Planctomycetota; class Phycisphaerae; order Phycisphaerales; family UBA1924; genus JANQNW01. The sequence goes on from JANQNW010000001.1 coordinate 26,250, forward strand.
GCATACCACGGCGCCACGAAAAGCGTGACGCTGCAGTCCACCGACGCCGCCTCCGGGTCGCCATCGCGCTCGACGAAGTCGTTCGACGTGCGTATCCCGGCGGGCACGACGCATGGCGCCGTCATCCGGCTCAGGGGGCAGGGCGGCGAGGGTGTTGGCGGCGGCGCCCGAGGCGATCTGCTGCTGCGCGTCTCCATCGCGCCGCATCCGACGTTCCGGCTGAATGGTCACGACCTCGTCGCGACGCTCGAGATCGAGCCGTGGCAGGCGGCGCTTGGTGCTCGGGTGGACGCGCCGACCCTCGAGGGCGACGTCACGCTCACCATTCCGGCGGGCTCACAAAGCGGACAGAAACTCCGCCTGCGCGACAAGGGCCTCCCCATTCGCAAGGGTGAACGCGGCGACCTCTACGTCGAACTGAAGATCACCGTCCCGAAGAACCTGACCGACGCGCAACGCGAGCTCTTCGAGCAGTTGCGTGACGCGTCGAAGGCTGAAACGAGCGAGAGCGCCGGCACAGAGAGCGCCTAGGGAATCAGAAAGGAGCGCACAGCACATGGATATGAACAAACTGACACAGAAGAGCCAGGAGGCCTTTCATCAGGCGCAGGCGACCGCTGTGCGCTTCGGGCACAACGAAGTCGATACGGAGCATCTGCTCTTCGCGCTGGGCGAGCAGAGCGAGGGGCTGATCCCGCGCCTGCTCGAGCGCATGGATATCGATCCCGCCGCGTTCACCGGCGCGATCCAGCAGGCCCTCGAGAAGCGACCCAGCGTCTCCGGCCCCGGCGCCGAGCCGGGCAAGGTCTTCGTGACCCAGCGCCTGAGCAAACTGCTCGTGGACGCCGAGAAGGAAGCGTCTCGACTCAAGGATGAATACGTTTCGGTTGAGCACCTCGTCCTCGCGGCCCTCGCCGAATCAGGTGAGACCGACGCCAAGCGCGTCTTCAAGCAGTTCAATATCACGAAGGACCGCCTCCTCGAGACGCTCACGAGCGTGCGCGGCGCGCAGCGCGTGCAGAGCGCCAACCCGGAAGCGACCTACGAGGCGCTCGATCGCTACGGCGTCGATCTCGTCAAGGCCGCCCGCACCGGCAAGCTCGACCCGGTCATCGGTCGCGACACGGAGATCAGGCGCGTCATTCGCATCCTCTCGCGCAAGACGAAGAACAACCCGGTGCTCATCGGCGAACCCGGCGTCGGCAAGACCGCCATCGTCGAGGGACTCGCCCAGCGCATCGTCCGCGGCGACGTGCCCGAGGGTCTCAAGGACAAGACCGTCTTCGCGCTCGACATGGGCGCGCTCGTCGCCGGCGCGAAGTTCCGGGGCGAGTTCGAGGAGCGCCTCAAGGCCGTCCTTCAGGAAGTGAAGCAGGCCGAGGGGCAGATCATTCTCTTCATCGATGAGCTGCACACGATCGTCGGCGCCGGCAAGGCCGAGGGCTCGATGGACGCCGGCAACATGCTCAAGCCCATGCTGGCTCGCGGCGAACTCCACTGCATCGGCGCCACCACGCTCGATGAGCATCGTCAGCACATCGAGAAGGACGCTGCGCTCGAACGCCGATTCCAGACCGTCATGGTGGATCAGCCGACCGTCGAGGACACCATCTCGATTCTGCGCGGCCTGCGCGAGCGCTTCGAGGTGCACCACGGCGTCAAGATTCAGGACAACTCTCTCGTCGCGTCGGCGACGCTCTCCAATCGGTACATCACTGATCGCTTCCTTCCGGACAAGGCCATCGATCTCGTTGATGAGGCGTGCGCCATGATCCGCACGGAGATCGACTCAATGCCGGCGGAGCTCGACGAGGCGACGCGCCGCGTGATGCAGCTTGAGATCGAGGAAGCCGCGCTCAAGAAGGAGAAGGACAAGGGCTCGAGCGAGCGTCTGAAGACGCTCCGCAAGGAGCTCGCCGATCTCAAGGAGAAGGCGGACGCGATGCGCGCCCAGTGGGATCAGGAGAAGGAGGGCATCCAGGCCGTCCAGGATCTGCGCGGCGCACTCGAGCAGGCGCGCTTCCGGCTCGAGCAGGCCGAGCGCGATCACGACCTGAACAAGGCCGCCGAGTTGCAGCACGGCACGATCCCGGGCCTCCTCCAGCAGCTTGAGTCGGAAGAGGCGCGACTCGCCGAGAAGCACGATGCCGCCGGCGGCGCCCCATTGCTGCGCGAAGAGGTCACCAAAGCCGAGATCGCCGAAATCGTCGCCCGCTGGACGGGCATCCCCGTCACGCGCCTCGTCGAAGGCGAGCGCGAAAAACTCCTCAGGCTCGATGAGATCCTGCACGAGCGCGTCATCGGTCAGGATGAAGCCGTGCAACTCGTCGCGGACGCCGTCATCCGCGCCCGCGCCGGCATCAAGGATCCCAAGCGCCCGATCGGGTCCTTCCTCTTCCTGGGCCCCACGGGCGTCGGGAAGACGGAGCTTGCGCGTACGCTCGCCGAGGCGCTCTTCGACTCCGAAGACAACATCGTCCGCATCGACATGAGCGAGTACATGGAGAAGCACGCCGTCAGCAGGCTGATCGGCGCCCCTCCCGGGTACGTCGGCTATGACGAGGGCGGCCAGCTCACCGAGGCCGTGCGGCGCAAGCCCTACTCCGTCGTCCTCTTCGATGAGATCGAAAAGGCCCACGCCGACGTCTTCAACGTGCTCCTTCAGATCCTCGATGACGGTCGCGTGACCGACTCCCAGGGCCACACGGTCAACTTCAAGAACACCGTCATCATCATGACGAGCAACATCGGGTCGCATCACCTCCTCGAGGGAGTCACCCCCAGCGGTCAGATCACGAATGATGCGCGCACGAGCGTGATGAACGACCTGCGCTCGCACTTCCGCCCCGAGTTTCTCAATCGCGTCGATGATGTGGTGCTCTTCAAGCCCCTGCAGATGGGCGAGATCACGCGCATCGTCGATCTCCTCGTCGCCGAGCTCGCCTCGCGACTCGAGGATCGACGCATCACGCTGGAACTCAGCGAGGGCGCGAAGCGCCATGTGGCCGACGCCGCCTACGACCCCGTCTACGGGGCCCGGCCCCTCAAGCGCTACCTCCAGCACGAGGTCGAGACCCGGGTCGGCCGATCGATCATCGCCGGCGACATCAGCGATGGGGACCATGTGGTCGTCGATCTCGAAGGGGACGAACTGACGGTCCGCGTCGAATCCGGGAAACCGGAAGAGGCGACCGCCTAAGAATCTCCAGGAAACCCCCTCCAGATCCCCCACGCGCTCAGCACAGGAGCCAGCGATGATGTTCTTCGATCCCGTCTATTTCCTCTTTCTCGCGCCGGCGATGATCCTCGCCGCGATCGCGCAGATGAAGGTGAAATCCGCCTATCACCACGCGGCCGCGATTCCCGTGCGCAGCGGTCTCACCGGGGCCCAGGCGGCCCGCCAGATCCTCGATGACAACGGCCTGCACGATGTCGAGATCGAGCTCCACCAGGGCACGATGACGGACCACTACGACCCGAGGCACAAGGTCCTCCGCCTCAGCCCGCACGTCTACAAGGGACGCAGCGTGGCGTCTCTGGGCATCGCCGCCCACGAGGCAGGGCATGCCCTTCAGGACGGCACGGGCTACGCCCCGCTGGCGCTTCGCAACGGCATCGTTCCGATGGCGTCGATGGGCGGCAGCCTCGGCATGATCCTGTTGATCGCCGGCATGTTCCTGCAGATGACCGGCCTCGTGTGGCTCGGAATCATCTTCTTCTCCGCCACCGTCGTCTTTCAGCTGGTGAATCTGCCAGTGGAGTTCGACGCCAGCGCCCGCGCAAAGCGCATTCTCTTCGAGGAGGGCATGGTCGACGCCGGCGAGCGTGACGAGGTGCGGCGCGTCCTCAGCGCCGCGGCCCTGACCTACGTCGCCGCGACGCTGACGGCCATTCTGACCCTGCTCTACTTCCTGTATCGCTCCGGCCTGCTGAGCGGGGACCGGCGCTAGAAGCGGATGTCCAAAAACCCCTGTTTTTTCGCTGAAAACGCCGCTTCAACGAGCGACGAGCGTCGGCATGCGTTCACGAGAACATCCCCGGCGCACGCGGCGGCCCCCGATTCGACTGTCAGAATTCGCCTTTGAGGCAGGGGTTTTTGACATACGCGCGAAAGAAACGCGCTCGAAACCTCATGCCGAAAAACGAAATTTGCCGAAAAATACAGGCCCAAACGCCTTGTGAGGCGATGGAGAGAGTAGTACAACCCTCGAATCACAGGTCGAGACAGATGGAATCGCGTTGATTGCCACTGTCACCCAGGACAACTGTGCAAGATCTGGAGGCTCCGATGGCCCGCAAGAAGACCACCAAGAAGCGCACGACGCGTAAGAAGACCACGCATCGCGCGACCGCCCGCAGAACCACCCGCAAGACGACCCGAAAGAAGACGGCCGCCCGCCCGTCGAGCAAGATTCCGAGCACGGATCGCCCGCGCACCAAGGCTGAGGTGTTCCGCATCGTCGCGGAGAACACCGACCTCTCGCGTCAGCAGATCGCTCAGGTCTTCGACGTCGTCGGCGACATGATCCAGAAGGACCTCGGCACCCGCGGCCCCGGCGTCTTCAACCTGGCCGGCCTCATGAAGGTCGTCGTCCAGAAGAAGCCCGCCACCAAGGCGCGCAAGGGCATCAACCCCTTCACCGGCGAAGAGATGATGTTCAAGGCCAAGCCCGCGCGCAAGGTCGTCAAGGTCCGCCCGCTCAAGGCCCTGAAGGAAATGGTCTGAGCGACCACGACACATGGCGAGCTCGTCCCGATGCGTTTGAGGGGCCCTCGCTGATACGATTCTGAGGTCAGGGCCGGGCGTTCTCGCTCGGCCCTGGTCGTTTAAACAGACTCAAACCGGCGCCTCCCGAACCGGAATTGCCGAAACCTCCGGTAGAATCAGCCAAAGAAGGAAGAGTGGACGAGCGCCCGACGTGGGGTCCGGGCCGTCTGCGCTCAACTCATCGGGATCGGCCGCCCATGTCTCACGCTGAGCCCAGCCAGAATGACGCCCCCGAGGCGCCTCCAACTGTCGCGACGCCTCCCGGGCGTCTGCCCGCCTCCGCCGAGATCGGCGGCTTGTGCGTGCTCGCCGCGATCGTCGCCGGCGCCCTGATGACGATGAACATCGTCACCATCGGGTTCGCGTTGCTCATCTCCCTCGGCGCCCTGCAGGGTTACTGCCGGGGCTCCCTTCGCATGCTGAGTTTCGTCGTCGGACTCCTGGTCGGCTTCCTCGTCGCCCAGCCCGTCGGCGCATTCCTCGAAACACCCTTCCGCTCATTCTTCGGCTTCGGCGGCATGATGCTGCGCGCCACCACAATCGGAGCCGCCGGACTCGGCGCCATCATCGTCGTTTCGATCGTGGCGAGCGTGGTGACGCATCGTCTCAGCAAGAGCAAGCAGCTCGCGGTGACGAATCGCACGAGCGGCATGGCGATCGGCGCCGCCGAGGGCGCGCTCGTGGCTTTCGGCGTCGTGTGGTCGGCGCTGGCGCTGGCGCCGGTCGTCAGCGCGCCGCGCTTCGACGACACCGGGCGTCTGCTCAGCCCCCCCTTCTTCGCCGTTCCGCTGCAGCTCATCGCGAACAGCGCAGATGAAAGCGTGCTCGGCGCCGCGGCGGACGCGACAAACCCAGTCGGCCAGGTCGAGGTGATGCAATCGCTCAACGACTTCGCCATCGTCGCCGCGAGTCCGGAGTTGCTCGAGGAGTTCCTCGAGGATCCACAGGTCCAGGCGATCCAGGAGCGCGAGAGCGTCCAGCGTCTGCGCAAGGACATCGAGAAGAACGAAGAGATTCACGCGATCGTCGCGCGCCTCCTCGACGATGGTCTTCAGGAGGGGGACATCTGGCGATTGCTCAACAGCGATGAGTTCTCGAGGATCCTCGCGAGCAGCGGCGCCCTCGAAGATCTCGATGAGATCGCCGGGTCACTGCACGAGGTCGCCGAACGTGTGCGGCGCGTTTCCGAGAGCGGCGGAGCGATCTAGCCGCCCATCCGACCGACTAGTCGCACGGTCCCCACGACCCAATGAGTTCAGCCAGTTCGGTCGCGGTGTATGGGTTTCCCCATGCGCCGATCAACTGGGCAAGATCTGCGGCGCCGACGACGCCGTCGGCCGCGAGATCCCATTCACATTCGCTGACCCCCTCCACGCTGATCTTCCACACATCGCCAAGCCGACTGCAGAGATAGATCTCACCGCCAGGCCCGCTGCTGACACTCGTTCGAAGGGGTCTGATGGCGTTGCCGAGCGCCTCGCTGTGATTCTGGACCTCGAGCGGTTTCGAGCCGGAAGGGGTCATCGAGAAGACCTCACCCGTGCAGTAGTCGCTGAAGAAGAAGTGGCCGTCGTAGCCTTCCAGTTCGGCGCCCCGGTACACGACGCCTCCGATGATGGAGCACCGTCCTTCTTCGTGGCTGTACACGAACACGGGATCCTCAAACGGCGCTGTCTCGCAGTCCGGACATCCCGCGGCGCCGAAGATGGTGCATGAGAATCCCTCCCTGCAGCGCCATCCGTAGTTCTTCAACGCCGCGTCGCTGGCGGGCCGGACGTTGATCTCCTCCCAGTCATTGGCGCCGACATCCGGGATATACAGGTCACCCGTCTTGCAATCGAATGCGGGCCGCCATGGATTCCGGAGTCCGTACGCGTAGATCTCCTGTCTGGCGCCGCCTCGCACACCAGCCAGCGGATTCCCCATCGGGATCGCGTAGTTCTGCTCGGGATCATCAGGGAAGTCGTCCCCATGCGGGTCGATTCGCAGCATCTTCCCGAAAAGGGAAGTGAGATCCTGCGATCGATTCTCGAGATCGTTTCCGGCCAGATTCGCGTCGCCCGTTGCGATGTAGAGCAGAGCGCCTTTCGGATCGAACGCGATCGATCCGCCGAAGTGAGTGTCGAAGGGATCGGCGCCCGCGCTGAAGATCGGCGTCGCGCTCTTGAGATCGGCGATGTTCGGATCCGCGGAAACCTGATACCTCGTCAGACGGATCGTGTCGTCGAGCTCCGCTGTATAGAGATAGAACCATCCGTTCGAGTCGTACGCCGGATCGAACGCCATCCCCAGCAGCCCGAGAAACCCGCTCGATGGCAGTCCAGGAAGATCGATGAATGGCGTGGGGAGAAGCGCGTTCTCCTTCATGATGAGCACTGGTCCCTGCCGGCAGACGATAAACAATCGGCCGTCATCTTCCGGCGTTGCGAGCGTCATGACGGGATGCAGAGCGCCAAGATTCGCGACGAACTCAGGAGCCAGAGCGGATTGTGCGCGCGCCAACTGCAACGATGCCCCAAGCGTCAGCACAAGGAAGAGCGCTCCAGATCCACGAATCATGATTCCTCCCGATTGAGATTCTCGCCGACGGCGACAGGCGCATCCTCAAGGCCGCCATCCTGTCTCAGCGAAGAGCGGCGCCATCTCAACTGAGTATTCATGGACACGGCCCCCAACTCCCGATCAGGGCCGCGAGATCATCGCTCACATACGGCGCGTTCCAGAGTGAGATCAATGTCGCGAGATCGCTTGCGCCCACGACACCGTCTGCGATCAGATCCCATTCGCAGGTCGTGAACGACGGATCCGGCGCGAGCTTCCAGACATCGCCGAGTCGATTACAGAAATAGACTTCGCCACCTGGTCCTGTGTTCACGCTCGTCGTCAGAGGCGAGATCGCTTTCTTCAGCGTCGAACTGTGATCAACGACTCTCGTCGGACCCTGGACCGCTGGATCGAGCGACGAGATGGCGCCCGTGCAGTAGTCAGAAAAGAAGAATCGCCCCTGATACTCGAGGGGAAGCGAACTTCCCCGATACACAGCGCCGCCGATGATCGAGCAGGCTTCGCCGCCATGCGAATACGCATACACCGGATCCGTGAGAGACGAATCCGGACACTGCGCACAGGAAGCAGCGGCGAAGGGCGTGCAGACCCAGCCCTCCCGGCATCGCCATCCGAAGTTCGGCAGGGGCGGCGCGCCTGCAGGAATCAGATTGACCTCTTCCCACGACGACTCCCCGACATCCGCGACGTAGAGGTCTCCGGTCTGCGCGTCGAAGTCGCATCGCCATGGATTGCGCAGCCCATACGCCCAGATCTCTTCGCGCTGACCTGCCATATTCCCGGCAAGCGGATTCGACGCCGGCGCGCCATAGTTCTGATCTGGATCCATCGGGAAGTCATCGACATCCACATCCAGGCGCAAGATCTTCCCCATGAGCTGCGCCAGATCCTGCGACCGATTGAACTGATCAGCGCCGGTCAGGTCGGCGTCGCCGACAGAGAGATAGAGATAGCCGTCAGGCCCGAACTCGAGCCAGCCGCCGAAGTGCGTATCGAAGACAGCATCCGTGAATGACAGCACGGGGAACGCCGTCGATTCGTCAGCGATGTCCGGATGCTCGCTCACGCTGTACCGGACGATCCGCGCGACGTTGTCGGCCGCGATGTAATAGAGGTAGAAGTAGCCGTTCTCCTCGTACTTCGGATGGAACGCCATTCCAAGCAGGCCGCTGAAGGCCGGGGCTGCGATCGACGTGTCCCGGAAGAAGGGCGATGGCCGGAAGAAGCCTGTCTCATCGACAATGTGAACTCTGCCCGTGCGGCACACGATGAAGAGACGACCGTCGTCGTCCGGCGTCGTCAGCATCTGCACCGGCTGGTCGTCGCCGACATCCGCGATGTGCTCGGCGAGGAGCGTCGGGAGCGCCATCGCCGCGGGCGACAGAAGAGCGCCCAGCCCTCCGAGCCAGATGATCTGCAGAGTTCTTCGTCCCACCGTCTTCTCCACGACTCGCGCGCTGCGCAGCGTTCAACCTACACCGCAACCACTTCGATGCAATTGAATTGTCCGTCCCATAGAAAACGCCCGACGGTCCGCTGGGAACCGCCGGGCGATGGGATGTTGCAATCTGATTGCGAGAACTACGACTTCGAGTCGTCGTCCTTGACTTCGAACTCGGCGTCGATGACGTCGCCTTCCGCGGCTCCGCCTGAAGGAGACTCAGCGCCTGGCTCGCCGGTCGGCTGTGCGCCGCCGGCCTTGGCCGCCTCGGCTTCGTAGACAGCCTTGCCAAGCTCCATCGAAGACTGCTCGAGTTCAGAAAGGGCGCTCTCGATCGCGTCCTTGTTGTCGTTCTTGACGGCCTCTTCGACGCGCGTCAGCGCGTTCTCGATGGCGCCGCGAGCCTCGGGCGAGACCTTGTCGCCGTGCTCTTCGAGACTGCGGCGCGTCTGAAGGATGTGCGCCTCGGCCTTGTTCTTGAGCTCGACGATCTCGCGTCGGGTCTTGTCCTCCGAAGCGTGCGCCTCGGCGTCCTGCTTCATGCGCTCGATCTCGGCTTCGTCGAGACCGCTCGACCCCGTGATCTCGATGCGCTGGCTCTTGCCCGTCGCTTTGTCGGTGGCCGAAACGTTCAGGATGCCGTTGGCGTCGATGGAGAACTCGACCTCAATCTGCGGCGTGCCGCGCGGGGCCGGCGGCAGATCCTGCAGATCGAACCGACCGAGCGTGCGATTGTCCGTCGCGAACTCGCGCTCGCCCTGCAGCACGTGGATCGTCACGCTGGACTGATTGTCGGCGGCCGTGGAGAAGGTCTCCTTGCGGCTCGTCGGGATCGTCGTGTTGCGCTCGATGAGCTTGGTCATCACGCCGCCGAGCGTTTCAACGCCCAGGGACAGCGGTGTGACATCGAGCAGCAGCACGTCCTTGACGTCGCCCTGCAGGACGCCGCCCTGGATCGCGGCGCCGAGCGCGACGACCTCGTCCGGGTTGATGGTCTTGTTCGGCTCCTTGCCGAAGACCTCCTGGCACATGGCCTGGACCGCGGGGATGCGCGTCGAACCACCGACCAGCACGACCTCATCGATCTTGCTCGCGTCGATGCCCGCATCCTTGATCGCCTTCTCGCACGGCACGCGGAGCTTCTCGAGCACACCGGCGATCAGCGACTCGAACTTCGCTCGCGTGATCGTCGTCTGGAGGTGCTTTGGACCGCTCGAGTCGGCGGTGATGAACGGAAGGTTGACCTGCGTCTCCTGCACATTGGACAGATCACACTTGGCTTTCTCGGCCGCTTCCTTCAGGCGCTGCAGAGCCATCGCATCGTTGCGAATGTCGATGCCCTCAGCCTTGCGGAACTCCTCCGCGATGAAGTCGATCAGGATGGTGTCGACATCATCGCCGCCCAGGTGCGTGTCGCCATTGGTGGACAGCACCTCGAAGACGCCGTCGCCGACGTCGAGGATGGAGATGTCGAACGTGCCGCCACCGAAGTCGAAGACGGCGATCTTCTCGTTGGACTTCTTATCGAGGCCGTAGGCGAGGGCCGCGGCCGTCGGCTCGTTGATGATGCGCTCGACCTTGAGGCCGGCGATCTCGCCGGCGTCCTTGGTCGCCTGGCGCTGCGAGTCATTGAAGTACGCCGGGACCGTGATCACGGCGCGATCAACCGTCTCTCCGAGATAATCCTCGGCGGCCTTCTTGAGGTACTGGAGGACCATCGCGCTGATCTCCGGCGGCGTGAACTCCTTCCCGCGCGCCGAGACCTTCACGAGCTCATCGGCGCCGCCGGTGATCTCGAAAGGAACGATCTTCTCTTCGGAGGCGACCTCGTTATGCCGCCGGCCCATGAAGCGCTTGATCGAATAGATGGTGTTGGTCGGGTTGGTCACCTGCTGGTGACGCGCGGGCTGGCCCACGAGGCGTTCACCCTTGTCGGTGAACGCGACGACTGAGGGCGTCGTGCGGGCGCCGAGGCTGTTGGCGATGACGGTGGGCGCCCCGCCTTCCATGACGGCGACGACGGAATTCGTCGTGCCCAGGTCGATTCCGATGGTCTTTGGCATATTGCGTTCCTCTCTCAGCGAGGGGTGATTCGGGGATGACTGGCAAGGCGACGGCTCATGGCCCCTGGATCCAGAGCGCGGCCGCCACTACGAAAGTGGCAAGCGGCGCGCCAGATCGAGCCCGCCCGATGACCGGAAGAATCGCCCTTCTGGGCCGCTGAGAGGGGTCGGGTCACCCCTGCATGGCGCCAATCAGGGTGTTTTGCTGCCACTTCGGCAGTCCAGTCAACAGAGAGGGGAGCAGGGCGTCTACTATTCGGACCTGGAGGCGAGGAAGGGCCACGTCGTCCGAGAAGAACTCGCCGCCTTCGTTCGTGGGGTGCGATGCGTGCCCCCATACCGGTGGAATTGCCTTTTGCGCCAGGCGATCCGACTGGATGGCGCGTGCGGTTTGTGGGGAAAATTCTTGCCTCACAAGGGTTTGCGCGATATGCCATGCAGTAGTGAATCCTGCGCTGCGCGCCGGATTTCTCCGGGTGGGACAGGCCTCGCACAGGTCTTTCTCAGAAGTCAGGTTTCTATATAGGTGTCAGAAATCATGAGAAGCGAGAAGAGAGAGTCGGCGCGCGTGCGCGTGCGCCTGGGTCTGGTGGTCTCCCTCGTTGCAAGCGCCGGCATGGCGGCCAGCGCGATCGCCGAGGATCGCTCCATCGACGGCTCCGGAAACAACATTGCCAATCCGACGTGGGGTGAAGCCGATTCGCAGCTCCTTCGTCAGGGCACGGTCGCCTACGGCGATCTCACGTGGACGATGGCGCGTTCGACCGGAACGGGGCCCCGCCAGGTCAGCAACGCCGTTGCCGCTCAGGCGGGATCCATCCTCAATGCGCGCGGCATGACTGACATGGTCTGGCAGTGGGGCCAGTTCCTCGATCACGACATCGATCTGACGGACGCCGCGAATCCGCTCGAGCCGGCGCCGATCGACACGACGGGTGATCCACTCTTTCTGGGAACGCCCATCGGATTCAACCGATCGGTCTGGGACCCGGCGACGGGCATGAACGTGGCGAATCCCCGCCAGCAGATGAATCGCATCACGTCGTACATCGACGGATCAAACGTCTACGGCAGCGATACACATCGCAACAACGCGCTCCGCTCCGGCGTCGGCGGTCGCCTTCTCACGTCGGCCGGCGACCTGCTGCCGTTCAACGATCCGATGGTCCTCGGGACGATGGATCCGCTCGAGAACGCGAACGACACCGGCGTGTTCATGGACAGCGAGATGTTCGTCGCCGGCGACGTCCGCGCCAATGAGCAGGCCGGATTGACTGCGATGCACACCCTCTGGGTGCGTGAGCACAACTACTGGGCCGATCGCATCGCCACCGAAACCTCGATCACCGGCGACGAGGCGATCTACCAGGCAGCCCGCAAGATCGTGGGCGCCGAGATGCAGGCGATCACCTACAACGAGTGGCTTCCGGCGCTGACGGGCTCAGAGCTCGACGCGTACACCGGCTATGACTCGAACGTCAACGCCAGCATCGCCAATGAGTTCTCGACCGCGGCGTTCCGTCTCGGTCACACGATGCTCAGCGCGACGCTCGCCCGGACGGGCAACAACGGCGCCACGATCGGTGAGGGCAATATCGATCTTCGCGACGCCTTCTTCAATCCAGCAGCGATCACGAGCGTCGGCATCGATCCGTATATGAAGGGACTCTCAACGCAGTTGTCGCAGGAGATCGACAATCAGATCGTCGACGACGTCCGGAATTTCCTCTTCGGACCTCCCGGCGCCGGCGGCTTCGATCTCGCTTCGCTGAACATCCAGCGCGGTCGAGATCACGGCCTCGCCGACTACAACACGCTCCGCGCCGACTACGGCCTCGCCCCGGTCACCGATTTCGATGAGATCTCATCCGATCCGGCGGTTCAGGCGGCGCTCGCCAGCGTCTACAACAACGTCAACGAGATCGACCCGTGGGTCGGCATGCTCGCCGAGGATCACGTCGGCGGCGGCAGCCTCGGTGAACTGACGCTCGCGATCATCGAGGATCAGTTTGCTCGCCTCCGCGATGGCGATCGCTTTTTCTATCTCAACGACGACGGCCTCGGTGACATCCTCGCTGAGTTTGGTCGCGGGACGATCGACATCGGCGATGTCACGCTTCGTGACGTCATCCGACGCAACTCCGACGTGACGCTCCTGCAGCGCAACGTCTTCCTGATTCCGTCGCCCGGCGCCGCCTCGATGCTGGCCATCGCCGGCCTCGTCGCAGCGCGTCGTCGTCGCGACGCCTGAGATCGTCGCGATCCAACCTGATGACACCCGAGTCGCCGCCCTTCCCAGCGAGGGGCGGCGACTTTCTCATTGGCCCCTGCGAGGGGCCAGAACAGACACCCGAACATTTTTCTAAAATCAGATTGACTGCCAACCCGATGACCCTATCATGACCCAAACGAAGGCTGAGGCGGCCGGTGGGCTATGGAGGGCTCCTCATGATTCTGGCATCGACGATTGAACGACTGATTGCGGGTGGCGATCACGACAGACTCCTGGACGCCGTGCTCCGAAACGGCAGGCCGATCCCGCTCCAGGCGCGGGTCCGGATCTCACAGCCTGAGGCGATCGGGGCGGCGGCGACTGGCCTGGCGCTTCAGAGGCTCTGCGAGCTGACCTACGCGCCGGACGCGCGCATCGAGCGCTGCATCGAGCGCATCTGTGCGATGCAGGATGCGCTGGAAGGCGGATTCGGGGCCGTCGGGGCGACGGCGATCTGCGTCGCGGCGCTTCAAAAAGCACTGGAATTCGTGGAGGGATCGGGGATCGCGATGTCGCCCACGACGATGCATCGAATCCGGGCGTCCATCGATCGCGGCGCTCATGCGCTCTACGAGCAGCAGGCGAGCGTCGATGGCGACACGCCCGGGCTGATCGGAGACGAAATCGACACGGCCATCAGTCTCTGGCAGCTCTCGGCGATGGCCCCCTCAGGGTCGCTCCTTGATCTCCGGCGGGCACGAGACGCGATGGGTGATTCCGAGGCCGGATTCGATCATCAGGTGGACGCCGTGATTGCCATGGGGAAGGCGCCTTCAGGCGGCGCGAAGATCGCCGCCTAACGTGCGGATAGGGCTGAAGACCCCATAATCCGGGCGAGGCGCCAGTCGGTATCTGCTGAGGTGGCCGAAGAACCCTCAATTCCATGGAAAAAGAGGGATGAGAACACGGCCTGAGCCGGTTGGTCATCGTGGATTCTGCCCTTCTATCGCCCTTTTCATCGAGAATCGGGTCGTGATTCCGAGGGCTGTGCGTACACTTGTGGACCCGGAAATACGCCGCCCCGGATGCGGCACATGTTTGGAATACGAGGAGCTCCATCAATGATTCGTTCACGTCTTGGTTCGACCGTCAGCAGCATTGCGATCGGTCTTGTCGCTTTGGTCGGCGTTGGCGCCGGAAGCTATTCGCTGATCACCGGCAACACGCTGTGCAGCATGGTCGGATCATGCGACACCGGCGATGTCGCCGTGCAGGCAGTCGCGGATGGCAAAGTCGGAACAGAGTGCTCGACCGCGAAGGCTTACATGGTCGCCAACGCGATGACGAGTGAGTGCAGCGCGAACAAGGGCGCGGAGGTCACGGAAGTCGCGCTCGCGGAGAAATCCGGCGAAGCGAAATCCTGTTGTCCGCTCACCGCTGTCGCTGCGAAGAAGAGCTCCTGCGAGAAATCAAATGACGTTGTCACGACGAACGTCGCGCTGAAGGACGGCGAGGCTTCGAGCTGCAGCACGAAGTCCTCCTGCGGCGACAAGGTCTCGATCATCGCGACCGAGGCCAGCGCCAAGTCCTGCGAGACCGCCAGCTCCTGCCACAAGGCGGAGGTCACGCAGGCATCACTTGCCTCCGAAGGCTGCAGCGTCGAGACGAAGTCGTGCAGCAAGAGCGTCACCACCGTCGCCATCGCTGAAGATGGCTCCTGCTCCATGAAGACGAAGTCCTGCGAGGCTGAGACCGTCAGCGTGCAGCAGGCTGCGCTCGCCACCGAGAGTTGCGAGTCCGCGAAGTCATGCAGCAAGGGCGAGGTCATCGCCACCAACGCCAGCGTCAAGTCATGCGAGACCGCGAGCTCATGCAATAAGGCACAGGTCACGCAGGCCGCCCTCGCCACCGAGAGCTGCGAGTCCGCCAAGTCATGCGACAAGGGCGAGATCATCGCCACCAACGCGAGCGTCAAGTCCTGTGATAGCGCCAGCTCCTGCAGCAAGGCGCAGGTCACCCAGGCCGCCCTCGCCACCGAGAGCTGCGAGTCCGCCAAGTCGTGCGACAAGGGCGAGATCATCGCGACCAACGCGAGCGTCAAGTCCTGTGAGAGCGCCAGCTCATGCAGCAAGGCGCGGGTCACCCAGGCCGCCCTTGCCACCGAGAGTTGCGAGTCTGCCAAGAGCTGCAACGTCGAAGCCAAGAGCTGCGACAAGGACGCCAAGGTCACCGAGGCCGCGCTGAAGAGCGAGGCCAAGGGCTGCTGCGCGAGCGCTTCCAAGGCGCAGGCACTGACGACCTTCGAGACGCACATGATGGCGGCGCAAGGCAAGAACTGCGGCGGCGAGAAGGCTGCAAGCTGCTCGACGACCGAGGTCGCCAACTGTTCCTCCAAGTCCTCCTGCGGATCGAACGAGGTCATCGCGGCGACGCCGTCGCGCTTCTCCTTCCTCTTCGCCTCCGGCGGCACGCCGGTCGCGACGCCTGTCTTCTACGACGCCGACAACAACGTCGTCGCCAGCTGCAAGGGCGAGGTTCCCTCGAACGTCGCACTGACTTCGGGCGGCTGCTCGAGCGTGCAGAAGGCGTCACTGAACGCCGGCAAGGTGTGCCCGGTCACAGGTGTCGCCGATGGCGCCGGCGACTGCAGCGTCAAGGATGGGGTCCAGGTCCAGAACGCGGCGCTCGCCAACGAGGCGAAGTCCTGCTCCGCCAAGAACGCCTCATCCTGCTCCGCGAGCAAGACCGAGTGCAGCGCGACGCAGGTCGTCGTGACCGAGGCTGCGATGGATTGCAGCAGCGAGATGGAGTGCAGCGGCGACATGGAGGCCTGCGGCGATGCGTGCATCGTTGAGGCCGGCGAAGGCGCCTGCTGCAACGAGACCGCGAAGGCTGAGACCGTCCCCGCCAAGAACGCGGATGGTTGATCCCCTTCGGGTCTGCAAGTGAATGAATCGAAAAGCCCCGGTCGCTCTCGACCGGGGCTTTTTTCATGCGCACAATCAGAATTATTGCAGGGCGTCAGGCACGGATCGGCTTGCGCCCGGCGCCGCGTTCTTCCTCGGGATCGACGAGCGGAACATCCGGATCCAGCGCGAGCGTGCAGAACATCTCGACGCCTGTTGCGATCGCATCGTCGTTGAAGTCGAAGTCCGGCTGATGGAGCAGCGGCATCTGCGCCCTGTCCGCGGGGCGCAGGCCGAGGAAGAAGAAGACGGCCGGCGCGTAGGCGCCGTAATAGGCGAAGTCCTCGCCGCCCATGTGCGGATCGGGCACGCGCGAGACGCGGTGCGAGCCGATCGTGTTCAGGCAGATGTCGTCGAACCACGTGGTGAGCGACGGATCGTTGTACGTCACCGGATAGCCTCGCTCCCAGTCGATCTCGGCGTGACAGCCCATGGCGGTCGTCACGTTCTGGACGATCTTATGGAATCGATCGCGCGCCAACTCTCGCACGTGCTCATCGTGTGTGCGCACGGTTCCGAAGAACTCAATCTCTTCGGGGATGACATTCTCGATCCTGCCGCCCTGCATGCCCGTGACTGAGATGACCGCTTCGCGCACCGGCTCGACGTTGCGAGCGACGATGCTCTGGAGCGTTGTCACGCAGTGAGCCGCGGCGATGACCGGGTCAACCGAGTTGTGCGGATAGGCGGCGTGGCCGCCAACGCCTCGCACGCGCACATGGAATGTGTCCACCGCGGCGAGCAATGCGCCGGGTCTGGTCGCCACGTGACCCACGGTGAGCTCCGGCCAGCCGTGCAGGCCGAAGATGGCGCCGGCGCGCTTGCCGATGATGTCGCCGCTGAGCGCGCCCTCTTCACAGATGACCTTGCCGCCGCCGCCGCCTTCTTCGGCGGGCTGGAAGACGAAGACGATCGGATTCGGCCGATGGTCCATCTTCGCGAGCACGCGCGCGGCGCCAAGGAGAATCGCGGTGTGACCATCGTGACCACACGCGTGCATGACGCCATCATGCTCCGAGGCGTATTCGAGGCCCGTCTGCTCATCGATCGGGAGCGCGTCCATGTCGGCGCGAAGCGCTACAGCCGGCCGGTCGCCGGCGCTGGGATCGGTTGACGGCAGATACCCGACGACACCCGTGCCCCTGGCGCGACCGGCAACGAAATCGACACCGGCTTTCGAGAGCTCGCGCTGGATGACGGCGCTCGCAAACTCCTCCTCGAACGCGACCTGAGGATGCTTATGAAGATCGCGCCGGATCTCGGTGAGACTCAGGATCTCCGGCTCGATGAGAGAACGAATGCGCGCTGTATTGTTCATAGACCTTCTATCGTAACTCAGACGTCAAGAAAAGGCGACCTTGAGATCCGAAATAACCCAACTATCTCAGCGGACGGAGCTTGCGCTTGCGGCGTTCTTCGTTCATGAGGTGCAGCGCTGGTGGATGGTGACGCACCAGCGTGAGAAGCTGCGAGCGGGAGACCTCGAGCCTGATCGCCGCCTTCGACTGTTTCCAGCCGGCGTCGGCGAGCGTATCCAACGCCTCCGCCAGCAGCGATGGATAGTCCCTGTGATCGGGGTTGCAGACGATGCGCTCGCCCTGGCGACGCGAGCGCCACAGCGCCGATCCGATCTCGCCAATCGGGACTCCGATCCGATGTTGCGTCGCCAGCGCCAGCCTGAGTCGCTTGATGGCCTTGCTCTTGTTTTCCTTCTGGCTGCGGCGCTCGCCGGCCTGGGCGTGAATGCCGGTCGGCTTATGCGTGATCGTGACGGCCGTCTCGACCTTGTTGCGGTTCTGCCCGCCGGGCCCTGAGCCGCGTCCGCGCCCCCAGTCACACTCCTTCATGAGCAGATCGTCCGGGAGGGCCGCGGGATGTTCGTAGTGCTGACCGGATTCGACGGGCGGCATGGGAATCAGAATCTCGTGGTGGGCACCGCCCGGAGCGAGAGATCATCGGCCACTCCGGCGCGCAGCTTCTCGCACGCGAGTCCCGCGATCATCGCGGCGTTGTCGAGGCAGTAGCGCATGCCCGGCAGGCGAAGATCCAGATCACGCTCATCTGCAAATCCCTGGAGTTCGGTGCGCAGGCGAGAGTTGGCGCTGACGCCCCCACCCACGAGCAGCGACCGGCAGATGACGCCCCGCTCGGCCAGGTGATCAAAAGCGCGCTGCAGCTTCAGGAGCACCGCACGGCAGGCGGCGCGCTGGAAACTCGCGGCGATATCGTTCTTCTCCGTCTCTGAAAGCTCGGTCTCATCGCGCTCGAACTCGACGCGTCCATTCGCGCGCTTTGGAGCGCCTCGAATCGTATAGAGGACCGATGTCTTGAGCCCGCTGAATGAGAAGTCAAGTGAATCGGGCGCGAGTCTGCTGACCGGGAAATCGTGTGCGCGATCGTCGCCAGACGCGGCCATGCGATCGATCTTCGGTCCACCGGGAAACTCGATGCCGAGCATCGACGCGGCCTTGTCATACGCCTCGCCGACGGCGTCGTCGATCGTGGCGCCGAGGCGCTCGATCTCGAGCATCGACCGGCAGAGATACAAGCTGGTGTGCCCCCCACTCACGACCAGCCCGAGCGCCGGGAACTGCGGCCGCTCGCGCTCGAGCAGCCCGGCGTAGAGATGCGCATGCACGTGATCGACGCCGATGATCGGTTTGTCCAGCGCCCACGCCAGCGTCTTCGCAGCGGCGACGCCGACGAGGAGCGAGCCAATGAGCCCGGGCTGCGATCCGCAGGCGAGCGCGTCGATGTCCTCGAGCGAGACGTCCGCCCCCTCAAGCGCTTTCTCGATGACCGGCTGGATGCGTTCCACGTGCGCGCGGCTGGCGATCTCCGGCACGACGCCCCCATACTCAACATGAAGCTCGTCCTGTGAGGCGATGACATTCGAGAGCACCTCGACGCCATCGCGCACGACAGACGCGGCGGTCTCATCGCAGCTGGATTCGATGCCGAGAATGAGCATGGGCGCAGCCGGGTTCTCCGTCACTCGTTGGAGGCGTCGTCGATCTTCTCAACCGGCGCATCCATGAGCCAGCGCTGCAGGCCTTCACCCGTAATGCGAAGCTCGCCCGCGAGCGAGCCGTCGGCGGCATAGACCTTGACCACGCCGCCATCGAGCTCAGTCTCTTCGGGGAACATCGGCTCAGGCTCCACTTCGTCCTCGTTCACGGTGGTGGCGAGCGCCTCGATGCGCCGATTCACACGGCGCATCTCTCGCAAAAGGCGTTCGCGCGCCGTCTGCATACGGCGAAGCTCGGCAAGCTCGAGGGATTCATCGGAATCGTCGATCGACTCAGCCGGATCCCAGTCCCCGCTCGCGATGCGCGAATTCAATGCGCGCACTGCAGACGCGAGTTGCTTGTCCTTGAGGGTGTCAAGGATCCACTCTGCGCCATGAGGCTGCTCGTTCGCATCGTCGTCATCATCCCCATTGCCGATGACCTCGCGGCGCTGGCGCTCGCGGAGCATGTCGTTGTATTCCTGGTCGGTCATCGGAACGTAGTATCCGTCCGTCGGATCGACGCCCCACTCCGTGGACTCGTCTTCACGATGAATGACTTTGCCCGACGGGCCGTAGTAGCGCTGCTCTGTGATCTTCAACTGGCCTCGGCCCGACTGGAGCGGAAGCACGCTCTGCACGCTGCCTTTTCCGAAGCTCCGCTCTCCAAGGACAATCGCGCGTCCATTGTCGCGCAGCGCGCTGGAGACGACTTCGCTCGCCGAGGCACTGCGCCGGTTGAGCAGAATGACCATCGGGAAATCAGGCAGCGTGCCCTCTGCCGTGGCGAAGACTGATTCCTCGTCAAAGCTCCGGCCGCGTGTAGACACGATCATGCCCTGGCTGAGGAAGAGATCCGCCATCTGGACGGCCGCCGAGAGAGAGCCTCCCGGATTGAATCGCAGGTCGAAGACGAGGCCCTGCATGCCGTCATCGATCAGGTCGTTGAGCGCCGCTTCGAGTTCCGGAATCGTCCCGCCCGTGAACTGCGACACACGGACATAGCCGATGCCGTTGTCGGGATCGAGCATGAACTGCCACTGATCCTCGCGGTCGCGTCCGAATCCGAAGACTGAGCGCGTCTGGATCTCAGCGCGGATGATCGGGATCTCGACGCGCTCCACGCCTCGCTCGACAGTGACGACGACTTTCGTGCCAGGCTCGCCTGTGAGCAGTTCGATGCCGTCGTCAAGGGAGAGATCCATGGTGGAGGCGCCATCAACGGCAATTACGCGATCGCCTGCCAGGATGCCGGCTCTGTAGGCGGGCGAATCGTCGAGCGGGCTGACGATCGTCATCCAGCCATCCTCGATGCGTACGGAGGCGCCGATGCCGACATAGCGCCCGCGGAGTTCCTTGTCGAACTCCTCGATGGACTCTGCGGGGACGAAGACTGTGTATTGATCGCCAAGGGCCTCGATCATGCCGTCGATGGCGGCGAGCTGAAGCTCTTCGAAGTCGGGCTCGGCGACGAACCGGTCAGCGATAATGCGCTGGATGTCGATGATCGGGTCGAACCAGTTGTATCGGTCGACCTCTTCGATCGAGTCGGCCTGGGCCGTCGTCGGCAGGAGCAGCAGACATGCGGCGGCCAGGGCGCGGGAAAACCAGTTTCGCTTGATGAGCACGATCGAACTCCTTGATGGCGAACGGAAATCGGTTCCTGATCCTATACAGACAGCCTCCCGCTCGGAGGCGGGTCGCCTGATTCGGAGGTTGGCGGGGGCGATCGTTGAAACGAGGCCTATGATGGCCGCTGATTCGCAGGAGACGCAGGTCGAGCATGGCAGTTACGAAGGAACGCACATCCATCAAGGTCGCCGCCGAGAAGGCAGTGCTGGCGGCGGTGCATCTGCCGACGAGCCGGTTCGATCCGCGCGATCCACTCGGTGAGCTCGCGGCGCTTGCGGAGACGGCCGGCGCCGAGGTCGTGGGCCAGATGATCCAGGCGCGCCAGCGTCCTGAAGCGGGGACCTTCATGGGCTCGGGCAAGATTGAAGAGCTCCGGGCGCTGTGCGAGATGACCGGGGCGACGCTCGTGATCTTCGATCATGACCTGTCGCCTGCGCAGATCGGCAATATCGAGGAGGTCGTCGAACGGAAGATCGTTGATCGCTCTGAGCTGATCCTCGACATCTTCGCCAGCCGCGCGACGACACATGAGGCGAAGCTTCAGGTCGAACTAGCGCAGCTGGAATACACGTATCCGAGACTGCGCGCGATGTGGTCGCACCTGGAGCGCATCGTCGGTGTCGGCGGCGTGGTCGGCATCGGCGCGCGCGGTCCCGGTGAGCAGCAGCTCGAGATCGACCGGCGCATCGTGCAACGCAAGCGCACGGCTCTGAAGCGCGAACTCGAAGAGATCCAGACGCGGAAACGGCGGCTCGTGCAGAAGCGCAAGGTGGATCACTTCACCGTCGGGCTCGTGGGGTACACGAACGCCGGCAAGTCCACGCTCTTCAATGCGCTGACGGCTGGCGGCGCCTACGCTGACGATCGCCTGTTCGCCACGCTGATGACGCGCACGCGCGAGTGGAATCTCGGAGGCGGCCAGATGGTGATGCTCTCCGACACGGTCGGCTTCGTGCGCGATCTGCCGCATAATCTGGTGGCGAGCTTCAAGGCGACGCTCGAGGAGACGCTGCATGCAGACCTGCTGCTGATCGTGCTGGATGTGTCTGATCCGAACGCCGAGCTGCAGCACGACACGGTCAATGAGACGCTCGATGAGCTCTTCGAGGAGCAGGCGCATATCGAGGAAGCCGCAGGGTCCGGCTGGGAACCTCCGCAACGTCTGCTTGTGCTGAACAAGGTTGATCAGCTTCGGAACAACGCGGAGCTCATCGTCTGGGAGAATCGCGTCAAGGGCGCGGTGAGCCTGTGCGCGACGGATGAGCGACATCCGGGGCATGAGCGCCTGCGTGAGGCCGTGCGGCATGCGATGCAGGGCGGGGTGCGCGAGCGTTTCGTGCGCGTGCCGCTCTCCGACTCGAAGACGGTGAGCACGATCGAGAACCGGGCGGAGGTGCTTGACCGGGAATACGACACGGACCATGTGCGTTTCCGTGTGCGTATCGGCCAGCGTCAGATCGACGAACTCCGCTCTTCCGGGGCCCGGATGACGATCGAGGACGCCTGACGGGATCTTCGGAAGAGCCCGATTTCGGCGCCCTCCGGCCTCTTTACAGGCGGGCCCGAGGCGGCGATACTTCCCGGCCCACGCCACCTTAGCTCAGTTGGTAGAGCGGAGCTTTCGTAAAGCTCAGGTCTGCGGTTCGAGTCCGCAAGGTGGCTTTCGATGAGAGACGCCGCGCCGAGAGGTGCGGCGTTGACTCTTAAGTGCTCGCTTCCATCATGATTTGAAACTCGAAGTCCAACTCGTCGCCAAGTACAGTGGTCGCCTGGGAGTCGCAAGGGGGCGACGGGCGGGTGATCCATGGGCGATCGATTCGGCGAGTTCGTTCGCGAGGTCTACGAGGGCGCCGTCGCGCTTGCGGAGCCCGAACGACGGCAGTTCATCGCCGAACGATGCGCAAGCGATGTGAGCGTCCGGAATGTGGTGCACGAGATCATTCGCGACGATCCCACGGGCGCGTGCCTGCATGACGACGACACCTGGGCGTCGATCGTCACGCGGGCGACGCTCTCGACCGAGGCGCCCACGATCCCGAACAGCGGAGATTCGATCCCACCGGATGTCACGGGCGTCCGGATCGGGCCATATCGCATCGAACGACTCCTCGGCGCCGGCGGCATGGGCAATGTGTACGAAGCGTGGGACGAGCGTCTCGAACGGCGCGTTGCGCTGAAGTCGATTCGTCATGACTGGTCCGGCTCCTCCACGGCGCGCGCCCGTTTTCTGCGTGAGGCGCGCGTGCTCTCGAGCCTGGATCATCCGAACATCTGTCGTATTTACGATGTGCTCGAAGAGGATGGACGGACGTTCCTCGTGCTCGAGTTTATTGAGGGCGAATCGCTCGATGATGCGCGCGGGCGATTAACGCGCGCTGAGCGACTGCAGGTCGGTGATGAGATTGCGCAAGCGTTGGCTGCCGCGCATGCGTCGGGTGTGGTCCATCGCGATCTCAAGCCGGAGAATATTCACGTCACGCGCGAGGGCCGAGCGAAGGTGCTCGACTTCGGGATCGCGCGACCTGCTGAAGCAGAGAAAGCGATAGCGGACGGCGATGCGCCGGCCCAGACCTCGAATGCGGCGCTCACGGTCGTCGGCGGCGTCATCGGCACGCCACGCTACATGAGCCCGGAGCAACGCCGCGCCGAGGAGGCGACCTCGGCGAGCGACATGTTCTCCTACGGGCTCGTGCTGGAGGAACTCCTTGGGGGCGAGCGGCGCCATTCGAACGAGGGAACGCACGGACCCATTCGAATGAGGCGGGATGTCCGCGCGCTGATCAGCGCGTTGCAGTCTGAGAGACCATCGAATCGCCCGAGCGCCGCCGAGACCTGCGTTCGCTTCACGCGCATTCGGTCGCGCACGCGACGACGCCTGATTCAGGCGGCTGTTGCCGCGATCGCGCTTGCGGGCGTGGCTGGAGGCGCCAAGTACACGATCGATGTCGGGCGCGAGCGAGCGATCGCTGTCGAGGCTCGGGGCGACGCCGAAGAGTTGACCTCGCACATGGTGGGCGCGCTTGTTGACGAGCTGCGCAGCGTCGGACGGCTGGATGCGATGAGTGGTGTCGCCGAGCGCGTCCTCGCGTATTACGAGAGTCGCGACGTGACATCGCTTTCGGATGAGGAACTGCTCTCATATGTGAAGGGACTGCAGCTCGTCGGTGAGGTGGAGCTGGAGGGCGGCGACCTCGAGGGCGCGGCTCGCGCATTCACCGAGCAGCAGCGCGTGGGCGAACAACTCGTCGCTCAGGACCCGGGAGATGGCGCCAATCTGAAGGCGCTCGGAGCGACGCATTTCTATCTGGGCGCGATCGCGTATCGACGCGTTGACCTCGACAGCGCGATGGCGGAGTTCGAACGCTACCTCGAGATTGCTGAAGATCTTGTCGCGATGGACGCCTCGAACCCGGAGTGGCGCCTCGAACTTGCGTACGCGCAGACGAATCTCGTGCAGATCAACCAGGATCGTGGCAGGCTCGACGAGGCGAGGCATTGGCTTGATCTCTCGCTGGAGACGAAGCGCCAGCTTGTTGAGATGGACCCGGAAGACCGATCGCGCGTCTTCAGTCTCGCCAACAGCCTGACAATGGCGCGGGAGATCCGCGGGCGATCGTCGGACTGGGACAGCGCTCGCGACGCGGCCGAAGAGGCGCTTGCGCTGCTCACCAAGCTGGCCGAGCGCCATCCACGCGACGCGGACGTGCGGTATCGACTTGCGCTGGCTCACGTGCATCTGGGTGAGTTTCTCGAAGAGCGCCGCGATTGGAGCGGCGCCCTCGAGCGCCACCTCTCATCGCTTGACGAATTGCGGTTTCTCCTTGATCTCGACCCGAGCAATGCAGAGTGGATGCGCGAAAAAGCGCTGGCGCATCGCAGCGCGGCGCGGGTCGCTGCTCAACTCGGGAGGGTGGACGACGCGCAGCGGGAGATCGTGGCGAGCGAGCGTCTCTTTGCAGAGCTTGTCCGAATCGACTCACTCAACTCGCGCTGGGTGTTCGATCATGCAGCGTCGCTCCGGCTCGGCGCCACACTGGACGCCGAGGGTGGCGATGTCGACGCCGGCTTGGCGCGGCTGCGGCAAGCGCATGAGAGCGTGTCGGCGCTCGCTTCACAGGATCAGGGCATGCGTGAGGAATGCGCCTGGCGACTGGCTCGGCTGGAGATTCAGGAGGGCGATCTGCTGGAGCGCGCCGGACGGCGCGGCGACGCTGAAGCCGTGTGGCGACGATCGGCGGATCGACTCGAGACGATAGCCGGATCCGAGGCCAATGCGTTCTATTCGGGACTTCTCGCGCATGCGCTTCTCTCACTCGGTCGCGTTGACGCGGCGGCAGGGCATTACGCTCGCGCGGACGCCGCCGGCAATGTCACGCCGACGCTTCGAGCGCTTGCCGAACGACATGGACTTTCATCGACGAATGTCGATTGAGATCGCCGCCAAGGGGCGGGCGGCTCGTTCGCGTGAACGAGTCGAACAGAGGGTGGATGTCGGCCACAGCCGACCAACTGGAGATCAAGGCAATGACCTATGGACTGACACTGAAGCAGGGCGCCAACGACGCAGCGGTGCCGACAGACACGACCATCCAGGGCAAAGGCATGTTCCTCGGCTCGGGCGAGTCTCTTGACATTGGTCTCCTGCTCTCGGGAACGGGCGCATTCTCATCGACTGCGAAGATCACCAAGATCGATTTCTTCAAGACATCCGACGAGAACGCGACGCCCTTCCAGACCGTCAATAACGGGGAGAACTCGTCATCCGTCGCCGACGGCTCCATCGCTCTCTTCAATGTGACTGTCGGCGACACTTCTGCGAGCATCACGGACAGCGAGGCCTCGAAGGCCTCGGATGAGCACGTGTGGTACAAGGTCACCATCAGCGATGGTTCGACGTGGGTCTACGATCCGGAGCTGATCAATACAGGCACGGGCGACGCGAAGCGCGGGTATCAGGCGTTGTCTCCGGGCGACGGCGCGCAGACGCTTCCCTGAATCTGATTCCTGTTGGCGGCTCGCTGCCGGCGCGACAAGACTGAATACGATCGACCTCTCAGAGCATGCCCGGCGTCGCAAGCGCCGGGCGTTTTTCTGCCCGAACAGAGGTGAAATCCCGCTCATGTTGTGCGAGCCTCCGCGCAGGCGATCGGATGCGCTCCTCAGTTTAGAGCGCACCGTCGCGAGATCGAGTGAACTCCACAGGGAGGCTGAGCATCCTCATCCAGATTCGTCATCGCGCTTCAAGACCGAGCACGGAGACATCATCGCGGAGACTGCCGTCGCGGCCCCATCGCTCCACGGTTCGCATGAGCAGTGAAGCGCCTTCCGCCAGTGACTGCCCCTGTGTCAATTCAACGACTTCGAGAAGTCGGTCATCACCGAACTGATTCATATCCGGATCCATGGCTTCGGGAACTCCATCGGAGTAGAGCCACAACCGATCGCCTGGCTCGAGCTTCAGGCATTGCTCCTCCCACTCGAGAAGATCGAACCAGCCGACTGCCAAGCCAGGAACCTCGAGCAGCTTCGGGGCGCCCTTTCTTGGCGCATAGACGACGGGCGGATGACCGGCGGCGACGTATCTGAACTCGAGCGTCTCGACGTTCAGCACGCCATACACGATGGTGAAGTAGAGGCCATTCTGATCCGCCATCGGGAAGCGTCGATTGAGCTCATTGACTACTTCGACCGGCGGAACGATCTCCACTTCGCCCGGCTCGCGCCCGGGCTTGACGAGCAGCGACGATGCGCTCGCCTGAGGCGTCATGAGTCTTCCAACCGTGACCGACAGGAGCGATGACGCAACTCCATGGCCGCTGACATCGACCACGAATGCGGCGATGTGCTTCTCATCAAGCGCGAAGAAGTTCAGGAAGTCACCTGCAAGCTCGTCGCACGGCAGGTACTTCCATGCGAACTCGATACGGGCGCTCTCCGGCGATTCCGTCGGCAGAAGTGATTGCTGCACCTTTGCTGCAGCGTCGAGATCGCGCGACATGCGGCCGTTTACGATCGTCAGTTCATCGTTGAGCGATTCGAGCTTCTCGTTCCAGGCTGTCAGCTGCTCTTTCGCGAGCGCGAGTTCCTGGTTCGTCATGATGAGCTCGTTGTTCTTCTCGACCGCGTTCTCGAATGTTGAGACAAGCAGGTTGAGCACCTGCTGACTGCTTGCGTTGACCTTGTACTGATGACCTGCGAGCGTGACCTCCAGCGGCTCGTCATGCTCGCCATCACCGAGCGGAGTCTCGAGCAGGGCGTGGACTCTCCCGATCAGGAACTCGGGGTCGTAGGGCTTCGTGACGTAGTTGTCGGCCCCGCAATGGAGGCCGCGGATGATGTCCTCGGGCTCTGAAAGCGTCGAGAGAAGAATGAAGGGGATGGAGCGAAGCTCCGGGTTTGTCTTCAGAGCGCTGCAGAGTTCGTATCCCGTCATCGTCGGCATCTCGATGTCAGAGATGACCATCGATGGCCTGCTCTTCTGGGCGCACTCCAGCGCCAGGGCGCCGTTCTCGGCGACTTGCACATCAAATCCGGCTTCAGAGAGCTTCTTCTGAAGCACCTGAGCCTGGATGCGGCTGTCCTCGGCGATGAGCACCGAGATCCTGTCTGAATTCGTCGTTCCGTTGCTGGTCATGGCAAATGGAAGCGCCGCTAGCGCTGACGACTCCTCTCTACGTATCTCTTGATCATCAACCCGATCCTGTCGAGCGGCAGGACGCGATCAGCGAGCCCGCTCTCGACAATTGCTTTGGGCATGCCGTAGACCGTCGAGGTCTCTTCGTCCTGCGCGAACACGGCGCCGCCGCGCTCCTTCAGCGACTGGCACGTCGCGAGGCCGTCGCGGCCCATCCCGGTCATGATGACGCCCAGCGCCTGCCCGTCGAATCGGTCGATCGCCGTTCTGAAGAGGTAGTCGACGGATGGGCGGCAGCCATTCTCATGCGGGTCGTCGGTGATGCTGACGCGCGTGACGTCGCCATTGGCGCGCAGCTTCATATGCCTGCCGCCGGGAGCGATCAGGATTCTGCCGGGGATAACCTCATCTCCCTCGGCCGCCTCGGCGACGTCAAGCGCGCACGTCTCATTGAGACGACGTGCGAGTGAGAGTGTGTACTGCGGAGGCATGTGCTGCACGACCAGCACGGGGACAGCCAGGTCCGCCGGCAACTGGGGAAGCACCTCGTTCAGCGCCGCCGGGCCGCCCGTCGAACAGCCGATGAGAATGGCGCGACACCCGTGCGTCTCGCGTTCCGATTCTCCTTCCGGGGCCGGCGCGCGTGAAGGACCATGCGCGCCCTTTCTTCTTGAGAGTCGGAAAGCGTTGATCTTCTCATCGAGGACCTGCTGCAGATGAGAGCGATTCTTCGTGGCGTCACCGCCAGTCGGCTTGAGAACGAAGTCGAAGGCGCCCTCCAAAAGCGCGTCGGTCGTGACGCGAGCTCCTTCAGAGGTCAGACTGCTCACCATGATCGCCTTCGGCGCCATGCGTCGTTTCTTGATCTCTCGAAGCACACCGATCCCGTCGAGATCGGGCATCTGGACATCAAGCGTGAGCAGGTCGGGCGAGAGCGCTTCGATCTGCTGCAGCGCCTCATGTCCATCCTTCGCGAATCCAACAATCTCCACATCGTCTGAATCGCGCAGCACGTTCCGGATCATCTGTCGATAGAGAGCCGAATCATCAACGATGAGAAGTCGAGTGGGAACGCTCATGCCGCAAGATGCTTTTCGAAGAGGCCCTGAAGGCGCGCCACGTCGAACGGTTTCACGATGAAATCCATGGCGCCCGACTCGATGCACTCAGTGAGTTTCTCCCGCTGATCGACGGCGCTGACCATAACCACGTGCGCGTCAGGATCCGCTGCGATCATCTGCTTCAACGCTTCCACACCATCGACTTCCGGCATCACGATGTCGAGCGTCACCAGGTCGGGCTTGAGCTGCCGGTACATCTCGACGGCCTCGGCGCCGTTGGCGGCTTCTCCGGCGATCTCCCAGCCGGCGCGCTCGGCGATGTCCCTGATGCGCTTGCGCATGATGAGGGCGTCATCGACGATGAGCACACGTTTCGCCATTGCCCTGCTCCCTGTCAGAGTTGAATCGACTCCGAGCCGACCACTTCGATGGTGACGACGCCGGTGTTGGTCTCCAGCTTCATGCGGCGGCCCTTCTCGCCCCCGCAATGACTGGCCACGATCGGCACACGATGTTCTCTTAGCAACGATTCGACCGCATCAATATTCTGGCGCCCCACAGTGTTCGTGGTCGCGGTTGCGAACATGTTGGCTCCACCGGCGATGCGCGCCTCGGCCCTGATCGGTCGATCTCCCAACGCCTGCATCTCAGACAGGAGGGCCGGGATCGCCGTATCGACGAACTTCCCCGGGGTGTCCAAGCGACCGCCCGACGCCGGAAGCACGATATGAGCGAGGCCGCCGATGCGCTGGCGCGCGTCATACAACACGAGACCGATGCAGGAACCCAGCAGCGTGCGCAGGGTCGCCTCGTCTCTGGCGGCGGCAAGCTCACCCATCTTCAGTGAGCGCGAGATATCCTGCACTCGCGACATCAGCCAACCGGGCTCAACTTGGCCATGGACGCAGCGTCAGGAACGAACAGCAACGACCAGTTCATCTGGGCGTCGTCAATGTGAAACTCCGTGTGCGCCATGAGCGCCTGGTCAGTCACAAGCAACTGGTCCATCAGCGCGAACTCGACGAGGCTCTCGGCGAAGTCCCGGGCGAACGTCGGGGGCGAGGGCACGAGCTCGTTCGGTTCGCCGGCCTCCTCCGGCAGCGCTCTGATCATGGCGTTCAGATACGCGCAACAGACGATATTCGTCGTTTCGAGCGCGGCCGATCGCTCCATCTCACCCCAGGCGTCGGCGGATCCCCGGGGCTGGCCGAGGAGGGCGTCCGCCAGAGCGAGACCACTGGCGTCATCGAACGCAAGAATCAAATGTCCTGTCAGGCGCCCGCGCATTTCCGTCGCACAGAAGCAAATTGGCTCCTCGGCGGTTCCCAGCACGCTCGTCGCCTGTTCGAGCGGCAACTGCTCGACATCATGTACGGTGATGCGCGTCGGCCGATTGATCCATTTTCCAAGCGCCTCGGATGCTTGCGCAGCGCCTTCGTGCAGCGCGGCGCCGATCCGCTCGAGCTGCCCTGCTGACAGATTCATGTCGTTGTCCTCCCCGCACGGGCCACAGCGAGATCCATGATCGTCGCCACATCGAGCATAAGGCAAACATCACCGTCGCCGAGAATGCTCGCGCCGGAGAGGCCCTGAATGTGCACGAAGTTCTCCGACAGCGACTTGATCACGAGCTCCTGACTTCCGATGAGCGTGTCGACACGGAGCCCCATGGTTCTTGCGCCAGCCTGCAGGATGACCGCCTGTATCTCCTGCTCGGCCTGCGAGGCGATAGGCTGCTGAGCGAAATCTGACCAGTCGAAGATCTCATCGACGCTGACGAGTGGAATGAACTCGCCCCGCACGTCGATCGTCTGCTTGCCGCGCACAGTCAGGATGTCGCGTTCGTTCACCGAAACGATCTCCCGGACATCGTCGATCGGCATCGAAAAGACAACCTCGCGCACTCGAACGAGAAGGCTATTGATGATCGCAAGCGTCAGCGGAAGCCTGATGACGAAGGCCGCACCCTCGCCAGGTGTCGACTCGACATCGATATGACCGTTGAGGTCAGTGATTCGAGCCTTGACGGCGTCCATTCCGACGCCTCGACCTGAGATGTCCGTCACCTTCGATGCGGTGCTGAATCCGGCATGCCATATGTACTCCAGCGCCCGCGCATCCGGCAGTTCCCGCGCAGCGCCTTCACTGAGCAGGCCCTTGCTGGCGATCTTGGCCCGGATCTTGTCAGGATCAATACCTCCACCGTCGTCGATGACGCGAATGAAGACGTTGTTCCCGCTGTGCGAAGCTTCAAGTGAGATGACGCCCGTCTCCGATTTGCCGCGCTTGATGCGCACATCCGGATCTTCGATGCCATGGTCGAGTGAGTTGCGCACCAGATGGACAAGCGGCTCACCGAGCTCGTCGATCATGCGCTTGTCGAGTTCCGTCTTCTCGCCGCTGATGACTAGCTCGACCTGCCGACCACGCTCTGTGGAGAGATCCCGAACGACGCGCCGGAATCGGTTGAAGAGGGGCGCCACCGGCACCATCCGCGTGTCGAGAACGCTCTGCTGCAGACTGTCGGAGATGCGAGTCAACTGATCGATCGCCTCACCGATCTGGGCGAAGCCGCGCCGTCCTCCGGCAAGCGCCTGCTCCTGTTCTTCGATGAAACGGAGTCCGGCTTTGAGTTCCGCGATATCAGCGGTCCATTCGCCGTTGGTCGCGGTCTCCAGATGTTCGATGGTCCTGCGCAGGCTCTCGCTGAAATCGCGGGAGCGACTCGACATGTGCCGTGCGGCGAACACGGGCTTCACCTGGTTTGCGACTTCGGCGAAGCGTGCGCGATTGATGACCAGTTCACCTGTCAAATTGAGCAGGTTGTCCAGCCGATCGATATCGACGCGCATTGTCTCCGCCAGCTTCGATCGCTCCGGGCGATCGGCAGCCGGGGCGCCGGACGGCGCGGGTCGCGTCTGTGATTCGTCCGGCGCTCCGGCGGCAGGCGCCGTCTCCGACGGATCTCCGGACTCCGGCGCTGTGTCCGGCTCCGCGTCTGGCTTCTGCTCCGGTTCGATCATCTCCTCGGACGCCGGCGCGTCGGCGGCAGCGATGACGTGCGTCACCTCAAATCCATTACCGGAGTCACTGGTCACCACGGCCGAGAGATCGAACTCATGAACGCCATCAACGTCGGCGGCGCTCCGGATTGAAGCCGGATCTCGCTCCGTTGCGAGAACGATCTGAATCTCCGAGAGATCGTCCATCTGTTCGAGCTCATCCGCCGAAGGGCGAAGCGAGACGATCTGACCGAGATCAGAAAGGCGCGCGACGATCAGGCGCGCTTTGAGATCGGCAAGGGGAAGGCCTGGCTCGAAGCGAATGAAGAGGTGGTACCCCGGTTCCGTAAGCGCCTGTTCGGCCGGAACACCAGCTGGACTCAACGCAGGCGCCTCCATTGGGTCCGCCAGCTCCGATGACTCCGATGAAGCGTTGACAGACGCCGGCTGCTCGTGCGCCGCCTTCTCGAGCTCTTTCAACTCCGTTAGCAACTCTGCGGAGCTTCCGAGCGCCGTCCCCGAGCGAAGACGTCGCACACACTCGCGGAGGAAATCGATGCATCGCAACACGAGGTTCATGGTTGGCTCGTCCAGCCTCTCGACACCTGAGCGAAATCGCTCGAAGCGGCTCTCCAAATGATGCGTCAGGGCCGTGATGCTGTCGAGACCCATCATGCCCGCAGAGCCCTTGATCGAGTGGATCATCCGGAACGCTTCGTTGAGCTGCCCGGCGTCATCGGGCGACTGCTCAAGTTCGAGCAGGCATTCCGTCAGCCCGTCGAGCTGCTCCTCGGTCTCGTCCATGAAGACCTGCAGATACTCCGCCATCTCATCGGAGATCGATTCACCAAAATGTCCTCGATCATCACTCACGTCGTCAACGGCTTCTGATAGAGAAACGGCTTCACTCGCTCGAGCGGCTCGAGCATGTTGTAGATGCCTTCTGAAGGGCCGACGACGAGATAGCCGCCCGGCGCCAGCGCATCAATCAGATTGCGGATCGCAATCTGCTTGGAGGCCTTATCGAAGTAGATCAGGACATTGCGGATAAAGACGCAATCGAAGGGTCCGTCCGCCATCGGCGTCAGCAGGTTGTGAGGACGCAGCTCCACCAGGTCCTTGACTTCGCTCGTGACCTGCCAGCGCTGGTCCTCGTCCGGCTCTTCGAAGAAGCGTCTGAATCGCCCCTGCGACACCGCCTCGACGGCGCGAGCGCGGAAGCTGCCGATACGAGCCTCCTCAAGCGCATGCTCGCTGATGTCCGTCCCGACGACCTTCAGATCCCAGTCTCGGAGGCGCGCCCTGTTTTCGAGCAGGCAGATGGCGATCGAGTATGGCTCGGCGCCGGTAGCGCATCCCGCTGACCAGATGCGCAGTGAGCGCTGACGCTTCCCGCGCAGCGCCGCTGAGACAACTTCCGTGAGATACTGCGTGCGCAGCCACTCGAAATGCGCATCCGTGCGAAAGAAGAAGGTCTCATTTGTCGTGATGGCGTCGATAAATCGCTGGGCTTCATCACTTCCCTGCGGCGAGGTGATGAGCTTGAAATAATCTTCGAAGCTCTGACCTTCCTGAAGCCGCCGCCGAATGCGATTGCTCAGCAGCGTCATCCGGTTCTCGGAGACGTGAATGCCGGTCGTCTTGTAGATCAGGCCGCAGAATTGATGAAACTGCGGCTGATCGAGCTGCCTGAGATTCGTCAGCCCCTTCGCCACATCAGGCCTCGAACTTCGCCACCAAATCCTGCAGGCTCTGCGCCTGGGCGCCCAGTTGCTCGGCGCTGGCGGCGAGCTCTTCTGCGCTGACGGCGCCGTTCTCCGTCGTATCGGAGACGGACTTGATCGCCGATTGCACCTGCTCGGCGCTCGCCGACTGCATCTCAGTTTGCTTGGCGATCTCTGTGATGTCGTCTGCGCTCTGGGTGACGGCGTCGACAATCGTCGTCAGAGACGAACCGACCTTCTCAGAAAGCTGCGCGCCTTCCGAGACGCGTCGAGACGATTCCTTGATGAGCTGCGTGATCTCCTTCGCGGCCTCGCTGGAGCGCTCCGCGAGTTTCCGCACTTCGTCCGCGACGACTGCGAATCCCAGACCATGCTCGCCCGCGCGCGCGGCCTCGATGGCGGCGTTCAACGCCAGCAGATTCGTCTGACTGGAAATCTCGCTGATGACCTGAATGATGTCATTGATCTGCTCACTCGATTTCTCGATCAGGCGCATGGCGTTGATGGCTTCGCTCACGGTCTGACTGCTCTCACGCGCGGACTCAGCCGTGTCGTCAGCCTGCTCCTTCGCCTTGGCCGCGCTCTGCGCAATCACGCGAATGGAGTTGGTGAGCTCATCGATTGAGGCGTTCATCTCCTCCACCGACGCCGCCTGGGTCTGAGCGCCGTCGCTCAGGTTCGAACTGCTCTCGGCGACAACACGCGATCCTTCCGTGAACTGATTCGCGGTCTCGACCACCTGGAGCGTCAACTCCTTGGTCCGGCGATGCTGCTCGTCGGCGGCCTGTTGCAGGCGCACGCGATCTGTGACATCGGTCGCGAACTTCACCACCTTGTAAGGACGGCCGTTGAGATCGAGAATCGGGTTGTAGCTCGCCTGGATCCAAACCTCGCGACCACCCTTGCCAAGGCGTTTGAATTCTGCGGAGATGAATTCGCCTCGATTCAACTTCTCCCAGAACTCACGATACTCGGCGCTGTTTCGGAATTCGTCATCAACAAAGAGGCCGTGATGGCGACCCTGGACCTCGTCGAGCGTGTATCCCATCGGCTTCAGGAAGTTCTCGTTGGCCGTGATGATCGTGCCGTCCATGTTGAACTCGATCACCGCCTGCGACTCACGGATCGCGGCAATCTGACCTTCATAGTCTGCGTTGCGGAGTTTCTGTTCCGTAACGTCCGTCGCAAACTTCACGACCTTGTAGGGCCGCCCGCTCTCGTCAAGGATCGGGTTGTAGCTCGCCTGAATCCAGACCTCTCGCCCGTGCTTCCCGAGGCGGCGGAACTCCGCGGCAATGTACTCGCCCCGGTTCAGTCGCTCCCAGAAGTTCCTGTACTCATCGCTGGCGCCTGTCGCTTCGTCTACGAACATGCGGTGGTGCTTCCCACGAATCTCGTCAAGCGTGTATCCCATTGACCGCAGAAAGTTCTCATTCGCGGTGAGAATCGTCCCGTCCATCTCGAACTCGATGACGGCTTGCGAGCGGTTGATCGCTTTGATCTGGCCCTCGAGGTCATGATCGCGCCGACGCGATGAGCCCACTGGATCGGGAGATTTGCTGCCGAGGCTGATAGAGGTCATTCGGGGAGCTCCTGCCGGCCAGAGGCGACCGGCGTGATGCGTTCGAGTTGGTCTGGATTGAGCAGTTTGTTGATATCAAGCAGAACGACGAGATCGCCATCCAGCCTGGCGAAGCCGGAGATGTAGTCGGCCCCGTCAGCGGTGACGGTCTGCGGCGCCGGCTGGATGTCTTCATGAGGGATTCGCACGACCTGCGAGACGACGTCAACGACGCAGCCCATCGTTCGTTCCCCGACGTTCACAACGATCGTGCGCGTCTCGTCGTCAATAGGCTTCGGTTCAAGGCCGAAGAGCGTGCGGAGATTGATGATCGGGATGATCGAGCCGCGCAGGTTGCTGACGCCCTCACAGAATGCCGGCGACTGCGGCGTGCGCGTGACCTTCTCGAGGATCACGATCTCCTGGATCTCCTCGATCCGGAATGCATATGTCTGATCGTCGAGCTCGAATCCGACGAACTGCGAGGTGTCGTTCTTCTGCGTCACCGCATGCCCGGACATGGGATAAGTCCTTCTCAGTTCAGGATCTGCGCGCTTCAGTAGATTCCGACTCCCCACCGATAACGATTGTATATCTGTGAGGGACCTGAACCAAGACAGGAGCACGAAGATGCCGACTCGATCTCCTGTGGCCTCGCGTCCGGATAACAGGAGCGAATCGGACCTTGAGAGGCGAGTCGAGGCGAGCAGACCTCCGATTGGAGCGCCCGTCGAATTACTCTGGGGGGCTGATGCAGCCGCCTAGTCGCACCCAGCTTCAGGAAGCCTTCAAGCTCGCGCTCAGTATGGTGCTGATGTACTGGCTCGCGCTGGCGATGGACTGGGACCTGCCGAAGTACGGGGCGCTGGCGATCGCCGTCATCAGTCTCGACACCGCGGGCGCGTCCATCAGCAAGGGGCTCCTGCGCATCGTCGGCACGACGGTCGGTCTTCTTACGGCGCTGGTCGGCGTGGCGCTCTTTGCGCAGGATCGCTGGCTCATGCTCGGGTACCTCTGCGCGAATCTGCTCGTCGTGGCGTACTTCATTCCGGTGAGCCGCCATGGGTATGCGTGGTTTGTCGCCGGATTTATGCCGGGCGTGGTGTGGTCATCGACGTACCAGGCCGTCGACAACGCCTTTCATTTCGCAGTCTTCCGGTATCTCGAGACGACCGCCGGCGTTGTGATCTATTCGCTCATCTCGGTGATTCTCTGGCCGCGCACTGCCGGCGCCGCCCTTTCGACCAAGGGCGCCGAGCTCTGGGCGGGCGAGCGTGAGCTCTTCAGCCGACACATTGAGATGATCCGCTCGGGGGCGCCCGCGTCGGATCTGGCCCAGATGCGCGGCAAGCTCGCCGCGGCTCGCGCCGCGTTCGGCGCCACGCTTGGACAGGCGCGCACGGATACATACGCCGTGCGATCGCGCCGTCATCTCTGGCGCCAGATGGCCGGCCAGGCGTCTGCCACGGCCGACGCGATCGAGTTGTGGAGCGAGAGCATTCCGGACGCGATGCGCCTCGATCTGAGCCAGTTTGAACCTGCGCTCTCAAGAGCACTCGAGAGAGTCGATCGTCGATTCGAACGCATCAGTTCGCTCTGGGCGCACACGTTGAATGACACAACTGCGCCGATGGCTGACGACGTGGAGCTTCTCAGGACGGCCGACTTCAGAGTTGCGACGGAGGCTGCTCGTCCACTCGACCACTATCAGCGAGCGGCGCTGCTCGGGTTTTGCCGAGAGCTCGAGACAGTCGATCGGTGCTCGCGCGATCTGCTTGTGTGCGTGCAAGCTTTGACGGGAATCGAGAAGCGCGTTGATACCCAGCCGGTGGCGAAGAGAGACGGCGAGACCAGATCGCCACTCTGGGACCCCATGCGATTCAGGGCCGCGCTCCTGCCGCCTCTTTCTCTCGTCCTCGCGTTCCTCTTCTGGATCCGATTTGACCCCCCGACGGGGCCTTCGGCGGCCAACTTCGCGGCGATCATCGGATTGTTGCTGGTACTGATGCCGCTGCGCGCCCAGATGCTCCTGCCGCGCTTCGTACTCGTCGTGCTGCTCGTGGTCGCGCCTATCTACTTTCTGCTCATGCCCCTCTTCGAGAACGGCGTCGAGTTGTTGACGCTGATATTCATCTATTTCTTCCTGTTCTCTCTGGTCGGCAAGCGGCTGCCGCTCATCAAGCTGCTTGGCGTGACGCTCTTCGCCGTGCTCATCCCCATCAGCAACGATCAGTCGTATCACTTCGCGCAGATTGCGGACTCGACTTTCATGCTGATCATCGGCATCGGCGTCCCGGCGATCATCCAGCCGTTCTTCAGTCCGGGCCGGCCAGAGCTCGCAATGCTGCGGGAAATGCGCGTAATCTTCCAGTCGGCCTCAGAGATCATCGGCGCGTACTCGGGTCCACAGCCAGCGAAAGCACGACGCCATCACAGGGTTTGGCTCTTCAAGACTCGGACACAACCGGCAGTGTCGCGATTGGCTTCGATCGCTTCGCGCCTTGGGAAGTCAGCCCCGCCCGGGGCGACACGCGAATGCCTATCTCGCCTCGTGCAAGCGATCCAGTCGCTGTCGCTGCGGCTTCGTGCTCTGGAAGGAGCAAGCACTGCGTATCTGACCAGCGCCGGCGCCGCCAATGCTCCAACACATCTCACGCGCGACCTGGCCGCCTACGTCCGCGGCGTTCTCGACCAATGCGCCAAGCTCGAATCAACCGAGCGATTCGACGAGCAGAACGGGCTGGAGCGCCTCGCCGTCGCCATGAAGGAAGAGCTTGATGAACTGGCGGCAAGCACCGAGGCCGGTCCGGCGACGGATCAGATGTTCACGGCTCTCTACGCGCTTCTTGGATGCGCTCGGGGCGTAACGCATGCGGCCACCGAGTGCCGGGACGCCATGAGTGAGATTCACTGGAACACGTGGACCGAATCGAGGTTCTGAAATGATCACATCCGGACGAATCGTGACGCCAGTGAATGCAGTCCGCTTCATCGGGCTTGCGGGATTCTGTCTCGTCGCTGGCGGCTGCATGGTCGGTCCCGACTACGTGCGCCCCGAGACGACAACCAACGATGCCTGGGCGGAGCGCGAGGATCCACGCGTCAGCTTCGAACCCATGGAGAACATCGAATGGTGGAGCGCCTTCGAAGACCCCCTGCTCGATGAGCTGATCGAGGAGGCGTACGCCCAGAACCTCACCATCCGTGAAGCGGGTGTGCGCGTTCTGCAGGCGATGGCTCAGCGCGGCATCGCTGTCGGCGACCTGTTCCCACAGACGCAGGAGGCCAACGGCAGTTACGACCGGACGAAATTCAGTGAGAACCCGGGACAGCCGCAGCGTTATCTCGATACGTGGCGCGTTGGGTTCGACGCAGCCTGGGAGCTCGATGTCTGGGGCAAGTTCCGGCGCGCCATCGAGTCGGCGGACGCCGCGCTCGACGCGTCGCTCGCATCCTACGACGACGTGATGGTGACGCTGATTGCCGAGGTCGCGGCCACGTACGTCGATCTACGCACCTCGCAGATTCGCCTCCGGATTGCGGTTGACAATGTTCGTATCCAGGAGCGCAGTCTCGAGATCGCGCAGACGCGCTTTGATCTGGGGCAGACATCGGAACTCGACGTCTCTGACGCCCAGGCGGATCTCAACCAGACGCGCTCGACAGTCCCCGTGTTCGAGGCCGCAGTTCGCCAGGCGTCCTATCGCCTCGATTTTCTCCTCGGGAAACCACCCGGCGAGGTTCTCGCGCGCGTCGGAGAGGCGAAGCATGTGCCGAAGGCGCCGGAGATGATCGCGATCGGCATTCCCGCGGACCTGCTTCGAAGACGCCCGGATATTCGTCTCGCTGAGCGACAGGCGGCGGCGCTCTCGGCGCAGATCGGCGTCGCGGAAGCTGATCTCTATCCGTCCTTCTTCCTGAGCGGCTCGCTCGGCTATCAGAGCGACAGCACCGGCACGCTCTTCGACTCGAGGAGCTGGACCGGCAGTTGGGGGCCCGGCTTCAGCTGGCCCATCCTGAATTACGGGCGCATCAAGAACAACGTGCGCGTGCAGGACGCCGCGTTCCAGGCCGCGGCGATCGCGTATCAGAACACCGTGCTCGCGGCGGCGCAGGAGGTCGAGAGCGGACTGGCGGCGTTTTATGGTTCGTATCAGTCGGCGGAGTTTCTCGAGCAGAGCGTCAGCGCGGCCGAACGGTCGCTTGAGCTTTCCACCATCCAGTACAAGGAGGGCAGCGCGACCTTCACGCGCGTTCTCGATGCGCAGGGTCAGCTTCGCAGCGCCCAGGACTTCCTCGCATCCACCCGCGGCGATATCGCCCAGAGTCTCATCGCGACCTACAAGGCCCTCGGCGGCGGCTGGGAGGTCCGCGACGGCATGAACATTATCCCCGATGAGACGCGCGCCGAAATGGAAGAGCGCTCAGACTGGGGCACGATGCTCGAGCCTGATTTCGTCGAAGGCGACGACTTCGGGATTCCGCGTCACGACCCAAGCAATCTGGAGGGAACCCTGGATAATGGCCACGATGAGTCGCCCGCGATGACCGAGGACGAGGAGGCGCATGCCGCTGCCCACACCCAGTGAACTCGAGATAGGAGGCGTGCTGCTTCCTCCGGCGCTCTTCGTGGCCGGTCTCGGGCTCGTCGGCGCCTGGATCGCCGCGACCATTCTGAATCGTACGCGCCTGGCGCGATTCATCTGGAACCCGCCGCTGGCGTTCCTCGCCATCTGGGCGCTCTTCAGCGCCGTCATCGGACTCACGATTCTCGCCCCATGAGAGCGCGCGCTGAATGAACAAGCCTCGAACAACAACGCGCATGATGGTCACCACCGCCGTGATCGCGCTTGCGATCGTGGCCGGCTGGCTTCTGTATAAGCGCTCCGTGCGAAATCCATGGACGCGCGACGGACGAGTCAACGCCGAAGTCGTAATGCTCACGCCGCGTGTGACCGGGCACGTGCTCCGTGTCGGCGTCGTCGACAACCAGTTCGTCGAAGCGGGAGACTTGCTCTTCGAGATCGATCCGATTGATTTCGAACTGGCCGTCGAGTCGGCGACGGCGAGCCTCGCGGACGCCCGCCAGCAGGTGGATTCGTTGAGCGCGGCCGTGGATGCCGCCGTCGCCGGACTGCAGGAATCGGAGGCGGCCGTCGCGACGGCGAAAGCGCAAGTGGCATCAGCTCAGGCCGTTGTCGACGCGTACGAGGCCAAGGTCGACGCCGCAGAGGCGAACGTGAAGTCTGCGCAGTCCATGATCGATCAGCGTGAGGCGGAATACGAACAATCCATTCGGGATCGGGATCGCGCACAGAAACTCGCAAAGGACGGCGCGGGTTCTGTCTCGCGCGCCGAGAGCCAGGCCGCAGGCGCTGAGGCGGCGCAAGCAGCGCTGGAGGGCGCGCAGGCAGGTCTCGAGAAATCACAGGCCGATCTCGTGCAGGCGCAAGCGGACCTCGCGCAGAGCCAGGCCAATCTCGTGACGGCGGAGGCGAGCCTCAGTGAAGCCGACGCTCGACTCGCGAGCGCCCACGCCGATCTTGCCAAGGCGCGTGCCGATCTCGGCCCGCCCGGCGAGGCGAATCCGAAGATCCAGTCCGCGAAGGTCGCGCTCGCGCAGGCGGAGCTCGATCTCAAGCGCACGCGCATCGTCGCCCCCGCGGATGGCTACATCACGAATCTGAATGTCGACGTCGGCGACTATGCATCCGAGGGCGCAAACCTGCTTGCGTTCGTCGATGTCGCAACCTTCCACGTGCTCGGGTTCTTCCGCGAGACGCAGCTTGGCCATATCGATGTTGGCGATCGCGCCGTGATTACGCTCCTGAGCAATCGGAACAAACGCATCGAGGGAGAGGTCGAGAGCATCGGCTGGGCGATCAACCCGCCGAACGTCGCGAACATCGAAGGCGCCGACGGCATCGTGCCGCAGATCGAGCCATCGTTTGACTGGATTCGGCTCGCACAGCGCGTACCGGTGCGCATTCGACTCGATGAGGTCCCTGACGATGTGACGCTCGTCTCCGGCACGACTGTCTCCGTCGTCATCAGGCCGAACTGAACGATGTACGAAGTCCTGACGATCCTTGCGATCTTCACGTTGCTCTACAGCGTCGTCGCTGGCGGCGTCGAACGCACATGGATCAGCGGGCCGATCATCTTCATGGCGTTCGGCATTCTGATGGGGCCGGTTGGCTTCGGCCTGATCGCGACCGAGACCGACGCCGAACTTCTTATGACGCTCGCCGAGCTGACATTGGCGCTCGTGCTCTTCACTGACGCCGCCAATGCGAACCTCAAGGTCCTGGGCAAGGTCAAGGTGCTGCCGGTTCGATTGCTGGCGATCGGGCTACCACTCACCATCCTGCTCGGATTCGGCGTGGGCAAGGTCATGTTCAGCGCCCTGACGATCTTCGAGATCGCGCTGCTGGCGACGATGCTCGCGCCGACAGACGCGGCGCTTGGCAAAGCCGTCGTGACCAACGAGGCCGTGCCGGATTCGGTGCGCCAGGGCCTCAATGTCGAGAGCGGTCTCAATGACGGCATCTGCGTGCCCATCCTGCTGCTCTTCCTCATGCTCGCGACCGGCCAGTCCTCCGATCAGAGCGCCGTCGGATCCGCGTTGACGCTCTTCTCGAAGGTCGTCGGCATCGGACTTGGCGCCGGTGTGCTGTTGAGTCTCGCAGCCGTCTTCATGCTTCGCGCGTCGAAATCGCAGCGCTGGCTGTCGCCCACGTGGCGAAACATCACGATCATCGCGCTGGCGTTCTCATGCTTCGGACTCGCGCAGGCTCTGGGTGGCAGCGGATTCATCGCATCCTTCGTCGGCGGCATGCTCTTCGGCGGCCTCTTCCACTCCGAACACGAAGAACTCCTCGGCCCCGGCGAGGGCGTCGGCGACACCTTCGCGTTGCTGACGTGGGTCCTCTTCGGCGCAGCCGTCGTCGGCCAGGCGGTGCAGAACTTCCACTGGTCGTATCTCGTCTATGCGATCCTGAGCCTCACGCTGATTCGCATGCTCCCGGTCTATCTGTGCGTCGCCGGTCTGAAGATGCATCGGGAAAGCAAGCTCTTTGCGGGATGGTTCGGGCCGCGCGGGCTGGCGAGCATCGTCTTCATCGTGATCGTCGTCGGTGAGGACCTGCCGCACGAGAAGGAGCTGGCGATGATCGTGGTCTGCACGGTCTTCCTCAGCATCGTGCTCCACGGCGTGACGGCCAATCCCTGGGCGAAGGCCTACGGCGCCCGAATGCGGGCGCTGGGCGTCACTTGAATAGGTCGTCCAGTTTCCGGTGGACGACCGGAGGGATCGACCGCTAGCGTCTTGCCATGATCACGCTGCCGCCTGCTGATGAGATGTACGCCGCGATCCGTCGCCGGGACCCGGCCTTTGAGGGCGTCTTCTTCACGTGCGTGAAGACAACCGGGATCTTCTGTCGGCCGACGTGCAAGGCGAAACCGGCGAAGCGCGAGAATGTCGAATTTGTAGCGACTGCTCAGGCTGCGCTGCTGGCCGGATACCGCCCGTGCAAACTCTGCAAGCCGATGTCGCCAGCTGGCGCCGCGCCGGACTGGGCGAGCGCGCTCATCGACGAAGTGCGCCGGTCACCTGCGACGCGTATTCCGGACGCCAGTCTGCGCGAGCGCGGGCTCAACCCGGCGACGGTGCGTCGTTTCTTTCAGGATCGCTTCGGCATGACGTTCCACGCCTATCAGCGAGCCGTGCGTTTGGGAGAAGCATTCGCGGAACTTCGCGCAGGGGCGGATGCGCTCCCCGCGGGCATGCGCGCAGGATACGACTCCGACAGTGGATTCCGCGAAGCATTCGCGCGTCTCTTCGGCGCTGCGCCGACGAAGGCGAATGGCGTGCTGCGGCTTTGCGCAGACTGGCTCGAGACGCCGCTCGGCGCCATGGTCGCGATCGCCGACGACGACGGGCTCTGCCTGCTCGAGTTCGTCGATCGGCGCGCGCTCGAGAAAGAGATCGAGACTCTCAGGCGAAGGCGGCAATGCGTCGTGATCCCCGGCGCCAACGATGTGCTGCGCCAGACGCGAGACGAGATCAGCGAGTACTTCGGAGGATCGCGCAGGGACTTCACAATCCCGCTCTCCCCGCTGGGCACACCCTTCCAGCGCCAGGTCTGGGAGGCGCTGCGCGAGATTCCATTCGCAGAGACCATGAGCTACGCCGCGCTCGCAGATCGCATCGGCCGTCCGGGAGCGTCGCGGGCCGTCGGTCGGGCCAACGGCATGAACACCATCGCCATCATCATCCCCTGCCATCGCGTGGTCGGCGCGAGCGGCGATCTCGTCGGATACGGCGGGGGCCTCTGGCGGAAGCGCCGGCTGCTCGATCTCGAACACGCATCTCTCGAGCGGGAAATTGCAGAGCACACAGAGATCGTGGCGGCATAGAGGCGCCCTGACCGCACCGAGGTCCCGATCGAGGTGGTGTCGCGCGCGGAGGGTCTCAAGTGCACCGGGCGCCGGTCATTCGAGCGGCTCGTTAAGATCCCCTGCTCATGAGTCCGCCTGGCCAACGCGCATCCAGCTTCACCCGTCGCATTCAGAAGCCCATCATCCTCCTGGGCTCGGCGCGATCCGGCACCACCATGCTCGGGCGCCTCTTCGAGAATCACCCCGATGTCGCCTACTGGGTCGAGCCGCGCCCCATCTGGATGCATGGCAACGCCTACGCCGCCTCGGATGAGCTCGGCGCCGAAGACCTCTCGCCGCGCATCGCTCGCTCGATCGACAAACACTTCTGGCGCTTCATGCGGGACGCCGGCAAGACGCGATTCGCCGAGAAGACGCCGAGCAACTGCCTGCGTGTGCCGTTCATTCATGCGCTGTATCCCGACTGCCGCATCATCAACATCATTCGCGACGGTCGCGCGGTCGTGCGCTCGACAATCCAGATTCAGTCGGCGCCGCCGAACAAGGGGCTTGTCCTCGAGAAGCTCAAGCAGACGCCGTTGACGGACTGGCCAGCCTATTTCGGTCTGTTCTTTCGCACCGTCTGGCGAACCAAGGTCCTGAAGAAGCGCTCCGCATACTGGGGGCCGCGACCGAGGCAGTGGCGCGACTGGATGGGTCTTCGGCCGCACGTGCTTGCGGCGAAGCAATGGCGTGCGCTCGTCGAGCGCTCCATCGAGCACGGACGCGCCCTCCCGA
Organism: Phycisphaerales bacterium; assembly: GCA_028279375.1. Lineage (GTDB taxonomy): Bacteria > Planctomycetota > Phycisphaerae > Phycisphaerales > UBA1924 > JANQNW01. The sequence goes on from JANQNW010000001.1 coordinate 70,063, forward strand.
CGGAGAACTACCTCGAGATTCGCTACGAGGAGCTCGTGCATGAGCCGGAGCGCATTGCGCGCCGGATGCTGACATTCTGCGACCTGAGTCTCGACGAGACGTTCATCGAGAACGCCAAATCACACGTGAAGCCCGACAGCCTGCATCGCTGGAAGGACGAACTCACCGGATCGACGCTCGAGGAGTCCGTCCGGGAGATGGCCCCCCTGCTCACCGATCTCGGATACGAGTAAGCAATACAGTGGAATACCACCTCTCCGTCGCCGGTTGATCGAAAGGGTGATGATCCCCGAGAAGGAGCAATCGAAATGCGCATACGTTCACTTGCAACCGCGGCCATTGTCTCAGTCTCAATCACGACCGACCTGGCGACGGCTTAGCAGGCGCTCACACGCGACGAGGCGCTGGCGCAGTTCGATCTCTCGAATCCGCAATTCAACATCGACGACATGCTCGGGCCTTTCGTCGAGAAGGACGGCATCCCGCCGATCGATGATCCCGAGCGCGTCGGCGTCATGAGCGCCGATTATCCTGAGGACGGCGGTCGCGTCGTCGAGGTCGTCGTCGGCAACGAAGCCATCGCCTATCCGATCGGCATCCTCACGTATCACGAGATCGTCAACGACGAGGTCGGCGGCGTGCCGGTGAGCGTGACGTACTGCCCACTCTGCGACTCCGCGTCGGTGCTTGATCGGAGAATGCGACTCGATGACGGCAGCGAGGCGATCCTCGAGTTCGGCGTCTCCGGGTTCCTTCTCAACTCAAACGTCGTGATGTACGAGCGCACAACCAACGGCCTCTGGTCGCAGGTGCTGATGAAGGGCCTCACCGGACCCTACGCCGGGAAGAGCGTGCGCCACATTCCCGTCTCAGTCATCTCGCTCCGCGATTTCAAGCGCCGTCATCCCAAGGGTGAAGTGCAGACGACCAACACCGGTCACGAGCGCGACTACACGCGGAATATCTACGCCGAGCGCGGCTATTTCAGCGACAAGACATCTGTCCCCGATCGATTCGCATTCGACTACGACGATCGTATCGCTCCGAAGGAGCTTGGCGTCGGCGTGTACGCCGGGGGCGAGGCGTACTTCGTCATCGCAGACGCCATTCGCGACGAGAAGTTCACGCTCGCCACACCGAAGGGCGATGTGGTCATGATCGCGCGGGACGCAGGCGTTGAGATCCTCAAGGCCCCCGAGGGCGCGCACACGATGCAGACCTTCTATCACAGCTGGTCCGCCTTCCATCCTCGCACCGAGATCATTCCGGCGCCCGCCGACTCACACTGACGCGTCCCGCCGATCCCGATCGCGGACATGCGCTGGCGATTCTGCGCAGCGGGTAACATGCGCCCGACCGAATTCCGACCAAGAGATGGGTCGGTCTGAGGAGGGCCAACATGATCGTGCTGCAGTGCGACAAGTGTGACAAACAGATCAGCGTCGAGGACAAGTTCGCGGGCTCGAAAATCGAGTGCCCGCATTGCGGCGACATCAATCGCGTGCCTGAATCGGCCGCCGTGCCGGCCCCGACTGCCTCGAACGCGCCGACCGCCGAAGTGGATCAGCCCGAACGCGAACTTCTGCAGGTTCGCCCGTCGCTATGGAGAAGTCGCCCGTTCACGACGTCGCTGATTGCGCTCGCGCCGCCGCTCTTGACGATCGTCGGCGTCGTGCAGGACTGGGCCCCGCTCACCAACTACTGGGGATGGGCGATTCCGCTGATCGCTTGGATCGCGCTGCTCATCTGGTGGTTCCGCAAGACACAGTTCGAACTGCTGCGCATTACGAGTGAGCGCTCGATCTACCGATACGGGCTGCTCTCACGCAATACGAGCGAGGTCCTTCACAAGCATGTGCGCAACATCAAGATCGAGCAGTCATTTCTGCAGCGCGTGCTGAGCGTGGGCTCCATCGCGATCGATGGCTCCGCTGGCGGCGGCGACGGGGACGCCGAGGTCGTCATCAAGGATGTTCCCCATCCGAGAAAGCTCAAGGCCCTCATCGACGAGCATCGCGATCTCTAGGGGCGTCCAGCCCCTATTGAACCTCCGCGAGGCGTGGGTACACTTGCTCCCTGCGGGCCGACAGGACGCCCGCGCTCGGAGAGGTCCTGCCATGAGCATGACGTGGATCGGCAAGGCGAGATTGAAGCTCGCCGTCATCGTGATCGGAGCCCCGCTGGCGGCGTTCGGCGCGATCTCTGTCGGTCCGGCCTGGCTGACGTTGCCCGTCATCGGCGCCACGTTCTACGTCCTGGCCATCGGCGTGAATAAGACGAGCAATCGAGTTGCGAGCTCCAAGTGCTGGACCTGCGGCCACGATCTCTCAGCGCTCTCTGTCGATGGTGAACATGGCGTGCCCTGCCCGAGTTGCGGCACGCTGAATCAGCATCTGGCGTACACCGTCACCGGGACGCCGGCCGACGAGCGCGACGACAGCGCGAGCGCGTAGTCAAAGTCGACCTCTTTGATCGTTGATCGTTCGTTGACGCTAGAAACGCGCTGAAGCGATCGCTTCGCGCAGCGGCGTGAGCACGTGCGGCACGATGCGCTCCTGGGCGAGCTCTTCCGCTTTCTCATGAAGCTGGCTGAAGACCGCCGGGGCGTCCTTCATGTCGCTCATCGCGCCGTATCGCCGCACCGTCAGATAGACACTGATCGGCTCGTTGCGATAGCGCTTCGTGCGGATTTCCCGCGTCGAGGTGCGCGTCTTGATCTCGAAGTGCGCCTGCGTCTCGCAGCGCTTCGTCAGGGCCACGGCGACGATCGGCTGCACATCGATGGGCGCCTCCTTCTCGTGATCGATGAGCTCGGCCAGCGGCGATCCCGACAGGAACGCGTCATGCACGATCTGATTGTGATTGCCAGGGGCCTCGAGATCGAAGCCGTAGACAACCTCGAGCAGATCCACATCCAGCGGGCTGATGCTCAGGAAGAAGGGCGCAACCTCGAGCAGGAAGCGATGGAACTTCGCGGCCTCCTCCGTGGATTCCGGATGCACGACGCCGGCGCGAAGGCTGGTCTTCCGGAGGGCCACCCACTTCTGGCGGCCGTCATCGCGATGGCGCGACTCGAGCGCCAGCTCGTCCTCGTAGCGCCGAAAGCGCTCCATCGACGGCTCCTCGCGCCGAATGCGATCAAGCAAATCAAGGATGGTCTGCCGATCCTCGGGCAGATCCATCTTCACATTCAAACGGCTGCTGATGTAGAAATCGGAACACAGCGCCCCGTAGCTCGTCGCCATGCAGTTGGCCCTCCGGCGCTCATGTTAATAAGGAGGGCGCCTGGTGTCGATGCGCGCGCTGGCTCTTTCGCTCGATCCTGTTGCGCACCGGAACGTCCGAGAGAATCCGCGGTTGCGATTCCCCTCAGCTCGCGCCCCCTGCCGTCGCCTCCGGCGTCCTACGGAGCAAGGGTTGCAGCGACATATATGTGAGCGTTCGCCACAGCCACTCCGCCGGTCCGAAGAGAAAATACTTCAGCCAGATCGGACTGACGATGAGCTGGAACGCCCAGATCGCGAGCACGACGCCCCAGAGCTCGAAGCGCTCGAACTTGCCCCACATCCCGAGGCCGTAGCTGTAGAAGAACGTGGTGCAGATGATCGAGTGCATCAGGTAGTTCGTCAGCGCCATGCGTCCCACGGCCGCAAGCGCCGATGTGAGCCACGTGAGCACGCCGAGCTTGAAGACGACCATGACGAGACCCACCCAGCCCAGCGCCGTCGCGATGCTGCCAACGTAGTTCCACATCAAGCCCGCGTAGAAGCTGTAGGGCACGTCGAAACCGTGCGAGATCTGGTCGAAGGCGCCGTACGTCGAAATCGGCACACCGACGATGAACCCGACGCCCATGAGCATGACGTAGCGCGACATTGAGAGCGTCGCGCTGAAGACGCCCATCTTGTAGAGGGCCATGCCGAGCAGCATCATGCCGCCGCCGCGCCAGAGGCCCCACATGAAAAGGCCCATGGTCTGCATGAAGATGTTGTCCGGAATGCGCGCGATGAAAATCTCGCCGTAGGAGCCGTCGGTGTAGAGCTCCCGCTCCTCGGCCGAGGTCTCTTCGGTGGGATAAAAGTCCGCCGCGATCTCCTCCCACGCCTCCTTCATCTCGACCTGCAGATCCGACGGCTCCTCGCCGGCGTCCACCGCCTGATCGTGCAGCGTCGCCTGGCCGCGCGCGTACTCGAAGAAGAGCCCCATGCCCGCGTTGACCGGGATGAACATGGACATCAGGAAGGACGCAATGATGATCAGCCACAGCGGCCGCAGCTTGCGCAGTGGGTAGATCAGGAAGCCGCAGACGGCGTACGCGAAGAGAATGTCGCCGAACCAGATTCCATATGAATGCACGAGTCCGAAGACGAGCAGCCACAGCGTTCGCCGATAGTGCAGCCCCATCGCCGAGCGCCCCTTCGCCTCGATCTTCGACGTGAAGATGATCACGCCCGCGCCGAAGAGCATTGAGAAGATGCTCATCATCTTCATCTCGAAGAGCGCATGATTCGTGATCCATGTCCACTTGTTCGCGCCTTCGAAGGCGCCGCCGCTGATCGTCGGATCAAACCAGCTCAGCGCCGAGAGCGAGAACCACGGGATGTTCATGACGAGGATGCCCAGCAGCGCGAAGCCGCGCAACACATCGATCGAGACGATGCGCTTCTTCTCCGCCATCGGCGCTGATCGAGTCGATGCGGCGCCGACGTCCCCCTGCTGCCCATTCACTGACTGGCCATCCATCGAATGATCTCCTCCGTCGCCGTCAGGTCTTCGGCGGCCAGATCGGCGCCTGCCTCTTCCAGCTGCCATACATCGAAATGTCCAGTCGCCACACCCAGCGACCGGCAACCGCAGGCTCGCGCACACGCGATGTCAAACGGCGTGTCGCCGACCACAATCGCATCCTGCGGATCAAGGTCCTTCCCGAAGTGCGATCGCCAGCGGGAAAGCGCCACGTCAGGAAGATGATCCCGGCTCGGCGGCTCGTGCGGCGAATCGCATCCCCACACGCTTATAAGGAACCGCTCCGGATCAATGCCGCCCGCTCGCAGCTTGAGCGACCCGGTCTCCGGAAAGTTGCCCGTCAGCAACCCAAGCCGCACGCGCTCGACGTCCTCGAGCGCGTCAAGCAACTCGAACACACCGGGGCACGGGCTGACGGCTGTCGTGTCCACATCCAGCCGGCGCTGCAGGTTCTCGTGGTACGCGCTGCGATATCGGCGCACCTCATCATCCGATGCCGGAAGCCCGTGCGCCTCGAGCAGATCGAGAATGATCAGTGGATCGATCCGCCCCGCGTACTCGACGGCCGTCTGATCGAAATGATCGCCGAACATCGCGCGCCCGGCGTCACCCATGGCCGCCACGCCTGCGCCGGATGAACTGAGAAGCGTGCCGTCGATATCGAAGAGGATCAACATGGAGCGTCGCTCGTCCGGGCGCCCCGGCTAGTAGCGCACCTCGAATGCGGAATAGGTCCCTCGCTCCTCGGCCTCATCGTGATGCAGGTGCGTGATGAAATTCTCCATGCTGGACCGGATCGCGCTCAGGAACGCCTCCAGCTTCGCGCTGTCGCCCTCGGCGACGATGCTCACACTGCCGTCCGGCTCATTGCGGACCCAGCCGACCACCTCATGCTCGCCCGCGAGCTGATGGGCCGCTGCCCGGAATCCGACGCCCTGCACTTTCCCCGTCACTCGCACCTCGTATCGCATGTCCCCCATGATACCGGGGGTTCTCGGACGCTCCCAGACCCTGTCCGATCATGGCGCCTCGGCCATGCGAATAACCCGCCGGGACCACATTCGCAGGCCGAAGAACCCGCAGGCTTTCACCAGTTTCCCTCGCCGTCACTGTTGACCTGAGCCTCGGCGGTGATAGCGTATATGGTTGCGCGGCGGCGTCTGACACCAGGGACCCGGCCCCCCGGCCATGCAGCCGAATATGGGGCGCGTCCAATCTCTCTCCTCAGACGCGTGTGGGTGGCGAATCGCGAATCGATGTGGATCGCAGACGAGGAGATCCCCTTCCTGCATCTTGATTGATTGAAGTCTCGGACATGGGAGGCCCGTACGCGGGACACCCGGGACGAGCGATGCGCATGTGCCCATCTATCGCTGCTCTTGAAGTGGTTGTGTCTGGATTGAAGGCGCCACTGACATGCTGTGTCAGTGGATCAACTCTCGCGTGCTCTGCGGCGTCGCGCGAGATCGGGTGGGCGCATGACGAACGGCTTCGGCCAATTCAACAACGATCGGGAGCGTGTGCTCGACGCGACCGACATCGTCCAGTTGGTCGGCGAACACCTCACAGTCCATCCAAAGGGGCGCGAATACGTTGCGCTCTGCCCCTTCCACGACGACCACAAGCCTTCGATGTACGTCGTCCCGCACAAACAGATCTATCACTGTTTCTCGTGCGGCGCAGGCGGAAACGCCATCGACTTCGTTATCAACTACCACAAGATGGGGTTCCGCGAGGCGCTGCAGTTCCTCGCTGATCGCGCCGGGGTCGAACTGACGCCCCTCAGGACGCGTACTCCAGATGACGCACAGGGGCCGGAGTCTCCGGCGACATCCAAGTCAGACCTCGCCGCCGCCAACGCCTCCGCGCTCGGCTTCTTCCGCGCGATCCTCGCGCACCCGGAGCACGGCGCAAGCGCGCGCGAAGCGATCGCGGCGCGCGGCGTCAGCGACGAGATGGCCGAACTCTTCGAACTCGGGGCCGCCCCCGATCGATGGGATGGACTCCTCATCACCGCACAGTCAAAGAACATCCCGCTCAGCGCCCTCCACGAGACGGGGCTGCTCAAGAGGCGCCCATCAGGCGACGGCGCCTACGACGCCTTCCGAAACCGCCTGATCTTCCCCATCCACGATCAGATCGGCCGCCCCGTCGCCTTCGGCGGACGCGTCCTCGGCGAGGCCGGCGAGGGGGAGCCCAAGTACCTCAACTCCCCCGAGAGTCGCCTCTTCGACAAGTCATCCACGCTCTACGGCCTTCGCCAGGCCTTCCGAGACATCCAGAATGAACGCCTCGCCATCGTCACCGAGGGCTACACCGACGTGATCGCCTGCCACCAGGCGGGGATTCGCAATGTCGTCGCCACGCTTGGGACTGCGCTGACCACGCGCCATGCCACCCTCCTCAAGCGACTCTGCGATGTCGTTGTGCTCCTCTTCGATGGTGATGAGGCGGGCATGAAGGCGGCAGACCGGGCCGTCGAGGTCTTCTTTGCCGAACCGATCGACGTTCGCATCGCCGTCCTCCCGGGCGGCGCCGATCCGGATGACCTCCTCAAGGAGGACGACGGCGCCGAGCGCTTCCGCGCGATGGTCGACGAGGCCGTGGACGCCCTCGACTACCGATTCCGGCGCCTCGCAGGACGCCTCGAAGGCGTCAGCCCCTCGGGGCGCGTCCGCCTCATCGAGGAGGACATCCAGAGACTGGTCGAGCTGGGACTTCTCCAGACTAGCCCCATTCGGCGGCGCCTGATCACCCGGAAACTCGCCACACTCGCTGGCGTGGATGAGCAGACGATCATCTCGGCGATTCCTACGCAGCGCCGCGCCCGCCATGAGGGGGCCCCGGTCGAGGGGGACGAATCAGCCCATCGCTCGCCGATCGAGCACGCGCTCGGCTGCTTGCTCTGTGAACCGGAGCTTCGCCTGATAATTGGCCCCGCGGAGCGTGACCTGCTCCAGCCTGGCGCCTATCGTCAGGGCCCGTCTCGGGAGGTGGCCGAGGCATTCGAGACAGTCATCAGGAAGTCGGAGAGCGACGAGTCGGGTCGGACGCCTACGCTTGCCGGCGTCCTGGCGGAACTCGAAGACGCCGAGGCCCGCCGGCTGGCCACAGAGTTGGCGCTGGAGTCAGAGAGAAGCACAGATCACGACGCCGCTCGACTTCGCGAGCATTTTCTGTCGTGTGTGCGTTCCGCGGAGATCGAGCTGGATCGCCGGACGCAGACGACGCAGGAACTGAGCGATGAGAGCGACGTCCTCGCGGCGCGACTGAAGAAGCGTCGTGAGATGCATAGTCGTCACGGAGGCGATCCGCTGGCCATCCCAAGGCCCGCTCCGCTTTCCTCCCCCCGCGCGGGCGAGTGACGAGAAAAACCTGTCGGACGCCGAAAGGCGACTGGCCGGATTGTGAAATCTCCTGGGCACGGCGCCCAGAAACGTAAGGCGTCATCGCCTCGTCGCATGTGTGTGAGCGGCTGGGCATTGGCGTCAGGATTGAGTCTTGTGAAACGCGGCGCTTCCCCGCCTTCACATGGAGTTGACCAGGCGTGATTCCGAATCTGCACCCCGATATCGAGTCGTTGTTCCAGTCCAGCAAGAAGCGAGGATGGGTCGCTTACGAAGAGCTGAACGAAGCGCTTCCCGACGAGTACGTCGACACCGAAGCGATGGACAAGCTCCTCGTCATGATGGACCGGTCGGGCATCGACCTCATCGACCTTCGCGAGTTCAAGGCTCGCGAGTACCGTGCGGCCAAGAAGGCCGGCAAGCACATCCCGATCGATTTCAGCGACAGACGCGCTGAAGCGCAGGCCGCGGCCGCCATCGCCGCTGGCGGACTGCCCGAGGATGTCGAAACCAAGCAGGCCATCGCAGAAGCCCTCGCCGCAGAGGGTTCGGCCAAGCGCATCGACGACCCGGTTCGCATGTACCTCACGCAGATGGGCACGATTCCGTTGCTCTCTCGCGATGAGGAGATCCGGCTCGCCAAGAAGATCGAAACCACCCGCATGATCTTCCGCCGGCGCTGTCTCGAAAATGACCGCGCTGTCGAGATGGCCGTCGAGACGCTCGAGAAGGTGCACGCCGGAGACCTCCCCTTCGATCGCACCATGAAGATCTCCACGGCCGAAGAGAACGCCAAGGAGAAGATCGCCAAGCGCATCCCTTACAACCTCAAGACCGTCAAGAAACTCCTTGAAACCGGTCGCGATCAGTGGGACGCGCTCGAGACCGCCATCGAGGACGGCGACGAAGACAGGATCGCGTCGATCCGACAGCAGATCTATGTCCGCCGGCGCAAGATGGCGATGCTCGTCGAGGAAATGAGCCTCCGCACGAGCCGCATCGCCCCGCTCCTCAAGGAGCTCCGCAAGCACGCCAACAAGATGACACAGCTCCAGCGCGAGCTGAAGACCGCCGATCGCTATCCCAATCGGTACGACCCCGAGGATGTCGCCGCGATGCGCGACGAGCTCGACGGCATGCGCGAGCTCGTCAAGGAAGAGCCCGACATTCTCGCCGAGCGCGTCAAGAGCCTCGAGATCGTCTACTGGGAGTATGAGCAGGGCAAACGCGATCTCTCGGGCGGCAACCTGCGCCTCGTCGTCTCGATCGCCAAGAAGTACCGCAATCGCGGACTCTCCTTCCTCGACATCATCCAGGAAGGCAACACCGGCCTGATGCGCGCCGTCGATAAGTACGAGTACAAGCGCGGCTACAAGTTCTCCACCTACGCCACCTGGTGGATCAGACAGGCCATCACCCGCGCCATCGCCGATCACGCCCGCACCATCCGCATCCCGGTGCACATGATCGAGACGATGAGCAAGCTGCGCAACTTCCAGAAGCAGCTTCTGCAGAAGAACGGCGTCGAGCCCACCATCGAGGAGCTCGCCGAAGTCGCCGGCATGAGCGTCAGCGAAGTGCAGCGCGTCATGAAGATCAGCCGTCACCCGATCAGTCTCGATCGGCCCGTCGGCGAGAGCGAGGACTCTTACTTCGGCGACTTCATCGAGGATGAGCGTCAGGAGAGCCCCGTCAGCACCACCGCCACCGAGATGCTCTCCAAGCGCATCGAGGAAGTCCTCAAGACGCTCACCTATCGCGAGCGTGAGATCCTCAAGCTTCGCTACGGCATCGGCGACGGCTACACCTATACGCTCGAAGAGGTCGGACGCATCTTCAAGGTCACACGCGAACGCGTCCGCCAGGTCGAGGCCAAGGCCATCCGGAAGCTGCAGCACCCCGTCCGGGCGCGCAAGCTCTCCAGCTTCGTCGAAGGAAGCGTCGACGAGAGCGCCGCCACCTGAGGCGCCGTCAACTCGATTTGATCACCCGAAGCCCGCCTCGAGCGGGCTTTTTTCATCCACCCGCCCGCCGGAGCCCCGCCCGCCGGAGCGGCTATCCTGCCGCCACGCAATCGTCATTCCCGAACAGCAAGGGGCGCCATGCCTTCCCGTTTTCACAGTCGCATTCTCCGCCACGTCGCGCACGAGAACTACCGCCCGGCCGTCATTCCGCAGATGGCGCAGGAACTCGGCGTCGAGGATGCGGATCTCGACGCCTTCGCCACCGCGATCGATCAACTCGCAGACGAAGGCAAGATCCTCATCAACGACTCGTCGCGCATCGAACTGCCGCCCTTTGGCAACGAGGTGATCGGCACGTTCCGCGGCAACGCGCGTGGCTTTGGGTTCGTCGTGCCGCGCGATCTGCGCCTCCAGGGCGATCTCTACATCGGACGCGACGACACGCTCAACGCGCTTACCGGCGACATCGTGCGCGCAGCGGTGCGCAAGCGTCCGCGCCGCCCTGGCATGAAGCCCGGCGAGGAGTACTCCGGCGCTGTCGTCGAGATCCTCGAGCGCAAGCGATCGGCGTTCACCGGTGAACTCGAGCAGCGCGGCAAGCAGTGGATCGTCCGTCCCGACGGCGGCACGCTCACCGCGCCCGTCATCATCCGCGATGTCACCAACGCCCACGTCGGCGACAAAGTCGTCTTCGAACTCCGCGAGTATCCCGAAGGCGACATGCTCGGCGAGGGGATCATCACGAAGGTGCTCGGCAAGGCAGGCGAGCCCGATGTCGAGACGCAGGCCGTCATCGATACGTACAACCTGCCCGATGACTTCCCGGAAGAGTGCATCGAACAAACGCGCGAAGTCACGCAGACGTACGACGAGGAGATCGAGCAGATTGAGAAGGAAGGCGTTCCTGAGGATCGCCTCGACCTGCGCGACACTTTCATCTTCACGATCGATCCGCCCGACGCGAAGGACTACGACGACGCGATCAGCCTCGAGCGCACCGACAACGGCTGGAAACTGGGCGTGCACATCGCCGACGTCTCGCATTTCATCCCGCGCGGCTCGGCGCTCGACGTTGAAGCGCGCGAGCGCGGCAACTCCGTCTATCTCCCGCGCCTCGTCATTCCCATGCTGCCCGAACTGCTCTCCAACGGCATCTGCTCGCTGCAGGAAGGCGTGCCGCGCTACTGCAAATCCGCGTTCATCGAGTTCGACGACCAGGGACGCGTGCTCGGCCAGGGATTCGCCTCCACGCTCATCCACTCCGCCAAGCGCCTGACCTATCTCGAAGCGCAAGCACTCATCGACGGCGACATCAAGGAAGCGCGCAAGCACGCGAAGACCGACCCTGTCTACACCGAAGAACTCACCGACACGCTGCGCGGTCTGAACACACTCGCGCAGCGCATCCGCGAGCGCCGGCGTAAGGACGGCATGATTCATCTCGACCTGCCTGACGTCGAACTCATCTTCGATGAAAAGGGCAACGTCATCGACGCCGAGCCGGAAGATGACGCCTTCACGCACACGATCATCGAGATGTTCATGGTCGAGGCGAATGAGTCGCTTGCGAGGCTCTTCGAAGAGCTCAGCGTGCCGCTGCTGCGCCGCGTGCACGCCGACCCGGTGCCCGGCGGCTTCGACGATCTGCGCTCCTTCGTGCGCGTCGCGGGATACAACATCCCCAAGGCGCCGACGCGCGAGGATCTTCAGACCTTGCTCGACGCGACCGCAGGCACGGCCGCGGCGCCGGCGGTCCACTTCGCCGTGCTGCGCACACTCACCAAGGCCGAGTACTCACCGGCGCTGATCGGGCACTTTGCGCTCGCAAGCGAAGCGTACGCCCACTTCACGAGCCCGATTCGTCGCTATCCCGATCTCACGGTGCACCGCGCGCTCGCCGAGTACCTCGCGCAAACAAAGAACGGCCAGGAGCGTCCGAAGGGATCGAAGGAGAAGAGAGCGCTCGGCCGACTGCTCCGCTCCGCGTCCGACTGCCTCGAGGAGCAGGAGCTCTACGAGATCGGCAAGAAGTGTTCGATGACGGAGCAGAACGCCGCGGACGCCGAGCGCGAGCTCCGCAACCTGCTCGTCATGGCGCTGCTCGCCGACAAGATCGGCGAGGAGTTCGACGGCGTCGTCACCGGCGTCATGAAGAACGGCGTCTTCGTCCAGATCCAGAAGTACCTCGTGGAAGGACTCATCCGCACCGAGGATCTTCCCGTCGACGGCAAGTGGAGCGGGCGCTGGCAGATGGATCAGCGCTCCGGCGCGCTCGTGCACTCAGGCACCGGGCGCAGCTTCCGCATGGGCGATCGCGTGAAGGTCATGGTCAGCCAGGTGGACCTCCCGCGCCGCCAGATGGAGCTGCTCATCCCGGCAGACGAAGCCGCCAAGCGCGAAGGCGCCGGCAAGGCCCTCAAACTTGGCCAGGGCGGCGGCGGCCTTGGCTCAGCACAAGGCGCCGGCTTCGACAAGATCCGCACGGGATCACAGAAGCGCAGCCAGCGCAGCAAGAGCCGCGACCGGCGCAAGTCAGATCACCGCCAGGATCGCAAGAACAAAGGCAAGAGGCAGTAGCGGCCAGTGAGGGGCAAGCGCACCGGTAAACGCAGATCCACCTGATCCGCATTCGGCGCGTCAGGATCGACGGCGCATTGAAGTAAGCACCGTCAGGCCGCAGAGCGTCAAAGCCGCACCTGGCGCCGGAATCGTCGTTTCCGAGAACATATGGAACTGACCATCTGTCAGGAATACCTGGCTATCCGTCCGAATCGAGCCGCCGAAATTAGCGCGTGAGTAGATCACATCGCCGTTTCCGAGCTCTGCGACGCCCCACACTCCATATATGTTTGATCGACCGAGCGGGGTCCCATCCGGTTGCCACTCATAGACGCCAGTCGGCGTTGACACACCAGCGCCAAGAAGATTCCCGTTCGACGCGCGCGACGCGAGTTGCGCGAGCCCGTCGAAGTCGCTTGCGCCGTCAGATTCGGCGAAATTCCCAAGATAAGTTCCGTCGAGCGCATATCGCCGGATCGCGTTCTCGATCAGAGCGTCGTTGCCCCCGGAGTCTGAAACGAGCAACTCGTTTCCGTAGAGCTCGATGTCCCAGAAGTTGCTCTCATTCTCGAGTGCTGTGACAAGCTGCCCGGTGATCTGCTGGGTGGTGATGTCGATCGTGACGATTCCCTCGTGGTAGCTGCTCGAGTTCTGACCCACCGTGACGTAGAGCGTCTCGCCGACCAGTTCCATACCTCGAACATCATCGATCTCGCCGCCTGCGCCGATGGAGCCGAGGAACGCGCCCTTGCCGTCGAACCTCCAGACGCCGCTTCCTGTCGCGTCGCCCATCCAGATCTCATCACCGACCTGAAGCGCCTCAACAGGCCGGCGCGGCCCGTTGACATCGTCAGGCGTCCAGTGAAACAGCGCGGAGTTCACGACGTGTCCATCGAACGCATCGATAATCACAACACGGCTGTTCGTCGGATCCGGCGTCATCAGATACTGCCCGTGCGCAACTGACGAAAACACTGCAACGAGAACGCAAGCGCCAACTCGCATCGCAATCCCTCCTGGTCCGCGGCCTCCACCCGGGCCGCGGGAAGACGTGTCTGTACGAGAGTACCTCGCGATTGCTCACGAACCAAGGAATTTCGGAGCACGTCAATTTTGACTCAGCGCGGGTATCACCCTCGAGAGGGCGCAACCGGAACATTGCGAAGGCGCCACTGCTTCGACACCTTCATCCGCGCATCTTCTGGTCGACAGGCCCGTCCTACCTCCGTGGCCGGAAACCGAGTATCGCGCCCGCCTGCAAGGCAAATCGGTTCATGCTGTTTAAGAACTCTGGATCAACGCGCGCATCTATCGGCGAGTACTTGAGCATCAGCAACCTCCGATCAATTGTCCAGTTCTTGGCCTCGGCGCTGTGACCAAGGAAGTCAACGCGAAGCGGATTCCCGCGTTCGGAGTAGCGAACATGATGCAACTCGTGAAGAAGTGTCACTGCATCAAGGAGGAGCTTGAACCGAGCCTCCTCTCTGGAATCGAATGAGTTGAGATCGTGACGCCGCATCAGAATGCGGTGTTCGGCGACCGGACCGTCCTCGAAGAGCCATTCGCCCTCGTCATCGAGTTCGAGAGCCACACCCATCTCGCCGCCACTCGCCGGCTCACGAGTGATCGCCGTGTATCGAGCGCCAAGTGACGATCCGTGTTGATGAGGCTCGACCACGATTCGGGCGCCGCGTCCTTGCACCCCACCGAGGCTGCGGAGAATCCGGGCGCCCTCAGCAGTGCTCAGGAGCAGCGCCGCAACACGGATGATCCACTGACGAGTCTCGGCGTCTGCATGGGAGACGTCCAGCAGCACAGTCGGCGCAAGCGGCCAGTTCACATCCGGAGCCTGGAATCGGCGACGAGGCGGAGCCCCTGGCTCCCGATTCGAGTTCGGATCCAGCATGTCCACCTTCGCGAGCTGCACCATCGGCTCGGTCGTCGACGCAAATCGACTCGTCATCCGCCACCTCCAGTCGATCTCTCCTGCAGGTGAACGTTGAGAGCGCCGGGCGACTCGCCCGGAGTCGGATCCGAGAGATCATTCGCGGCAATCCGGGCGCGCATGCGCTCCGCCTCCACCGCAACCTGCTCTCCGTGCGATTGCGCCTCCTCGAGCTCCAGCGCCTTGGCGTGCAGGTCGAGCGTCCGGTGCGTCTGAATGAAGGCGTCAGCGCCGTTGCAGCGACCGATCGCGGGCTCGGCGATCACGCCCGGCGTTGGCAGCGTCAGATGCTCCGTGCTTACCACGAGCTTCGATCGAGCCTCCTCGATCTCGCCCTTCGTAGCCTTGTCACTGAGCAGCGCCGGCGGATTCCCAAGAAGATCGCTCCGCACCTTCTTCCATTCCTCCTCGGCGTCGTCATCAAGCAGCGAGTAATCCGCAACGCGCATCGCGGCGCGGCCCTCGATATATCCCTCGAAGTTCAAGTCCACCAGACCCTCTTCAACCTCAAGACTGCGCAGATGGCCCCGGATCCGATCCGGCGTCCATTTCGACCAGATCGCCTGCATGTAGAAGAAGAAGTTCTCCGCGATGTGCGAGCGAAGGCGCTCGAACTCGACCTCGCAGGCCGCGACCGCCTCGCGCTCGCGCCGTTCCGCCTGTGCGCGCTGCTGCGCCGCCAGCGCGGCCGCCTCATTCGGCGCAGCCGGTGGCGAGAGCGGAATCGGCTCCCCGACACTCTCGTATCGCCGACTCATCTTCCGCATACTCGCCTCGATGCCGTGCCCATCGGCGATGAGATCGACGCCCAACGCCTCCAGCACAAGGACGAGAGCAACGAGTGGACCGATGACAAGGGCGCCGAGCGGTGGGAATCCTCCCACGCCGAGCGCAATCGGACCAAGCGTGATCGCCCACGTCGCAGTCTCCACCAACCCGAGTTCCCATGCCAGATCGCCCACGCGCTCGTGGAAGCCAGCCATCGCCTCGAGAACCTGCTCCTCCGATGCGCTCATCACGGCGTTCGAATCAGGAAACAGAGCGCTCAGGTCCTCGAGCGCCGCGAGCAGGGTTGGAGACACGATCCCGACCAGCGCAATGTAGACGCTGTCACCGATCGAAAACTGCGCCTGGATCTGCCCCATGCGAATCGGCTGTGACGAAGCGCCCTCCGCTGACTCGCTCGCTGCGAGCGGCTGGCCCAGCGACCGAATCGCACTCCGCAGATCCGACCGCGCGTCTCTCGTTGCTGAAATCACATCGTCAAGCGACTTGATCTTGTTCGCGGCATACGCGCTGCGCACGTCCTCGAATCCTTCAACGGAGCCGACCGGCGAAAACACCCCCGGCGCCGGTGTGTAGATGCCGCCGCCCGCGATGGAGACCGGCCCCGATGCGCCCGGTGTGGCGGCGAAGACAACGCCTTGAATCTCCGCGAACTTCTGAAGCACACGAGTGATCGACTCGCGAAGTTTCTGCATTCGGCGCTCATGGAAGTGCTCAGCCTCGTCATCAGTCGGTTCCTCGACCGGCGCGCTGGCGAGCATGCGCCGTCGCGTCTCCAGCTTCTTCGCCGCCTCGAATCCCGCCAGGAAGACGTCGCACGGCACGAGCCCCCGCAGCACGCACTCGTGTCGCAGCACCCACTCGTACGTCACATCCTCAGTCGGCAACGGCACGAGCAGATACAGGTCAACCGCCGACGGACGCGTCGTGACCTCATACTGCTCCGCGACCTCGTAGTAGTCGTACATGAGCGTGTTCGCTTTGTTCGGATTCGACAGTGTCTCCGTCGACTTCGACTCAAAGCCGAACTCGCGCGAGTGCTCTACCTTCGTCGTGCGCGACTCCTTGAGCGACTCGGCCGCTTTACGCGTCGTCCGCGAGAGGAACTCCGTGCTCTTCTCAGCCTCGCGCTTTACATCGGATGAGAACGAACCCGTGATGCCAAGCTTGCCGCCGAGCGTGACCGGCAGCGATCCCGTCGGAATGGAGACTGAGGTAAGCGAGGCGCCTGGCTCGATCGTCGAGTTTGTGTGACGAACGAGGGTCTTCTTCGCGGCGAGCGACCACTTCTCCTCGCCGGAGACCTCTGTCGAGAGCGACCGCTCGATGGCGTCAAGCGTCTCACTCCTGCTCGTGGAACGATCCCAGGTCTCGATGACGACTTCACGCTGACCATCGAGCCCCAGCGGAACGCTCTTGAGATAGCGACCTCGCACGAGACCGGTGCGCGTCCACTTCTGTTCATAGAGAACGCCTGCTGCCCACGATGGGTTCTCGAGCGCTTCTCCGACCTCGTGCCATCCCTGAATGAATCGCGCCGCTTCCAGGATCGCGTTGTGGCTCGCGAGGGACGGAGCGGTGCGCGCGTAGATCAATCCTGTTGACTCGGGGCGCTTCGTTTCGCCCTTCCTCACCTTCGAGGCGTCCGCGATCTCCTTCGCGCGCCGGATCATGAGTCCCGGGTGCACCGCGCACCGTCGCTTTCCCTTCTTGTCGCGCGCGAGAAGAAACTGTCTGAAATAAGTCGATTCTGACGCGTCGCCCGTCTTCGTGACGCCGCACGCGTTCCCGTGATGTGCACTCAGATCAATCGGGGTCGCCCATGCTTCGAGCATGGTGACACCGCCGGCGTCGTGGCCATTGTCCATGGTGTGATCTCACCCTTGAGTTCAGCGCGCGCTCTCTCAAACCCCAGCGGCTCCCAGACGCGCCGCCCCCGGAGAATCGCAATAGAGCAGATCACTCAGACCCGATCTTCCCCTTGCCAGGGGAAGTCGTGGGACATCAGAGACTCAACCCCCTGCATCCACCCCACCAACCACTCAAACGCATCAATCAGCCGCGGCCCCGGACGATTGAACATCTGACTCCCATCCACCAGCGCCACGCGCCCGTTCTTCACCGCCGGCAGATTGCGCCACCACACCTGATCGCGCACGCTTTCGAGTTCCTTCGCCGTCGTTTCGAGATCGAGCCCGCAGGGGCACACGACGATCCACTCCGGCTGCGACTGCACGAGATCCTCGATCTCGACGCGCACGCTCTTGCCCGCCACGCGCTCTGCGCCCTGCGCCATCATCCCCGCGCCTCCCTCCTCCGTCGGGTGGGTGGGGTTCAGGGGATGTGAGCCGCCGGCGCGCTCCACCAACTGCGGCGTCCAGTGCCCGCCCACGAAGATCGGATCGATCCACTCCATGAAGACGCCCGGCGGCCCCTCTGCGAAACCCGGCACGTGATCAGCCGCCCGCGCCATGCGCTCGCGCAGCTGCACCACCTCCCGCTCCGCCTCCTTCTCCAGCCCGACCGCCTCTCCGACCTCCAGGATGTCGTCCAGCACCCCCTCGATCGTGGTGGGGTTCAGGCTCACAATGCGCGGCGCCGGGTCCATCGCCCCGGCGATTGAGCGCACCGTCTCGAGGTCGATCGAGCACACGTCGCAGAGGTCCTGCGTCAATATCACGTCCGGACGAAGTTCTGCGAGCAGCCCCGAATCGAGGGTGTACAGCGAACGTCCCTCCGTGTTCGCGGATGCGACCTGCCGGTCCACCTCAGCCGATGAAGTGAATCTGGTTATCTGACCCGTGAGAACGGGCCGATTGAGTATGGAGGCCGGAAAGTCGCATTCGTGCGAACGTCCGACCAGCAACTCGGAACCGCCGACGAGGCAGAGCGTCTCAGTGGCGGAAGGTAGAAGACTGATCACGCGCATGGGTGGGGATCCTAGGGCGTTGCGCGTCGTGCGCCTCAGTAGAGGGCCGCGACGACTCCGCGCCGGGACCACCCGGGAGCCGACAAGCATTGCAGCCCATCAATAAAGAGACGGCGTTCGATCGCGCCAAGTACGCTCCTCAGCACATGCTGACGTGCCTGCGATCGCTCGGAATCGCCCTTGTCATCGGTGTTTCATCGATGACTGCGCAGGGCCAGCAGGAGCCGGCGCCGGTCGAGAACGCAGAGGGCATCCAGTTCTCGCAGTTCTCGGATCCCGTCGATATCCAGGCGCTGATCGATTACGTCTCCCGGCGTCTGCAGATCAACATCATCATGACGGACACCGGGCTGCAGGGGAATCAGGTCGTCTTCCGCGCCCCCATGACCGTGCGCGACGACCAGTTGCTCAATCTTCTCGAGATGCTCATGGAGCCGTACGGCTACACCCTTACACGCGAGCGCGACGAGGGCTGGTACGTCGTCCGACCCATCGACGGCCTGCAGCTCGACCTCGGTGATGAGTTCGGCTCCACCCAGGTCTTCCCCACCCCGCTGATCAGGCCGACCGCGATGAAGTCGGCGATCGAAGCCGTCATGCCCGGTGATCTGTCGCGCATGAAGATCGCCTACGTCGATGAACTTGGCGTGATCATCTCGACGGCGCCGCCGCGACTGAACAAGTCGCTCGAGCTCGTCGTCGAACTCCTGCTCGACGGCCAGAAGGGCCAGCGACTGCATCGCTTCGATCTGCAGCATGTCGCTGCAGGTGAGGCGCGCGATCGCATTCTCACGCTCACCGGGCAGGGCGAGAGCGCATCCGCCGCACAAAGGGCGCCGGGCCAGCAGCCCCAGGCAGCCACCGGCAGTTCCGCGATCAGCTCGCTCAGCAATCTCGGCGATCGCCTTGTCATCGACCGCATGGGCAACTCGCTCATCTTCCGCGGCGAGGAGGGCGAGATCGAAGAAGCGTCGCAACTCGTCGCGATGGTCGATCAGCCCAGCCGTCTCATCATCCGGCGCTACAACGCCGGCGCCATGACGCCTGTGATCGCGAGCTACGGCCAGACACTTGGCCTCGGCCCGACGACGTCGACATCCGCCGCCGCCGCCGGACAGCAGGGCCAGCGCGGCCAGGACACTGGCGCCATCGGCAGTCACTTCGAGATCACCGACCCCGATGCGCAGTGGTTCACGTACTACGGCACCGAAGCACAGCACGACAAGATCGAGGAGCTCGTCGATCAGTACGCCGATCAGATTCGCCTCGAGCAGCTTGTCGTCGAGTTTTACAAGCTTGAATACTCCGACGCCGTCGAGACCGCCGACTTGCTCGCTGAGCTTCTCGATATCGATGTCGAGCAGGCGGAGCAGGCGCAGTCGCCCTTCCTTCCCGGCGGATTGCAGGGAGGAACGAGTCGCGGCGTCAACACGCAGCGCGGCATCAGCTCCGTCCAGGACCTCGAAACACAGGGGTTCCCCGGCGCCTCTGATCGCATTCAGGGCGCGCCCGGCCAGGTCCCCGGCGGCCCGGCGCCCGGTGAGGGCGACATCTCCGGCATCACGCCGACAGAAGGCATCGCAATCATCGCCGATGAGGCGCGCAACCAGCTCATCATCCGCGCTCCCGCGAAGCAACAGGATGAGTTTCGCACGATCATCGAGAAGCTCGACCAGCGACGCCCGCAGGTGTATCTCGACGTGCAGATCGTCGCCGTCAACCTGACGGACAGCTTCGAGCTGACGATCGACTGGGCTCTCGACTCGAACGACTTCCCCGTCTTCACGAACTTCGGTCTTCGAGGCGAGCCCTTCGACAATACTGACGTGCCGACAAACTTCGCAGGCATCACGGCCGCCATCGTGCGCTCCAACTACATCCCCTTCATCATCAACGCGCTTGCGACGGAAGCGGACGCCCGCATCATGTCGCGCCCGCGCCTCCTCGTGAACGACAACGAGGAAGCGGCGATCTCGAGCACGACCGACGAGCCCTTCTCATCAACATCGCAGGTGGCCGGCGCACCGAGTCAGACGTCGCTGGGCGGCACGCTCAGCGCTGGTACGACCGTCACTGTCGAGCCGCACATCAGCTCGGGCGGCTTCCTCGTGCTCGACTTCTCCGTCGAACTTTCCGCATTCGGCGAGCGTCCCAATCCCGACCTTCCCCCCACCCGCCGGTCGGACAACATCGAATCCATCGTCACGGTTCCCTCGGACTCGACGGTCATCGTCGGCGGCTTCACCTTCGAGCAGGAGATGGAGTCCATCCAGAAGATTCCGTTCATTGGCGACATCCCGCTGATCGGCGAACTCTTCAAAGACCGGACCTCGAGCACCAGCCAGCGCACCATCTATGTCTTCATGACGCCGCGTGTGCTGACCGATCCCCGCTTCGCCGATCTTCGCCTTCTCACCGAGGGCCCGGCGGACATCAGTGAGGTCGATCTCGCCTCTCCGGAGCTGCTCCCGGCGCTCATGCCGCTCTACGGCGTCGAATTCCCTGGCGACGATGTGGATGATGAGCTCACCGAACTCGACGGCGAAGGCGAGCCCGGCGAGACATCGCCGGAGGACGACGCCAACAATGAGTCGGGAGACTCATGAGCGACGCCAGCGGCGACAACCAGAATGGAAAGAGCGCAGCCAACGGCGCTCCTGCGCCCGTCAGCGATGAGACGCCGGCGCGCCTGTCGCGCCTCTTCGGCGGTCTGAAACTGCGCCCCGACCAGGTGGAGGCGTTCCCGACGACGCCCGGCATCGACGAAGAGCCATGGGATGTGCTTCTCTCCACGACCGGCTCCGAGGAGCATGCGGCGCTGCAGGCGCTCGCCAAGCGCTGCGGCCTCGAGTTCATCGCCGAGCCCAAGCCGCACGAATCTGCTGAACGCTTCTATGAGCATGTGCCTGCGGACGCGGCGCGCCGCCATCAGATCGCCGGCCTCTCATCCGACGGCGAAGTGATGACCATCGCCACGGCGCAGCCCATGCAGCCGGCGGCCTTCAGCGCCATCGAGCGCCTCGTCGGCATGCCGATCCGCATCGCGCTCTCGCCCCGCGCGCAGGTCGGCAACCTGATCAATCGCGGCTATGAGCAGCGCCAGGATCTCGTCACGGAGATTGTCGAGGATATTCCCTTCGACGAGCGCGCCATCGAGAACGCCGCCGGCTCGATCGGGAAGGCCACCGACCTCCTGCAACTCGCCAGGCAAACGCCCGTCATCAAGCTCGTGAACATGATCCTGTTCGAAGCGCTCCGCCTCCGCGCTTCGGATATTCACATCCATCCGCTCGAAGACAAGCTGCTGATTCGCTTTCGCGTCGATGGCCTCCTCGTTGACGCATTCAGTCCGCCGCTGAGTCTCGCGGCCGCGATCTCCTCGCGCCTCAAGGTCATGGCCGAACTGGACATCGCGAATCGCCATTCGCCGCAGGATGGACAAACGACTGTGCGCATCGGCTCGCGCAAGATCGACATCCGTCTCTCCTGCGTGCCGACGGTCTTCGGCGAGCGCCTCGTCCTGCGTCTGCTCGATCAAAGCCAGAACAAGCTCAGCCTCGAATCACTTGGCATGACGGACGAGATGCAGGATGAGCTCATGGAGCTCATCAATCGTCCAACCGGCATGATCCTCGTCACAGGCCCCACGGGCTCGGGCAAGACGACATCGCTCTACGCGGCGCTGGAACGCGTCGATCGCACCACGCGCAACGTGATGACAATCGAAGATCCGGTCGAGTACCACATGGACAACATCGGGCAGGTGCAGGTCAACCCCAAGCGCGGCGTGACGTTCGCCTCCGGCCTTCGCTCGCTGCTCAGGCAGGATCCTGATGTGATTCTCGTCGGTGAGATCCGAGACGAAGAGACGGCGCATCTGGCGGTGCAGGCTGCGCTCACCGGTCACCTTGTGCTTGCGACGCTCCACACCAACGACGCACCCAGCGCCGTCTCGCGCTTGCAGGACATCGGCATCGAGCCGTACCTGATCTGCTCGGCGCTGCTGGCGACGATGGGACAGCGCCTGCTCAGGCGCTGCTGCGAGAAGTGCGGAGGCACAGGACTCGTGCAGGGTGAGCGCTGCGACAAGTGTCTTGGCTCCGGCTACTCCGGTCGTGTCGCGATCTATGAGCTCATGCCCATGACCGACGAGCTGCGCGGCCTGACCATGCATTCAGCGGACGCGACAGCGCTCATGGCCAAGGCCATCGAACAAGGGCTCAAGCCCATGGTCATCGACGGCCAGGAGAAGGTCGCGCGCGGCCTCACCACCTCCGAAGAACTTCGCCGCGTCCTTGCACAGGAGTAGAATCCGAACGCCATCGCGACGGAGTGAACCTGCGACGTGACACAGGTCGAGACCACAACACAGTTCTTCTTCTCCGCAGTCTCCGCAGACGGCTCGCGCAAGCGCGGCATGCGAACCGCGACGGATGAGCCTTCGCTCGCGCAGGCGCTTAGTGAAGACGGATTACTCCTCGTCAAGGCGCGCAAGCTCCCGAGCTGGACGGCGCGCACGACGGATCTCCCGCTCAAGGATCAGGTCGGATTCAATCGCCAGATCGGCGATCTCCTCGGTCGTGGAGTCACGCTCGTCGAAGCGCTGGAAGTTGCAGGGTCCGTTGTCACGCCTGCGACGAAGAAGCGATCCGAGCGCATCCGCTCACTCGTCGGCGCCGGCGCCAGCTTCGCCGACGCATGCGAGCAGGTCGGCGGCTTCGATTCGATCACCATCACCGTGTATCGCTCCGCGGAGCGCGCCGGCGATCTCGGCGACGCGGCGCGAAGGCTCGCCGAATCCGCAGAGCGCAGACAGGCCATCGTCGGCAAGGCGATCACGCTGCTCATCTATCCCGCCATTGTGTCCGCAATCAGCGCCATCGTCGCGACGCTTGTGCTCACGATCGTCGTGCCGAAGATCGGCGCCGGACTGGCGCAAACGGGAATCGAGCTGCCCTGGTACACGGAACTCGTGATGGACGCCGGCAACTGGCTGAAGGCGAACTTTCTGTTTGTGCTCATCGGCCTCGTCGCGTTCGCGAGCCTGCTCGTCGTCTTCCGGAAGATTGTCTTCGCGGCGCTGCTGGCGCTGCTTCGCAAGATGCCCGCCGTCTCGAAGCTCGTGCTGGCGATGGAGTCGGCGCGCTTCTTCAGCGTGATGGGCGCGATGGCTCGCTCGGGCGTGCCCCTCGCTGATTCACTGGGCATCGCCTCCGGCGCCGTCAGCCATCCCCAGCTTCGGAAGCAGCTCGAGACCGTGCGGACTCGACTCGTCGAGGGCGGCGTCCTGCGTCAGCTCCTCGAGGAGGTCACGGCCCTGCCGCTGGCCACCCGGCGACTGCTCGTCGCGGCCGAACGATCCGGCGATCTCGATTCGGCCTTCGACGCTCTGGCCGTCGACCTGACCAACGAGATGGACACCCGCTCGGAGCGTCTGCTGGCGGCCCTGGAACCCGCCCTGATCGTGGTGATGTTCGTGGTGATCGGCTCGCTGCTGATGTCCGTCATGGTCCCGCTGGTGACGATGTCCAGTCAGGTGCAGGGCTAGGAGCCGCTAGAATGGGCGGTTCGGTGGATTCGCCCGCAACTTTCGGCAGGCCCGTGCGTCCAACGGCCTGCGAGGACGGGCGATTGCTGCAGGAATGCCAACACAAGTCCGTCAACCGCGTAGAAAGCGGTGGAGAGGATCGTCCGATATGACATCCATGGTCATCAGACAACGCGGTTTCTCGCTCCTGGAAATGATGCTGGTGCTGCTCATCATGGGCGCCCTCGTCTCGATCGTGGTCGTCAACCTCGTCGGACAGGACGAGCGCGCCAAGATCAAGATCACCACCATTCGCATGGAGCAGATCGAGAACGCGCTCGACCAGTACAAGTTCGAGAAGGGCTCCTATCCCACCGCCGAGGAAGGCCTGAACATCCTCGTCAGCGGAAAATACCTGACGGAGATTCCGCTCGACGGCTGGAACAATCCCTTCCTCTACTACGTCCCCAGCACCAATCCCCAGGTCCCCTTCGATCTCATCAGCCTCGGCGCCGACGCCACGCCCGGCACCGAAGACGATCTCTTCAACTGGTCGCTCGAATGACGCCCAGGCGAGCCATGACGTTCCTCGAGGTCGCGCTTGCGGTCGCGCTGCTTGCAGGCGTCGCGACGACGATCCTCGGAGGCTACGGCTCGCTCCGCTCCGCCGCCGACATGCAGCAGCAGCGCCTGGACGCGATGGAAGTCGCCAACAGGCTGATTCTCGTCTACACCCATCTCGGCCCCGAAGAGCTTCCCGACACTGATCAGTACATCGAGCAGGGACGCGGGCGATACATGTATCGCCTGAAGGAGGACATCCTCGTCGCGGATGACAACGAGCGCGACGATCTCGTCGTGCGCCGCGCCGTGCCTGCCAAGTCCATCTCGTCTGACAAGCGCATCGAGGCGGGCTTCGTGATGATCACGATCAACGTCTATCCCTTCTCGCGCGATCGCGTGCGCGACTCCGACGAGCCGCTCGCGTCCCTCAGCCGCATCTTCGATCCCTTCCCCCGCCTCGTCGGAGATGAGCGCACCGATGTGCTGCTCAAGCACCTCGAGCGCATGCTCAATATCGAAATCGACGTCGACAGCCTCGAGCCCGGTGGAGGAGGCGCGCCATGACCCGCCGCGGCTTCACGATGCTGGAAATGTCGCTGGCGATGGTCATCGGATCCATGCTCGTCATCACCTGCTTCGGCCTGATGCGCATGATCGAGGACTCCGAGCAATACCTCGCTCGCTCATTCGACGATGTCTCCGACTTCTCGCGCTGCCATCGCACGATCGGACGCGCCATGCAGTCGCTCGTTGCTGCCCCGATCCAGCTTGACGACGGCCCGACCGGAGACGCCGATGACGCCCTGTCCGGCGCCCGCGCGGATTTCCGGGAACGCGGAGGAAACTCAACGAGCCGCCGCGGCTCGAGCGAGAACGGGCCGCCTCGATTTCGCATGGGGCCCATCGACGAAGAGGATCTCGAGAACTTCGAGGCGCCATGGCGCATCGAACTCGTCCTGACGAAGGCGCCATTTCAGTACGCCGTCGAGACCGATCGACCCGTGCGCGGCGCCTTTGACAAGATCGCTGACGGTCGCGACTGGACGCTTCAGTGGACGCCCATCGATCCACCCGGCGATCCTGTCGTGCTCGCTGAGGGCCTGGCGCAGGTCTGGTTCTCCGCCATCCAGGGCACCGGTCCGGAAGCCGTCTTGGAGGCGCGGCAGAGCAACGAGTTCCCGCGCGCGGTCCGGGTCGTGATATTCGCACGCTCGGGCGCGGCCGTGGACTGGCTGTTCGAACCCGGCATCACAACGGGAGATTTCAATTGAGGCGCCTCGTCGAGGGAATCCGAGCACACGGCGCGAAAGCGGGCTCGCGGGGCTTCGCCCTGCCGCTCGTGCTGTTGCTGCTCTTCATCTCGTCACTGCATCTGGCCGTGGCCTTCGAGCGCCAGACTTCGCAGACGCGCGTCGTCACGCGCCAGCTCGCTGAGTATCGACGTCATCACGAGATGTTCGGCATTCGCGCGCTCGTGACGAACTGGCTCAAGGACAAGAACTCGAGCGCGATGACGCCTTATCTCGAGGACGAGGACAAGGACTTCTCCTATGGCTTCGTCCTCCCCAGCGGCGCTCAGGTCCGCATCAAGGTGCGCGATGGCCAGGGCATGCCCGGGGTGATCGGCTCGGACGCCCCCGAGCCCCAGCGCGTCGCCTACACGGAGTTCCTCGATCGTTACTTCGCACTGACCGACGCCAAGGGCGCCCGGCGCATCGTCGGCCCGCCGGAGATCAGCCTCAATACGGCCCCGACTGTCGTCCTCGAGGCCCTTGTCCCCGAAAATGGGGATAAGTTCGCCGAGCGCGTCGAACGCGTGCGGCGGCGCAATCCAATCGACCTTGACGGCCTCGAAAACGCCCTTCGGGGCGTCGGGCTCAACCCCGAGGAGAGCGTCGGCCTCCGACAGATCGTGACATTCACACCGGTGCTCTGGCAACTCGACATCAACGTGCGCGACAGCGAGGGAGAGCGATTCTTCGAGATGCTCTTCGAGTTCGATTCCCTTGGCGCCATCGAGTTGAAATGGAAGGAAGTCACCCCTCTCTCGGACGATGAAGAGGAGACGAATTCCAGTCCCCGGAGGTACTAGGAAGCGCGATGGCTCTCAGTGCGGACAAGGCGGCTCGCTTCAGCAGATGGATGCTCCTCGTAGTGGCCATCGGGGCGGTTTTCTGCGCGGGCGTCTTTGCCATCGGGGTGAAGGCCCCCGATCTTGCCCCTCCGCAGCTCGAGCCGCGTGATTTCACAGGGAGTCAGGCTGCGCAATCGAGCGCCGAGAGCGTCGCCGCGAATACGGATTGGACAGAAGCGGCGCCGCTGCTCGCCTGGATGGTCCCCGAGAGCGTCACCGCGAACCTCGTGAACTCTCGGCCGAAGGACGGCGACCAGGCGCAAGCCCAGCAGGCGCAGCAGGCGGCGCAGCAGTCGAACAACACGTCGCGGCGCAACGTGCCTGCGGACTGGCGCTACGTCGGGTATTTCGGCTCCGGCGGCGACGACTCCATGGCTCTCGTCGCCATGGGAGGCCAGCAGCGCATCGTCCAGGTCGGCCAGGAGATCGACGGCTACCGATTCACCAAGATCCAGCCGGAGCTCATCTGGCTGCGCTCGGGCGGCGACGAACTGAAGCTCACCGCCGCGGCGCCTCCGCCGGTGGAGCTCGATCTTCCGCTTCCGTCTCCGAAGGCCGCCGAGCCGCGACGATCCGGTCGCACCGCGGACTACGAGCGCTTTCAGGACCGCCGCGAATTCTGGAAGACGAACGAGGACGATGAGGAAAAGGAGGAGGACCCCTCCTGATGCCTCGCGCGATCTGCCATCTCGATGCAGACGGCGCACGCGTGCGCCTGCTTCTGCCCGACGGCGCCGACGAGTCGTTTGTGGCCGATCAGGCTGCGCCCGATGACGATGCGCCGATCGCTGATCCCCGGCGTGAAGTGATCGAAGCCGCTGACTGGACGAGGCTCGAATTGGGCACGCGCTCGCGCATCGACGTCGTGTATCTGAGCGCGGACGAGAGCGTCTGCACGCCGTTGTCGGCGCCGTCATCCGATCCTGCGGTGATCCAGGCGGCGCTGCGCCAGCGCCAGAGCGAATGGGGTGATGCGCCGGCCAGCCTCGTGCAGTCGCTCGCGAAGATCGAACAATCGAAACAGAGCCCCTCGCTGAAATCGCTGCTCAAGCGCAAGAGCAGCGCTCCGAAGCCAACCAGCGCCCAGGTGCTCCTGATGGCGCAGGATGGCGGCGCACGCCTCTGGTTGGACGAGATGGACAAGCGCGGCGTGCGTGTCGGCGCCGTCGCGTCATTCTGGCACGCCATGGTGCAGGTGTGGTCGCCGGGGCCTCGCGACGAAGTGTGCGCCGTCGTCATGATCGATCCTTCAGGATCGCTTCTCTGGACGTGGGCACGGGGCGGCGAGCTCATCACCGCCGGTCGCATCAGCGCCGCGATCGGCGAGAGCAGTGCGGCGCCGACTGGAGACACGCTGCCGACGGAATGGAGCCGGTTGCTGCTCGACTGGATCACATGGACCTCACAGTGCGGCGCCGCGCCGGAGCGCGTCGTGCTCGTGGGCGCGCCGGCGCCGCGTCTCGCCGGGATGTTCTCAAAGGCATGGGAGAACGTGCAGGTCGATGTCGTCGAGGCGGATGATCCCGAGGGCGCGACGCTCGAAGAGCTCGCCAGTCGCGGGCGCGTTGAGAATCCGGATGTTGACGATCCGCGCGCCTGCCTCGTCGAACTCAGCAATCGGCCAGGACGCGCGCTTCGACGCCTGTACCTCGTCTCATCGGCGGCCATCGTGGCGTTCGCAGTCGGCGTCGCCGGGCTTGGCCTGCAGTTCAGGGCGAACGCTTCCGACTACAAGCGGCAGATGACTGCAGCGCGTGTCGAACAGTCACAGACGCTCTCGCGCATCGATCCGACGGGTCTGCTTGCGCGCGATCCCTTCCCGGCGCGAGCCCTGGCGGCGCGCGTCAACGCCCTGCTCGAGAATACGGACAGCGGCGATGAGCCCGGTCCGCCGAAGCCCATCCTCGATGAGCTGATCCTCATCGCGACTGAATTCCAGGAACTGGAGGATGTCGAGGGCGCGTCCGTTGATCTCTTCATGATCAGCGAGAATCAGGCCAGCGCCACCGTGCGCGGCCCCCGCATCGAGACGATCGAGTCCCTGCGCGCCAGGCTGCAGACTGGTGACAGCGAGATTATCTGGCGCGGCACGATCAGCGGCATTCCGCCGAATGTCTCCCTGCGCCTCACGGGCGGGTGGGCGAATCCATGACGCCGCGCGCCGAGAAACAGCTTCGACTGCGCACCATGGCCCTCGCGGCCGAGCGCCGCAACAAGCCGAGCGGGCTGCCGGCCTTGGCCATCATCGCGCTGCTGGCCGCATGCGTCTTCGCGATCTTCAGCGCCAACGGCGCTGCCGCGGCGAGATCGAATCTCAAGTCAACACTTGACGCGAAGGCGCGCATTGACGTGCTCGTGCTCGAGCGCGCCAGACTCACCGAGATGCAGCGCGCCAACGCGCCCGCGCAGGTGCGCTATCGCCCCCTTCCCAATCTTCTCACGCGCCTGCTCGACCAGCGGCGCGAGATGGAGCTGCCGGAGGGCACCATCAGCGTGAAGGAGCGAAGCCAGGACGTCCGACTCGCCGGGCGCACTGATTCGCCATTCCGCGGCAAGGGCGTCACCGCCAACATGGTTGACCTGACACTCGACGAGGCGATGGAGTGGATCAATCGCGTCATCGCCAATGTCGATGGACTATTCGTACGAGATATCGAGTTTCGGCCTTCGCCACGGGGGTGGTCGATTGAGGTCGAGTTCCTGAGATGGGAAAAGCAGGTGGGCTAATTCAATGAGCATCAATTCAAACACAACTCGTGTCCGCAATCTGCGATCCTCGCTCGGGACCGGCGCCTCAATCAAGAAGCGCGCACTCGTCTGGACCGTCGCCGGCGCCGTCATGCTGGCGGCCGGCGGGTGCATCTCGGAGGGCAATGAGTCGGTCGCACTGCCATACGACACGACGCGCATCAAAGTCACGACTGAGAAGGATTTCCGCGCCGCCAAGAAGCTGGCGCGCAAGGCCGAGAAGGCGAAGGACCCCAACAAGGCGATCGTCCATTACCAGGCTGCGATCGCCCGCTTTCCGGAGTTCGCCGCCGCGTGGAACAACCTCGGCGTCATCTTCCTCAGCCAGGATCGCTACTTCGAGGCCGCGGAGGTCTTCGCCCGCGCCGCCGATCTCAGTCCCGCGGATCCGCGACCGATGTTCAATCTCGCGCTGACCTGGGATCGCGCCCGCTACTACGAGGATGCGCTCGATTTCTACAACCAGTCGCTGGCGCGCGATCCGAACTATCTCCCGGCGATCAACGGCGCCGTTCGTGCCGAGCGGGTGCTCAATCGTGCCAGCTACGAGACGCTCGAGCGCATTCGGCGAGCCCTGCTCATGGAGCGCGACCCCAAGTGGCGCGAGTTCCTCACCTTCCAGCGCGGCACCACCGAGCGTGCGATCGCCGAGAGCCGCGGCGAGATGTATCCCATGTCCAGCACCAAGGGCGGCGACGGCCTTATCCCCTAGGCAGGGCATGAATTAAGGGCTTCCAGGCTCGGTTTGCGTGTGAATCACACGAAGGCGCCCGGAATCTCTTGACGCCCCCTGACGCCCCCCAGAGAATGCTCCCGGGTGGTGGATCGGGACGTCTGCGTCCGGCCCGGGCATCCATCCCGAACTTGCCTCGTCGCTGATCCTGGCGACGCCACGACAGCCGCTCATTTCCCGGGAAGAAACGCGCGGCGCCGCGGATCCTGAATCGGCGAAGGCGCGAAGAGAGGTCCCAGGGGGATGCGGCTTGTCCGTCTAAGCGGCATTCTGGCTGTGTTTACATGCGGTGCGTCGACGCTCCATGCGCAGGACAGCGTCGGACAGACACCGGGGCAGGGCGATGCGCTCTCAGCGTATGGCGCTCAGCGCCTCCGGTACGTCGTCGATCTCGTGCCGCTGACGTCCTCATGGGGCAATGAGTTCCTGATCGCGCCCATCGCCAAGGCCTCCGAAGACTCCGATCCCGGATTCAACACGAATCGACTCGCGGCGGCGGCGGCAAGCGCTGACGTGCGCACACTCGTCCCGATTCCGGTGAGCCAGTTCAGTTACTGGACGGCGGCGGGAGAAGGTGTTCATCCAACGAACAACGCGCCGCCCTCGCAGGCCTCGATCACCGCAGCGAGCTTTGACCGTCTTTACACATTCGCATTCAACGATCTGAGCGTCACACAGACGAACGTCGTTGGGCTTGAGGTGGGATATCGGCTGACGAATCCAGCCCGCCTCTTCATCACACGCACAGTCGCCGCCACCAGCAGATCGGCGCCGATGAATGTCGATCACTCGACGCTCTCACTCGGGAGCGTGGACGCCGACGGCAGCGTGATGATGCGCGTCGATGACTTCACGACCGCGTCGATGAATATGCAGAAGGCAGTCGGCGAGTCGATCGTTCGCGTCTCCTTGCGCACGCGTGATGAGGGGATCACCAATACAATCAGCGCCCTCGACGCCATGTCGAACCAGGCGTCCGATCCCAGCGCCACCGAATTCATCATCAACGCCGGCAGCGTCACGACGAATCCCCCGTCGATGATCCCGCAGGAAACGAATGACAGCGACGATCCGATCTCGCTGCTCCTTGATTTCGCAGGAAACTCGACGATCGGCGCCAACCCGCCCAGCACCGACCACCTGCCGCCCGGCATCATCGCCCATCGCGGCAATCCGACGTACTCAGCCGCTCATGCGCCGCAGGATCCTTTCGGGGGGACGATGGCGTACCTCGGCCGATCGCTTGCGGGCAGTGGTCGCATCGAGTCGATCGGCGTGGTGCGTTTCAACACGGACGCCTCGATCTTCGACACCGAGCGCGTCACACTTCCAGGCACGATCTCTGACGGACCATTCAGCGCCACCGACGCCGAGTTCACTCAACATCAGAATCAGACGAGTTTCCGCGGCGGCAACGGTCCGGTCGCCATCGGACTTGACGAAGACGGCGACCTCATGGTCAGCGCCACGGCGAGCGCGCTTGGCGACGAGTTCATCGTCGTCGCGACGATCGGCGAGGTCTCCACCGAGTGGCGCATAGCCGCCTTCCCGAACAAGCCGGTGCTCGACGGCCCCACCGGCCAGCAGATCGGACGTCTCGCGACGGCTTCCGAGATCGCGTCGCCCGTCGCGCTGTCGGCCCCGGCGATGGACCTGCTCGGCAATGTCTACTTCGTCGGCGCGTACAAACCCAATCTCGGCGCCGCGACAGTCGCGCTCTTCAAGGCGGCGCTCACCGGCGACGGCTACGTCCTCGAACGCCTTCTGAGCAAGGGTGAGATCTTCGTCGGCGCCAACTCCACAAGGCCCTACGAGATCATCTCGCTCGCGCTCGCGGACTCCAACTCACTCTCCTCCGGCGCACTCTGCGGCGGCTCGATCATCCAGCAGCGACATCCCGGCGCGATGGCCCAGTCCGTCGATCCGCTGGCCATGGGCGCCCTGCTGGTGAACGCCGTCATTCGATACGACAACAACTCGACTCCGGAAGACTATGACGCGGTGCTCTATATCAGTCCGCGACCCGACTCGATCCTGCTCGGCGATCTGGACGGCGACGGCGTCGTCGGCGCCGTCGACCTCGCGGAGCTCATCGGCTTGTGGGGATCGAACGATCCGCGCGCTGATCTGGACAGCGATGGTGAAGTGGGCGCTGTGGATCTCGCGATCCTCATCGGCTCCTGGTCGGAGTAATCGCGCCGACGCCGCAGCGATCGACGCCCTCGATTTCGAGACGCTTGTGCTACCCTGAGGCTTGTCGTGTGCGCACGCTCCGGCGTTGCGCATCTTCATGAGCACAACACAGAAACGTGAGCGCGCTATGCCCAGCGACAACCAGTCCGGCATCGAATCCATCCTCCACGAGAATCGCACCTTTGCGCCGGCTGCGGAGTTCGCGGCCAGATCCCACGTCGGATCCGCCGACGCCCGTGACGCCATGCGCAAGCGGGCCCAGGATGATCCGGATGGGTTCTGGTCAGAAGTCGCAGAGGAGCTCGACTGGTTCACACCCTGGTCACAGACACTCGAGTGGAAGGCGCCCGATGCGAAGTGGTTCGTCGGCGCCACGACGAATCTTTGTCACAACTGCGTCGATCGACAGGTCGCCGCGGGCTTCGGCGATCAGACCGCCATCATCTGGGAGGGCGAGCCCGTTGAAGACGGCGCTCCTGAGATCCGCAATCTCACCTACGCCGATCTGCAGCGCGAGACCAGCCGATTCGCCAACGCGCTCAAATCCCTTGGCGTCTCGAGGGGCGACATCGTCACCATCTACATGCCAATGGTCCCGGAACTCGCCATCGCCATGCTCGCCTGCGCGCGCATCGGCGCCCCGCATTCGATCATCTTCGGCGGATTCAGCGCAAGCGCCATCGCAGATCGCGTCCATGATGCGAGCAGCAAGGTGCTCATCACCGCCGATGGCGGCTGGCGGCGCGGCGGCATCGTTCCACTCAAAGACAACGTCGATAAGGCGTGCAAGAAGAATGACTCGCTCGATCACGTCGTCGTTCTCAAGCGCTGCGAGAATGACATCACGTGGCACGCCGAGCCCTCGACTGAGCACGGCGGCAAACGCGACCACTGGTGGAGCGACCTCGTCGACAACGCCTCCGATGACTGCCCATGCGAGCATATGGACTCCGAGGACCTCCTCTTCGTCCTCTACACCAGCGGAACCACCGGCAAGCCCAAGGGCATCATGCACACCACCGGCGGCTACATGGTGCACACGTATCTCACATCCAAGATTACGTTTGATCTTCGACCCGATGACGACCAGGTCTACTGGTGCACCGCCGACATCGGATGGATCACTGGGCACTCGTACATCATCTACGGCGTGCTTCCCAATCGCGTCCCGTCGATCATGTACGAGGGCGCGCCGAATTTCCCTGAAGCGGATCGATTCTGGGACATCGTCGCCCGACACAAGGTGACGCAGTTCTACACGGCGCCGACCGCGATTCGCGCGTTCATGAAGTGGGGCGATGAGCACCCGCAGAAGCACGACCTGTCGTCACTGCGCGTCCTCGGCACCGTTGGCGAGCCAATTAACCCCGAGGCGTGGATGTGGTACCACCGCGTCATCGGAAGTGAGTGCTGCCCCATCGTCGACACCTGGTGGCAGACCGAGACGGGCGGGCACATGATCACCCCCATGCCCGGCGCCACGGACGCCAAGCCCGGCTCCTGCACGCTGCCCTTCCCCGGCGTGGACGCCGTGATCGTCAACGACAAGGGCGAGGAGCAACCAGCGAACACCGGCGGACTGCTGGCCATCCGCAAGCCATGGCCCTCCATGCTGCGCGGAATCCTCGGCGACCGGCAGCGCTTCATCGACACGTACTGGTCCACCATCCGAAACGCCGACGGCGAGCCGTACTACTTTGCCGGCGATGGCGCGCGACGTGATGAAGACGGCTACTTCTGGATCATGGGGCGCGTCGATGATGTGATCAACGTCTCCGGCCATCGCCTGGGCACGATGGAGGTCGAGAGCGCCCTGGTGAGCCATGACTCGGTCGTCGAGTCCGCGGTCGTCGGCATGCCTCACGAGATCAAGGGCACCGGCATCGCCGCATTCTGCACGCTGGCGCCGGGCCATGCGCCGGATGATGCGCTTCGCGGCGCACTGCGCGATCATGTCGCGAAGGAGATCGGCGCCATCGCCAAACCCGACATGATCCGCTTCACGGACGCGCTCCCCAAGACGCGCAGCGGCAAGATCATGCGCCGGCTTCTTCGCGACATCGCCGAAGGCAGGGAATCCGTCGGCGACACGACGACGCTCGAGGACTACACGGTTCTTGCGAAGATTCGCGAGAGCGACGAGGGCTGAGACGCGCGGTCTTCAATCCGCCATGTGCGGAAGCAGCTGTCTGAGTTCCTCGACCGTCGCCTCAAGGGACGCGATGCGCTCCTCGAGATGACGAATCTGCGCCGCTGAGTCCGCTGAAGGCGTCGCGGCCCGCGCCACCGGTGACGGCGTCGCTGCAGCGGCGGGCGCATCCTGCGGATGGCTGTCCGGCGCAACGAGCTGCATCCAGCGATCGGCGCGACCGCCCGGCGCCGGGCCGATCCGCTTCACCAGCGCCTCCCGTTCGTCTGCTGGCGCGGCGAGTCCATCAAGCACGTTCTGCACGATCTCGAGCGACTCGAATGGCTTCATACGCCCGCAGCGCGTGCGCAGCTCGCCAACGGTCTGGGGGCCGCGCAGAAGCAGTTCGGCGAGCACGGCCTCCTGCCAGCCGTCGACCCCGAGCTTCTCCTTCACGCTTCGCTTGTAGCGCTCGACGCGACCTGAGGACGGCATGACCATCATCACCCAGTCGCGCGCGCGCAGGTCGGCGAGCGCATCGAAGACCTGCTCCTCAGAGAGCGACATCGCTGGATTTCGATTGCTCTTCTGGTTCGACCCGGTGACGAGCGCGTTGAGCGACATCGGATACTGATCAGGCGTAGTCAGCGCCTTCTCGATGAGAACGCCGATGAGCCTGGCTTCGATGGGCGAGAGATGATCCATCGCATGAGAGGATATCTCCACAGGCTCGGCCTGTCGGCGCGCGTGACGAGCGCAGAAAAAAACCGGCCTCCCTTTCAGGAGACCGGTCTTGAATCAAATCATGGCCGCAGTGTCGCGGCTCTCAGCTGATCGCGGGGATCAGAAGAGGAGCTGGAACTGGGCGCGGAGGATGACTTCATCCTCGTTGGTCGAACCGAGACGACCGATGCCGGTGTCGCCACCGCCAGCGCCGAGGTCGATGCTGCCGGTCGTCTGCTCGAAGTACCACTGGAGGTCGACGCTGAACTTCGCGCCGTGGCCGTGCAGGTACTCATTGAAACCAACGGTGAGCACCGGGACTTCGTCCTCCTCAACCGCGGCGACATCGTCGTCGAGAATGAGGTAGTCGAAGCGAGCGAAGCCTTCGAAGGTCTCGGTGAAGTAGTAGCCGCCCTGAACGACGAAGCCGAAGTCATCGCGCTCGCCGCCGGTGTCGGGATCGATGTACTGGCCGACGAAGGCGCCGAAGAGGTTCCAGCCATCGCCTTCCCAGCTGAAGTCAACGGTGTAGATGACGAGCTCAGTCTCGCTGACGCCCGGACGATCGGGGCCGTCCTGGTAGTGAACGGCGCCGCCGAGGAGCATGCCGCTCTCGCTGCCGCGCTCGGACGTGAAGTCCTTGAACTGGCTCCAGTCGCCGGAGATCAGCCACTCGAAGCGACCCGTGAAGGCGTAGTCCGAGTTGTCCTGACCGAGGTCGGAGTTGACTGAGTTGGCGCCGTCGTTGAATGAGAGCGCCAGGCTCCACGCCTCGTCGGCGTAGACGCCCATGATGCCCTGCGTACGGTTGCCGGTGAAGAACTCGTTCGTGGTCGAACGATCGATGGCCAGCTGGTACTTGGAGCTGACGAGCTCTTCACGAAGCAGCGGAACCTTGAACTGGCCCCACTGGATCTTCCAGCCGTTGTCGAGCTTCATACCAACGTAGGCGTCCTCGAGCTCGAAGTCGCCGCCGTCACGATCGAAGGCGCCGACGACCTTGTAGTACAGGTCCGGATCCCACGCGTGACCGGAGAACTCGAGCTTCGTGCGACGAGTCTGGAAGCCGCTCTCGAAGTCGTCCTCACCCGAATCACTGTCGTCATCGCGGAAGTTCGCGATGTAGCGGAACTGGACCTGACCACCGACGTTCAGGCGGAAGTTCCCATCGGACGAAGCCAGGAAGAACTTCCCATCGTGACCAGCCGTGCCACCGCTCTGCAGGAGCGAGGAACGGTTCTCGGAGTCAGCGACCATCTCGGCGACCAGCGCACGAACTTCGTCACTGTTCGCATTCGTCCACGCCTCGGTCTCGGCCGTCGCGACGCCAGCGCCGCCGAGGCCGATGACTGCTCCAGAGAGCAGGCTCAGGCACATTGTCCGTCTCATGTGAGACTTCTCCTTCATCAGATTCCGGACGCGTCCAATACACCTGAACAGGCGTCCAAGGTTTAGTTCATCAGCCGGCTGCAACAGCAAATGCGCACGCACTCTTCAATCACGCAGCGGGCTGCTCTCGGCAATACAAAACTCGTTGTCCCGGAAGTGAGTGAGACTTCTCCTGAATCACCCGCTTCCACCACCTGGCAATGAGCACGCAAGCGGCCGCTAACTATACCGGTTGAAGATAGCGGCTGCCAACCTGACCCGTGGGTTATCGACCCTTGACCCACATCTCCACCTGTTTTCGTAGTTCCGTCCCTGGAATTCCACGCGAGCCAATCCAGCCGCTGGAGGAGCCCGGGGAGGCCCTGTTGAAGCCACGCGCGATAGTTCGTGCCGTAAGTGTCTATGAAATAAAAACTTGCGTCCAACCCTGCTGCTCAGACGACGTTCACGGCAAGGAGCTCCATGCACGTCGCCACGATGTCCGAGTGCGAAAGACCGCACATCTGAAGCGTCTCCTCAGGCGTCCGTGCCGACTTCGGAATCCGCCTCACGTACATCTGCTGCAGCGAGAAGGAGTCGCCCGATTCCGTCATGACGTCGGCGACGGCTGACCCCATGGCCCCGCCGTAGTTGTCTTCGAGCGTGATCACGTAGCCGTTGTTCTCCTGCGCCAGGTCGAGCAGCTTGTCGCCGTCGAATGGAATCGAATAGAGATCAACGAGCGTCGCCGAGATGCCCTGACGATCCAGCTCGTCCAGCGCCTTGTTGGCCTCGTGCACCATGTAGCCACTGGCGACGAGCAACACATCGCGTCCCTCGCTGAGGATCTCGAAGCCACCGAGGTTGAAGACGACGTCATCGGAGTAGAGGAACTCCGTATCCGGGCGAAGCGTCCGCATGTAACAGGCGCCTTCGTACTCAGCCATGACGCCCGTCAGCGCGTACGCCGCGTAGGCGTCCGCCGGCTGCAGGATGTAACAGCCCGGGTTCCCGTTGTGATCGCGCATCGTCGTGAAGCCGCGGAACCAGGCGACATCCGGAAGGGACATCTGGCTCGGGCCATCTGCGGCGAGCGACACGCCGGCGTGCGAGCCGACGATCTTCAGATTCGCGCCGCTGTAGATGCCCATCTCGATCTGGTCGTACGCGCGTGTGATGAACTTTGCGAACGACGAGATGAAGGGCACCTTGCCGGCCGCGGAGAAGCCCGCGCCCATGGAGAACATGTTCTGCTCGGCGATCTTGCATTCGAAGAAGCGATTCTCGAGATCCTTGTCCTTCGCGAACGTCTCTGCGAACGTCGAGTTGCTGACGTCCGCGTCGAGCACGACGACATCGGATGCGCTGTGACCGAGCGCCCGCAACGCCAGCCCATACGCCTTGCGCGTCGCCAGGCGACCCGTATGAAGCACTGATTCCATGTCGAATCGCTTCATGGTCTCGCTGAAAGTGGGGAGATCATGTGAGGCCTGCGGACGAGCAGGCGCCTCCGTCGGCGGCTGGATCATGAACTGATCACTCTGCACCAGCGCCGAGGTCAGCTCAACACGGCGCTCATCAAGTTCGCTGATCGCCTTGTCGAGCGGCTGGCCTGACGCCGGCTTGCCATGCCAGTTTCCGGCCTGCATGGCCGGCGATCCCCAGCCCTTTACGGTCCGCGCAACCACCGCGATCGGAGCGGCGCCCTCCTGCGACTGAATCGACACAAAGCGGTCGAAGGCGTCCTTGATCTCCGCGGGCGAGTGCCCGTCGATCGAGACCACTTCGAAGCCGACGGCCTGCAACTTGGCGGCGATTGTCTCGGGCGACTGCGGCGCGCTGACGCGACCCGCCTGCCCGTAGCCATTGCAGTTGAAGATCGGAAGCACGTTGGTCAGCTTCGAGTCAGCGAGATAGTCGATCGCCTCCCAGATCTGTCCTTCGCGCGATTCGCCGTCACCGATGATGCAGTAGACGCGCCGGTCGCTCTCGTCGAGCCTCGCCGCCTCACCAACACCGGCGGCGACGGAGAGCCCTTGGCCGAGCGAACCGGTGGCCGCATCGAAGAAGGGGAAGCCCTCTCGCGGATTCGGATGACCATCCAGTTCGGATGCCGCCTCGCGAAGCGAATCG
This sequence comes from Phycisphaerales bacterium, assembly GCA_028279375.1. GTDB lineage: Bacteria > Planctomycetota > Phycisphaerae > Phycisphaerales > UBA1924 > JANQNW01. The sequence goes on from JANQNW010000001.1 coordinate 108,590, forward strand.
AGCTCATCCAGCGTGAGCGTGCGTCTGCCGTCGACATCCTTGCCGATCTTGCCGCCGAGACGCGCGTACGCCGCGTAGACGACGGGCACAGCGTGGCCCTCACTCAGGATCAGTCGGTCCGCCGTCGGGTAGTCGGGCACATCCGGCGCCCAGCGCATTGAGTGGAACATCAGAACGGTCACGATGTGTCCAAGACTCATCGCGGTCGTCGGATGGCCGCTGCCTGCGGCGGCGCACATCTCAAGACTCAGCTTGTCCAGTTCGATCGCTTGGGCGTGGACGGCGGCTTCAAATGACATCTGGACTCCTCAAAACCCACGGCATGCGCTCCCGCCGCGGGATTTGACAGGGTTTTGTATGGTATGCAGAACGTCGAGGCGCCCCGGCGAGGGCCGGCCGGAGGGATCGCACAGTATCCGATCTTTCCACGCCCCGGACAACCGCGATCCGCCCCTCCTGCGGAAGATTCACGCGTCGCGGGCGCCGCGCACAACCTTCGACGCGCACTGATGCGATACACTCCGATGCTCGCATTTCACGGAGATCCAGGACGATGAAGGTCATCTGCGACCGCACGGCGCTGCTCGACGCCATCAATGTTGTTTCCGCCGTCGTTCCTTCGCGAACGCCGCGTCCACAGCTCATGTGCGTGAAGCTCATCGCGTCAATGGACGGCGATGTCGGCGCCCTGACGCTTGCTGCGACGGACGCCGACACCTCGATTCGCCTCTCGACGGTGCAGGTCGAGGTGCAGACGCCCGGCGAGGCGCTCGTTCCCGCCCAGAAACTCCAGCAGATCGTCGCGGCCGAAGAGGATGAGCCCACACTCACGCTCGACGTCAGCGAAGACGTGATGGAAGTGCGCGGGGCTGACGCGCGATTCAAGATCTACGGCTACTCGCCCGCTGATTTCCCGGCCATGGCCGAGTTCCCGGAGGGTGAGGCGACCGAAGGAGGGAACGTCTTCGAGATTGAAGCCGGCGAAATGCAGCGTCTTGTCACCCGCACGCTCTTCGCCACCGCGCGGGAAACGAGCCGGTACGCCATCAACGGCGTGCTCATGCACCTTGCGGGCAAGAAGCTCGAGATGGTCGCGACCGACGGACGACGCCTGGCGCTGGCGCGCGGCGCCGCGCAGGGCGCGAGCGCCGACAGCGATTTCAAGTGCATCATCCCGACGAAGGGCCTGGCACTCGTCAATAAGCTCATCGAAGACAGCGCGGAGCGCATTCGCGTCGCGATCACCGACAACCAGGCGTATTTCCAGTTCAGCGCCGACGCGCGTCCCTGGAAGGCGACGCTCTCCAGCGCCCTCGTCGAGGGCTCCTTCCCTCCTTACGAAGAGGTCATTCCGAAGGACCAGGACAAGAAGGCCGTCTTCGAGGTGACGACGCTCCGCAGCGGTGTGCGCCGCGCCGCGCTCTTGACCAACGAGGAGTCACGCGGCGTCAAGCTCCAGTTCGCCGGCGACGCCGACAAGACGCTCAAGCTCTCCAGCCGGGCGCCGGAGATGGGCGAGGCCGAGGTCAACATCGATATCGAGTCCTATGACGGCGACCAGATCGAGATCGGGTTCAACCCGAGCTTCATCACCGACGCCCTCAAGGTGGTCGAGGACGCTCAGGTGATCATCGAACTCAAGGCGCCGAACAAGCCCGGGCTCCTCAAGAGCGGCAACGATTTCCTCTATGTCGTGATGCCCGTCAGCCTCCAATAAGAGGCGAGTGCTGGTCAATATTCGCCACGCGCGTCCAATGACCGCCGATAACGCCGGGCAACCCGCGTGGCAGACGTGATTTTACTTGGGCTGGATCCTGCACGGGGTATGGTGCGGATAGCATTTCGCGCCCGTACTGTCCTGGGTAGAGGAGAGAACGCCGGTCGGTGTGGAACCCGGTTCGGCAATCAACCTGAAGTAGGAGACGTTCGATGCGCATGAACATGCGACGTTCGTTGGTGTTCGCGTGCCCGATGATCGTGGTCGCGACTTGTCTGCACTCTGCAAGCGCTCAGCGCGACGCGATCGACGCCGCCGAGGGCGTCGAGATGATCTACACCGTCCGCGACAACCACCCGCAGGTGGATCCCGCGCGCCCGCTGGAGGTTCGTGACTGGCGCCTTGTGGAAAACGCCGAGAAGCGCATCGTCGCCGGCGACCCGGCGGGGTCGCCGCCCGACTCCCCGGCCAATCGCGTCGATCTCAATATTTCCACCTCCCCGTACAAGGGTGTGTGCAGCCTGACGATCACCATCGGTGTCTCTGACTTCGTCTGCTCGGGCGTGCCCATCTCGCGCCGCCACGTGCTCTCGGCGGCGCACTGCTTTGATATCGACGATGACGGCACTGACGACTCAACCGGAACCATCATTCGATTCAACGAACAGGGCAACTCGAACATCTTCTACACGACAGGCGACATCGTCTCGATCAACATGCATCCCGACTACACCGGATTCAACAATCCGAATGTCAATGACGATCTCGTCATCATCGAGCTGAACCAGGACATCCCCTACGTGATCCCCGTCTATCCGCTCTATCGCGGCACGCTCGCCAGCGGCGACGAGATCATCATGGCCGGCTACGGCAACAGTGGGGACGGCATCCTGGGGTTCTTCTTCCCCAGCGATCCAATCGTCAAGCGTGTCGGAAACAACCACGCCAATCAGTTCTTCAACGATGACGAGTTCAGCGGTTCCATCGAGATCTGGCAGTTCGATTTCGACGGCCCAACCGGCAACGGTTTCACCGGCGGCCCAACGCTCGGGAACGACATCGAAGCGTCGCTCGGCGGCGGCGACTCAGGCGGACCGGGATTCGTCGATGTCGGCGGCGGCGAACTTCACGTCTACAGCGTGAACTCATTCGGCTTCGGCGCCGGAGGCAATCCGACACCGCTCTTCGGCTCCGGCGGCGGCGGCGTCCTCGTCAACGGCTATCTCCCGTGGCTCGACAGCTTCATCGATTTCTGCAGCCTCCAGGCTGATCTCAACGGCAACGAACAGGTTGACTCCGGCGACCTCGCCATTCTCATTGGCTCCTGGGGAGCGACGCGCAACGACGCCGACCTCGACGGAGACGGAACCGTCGGCTCCAGTGATCTCGCGCAGCTCATCGGCATGTGGGGCCCCGCCTGCCCGTAACGACACAACGCGGCTCAATGCACTGAGAATCCGTGAATCGATAACGGCTCCGGCAATGCGCCGGGGCCGTTCTCCTATCAACGATCAGTGAGAAGCGATGTCCTCGATCTCATCCGCGATCGCGGCGCTGGGGCATACGACCTCGAGTTCGCCCTTGCATCGGAACTCGAAGATCATCGGCGCTTGCGTCGGTGCGACCGTGACATCGTCCTCGGCGTCATCGGCATGCTCGATGAGCGCCGAAGTCATCGCGCGAATCACATGCATATCGGCGGAGTTCACGAGCAGCGGATCGCGCCCGTTCTGGTGGAGCGACGCCTCGGCGTCGATCTCCAGCCACGCGCTGTCGGCAGCGAGATCGAAAGCGATCAGGTCGATGATCTTCCGCCAGATGCCGGCAGGGATGACCATGACTTCGGGAATGTGGTTCGCGTGGCAGACGCGCTCGACGAACTCCGGCAGCTTGTCCGTGTCCATCTTCACGAAGCGGGCGCCATTCAGATCGCCCGGCTGCTCGGGTGCGAAGACGAGCGTTGTCACATCGGAGTCGTTAGGCAGATCGAGACCGAAGCGACGCAGTTCCCCATCGGCGCGCTCAACGACACCGATCGCTCGCAGCTCCTTGAGCGCCTGGTTGTATTCGAGGAACTCCAAGACTCGCTCGTCCGCACCGCGGGGCGTGCCCGCTCTGAGACCTCCCAATCGGCCCGCGACCCTAAGAATCTACCCAAAGTCCCGCTCACGCCGCAACATGGCGCGTTGATCCTGCCTTGGCGCCAGCAGATACTTGGTGCTCGCGAGGAGCGCACGACGTCAGGGCGCCTCTCGCGACGACTGGGGCCACGCTGCGTGAGCACGACGCCGAAACGGACAATTCTCTTCGTCTGCACGGGGAACACCTGCCGCAGCCCGATGGCTGAGGCGCTCACGCGCGACGCGCTGGATCGCAAGGGCGTCAGTTCGGATCACGTGCGCGTGCTCTCAGCGGGAGTCGCCGCCGGCATCGGAAGCCCCGCGACTCCGGAGGCGATCGTCGCGCTTCGAGGCCACGGGATCGAGTCCTATGAGCACACGTCCCAGCCCGCCACGCCGGATCTCATCAGCAGCGCTGACCTGATCTTCGCACTCACACCGGCGCACGCCGAGGGGCTTCGGCGCGTCGCGCCGGGCGCCGCGGAGCGCGTGCGAACGCTCGACCCGAGCGGACAGGGCGTGCCCGATCCGATCGGTGGGCCACAGTCTCTCTACGACCAGACCGCCGCTGAGATCAAGAGGCTGATCGAAGCGCAACTCAAGGACATCATCTCATGAAAGTCGCACTGGGGGCCGATCATCGCGGCGTTGACGCGCTGCGCCAGGTCCAGCGGCAACTGGAAGGCGCCGGACATGTGGTCGCTGTCATGGCGTGCCCCGACGGGGGCGCGTGCGACTATCCCGACAATGCATTCGAAGTCGGAAGGCGCGTCGGCCGAGGAGACGCAGACCGGGGCGTCCTGATCTGCGGCTCCGGCATCGGTATGTCCATCGCGGCCAACAAAATCGAGGGCGTGCGCGCCGCGCTCGTTTCCGATCCCTTCACCGCTGAGATGAGCCGGGCCCATAACGACGCCAATGTGCTCTGCCTCTCCGCCGATCTGCTCGAGGGCCCCGTGATCTCAGAGATCGTCGATCGCTGGATGAATCGCGAATTCGACGGCGGGCGTCACGATCGACGCGTTCGGAAGATCGGCGCCATCGAGCGGGGCGAGGATCCCAGGTCGATCTCGGACTGAAACACACAGCCCCCCGGGGCGTACCATTCTCCGGGCCCCTTCGGCCCCGGAGCACGAGCCCGTGGATGACATTCGCAGTCTTCTTCGTCGCGCCTTCATGCGCATCCTGGCCGGCCAATTCGTCGGCGCCTGGCTGATGTCTCTTGCGCTCACCGCCGGCGCCATGTGCGCTCTGCTCCTCCTGCAACGCCTGCTCGCCTTCGAGGTCAACTGGCAGGTCGCCTGGCTCGGCGCGATCGCGGCGTCAATCGGCGGCGCCATGGCCTGGACGCTGATTCGTCGCCCCGACTGGGCGGAGGTCGCCCGAGCCGTCGACGATCACGCGCAGCTGCGAGAGACCATCAGCACGGCGTTGCACGTTCGGGGCGCGAATGACCCCTGGAGCGTCGCGACGCTCGAGAACGCCTCGAATGCGTCACGCCGCGTGATCGTGCGCCAGGCGTTTCCCGTCACGCCGCCGCGGCGCTGGAAGCTGCCGCTCATCGCGATTGCGACCTTCGCGCTGCTGGCGCTCATCCTGCCCCAGTGGGATCTGCTCGGAGCGATTGCCGAGCGCGAGGAGGCGGAGCGCGCTCGCGAGGAACTCATCGAGACTGTCGCCCTCGTCAAGGCGGAGGAAGAGCAGCTCAGCAAGCTGGTCGAGCAAACCGGCGACGACGGCGCGAAAGACCGACTGGATGACGCCGAGGAGACGCCGGAGCCGCGAACGGCTGATGAGGTCAAGCGCGGCGCCATCAAGAAACTCACGAGCGTGAAAGAGCGACTCGAGGAACTGCGCCAGGGCGCCGAGGGCCAGAGCCTCGACGCGATGCGTCGCAAGATGCAGGACCTCCGTCAGCCCGGCGCGGGTCCACTGAATGAACTCGTTGATGCGTTGCAACGGGGCGACTTCGCCGGCGCATTCGCCAAGCTCGACGATCTTCAGAATCGGATCGCGTCCGGCGAGATGAGCGACGCCGAGAAGCAGCGACTCGCCGAGCAACTGCAGCAACTCGCCCAGCAGCTGGAGGAGATCTCGAAAGCGCGGAGCGAACTTGCGCAACAGCTCCAGGCGCTCGGACTCGATGGCGCCCTCGCCAACAACCCGGAAGCGCTGCAGCAGGCGCTCGAGCAGATGCAGGGACTGACCGACGAGCAGAAGCAGCAGCTCATGCAGATGGCGGAGGGGCTGCAGCAGTGCGAGAATCAACTGGGCCAGATGGCGCAGCAGATGGCCGAGGCCGGCGGACAGATGATGGAGGGCATGGATCCCGGCGCGCTCGGCGCCCTGGGCGAGATGCTTGGCGAGATGGAGATGCTCGAGGCGGAGATGGCCGCATGCGACGCCGGCATCGGGCAGTGCAACGCAGGACTGGCCCGCCTGGGCCAGGGCATGGGGACGTCGCCTTCGATCTTCACCGTGCCGAAGAAGGGTCAGGGCCAGGGCAATCGCGGACTCGCATCCGGCGCACCGGGTGAGATCGAGGAGGCGCCGTTCAAGACGAATAAGGAACGAACGAGCGGACGCACGCAGGAAGGGCCGATCATCGGCGTGCGCCTCGTGCAGGAAGGCCAGGTTGTCGGCGAATCGCGCGCCGAGTACACCGACGTCGTTCGCGCCGCTGACGAAGTAGCGCGCGAGGCGATCGAGGACAATGTCATCCCGCGCGAGTATCACGACGCCGTCAAGCGATACTTCGGCAAGCTTCAGTCCAAGGTGGAGACCGAGAAGGCCGGCGAGCCCGACGACGACACCGAGAGCGAGACGCAGGAGAAGAAGTGACGACGCCGGTCGGATCGAGAATGCGATTCGCCCTCCTGTTCGGCGCGATCGCCTCCCTCTCCGTCGTCACCGCATCCTGTTCAGATTCGGTCGATCCGGACCAGACGCGCGTCGTGCTTTACTACTCGGCCGACGAATACGTTGCGCGGCCGATCATCGAAGAATTCGAGCGGCGCACCGGCGTGCGCGTGCTCGCGACAGGCGACACCGAGGCGACGAAGACAACCGGCCTCGTCCAACGACTTCGCGCTGAAAAGGAGCGCCCGCTGGCCGATGTCTTCTGGTCAAGCGAGGTCTTCATGACGGATCGCCTCGCCGGCGAAGGACTGCTCGCGCCGCACACGGGCCCGGAAGCCGATGCGCGGCCGGAGCACCTGCGCGATCCCGATCGCCTCTGGCATGCGTTCGCGCCGCGCGCACGTGTCGTCGTCTTCAACGCCGATCGTCTCGACGCAGCGGATATCCCGACGCAACTCATCGACCTCCCGTCGGTCGCTCAGCGCGGTCGCATCGTGGTCGCGCGTCCCGAGTTCGGCACGACGCGTGGGCACCTCGGCTTTCTTTATGAATACTGGGGCGAGGAGGCGTTTCGGGCCTGGCTCGACGCGCTGCGTCATCTCGACGTCCGATTCCTCGATGGCAACGCCAGCGTTGTGCGCGCCGTCGCCAGCGGAGAAGCAGATCTCGGGCTCACGGACACCGACGATGTCTGGTCCGGTCAGCGTAATGGCTGGAATGTCGATCTCATCTATTGCCAGCACACGATCGATCCTGCGAGCGGACGCGGCGTCATGCTGATCCCAAACAGCGTCGCGCGAGTCGCCAATGGTCCGAATCCTGAGCAAGCGGCGCAGCTGGTCGAGTATCTCCTCGGCGCCGACGTCGAGCGCATGCTCGCCGAGAGCGACTCGCACAATATTCCGACGCGCCCCGAACTCGCGACGGAGTTCGCCGCGTACGCCCTCCCTGCGCCCGCGGCGTCCATGAACCCATCCGATGTCGCCGAAGCCATGCGCCCCGCGCTTCGCGTGTATGACGAGGTCTTCGGCGGGTGATCGACCAGCCCGTGAGAGTGACGGGGCGTCATGCGCTCGCCTTGATCTCCTCTGCGCTCTGTGCGGGCTGCGTGGTCCTTCTCCTGGCGGGGCTGACGCGCGCGACGCTTGTCGATGGCGGCCTCCGCGAGATTCCAATCAACCTTTCACGCGCGGCGCCCCTGCTCCTCAGGACGGTCGGCGTCGCTTCGCTCATCGGAGTTGTCGCCACGACGCTTGCTTTTCCAGTCGCATGGCGACTGCGCTCGATGCATCCTGCCGCAGGCGCCCTGCTGCTGACGCCGCTGCTGCTGCCGAACTACATCATCTACAGCGCGTGGGGAATCCTTCGGGCGCCTGGGTCTGCGCTCGGCGATATGCTCGCCGACTCTGCGCCCGGCGTTGTTCAGAACGTCGTCTTCCTGCAGGCGATTGGCGGCCTGTCACTCTGGGCATGGCCGATCAGCGCGATTATCGTTGGCGCCGGCGCCCGATCCATCGACACCGAGTCACTTGAAGCGCTGCGCCTTTCCGGCGCTCGCTCATTGCGGCGAATCCCGGCCCAGATTCGCATGCTTCGGCCCAGCCTGCTTCTCAGCGTCATCATCGTCGCGCTGCTGATGCTCTCGAGCGCCGTGCCGCTGCACGTGGCGCAGATCGAGACGTATGCGATCGAAGTGTGGCGCACGCTCGATGAGACCGGCGGCTCCCCCGGTGCGCTCGTCAGCGCGCTGCCGCTCGTCGTGATTGCGCTGCTCGCCGGTTGGCTCGTCGGCTCGCGCCTCCTTCTTGCGGCGGATCAGCCGCCGGAGAATCGCGCGTTGAGCGAGACAGAGCGAAGCGCATTCGGCGCCATCTATGCCATTGCGCTTTGGAGCGCCTCCGTCATCATCCCGCTCGCGCTGTTTCTCACAAGCTTGCGCGAACCCGAGTCGCTCCTCCGATTCTGGCGCGACACAGGTGACGCGCTGGTCAATAGCGCGATGACGGCGCTGCTCGTCGCGCTCGCGAGCGCTGCGATTGCGATCTCCTTCAGCGCGCTGCTCTCTGGCGCCGGCGCATCACTGACGCAATCCGTCTGCAGAATCACGCTGCGCCTCTGGATCGTGCTTGCCCTCGTGCCAGGCGTGTTGATCGGCGCCGCATTGCAGCGGGCTGCGCTCTTCGACGGCCTGGCGTGGGTCTCCGCCACGCGTTTCGGCGTTGTGATCAGTCACCTCATCCGCTTCGGCGCGGTGGCGGCGATCGCCGGATGGTGGCTGGCGACAATCGAGCCGCGGGCGCTCGTGGATGCGCGCCGAGTCAGCGGCGGCGACGGTCTGCGCGCCTGGCTCGCCACGAGCGGCGTCGTCCAGTCTGGCGCCATCGGAGGCGTCTTCGTCGGGTGCTTCGCGCTCAGCCTTCATGAGATCGAAGCAGCCGTCACGCTCTCGCCACCGGGCGCCGACAATCTCTCGCGGCGCGTGCTCAATCAACTGCACTATCTTCGTATGGAGGAGCTCAACGCCGCCGGCGCCAACATGCTCCTGATCGGACTCGCGCTCGGCATGATCGCGCTGCTCGCCACATCCCGGACCTGGTCCGCCGTGCGCCGTATGGCGCCGCCTGCTTCTGCGCTCGCGCTCTCTCTTGTCCTCATCGGCTGTGACGCCGGAAGATCGCGACCGGGTGAAGCGCTGCGCGTCGATGCGGAAATCGGAGAAGTCGGACGCTCGCCGGGCCAGTTCATCTACCCGCGCGCGATCGACGCACACGACTCGTGGCTCTGGATCATCGACAAATCAGGACGCGTGCAGCGGCTCACCGAAGATGGCGAGCCCGATCTTGAGTGGATATTGCCCGTCACAGACAACGGCTTCCCCGTCGGCGTCACCTGCGCCGGCGACGGCCTCATCTACATCGCAGACACCCATCAACATCGCGTCCTCGCACTTAGACCGCCGACTGAGAATGGCGGCGCATGCGAACTCGTATTCCAGTTCGGAGGCTATGGCGACGGAGACGGCCAGTTCTACTACACGACCGATGTCGCGGTGCAGATGGAAGACGGCGGCCAAAGCGTGCGACGCTACTACGTCAGCGAGTATGGCGGCAACGATCGGATCTCCGTCTTCGACGCGAATCGCGAGTTCCTGTTCGCGTTCGGCTCACCTGGCTCCGGCGAGAGCGCCGAGGACATTCAATTTCGCCGTCCGCAGTCGCTCGAGTTCGATGATGAGCGGCAGGAGTTGATTGTCACCGACGCCGTGAACCACCGCGTGGGTCGCTTCACGCCCGATGGCGCGCTCATTCGCTGGATCGGCAAACCAGGCGCGTCGCCCGGCGCAGGCGATGGGGAGTTCAACCACCCCTATGGACTTGAGCTCATCGGCGACGCCCGCGCGCTCGTCGCCGAGTTCGGCAACAATCGTGTGCAGATGATCGATGTCGAGACCGGCGCCGGTCTCGGAACCTACGGGCGCGCAGGCCGCGGTCCGGGCGAACTCGCCTACCCGTGGGGCGTCACGGCGATGGGCGGCGTCGCGTATGTCCTCGATAGCGGCAACAATCGGACGCTGGCCTTCAGACCGGCGCCCATCGAACGTGGCGCACAGCAGTCGCTTACAAGGAACGATCCCGGATGACGTTCGGGCCGATCCAATTTGAGCATCCAGTCTGGCTCGCGCTGGCGCTCGTTCTCTGTCCGCTCGCCTGGCTGATCGCGCGTCGGAGCCTCACCGGGCTGCACACGATCACGCGCCGCACGGCTCTCGCCCTGCGCTACCTCGTCATAGTCGCCATCAGCGTCGCGCTCGCCGAGCCCAGTTGGCGCACGCCAAGCGAAGATCTCACGCTCATGGTCGTGCTCGACGAGAGCGCCTCCATGCCTCCCGGCGCCATCGAGAGCGTCCGCAACTACATCGAGAGCGCCGCGGCGACCAGTCAGAGCGGCGATCGACTGGGTGTCGTCACCGCCGCCGAGGACGCCTTCGTCCAGCAGCTTCCGAGCCGCCTCAATCGCGAGATCATCATCGATTACGTCGGCGGGCGTGAAGGCACGGATCTTGCCGCCGCGCTCCGCATGGGGGTCGCTGTTCTCCCGCGCGACACCGCTGGGCGCATCGCCGTATTCACTGACGGCAACGAGACGCAGGGCAGCCTCCTCAGCGCCGCGCAGGCTGCGCGCGCCGCGAACATCCCGATCGATGTCCTGCCGGTCGGTTACGACTTCGAGAGCGAAGTCATCCTCGAACGCCTCATCGCGCCGCCCGCCGCGCGCGAGGGCCAGCCGATCAGCGTGCGTTTCGTGCTCACCGCCACGCGCCCAACACGCGGCGCCGTGCGCCTCTCCATCAACGACGCCCCCTACGACCTCGATCCTGATTCGCCTGATCTCTCGGCGCCCGTCGAGCTCGAAAAGGGCACGAACGTCATCACGGTCCCGATCATCGCCGGAAGACCGGGCGCTCAGCGCTTCGACGGGGTCTTCGAGCCCGAGACGCCGGATGACGACGCCATCCCGCTCAACAACCAGGCCTCGGCAGTCACCTTCATCGGAGGTGAAGGACGCGTCCTCGTCTACGCCGACGACGTCGAGGCATCCATCGACCTCGTTCGCGCGCTCGAACGCTCCGCCTTCGAAGTCGAGGTCAGATCGTCCACTGATGTCCACGGCTCGCTCATCGAACTCGGCTCCTACGACGCGATCGTGCTCGTCGACATCTCCTCCTACGCATTCAGCCGCAGGCAGCAGGAGGAGCTGCGCGCGTATGTGCACGACCTCGGCGGCGGACTCGTCGTTGTCGGGGGGCCGAACTCCTACGGCGCCGGCGGCTGGATCGGTTCGCCCCTCGCAGACGCGCTGCCCGTCAAGCTCGACCCACCCGCCAAGAGGCAGATGCCCCGCGGTGCGCTCGCGCTCATCATGCACTCCTGCGAGATGCCGCGCGGCAACTACTGGGGCAAGGTCACCGCGCAAGCCGCGGTCGATACGCTCAGCAGGCTCGATCTCGTCGGCGTCCTCGAATACGACTGGGGCGCCAACGGCTCGCACTGGGCGTACAAGCTCGCGCCCAAGGGCGACGGCGTCGAGGTGCACCGCGCCATCGAAAATCTCGTCTTTGGCGACATGCCCGACTTCGCAAGCGCCATGGCCCTCGCGCTTCGAGATCTTCAGGCCGCCAAGGCCGGTCAGAAGCACTGCATCATCATCTCCGACGGCGACCCATCACCGCCCAGTCAGCAACTGCTGAGTCAATTCAGCGAGGCCGGGATCACCATCAGCACCGTCGCCGTCTTCCCCCACTCCTTCGGCGCCAACAGCCCGGACGTCGCGCGCATGCGCGACATCGCTCGTGCGACCGGCGGCAAGGCGTACGAGGTGCTCAAGGCGGGACAAGTCGGCACGCTCCCGCAGATCTTCACCAAGGAAGCGCAGACGATCCGGCGCTCGCTCATCTGGGAAGGCGATCCATTCCAACCCGAGTTCATCAACATGGGCGCCGAGTCGCTCCGGGGTCTCGGCGGAGCCTTCCCCTCGATCAGCGGCTACATCGTCACCGCCGAACGCGAAGGCCTCTCCATCGTCTCGCTCAAGGGACAGGAGGGCGATCCTATCCACGCGCAGTGGCAGTATGGCCTCGGACGCGTCATCGCCTTCACGTCCGACGCCGCCACGCGATGGAGCGCTGACTGGGTCAACTGGACCGGTTACAACGCCTTCTGGGAACAACAACTCCGCTGGGCCATGCGCCCGACCGGCTCGGCCAACGTGCGCATCAACACGCGCACCGATGGCGACGACACCATCGTCTCCATCGACGCCGTCACCGCCGAGGGCGAGCCGCTGAACTTCGCACAGTTCTCGGCGCGGACCGTCGCGCCGGACGGCGGATCGGCTGCCCTCGAGCTCCGTCAGATCGGCGCCGGGCGCTATGAAGGCAGCATGCGCACGGACGAATCCGGCTCGTACCTCATCAACGTGCGCTACAACGCGTCAGTTGCAGGCGCCGATGGCGCTCCGCGCCTCGAACGCGGCGCCGTCCAGGCCGCTGTCACCAAACCGATCTCCGACGAACACCGCGACCTCACCGACAACGCGCCCCTGCTCATCGACGCGGCCAGGCGCACGAACGGGCGCGTGCTCGACCCCGACCCGGTTGCGGCTGATCTCTTCTCGCGCGAAGGCCTCAACATGCCCGTCGCGCTGCAAAGCGTCTGGCTGCTGATCGCAACAATCGCACTCGGGATCTTCCTGACTGATGTCGCTGTGCGGCGCGTGCGCATCGACATCGGCGCCATGCGCAGCTCGATGCGCAAGGCGCTGAGCAAGCGCGAGAAGGCCACCGAGAGCCAGATCGAAGCCCTGCGCGCCGCAAAGCAGGCCACGCAATCCCGCGTTGAACAGGCACAAGCGCCAGGCGTCGAAGCGCCGCGCCCCGATTCAACGAAATCAGTCAAGTTCGAAGCCCCGGGCGATTCGTCGCCAGGCGAGGTCCTCTCGAAGCCAGTCGCCGAGGCGCCCCCGCTGGCGCCGGCGAAAGAGGAGCAGTCCGACGACGAGGATGGCGGCATGTCCCGCCTCATGAAAGCCAAGCAGCGTGCACGCGACACCATGCGCCGCGACAATGATCCCGACCAGAAGCAGTGACCGGAGACACCATGAACCCCAACGACATGCCGCAGACACCCGACGAAGTGCGCCAGCGCTGCGAGCAGTTCCGTGACACCTTCGATGTGCTCAAGACCGAGATCGGAAAGATGATCGTCGGACACGAGGAGATCGTCGAAGGCGTGCTCATCACGCTCTTCTCCGGCGGCAACGTCCTGCTCGAAGGCGTTCCGGGTCTCGGCAAGACCATGCTCGTGCGCGCGCTCGCCGACACGCTCAGCCTCCCATTCAGCCGCATCCAGTTCACGCCCGACCTCATGCCGGCGGACATCATCGGCACGAACATCGTCATGGAGGATCCCGAGACCGGACGTCGTCGCTTCGAGTTCCAGCAGGGCCCCATCTTCGCGCAGGTCGTTCTCGCAGACGAGATCAATCGAGCCACGCCCAAGACGCAATCCGCGCTGCTCGAGGCCATGCAGGAGCGCTCCGTCACCGTCGGCGGCCATACCTTCAATCTCGACAAGCCCTTCCTCGTCCTCGCCACGCAGAATCCCATCGAACAGGAAGGCACCTATCCGCTGCCCGAAGCGCAGCTCGACCGTTTCTTTTTCAAGCTGGACGTCGGTTACTCCCAGCTCGACGATCTCATGACGATCCTCGATCGAACCACCGGCGCAGATAGTCCCGAGCTCACGTCGAAGATCGACTCCTCCGGAATCCTCGAAGCGCAGGAGCTTGTGCGTCAGGTCATCATCGCGCCGCATGTGCAGGAGTACGCCGCGCGCCTCGTCCTCGCCACGCACCCGGAAGGTCAGCACGCCGCCGAGATCACGAATCGATACATCCGCGTCGGCGCGTCGCCTCGCGGCGCCCAGGCGCTCATCCTCGGCGCCAAGGTCCGCGCCCTTTGCGACGGGCGTTACCACGCCTCCTACGCGGACGTGAAGGACATCGCCCTCCCCGCGCTGCGCCATCGCGTGTTGCTCAACTTCGAAGCGGAGGCCGATCGGATCCACGCTGACGACATCGTCAATCGCCTGATCGAACTGACCTCGACGGAGCCCGTCGGCGCCTGAGCCCGAGCGCATGCTCCGCACAGAATCCCCAACCCGGCCCTCGTCCATCGACGAACTGCTCGATGCGCGCCTGATCGCGCGCCTCACGCAGCTCGACATCTCCTCGCGCAAGGTCTTCGCCGGCAAACTCCAGGGCGAGCGCCGCTCCAAGAAGCGAGGCGAGTCCGTCGAGTTCGCCGATCACCGCCCCTACGTCGTCGGCGATGATCTCAGGCACATCGACTGGAATATCTACGGCCGCCTCGATCGCTTCTTCATGAAGCTCTTTCTCGAGGAGGAAGACCTCGCCCTGCACATCGTCATCGACGCCTCCGCCTCGATGGATTGCGGCGACCCCAACAAGTTCCTCTTCGCGCAGCGAGCGGCGGCTGCGCTCGGGTACATCGGACTCGTCAATCTCAATCGCGTCGCCATGAGCGCCATCGGCGGCGTCGCGCGCGCCGATGATGTGGACGCCGAGTCAATCGGAGATGGCGGCGTCCTCTCTCAGATTCGCAACCTCCGTGGCCGCCGACGCGTCCATGACGCTTCCCGCTGGATCTGCTCGCTTGAACCGACAGGCGCCACCGACTTCGCCGAGTCCTGCAAGCGCATCGCCCTCAGTCGTCAGGGCAAGGGCGTCATGATCGTCCTCTCCGACATGATGCAGAAGGAGGGCTACGAGACCGGACTGCGCTATCTTGTTGGTCACGGCTATGACCTCTTTGTCATCCAGACCCTCAGCCCGCAGGAGGTTGATCCCACGATCGGCGGCGATCTCCGGCTCAAGGACGTCGAGGACGGCGACCGCGCCGAGGTCACGATCAGCGCCCCTCTCCTGAAGCGCTACAAGGCCAATCTCAGCGAGTACATCAATCAGCTCCGCACGTTCTGTGCGCGCCGGGAGATCACGCTCCTCACCGTGCAGTCCGACACGCCCATCGACACGCTCATCCTCGACTACCTGCGCACTCGAGGACTGCTGCGATGACGTGGCTCACTCCATGGCTGGCTGGGGCCGCCGCGAGCGTGATGATCCCCGCGCTCATCATTCTCTACTTCCTGAAGCTGCGCCGGCGCGATGTCGAGATTTCGACGACCCTGCTCTGGAAGAAGGCGATTCAGGACATGCAGGCCAACGCGCCTTTCCAGAGGCTCCGGCGCAACATCCTGCTCTTCCTCCAGCTCATCGCCCTCACGCTCGGACTGCTAGCGCTCGGTCAACCGGAACTCCGTGCGCAGCAATCACCCGGCGGTCGATTCGTCATCATGATCGACCGCAGCGCAAGCATGAAGACGACGGACGCCCTCGACCTCAATGATCTGCCGATCTCCCGCCTTGATCGCGCCAAACTCGAAGCGTCCGCGCTCGTCGAAACCATGAGCGAACCCTCTGTCTTCGGTCGCGAGTCGAGAGACGAGGCGATGGTCATCGCGCTCGACGCCGGCGCCGAGGTCGTGCAGAGCTTCACGGCTGACAAGGCGCGCCTCCTCGACGCGATCGCCGGAATCCAAGCGCGTGATGCGACAAGTGAACTCGACGAGGCAGTGCGCCTCGCAGGCGCCTATGCCCAGCCCGTCCTCGAGGAAGGTCGCGGTCTCGTAGCGCAGCCGACGGCTCCGATTCACCTCTGGTCCGACGGCCGAATCGCAGACGCTGCCGACGTCAGCGTCACGCCGGGAGTCGAGATCAACTACCGGCGCGTCGGCGACTCCGACACGGTCAATCTCGGCATCACCGCGTTCCGCGCTGAGCGCGCCTACGACGATCCCAGACGTGTCTCCGTCTTCGTCGGTGTGCAATCGACCGCTCCGGTTGAGCGCGAGGTCGATGTCGAACTCTCCATGGGCAATGTCGTCGCGGCGATCAAGACGATCCGCATTCCCGCCGCCGATGATCAGGGCGATAGCGCCACATCGCGCGCGACCAGCGGCGTCGTCTTCCGCCTCGAACGCACCGAGGGCGCGCTGCTCCGCGTCGCGATCGACTCCGGGGATCAGTTGGCGGATGACGACGAAGCCTGGCTCGTGCTTCCGCCGGCGCGCCGATTCAGCGTGCTCTACGTGGCGCCGAGCCCCAGCCTTCTTCTCGATGCGCTGCAGTCCCTCGAACTCTCCAAGCTGACCACCGCGACACCCGCTCAATACGAACGCATGATCACCGAGGGCGCCGACGGCGCATTCGATGTCATCGTCCTTGATCGATGGGCGCCCGCAGACCAACTGGCGCCGGGCTCCTACCTCATCGTCGGCGCCGCGCCGGGCAGCGCCGAATCGCTCGAAAGACCAGATGCGAACGACGACAGTGGGAGCGTCATCATCGACTGGCGGCGCGAGCATCCGGCCCTGCGCAATGTCAGCTTCGACGCCGTCTTTCTCACCGACTCCATCAAGCTTCCTGTCGAGATCGGATCACGCGTCCTTGCGCAGTCCGACAAGGGCGCTGTCATCGTCGAGCAGATCAACGACGACTCACGCGCCATGCTCGTTGGGTTCGATGTCATGAAGACGACGCTCGTCTGGGACTACAACATCATCCTCTTCCTCGCCTCCACTATGCGACACCTCGGAGGAGAATTCAGCGTCGTCGGCGCCGAACGCCTCCAGCCCGGCGGCGCGATGAGCGCAAGACTGCCTGTCGGCGCGCAAAACGTGTCGATCAAGACACCCGATGGCGACGATTTCGCGCTTGCGCCGACGAGTGACGGACGCGTCACCTTCGGGCCGACCGAGCGCGCCGGACTCTATCTCCTCCGCTGGGTGGGCGAAGCAGGGTCGGCCGATGCGACGATCTCCGGAGATCGCCGCCAGCGCGCCATCGCGCTCAATCTCCTCGATCCATTTGAAAGTCAGGTTGGCGCCGCCGAGTCAATCGATCTGGCGTCCACCGTCGTGCAGGACGCGGCGGACACATCCGCGCGCGATATGCAGCGCCGCAAGCTCTGGCCCTGGCTGCTGCTCAGCGCGCTCGGCGTTGTCATGCTTGAGTGGTGGGTCTACAACCGCAAGGTGCAGTTCTAGGAGCTGTCAGCCTTCTTCGGCGCCGGGGTCGGACGGGGCGTCGCGTCATCACGCACGCGCACGACCACCAGCGTCGTGTCGTCAGTCTGCTCCTTCAGACCCGCGAAGCGATGCGTGTCCCACAGGATTCGACGGCAGATCCGCTCAGCGCTCGCGTCCGGCTCCTTCGTCAGCGTGTCGATCAGCGACCTTCGAACACGCGCCGACGTGAACTTGCGCCCCTCGAAATCGAGCGTGTCCGGCAGCCCATCCGAGAATGCGATCAGCACGTCCCCCGCCTGGAGATCCACCGACCCGCGCTGGTAACGCTGCGACTCCTCAACGCCGACCACCATGCCTCCCGCTGAGAGCTCGGACATGTTCGCCTCCGAGCGAGCGCCATCAGCGCCACGGTGCGAGATCAGCGGCAGGTCATGCCCCGCATTGCAATACGTCATGCGCAGCGAATACGGATCGATCACGCCATAGAACACCGTCGCGAACTCATTCAACATCGTGTCGCGACAAAGCGCCTGGTTCGTGCGCGCGATGATCTCGTCGAGATCGTACAGATCCCGCGCATGCGCCCGCAGGCTCGCGCGCACATGCGACATCAGCAGCGCCGCGGCCACGCCTTTGCCGACGACATCTCCGACGAGGATCCCGAGGTGTCCCTCGAGATCGAAGAGATCGTAGAAGTCGCCGCCTAGCTCAAAGCAGGGCTCATAGATTGCTGCGATGTCCAGCGGCTCGACGCTCGGCACATGCTCCGGCAGCATGCGGCGCTGCACGTCGCCCGCCAGCTTCAGTTGGCGATTGACGCGACGATTCATCCGCTGCGCCTCGACAAGCTCGGCGTTCGTGATCGCCGCCGCAAGCTGCTGCGCCACCGACTGGACGAGCCCCTGCTCAGTCACTCGATAGGTCCGCTCGTCGACATGGAAGAGCGTGATCGTGCCAATGGGTCGCCCGCGAAAGACGAGGCCGGTTCGGATCATCGAAGCCAGGCGCATCCCGGCCATCGCCTCGCGCAACGCATCGGCGCGCCCCTCGTCGCCAGCGCCAAGTGTGACCACTTCGCTGCCGAGGGCGCATTGATCAAGATCCTCATCGGTGGGCAGTGACGCCGGATCAAACCCGTCATCAAGCGTGGAGCTCGCGCTCGCCGCGACCTCAAGCTGGCCGGACTCCGGATCGATCAGTCGAATCAACCCGGCGTCGGCGCCAAGCAGCTCGACGGCCGTCGTCAGGCCATGCTCGATCATCTCCTCGACCGTTCCCACACCCACGAGCATCGAAGAGAGGCGATACAGCGCCTGCAGCTCCTCGACGCGATGACGCTGCGCAAGCTCGCGATCGCAGATCTCGCACACTGTCGCCGAGAGGCGCCGAATGAACTCCAGCGCCTGCTGATCCTCTTCCTCGGTGCGCTCCCGACCTTCAAAGGGAAGCACGAGATGCCCGATGACCACACCATCGACCTCCAGCGCCGCCGAGAGATCACGGTCCTGCACAGGCCCATCCGCATCGACGATGGGCGGTCGGACCTCCCAGCCATGCTCCCGATCGGTCACGATGGAGGCGCCGGCCGGATCGCGCAGAACGACCATTCGCCCGAGCAGGCGCTCAGCCGATTCGCAGAGGCGCGCAAGCGAGCCATCCGTCAGGAAATCCGTGATGGAGAGAGTTCGGTCCTGCATGTTGTGTGTCGATCGCCCCGGACGCTCTTCAGACGCATCCGATTGCGATGGCGTGGTGTGACCCTGAGAAGACGGCCCCGAAAGCCGGCCGCAAGCATAGGCGCCAAATCCGCGCGCAGTCAGTTCTTCATCCAAATTGCGCGCATCACATCGTGAAGCGGGTCCGGTGGTGTTCCCGTCGCCTCATCGATGCGATCGATCGCGCGGAATGCATGCCGGATGTCCACCTCATCGCCGACCTGCCAGCCCAGATACCCCAGCAGCATCGCCGACTTCCGCCCGAAGTCGGAGTCTCGCTTCGCAGCTTCCCGGAGGAGTTCGCGAATCGTGTCGAGACGGTCGCTCGATGGAAGCAGCGCCTTCTCGTACTTCACGCTGATCAGCTCAGGATTCACGACGAGCAGTTGCTCGAGATTCGTCGCCGCCGACTTGAAGAGCGCGGCGCCCAGCTGCGCGTGCACGCGCCCCGCCGCCGCCATCGGATCACCCGGATTCAGCCGAAGAGCCGTGCTGAACGACTCCTCCGCCGCGAACCAGGTCCCATCCGCAAGCAGCGACTGGGCCTTCTTCATCTGGCGATCGAAGAGTGTGCTCGCCCCGGCGCCGCCGCGCGAGAGCGTCGCAATTCGCGGCGTCGCCTTGCCGATCAACTGCGTCGCGTCCTCCATCAACTGGCGACGCTCCTCTTCAGCCGGGCTGAATCGCTCGCCGTCTTCATTCTTGCCGCGACTGCGCGAAATTCGCTCACTCAGCTCTCGCAGTGTCTTCTCGTATGGCTTCTCATCCGCCTCGACGCCATCAGCGTCCTCGTCTGACGAGGCGCCGGCGCCGCCGACATCGGAGTCCTCCTCCGAAGTCTCAACAGGCTTCGCCCACTTGCTGATGAGCTCGTCCGCCTCGTTGAGCTCCGGTTGCTCATCGTCGATCGCCGGCGCGCGCTCATTCGCCTCTTCGAAGGAAGCCCGGAACTCCTCCAGCGCTCGCGTGTAATCCGGTCGGTCTGACTCCAACCGCCCGCCGATGCGATTGTCGAGCCGGTCCTCCTCAGCCGCGTTCTCAATGCGACCGGGAACGCGATCGGATGGCGCCTGCCCAGGCCGGCGCTCGAGAACCGCACTCTCATCCTCATCTGTCTCAAAGGGCGATCCGGGCCCTGTCTGCGGCGCCTCAGGAATCTCGAAGCGCGCCGCCGGATAGTCCGGTGTGAACTGCTCCGCCAGCCCGCGCAGCGGAGACGCGACCGTATACACGGGCACGCCCTGTTCGTTCTCCTTCGCCGCGAGGCGCCGTGGAGAAAGCACCGAAGCTGTATATCCCAGCGCCGTCGATCTCAATGCGCCGCGCTGCAGACTGAAAGGGTCATACATCGAAATCGGCAGGTTCGAGGCCTGATCCGACGTGGTCTCGATTTCGCCGAAGGTCGCCGCGGCCCCCGAGCGAATCGCGATCGGAACCGGCGCGCTCGGATCGACGAAGCCGCCGATCGCGAACGTGTTCTGACGCTGCAACGCATCAAGCCCGCGCAGACCCTGCAGCGCGAATCCCGAGAAGAGTGAGTCGCGCTGGAACGCGAAGTTCTCGTTCGAACCAAGTGCGCCGCGGAAGTCCTCGGCGGCCGTGTATCCCACGGTTCCGCGAAACGACGCCCCGCCCGCCGCATTGCCCGTGACGATGGCGTTGCGGAATCGAAGCTCCGCCTGGAAATCACGCCCGGCGTCATTTCGACCGCCCGAGCCGCTCCGCAGGTTGTTGTCGAGCGCGCGACCGTCGCCAAGCGCGTTCTGAGAAAACGCCTCGCCGCACAGGGACAGCGACGCCGCCACACCGATCAGGATTGCCGTGGTTCTCATGACTTCACGCCCCCGGAGCGACCCTTCGCCGCCCCATCTTCTACCGTCGGCAAAGCTTAGACGAGGCGATCAGACCGGTGAACCCCTGCGCGCAAAAACGCCCTGATGAGCCCCGCACAGCGGTCCCAGGAGGCCCCAACCGGTGCCGAAACAGGTGCAGACCTAGCTGATATGGACGACGCGGCCCGGCGCCTCGAGCGCCTTGCGAACCGGCTTCGGCGCCAACTTATCCGGACTCACCACGAAGTAGACCAGATCGTCGTGCCGCCAGATGAACGAGGGATTGGCGCCACCCGACGCTTCATCGGCGCAATAGCAGTCATCCTCGCTGTAGGCGTTCGCATTCGACGCCTTCTGGATGAACACACTGATCATCTGATCAGGATTCTCGTCAGCCCGATAGAGCAGATGCACAGACGCGCCATCGCCCGGCACGGCGCAGGGACCGAGCCCCACGAACTCATAACCCATCTGGGAGATATCCAGTGACGCCGGGAGTGATCCAAGATGATTCGCAGCCCAATTCGAGGCCTCGGCGATCTCCGTGTGCGTCAGCTTGCGCTGCAGATACTCCGGACGTTTCGCGCACTTGTCATGCTCGCCCTCAATGAAGGACACGGTCTGCACGCCGTACGCGTTCCAGCCCTCCGGCGCCGCATGAGGCCGCAGCGTCGAGCGCATCACGATCGACAGCGTCATGCCGATCACGACGATCGCCGCCATGGCCATCAGCCCGCGGCCACCCGACCAGAAGGAGCGGGACTTCGTCACGTCGCCGCCGATCGTCGAGGGAGCATCGCCCTCGCCACGAAGCGCCTTCTCGACACTCACCCGAAGCGACGCCGGCGCAACGTCTCCAGCCATCACGCCGGAAACGCGCTCGCGCATCAAACGCTCGAAGTCGATCCGCTGGCGATCTTCAGGATGCGCCGCAAGATGCGCCTCAAGACGCTCGTGCTGCTCCGGCGTGAGTTCGTCATCAGCCGCACAGCGCAGAAGCTGAGCGATCGACAGGTCGCCCTGGTTCTGATTGTCATGCTCGTGGCTGCTCATGAGTCCTGCTCGCCGGCGCGAACGCCGAGTTCATCCGCTAGATCCGACAGCGAGTCGGCGAGAATCTTCCTCGCTCGATGCAATCGGCTCATCACCGTTCCAATCGGCAGATCGAGGATGTCCGCGATCTCCCGGTACTTCAATCCCTCGACGCCCCAGAGCATCAGCACGGTTCGGAACTCCGGCTTCAACTCCTCGACGCCAGCCTTCAATCGACCGTCCACGTGATCCCAGTCAAATGACCGGAGATCCCAGGCCGGCGGCGGCTCATCAGGACGCTCCGCGCCCTCATCCGCCTCGAAAAACTCCTCCACGGCCATCGGTCCCTTCGATTCCCTCTTCAGGTTCGTCCTGAAGATGTTGTAGAGAATCGTGAAGAGCCACGGGCGGATTCCACCACCCTTCTCCTCGTAACGCTCCGACGAGCGGAACGCACGCAGATACGTCTCCTGGACCAGATCCGCCGCATCCTGCGGCTTGCGCGTGAGTTGCATCGCCAACCGATGCAGGGAGTCCATGTGTTCTAGAGCGAGTCGTTCAAACTCGGTGCGATCCACGAGAGCTCCTCGCTCACCCTGAGTAACCAGCTTCCCGCCCGGAGTATTCCGACCTCCTGACGCCCCGCGCCCATGGTAGCTGCGCAGACAGCCCAGACCCGGCGACCCCCCGAATCAAGCCCGCCATCGCCGCGACCATCTCCACGAACTACGCCTGATCATCCCTTTGCTCACGCCGCTTCCGGGCTCTCCGTGCCGCCAGCAGGTCGCTCGTCGTCTCCGACGCGCCGCCCTCATCCTTGGCCTTGCCCTTATCCGGACCCTCGGCTCGAGCGCCGGATCGCTGGGCTCGCAGCGCTTCCCGGATCGCCGCCTTGCGCTGACGCTCCTGCTCCAGCTTCTGCTCCGCCGTGACCTGCGTCGCCTTCCGCTCCGCCTTCGGCGCCGGCGATCTCTCGCGCGGGGACGTCGCTGTCGGTTCCTGCTCCGCCTCCTCATGGCGCGTCGGCAGATGCACATGCTCGCGCAAGCCAGCCACCGTCGCCGCGGCCCGCTCGCTCTGCTCGCGCAGACGCTCCGCCGCATGCTGACGGACCTCCGCCGCGATCTCACGCGTGATCAACCGGTCCCACGCCACACGACGCGTCGCCACATCCAGAAGAAAGACACACAAACTCCACAGCACCAGCAGACGCCAGATCGGCGTCGTCGAACGCTTCGGCTCGATCCCCGCGCGATCAAAGAGTGCGCCCGGCGCCGGCGCCGCGTCATACGTGAAGACCCGCCCGCCCGTCTCATCCGCCACGCGCCGAAGCAGCGAAAGATCCGAACGCATCTGCGAGTGCTCCGCCCCGCGCGGACGACTCGCCCCCGCGACGACCGGCGCCAGTCGCTTCTCGCCCTGCTTCGGAAAGAGCGCAACCACGTACGCGCCGGAAGCCTCCGCCTCCACGTCCGCCTCGTACGTCCCCGGCCCCGTCTGCGAAAGACGCACCGGCGAAGGCTCGCTGGACCCCGGCGCATACAACTTCCCGTCAACCGTCAGCAGATCGACCGGACGCGCCTCCTCATCCGCCACATCAAGCCGCAATCGCATGCGCCCATCGATCACGTCGGCAGCAAGCTCATACGACGAAGTCGAAGGCGGGCGCGCAATCACGCGCGCCATCTGCGTCCACATCTGCCGATACCCCGGCCACGCCAGCCAGCTCCGCGCCCAGTCATGCGCATCAGACGTGAACGCCGCGACCTGACCAAGCCCAACCTGCCAGTGCGCAAGCAGCGGCTCGCCCTCGGGCGTCTCCGCCGCGACGATGATCTGCGGCTGATCGTCCCGGCGCTGCGTCAGCACGATGCCCGTGAGTCCCGGCCAACTGCGACCGAGACCGGTCGTCACCGGCGAGCCCGAACTCAACACCGTGGGCTGAAAGAGACCCTCGCGAACGAATGGCTCGAATACGACGCGGATTTCCTTGATGAAGATCCGCGGCAGCACATTCGGATCAATCACACGATGGAACGTCCCCTCGCCGCGATTGGCGATCTCCCGCAGCGTGTTCACATCCGCCTGATCACCGACCGAGATCGTCGACGTCGTGATTCCCTGCGCGCGCAGTGAATCGGCGACCGCGAATCCCTGCTGCGGCGATCCCATCGACTCGCCATCAGAAAGCACGATCACGTGCTTGACATGCGCATCGACCGACGCAAGCGCGTCGCCCGCCGCCTTCATCGCCGGATACAGGTTCGTCCCGCCATCCGGCGCGATGCGGAGGATTCGCTCTCCGGACTCGATCGGATCGGCATTCTCCGCCAGCGGCACGACCGTGCGATGGAAGTTGCTGAACGCGATCACGCCGACGAGGTCCGCGTTGTCGAGCGTCTTGATCGCCATCGCCGCGGCGCTGTTGGCGATCTCCTGCTGCGTGCGCGCACCGCCCAGCACCGTGCGACCCATCGAGCCCGACGAATCCAGCACGATCATGATCGCCGCCTTCGGCGCCACCATGCGCTCCGGCAGCTTCAACTCCACCGGCAGAATGTCCGCGACCGAAGTGTTCTGCCACGCACCCGCGCCGAACGCGTCCGGCCCGCCGATCATGATCAACCCGCCGCCAAGCTCCGTCACGTACGTCGAGAGCAGATCCTGCGTGGCGCGATCCACCTCATCAGCGCCGACGTTCTGCAGGATGATCAGGTCGTATTCGTGCAGCGCCAGCAGATCGTTGGGCATCGCAGGCGGCGCAACCGTCTCGACCTCGATCCCCTCCTGCAGCAGCAGATTCGTCAGGGTCGCGCCGACGCCGGAAGGACTCCCGTCGCTGACGCCATCCACCATCAGCACGGAGCCCTGCCCCGGAGTGACGGTGACCGCCTCGCCCATGTTGTTCGTATCGAGCCCGTCCGCGTCCTCACCATCCGGTTCGAAGATCGCCTCGAATCGGTGGATCTTTCGCGCCGCAAGCTGAAGCTCCACCGGCTCGACGCGCCGGCCCGGCGCCAGCGTCAGACGCCTGCCCGTGCCTTCCGCGCCGCGACTGATGTCCACCGGCCGCCCGTCATAGAACACACGCAGCGTTCCCGTCGTCGGCGCCGTCGCGCGCAAGCCCACACGCACATTGATCGGCGCCTCACTCGCCGCAACCGGGGGCACATCCACGAACTCAATCAGCGTCTCGCGCTGCACGTTGTACGCCAGAGGAAGCACGTCAACAGGAGCGCCGCCACCGCCCTCCGCCGCCATCGCCTCACGCACCGCGATCATCGCGTCGCCCGTCGTCTCGTTTCCGTCGCTGATCAGCAGCAGACGACCCGCCGCGTCCGGCGGAAAGAGCGACAAACCGAAACGCACGGCTTCCTCGATGTTTGTCCCCTCCACCAATCGCAGGTCAAGCGTCAGCGCATCCAGATCATCCACCGGCCCGCCGCCCGCGCGCGGCGCCGCCACGGCGATGCTCGCGCCGTCGAAAACAACCACGCCGAAGAGATCATCGACCTCGCGCGCGCTGGCCGCCTGCGCCAGCCAGTCCTTCAGCGCTTCGGTCGCCGCGATCGGAATGTCCGCGCCGCGCTCCTCGAGACGCACGAAGTTGCGCACCGAATCCGACACATCCACGATCGCCACGACCGCGAGCCGGTTCGTCTCGCGCACCTTCGAGGCGCCCGCAAGCGCCGCCGCCAGCAGCGCCATCAGGATCAGACGCGCCACCACGCCGCTCCACGCCCGCGCACGGCTCATCGAATAGAACCAGCGCAGCGCCAGCCATCCCAGCGGGACCGCCGCCAGCGTGATCAGAAGCCACCAGGATTCCTCGAAGTGAAGTCCCAAGATCTGAGTCTACGCGTCTCGCCATGGCGCCTCAGGGGAGCCGTGAGGGGCCCTGTCCACTGCAACATTTCCCTTGGACGTGCGAATCCTCACCTGTAAGGTTGGAGAGCGGGCCGACGCCCGCATTCGGCCCCGCAAAGGCCCACGATCGGCATGCGGCGACCCCCGCTGATTATCGGTCAGCCGTTCATCCCGATTCGATCAAGGAGAATCCGAGAGATGCATTCGACCCGCACGAAGACCCGCGCCGCCGGCGCGATCGCGGCAGGCGCTGTCCTCGCCATCGCAGGACTCGCCAGCGCCCAGTCCGCCGACGACTTCATCACGCCCAAGATGGAGGCCATCGCCAAGGCCCGCTATGGACCCGACGCGAAGATCATCGCGATCCACCCGGCGGAATCCCCGAGCGCCAAGACCATCAGCGGACACTTCGCCGGAAGCGCCGCCAGAGGCTCCTGCCCCGAAACGCGCATCGATATCTTCACGGATCCGGGCACACCGACCTCCGTGCCCGGATTCGGCATCGGCGAAGAATGCGCCGTCACGCTCACCGCCCCTCCCGGTGACTACCCGATCGAGATCGTCAAGATCGGCGTCGGCTGGGCATCCGCTGGCGGCGGCGGCGGGCAGTCGCTCGAAGACCAACTCCGAATTTACGCCGGCGGCATCGCGACCCTCGGCGCGCCGCAGTGGTTCGTTGATGGACCCGTCCTCACCGATGGCGCCAACAACGAGTTCGATATCGTCGGCATCGGAACCGGATCGCGCATCATCAACTCCGGCGCCTTTACGATCAGTCTGAAGATGGCCAACGCGCAGTTGCCCGGCGATCCGGCCCCCTTCCACGACGGTGACGGCTGTCAGAGCGGCGCACAGAACCTCATCTTCGGAGACATCGGCCTCGGCCTGCAGTGGTTCGACGCCTGCCTCATCGGACTTGGCGGCGACTGGGCCATGTACGCCGTCTATATCCCAACGAGCTGCGGCCCCGCCAATGACTGCGATGGCAACGGCATGGACGACACCGACGAAATCGCCATGAATCCGTCGCTCGATTGCAACAGCAATGGGCAGCTCGACTCGTGTGAGATTGAAGAGACGCCCGGCCTTGACATGAACATGAACGGCGTCATCGACAGCTGCGAGCCGCCTCCAACATGCCCTGGCGACATCACCGGCAACGGCGTGGTGAACTCTGCGGATCTCGCCGAACTCCTCGGACTCTGGGGTCCCTGCCCGTAAGAGTCTCAAACAACCAATCCAGGCCCGGGTGATCTGCTCATCCGGGCCTTTTTCCTGCGCTCAAGGAAGCGCCGAGAGCCCTGCTACACTTTGCGGCTCGATATGCCCGCCAGCGCCTCCAACCAGACTTCCGACGTCGAATCCGTCGCCTTCGTCAGCCTCGGCTGCCCGAAGAACATCGTCGACTCCGAAAAGATGCTCGGACTCCTCGCTGAAGACGGACTCGCCATCGTCTCCGAGGACGCAGGCGGCGTCAGCGCCGGCGCCGACGCCGTGGTCATCAACACCTGTGGTTTCCTCGAAGCCTCGAAGGACGAATCCCTCGGCGTCATCAAGGAAGCCATCGAGCTCAAGGACAAGGGCGATCTCAAGCGCGTCGTCGTCGCGGGCTGCCTCGTCCAGCGCCATCGCGCCAAGATGCTCGAGTGGGCGCCCGGAATCGACGCCATGATCGGCGTCTTCGATCGCGATCACATCGTCGAGGCCGTGCGCGGCGAAAAGCGCGCCCGCGAAACACTCGACTCCGCCGACAAGCCCAACTACTGGATTGCCGGCAACGCATTGCAGGCCGCGCAGGATCGCGGGCGCGACGTCGTCGGACTCACCGTCCACGGCAAGGACGGCAAGGGAATAGGCTACTTCGAATCAGACAACGCGCGCCTGCGCATCACGCCCCGCCACTACGCCTACCTGCGCGTCAGCGAAGGATGCAACCAGGCGTGCGCCTTCTGCACCATCCCCTCCATCCGGGGCAAGATGCGCTCCAAGCCGCTCGAAGCCATCGCCCAGGAAGCGCGTGAGCTCATCGCCGACGGCGTCTTCGAACTCAATCTCATCGGGCAGGACACCACCAGCTACGGCGACGACATCGGCCTCGGCGCACACCAAGTCGAAGGCGGCGGCCTCCCCGCGCTCCTCCGGTCAATCAACGAGGCGATCGAGACCCGCGCCGCCGGCGCCGGGTGGGCGAGACTCATGTACGCCTATCCCTCGACCTTCTCCGACGAGATGATCGAGACCATCGCCGAGCTCCCCCACGTCCTCAACTACATCGACATCCCGCTCCAGCACGCCAGCGATGCGATGCTCACCGCAATGCGCCGCAACGTGAGCGCGAGCCAGCAGCGCGAGCTCATCCACAAGCTCCGCGAGCGCATCCCGGGTATGGCCATCCGCACAACGTTCATCACCGGCTTCCCCGGCGAGACGGAAGAGGACCACGAACAGCTGCTCGATTTCATCGAAGAGGTCGGCTTCGACATGCTCGGCGTCTTCCAGTACTCGCGCGAAGATGGCACGCCCGCCGGCACGATGGAGAAGGACGATTCTCTGCGCGTGCCCGATGAAATCAAAGAGCGACGTGAACGCGAGATCATGGAGCTCCAGCAGCGCATCGCCTTCGAGCAGGCCGACTATCTCGCCGAGCAGTTCGATCAGGCGAATCCCGCAGAAAGCGGCGCACGATTCGACGTGCTCATCGACGAGCAGGCCACCGCCACCGCGATCGCAACGACCGGCGTCACCGAGGGCGGCGATCTCTACAAGGGACGCGCCTACTTCCAGGCCCCACTCGTCGATTCAACGACGTTCGTCCAGTCCCGACACAGACTCAGCCCGGGTGAACTCATCCGCTGCGTCGTCGTCGCCGCCGATGGATACGACCTCGTCGCGCGCCCCGTCGAGGAGATCGAGCGCGGCCACTCCCTGCCGATCCTCGGCGCCTGAACGAATCAACTTCGCCAATGTGATCGACGGACTACTTCCCGCCCGACTGTGTCGTCGTGGTCGACGTCGTCCCGCCGCCGGTCGCAGTCGCCGTGCCGCTGCCGCCGGGTGTCAGGGGCACATACCGACCTGTGCGGAATGAGACCGAATCCGTGTGCGGCCAGAATGGATAGCCGTTGATCTGCCGGTGGATGTAATCCGGCGCATTCACGAGCAGCGAGTTGTTGTAGAAGCGCACAGAGGCGCCGTCGCCGCCGTTGTCGATCCATTCATCAGGCTCGATCACCGACGTCATGATGTCGATGATCTCCTGCGCCTGAGACGCCGGATCCTGCCGAGCCGGATCGCCCTGCTCATCCTGAAAGATGCTGCCGCCGCTGCCGCCATCCGACTGATTCAGCACCGAATCAAGATCGAGCGTCGGCGCATCGAGAAAATCAGGAATCACATACAGCAGATCGTCAATCGGATAAATCTCGAGACGCTTCGACAGATTCAGTCGCGACTTCGGACCGAACTCCAGCGTCCCGGCCTCCGTCAACTGCCACGTGTTCGTTGTGAACGCGTCCGTCTCGGCCCGCTTCAGCACGCGCTCCAGGAGCGCCAGCAGCGTGCGATTCTCAACCTGGATCGTCACTTCCATATCCGGGTCGAGCCCGTTCGTATTGCGATCATCAATCCACAGCGGCTCCAGCGGCGCGCCCGAGACCTCGCCGATGAACGCAATCACATCCTCCAGACGCTGCCGGTCCAGCTGAATCGTGATCGGCTTCATCATTTTCGAGAGCGTCCGCGCCCGCGGATCCACAGGGATCCGCGCCCGCGTTCCCGTGCGCGAACTCTGCGCAAGCGCCGTCGCGCTCAGCACGCTCGATCCCGCGACAACCAGCGCCAGAGAGACGCTTCCGATGATCATGCTCTTCTTCATGCCGTTCGCTCCTCGCATTCGAGGGATCGACCTCTGATCAATCGTATCCCGGGATGGTCACCTCGCGCGCACCTTCTGCGCCCGATGACGGGTTCGACGCGCCAACGGATCCGGAGTTCCCGGATCGAAGACGCCAATTCTCAATTTCGGCCCGAATCCGCTCTGGTTCCCCGCAAACGCCCTTAATCAGCGTCCGCAGCCCGAGGCGCCATCGATTCCAATGCCTCCGAGAGCGTCAGGAGCCCCAGCGCCGAAGCCTCCAGCGTCAACGTCTGGTCCCACGGCGCCAGCCGAATCCCGCCCCCGGCTCGCTCCTCGCTCCGGAACATGTGCATCCCATCCGGACCCACCTGCAGCTGCATCAGAAATCGCAGCGAGGCGATCAAACGCGCCGCCTCCGGAGCACGCTCATCACCCGTCGTCAGACGCGCATCGCCCAGCATCGTCGCGATGAACGCCACCGGTCGAAACGTCTGCCAACTCGGAAGCGGCGTGCGCGACGCCGTGAACACCACGCCGCCAACCAGATCAGGCTCCAGGTCCGCCGCATCCGCACTCGAGAGTTGATGCTCCCACACCAGCCTTCGGAAACTCCGCAACGCCACCGCCGAGGGAATCTCCTCGTTTGAGTTCACCAACGCCACCTCCGCCCATCCGATCCACGGCATGTGCGCCGCAATCTGATTCGCCGGCGCCTCACGGAACACCCGGCGCACCGCCTCGCTCGCAGTCCCCTTGAGAATGCCGCCGACGGAGCCACGCGCCATCTCCGCCAGCGCCGCGCTCACGACCGCGCGTTCCGCGCTTGTAAGCGAAGAGTCAAATCCCGTGTTCGCGTCAAAAGCGCTCCGCACACGCGCAGCGCAATACCGAAATGCGAACTCATTCAACTCACGCGAATGCGCCTCATCCTCAAGCGCAATGACCGCCATCGCGATGAACGCCGAGGCCACGGCGTCATCCGTCGGATCTTCCTCACCCTTCTCGACGATCTGCAGGTTTCGCAGAATGCTCGCGCCAAGCTGCGTCGCGTCATCATCACCCTGCGACGACCCCCAGCGCGCAAGCGCCAAAGCCGCCAGCCCCTGCGAACGCGGACCCGCCACCACCGGATCCGCATACTCATCCGACCAGGGCTGATAGTCCGCCATCAAACCCATCGACGCCTGCCCCGGGAATCGACGGCTCAGAAGATGCCGCCGGATGCGCGCGCCCGTCTGACGAAGCGACTTCGCGCTCACCTCGCTCTTGAGACGCACGCGCCCGCCGCGAAACAGGAAACGCGGCTGCGCGCCCGCTTCAATCTGCGCCACGTGGTGACACCGGAACCGATAGATGACAAGGCCATACTCTTCGCGCAGCTTCCGAAGACTCTGACGCGGATCCCCGACCCCAAGGCTCGGCAGATCAAACGCGCTCAAGGCGCTCACAAGCGCCTGCCCCGGCGAGAGATTCGTCGCCAGCATCGTCCCCGGGAAAACCGCTTCAATCCGATCGCCAATGCGCGCCGCCACGCCGTCGAGCCCCGGGCTGCAGCGCGAGGCCAGCGATGTCAATCCCTCCTCGGGCATCGGCAGCAGATCCTCGATCACCTGCACGTCGATCGTCAGCCGCGCCGCATAGTCAATGATCGCCTCCCCGCGCAAGGCGTCGCGCTCGATCGGCATGCGTGCGCGCGCCCGCGCCATCGCCTGACCCGTCGCGCGCCAGACCGCGGCGCCATCCTCGGAAAGATCCTGCCCGCGCCCGACCACCTGTCCGCCGAGCCGCAGCGTCACGCACGCCCCCGCCGCATTTGGCGGATCCACATACTGCGCCGCCTGCGGGTAGCTCCAATCCCGGACCCATAAGTCAACGGCGCGCCATGCAGCCATCGACTTCATGGGGTCGATCGGCGTCTGCGCGTGCGCCGCCGGCGCGAAGCCGATGACGCAGATCACCAGCGCAAGCGCGATATGGGACGCGCGCCCGCGCGTGCGCGTTGTGCTGAAACAACACGCCGTGTTGAGCGCTTTCGACACGCAACGCCCGAGAACCCGACTGGCGCCGGCGCCCGCGCACGTCCACCTCGTTTCTCTCGCTCGCAGCGGCCCGGCGCCACCAACCCCCCGATCCTGGCACGCCCGTTGTTTCTCTTCTTTGCAATCGAAGAGAGGACGCCCCAAGAGGAGCACACGAATGAAGGCCGGAAACCTGTACATCTCTATGACCGAGAACCGTCGCAAGATCGTTCTCTTCACAATGCTGACCTTCCTCGTTCTTTGCTAGATCAGTCTCCGGCGCCGCAGGCGTTGCGCCCGCCTGTGGCCCAGCTTCCGCTTCCTCAACAGTAAGGCTCAAACCTCACAATTGAAAAGCCCGGACTCTGTGACGAGTCCGGGCTTCTTCATTGCGCTGATTGCGATATCAGACGACGATCAGAGCTCGATCTTGTCCGAGCCCATCGCGCCATGGTCGCCCATGCCGCCCTTCGCCGGGCCTTCGCCACTCGGGGCGCCGCCGCCAGGCGCGCCGCCCTCGGCGGCAGCCGCACGCTCCTCTTCCACCGCGCCCCACTGAGCGCGCTTCAGAGACAGGCCGATCTTCCGCTCGTCCGTATCGACACGGAGGATCTTGACGTCGACTTCGTCGTCCGCCTTGACCACATCCTGCGGGTTCTCGACCTTGTGATCCGCAAGCTCGGAGATGTGCAGCAGACCCTCGAGGTCCTGCTCCAGCTCCACGAAGACGCCGAAGTTCGTGATCTTCGTGACCTTGCCGCGAACGACCATGCCGGGCTGGTACGCGCCGGGAATCGCGTTCGCCCACGGATCCTCCGTGAGCTGCTTGTGACCGAGACTGATGCGCTGCTTGTCCTGGTCCACCTCGAGCACGACGCACTTGACCTCGTCGCCCTTCTTGAAGACCTCGTTCGGATGCGCAACCTTCTTCGTCCACGAAATGTCGGAGACGTGCAGCAGGCCGTCGATGCCCGGCTCGATCTCGATGAACGCGCCGTAGTTGACCAGGTTGCGAACCGTGCCCTCGACGATCGTGCCCGACGGGTACTTCTCGCTCACGAGCTCCCACGGGTTCACCTCGGTCTGCTTCATGCCGAGGCTGATCTCCTGCTTGTTCTTGTCGATCTCGAGAATGACGACCTCGACCTCGTCGTTCGGATTCACCATCTCGGATGGATGGTTGATCCGACGCGTCCAGCTCATCTCCGAGATATGCACGAGACCCTCGATGCCGTCCTCCAGCTTCACGAAGGCGCCGTAGGACATGATGTTGACCACCGAGCCCTTGACCTTCGATCCGACCGGGTAACGCGCCTCGATCTCCTCCCATGGCGAAGCTTCCTTCTGCTTCAGACCAAGGGCGATCTTTTCCTTTTCCTCGTCGATGTTGAGGATCACCACCTCGATCTCCTCGTCGATCTTCACGAGCTCCGACGGGTGATTGATGCGGCTCCACGACATGTCCGTGATGTGCAGCAGTCCGTCCAGACCGCCGAGATCCACGAAAGCGCCGAAGTCGGCGATGTTCTTGACCGTGCCCTTGACGCGATCGCCGGTCTTGATGCGCGAGAGCAGACGCTCCTTCGCCTCGGCGCGCTCCGTCTCGATCAGCTTGCGACGCGAGATCACGATGTTCCGGCGCTGCTCGTCGATCTTCAGGATCTCGGCCCGGACGTCGCGACCGATGAACTCGCCGATGTCGCCCGGACGACGAATGTCCACCTGCGACGCAGGCAGGAAGACCGGCACGCCGATGTCCACCAGCAGACCGCCCTTGATCTTCCGCGTCACGCGACCCTCGACAATGTCGCCCTCGTGCGCCGTCTCGATGATGCGCTTCCAGTTGATCAGGCGATCAGCCTTGCGCTTCGACACCTGGATCGTGCCGTGCTCGCCCTCGAGGCGCTCCAGCAGAACCTTCACCTTGTCGCCGGGCTTGATGTCGGCGGGGGCGTCGAACTCGTTCTTATTAACCAGGCCCTCGGACTTCAGCCCGACCTCGACCACGACATCGTCGCCGGCGAAACCGACAACCTGTCCTTCGAGAATCGCGCCGACTTCCAGCTCAGCGAGCGCGCCGCCGAGAAGCGACTCCATGTCGCCGCCCGCAACGTCGGTGCCGAAAGCCGCAGAGAGCATGGACTCCGCTTCGGAGTCGTCGATCGCAAGAGACGCGATCAGCGTTTCGTCAATCATCATTGTCTTACTTTGTCCTTCTTCCGGCCCCGAGCCCATCGCGTCAGAGAAGCGTCAGGCAAGTGGACCATCCCGGTTTGACCGGCCGGGCGCCGTACCCCACAGGGGCGGTGAGACTTCGAATCGCCATCCCCCCACCGGGGATGACGTCTCGCCGAGAGGCCGAAGGCCGAAACAGCGAGCCGGGAAGTCTACAGCCCCATCAACCGAATTGGAAACCAATCGGGACGTTCTGACCGGATCTGAACAGGCAGAGCCACGAGACGCCTAAGGGCACGGCCCCCACAACCCCAGCAGCTCCGCCAGATCACCGGCCCCCACATCCCCGCTCCCGTCCAGATCCGCCGGGCACCCTCCCGGATCCGGCGGATAGGGATACGTCAGCAGCCAGAACATGTGCACGCCCCCCGCCCCGCTCGCCTGGTCGCTGTCCTGGTTCTCCGCGATCGCGATCGTGTCCCCCTCCATCGCCAGCGCCCGGCTGAACTGCCCGTTCTCCGTCGGCGCATCCGCAAAGAGCTTGTCGAACTCCGTCCACGTCGCGCTCCCGACAGCCCCCGTCCGTTCAAAGAGATACGCCGCCCCAGCGTCCATCCCGCGCTCATCCACGCCCCGCGACGCCGTGACCGCAAGCGAGCCGTCGATCGCCACGAACTCGCCCATGAAGTCATCTTCCATCCGGTCGCTCGCAGTCACGCGCTGCTCGAACGACCAGTTCCCCGTGCCCCGCATGCCCGTGCGCGTGTAGAAGTACATCGCGCCGGTCCTGTCCGCGTTGTCGTTCTCCGTCGGCGCGCCGACGGCGATCGTGTTCCCGTCAATCGCCACCGAGAAGCCGAAGTTCGACGTCGGCGCTCCACCCGGCGCCGTCAGCCGATCCGTCTGCTGCCACATGTTGCTGATGCGCTCAAAGACGTACACCGCCCCGCCGGCGCCCAGCTGATCCTCGCTGATCGCCCCAACCACCATCGTGTTCCCCTCGAGATCAAGAGACCATCCGAACTGCGCCGACGTCACCGGCACGTCCGGAGTGATCCTCCCCTCGAAGACATAGATCACGCCCTTCGGACTGTCGAAGCGATTCCACACATACACAGCGCCCTCGAGGTTCGACATCCCGTCTTCATTCGGAGAGCCGTACGCGATGCGTCCGTTGTCAACCGCGACGCTCTGCCCGGCCTCAGCGCCGAACATCGCCGCCCCGCCCAGGAACTTGTTCTCCTGCGACCACGTGTCCGTCATCGGATTGCGCACGAAGATGTACGCCGCGCCCGCGTCCGTCCCCGCCGGGTTGTCATCGCACGCGGCGCCGACGATCGCCACATCGCCATCGATGTCCACGTCTGTCCCGAACTCATCGTCCATCTCGCCGTCATCCGCCTCGAGCCGGTGCGTGCTCATCCAGTTCGCGCCGCTGCGCTCCATGATGTACACCGCGCCCTGGAAGTTGTTCTCCCCCAGCGCCCCCGCGATGATCCGCCCGCTCCCGATCGAAAGCGATCGCCCGACGAGTGAGACGTCGTTCACCTCTTCCGGCACCACCTTCGGCAGGCGCACCAGCTCGTCGAAATCCACCGCCAGCGCACCGCCGCCCACGCCAAGCGCGCACAGCGTTCCAGCGACACCACCCCACCAATGTGAACTGCGCGCCATGACCATCGCTCCTCGATTGTGAAAGATCGCGCCCACCGGAAACCCAGCATTCCGAGCGGACGCCCTTCCCATCCCCAATATACGCGTGAGCCCCCAATTCCCTGCGCACAAAAACGCGCATGTGCGCCTGCCGTGTGCGCAAAGCGACCTCGCCGATCCGAAAATCAGGGATTCCCAAAGAAATTCTTGCGCCTGCTGCCGCAAGGACTTGCGCGCATCCGCCTCGGCGCATGTCGCCGCTTCAGCGCACGAAACGCGCTCGTCCGCGCCAAGGGTGGAGGGCCGCTCTTTCTCTCGCTGGCCCGGGCGCATGAACAAGCGCCGATCGGCAGATGCGCCGGATCATCGTCGAGGTGGCCGAAGACGCCGCGACGAATCGAGATGGCGATTGTCGGGGTGGAGCGCTCGAGCATGCGCCTCCCGCGCCGGCGACAGATCCACGCCCCTCCACTGCATCAGTTTGCCCGGCAGGTCTGCCGATCCGGCGCATCGCGCCGCCACCCCTACCAGTTGCCGGCCTCGTGCGCCGGAACATCAGAACCCGTCAAGCAAAGGAGATCATGAACGAAGCGCCAACGCGCAGCGCACAACGCCGGCAGGACGCTTCGGATCGTCCCGCCCTCTGCCGTACAATCCCGACCATGGCCTTCAACCCAGGCTCAGAAGTTGGCTCATACACACTCGGCCGCGAGCTCGGTCGAGGAGGCATGGGCGTCGTCTTCCTGGCGCGCGATACGCGCCTCGAGCGCGATGTCGCCATCAAGACAATGCCCGATGAGGTCGCACAGGACGCGCAGCGCCTCGCGCGATTCGAACGCGAAGCGCGCACGCTCGCGCAACTCAACCACCCCAACGTCGCCGCCATCTACGGGCTCGAGCAGGAAGACGAGCACCGCTATCTCGTCCTCGAATATGTCGAGGGCGACACGCTTGCCGACCTCCTCGACAATGGTCCCCTCTCCGTCGAAGACGCGCTGGACTTCGCCCAGCAGATCGCCCTGGGCGTCGAAGCCGCGCACGACGCCGGCGTCATCCATCGAGACCTCAAGCCCGCCAACATCAAGATCACGCCCGAAGGTCAGATCAAGGTCCTCGACTTCGGACTCGCCCGCGCCGACGATGCGAACACCTCCGGCTCAAGCTCCGGCGATGAGCCCACGCTCACGACCCCCGTGATGCACAGCCCGTCCATCCCCGGAGCCATCCTGGGCACCGCTCCATACATGAGCCCCGAACAGGCGCGCGGCAGACGTGTCGACAAGCGCACAGATATCTGGTCCTTCGGCGTCATCCTCTATGAGATGCTCACCGGCGTCTCTCCCTTCCACGGCGAGACCGCCACCGACTCCATCGGCGCCGTGCTCCACAAGGACCTCGACCTCGCGCAGCTCCCGCCCGGAACGCCCAACTCCGTGCGCCATGTCCTCATGCGCTGCCTCGAACGCGACAAGTCAAAGCGCTATCGCGATATCGGCGATGTGCGCATCGAGCTTCTGCGCAAGGACGCCCCGCAGGAATCCGCCGGCTCGAAGTCACGCGTCAATCTTCCTGCCTTGCTCGCGATCTTGCCCCTCGTCGCGGCGATTGCCGCCGCAATCGGGTGGTTCGCAAAGCCAGCGCCCACGACGCCGACAGCGCAGCCAGTCAGGCTCACGCTCCCGATTCCCTGGGGATGGGATCGCTGGTGGTTCCACGCCTTCAGCCCCGACGGCCAGCTCATCGCGCTCATGATCCTCGAGCAGGAGCAACCCGAGAGACTCTGGAGCATCTACACGCGCAGACTCGACGAAAGCGAGTTTCGCAAGATCTACACGACGCGCCGAAGACCTGTACGCATGGACTTCACGCCCGACGGCCTCGATCTCCTCGTCGGCACGACCGGAGAACCAGACCGCGACTACCTGCACCGCGTCCCCGTCGATGGCGGAAGACCCGTCCCGCTCCTCGATGTGCATACGGATGACTTCAGAATCGGCGGCCCGGAATCAGTGTGGCTGAACGACGATGAACTCGTCCTGCAAAGTGAGATCGGCGAGAACGAGCTCTTCGCCGTCTCCATGCGCGACGGCTCCTCGCGCGAAATCTACAGGGTTGACGAAGAAGGCACGGCGTTCGTCAGGATCTCATCGGTCACACCCGGTGGGAAGTTCGCCCTGCTGACATCACTTGAGATCATCGACGGTAAACCGACGGCTCGCACCATCGCCGCCAATCTCGAGACCGGCGAAAAACACGAGGTTCTTGTCAGGGCGCTCAGCGCTTCATGTGTCGGCGATGATGTCCTTGTCTTCCAGAGAGATGACACCATGTACGCGGTCCGCTTCGATCCGGAGACGGCGACTGTGTCAGGCGCTCTTCATCCGCTGCCCGACGATCTGGTCAACTGGTCGCAATCCGCTGGCGCCGGACATGTCGCCTTCACCAAGCGGCGCGATGAACTCGGGACTTTGGCGCAGATTGATCGTGACGGCGCCATCTCCGAACTGAGCCAGACGCGCCGCTGGTTCGATGCAGAGTCACTGATGGCCTCACCCGACGGCAAGTGGCTCGCGCTCTCGTACGCAAACGAGAAAGGCGGCACGCGCGAGACCATCGCGTGTCTCGAACTCGCCACCGGGAGAATGCAGACTGTCACCAGGGAGATCGCAGGCTCCGGCGGGTGGTCGCCCGATGGCAGGCTCATCTTCATACGCCTGAGCGAGGAAGGACTCGGAAGCGGCAACGAAGGCGTCTTCGACATCATGGAATGGCGACCCGATGAAGGCGCGCGCGTGCTGAGCGACAATCTCACCCTCCCCCTGGGCCAATGGTCCATCGCCCCCGCGCACAACACCCTTTTGATGCGCTGGCGTTTCACCGAGGAGGATCGCCCGGATGAAGCCGGCCAGGGCGATCTCGACATCCTGCAGACACTCAACTACACGGATCCCGACGCCGAATGGGTGAACTACCACACAACCGGCGCTTCCGAGATCGATGCATCTGTCTCACCCGACGGCGAGTTCCTCGCGTTCGTCTCGGATGTCACGGGGACGCCGGAGGTCTATCTCACACCCTTCGAGCCGGGCCGGCCCGCCAGTCCGGTGCGCGTCTCGAACTCATTCACGTGGCGCCCATTCTGGTCGCTCGATTCCAGGACGCTCTATTACTTCACCCGGAGATCTGACGGCCTTGATCAGCAGGTCATGGCCGTGACCATCGACGACACCAACGCGCTGACCCTCTCCGAACCCGAACGCATCCTCTTCGGCGATCAGTACGACGACAGCCGGCTCGCCCCGCTCGAAGGCGGCGAGTCATTCGCGTTCATCGACACACCTGATCGGCGCCCGGAGGATGAGCATCTGCAGATCATCCTCAACTGGCGCGACGAAGTGCGGCGCATCGTCAGAGAAGGCGAACAGCGCTGACCCGTCCGACGCCTCAAAGAAACGCTCCTTAACGAGAATCATCGCAATACATCGATGACCGCGCGACATGGATCCCTGACAACACAGAAATGCCCTTCGGCATGTCTGCAGTCGGCGGCGTCCGACGCCCGGGCGCCGTCGGCGACCTTATTCGTCATTCTCCCTGAGCGAGCTCCTCAACTGATCCGGCTTCGTTCAGCAGAATCTTCCGATGCACATTGGAAAGAGCGAGCCCTTCGAGCTGACGCCGAGTCTTCCACGCCCCATCGATGTTCTTGGCCACGCGTGGCGACGCCGCCTCGTACACCTTGAACTCGACAATTCGATGCGTCGTCTGATGCTCGAACTTCGACACCAGCGCCAGGGAGTCAACCCCGAATCGCGCCGCAAGATCGCGCTTCGTCGGCGCCTTGTCGTCGCGCTCGATCGTCGGCGCCTGCCACATGCCCGCCCACAGTCCAGCCGGATCCCGCCGATGCACAAACGTGCGCCCGCGCCCATCGCGCACCAGCAGCGCCGTGTGATAGATGCGCCGGCGCACGGCAGTCGCCTTTGGTCTTGGAATGTCATTCTGCGCGCCGTCGCGGCGCGCGGCGCACCGACGCTTCAGCGGGCATGCATCACATGATGGCGACGCCGGCTTGCAGATCGTCCCGCCAAGCTCCATCAGTCCTTCGTTGAACGCGGCGACGACATCATCCTTCGCGCCCGCTTCGACGAGTTCTTCCGCGCGCTCCCA
Source organism: Phycisphaerales bacterium (assembly GCA_028279375.1). Classification (GTDB taxonomy): domain Bacteria; phylum Planctomycetota; class Phycisphaerae; order Phycisphaerales; family UBA1924; genus JANQNW01. Next base: position 148,271 of record JANQNW010000001.1, read on the forward strand.
GCACCAGGCGTCGATTCCCGGATCCGTTGGGGCCGCATCCACGCCATGCAGGCGGAGAAAGACGCGCTGCACGTTGCCATCGACAATCGGCGCGGGCTGGTCGAAGACCATGCTTGCGATCGCGCCGGCGGTGTAGCGCCCGATCCCCGCGAGCTTCCGGAGCGCATCGACGTCACGCGGCGCCTCGCCCCCGTGATCAGAGACGATCTGCTGCGCGCACTTGTGCAGCAGTCGCGCCCGCCGGTAGTAGCCGAGCCCCGACCACGCAGCGAGCACATCGTGCTCATCCGCTTCGGCCAGCGACTGCAGCGTGGGAAAGCGTTCGAGGAATTCTTCGAACTTCTCGAGCACGCGCGAGATCTGCGTCTGCTGGAGCATGATCTCACTGACGAGCGACTTGTAGGGATCACGCGCAGGCAAACGCCAGGGAAGCTCGCGCGCATTCGCTTCGTACCACTCCGCAACCGACCTGGCGATCGCCCGGTCGCGACGCGGATTGCGCTGGGCGCTCACGCCGGCGCCTCGCTCCCGGCGAGCACGCGCCGGACTTCTTTCTTGATGAGCTTCCAGTCCGCCTCGGGCGTCTTGCCGACGGTCATCCAGTCCGTGTTCATCAGGAGGTTGTTCACGCCGTCGATCGCGAAGAGCTGTGACGCGAGCCCGTCTTCCTGCGCCGCGGCCTCATTGAGGAACGAGCGCGGCCGATCACTAATCGCACCGTCGAGAATGCACTTGAGCGCGTTGGGGTTCGGAGTGGTCTCGAATCGGAGGATCTTCAGCGCCATGGCCGGATTCTAGTGCCTCCGGCGCCGCCATCGACCCGATTCCACTGTGCAGGACGTACGCTTTCAATATGACCACCCGCCTGGCCATGACGCGGGAGCTCGACGGCGTCGATGTCGAGATCTACGAGCGCATCGTCTTCATCGGGACGCCCGCGATCGTGGAGACGTTCTACGTGCTCCCGGCGCCAGACTGGCCGAAGGTGCGCATTCAGCGCCGGCGCGGAATCTCGGGTCTGCTCTCGCGCTTCGGGCGGCGATCGGGAATCGAACTCGACGATGACGCGTTCAACGCGGCGTATCGCGTGAGCTGTGTTGATCCGGAGTTCGCGATCCTGCTGCTGAACCCGGAACTGCAGGCGTTCATCATGCAGAAGCGCAGCGTGGACTGGAGCGCCGGCGGCGGCGCGATCAAGCTCTTCTACGGCGGCGCGCTGCGGCGCTCGCGCGTGGATCGATCGCTGGAGCGCCTGCGGCGCTTTCGCGATCTGATCGATTCCGAGCTCTTCGATCTCGCCTGAACGGCTCGTCAGTTGAACCAGAAGGAGAAGCGGAAGACGCGCCGATCCAGCGCCTCCTGCAGCTGCGCCCACGTGCCGGGCTCGGTGAACTCGCCCTCGCGCAGGTACGGCGCCGCGGCCGCGCCCTGGATCCAGAAGATCAGATCAAAATCGCGCGGCTCCCTGAAGACCTTGACGACGTCGATGCCTTTCGAGCCGTCGCCCCGCCAGAACCTGAGCACCTTGCGCCCGTTCAGGAGATCGTCCACCTCATCGAGGAAGAGGAGCCAGGCCTCGCGCATGGTGACATCCACGACGACATCGTGGATCGCCGCGGTCTGTTTCGGGTTGGGAATCCACTCGCGATCGTTGTCCGTTTCGCGGTCGTAGTGCGACCACATGTCCTTGCCGTATACGATCGTGTTCTGGAAATGCTCGAGCGCCAATGACATGCGCACCGGCTCATCAACGGGCAGGCGCATGTTGGCGAAGAAGGCCAGGACATCGGTGAAGTCGAAGGGCGCGGGCGTCGGCACGCCGGTGACGCGCTCGAGGGACCACGTCGAGTAGGGCAGGAAGTCGTACTTGATCTTCGCCTTCGGGAAGAAGATGTGTCCTGTGTGATCGAAGAGTTCGGAGGCGTCGTGGGCGAGCATCCACTCGCCGACGCCCATGAGCAGGTGGCAGTAGCCGCGCAGCCATGACGCGTCGCCCCGATCGAATGCGACGACGAGATCTTCGGGCACGAGATCGGAGACCTCCATGCGTCCATCAACCCAGAGACGCTGGGGCGGCAGGAGCGCGAAGAATCCGCGCAGGCTCTCTGCTGCGGTCGTCTCACCATCGGCGTTGATGTCGAATCGGATCGCGTTCAGATCGATGGGACAGACGAATTCGCCCGCGACGCCCGCGAGCGTGCGTTCCGCCTTCTCGAGATGCTCAATCCACTCCTCCAGCGCAACCTCGATATCGGCGACTGTTGTTTCCTTTGGATTGTCATTGGCCATCCACATGAGGAATGAGGCGCGCCCGCCGGTCATGGGTGCGATCTGACCGAATGTGGACATGAAGCCGTGTTGATAGCAGCGCTGGATGAGTTTCTCACCGGCGATCAGGAAGTCGACCGCGCCGAGGGCGAAGTCGACGGCTGCGTCGCCTGCGTGCGCATCCAGCTCCTCGCGCACCTGCGTGAGCGTGGCACCTTCCTGCTGCATGGCGAAGGCGTCGGTGATGTGCTGGTCTGCGCGTGCGCTGCTCGGGAAGCAGGCGACGGCGCAGGCCGAGAGAGCGACGAGGTGTGTGCGCTTCATGCTGACAGTTTACGCAGGCCGGCTTCCGGACAGCGGCCGCATTGGCACGCGATCCCGCGACTTGTCGTTCAGGGACAGGGCCCCCAGGTCCCGATCAAAATCGCCAGATCTGCGCTCCCGACGGCGCCATCGCCATCAAGATCACCCGGACACGCGACGTTCCTGAGCCACTTTACGGTCGCGTCATCGGTTGTCGGAACTACCAGATCAACATCGCCGTCCTTGTCGAGATCAGCGCAGGCCACGTGAATCTCGCCGTCGCCGGTCGACGCCGTGACGGCGCGCCTGGTGAAGATCGGCGGCTCGCCTCCCTCGTTGTCGTACCAGATCAGCTCGTTCTCGATCAGAAGGGCGGCGAGCACGTCCATGTCTCCGTCCTGGTCAAGATCACAGCAAACGATGCGCTCCGGTCCGTCGATGTTCGTGATGATGTGCTCTGAGAATTCAACGGGGCTTTGCCCATCGTTTTCATACCAGCGAATCGTGTGATCCACGACCGACGGCGCTGCGACGACGAAGTCGCTGTCTCCGTCACAGTCCATGTCCGCCGTGCACACTGAATGCCAGTTCGTGTTGATTGACACTGCGGGAATCGACTCGCGCGAGAACATCGGGCTGGCGGCGCCGTCGTTCTTCAGCCACTCGATCAACTGCTCTCCCTGTGTGCAGTAGACGATGTCAGGATCGCCGTCCCGATCGAAGTCGGCGATCGCCGCAGCGTTGGGGCCGGTCATGCTCAGATCGACAATCACGTTTCGCGATGAAAACGAAGGCGGCGATCCTCCGAGGTTCTGATACCAGGAGACCTGATTGAGCGAACCTCCGACAGCGATGATGTCGGGCCAGCCATCCCGGTTCAGGTCTTCGATGAGACATCGCTGCCCGCCGCCCGTTGCGTCGATCTCCCTGTCGATGAAGCTGGTTCCATCATCGACGTTCTCGATCCAGTACGTCGTGGAAGCATTCGCAAGCGCAACATCGTCGTCACCGTCCCGGTCGAGATCTCCGAGCGCGAATCGCGTTCCGTTGATGGAGGTCACGGGCATGGCCGTGCCGAATCCCGGAGGAGCGGCGCCGTCATTTGCGAACCAGATGACTTCACCCGACTTGGAGATCACGACATCCGGCGCGCCGTCTCGATTCAGATCGCCGATCTGCACCCACGTCGACGATCCAGCGGTTGTCGAGATGTCGTTTGCGATGAACGCCACCGGTTTCGCGAGCGCCGGCGCACTGGCCGTGGTCAGAGAGATCGGAATAGAGATTGCGATTGCCGTGCGATTCATGCCTCGCTCCTTTCGGTCATTCGACCGGGCCGGACCGTAGAGAGCGCATGCGCCATCGGCATCGCCTGCTCAGGGGAGAGATCAGACGTCTTCGCGAACATGAGTGATGGAAGCCACTGAGCCAAATCGCCTTACGGCACCGCCAAAAAAAACGACCCGACGCTGCGGATCAGGAGGCGTCGTCAGGGATCCCGAGTCTCAACCGCCTGCATCTCATCCTGAGCCCACTCCGGGATCCCTTCGAATTGCACGCCCAGCGCCCACATGACGGTGGTGTACATCGCGACGGTCACAAAGGTGATCGAGAGGAGGTTGAGCCAGAAGCCGGCGCTGATCATCTGGCCGATGCGCAGTCTTCCGGAGCCGAAGACGATGGCGTTGGGCGGCGTGGCGACGGGCATCATGAAGGCGCAGCTGGCGCCCATCGCCGCGGGGACCATAAGCAGCAGCGGATCGATGCGCAGTCCGATGGCGACGCCGGCAAGCAGCGGGAGGAAGGTCGCCGCGGTTGCGGTGTTGGACGTGAGCTCCGTGAGGAAGACGATCATGGAGGTGACGACGACGATGAGCACGAGGATGGAGACGCCGTCGAGGGCGTGGACGTGGCCGCCGATCCACTTGTCGAGTCCTGTTGAGTTGACGGCGCCGGCGAGGCTGAGACCGCCGCCGAAGAGAAGCAGCACACCCCACGGGAGGCGCTCTGCGGTGCGCCAGTCCATCGTGAAGACGGCGCGCTTCGGATAGACCGGAATCGCAAAGAGCAGGAGCGCGCCCATGAGCGCGATGATCGTGTCGTCGAGTCGCACGACGAGCGGGATCTTCGCGACGAGCCAGTCCCAGTTCTGGAGCGGCTTGCGCGCAATCCAGAGGAATGCGGTGAAGAGGAAGACGCAGAGTGTGACGCATTCGCCGCGCGACATGGGGCCGAGACTCTTGAGTTCGGTGTGCACGAGCTCTCGTCCGCCGGGGATCTCACGGATCCGGAATCGATAGAGGATCTTGACGAGCAGGAGCCAGGTGAGGGCGAGGAAGATGACCGCGATGGGAACGGCGGCGAGCATCCAGGCGCCGAAGCCGAGCTTGTATTCGAAGAGCTCGTCCATGTTGGCGGCGAGCATGGCGTTGGGCGGCGTGCCGATGATGGTGCCGACGCCGCCGATGGTGGCGCTGTAGGCGACACCGAGCAGGAGCGCCGTGGCGAAGCGCTCGGTTTCCTTCTCGCCGTCGGCGTCATCTTCGAGTTTCTTCGCGACGAGCGCGATGACGCTGGTGGCGATCGGCAGCATCATGACTGTGGTGGCCGTGTTGCTGAGCCACATGCTGAGGAACGCGGTGGCGATCATGAAGCCGCCGATCATGAAGCCGGGCTTGGCGCCAACGACCTCGAGCGTGAGCAGCGCGATGCGCTTGTGCAGCCCCCACTTCTCCATGCACAGCGCGATGATGAAGCCGCCGAGGAAGAGGAAGATGAGTGGATGGCCATAGGGCGCGGCGGCCTGTCTCGTGGTGACGACGCCGAAGATGGGGAAGAGGACGATCGGAAGCAGGGCCGTGGCGAACAGGGGCATCGCCTCGGTCATCCAGAGGAGTCCGAGGAGCACACCGACAGCGGCGACGACACGTCCCTCTTCGGTGAGCACGGGGGGAACGTCGGTCGGTGTGAGGATGAGGTAGACGACGATGGCGACGATGGGCGCGAAGATTCGCCCGAGCCAGCGCACCGTCATCGCCTTGCGCGACGGCGCGGCCTGCGAGGCGGAGTCGATTCCTGTCATTCCGACGTTCCTTGTCGGGGGATGCGGCGAAAGAAAAGACTCAGAGACGCGAACTCTCGGCGCTTCGGCGCTGCGATTCGGGAGATCCGGCGATGACACGGGGCACGCGCGGGGAGATGCCGGTCAGGAACTCGTGCGTGATCCGACCCGAGAGGCGCGCCAAATGCGGCAGGTGATTCGGGGCGTCGCGATCGTCGCCGACTATCTCGACGACGCATCCGACACCGACTGTCTCTTCAGGAAGATCGGTGAGATCGATGGTGATCTGATCCATGCTCACGCGCCCGACGCCGGGGACGAAGGAGCGTGCGCCGTCCGGGAGCATCACACCGATCTTGGCCTTGTTCGTGAGCGAGACGGGATAGCCGTCGGCGTAACCAACCGGCACGAGTCCGAGGCGCGTGCGGCGCTGGGCGGTCCACTTGGCGCCGTAGCCGACGGACTCGCCCGGCTCGATCCAGCTCGTATGCACGATGGATGATGTCCACCGAAGCGCCGGCTGAAGTTCATCGGCGTATGGCGCGAGTTCACAGTTCTCGGGATCGGCGAGTTGCTCGCGCGCGATGCCGACGAGTCCGAGGCCGATGCGCACCATGCCGGCATGGAAGTCTGAAGATCGGAACGTGGCGTAGGTGGCCGCTTCGTGGAGCATGGCGTCCGCTGGGATAAGCGCATCGCACTCGCGCAACCATTCCTTGAAGCGCCGCGACTGATCGCTGGTGCGCTCTTGATCGCGCGAGGCGCTGGAGAAGTGGGTGTAGGCGCCGGTGAGGCGGAGCGCATCGCAGGCGTGGATGAACTCGAGCACGCGCGTGGCGCGGGTCGTCGCGACGCCGCCGCGATTCATGCCGGTGTTGGCTTCAAGATGGACGGGGAGCGTCGCGTTCCGCTCGCTGGCGGCTCCGGCGAGGGCTTCGGCCTGATCGAGATCGTGCACGGCGAAGTGAGCGCGGGAATCCGCGATCGCCTCGGCGAGCGGGCCTGCTGATGGAAGCTCGAAGACGGGGGCGAGGATGAGGACCGGGGAGGCGTTCGTGGCGCGGAGGAGGTCTTCGGCCTGCGCGGCGCTGAAGACGGCGAACATCTCGACGCCGGCCTGCTCGAGGCGCGGGGCGAGGAGTTCGGATCCGAGGCCATAGGCGTCGGCCTTGAGGACGGCGCAGAGTCCGACGGGCCGGCCGCGGCTGGAGCAGACCCTTCGGATGAGGGCGACATTCCGGTCGATGGCCGGGAGGTTGATCTCGATTTGACTGAGGCTGGTCACCGGGCTGCGGTCGTTCTTGAGGGAAATGTGACTCTGGATGGGGCTCTGTGAGCGGAAGATAGCCATTTCGGAAGGGCGGACGGCGGGTGATGATGCGTGAAATCCCGATTCCAAGGGGGATTCGGGTGGCCTCCGGGGCTTGTATCGGCAGGCGGCGAGCGCTAGGATGATCGGAGCCCCGCTGGTGAACGAGCCGGCGAAGGCCGCCGTATTGGAAGGAAACGAGGGCGCGGCTCCGGCGAGCGCCCCAGACAAGTGAATGATGCCCGGTTGGTCGCGCACCTTTTCGGATGGTTGACGTCCGCGGCTTCGAAGCGCGTTTCGTGCTGAAACGCGCCCGGAGGCCTCGAACATCTGTCATCCTGAGAAGTGCGCGGGTCCCGGGTGCATGGAGGCCCTGATGCCTGACGAATCGACGATGGACGATGTCGCTGTAGCTGAAGCGGCGTCAACGGACGAACAGAGCAACGACGAATCGAGCGACTCCGGTGAGGGCGGCGAACAGAAGAAGCGCCGCAGACGTCGTCGTGGCGGTCGCAAGCGCGGCAAGCGCAAGGACGGCGACGGCGCGCCGGAGGGCGAGGCGAGCGCCGACGATTCGAAGGCTGAGAACCCGGACGGCGGCGACGGCGGCGACGGCGGCTCGAAGAAGAAGCGTCGGCGTCGATCGCGACGCGGCGGGAAGGATCGTGACGATCGTCCGCCGCAGACTGAAGAGGAAGCGGGCGAGATCGGCGGACGGCGTCGCAGCGGCGCCCCGGCGGATCACACGAACGCTGAGATCTTCGCGGAGTCCACGTTCGAGGACCTGGGCTTGCGCAACAGCGTGCTCAAGGGTCTGGACGCCGTGGGCTTCAAGCGCGCGACGTACATCCAGGCGAAGCTGATTCCGGCGGTGCTCGCCGGCAAGGACTCGCTTGGTCAGGCGAAGACGGGCTCAGGCAAGACGGCGGCGTTCGGATTGCCGCTGTTTCATATGGCGACGCGGGATCTGCCGTTCCAGTCGGTCGTCCTGTGCCCGACGCGCGAGCTTGCGATCCAGATTGCGGATGAACTGAATGAACTCGGCAAGTTCACGCCGATCAAGGCGACGCCGGTGTATGGCGGTCAGGCGATTCCGACGCAGGTGAAGCGACTGGAGCAGAATCCGGAGATTCTGGTCGCAACGCCGGGTCGGTTGATGGATCTGTTCGAACGACGTCACCTGCACTTCGACAACATCAAGTTCGTGGTGCTCGACGAAGTGGACCGGATGCTCGACATCGGTTTCCGCGACGACATCAAGAAGATTCTGAGCAAGGTGCGCACGGAGCATCAGACGGTGTTCGTGTCTGCGACGATCAGTGATGAGATCGAGTCGCTGGCGCGTCAGTTTATGAAGAAGGATGTCGAGAAGATCGTGACGGCGGCGGGTTCGCTGACGGTCGATCTCGTCGAGCAGCACTATCTGACGGTGCAGCGTTGGGACAAGAAGCGATTGCTGACGCACCTGCTGACGCATGAGGATCCGGATCTGACGCTGGTCTTCTGCCGCACGAAGCGGATGGTGGACGACCTGACGCGCCATCTGGTGAAGCAGAAGATCGACGCGCATGCGATTCATGGCGACATGCACCAGGGCAAGCGCAACAGCGTGATGAAGCGACTGCGTCATGGTCAGCTGGGCGTGCTGGTGGCTTCTGATCTTGCGGCGCGCGGGCTGGATGTCGATGACATCACGCACGTCGTCAACTACGACCTTCCGGAGGATCCGGAGATCTACATCCACCGCATCGGTCGCACGGCGCGCGCCGGTCGCGGCGGAATCGCGTGGTCTCTGGTGACGCCTGATGAGGGTCATCTGCTGACGCAGGTGGAGAAGCTCGCGAACGTCGAGATCCCGCAGATGGAGTATCCGGACTTCGAGGAGAGCGAGGCTCCGCGCCGCGTGCGCGAGGAGAAGGCCGCGGCTGAGCGGAAGACGGAGGAGCTCAAGGCGACGAAGAGTCGCACGGCCGGTCCGAAGCTTCCGACGCAGAGCGCGCAGCCGAACGCCGCGGCGTTCCCGGGCGGCGTCGTGCCGACGAAGCTGCCTCCGAAGATGATGGGCGGACGTGTGCGCACGGCTCGTTCGATGAAGCAGACGCCTCCGCCGCCACCGAGCGGTGAAGAGGGCGACAAGTCCTCATGACGGGCGCCGAGCAGGAGCTCCTGGAAATCACGCGCACGTTGCTCGATCGCGTGGACCAGCGCGATGCGCACGCGTATGGCGAAACGTGCGCCCCTGATCTGACGGCTTTCGAGCCTGAGGCGAAGGGGCAGCGGATCGACGGGCTGGAGTTTCACGAGTTCTTTCTGACGAAGCCGAACCCGAACGGGACGACGGTGCGTTCGGAGATGGTGTCGCCGCATGTGCGTGTGATCAACGGCGCGGGCGGCGAGCCTGCGGCGGGTGTGGTCGTGTACACGCGCGTGACGCAGAAGCACAGGGCGGATGGATCGTTCCGTCTGCTGCATTGCAATGAGACGCGTGTGTATGAGCGGCGCGACGGCGCGTGGAAGCACGTGCACTTTCATCGAAGCGACATCTAGGAAGGCGCAGCGCGCATGGCGAAGGGTCAGAATCTCACGCGGCATCAGCAGGGAATCGTGAAGCGGTATTACGAGAACCGCGACACGCTGATGGCGCAGAAGCTTGGTGAGATCGTGACGGAGTTGTACCTGGCGACGAGCGAGAAGAAGGCGGCGTCGTTGTGGGCACGAGCGGACAAGGCGCTCCGGAATACGGATGTGAAGAAAGAGCGCATCGATGCGCTGGTGGCTTCACGCGACGTTGAGGCGCTTGCGCGGCTCGTGAACGAGTTGACGGGCCAATAACTGCTGCGCCACTCGATTCGGGGCATAACCCTCTGACATTTCAGAGTTTCTGGACTCCACGGCGCGGGCGCTCGGGGGAGTTTGCGGAATTTGCGGATTGCGCGGACTTTTGGGGTGGACGTGCGTCTGAACGGTGGCACCTACAGGAATGTCCACTGACGGGCCGCGCGCGTTACGTTTTGCGCTCACGGTCCAGGGCAAACAGGAATGAGCCGGCGTGGAACCCGGCGGAGAAAGAGCGTCTTCGAATGCGCTCGAAAGGGAGATACTGAGATGAGCACGACGCCTCAGAGGAGGTTGGTGCGCGCTGCGATCGCCGCAGGCGCCCTTGCGACGGGAATGTCCGCCATGGCGGATACGCAGTTCGTACTTTCTGATCATCCGGACGGAAACGCGGCGCTTCCGACGTACGGACTTCGTCAGGACAACATCTTCGCGAGTCTCGGCGGCGCTGGCCTGACAACGTTCTCCTTCGATGTTCACAACGATGTTGTGATGACGGTCACGGAGAGCGGCGGAGATCTGAAGATCAACATCGCCGGCACGATCTACGGCGGCGTGGACACCGGCATGAGCTACGGCTTCGGCGAAGGCTCGTATGACCTCGACTTCACGTTCAACTTCAACGTGATGGAGATGGGAACGGGCTACGTCGTTTCTCCTTCCAATGTCGGCAACTCCGGCGTGATCACGTCGCTCGGCAACGCGGACGTGGCGCTTGGCACGGAGTTCGAGTTCTTCGATTTCTCGGGGAACTCGTTCCTCTTCAAGCAGGATGAGCATCGCCTCGGCGGCGAAGATGAAGCGGGCCAGGGGTTCTGGATTGGTCGCGGCTGGACGACATTCGAGAGTGACGGCCGCGGGTCATCGGGCACTCAGGACTGGTTGTTTCTGGGACGGATCATCCCGACGCCCACCGCGATCGGATTCGGCATGGCCTCAATGATCGGGCTGTGCGCGACGCGCCGTCGTCGCCTGGCGTAAACAGACTGACGTTTTTCTGATCGGTCACTGCGAGTGGAGGCCCGCCGGCAGGGCGTTTGTCGGCGGGCTCTTCTATGCGCTGATCGTCAGGAGGCCGCGGCCTGATCGGCGGTGAGTTCGAGCATGCGATCGAGGGCGACGAGCGCCCACCTTCTCGCGTCGGGATGCACCTGGATGCGATTGACGATTTCGCCCTCGGCGAGGCGGTCGAGCGTCCAGAGCAGGTGCGGCTCGTCGATGCGGTACATCGTTGTGCAGAGGCACTGGCAGTCGCTGAGGATGCGGACGCTGACGTTGCGCTGTCTCGCCCGCTGCGCGAGTCGATTGACGAGATGCACCTCGGTTCCGACGGCCCAGCGTGAGCCTTCGGGGGCGTCCTCGATCATGCGGATGATGTATTCGGTGGAGCCGCGATAGTCGGACTTGTCCACGACTTCCTTGCAGCATTCGGGATGGACGAGGATGCGCGTGTCGGGATCTTGAGCGCGAATCTGATCGCAGTGCTCAGGTCGGAAGAGCTTGTGCACGGAACAGTGGCCGGCCCAGAGGATGACGCTGGAGGCGAGCAGCTGCTCGGCGCTGGCGCCGCCGATTCCGTCGCCGCGCTGCGCGAGCTTCGGGTCGTATACGCATGTCTGGGTGTCGGTGTCGAGTCCCCAGGCTGCGGCGGTGTTTCGTCCGAGATGCTGATCGGGGAGGAAGAGGAGCTTGATGTCCTCCTCGGGATCAGCGCTCTTTTCAGCGCCGCCGCGCATGGCCCATTCGAAGACCCGATCGGCGTTGCTCGAGGTGCAGACGGCGCCGCCTCGTTCACCGACGAATGCCTTGATGGCGGCGGAGGAGTTCATGTAGGTGATGGGGATGATTCTGCCGCGCCAGCCGCCCGCTTCGAGCGTCTCGTGGATCTGTTCCCATGCGTCGACGACGTCGTCGTACTGCGCCATGTCCGCCATGGAGCAGCCGGCGGAGAGGTCGGGGAGAATGACGCTGACATCGTCCTTCGTGAGGATGTCGGCGGATTCGGCCATGAAGTGGACGCCGCAGAAGATGACGGCTTTGGCGCCGACCTCCTCGACGCGTTGTGCGGCGAGCTGGCTGAGCTTGAATGAGTCGCCGGTGAAGTCGGCGTGGCGGACGATCTCGTCCACCTGATAGTGATGGCCAAGGATGACGACGTCGCCGGCGAGCTCCTTGCGGCGCGCTTCGATGCGTGCGCAGAGATCGCTCTTGCTGATGGCTCGATATTCGTCAGGAAGTGATGGCTGCCAGTGGATCATGCGTCTGGTGCCCGCCGGTGGACGGGAGGGGACGCATTCTAGACGGGCGCCCGGGCGCTAGGCGACGGCGCGGAGTCCGGCCTGCTGGCTGGAAGGCTGCTCGTAGCAGACGGCGACGGCCTGCTGCGTGTGGTCGATGGGGATGACCCTGACGACGCGTGCGCGGACCATCGTGTTCTCTGAGATGACGGGCGAGTCGTCCCAGTCGATAGCGACTTCGATCTGGTCCCCGGCCTTGACGGGCTTTTCGCGTGTGAGGCAGAGGAGGGCGCCGCCCCGGGAGACGTTGGAGGTTGTGGCGGGGATGAATCGAGCCGTGCCGACGTGAAGCAGCTTGGCGGGCCTTGCGGCGGGGACGCGCGTGTGGACGCGTCGATCCTCGACGGGGAGGTCCTTCGAGAAGCTGACTGCTGGGGCGTTGGGCTGATCTGCCATCGTTGTGCTCCGACGTTGGGGAGTGGGGGCGGCGCGACTGGATCGTTGGCGTCGCCCGAGGTCTGCACGTTCATATCGGCCATCGAGTTCGCGGACTTGGCGATGGAGCCTGCGCGCACGCCAGGAATTGCGTTGGGCGGGCGGGCGATCTCCACCCCGGTGACGGGGGGCGTTACCTTGGTCGCATGGATCCGATCGGCGTTGTGCCTGCAATGAGAGGCGAGGATTTCGTTTCGCAGCTTGGGATGCGTCCACTGCTTGGCGTTCCGCTCGCGCTGTGGGGCGTGAATAACCTGCTGAGACGCATCGACGCGGCGTCGATCGTCGTCGTGAGTAACGATGAGCGGACGCGCGCGGCGGCGACGCGGATCGGCGTGAAGGCGCTGGAGAGCGATCGGGATCTGGAGCCGCAGCGGATCGTGATGGCGGACCTGGCGCGTCCATTCTGTTCGGAGGCGACGATCACGCGCGCGATGGAGGGTGGATTGCATGAACTCTCCCCCTTCCAGACGAGTCCGATCGAGCGCATTCACATTCAGCGCGAGGAAGATCTCGAGCTAGCGCAGGCGGTGGCGCGCGGGCTGGCGCCGGAGCACCCATGCATCGCCGGCATTCGCGGGATGCGTCTTGGGCTGCCGACGGCGCGCGGAGCGATCAAGGCGATCGTTTCGGATGTGGACGGCGTGCTGACGAACTGCATGCTGACTCTCAGTGCGAGCGGGCACGCCGCACGGTCCTTCAATATGCACGACGGCATGGCGATGCGCCTGCTGGAGGCGGCGGGGTACAAGGTCGGCTGGCTCAGCGCGGGCGGCGATGACGGGGTCATCAGGGCGCGGGCGAAGCACCTGGGCGCTGCGGCGGTCGACGTCGGGCCTGGTGAGAAGGGATCTCGATTCGCGCGGATCTGCGCCGAGATGGGCGTAAAGCCTGAGGAGACGCTGTTCGTCGGCGATGATGTGAATGATCTTCCGGCGATGAAGCTTGCGGCGCTCTCGGCGTGTCCGGCGAACGCCGTGGACGAAGTGCGCGCGTGCGTGGATGTGGTGCTGCTGACGCCGGGCGGGGGCGGGGCGCTTCGCGAGCTTGCGGGCTATCTGCTGGATGGGCGAGTCGATGCCGTCTGAGGGCGAGATGATCGAGCGTCAGGCGCCGGCGAAGCTGAACCTCGCGCTTGCCGTGGACGCCGTCAACGAAGATGGAATGCACCCGCTGTGTTCGTGGATGGCGGCTGTGAGCATGCATGATGACGTGCGAATGGAGCGCCTCGAGAGCGGACCAAGCGCGTATGACATCTCATGGCTGGGGGATTCGCCGTGCCTGCGGACGGTCGACTGGTCGGTGGACGACGATCTCGGCGTGCGCGCACATCGCCTGCTCGAGTCGCATTTCGATCGGGAGCTTCCGGTGCGTCTTTCGATTGGGAAGCGCATTCCGCACGGCGCGGGGCTTGGCGGCGGGTCGTCGGATGCGGCGAATGTGCTGCTTGGGCTGCGCGATCTGTTTGCGCTCTCGATCTCGGCGGCTGAACTGGTTGCGCTTTCAAAGCAGATCGGGAGCGATGTCGCGTTCTTCATCTCTGATGACCGGGCGCCGGCGCCGGCGATCGTCTCCGGTGTCGGCGAGCGCATCGAGCGATGCCCGGCGCTTGATGGCGCGGCGATCATCGTGATTCCGGAGTTCGGTTGCTCAACCCCCGAGGTGTATCGACGATTTGATGCGATCGAGACCGTGCGCTTCCGGTCCGGGGAGGTTGAGGAGATGGCCCGACGGGGTGAAGTGTTCGGGGCGGCGCTCTTCAACGATCTGAGTGACGCCGCGATCGAGGTCGAGGGGCGGATCGGTCGGATCCTGGAGACGACCAGCTCGATTCTCGACACGCCGGCGCATGTGACGGGCAGCGGGAGCGCCGTCTTCACGATCGTGCCGGCGCGGCATGCGCACATGCGCGCCGAGGAGCTTGCGTACGAACTGAGCGCGCGGCGTCTCGGCTGCTCTGCGGTGGCGGCGCATTTTCGGTTCTAGCGTCGCGGGCTTCTCAGCGCGTCAGGGACACGGTCCCCAGGAGCCGATGAGTTGCGCGAGGTCCGCGGAGCCGACGACGCCGTCGCCATCCAGATCTGCTGACGAGTCGGCGGAACCCCAGAATCCGAGGAGCAGCGCGAGGTCTGTCGATCCGACGACGCCGTCGCCGTCGATGTCCGCCGGGCACTGGTTGAGGTCTGCGAGGAATGCACCGCGGCCGTGCGTGAAGGCGACGAGCGTGTTCTCGTCCTTGAAGTCGAGCGACTCGACGACGGTTGTCGGGAAGTTGTCGCCGGCGACCTGCCATGTCGCGCCGGCGTCATCAGACGTGAAGACACCGAGCTCCGTTGCGACGTAGAGCTGATTCGAGTTGTTCGGTCGCACTTCGATCCAGTGGACCGGGATGTTCGGAAGGCCGGAGTCGCCGAGACCATCGATGGAAGTCCAGGTCGTTCCGGAGTTCGTCGATCGGAAGACGTGGGAGATTCCGAAGTTGGAGTAGGTGCAGTAGACAACGGTGGGATCAACGGGATCGACGGCGACGGAGCTGACCCAGCCGCCGAGTGGAAGACCTGTCGAGAGAACCGACCAGGTCGGAGACGCGTCAAGCGCGTTATTCGTGCGGGCGATATAGCCGTTGCTGAATCCGAGGTAGACGGTCTCGCTGTCGGTCGGCGCGATCGCGACTGCGGAGATCTTGTCGGCGCCCGCGAAGTTCGGTCCGGCGAGCTCCCAAAGCGCGGCGCCGTTGGTGGTGCGCCAGGGTCTGCTGCCGCCTGTCCAGAGGATCTCGGGATCGTTCTGATCCATCGCGAATGGCACGATGAAGACGCCGTCGGTGTCGGTGATTCCGTTGACGGCGAGGTTGAATGTGAATCCACCGTCGATGGACTTGCGGATCTCGGGGAAGAACTGGATCTCGACGTACATGACGTCGCTGTTGGTGGGGTCGATGGCGACATAGCCGCCGTCGCCACCGAAGATGCGCGACCAACTGTCTGGTGTTTCATCCGAGGCGACGAGGTTTGTGCCGTTGTCCTGTGCTCCGGCGGCGAAGATGTCGGCTTCCTTCGCGGCGTCGCCGTGATAGAACTGCGTGACGGCGTAGCCATTGTTGAGATCGATCCAGTCGATCGCGGGCTGGGGCTCGGGTGAACGAATCGGGCAGTCTTCCTGACTGGTCGCGGCGCGCGCATTGTCGGTGCAGTAGAGACCGCCGTCGCTTCCGAGGTACATGATCTGGTTGTCGACGCCGTCGTAATCCGGGTGAAACGCGATGAAGTGGTTGTCGGCGTGGGTGTAGTTCTCGATCGGAACAGAGAGCGTCTGATCGCCGAACCAGTAGCTTGCGACGCCGAAGGTCTGGCCGCCGTCGTCGGAGCGGAAGAGATCCACGCCTCCGACCCAGACGATGTCCGGGTCCATCGGATCGACTTCGATCACGTTGTCGTGCCAGCCTTGCGAGTAGACGGGATAGGGGAAGCAGCCGGTGGCGGTGGCGAGGTTCGAGAGGAGCCAGGGACCGAAGGGATGCGCGAAGTCGACGCGCGGCTGCCAGGTTGCGCCGCCATCGGTTGACCGGAAGACATCGATGAGTTGACCGAGGGCCGCGCCGGTTCCGTTGTCGGCCATGCAGATGTACATGACGTTCTGGTTGGAGGGCGCGATGGCGAGGTTCATGCGTCCCTGGGTTGAGCCTGTTGTGAGTTCGGTCCACGTGGCGCCGCCGTCGACAGAGCGGTAGATGCCATCGGACTCGAAGCTGCCGAAGGCGGCGAGAAGCACATCGGGGTTGGTGTCGGTGCGCGCGACGAGATCGAGGCATCCGGTGTTGCAGCCGTTGGTCTGCTGGGGCCCGGAGATGTAACGGGGATTCGCGAGGACGAGGTCCCATCCGACGCCCGCGTTGAGGCTTCGCCAAACGCCGGTGCGCGTGGCGGCGTAGATGCGGTTGGAGTCGTTGGCGCTGATGACGATCTTGTTGACGTAATCGAAGGCGTTTGACGGAATCGGATTCGCTGTCGAGGGAAGCAGCGTCCACGTGACTCCGGCGTCCGTTGATTTGAAAATGCCGGCGCCCATTGGCGACGCCGCGCCGGGGAAGACTCCTTCGCCTGTGCCTGCGTAGAGGACGTTCGGATTCAACGGATCGATCGTGAGCGCGCTGACGGCGAGATTGGGAAGAAGATCGTCGAGGGCGACCCAGGAGGCGCCGGAGTCGAGTGACTTCCAGACGCCGCCGTTGACTCCCGCGGCGTAGATCGTTGAGGGCGTGACTGGATCGATGGCGATGGTGCGCGTTCTGCCGCCGACATTTCCGGGACCGAGGTGCTTCCAGGTGGAGACGTCTCCCGGCGCGGACGTCGCTCCTCGCTGCGCGGCGGCCTGCGCCTTGCGGAGTTTGAGATTCTCCGCGGCCTCGACGAGGTCGTCTATGGGGAGCGCTTCCTTCCCGATGGGCAGGCGCTGGTCGATGAAGAACTGCGCGCCTTCGCCGGGTTGATCGAACTTCTTGAAGTCTTCCATCTCGATGGCGAGATCCGTGTCGCGCTGCGCAACACGCGGCTCCGGCAGTTCACGGATGGCGCCGATGGGGCGCTCGGGGGAGCCGTCGAGGAGTTGCGCGTGCTTGGCGCTGTTGTCACTTGCGCATGCCGTAAGAATGAGCGATGCGAACAGGCTCGCGCCGGCGCAGCGTATTGCGGAGGTCTTCATGAATGTGCTCCTGCTCGGGTTCCACGCCGAGGAAGTTGCTCGAACCTACATTGTATGGGCGCCATTCTCGATCCCAAGAGAAAACGGGCCGCAGCGCTGGACTGCGGCCCGGATCATTGCGAATTCACTTGTTCGAGGGCGTGCGAACCGGTTACGGGCACGGTCCCCAGGAACCGATGAGCTGTGCGAGATCTGTCGAGCCGACGACGCCGTCGCCATCGAGATCCGATGACGGATCGGCGGAACTCCAGAATCCGATGAGCAGCGCGAGGTCTGTCGATCCGACGACGCCGTCGCCATCGATGTCCGCCGGGCAGGGGTTGAGGTCGGCGAGGAATGCGCCGCGGCCGTGCGTGAATGCAACGAGCTTGTCGTTCGTCTGCCAGTCGAGCGACTCGACGATGGTGTTGGGAATGCCGGGCGTCGGATACCAGTTGGCGCCGGCGTCGTCGGAGGCGAAGACGCCGAGTTCGGTCGCGACGTAGAGCTGGTTCGGATTCGACGGACGAACGGCGATCCAGTGCGCCGGGATGTCGGGGAGATCGTTGGGCGCCGTGCCTGAGACGGGCGTCCAAGTCACACCACCGTTGGTGGTCTGATAGACGTGCGGAATGCCGTAGTTGGTGTAGGTGAGATATGCGGCGTCGGGATCGGTGGGATGCGGGGTGATGGATGAGACGTATGCGCCGGGAACGAGTCCATTGGCGCCGCCATACTCGGTCCACGTCGGCGTCGGCGCGAGCGCGTTGGTCGAGCGCGCGACGAGTCCGTTATTGAGTCCGAACCAGACGATGTTTCCGTCTACGGGTGAGATGGCGATTCCGGAGATGCGACCGCCACTTGCGAATGTGGTCGTACGCGCGAGCTCCCAGTTCGCTGCGCCATTGGTGGTGCGCCACGGCCGGCTGCCGCCGGTCCAGAGGATCTCGGGCGTGTTCTGATCCATCGCGAATGGCGTGATGAAGAGGCCGTCGGTGTCGGTGATGCCGTTGATGGCGTCAACGAACGTCATGCCGCCGTCGGTGGACTTGCGGATCTCGGGGAAGAACTGGATCTCGACGTAGATGACATCGGGGTTGGTGGGATCGATGGCGACGTATCCGCCGTCGCCTCCGAAGAGTTCCTGCCAGCCGTTGATATCGCCGACGGCGAAGCCGGCGTTGGTGCCGTTGTCCTGCGTGCCGCCGATGAAGAGGTCGGTCTGCGAGGAGGTGTCGCCGTGATAGAACTGCGTGACGGCGTAGCCATTGTTGAGCGAATCCCACTCGATGGCTGGTTCCGGGGAGGTCGGGTACTCGGGGCAGAGGGCTGTGGAGACTGCGGCGAGCGCGTTGTCCGTCTTGTAGAGGCCGCCGTCGTTGGAGACATACATGGTCTGATTGGCGACGCCGTCGTATTCAGGGTGGAAGAAGACGCCGTGGAAGTCCGGGTGGATCCAGACGGGATCGTCCTTGGGGTATCCGAAGTAATAGCCGGCGCGACCGAAAGTCTGTCCGCCGTCATTTGAGCGGCTGAGCGCGATGCCGCCGACCCAGACGATGTCGGGATCGATTGGGTCAACAGCGAGGGCGTTGTCGTACCAGCCCTGCGAGTAACTCATGTACTCGAAGCATCCGAGGGCGATGACCATGTTGGTCAGCAGGTTGGGCGCGAAGGGATCGCCGACGAGGTCGGCCTGCGCGGTGAACGATGCGCCGCCATCGATGGTGCGATAGAGCTGCACGAGGCGTCCGGTCTGTCCTCCGGTTCCGTTGTCGGCCATGGAGATGTAGAGGATGTCTTCATCGGAGGGCGCAATGGCGAGGGACATGCGTCCCTGCTGCGTGGGGACGGAGTATTGCGTCCACGTGTCGCCGCCATCGTCTGATCGGAAGAGGCCATCGGGCTGGAATGAACCGAAGGAGGCCCAGACGACATCGGGGTTGGTGTCGGTGCGGATGGCCATGTCGGTGCATCCGACGCCGGAGCCATTGGTGTTCTGGACGTCGGGCGCGGTGATGCGATCGGGGTTGGCGAGGACGAGTTCCCAGTCGTCGCCGCCATTGGTGGTGCGCCAGACGCCGGTGCGCGTGCCGGCGTAGATGCGGTTGGAGTCGTTGGCGCTGATGACGAGTTCGTTGACGTAGTAGAAGAAGCTGTTGGCGGTGTCGGGGAGTTGCGTCCAGGTTGCGCCGGCGTCGAGTGTTCTGAAGATGCCGAAGCCGCGGCCTGCGGGGCCGGTGCCTCCAAAGAAGCCTTCGCCGGTCCCGGCGTAGAGGATGTTCGGATTGGTCGGATCGATGACGATGGATGTGATGGCGAGGCTGGCCATGGAGTCATCGAGGACGTTCCAGGAGGCGCCGGCGTCGGTTGACTTCCAGACGCCGCCGGAGGTTCCGCCGGAGTACATGATGGTTGGATCGGTGGGATCGAAGACGAGCGTGCGCGTGCGTCCACCGATGTTGCCGGGGCCGAGTTCCTGCCAGTCCTGCACGTCGCCGGGCGTGAAGGCGCCGCGGAGGGAGGCGAGTTCGGCCTGCCTTGCGCGGATCTCGTTGAGGGCGTCCATGATGTGTCCCTGCGAGACCTCGGAGCCATCGATCGGACGGCGTTGCTCTTCGTAATACTCGGCCCGTTCGCCTGGTGAGTTGTAGGGCTTGGGTCCTTCGAGCATCTCGTGCTCGGCATGCGCGAGGGATCGAGACTCGGTTGATTGCGCGCAAGATGCGAGGAGCAGGGCGCATGGGACAAGCGCGACACCGAGGGCGCAGCGGTTGGTCGTGATCTTCATGATTGCCTCCAGTCCGGGTTCCACACCGGGCTCTGACGTTCTCGCATGCATTCTAATGCGGAACTTCGGCAACCCAATAGAAAACGCCCGCGAGCGTCGATCTCGCGGGCGTGGATGGGCTTTTTCGTAAACCTGGGCGCTTTCTCAGCCTTCGGATTCGCCGGCGCCGGCCTCGACGGGCTCCTCTTCCTTTCGCTCGACCTCGAGGCCTTCGAAGAAGAGGTTCTCGGCTTCGGGCTTGTGGCTGATCCTGATCTGGTTCTTGCCCTTGAGGTCGCCGGCGAGCAGCATCTCGGAGAGCGGGTCCTCGATGTGCGTGCCGATGGCGCGACGCAGGGGCCTTGCGCCGAAGTCGGGGTTGTATCCCTTCTCGATCAGGAAGTCCTTCGCGGGCTGATCGAGTTCGACTTCGAATCCCTGCTCCTGCAGGCGCTTGGTGACCTTGTTCGTCTCGTACTCGACGATCGTCTCGAGGTCCTTCTTGACGAGCGGACGGAAGACGATGACTTCGTCGAGTCGGTTGATGAACTCGGGGCGGAAGAAGCGTTCGATCTCCTTCATCAGGACGCTCTTGATGTTGTCGAAGTTGCGTTCTTCGTCAGGAGCGGACTTGCTGAAGCCGAAGCCGCCGCCGCCCTTGATGAGGTCGGCGCCGATATTCGACGTCATGATGAGGATGGTGTTTCGGAAGTCGACGTGACGCCCGAACGAATCCGTGAGGCGTCCTTCCTCCATGATCTGGAGGAGCATGTTGAAGACATCGGGGTGCGCCTTCTCGACTTCGTCGAGGAGGACGACGGCGTAGGGACGACGGCGGATGCGCTCGGTGAGTTGGCCGCCCTCTTCGTAGCCGACGTATCCGGGAGGCGCGCCGATGAGGCGGCTGACGTTGTGCTTCTCCATGTACTCGGACATGTCGAGATGGATGAGCGACTCGGCGTCGCCAAACATGAACTCGGCAATGGCCTTGGAGAGCAGCGTCTTACCGACGCCTGACGGGCCGCAGAAGATGAAGGAGCCCATCGGGCGCTTCGGATCCTTGAGGCCTGAGCGGGCGCGCCGGATGGCGCGGCTGACCGCCTTGATGGCGTCGTCCTGGCTGACGACGGACTTGTGCAGCTCGTCCTCGAGCTGGAGCAGGCGCTGGGCCTCTTCCTTCTCGAGACGCGTCAGCGGGACGCCGGTCATCTTGGAGACGACCTCGGCGATGGTCTCTTCGTCAACGGTGCCGCCGACTTCGTTGCACTTCTGTCGCCACTCGCGCTGGATGCGCTCCTTCTCGCGACGCTCCTGCTCGACCTTGTCGCGCAGTTCGGCGGCGCGCTCGTAGTCGGCGGCCTTGACGGCTTCGTCCTTGTCGATGGAGAGACGCTCGATCTTCTCCTCGAGTTCGGCGAGATCCGGCGGCTTGGTCATGCTCTTGAGGCGGACGCGGGCGCCGGCCTCGTCGATGACGTCGATGGACTTGTCAGGCTGCACGCGACCGGTGATGTAGCGATCGGAAAGTTCGACGGCGGCGCCGAGCGCCTCGTCGGTGATCTTCACGCGGTGGTGCTGCTCGTAGCGATCGCGCAGTCCTTCGAGGATGCGGATGGTCTGCTTGGATGTGGGCGGCTCGACGGTGATGGGCTGGAAGCGGCGCACGAGCGCGGCGTCCTTCTCGATGTACTTGCGGTACTCGTCGAAGGTGGTGGCGCCGATGCACTGGATCTCGCCGCGAGCGAGCGCGGGCTTGAGGACGTTGGAGGCGTCGATGGCGCCCTCGGCTCCGCCGGCGCCGACGAGGGTGTGCAGCTCATCGATGAAGAGAATCACGTTCTTGGCGCGACGAACTTCGTTCATCACGGCCTTGATGCGCTCTTCGAACTGGCCTCGGTACTTCGTGCCGGCGACCATCATGGCGAGATCGAGGACGACGAGACGGCGCTCGTGGAGGATCTCGGGGACGTCGTTGGCGACGATGCGCTGGGCGAGTCCTTCGACGATGGCGGTCTTGCCGACGCCAGCTTCACCCAGGAGGACCGGGTTGTTCTTGGTGCGGCGGCAGAGGATCTGGAGCACGCGCTCGATTTCGTCGGCGCGTCCGATGACCGGATCGAGCTGGCTTTCGCGAGCCAGTTCGGTGAGATCGCGTCCGAAGCTGTCGAGCGCGGGAGTCTTGGACTTGGAGCGCTGTTCGCCGGAGCCGGAGGGGCTGGCGCCGACCGTCTCGCCTTCGTCGGCGGAGTCGACACCGGCGCCGAGGAGGTTGAGGACCTCTTCGCGCACTTCCTCGAGCTTGAGTCCGAGGTTCATGAGAACCTGCGCGGCGACGCCGTCGTGCTCGCGGAGGAGACCGAGCAGGAGGTGCTCGGTTCCGACGTAGTTGTGATTGAGGTTGCGCGCCTCTTCGATGGCGAACTCGATGACCTTCTTGGCGCGCGGCGTCTGCGGCAGGCGACCCATGGTGACCATGTCGGGGCCGCTCTTGACGAGGCGCTCGACCTCGAGTCGGACCTTGCGCAGATCGACGCTGAGGTTCTTGAGCACGTTGGCGCCGACACCGGAGCCTTCCTTGACGAGTCCGAGCAGGAGGTGCTCGGTCCCGATGTACTCGTGATTGAACCTCTGGGCTTCCTGGTTGGCGAGAGCCATGACCTTGCGGGCCCGGTCGGTGAAACGCTCAAACATGTTCGGCCTCCAACTGAGTGAGACGTCGCGGCAGGTGTGCAACCCCGCTGCGCGTCCTTCCGGGCTGAGTATACGCAGGGCCCCGCTCGATCGAGTGATGAGCAAGGTCCCGCGAGTTAGAACGCAAAGAAGGCGCCACGGGTTCGCCTCCCGTATCGGCCAGCGGCGGGGGTTTATCGAGAGCAAAGGGGTCTCAGACGCGCCGGAATGCGGCGCGGACACGTCCGGACTGCCACTTTGGCACAAGGCGCGTCATCGATGTGAATTGCCTTGATCAAGGCGTCGCGATGGGCGGAGCGATCGCCTCGGCGATTCGGGCGCGGCTCGGTGGTGATGCGTGCGGGTCGCGGATCAGCCCTTGAGGGCGTTGTCGGCCTGCGTGGCGAGCTTGAAGTCCTTCTCGGTGACGCCGTTGGCGTCATGCGTCGAGAGGGTGAGCGTGACCTTGTTGTAGCGCACGAGGATGTCGGGGTGGTGCTGATCGGCTTCCGCCATTTCAGCGACCGTATTGACGAACTCCATGGCCTGGACGAAATCCTTGAACTGATAGGTGCGCTGGATCGCGTCATTGATGACGGACCAGTCGGTCAGTTCGACGAGCTTGTCCTGGATTTCGTTCTCGGTCAGCGTCTGCATGACAGTCTCCACAACGGGAGGCGGGATTGGCCGGCGCGCGCCGGTCGTGCCCCCTGCTATCTTCGGCCGCAAGTGGGCTGAGTCAAGCGACGGCACATCCCCGTTATCGGCAGATCTTTGGGGGTCTTGAACATCACCCGAGTCGATCGCCCTGAAATCACGCGTCTGGCGCCCTCACCGACGGGCGCTTTGCACCTTGGTAACGCTCGGACGTTCCTGATTAATTGGGCGCTTGCGCGGCGGGAGGGGTGGAGCGTCGTCATGCGCGTCGAGGATCTGGACGGCCCGCGCGTAAAGCCGGAGGCGGAGCGGGAGGCACTCGAGACGCTTCGCTGGCTCGGGCTCGATTGGGATGGCGACCTCCTACGCCAGTCGGACGACCTCGATCCATACATCGATGCGATGAGGACGCTGGCTTCGAAGCGATGCGTATTTCCGAGCGCGCTGTCGCGGAAGGAGATCGAGGCGGCGGCGTCGGCGCCACATGCTGATGAGATTCGTCATGAGACGCGTTTTCCTCCTGAGCTGCGCCCGGATGTCATTCCCACGACGTTCGACGACGAGGGCGAGAACTGGCGGTTGATTGTCGAAGACGAGGAAGTCCGGTTCGAGGACGCCTTGTGCGGCGCGCAGTCATTTCGTCCGTTTTCGAATATTGGGGACCTCGTGGTATGGACCAAGCGCGGCCAACCTTCATATCAGCTCGCGGTGGTCGTGGATGATGAGCGTCAGGGTGTGACGCGCATCGTGCGCGGGGATGATCTGCTGGATTCGACGGCGCGGCAGATCCTCATTCGCCGGGCTCTCGGGATGTCGCATGAGCTCCGCCACCTCCACCTGCCGCTGGTGGTGGGTGAGGATGGGCGGCGTCTGGCGAAGCGCCATGGCGACACGCGCCTGACGGCGTATCGGGCGCGGGGCGTGCGCCCGGAGCGTGTGGTCGGTCTGCTGGCCTCATGGTGCGGGCTCGAGCGCACGGAGACAAGCGCTCGCGAGTTCGCCTCGGCGTTTGACGCCGATACCATGACGCGCGAGGAGATCGTCTTCACGAGCGAGGATCACGCGTGGCTGGTGTCCTGAGAATCTCACGATCGAACGCACTGCGCGGCGTCGTTGCAGCATCGCTTGCGGTGGTCGCCTGCGCACTTGTGTCGTGTGACGACAAGTCGGCGGCGGGTGTCGAGTCCGTCAAGATCAAGGGGCACTGGTTTCACCTGGAGCTGGTTGATGATCCGCAGTCGCGGTTTCTGGGTCTGGGTGGTCGCGAGTTCATCGAGGAAGATGGCGGAATGCTCTTTGCGTTCAATCGCGCCGTTCCGCTGGACTTCGTGATGCGTGACTGTCCGATCGCGATCGACGTCGCTTTTCTTGACGGGGCCGGTCGCGTGCTCGCAGTGCACGCGATGGCGCCGGAGCCTCCTCGTGGTCCGGAAGAAAAGGAGATTGCGTACGACTCTCGCCTGCCCCGATATGGAAGCCGTTTTCCGGCGACATTCGCGATCGAAACGCGCGGCGGGCGGATGGCGCAGATCGGTCTGGAGCAAGGCGACCTTATTAAGCATGACTGGGCGCGTCTCAAGCGCGGGGCGAAGTAGGCCGATCCTGCGTTGAAGGAGGATCGCCGGCGGCGACGCGTGTACGTGATATCGGAGCAGTGCGCTCCGGTGAAGCGCGTCTGCTTCTCGCTGCGACGGAAGGCATGCACCAGGATCCGCGAATTGTGCTGGTCACATCCGGCGAACTGCGTGAGCCGTGGGCGACGTTGTGGGGCGCGGTGATCTCACACTGGCCGAGTGAGCGCACTCCTCGCGTCGAGGCCATGTCGATCGAGAGTCTGCTGAGCGCACCGTCGCACGTTGACAGCGCGATGGTGGTGATCGGCGACTGTGCCCGGGTGTCGACGGCGAACTTCTACAAGATGGTCGATGTGCTCGAGTCTCGGCGCGCGCCGGTGGCTCTCTTCGCCAGCGCCGAAGACGCACTGGGTATGTTCGGCCCTGACGTGCATGTGATCGGACCGGATGCGAATCCGGCGACGATCGCTGGCGCGCTGGAGGCGCTCTGCCGGCGCCAGCCGATCGTTCGCGAGCTCGTCGCCGAACTTGCGGCTTCCCGTCGATTCCAAGGCGGGCTTGCGGATGAGATTTCGAAGATCAACGAGGAGATGCAGCTTGCCGCGAACGTTCAGCAGGCGCTGCTTCCTGATGAGCTTCCCGAGGCGGAAGGTCTCGAGTTCGGCGTGCTGTTTCGTCCGTGCGGTCACGTGAGCGGCGACATCTACGACGTGAAGCGGCTCGATGATTGTCATTACGGGTTCTTCCTGGCGGACGCCGTGGGCCATGGCGTTCCGGCGGCGCTGATGACGATGGCGCTTCGTCGCGGGTTGACCATGGTCGAGTCGGGAGACGATGAGCGCGTGTCGCACATTCTCGAACCAGCCGACGCGCTTGCGCGCCTGAACGAAGCGATGCTGCGCAACAGCAGTGGTTCGGGGCGTTTCGCGACGGCCGTGTACGGTGTGATCGACTGCAGCACACGGCGCGTGCGCATCGCTTCGGCGGGACATCCGGCGCCGATGCGGATCTCGAAGAATGGCGCCGTGCGTCCGGTCGAGACAGATGGTTGTCTGCTGGGCGTCTTCCCGGAGCCGGAGTTCAATCAACTCGAGTTGACGCTCGACGCTGACGAGGTGCTGCTGATCTACTCCGACGGATTCGAGACGGCGTTTCCCTCTGAGGAGGAAAGCGGGAAGCTGCGGCGTTCCGCGAGTCTGAAATATCTCGAGCTTTTCGAGGAGATCTCGCGCCGCACGGGGCGTCCGACTGTGTCGAGCGCGATCGAGACGATTGGCATCCGCCTCAACGAGGCGTCCGGATCATTGCACCAGGTGGACGACCTGACGGCGCTCGCGATCGGCGCTTCGAACGCAGACAAACGGGCTGCTTGACGACGGCCCCGCATTCCTTTCGCGGGTTGTTGCGACCCGTCCTTCGATGAACGAGACTCGTGCCTCACGCCTCGGCAATGGCGCCGACTGAAGGAGGCAGCGTTCATGCGTTCGATCGATCTGTTGGCTGGAACGACGATTCTCTCGATGACGCTGGGCTGCGCGATGGCGCAGACAACATCGTCGCCGGCGCCGACACCGAGTCCACAGCCGAAGCTCGTGTACGACGCCGACTTCTTCGGCGGGCTGGCGCATGACCAGGACATTCCGACGCCACGGGAGCTCCTTGGATTCGAAGTCGGGCAGCGGGCGGCGACGCACGCGGAAATCGAGGCGTGTTTCAAGGCGTGGGACAGCGCGAGCGATCGGACGCGCATGTTTGACTATGCGCGGAGTTACGAAGACCGATCGCTTTACTACATGGCGATCTCGTCTCCGGAGAACATCGATCGGCTTGATGAGATCAAGAGCAACATGGCGAAGCTCGCCGATCCGCGATCGATCGACGCCGCGGAGGCTGATCGTCTACTGGCGAACACGCCGGCGGTCGCGTGGATGGCGTACGCCATTCATGGCGACGAGACATCCGGCGCGGACGCCGCCGTCGCTGCGGCGTATCACCTGAGCGCGTGCATCGAACCAGACGTGACCGAGATGCTCGATGATCTCGTGATCATCATCGATCCGCTGATGAACCCGGATGGTCGCGATCGTTTCCTGAAGATGCTTCGCGAGCATCGGGGCAATGTGCCGAACGTGGATGCGCAATCGATGCTGCATACAGGCTACTGGCCCTGGGGCAGGACGAATCACTATCTTTTCGATCTGAATCGCGACTGGATTCTCGGCGTGCATCCTGAGTCGCGCGGGCGCATCGCCGCATCGGGCGCGTGGCATCCGCTGCTCTTCGTCGATGCGCACGAGATGGGCTCACTCGACACATACCTGTTCTCGCCATCGAGACCGCCGGTGAACAGCTATCTGCCGGAGCGGCGCAAGCACTGGTGGGATGTCTTCGCGACGGATCAGGCGCATGCGTTTGATCAGTTCGACTGGCCTTACTACACGGGCGAGTGGAATGAGGAGTGGTATCCGGGGTATTCGAGTTCATGGGCGGGTTTCCGCGGCGCGGTGGGCATTCTGTATGAGCAGGCCGGAATCGCGGAGGACGCCGTCGCGCGCCCGGAGGGGACGCAGCTGACATTTCGCCAGTCGGTGCATCACCAGTACGTGAGCACGATGGCGAATCTGAAGACGCTTCATGCGAATCACGAGGACCTGATGCGCGAGTTCGTGGAGGAGCGACGCAATTCGGTGTCAGCGGACGGGCCGTTCGCGGACATGACGTTCGCGATCACGCCGACGGGCAACCAGACGCGCCTGGAGCAGTTCCTGAGCCTGATGCAGGTCCAGGGGATCGAGGTGTATCAGGCGACGCGCGACTTCAGCGCCCCGGCGACGGATCAGCTTGGCGTAGCGCATGATGACATGGCGTTCGGCCCGGGCACGCTTCTGATTCCGGCGCGTCAGCCCGAAGGGCCGCTGGTCGCGGCGATGCTCTCATTCGACATGAAAATGCCTGAGAGTTTTCTCGTGAAGGAGCGGCGCGAGCTACTGCGCTTCGGTCGCTCGCTGCTGTATGACGTGACGGCCTGGAACATGACCATGATGCACGACGTCATGGCGCATCAGCTTTCGTCGGGTTTGCCCGATGGCGCCGTTCTGTATGAGGCGTCTGCGCGTCAGGGCAATGTCACGGCGGCTGATGGCGGCGACACGACGCTCTGGGTGATCGATGGGCGCGATGACGCTTCGGTTGCGTGCGCGGCGCATCTGATGGAGCGCGGTTTGCGCGTGCGCGTGGCGGACAAGGAGTTCAACTTTGATGGGCGCTCGTTCCCGCGGGGGTCCGTCGTCGTCACGCGCAATGACAATCCTGGCGAACCGGGGCCGCTGGTCGAGCATATCGCCGCGGTGTGCGATGAGTTTCGTATAGAGGCGATCGGAATCGCGAGCGGTCTGGGCAAGGGCGTTGAGGTTCCGGATATCGGCGGTGAGCACTTCGTGTTGATGGAGAAGCCTCGGATTGCGCTCCTGAGTCGCGGGCTATTGAACGCGTACAGCTACGGCGCAGCGTGGCATGCGCTTGATCATCGGCTTGGCGTGCGGACGAGTCAGCTCGATGTGGCGCAGGCGTCATTTGGCGGCGACCTACGTCAGTACAACGTGATCATCGTGCCGGACAGCTGGGGGCCGTCACCCGTCGCGAGCCTGCGCGAGCGCCTGAAGCCGTGGGTGGAGCAAGGCGGAACGCTGATTGCGATCGGCTCGTCTGCGGCGGCGGCGGCGAACAAGGACGCCGGCATGGGACAGGTGCGCCTGCTGCAGGATGTGCTTGGCGATCTCGGCGAGTACGAGCTCTCGGTGCTTCGCGAGTATCGCGGTCGCAACGAGACGCTGGATATGGAGGCCTTGTGGTCGCACGCGCCGAGTGAAGCGATCGACTATCCGTGGGAGAGCGCTGGCGCGCCGCTTTCGGGTGATGAGGCGAAGAAGCGTGATGCGTGGCAGCGCGTGTTCATGCCGCAGGGCGTGATGCTGGCGGGTCGCGTGGATGACAAGAGTTGGTTGACCTTCGGCTTGCGCGACTTTGTGCCGACGCTCTTCGGCGGTTCGACGGTGCTGATGTCGAAGACGGGCGCCGAAGCGCCAGTGCGGCTTGGCGTCTGGGCGGAGGCGGCGGAGGAGGAGTCTCCGGCGCTCGAGACGGAGGGCGACGAGGTCGTTGAGGGAGAATCGGAGTCGGATTCGGAATCGGAATCGGCGCCGGCGCCGCCCGCGCGCATCGGATGGACGACGCCTCCTGCGGGCGTGGAGCTGCAGCTTCGCATGAGCGGGCTTCTCTGGCCTGAGGCGGCGCATCGGCTGGCGAACTCCGCCTTCGTGACGCGGGAGCGCGTGGGGCGCGGGCAGGTGATTCTCTTCGCGGGCGATCCGGTCTTTCGCGGCTCGACGATGGGCACGGGTCGCGTGTTCATCAATGCGGCGATTTACGGGCCGGGATTCGGCGCCAGTCATCCGATTCGCCCGGATCGCCGGCACTAGTGGCGCATTCGCTCTGAAATCCTGACGCGCAGGCGATTGCGAGCCGATAGATCGAGCATGGATCGGTGCGCGCAGATTCCGGGGCGACGGTTTGGCTGCTGGCTTCTGTCGGTGGCGGCGGCCGCGGCGCTGGCGCCTGGAACGGATGGTCAGGTGACGCGTCCGGAGAGCGCTCAGCGGGTCGTTCGGGCGTTCGACTTCGAGGAGCGGGCGCTGACGCTGGAGGAGGTTCCCCAGCACTGGGTTCGCTGGGTGCATCTGCCGCCCCGATTTGAACGTCCGGGATATCCGCGTTGGAACGCGTCGAGCTTCGACGATGCGCACGCCGTCAGCGGGGACTACTCCGTAAAGCTGCCCACGAAGGGTGGAAGCACGGCGCTGGTGCTCGCGAGCGATGTGGTGCTGGCGTTTCCCGGAGCTGACTATCGCGTGCTTGCGCAGGCGCGGACCGAGGGGCTCGAGCATGCGCGCGGTCGGATGACCATCCGCTATCTTGATCGGAATCAACAGCCGATCCCCGGGGCCGAGGCTTCGAGCGATCTCATCATCAGCGACGGCGAATGGACGCCGGTGCACGTCGACCTGATCGGCGAGCACGAGGGCGCCGATTCGATCCAGGTCGCGCTGGAGCTGCTTCAGAAGGAGCAGCACATGACGCGCGAGAAGGCGGCGCACGAGACGTGGCTGGAGGATGTCAACGGCGCCATCTGGTTCGACGACGTCGTCATCCAGCAGATTCCTCGAGTCACGATCCGGTCGAACCGGGCGGCGAACCTGATCGTGGCGCCGGAGACGCCATCGCTCCACACGACTGTGCAGGACCTGACAGGCGAGTCACTGCGCTGCCGGATCGAGGTGCGCGACGTGGACGGGCGCCTGGTGACGCATACGGAGTTCGCAGCGCCTTCGCTTGGACGCGAAGTCGAATGGATTCCGGAGTTGACGCAGTACGGCTGGTACGACGGTCGCCTGACGATCTTCAATGATCGGGGCGTCGTCGGCGAGCGCAATGTCCACTTCGCCTGGGTTCCGGAGCGTCGGCGCGATTTCGTGGCGAGCGGCGCGCATTTCGGTGTATCGGTTGATGAGATTCTCCCGGCGCACCGGGATCACATTCCCCTTCTGCTTTCACAGATCAACTCCGGCGCACTTCATTACTCGGTCTGGAATCGGGACCTCACGCTGGACGGGATCGGCGAGTTCGTCGAGGGGATTCGCGGTCTGGTTTCCGAACTCCTCGAGGAAGGGCATCGCATCACGTTCGTCTTGTCGCGAGCGCCTGATGAAATGATTCGATCGGTGCATATCCAGGAGCATGAGCTGTTCCAGCTTCTGGAGAAGGACCGGCAGGACTGGCTGCCGTACCTGTCGAGAATTGTCGATCGCTTCGGTCAGAGCGTGCGGCGTTGGCAGATCGGCTCGACGCCTGATCCGACATTCCTGCGCTCACCGGAGATTGACTTGCGCCTGGCGATGATGGAGGAGATTCTCCAGACGATGGCGCCGGAGCCGATCGTGGTGACGCCCTGGAGCGCGATGCAGCAACTCGATCCTGAGGCCTCGCTTGCGCATGCGCACACGGTGAAGGTGCCTTCGATGTTCCATGCGAGCGCGCTCGAGACCTTGCGCGACGACTGGCCCGAGGATCTGGACGCGACGCTGCTGCTGGAGCTTCCTGATCCGGATGTCTTTGGACGCCGGGCGGCGACGATCGAGTTGGTGAAGCGCATTATTCAGTTGTGGCGCTCCGGCGCAGCGCAGATCATCATCGAGCGGCCCTGGACGATATCAGAGGATCGCATTCATCAGATGATGCCGGCGCCTGTGCTGCCGGTGTATCGCACGGTGATCGAGCGCATCACAGGGCGCACGATCGTCGGACAGTTCCCGACCCCAGAAGGTTGCTATGCGTTCATTCTTGATGGGCCCGGCGATGATGCGATCGTCGCATGGAATGAAACGGCTGATCCCGACAGCGCCTGGATTCGCGCGTATCTCGCCGACGGGCCGGTGACGCTGATCGAGCCCTTTGGGAACTCACGCCAGGTCTATTCGGTGGACGGGCTGCACGAGGTGCAGATCGGCTTGACGCCAATCTTCATTGAAGGCGTTGATGTGAACTTGGCGCGCTTCAGGTCAGGGTTCCGAGTGGAGCCTTCGTTCGTCGCTTCGACAGCGTCGCGTCACGACATGCATCTCGTGCTGACGAATCCGTGGTCAACGCCGATCACGGGGCGCCTGCGCATCAACGAGCCTGCGGACTGGAACGTGAGCCCGCGCGTGCAGTCCTTCAGCGTGGCGCCCGGCGCGACGCGGCGGCTTCCGTTCGAGTCTGCGTTCGGCGTCGGCGAGGAGGCGGGCGCGAGAACGATCGAAGTCGAGTTCGATCTATCAGCGGATCGCAGGTATCCGATCGTCCTGCTCGAAGATGACATCGAACTGGGCCTGGAGGAGTTGCAGCTCACGCCGAGCTATCACTTCCTGCGGGATGAGGGCGGCGTGTTTCGTGATCTTGCGGTTTCGCTGCTGATCACGAATATCGGTGACGAGCCGGTGACGCTGCACGCTTTTGCGCAAGCGCCGGGGTACGCGCGCGAGCAGGCCCCGATCAGCGACCTGCCGCCGAACCAGTCCACCATGAAGCGGTTCGTCTTTCCCGGCGGAGCCACGACGCTGCGCGGGCGGAGCCTCCGCGTGGGACTCGTGCACGCACACGATCTGGGCCGGCTCAATCAGACACTGAAAATCGACTAGGCCCCGAGATTGACGCTGTGCTTCTCGAGCGCGGCGCGGATCTGCTGCGCCGGCGATCCCTCGTGATCGATGCGCTCGGCGCGCCAATCGAGTCGGCGAGCGGTGTCGAGGTTCTCAGGCGTGTCGTCGAAGAAGAGGATCTCGCGGCCAGCGCGACGAACGGCCTCTTCAAACGCTCGATAGCACGCTTCATCAGGCTTACGCAGGCCGAACAGATGTGATGCGTGCTGGTGAGCGAGCTCGCGAATCGGCGGCATCCGGCGCAGGTCTTCCCAATGGAGCGCATTGGTGTTGCTGAGACAGGCCGTCTCGATCTCCGGCAGCGCATTGAGGCTCTGCACGAGATCGCGCATGCCCTCGTACTCCTCGAGCACCCAGGCGTCGACGACCTGGTGGATTTCCTTCGGTGAGTAGATGGCGCCGATCTCCTCGGAGATGCGCTGGCTGAAGGCGCCGGCGTCGAGTTCGCCGCGTTCGAACGCGTGGACAGTCGGGTTCTGGCGCAAGAATGTGGGGATATCGCCGGCTCCATCGCGCAGGGGCACGTCGGCTGCGGCGCATGCCTCCGCCCACGTGCGGCAGATGCGCACAACGACGCCTCCGAGATCGAAGCACACGAGCGATACGGAGGTCGTCACGCTTCCTCACTCTCCTCGTCTTCTCTCTCGGCGACACGCACCGGTTTCATGATCTCGTGAAGCACGGCCGTCGCGAAGCCGCCGGGCGGGAGTTCGAAAGCGCAGCGAATGTACTGGCCGTGCTCATCGGCGCCGGCCTCGAGATCGACATCGCGCACTTGCATGAGATAGGGCCGTCGATCGCCGGTGACCCGAACGCGCCAGCGCTTCGTCGCCTCGCGGAGTGACTCAAGCGTGACGCCTACGCGCTGAAGCGCCGCAAGTTCACGATCTCCTGCATCACGATCGGGTTGACGAAGGCGCACGCCCCAGAGAGGCCCCGTGCCTTCGGCAAGCGCCGCGAGGAGCGCGTCATCGTCGCCAGCTTCTTCGAGATGCTCGTCGAGCAAGTGGTTGAAGACGGCGGACTGGAACGCGGAGATCCAGAGGTTGCGAATGTTCTCGGGAATCTCATGCAGCGCGTCGTTCGTCGCGGCGTTCGTGGCGAGGCGCTCACAGACTCGGCGCTCCATCCGGAACCGATCGGTGATGAGGTTGGCGGCGTCGGCGTAGCGCAGTTCGTCGACGGCCCCGCGCGCTTCGGCGCCCAGTGGATCCTTTTCTGGGGGAATCGGGGGAGAGAGCAGCGCTTTCACGGCGCCGTCGTCGTCACCGGCGAGGAGAGCGCGCCCGACGAGATGGTTGTTCCGGCGCACACCGAAGCGCTGGGCCCCGAACCTGTTGGGCGCGCCAATGTGCTCCAGCCGCTGGAGGGCGCGGAGCGCCGCAGGAGCGCTCGCGATGCTGACATCTCGAATGCGCACCGAGAATCGATTGCCGACGGATTGGCCGCGCGAGAGCCTGCTGCTATGGGTGTCCGCCCAGAGGACGCGCAGGCGCTCATCGTCGATCGTGGGGAACTCCTCGAACGAGCGGCCGCCGGTGGCGACTGAGATCACCTGCCTGGTGACGGCGTGCTTGTCCTTGAGTCCGGCGAATCCAATGTTCTCGCGGCGCACGCCGAAGCGTCTCGCGAGCTCGCTGACGAGTTGATTCGTCGAGAGGCCGCGCTTCTCGATGAAGAGATGCAGGTGGTCCGGCGCCCCGTCCGGCTGCACGGCGGGCTGCTCCTCGACGAGGAAGTCCTCGTCGCGCTCTTTGATGACGCCTCCGACGCCTTCGATGGCGCGCGTGAGATATGCATCCGGTTCACAGCGCGGATCGAGCGTTTCGTCTGCGGCGCCGGCAGCGCTTGGCACGATCAGAATTCCTCGCTCTGCGCCCCTTCGAGGACGTGCTCCTCGACGAAGATGGGCACGTCGCCGGCGATGCCGAGCGCGATGGCGTCCGATGGACGCGAATCAACGTGGATGACCTCGCCGCTCGGTTTTGCGATGTCGAGCGTGGCGAAGAATGTGTGGTCGGAGAGATCGCTGATCGTGATGGACCGGAGTTCGGCGTCCAGATCCCGCACGATGCTGGCGAGGAGCTCATGCGTCTGCGGCCTCTTGATGTCGATGCCCTTGAGACGACGCTCGATCGCCTGCGCTTCGGGAAGGCCGATGACGATCGGGAAGGACCGCTCGCCATCGAGTTCGCGGAGCTCAATGATCTGGATGTCGTTGAGTTCGCGGATGAGAATCCGGGAAAGCTCCATCCTGACTGCCATCAGACTGCGACCTCCGGGTTTGCCGCCCGCAACCAGCGGCGGACAACGGCATAAGGGTATCCTCCCGACGCTGCCCGAGGTGGCAGGAAAGGACGAAGAGCCGTGATGATCTGGGTGCGGCGCATTGCGCTGATCCTGCTGGTGTTGTTGGTGTTCGGGATCTCGGCGGGCGCCCTCGGTCTGCGTCACGCGCTCCGTTCCTCGCTCCCTCGTGAAGTTGGCGATCTTCGAGTCGCGGGGCTCGAGTCTCCGGTGACGATCTCTCGCGATCGCTGGGGCACGCCCGCCATTCGTGGCGAGAGCTTTCTGGATGTGTGCTTCGCGCAGGGGTTCATCCACGCCCAGGAGCGATTCTTCCAGATGGATCTCTCCCGCCGGTACGCCGCGGGCGAACTGTCGGAGCTCATGGGCCAGTCCACGATCGGCGCGGATCGCTTCATGCGCCGCTATCGGTTCCGGCATGTGGCGGAGGAGGCGCTCGAGCAGCTTTCTGAAAAGCGGCGGGCGCAGCTCGATCGATACGCGGAAGGCGTGAACGCCGGCCTTGCGGATCTCGGCGCTCGCCCGCCGGAGTATCTGCTCTTCGGGCAGCAGCCACAGGCTTGGACAAGCGCTGACACACTGCTCGTGGTGTATTCGATGTTCGACTCGTTGAACTTCGACGACGCCTACGAGCGCGGGCTCGACACGGCGTCGCGGGCGCTGGCGCCCGCGCTCCTGGAGTTCCTGACGCCCGTGCTCACGCGCTATGACGCGCCGCTGATTGGCCCGAAGGCGCCTGGAGACTCGTATGTCCCGGCGCCGATTCCCGGCCCCGAAGTGGTCAACGTGCGCACGAGCAAGCAGGTCTTGAGCGCAAGTTCTGAGTTGCGGGAGGAGACGCCGGGCTCGAACAACTGGGCGATCGCCGGCGATCGAAGCGCCCATGGCGGCGCGATCCTCGCGAACGACATGCATCTGCCGCTCCGAGCTCCGGGGATCTGGCGGCATGACCATCTGATCTGGGACGATCACTTCGTCGTCGGCGCATCGCTTCCGGGGGTGCCGGGCATCGTCGTTGGCTCCAATGGCAGGCTGGCGTGGGGTTTCACGAACGTGATGGCTGACGTCCAGGACCTGATCGTGATCGAGGTCGACCCCGCGGACGAGTCGCGCTATCTGACGCCTGACGGTTCTGAACCATTCGAAGAGATCGTCGAGACGATTCGCGTGCGCGGGTTGAGCGACAAGAGCGCGACGCTGCGCTCCACGCGCTGGGGCGTCGTGACCGGTGAGGATCCCGACGGCCGCCCGATCGTCCTGAAGTGGACGGCGCTGATGCCGGAGATCTTCAATTTGCGCATCCTCGATATGGCGTTCGCCGAGTCGATCGAGGAGGCGATCGTCGTCGGAAGTGAATGGGTCGGGCCGTCTCAGAACATGGTGATCGCCGACGACGGCGGCCGAATCGGCTGGGTTGTGACAGGCTGGCTGCCGAAGCGCATTGGATTCGACGGATCGCTTCCGGTGTCGTGGGCGGATGGATCGCACTCGTGGTCAGAGCAGGTGCAGGTGGAGCGACCGGCGCTGCTTGATCCTGCAAGCGGCATGCTCTTTACGGCCAACAATCGCACGGCTCCGCCATCGATCTCGAGCGATGTCGGTCGATCGTGGGCGATGGGATTTCGCGCGAAGCGCATCGAGGAGTTGCTGCGACGGGAATCGCCGCTTGCAGAGCAGGACATGCTCGAGATTCAGCTTGACACGCGCAATCTCGCGGTCGACTTCTATCGGGATCTTGCGCTCGAACTCGTGTCGGCGGACGACACTGATGCGCGCCGCCGCGCCGTGCGCGAAATGCTTGTCGAGTGGAATGGCTACGCGGGAGTCGATTCGGAAGCGTTCCGATTCCTGCGCGGCTTCCGACAGAAACTGCACGGCGACATCCTGACACCACTGACAGAGCCCTGCCGAGAGATTGACAAGGGCTTCCAGTACAGCTGGCTCAACCAGGAGGAATCGGTGCGCCGGATCGTCGAGGAGCGCCCGACGCATATGCTCCCGCCGACACATGCGACGTGGGATGACTTTCTCAACGCGACCTACGACTGGACTGTGGACGAGATCGTGAGGATCAAGGCGGAGAACGATGGCGATGCGACGTGGGGGCAGCGCAACCTGACGAGGATTCGCCATCCGCTCGCTGACGCGATCCCAGCGCTTGGCTGGCTCCTGAATATGCGCGACGTGCCCGTGCCCGGATCATCGACCACAGTGCGCGTGTCAGCGCCGGGGTATGGCGCGAGTCAGCGTTTGGTGGTCAGTCCCGGGCGTGAGGAGCAGGCCATTTTCCAGTTGCCGACAGGTGTGTCGGGTCATCCGCTCTCGCCGCACTACAGCGATCGCTACGAGTCATGGGTGAAGGGCGCGCCGGCGCCGCTGCTGTCGGGCGAACCGATCACGACATTCACGCTGTTGCCGAATGGGTCCTGATCTCAGGTCCAGTTGCCGATGAGCAGAGCGAGGTCGTTGGAGCCCACCGTCCCGTCGCCATCGAGATCGGCGACCGAGGTCGTGCTGCCCCAGCTACCGATGAGAATGGAGAGGTCGCCGGATCCGACCACGCCGTCGAAGTTCAGGTCGCCGAGTCCGCCGGTGACGTTCACGCTCCAGCTTCGCTGACTCGTCATCCAGAGGTCGCGCGCGTCCTCATCGCGCACGTACGAGGTCTCGTCGCGCACCACGACATCGATCGTGTGCATGCCGAAAGACAAACCGAGCGGACCGATGGGCAGCGTCATTCCCGACTCGCCGACGAGTTCCTCGCCGTCCACGATCCACGAAATGTCGAGCGGCACGCCGACGGTGTCCACGGAGATGGTGTCGCCAACGCCGAGCGGCGCGCCGGTCGGCGTCGAGCTGTCGATCGGATCGACGATTCTGTAGAACTCGATGATGAGTCCTTCGATCGATGGCGCATTGAATGGACGGAAGAGCGCGCGCATCTCGGAGTTGGGTGTCGGTCGGAAGATGCCCTGCTCGCTGTAGTGGGCGCCTTCGTACGTCGCGACGGGGCCGTCGCCGCCGTTGCCGGCGTCACCGAGCCAGTTGGCCCACTTGGTGTTGAGATTCGCCATCTGCGTCGTGTCATAAATGGACACGTTGCGCGTGAAGGGCTCGCTGCCGGTGTAGACAGTCGGGCCGCCGTAGTCGTACTCATCGGCGAGGTTGCCAAGCGAGTGACCGAGTTCGTGGATTGCGATCTCTGTGGCGGATGAGTTTCCGCCGGAGAGCGTGCCGGCGTTGTTCGAGGGATAGCCGACGCCGCCGTACTTGGTTGAGTTTGCGACGCCCAGCACCTGGTCGGCGTCCGGCGCGTTGGCGGCGAACTGGTACGCCTTGAAGACGCTCATGCAGAGCGCGCGCTCGGTGCCGCCGCACCAGAATCCCATGTCGATCGCGGTGTTGCGGAAGATGCCCTGGGTTGGATCGTTGTCGACGCCGGACTCAGCGCTGATGGCTTCAACACGATGCACGTTGAAGAGCGACTGGTATGCGGAGAAGGGGAACTTGGCGAAGAGATCGCTCCGCGCGTTGTCGACGTGCGTCGCGAAGGTCCCCATCTCGCCGGCGGTGTAGCCATCGCCGACGAAGACAATGTCGATGCGATTCTCGGGTGGGCCGTTGTCCTGCAGCGTCACCGAGACGGCGCCGCCGCGACCGATGCCGTCGACAGCCGCGTCATAGGCGCCTCGAGCGATGAAGGGTCCGCCGCCGAGATGCCCGTGCTCATCGACCGGATGGCAGGAGTACGCGATGATGGGCTCTGAAGTGAGCAGCATCATCATCTTCTGACGGCGCTCTTCGATCGAGTTCTGCGCGGCGGCGATGGATGCGGTCGCGCCGGTGGCGGCGATAAGTGCAAGCGTGGTGCGCAGCGTCATTCCGGTTGGCTCCGAGGGAGGAGTGGCCGCGCCAGCCCACGACAGCGTCAGCGGCCCTCACTGAGCGATTTCGCCCTCCAGCGTAGGGCGCCTGCCGGTGAGGACAAGACCTAATTCCCGGGGAGTGCGTCCCAGAATGAGAGCAGCATGGCGATATCCAGCGCATCGACGACGCCGTCGGCGCTGAGGTCGGCGGGTGAATCAGTGGCCCCCCATTCCGAGAGGACGAACGCAAGGTCGGAGGCGCCCACCTGGCCGTCGGCGTCGAGATCGCCGGCCTTCGGTGCCGCTTCGAATCGCCAGGCGCGCTCGCTGGTCATGAGCGCCATACGCGTGGATTCGTCGCGGACGAGCGGCGTGTCGTCCCGAACGACGACGCGAAGCTCATAGTCGCCGGGGCTGAGGTGGATCGTGCGTGTGTCGAGCGTCGGCGCGTCGGCGCCTTCGATGCGCTGGCCATCGACATACCACTCGATCGTGAGGCCCGGAAGCGCCGGCTGGACGCCATGCTGGCCGGGAGACGCCACGCCGCCAGTCGAGGGCCAGGCGTCGTCGATCGGATCGACGATGCGATACATCTCGATGATCATCTGCTCGACGGAAGGCGCGTTGAACGGCTTGCCGAGCGTGCGCATCTTCGAGTTGCGAGAGGGGCGGAAGAGCCCCCTTCTGCTGTATCCGGCGCCTTCGTAGGCGCCGACGACGCCGTCGAGCCCCTGGGCGCCGAGCCATCGCGCCCACTTGGCGCCGCTCGACGCGAGCTGATCGAAGTTGAGCGTGGAGATGTTCGCATCGACGGGCTCGTCGCCGGAGTAATCACCGACGCCGCCGTAGTCATATTCATCCGCGAGTTCGCCGAAGCTGTGTCCGAACTCATGAAGCGCAAGCTCGGCGCTCTGGTTGTGTGCGCCGGACATCGTGGCGATATCGCTGAATCGGTAGCCGCCACCGCCGTACTTGTCGGAGTTGGCGATGGCGATGATCTGCTCGGTCTCAGGCGCGTAGGCGGCGTAGGCATAGGCTCGACTGACGCTCACGCAGAGAAGTCGTTCGGTTCCGCCGCACCAGAACCCCATCTTGAGCGGTGTGTCACGATCGACGCCCTGGGCCGGATCGTTGTCGACGCCGGAATCCGGGGAGACGATGTCAACACGATGGACGTTGAAGAGCTGGGCGTATTCGGCGAGCGGAGTCTGCGCGAAGAGGGACTGGATGGCGTTCTCGGCATGCTGGGCGAAGAGGCCCTGTTCCGGGGCGGTGTAGCCATCACCGAGCAGAACAAGATCGATTCGATTGGCGGTGGGGCCGTTGTCCCAGACGGTCGTGACGCTGACCTCGCCGCGATCGATGATCGGGAGGTCGGAGAGGTCGATCTCGAGGAGACGGGCGCCGCCTGAGAGGGCGCCGTCGCCATCGCAGTGGCATGCGTAGATGATGTCGGTCGGCGGCGCCTCGGCGAGCGCAGATGGCCACCCGGGCGCACTGAGGGCCAGCCCGGCGGCGATCGCTGCCCAGGACGAACGAACCATGATTCCCGTCTCTCCTCCGGCGCCGCCCCCCTGGCGACCCCTTGATCCAGGGAAAACGTAGCGTCACGGACATCATCTGCAACGATGATCGGAGGGGATTCCGACGAGCGCCCATGATGGCTGCGGGCCTGATGGGATGGGGGAATCCGGGCAATCTGTCGTTCTGAGGGTCTAGCGATCCGTGGAGGCCGCTTCGCGCCCGGCCTGGGCGTTATCGGACCTCTTGGCCGCGATGTGATCCAGGAGCCAGCTGGCGAAGGCGGCCTTGGAGATCGAACCGGGCGTCTCGTCGATGACGCCTGCCGGCGCGAGGAGCCAGGCGTGGATGCCCGCGGCGTCCATCGTGTCGAGCGGATTGGCGACGAGGAGGTCGAGACCCTTGCGCACGAGCTTGGCCTTGCCGGAATCGAGCAGGGTCGCCGCGGGCTCGAGCGCGAAGCCCACGAAGAGCTGGCCGGGACGGCGCTTTGACGCCGCCTCGGCGAGCAGATCGGGCGTGGCCTCCAAATCAAGGGTCATTCGACCCGGTGTGCGTCGTATTTTGACCCTCTCGACGTCTTCGACGTCGGCTGGCGGGATCGGTCGGTAGTCAGCGACGGCGGCGGCCATGACGAGGACATCGCACTGTGGCGCGTGTTCTGAGAGGAGGCCCTGAAGGTCTGCCGTGGTCCGGAACCGGTGCGTGGCGACCTGCGTACTCTCACACGCCATGGGGGTGGGCCCGAGAAGGAGGGTGACATCCCACCCCCTGCGAGAGGCCTCATCGGCGAGCTTGACTCCGAGTCTCCCGGAGGAGCGGTTGCCGAGGTAGCGCACCGCATCGATGGGCTCGTGCGTCGGTCCTGCGGTGATGAGGAGTCTGGTCATGTGGCCTGTCTCGCGGGGCAATGTTAGAACAGGCGACGACGCCGAGTGGATCGCAGGCGGAGCGTGGCTGGCGCGACTCCTGCGAATGGCGCGTCGAAGAGGTTTGATGGGCCCGGTGCGGCCCAGCATAATGCGGAATCGGAGGCGCGAGGGGCCGCTTTGGGCTGTCCTGGCAGGGTGAGGGGACGCGCCGCACTTCACAACCAGGCAGACGACTGATCAGAGCAGAGTGGTTATGGCGCGATCGCGTAAAAAGCTGGGAGAGATACTCGTCAAGATGGGCGTAGCCTCGACGGATGACGTCGAGAAGGCCGCGACGATGGCGAAGGGCGCAGGCAAGCGCATCGGCGAAGCGATCGTCGAAGCCGGTTTCGCCAAGGAAGAGCACGTCTCGATGGCGCTGGCGGCGCAGTTCGGGCTGGACTTCATCGATCTCAATGACAACTCAGTCGTTGATCAGATCGACATGAAGCTGATCCCTGACGACCTGATGCGCAAGCACATCATCCTGCCCATGGGCAAGGCGAATGGTCGTCTGCAGTTGATCGTGCATGACCCGATGGATCTCGAACTGCTCGACATGCTCCGCTTCCGGCTGAACACGGAGGTCGATCCGAAGATCGCGCCGAAGTCGCGCATCAAGTACGTGATGGATCAGAAGACGTCCGGCGGCGGCGCTCCGCGCATGGTCGAGGCGGACGAGTCGCTGATCTCCGAGTCCATCGACCGCTCGCTCGACAAGTCGGTGGACGCGTCGATCGACCGCAAGGCGGACGACGCGCCGATCGTCAAGCTCTGCAATCGCATTCTCATTGAAGCCGTGCGCATGCGGGCGTCGGACGTCCACATTGAGCCGATGGGCAATCGCGTTCGCCTGCGCTATCGCATCGACGGCGTCTGCATCGAGCGCGACAATCTCCCGAAGCGCATGCAGAACGCGGTGCTCGCTCGATTCAAGCTGATGGCGGGCATCAACATCTCTGAGAAACGCATCCCGCAGGACGGGCGCATCAAGCTGCCGGTGGACGAGTCGACGATCGATTTTCGTGTGTCGTCGTGCCCGGCGTACCACGGCGAGTCGATCGTGCTTCGTATTCTGCGTCCCGAGTCGGTCCGCATCGGACTCGAGAACATCGGATTCGAGCCGGACAATCTCGAGATCTTCAATCGCATTATCCGCCGACCCAACGGCATCTTCCTGGTGACGGGCCCCACCGGTTCGGGTAAGACCACGACGCTGTATTCGGCCCTGGACATCCTCAACAGGCCGGACAAGAAGATCATTACGGCCGAGGATCCGATCGAGTACGCCTTCGCCGGCATCAACCAATGCCAGGTGCGCGAATCCATCGGACTGGACTTCTCGAGCATTCTTCGCTCGATGCTTCGCCAGGCGCCGAACATCATCCTCGTCGGTGAAATTCGAGACAAGGAAGTGGCGGAGGTCGCGATCCAGGCGGCGCTGACCGGCCACCTCGTTTTCTCGACGCTTCACACGAATGATGCGCCCAGCGCGATCACGCGACTGGTGGACATGGGCGTGAAGCCGTTCCTCGTCGCGTCATCGATCCAGGCGGTGCTGGCGCAGCGCCTCATCCGAGTGCTGTGTCCCAAGTGCAAGGAGCCCGATCCCAATCCGGACCCGAAGTTCCTGGCGCTGACCGGCATCACGAAGGAAGAGCAGGAAAGCGGCACGATCATGAAGGCGTGCGGATGCGAAGCGTGTGGCGGCTCCGGGTACAAGGGACGACGCGCCATCTTCGAGTTGATGGTGATGACGTCGCAGGTGCGCGAGCTCGCATTCCAGCAGGCGCCGGTGCTTGACATTCGTCGCGCCGCGGTGGCCGGCGGCATGCGCACGATGATCGAAGACGGGAAGATCAAGATTCTGCGCGGCGACACGACCCCTGACGAGATCGCGCGCATCGTCCAGGCCGAGGGCATGGAAGCGCCAGCCTGACACAACGAACTGAGTTCGCCCGGCGAACCGGGCGCCTCGAGGAGAAGAGTCGATGTCCAGCATGCAGATCGATCGATTGCTCGACACCGTCGTGAAGACGGGCGCCAGCGATCTCCATCTGACGACAGGGCGCCCGCCGACGCTGCGTCTGCACGGCGGATTGCGCAACCTTCAGACGAAGGTGCTCGACGCCGACGACATGGTCGCGCTCATGAAGTCGATCACACCGGAGCGCAATCAGCAGGAGCTTCAGGAGGAGGGCGGCACGGACTTCGGCTTCGCCTACGGCACGCGGGCTCGTTTTCGTGTGTCGGTCTTCCGGCAGCGTGGCGATCTCGCGATCGTCTGCCGCCAGATTCCGAATGACTTGCTCACCTTCGAGCAGATCGGTCTGCCGGACATGACGAAGGAGCTGATTCGTCGCCCGCGAGGCATGTTCCTCGTGACGGGTCCGACGGGATCGGGCAAGACAACGTCGCTGGCGACGATGATCGACTACGTCAACCAGACGTATGACCGGCACATCATCACGATGGAAGACCCCATCGAGTATTACCACCAGCACAAGAAGTCGATCCTGAATCAGCGTGAGGTCGGGTCGGATGTGCCGAGCTTCGCCGAGGCGCTGCGTCGAGCCCTGCGTCAGGATCCCGACGTCATCCTCGTGGGCGAAATGCGAGATCTCGAGACCATCGAGGCGGCGGTTCGAGCGGCCGAGACCGGCCACCTCGTTTTCGGCACCCTGCACACGACGGGCGCCGCCAAGACAATCGATCGTCTGGTGGACGCCTTCCCGGTGACCCAGCAGAACCAGATTCGCGTGCAGCTCTCGACCGCCCTGATCGGGGTGCTGAGCCAGGCGCTTCTGAGCCGCGTGGACACGAAGGGCATGGTGGCTGCTTACGAGTTCCTCGTGGTGACGCCGGCCATCGCCAACCTCATTCGAGACAACAAGTCGTTCCGAATCGACTCGGCGATCCAGACCGGAAAGAAGTTCGGCATGCAGCTCCTGGATGACCACCTCTGGACGCTCTATGAGCGCGGGATGATCTCCGCGGAGGAGATGATCGACAAGGGCAAGAATCCGTCGGCGCTGGCTGACAAGGTCCATAAGGTCGGCGGCCAGGTCGGCCGGGCCGAGTTCGACATCGAGGAAGAGGCCCACGCCGAGTGAGGCGAAGCGCCTTCTCAGGGCTCGCCGCCCAGGACACGGACGTCCAATAACTCGCATGACCGCCCGGGCCACCGCGCTGCGTGGTGTATTGAAATCCGGGTGTCCAAACGAATCGATCCGCCTGAACTCATTGTTTTGGCGGAACTACGTGTTTATGCTCATCGAAGCGTAGGTGGACGGCGTGTCGCCTGATCCACCCGCTGCGTTTCGGATGGAGTTCCGGAAACCAATGCCTGAACTTTCTGAACTGAAGAATCGAAAGCTCGGCCGCGTCCTGACGAAGCTGGGCAAGGTGACTCGTGAGCAGGTGCACGAGGCGCTGGCGGTGCAGAAGCAGCGGAAGAAGATGATCGGCGAGCTGCTGGTCGAGCTGGGGTATGTGACGGAGCGGGACGTGCTCGAGGCCCTCGCGGGCCAGGCGGGCATGGGATTCGTCGATCTCGGACAGCACGAGATCGATGAGGAGACAGCCCACGCGATTCCTGCGGAGACCGCCAAGGCGTACAGCGTCGTTCCCTTCGAGCACACGCCGGGTTCGAAGCGGCTGAAGATCGCCATGAAGAGCCCGGACAACTTCCGGGCGGTGGATGACCTTCGCCTGCTGATGGGCTTCAAGGTCGAGGCCTT
The DNA here is from genome assembly GCA_028279375.1 of Phycisphaerales bacterium. Lineage (GTDB taxonomy): Bacteria > Planctomycetota > Phycisphaerae > Phycisphaerales > UBA1924 > JANQNW01. Next base: position 192,728 of record JANQNW010000001.1, read on the forward strand.
CGTGGCGCCGGAGTCACAGGTCGATGAGCTGATCCAGAAGTTCTACAGCGTCTCGGAGTCGGTGACGGACGTCGTCTCGGACATCGCTTCCGACGACAAGTACACGGCGCTTGCGGACCGGGAGGGCTCCATTGACCTCGACGAGGTCATGGACATCGCCGAGGACAACAAGGTCATCAAGCTGCTGAACCTTGTGCTCCTTCAGGCGATTCGCGACAAGGCGTCGGACATCCACTTCGAGCCGTTCGAGGATGAGTTCAAGATGCGCTATCGCATCGACGGCGTCCTGTATGAGATGGTCCCGCCGCCGGCGTACCTGGGTCCTGCCATCACGAGTCGCGTGAAGGTCATGGCGAACCTGGACATCGCGGAGCGCCGCCTGCCGCAGGACGGTCGAGTGGAGCTGGTGGTCGCCGGGAATCCGGTCGATCTTCGCGTCGCGGTGCTTCCGACGATGCACGGCGAGTCGGTCGTCATGCGTGTGCTTGATCGCTCGAACGTCGAGTTGAGTCTCGATCGTGTGGGCCTCGACGACTACAACTACGAGGTCGTCGAGAGACTGATTCACAAGCCCAACGGCATCGTGATCGTGACCGGCCCGACGGGTTCGGGCAAGACGACGACGCTGTATGCAGCGCTGGCGTCTCTCAACAGCACGGACGTGAAGATCCTGACGGCGGAGGATCCGGTCGAGTACGACATCGACGGCCTCTGCCAGTGCCAGATCAACACCGAGGCGGGCGCGACGTTCGCGGCCTGTCTTCGCAGCTTCCTTCGACAGGATCCTGACATCATCCTCGTCGGCGAGGTGCGCGACCTCGAGACCGCGGAGATCGCGGTGCAGGCGTCGCTGACGGGCCACCTCGTTTTCACGACGCTTCACACGAACGACGCGCCGAGTTCGATCGTGCGACTTCTTGATCTCGGTCTCGAGGACTTCCTGCTGACGGCGACGATCGAGGGGATCGTCGCGCAGCGCCTGGTGCGCACGATCTGCAAGAAGTGCAAGGAGGCATACGCGCCGACGGAGGAGCAGCTGATGGAGCTGCAGCTGACGCCGGACGATGTGCGCGGTCGCGAGTTCTATCGCGGTTCGGGATGCGATACGTGTCACGGGTCGGGTTACAAGGGGCGAATGGGTCTTTTCGAGATCCTGGTGATGGATGACGACCTGCGCGACCTGGTGATGAAGGGCTCGGCGACGAGCGTCATTCGCGAGGAGGCGCGGAAGCGCGGCATGCGAACACTGCGCGAGTCCGGACTGGGCGCCATTTACGAAGGCCAGACAACGATCGATGAGGTGGTCCGCGAGACCATCTCTGAGGAGTGACCCGGCCCGGGTGCGGCGTAGAGGGGCGCCGCGCCCGGAGCCTTCTAGAACGCGGACGCGTTTCGGAGACTGACGATGCCGACTTTTCAATATGAAGCGATCAACGCGTCCGGCAAGCCCCAGAAGGGAACGATCGACGCCGCGAGCCAGAACGAGGCGATGCAGCGCCTGAAGATGCAGGGGTATTTCCCGTCTTCGGTGCGCGAGCAGAAGGTGAAGAAGTCCTCCGCGTCGAAAGAAGGCGGCAAGGGCGGCGCGAAGGCGAAGAAAAAGAAGAAGGGCGGCGGCGCCATCACGATCGGCGGCGTCAGCGGCAAGCAGCTGACGACGTTCACGCGCCAGCTCTCGACGCTTCAGGACGCCGGCCTTCCCCTGTTGCGCTCGCTGCAGATCCTCGAGTCGCAGCTCAAGCCCTGCAAGCTCAAGAACGTGCTCGAAGGCGTCTGCGAAGACGTCGAAGGCGGCATGAGTCTCTCGGAGGCGATGGCCAAGCATCCGAAGGCGTTCAATCGCCTCTACACGAAGATGGTGAACGCCGGCGAGATCGGTGGCGTGCTCGACATCATCCTGCAGCGTCTGGCGGATTTCATGGAGAAGGCGCAGCGCCTGAAGATGAAGATAATCGGCGCGCTGATCTATCCGGTCACGGTCATCCTCATCGCGCTGGCGATCGTCACGGCGATCATGTACTTCATAATCCCGAAGTTCAGTGAGATCTTCCTCGACTTCGGGATCGAGCTTCCCGGCCTGACGCTTGGTCTTATTAATACGAGCCGCTGGATCGCCGGCACGTACAGTCCTGATCAGCCGTTCCCGGGCGCGATTTACATCATGGTGGCGCCGGTGATCATCTTCATCGTGCTGAAGCTCCTGCGCAAGACGGGTCCGGGTCGGGCGACGATCGACTGGATCTTCATTCGCGTGCCGGTCTTCGGCAGCCTGATGAAGAAATCAACCGTGGCGCGTTTCACACGAACACTCGGCACGCTCATCAGCGCCGGTGTGCCCATTCTCGAGGCCGTGATCATCACGCGCGACACCTGCGGCAACTGGGTGTACGAGCGTGCGCTCGGGAAGGTCCACGACTCGATTCGGGAGGGTGAGACCTTCGCCGGTCCGCTTCGCGAGACGAAGGTCTGCGACGGCATCGTCGTGAACATGATCGACGTCGGCGAAGAGACCGGCGACATGGACTCAATGCTCATGAAGATCGCTGACAACTACGACGAGGAAGTGGACGTCGCCGTGTCTTCGCTGGTGAAGCTGCTTGAGCCGATGATGGTCGTCATTCTCGGCGGCGTGATCGGCACGATCGTCGTCGCGATGTTCCTTCCCATGATCAAGATGATCGAGTCGCTGCAGAGCTGATGGACACTTCGCGGGCGTGCTCCCGCCAACGCATAAGGAGAGTCGCCGTGTGCAGAATGCAGCGGCGCTCAGCGCATGAATCAAATAACTGACATGCAGGCTTCCGGCGCTCGAGGACGGCGCGGCTTCACGATCATGGAAGTGCTCGTGGTGGTGGGGATTCTGGCGCTGCTGCTGGGTCTTGCCGTGGCGACGTTCCAGGGCGTGATCGGCGGCGCCCGCACCACGAAGACGGAGTACATCCTGAGCACGATCGGCCAGAGCGTCGAGCTCTTTTACAACGACTTCAACTACTACCCGCCGCTGCTCGAGGACAACTGGCGCAGTCCCGACGAGCGACTGACGTCGCTGACGGCTCGCGTCACCGGCCAGGGCGCGACGGAGAATCCGCTCACCCGAGCGCGCTACCACAGCATCTTCACACTGCCCATCTATCTCACCGGCCAGGGCGACATCAACGGCGACATGATCCTGACGTACAACCCGGACGCCGCGGACGCGGATCCCTCGGACGCGAAGAAGCGCAACCTCGACGACGGCAATGACGGCCCCGGCCTGCGCGATCCCGGTCCAGACAAGGTGTGGGGCGCCGCGCGGCGGCGCATCACGGCGAACGTGCGTCCGCCGACATCCGGTCGCGTGTACGGCCCGTACATCGACATGGAGTCGGACACAGTCGTGCGGCGCGCCAGGATCGACCCCTTCTCGGAAGAAGGCTCGGACTTCCCGCCTTCCTTTGAAGACGCGGAACTCATGGAGCGCGAAGGTCTCTTCGTCTTCCAGGATCCCTGGGGCAAGCCGATCCGGTACTACCGCAACTGGCCGACGACGGTGACCGGCACGACGGATGAGCCGTCGCTGAATCGGATCCCGATCGAACTCGTGAAGCCGCAGGCGCTGTTGATCTCCGATGAGCCGGATCCTTCGAGTGATCCGGAGTTGATGCGTGCGCCGTACGCGCTGCTTTCAGCTGGCGAGGACGGCTTCTTCGGCGATCGCCACAGCGAGGGCACGCCGGATGAGGATCACGAGGATCAGTCCGACTTCATCTGGGCGGAGGACTTCGCCGATCTCGACGGCTCGGGCGACATGCTCGCGCAGAACGAGCTCATCAGCAGCCAGGGGCAGGGGCGCCTCGCGGACAACGTGAGGCACACGCCATGACGCGCCGAAGCATGAAGAGTTCAGCTCGTCGCGGCTTCACGCTGATCGAGGTGCTCGTCGTCATCGGCGTCGTGCTGCTGCTGATGACGATCTCCGTCGCGGCGGGGCGCGCTGTGATCGGCGGACAGAAGGGCAAGGTGACGCAAAGCCTGCTCAACACGCTCGATCGCGCATTGGAGGAGTACATCACGGTCAACAACGGCGTGATTCCGGCGTATGTGGATACGGCGTATGACATGGTGCCGGGGCCGTTCTTGAGCCCGGGCGTCGACAACGTCTATTCCGAAGGAGGCGACAGCCTCGCATTCACGATGTTCAACGGTCGCGCGTATCCGCGCTTTCCGGACGCCTCCGTGTTCCTGAAGCAGGCGAAAGGGACGGGTGTCGTCGACGAGATCATCGGCGGCATACCCGAGAGCAGTCTCGCGATCACGCGCGGCGAGGAGAACGCGAACCTCGGCGATCAGGATCTCACGCCGTCCGTGATCGATGCGTGGGGTTCGAAAGACTGGGATGCGCCGTGGTACACGCTTGATCAGCAATTGATTCTGTACGTGCATCCCACCAATCAGCTTGCGCAGAACCTGTATGGACGCTGCGTCAACGGGCGGCCGTATTTTCTTTCGGCCGGTCCCGACAAGGTGTACGGCAACTGGGTCGAGATGCAGAACTTCGGCACGCTGACGGAGCAGGAGCGCCGCCAGGCTGTCCAGGATGCTCTGAAGGACAACCTGATGTCGAGCCCGGTGGCGCCGCTGGACACGGCGAATCTGACGTCCGACTTCAACTCCACGTACAGGAATCGCTAAGTGACGACTGGTTCGCGCCAATCCGTTCGCGCCTTCACGCTCGTTGAGTTGCTGGTGGTCATCACGCTGATCACGGGCTTCATCGTGCTGCTCGTGCCCGCGGCGGCGCGTATCTTCGAGTCCGTGAGTTACAGTTCGGCCGTCAACAGCGTGTCGGCGGCGCTCGGCAACGCCCGGACGCTGGCGATGCGCAATGGTTCGCACACGGCGGTGGCGTTCTTCTACAACGTCGATACAGATGAGTTCACGCTGCAGATTCTCGAGGAGGCGTCGCGCGGCACCGGCGGGCGCCTGACTTCGATTCAGACTCCCATGTCGAATGGCGCTTCGGCGGCCGTCTATGTGCCGGCGCGCGGAAGCGTGCCCGTGACGTTGCCGGAAGGAATCGGCGTCTTCGGTTTGTCCTTCCTTTCAGCGAGTGTCGAAGTCGACAACGGCACCAGCGGGTGGTACCTGGGCGACTCGTACATCGGGCCAGACGGCGAGACGAGGTATCCGTGGGTCTTCCCGCGCAACGACGCGCGCCTCTTCGTGGATCCGACGGACGATCCTGATGGCGATCCGTGGTTCCGCTTCGATGCGCTTGGCAATCGCTCGCTGGATATCGACGAGTTCGCCGTGCGTCAGGCGATGACGTTCTGCATTCAATTCACGCCGAGCGGCTCGACGTCGAACTTCTTCACGGTCGGGCAGCCGAATCTGCCGGATGCGTATCTCGAGTATCCCGATTTGCCATTCGATCAGGCGCAGGCGCTCGATCCGACGGATCCGGATGCGCAGCCGACGCCGTATGACCAGCCGACGCTCTTCGACCCGGAGGCGATCGCCGGCGCGGCGCAGGGAACGACGAATCCTGAAGTGCGACTTCGCACGGCGAGTCAGCTCGCGATAGTTGATCTTCGCCGCCTGAGTGAGGAGACGGGCGTAGCGGAGCCGTGGGCGATGCGCTCTGAGACATCGCTTTCAGAGGTGGCGGCCTGGCCTCCATTGCTCGACGAGCTCGGCGATCAGATCACGGGCGCGATGCAGGACGAACTGGTCGAGGAGATGAGCGCGTGGATCGATCTCAACGCCGAGATCATCACGTTCAATCGGTACACGGGGAACGTGCTTCGTAAGTAGGGCGGGAATGAATGATGCGATGTGTATGCAGACAATCTGATCGCGCCAGTCGCGCAGGATTCACACTCCTCGAGGTGATGCTGGCGATGGTGATCATCGGCTTCGGCGTGCTGAGCGTATCGGCGCTCTTCGCCGGCGGTGTGGCGCAGCAGCGCCGGGCGAGTGATCAGGCGCTCTCGGTGGCGCTGAGCCGCAACGCCGACGCGCTGCTCTCCGGCGCGGTCGGTCGCCTTGAGGGCCCCGGACTGGTAACGCCCAATCCCGGGCGCTGGGAGCCGCTCTTCATTCGCAACGCCAATGACGCGAAGCTGCGCGTTGATCCGACTTCGACGAACAGCGTCTACTTCGTCGTTCGTTCGCGCGAGCTGACGCTCTTCGAGAATCCGCCCTTCTTTGACGGCACCCAGTTCTACCCCTCTGACCAGAGCAAGATCTTCCCGCAGAATGACGACTTCGGCGTCCTGCCGCATGAGCGCATCGTCTCGACGACGCTCACGATTGTCTTCGAAGTGACAAACACAAGCGGCGCAACGCGCCAGTTCACCATGACGGTGAATGAGAGCGAAGAGAACCGCCTCACCAACGATGAGCGAAATCAGTCGCAGGGATCGGTGACCTTCGAGAAGGACCCGACGATGCCGGGATCGATTCCCCGGATCGATGTGATCTTCGCGCGTGACGGGCGCGGTGAGGTCACGCGCCTCCAGGGTCTCCAGCTTGGAACCGAACTCGGTGCGACGGAGTGGGTCAGCCGCGTGTTTGCGCGTCCGTATGACTGGCGGAGCGAGACCGTGGCGTCACTCAATGATCGCATGCTGTTCGTCGACGATCCGGGCTTCCCGTATGGCCGGAAGCCGGCGATCGGCTACACGTGCCTGCGTCGCGCCAAGGCGTCGTCATCGCAGCTCATGGTGATGACCTACTCGATGCAGGCGATCGACAAGCCCTCGCCGCGAATTGATGATGGAGAGCCGTCGTTCATTCCGCCGGAGACGCGAAGCGACACGATCAACGACACCGGACTGCTTCGCGAGGCGGAGCTGACGCTTGGCTACGACGAGGATCTGCGCCAGTTCTACGTGGAGGGCGATGCGGAGGAGGAAGCTGAGCGCTTCGCCATCGCGATCGGGCAGATCCTCATCATGAGCTATTCGCAGAATGACTACGCGGGCTCGGACGTCGCGGTGAAGGTGATCTCGGTGCGCAACAGCCCGGGCGCCTCTGATCGCATTCGTGGATACATCGATCGATCGCCGCGTGTGGACGGAAAGTCGCCGCTCCGCAATTTGGATTCGACGGAACGGATCTTCGTCTGGGCGCTGCAGCCGGAGGTGACGAGCCTCTCATCTGATCGTGTGGACTGGGAGATCACGCCGATCGACGCGCGGATCTTCCAGCTCGAGGGCTAAGAACAGGATGCTCATGCGGATTTCGAATCGACGCAATACGAGAGCCCGGCGCGCGTTCACGCTCGCTGAACTGCTGGTCGCGGTCGGACTGGTCGCCGTGATCAGCCTGGCGATCGGTTCGATCTTCACGGGCATCCAGGGCGTGGTCAGCACGGGCATTGCGACGGCGGAGGTCGATCAGCTCGCCCGCGCGCTGGAGCGCCAGCTGCGCGACGATTTTGACGCCTTCAATCGCATGCGCGACGACGAGACCTTTCTCGCCATTCGCATGCGCGAGGTCGGCGACTGGAATCGCAACGACGTGCACAACGCGGGCAACGAAGTCTCGCTCTATCTCACGCGCGAGGACGAGGAAGCGGATCGCATCGCGTTCACCAATGGCGGCGTGACCGGCGCGTACGCGGAAGGCAGCCGAGCGGTGACGCGCCGCGTTGACGAAATCATGTTCATCGCGCCGTCATCAGAGGGCTCGGCTCACTTCAGCGCCCAACTCGACAGTGACCGGGGTGTTGATCGCAGCGGACCGAACGCGCCGCCGCGTGTCAACGCCGTGGGCGCGCAGAACGCGATCATCTACTACGGCCACGGGCTTCGTCCGGCGCCGGATCCGAACCTGCCGGATGACGAAGACGCGGTTCCGGTTCGTCAGTACTACGCCGATGGCGATTTCGGCCAGGGGCCGGGGCAAGCCGCGCCGAATGACGAGAATCGATTTGATCTCGGCACGTCGCCGCTGGCGACGGGACGCAACGAGTACGCGGCGGACTGGCCGCTCACGCGCCGGCCGCTGCTGCTGCTCTCGTGCGCCGTGCCGAGTCCGGAGCAGTCGTTCAGCCGGCTGACCTCGCCGATCGGCATCGGTCGTGAGTATGCGCCGTATCCGCGCGACTACGAGAATCTCCAGGTGATCGATGAGCTCGTGAACGTGCTCACGGAGGAGGATCTCGAGAATGACGCGTTCCTGACGCCGACGCTCAACAACGCGTGGCCCGGCGCCCGGCTCGTGAGCTGGGGGCGCACGGACATCTGCAACATGAGCGCGACGGACATGCGGCGCTGGATCGAGGGCGAGCCCGCCAACTCCAACTATCCGTCTTCGCCGGCGACGTCGCAGCCCTTCTTCTGCGACGCGGAGTGGGCGATGGAAACGGGCGCGCTGGCGCCGCTGTGGCAGCGCAGTGATCAATCGACGGCGGAATCGCGCGAAATCCAGAACTGGGTGTTCCTTCGAAGCGCCATCGCGGGCTGCTTTTCGCGCGGGCTCGTCGAGACGGAGCCGCCGCGCATTGATCGTCGCACGCCGACTGATCCGAGTTCGCCCGGGCGTCAGCCCGACGACGCGATGATGGATCTGCATTCGATCATCGCCGGCAACTGCAGCAACTTCGAGATTGCGTGGTCTGACGGCGCGACGGCCGTCAATGCTATCGATCCTGACGGCGACGCCTCGAACGGCATCCTCTATCAGACCGGCGACACGATCTGGTACGACATCTCGTCCTACGACCCAGACAATCCCGATCGGCGTTCGACGGCCGGTGAGTGGGTGCGTCTCGGCAATGCCGGCGCGGGGATCAACTTCCGCCTGACGGCTGACGACTTCAACGACATCGAGATCGAGGGCCAGGGCAACAGCGTTATCCAGAATCGAACCGAACCGGCGATCGGCCTCAACGTCCCCGGCGGCGTCAACTGGCAAGAGGCTTATTACAACCCCGACCTGACCGGCGGCGTCGACCCGAACACCGGGCAGGACGAGTATCTCGCGATCTTCCCGTTCCGCGCCGCCAATGGCGGCGAGGGCATCGATGAGATCGGCTTCCCGAAGGACATCCTGATTCGTATTCGCGTGACGCTTCATGACTCGCTGAAACGCCTGCCGGAAGGCAAGACGTTCGAGTTCATCTTCAAACTGAATCCACGCGGTGTGTGACTGACTCCGTCGGGCGCTGTCGAGGGGACGCCGCCCGGCGCGGGAGAACAAAGATGCAGAACGATCCGAAAACCACCACTCCGAAGAAGCGAGCGCGCAAGCGCCGCGGCAGCGTCATTCTGCTGGCGATCGCGACGCTTGCGATCATCGCCATCGCGGGGCTGTCGTACATGACGGTCGTGAGCATCGACCGCTCGAGCTCCGGCGCGTACGCGAATCAGACGAACTTCCGTCAGCAGGTGACGGGTGTGACACAGCACATCGGCGCGCTGCTGACGGCTGATCTCTTTGGGAACAAGATCGTCTCGACGTCGACGCCGCGCTATCCATCAGATTCATCCGGCGCGACAAGCGCGTCTTACTGGCCGAAGATGTTCGAGGATGGTGAGACGTGGGATGCACCGACCACCGCCACCAAGGCGAACGGTGAGTTTCTCTACTTCGATCCCAGGATCGGAGGAATGCAGGACAGCGCCAGACTCCAATATCGCACGAACGGAATTCGCGGCCGTTTCGAAGCCGCAGTCCCCGACGACGCATGGTTGGCGTCGACAGAGCCTGAGGACTGGGATGGCGACGGTCTGATCGATGGGTATCGGCAGATCTCGAATCTCCGCATGGCCTACACGCTGGGTGATCTGGATTTCGATGGCGATATCGACGCGACGGATGGCGATGAGTGGATTCGGGGCGACGGGCATTTCGTCGATCTTGCGGAGTGGTTCTTCCAGGAGGAGGACTTCCGGGCGAATCCGGGCGCCGAACTCTGGGACTTCACAGATGTCGAGATTCGCTCGCGCGACTCCAGGTTCGGTCTCGTGAATCTTGGCGAAGCGAGCATCGGGCCGGAGCAGGGCATCAACCAGGAGACGCACACGCTCCAGATGGATCAGATGTTCATCGTCGGCGCCGCTGATGAGCCATCCGATGAGGACTCTCAACTCAATCATGTCGATGTGCGACGCTGGGCGGACACCGACGGCGACACGTTCCCTGACGCGCGTTGGCAGCAGCTCGATGCGCTCGGCGATCTCTTCGGCCAGCGCTGGTTCGTGGCGGCGCGCATCATCGACAACTCGGCGCTCGTCAATGTCAATACGGCGATCGACATCGGGATCGATCCGATCAGCGGCGCCATGGATCCCGGCAACGGCATGACGCCCGCTGATGTCGACTTCCGGCGCCTGCTCCGGAACGCGACCGATCTGAATCTGAGCAGCCCGGATGTGAATCTGCCTCCGAATGTGTCACGCAGCTCCATGGCCGAACACCTTGCGCGCGGCCTCCAGACGACATCCGTGCTCACTCGAATCAATGACTCGCTGGCGCCACAGGCGGAGCGCCTGAATCGGCGCATGGTCGAGAACTGGCAGGCGACGTTCGCGAATCTCGATTACGGCGACCAGCCGTCTTCGGGTCAGCGTGAGGCGATGTGGCGTTTCTTTGGGTCGGATCCCTTCCGCCCATCGATCGGCGCCGGCACTGCGTATCCACTGACGGACGAGCTCGACCTGCGCGCCTACTGGGGCTTCAACAACAATGTCGCGCTTTCGAAGATCGAGCAGCGACTCGATGGCCCCGAGGAGTCGACGTCGCTCGCCAATCCGCGTTTTCTCCCGGGCTTCGAGCCGGCGTATCCCACATCGGCGGACTGCCTCGGCGTCATGCGCTCCAAGGAGGATCCGGCGAATGTGCGCCGCTTCGGACGACAGGATGAAGTCGATCTTCCGGGTCGCCCAAACGCGCGCTATCGCCTCGATGATCGACGCGAGCGCGTGCAGAAGGATCTGCGCCGTCGCCTGACGACGGTGAGCGGCGCCGGGCAGTTTGCGCCGGTGCCTCCACTGAATACGGCTCCCGCGTACGCAAATCAGTTCGTGAATCTGAAGGTGCGCCTGGACGAGACGGAGCTCGGCTCGACGACGCCGCGCGTGAAGTCTGAGGCCGTGCGCCGATCATTCGAGTACCTGATGTGGGCGCTGGCGCCATTTGCGAGTAACGAACCGTACTTCCTCAATGAGCAGGTTGGATGGACGGGGTTGGCCCCGACATGGCCGTTAACATCGAATTACCACTATGGCGGCGGCGGCTCGACGACACCGACGGTGCTCAATGGCGGCATGACGTTGCAGAATGCGGAGTACGCGCTCTTCCGGGCAGCGTCGCTCGCCGTCAATCTCGCCGATGCCGTCGATGAGGATGACACGCCGAGCGTCGCCCGATTCTTCAACAACGGCAACGACGAGTTCCGGCGCGCTCTCGGCCCCTTGAACGAGACGATCCTGAGTGGCTCTATGTCGCACGGCGACATCCAGCCTCTGGCGCTGGGTAGCGTGACTCCGCCCGAGGGTGGATCCGAGGTGACGCAGGTTGGCGGCCTGGCTTTCGTTGGTATGGACCGACAGCCCTTCCTTCGCGAGGTGCACTCGGTGGCCGTCTATCGCGACACGGCGATGGACGCGACATTCCCTGACGCCGGCCTCTTCGATGAGGAGATCGATCCGTCGAACACGGACGAGAATTTCTACGGCCTGCTCGCCGTCGAGATCGGCAATCCATGGCCCGAGGCGATCGAGATCACGAACTACACGGTGCGCATCGGGACGGACGCCGAGTACTTCACATTCGGCATTCCGAACACGGTGCTGCTTCCGGGCGCTTACGCCGTCTATTACTTCGATCAGGGCGCCGACACTTCGGACACGAATGGCGGCGTCGCTGAGCTCATCCGTGATTCCTGGCTCAACAATCTCCAGCCGGGGGGCGTCAGCGACAACTTCACGGTCTTCGAGCCGCTCGAGTACGTCGGCGTGGCAGGCGTGACGGATCTCTCGGACGCCGGTCGGCGACGCGTGTTCTTCCATGAACTCTTCGACGACGAGCCGTCGAGCGCGTACCTCTTCGCTGAAGGAAACGGTCTCCCGGCGCCTGTGCTCGTCGACCGGATGTCGAATCCGGAGACATCACGAGGCGCCAATGCGCGAGAGCACTTTCCAGCGGGGCTGCTTGACTCCGAGCGGGTGAACATTCAGTTGACGCCCCCACCTCCGCCTCCGGACGACGATCCAAGGTGGACCGGCTATACGGCGTACACTTCGAGCCTGACTCGTCCGACTCGGACGCTGAAGGAGGGATTCCCGCCGTATGTGCTCGAGCTTGATCAGCTGAATCGGAACACGTTCTACTTCTTCGATGAGGCGACCGCCCTTCCGGGTGACACTGTCGATCTGCTGATCAATCGAGCAGTTCCCATTCCGGATGAGTCGCTCGACGAGGCCGTAGTCTTCGACGAGTTCTTTGCGCGCATGCGACTGGACTCGGATATTCCGATCGGTCTCCCGGCGAAGCCTGCGTCCGACACTGCATTCTCAGCACTCGGCCCGAGCGGCTACCCGGATTTCCAGTTCTTCGTTCCCAACGGCCCGCTCGCGGCGCCGAGTGAAGTGGGTCTGGTCTCGGCGTTTGCGCACGTGTGTCGAGGGAGCCAGTATCAGGATGTCGCCAGCTGGACAACCGTGGGGGAGCAGCTTGGCTCCTCGACCGAGTGGTTCCTCAACGGCATCAGCGGCGCCGTCAATCCGTACTTCGGCGTGCTCGACACGTCGCGATACATCATCAACGGCGATTACCTCGGTGGCAATGATCTCAATGACGTGGTCGAGGCGCCGGACTACATGCGCGTGCCTCTGGCGACACGTGTCTTCGATTGCTTCGAGGCGCTGGCGCCGCCATCGGATCTCGTGCATGGGCGCGTGAACATCAATACGGCGACACTGGACACGCTGCGCCTTCTGCCGCACGCGTCGCCGGAGGTCACCTTCCTGCCGCTGGTCGCGCCGGCGGATTCACCCATCAGCAATCCACTGACGCCGGATCGCGCACACTTCATCGAGCTGTATCGCGAAGGAAAGCAGTTTGGATCGCTGAGCGAAAGCACAGCGAATCGCGAGCTTTTGACGAGCATCGCGAAGCTTCGCAACAGTCCGCGGTTCAATGTCAATGGCGGCAAGCCCAATCGGGCGATCGCGAGCACTGGTGAACTCACATTGCTTGCCGAGTGGGACACCGCAGATGGAGGCGGCACGGGACTTCCGGCGCCGGGCGTCTCATCGGCGAGCCCATTCCGACAGCTGAACTTCCAGGAGGGCGGACTCGACTCGAATCTGAATGCCCAGGCTTCATGGTTTGACATTCGTCCGAACTCATCCGAAGACGCAGACTGGTGGGCGGATCCGAATTCTTACGACCCCGACAACGACCAGGAAGAGCGCCTCGCCTTCTATCGCATGGTGTCGAACATCGTCTCGACGCGATCCGATGTCTTTACGGCGTGGTTCGTGATTCGCGCGTATGACCCCGAGGCGGTCGAAGCGATCGAGGTTCTGACGACGCCGAACAGCGAAGACCTGCGCGATCTCTTCGAGGATCTTCGTCCGAGCTTCGAGACGCGCTGGATCGCTGTGTTCGATCGATCGGGTGTTCGCAAGCCCACCGATCGGCCTCGGATTCTGTTGCTTGCTGAGCTTCCGCCCACGTGATCGGGCGGGCTCGCACCGGCGTGGCCGGGCGGGTTGAGGGAATGTGTCTACATCCAGGGCCGTGTTCGCCACGTTCATCCGCTGGCGGCGCGGCCTTTTTACTGCGCCGAAACGGACATTCTCGGGGAGCTCCCGCGTCTCGCGAGGCCTTCGGGGAGCGGCTAGGATAGGCCCTTCGTCTTGCGGGACAGGAATCTGTGCGCCGCCCACTGGTGGACGGTGCGGCGCGACGGTTCCTGAGGAGTCCTCCATGAGCCAGTTCGAGCGGTCGACGAGCGGGGCCACCGTCGTCGCACCAGTGCAATCCGGTTTGATCGGTGATGTGCTCGAACTCACGAAGCCGCGCCTGACGCGCCTTGTCGTGATCACGACGGGTGTCGGCTTCGCGATCGCTGCGATGGGGCGCTCCTGGGGCTGGATCGAACTCATCATGAGCGCGTTCCTCTGCCTGCTCGGGGCGTGGCTTTCCGCCGGCGGCGCCAATGCGCTGAACATGTGGTGGGAGCGAACGAGCGATGCGCGGATGCGCCGCACAGCCGGACGCCCGATTCCCGATGGACGCATGAGCCCAGAGCTTGCGCTCGCTGCGGGGCTTGCGATGAGTTCGCTTGGTGTCGGGATTCTCGCTGTGCTGGTGAATCCGGCGGCCGCGGCGGTGTCTCTGGCGACGATCCTGCTTTACATCCTCGTATACACGCCCATGAAGCAGTTGACGCCGCTTTCAACGATCGCGGGCGCGCTCCCCGGGGCGCTGCCGCCGCTGATCGGCTGGGCGGGCGCGGCGCCGGACAACGCCAGCGCCTGGCAGTCGCTGGCTCAGGCGGGCGGCTGGTCGCTCTTCATGATCATCTTCGTGTGGCAGATCCCCCACTTCCTCGCGATCGCGTGGATGCATCGGGACGACTACGAGCGCGGCGGCCATCGCGTGCTGCCGGTCGTCGATCCGACGGGGCATCGCACCTCGAGCGTGACACTGATATGGACGCTGACGCTGATTCCCGTGAGCATCGCGCCCGTGATCGCGATGCCGGCGCCGATCACGGTGAGCTGGGTGTACGGCCTCGTCGCGGGGCTTGGCGGGCTGGTGATGCTGTCGGCGGCGGTGAAGTTCATTCGCCTGCGATCGGACGCATCGGCGCGTTCGCTCTTCCTGACGTCAATCATGTATCTGCCGTTGCTGCTGCTGGCGATGGTCGTCGATGCGGGCGTCAGCGCGGCCCTATAGTCACGCCCCGGCTCAGGAGAGCCGCGTGAACTTCCAACGGAAACTGGGCCATGAACAGCCAGAAACTGGGCGGTGTCTTCTTCGGGCTGGGTCTTGCGGCGCTGAGCGGCGCACTGCTTTCATACGCCGTGTGGCGCGGAACGCCTTCACCGGTCGCGCTGACGCCCGATGCGAACATGGATCTGCTTTCGATCCCCGAGTTCAGCATGACGAGCCAGGACAAGGAGACTGTCACGCGCGATGCGCTGCTCGGCGAGCTGACGATCATCGACTTCATCTTCACGCACTGCCCGTTCATCTGCCCGACTATGGGGCAGAACATGATCCTCGCGCAGCGGGAGCTTGCCGGGACGGGCGTGCGATTCATGAGCTTCTCGGTGGATCCTGAAAACGACACGCCGGAGCGCCTGCGCACGTATGCGGAGTCGATCGGCGCCGACATCTCGACGTGGACATTCCTCACGGGCGACATCGAGAACGTGCAAAGGATTCTGCGTGATGGATTGTTGCTCGGCGAGCTCTTCGAGGATCCGTCGCGTCAGGTGACGCTCCCCGATGGATCGACGATGAACAACATCGGCCATCCCGGCCGGTTCATCCTGATCGGACCTGAGGGCGAGATCATCTCGCTGTGTGACGGCACGAACGAGGAGAGCGTGCGCATCCTGATCGAGCGCGCCCGTGCTGCGGCTGAGGAACTCGCTCGCTAAAGGTCCTCGATGCGCGTCTCGTAGTGAACGCCGCGCTCCGCGTGTTCTGCGAGCACCTTCTCGACGAGTCCGGGCGTGTCGCCGATGAGCTCCGGCGGATTGACGCCGGGCCGATCGATCTCTCCGCGTGCGATCATGCGCGCGACGATCGTGCAAGGGAACGCGGTCGTGCGCGACATGCTCGTGGCGCCGGTCGCCTGGTCAAAATAGTCCAGTAGATCCCAGGCGTAACGCTTTCTGGCGCCGCCCTGCTCGCCATCAACGATGACGCGCATGACGGTGAGGTCCTCCTCGCCGGGCTCGTACGTCCACTTGGGGAACATCAGAGCGCTGATGACGTCGATGGGCCGCACGCTCGCATCGCCGACCTGGACCGGATCATGACTGAAGAGGCCGGTCTCCCGGAAGACGCGCATGAGCTCGATGTGGCCCGGATAGCGAAGCGTCTTCTCCTTCATGTTCGGAACGCTCATTGTCATCGCGAGCGAGCGCAGGCCGTCGGTGTTGAAGGCTTCGAGTGAGCCGATGCCGTCGAAGTCCATGAGTTCCGGCTCAGAGAGGGCTTCGCGTACGACCATCTTGCCATCGACGACGATGCGCGATGGACGAACGTACTCCTCGATGACGTCATATGGCGCGAAGCCGGCCTTGTATTCGTACGGCCAGCGGCGCTCGCGCGGGAGGCCGCCGACGTAGATCTCGATGTTGTCGCAGGTGTCGAGCTTCGACGCGGCGTAGCCGGCGAACATGTTGCTCATGCCGGGCGCGACGCCACAATCGACGACGGCCGTCACGCCGTGCTCTTTCGCGAGATCGGTCAGATCGATCGCGTCCTCGGGCATGAAGCAGATATCGCAAAAGTTCTTGCCTGCCTCGATGACGGCGCGGAGCGTCTGCTGGCCGATGACGCTGGCGACGGCGCCGAGGACGATGTCATGCGGCTCGATGAGGCGCTTGAGCGTCTCGACGTCGGAGAGGTCAGCCTGGATGGTCTCGATCTCCGTGCCGGCCTTCTTCGCGCGGGCGGCCGCGGCGTCAAGATTCTCCTGACGGAGATCGGCGACGGTGACCTTGAACTCAGAATCCCGGGCCATATCGGTGGCCATGACGGATCCGACCATTCCGGCGCCCAGCACGATCGCGCTCTGCATGTTGCTCTCATCCTTCCTTGTGGGTGACGGCTCGAAGCAGTGGGCGGTTGTAGCGGAGGCGGAAGCG
Organism: Phycisphaerales bacterium; assembly: GCA_028279375.1. Classification (GTDB taxonomy): domain Bacteria; phylum Planctomycetota; class Phycisphaerae; order Phycisphaerales; family UBA1924; genus JANQNW01. The sequence goes on from JANQNW010000001.1 coordinate 209,554, forward strand.
GCTGGCAACGAGGCGGGCGCCCCCGCGATGGCTTACGATCGCAGGGCATGCTTGCGCGACTGAGCGGAATTCTGGAGGCGGCGGAGGAGGACGCGCTGACGATCTCAACGGGCGGCGGCGCCTTCGCGTTCATCGTGCTGACGCCGCGCACGCTCGCCGAGGAAATGGCGGATCGCGTGGGTGAGAGCGTCACGCTGCACACGCTGACGTATCTGGAGGCCTCGGCGCAGGGGGCGCATATGACGCCGCGTCTGGTCGGCTTCGCCAGCGCCGAGGACCGGGCGTTCTTCGAGTTGTTTACGACGGTCAAGGGTGTCGGCGCCAAGAAGGCGCTGAAGGCGATGACGGCGCCGATTCCAGAGATCGCTTTGGCGATCGCAGAGCGCAATGCCAGGGCATTGCAGCAACTACCCAATATTGGCAAGCGCCTGGCCGAGACTGTGATCGCGGAGCTGCACGGCAAGGTCGAGCGCTTCGCGGCGGGCGAGATTATCGAGGCGAAGGGCGCGGTCGGCGCCGGCGGTCTCTCGGGGGCGGCGCAGGAGGCAATCGCCGCGCTGGAGCGCCTCGGCGAGACGAGCGGCGACGCGGAGCGGATGGTTCGAAGGGCGCTTGAAGTGGCTGAAGATCTCGGCACGCCGGATGAGATCCTGGCGGCCGCCTACGGCCTGCGCGGCGACTAGCGCCGGCGGCTTGGCGCCTGTCGGCGTGGGCCGATACAAGGGATCCATGAGATACGCGATGATCATGGCGGGCGGCGCGGGGACGCGCCTGTGGCCGATGAGCCGGGGCAATCTGCCAAAGCAACTGGTGCCTTTCATCGAGGGGCGATCGCTGCTGGAGATCGCGGCGGCGCGTCTCGAGGGAATCGTGCCGCCGGATCGGCGCTATATCTGCACGAACGAAGCGCATCGCGGCCCGATTCGCGAGTGCCTGTCCGGATTTCCGGATGCGCAGATGCTCGGTGAACCGGTGGGGCGCGATACGGTGAACGCCGTCGGCTTCACGGCCGCAGTGCTGCAGAAACTCGATCCCGAGGCGATCTTCGCTGTCTTCACGGCCGACCATCTGATCGAACCGGCCAGCGTCTTCCACAGCTGCGTGGATCTGGCGTATCGCCTTGTCGAGGAGGATGCGCAGCGCCTCGTGACATTCTCGATCAAGCCGACGTATCCGGCGACCGGGTTCGGCTATGTGCATCGCGGAGAATCGATCGACATCGAGGGATCAGAGGGTCGCGCCTTCGAAGTCACCGAGTATGTCGAGAAGCCGGATCTTGCGACGGCTGAGCGCTACCTCGCAAGCGGCGACTATGGATGGAACGCAGGCATGTTCGTCTGGAAAGCGTCGACGGTGCTGGACGCCATCCGTCGATTCAAGCCGGAGTCGTATGACGGGTTGATGAAGATCGCGGCGGCGTGGGGTGAATCGGACCAGCAGCGCGTGCTCGAGGAGGTGTATCCAACGCTGCCGAAGATCAGCGTGGACTACGCGATCATGGAGCCGGCCGGCGCGGACCCGAACTACGACGTGTGCACGGTCGTCGCGGATGTTGATTGGCGCGATGTCGGAAGCTGGCCGAGTTACGGCGAGACTCTGGAGGCCGATGCGTCCGGTAACGCGACCAGCGGAAGCGCTCCTTCTCATATGCTCGATTGCGCGAGTACGCTGATCGTCAACAGCGAGGAGGGGCACACGATCGCGGCGCTGGGGTGCGAGGATCTGATCATCGTGCACACGCCGCAGGCGACGCTGGTGATGCCCGCCAATAAGGCGGAGCGCCTGAAGGAGTTGCACGCGTTGATTCCGGAGGATCAGCGCTAGGCCCGGAGCGGCTGAGACTCCCTGAAATCGGCGACGCCGGTTTTTCCTGAGCCGGGTCTGCGGCGTTGCCTGTATCCTTGCGCCTGTACGAATGAGACGAATTCTCGAGACTGCGGGCGGGCTGTACGAGCTGGCCAGGCTGGGCTTCATCACCGGATTTCGCTTCCGGGGGCGATATTGGCGCTGGCGGCTTCACACTGCATTTGGACGGGGGTATCCGGCGTCGCGCCGTGAACTCATCCGGTCGGTGCTGGCGTATGGTCGCTGGGTCCGGCAGATGCGTAGAGAGATCAGAGGATGAGCGCCACGACTGATGTGATCTATTTCGACAACGCCGCGACGACGTGGCCCAAGCCTCCGGAGGTCACGGAGGCGATCTCGCGCTTTCTCACGAGCGAGGCGGCGAATCCCGGGCGCGGCGGTCACAAGATGGCCAAGGCCTGCTCGGGCGTTCTGGCGACGCTGCGCCGGCGCCTGGCGGAGATGCTCAACGCTGAGGCGCCGGAGCGCATCATTCTGACATTCAACTCGACCGATGCGATGAACACGGCGATCCGCGGCGTAATCGAATCGCATGAGTTGCTCCGGCCGGAGATCACGCCGCACATCGTGTCGACGGTGATCGAGCACAACGCGGTGCGCCGTCCGCTCAATCATCTCGAGCGCGAGGGACGCATCGATCTGACGCTCGTTGGTTGTGACGACGAAGGCTTCGTCGATCCACAGGAGGTTCTGGACGCGACGACAGATCGCACGGTGCTTGTCACCGTGGTGCATGCGAGCAATGTGATCGGCGCGATCCAGCCCATCGGGGAGATTGGCGCGCTTCTTCGCGCGAACCGACCGAACTGTCTCTTCCTGACGGACGCCGCCCAGACGGCAGGCGCAGCGCCGATCGACGTGCAGGCGATGTGCGTGGACATGCTCTCGTTTACAGGGCACAAGTGTCTGCTCGGACCGACTGGAACGGGCGGCCTGTACATCGGCCCGCGCGCCTACGAAGAGAAGGACCCGATTCCGCGCGTCGTGAGTCTGCGCCAGGGCGGCACCGGCGCTGATTCAAACTCGCCTGTGAACCCGCGCGAGCTCCCGATCTACTTCGAAGCCGGCACACCGAACACCGTCGGCCTCTGCGGCCTGCTCGCGGCGATCGAGAACATCCCGGAGAACGTGCTCGAGCGCGAGCAGGAGCACGTCGGCCGCATCATGAATGCGCTGCGCGAGATGCCGGGTGTGACGATCTTCGGCCCTAAGGACCCATCGAGGCGCACCGGCGCTATCTCAATGACGATCGCCGGCTACGCCCCGGGTGAGATCGCGGCGATTCTCGATGGATCGTTCAACATCGCGTCGCGCGCCGGGCTGCACTGTGCGCCGGGCGCCCATGAGGCCATCGGCACGCATCCCGAGGGTACGATTCGCGTGAGCCCTGGGCCATATACGACGGACGCCGAGGTCGATGCGCTGATCGAGGCGATGCGCCAGATCACCTCCGCGACGCCGACGGATGTCGGCGTCAAGACGACCGACGCCTCCTCGCCCCACTGCGTCTGAACCTCGTCTACTGCGTAATCAACAGATCAAGGAAACGGGCTTCCGCTTCCTGGTAGGAGTTGAATCGCACTTCGATGTCCTCGAGCAGACCCTTGAGATTCTCTTGCCCCAGCTGCGTCTCGACGCGCGAGGAATTCATCGAGACCTCGAGCGCTTCAGAGGCGGCGCGGAGGTCGCTGATCGCGGAGGCGTAGGTTCGCGCGGAGTCATAGAGAAGCTCGTACTCGAGCTCCTTCTTGTCGGGACGCTGAAGCACGCGCCACGGCGCCCGTCGAACTTCGCCCATCGTGAGCTTGAGCTGATCGGAGGCCAGACGCGCATTGGCGATCGCCTTGCGCATATCGGGTGAGCTCTGGCGCATCATCTGCGAGACCTCGTTGACGGCGTCGCGCGCATCCTGCGCCGTGAGGCGTCCGTCGGCGAGCATCTCATCGAGCAGCTCGATGGATTTGGAGTTCAGACGCTCGACGAGCGCATCGGCGCCTTCCACCGTCGAGTCCACGCGAGGTCTGTTCTCGTCCACCATCTCCTGCAGGCTTGCGACGAACTCCTGCGCCTCGGCGACCGTGGAATTCGCCCGGTCAGAGGCGCTGGCGATGTCCTCCGTGATCTCATCTGCACGATCAAACCAAAGCGGATAGCGCTCCTTGAGATCGTCGGTCAGAGCGCGAACATCGGCGACGGCCTCCTGCGCATCTGCGAGCACCTGACCATCAAGCTTCGCGGCGAAATCCTCGAAATTCGCCGCCATGCGGTTGATGCGCTCGACGATCGACTTGACCTGTTCCTTCTGTTCATCGCCATAGCCCGCCGACGCGAGGAAACTGGGCACGGCGCGTCTTCCTTCAATAATGCCACCGGGATCGAGGATCGCTGCGCCCGGTCCGCCACCCACGCCCGCGAAGTTGAGCGTGCTGGCGCTTCCGAAGAGCGGCTGTTCGAGAAATGCGACGGCGTTGTCAAAGAGGCTGTACCTGCGCTCGATCTCGATCTGCACGAGCACAGCGTCGATGACGTCGTCGCCGTCCTTTTTCTGCAACGTGACGCGCGTGACCTGGCCGACTTTCTGCCCCGCGATGCGCACTTCCGAGCCGACGTTGAGCCCGGGGGCGCCATCGACGAGCGAGAACGTGACCATGTAGCTTCTGTGCGGCTTGAGCACTTCGAGCAAGCCGGCAAGTTGAATAATGACCAGCAGCGCGATGATCAGAGAGATCATCAGGAAGGCGCCCGCCTTGGTGTTGTTGCTTGATGCGTGGTGTGGCATGTGGTGCAGCGCTCCTCGGCGCGGCGCGATCCGACGAATCAGGATCGCGGGTCAGTTCTTTGTGTCTTTCTGACCCCTCTTCTTGAATGGATGTCGAATTCGCGTCGCCTCGATGCTGGGCATGCGCGGGACTTCGATGCGGTCGATGCCCAGCAGGTCGTCCGCGTATTTTGTCGCCTCGCGGCGCTGTGAGATCGGTCCTTCCGCATCCCCGCGCACGAACTGCCTGATGAGGCGCTCAACAGTGTCGAGCTCCTCGATCGTGTCTTCGGGATAGTCTCGAAGGCTCTCATAGTATTCGCGCTCGCGCACGCAGATCATCTTGCCCTTGTCGAGCATCGCCATGCGGTCGGCGATCGAGAATGCGGAGTCCATCTCGTGCGTCACGACGATGCTGGTCACGCCGCCCTTCTTGGACAGATCGATGATGAGTTGGTCGATCTCGGCGCTCGTCACGGGGTCGAGTCCCGCGGAGGGCTCGTCGTAGAAGAGGATCTCAGGATCCAGCGCCAGGGCGCGCGCGAGGCCGGCGCGCTTCTTCATGCCGCCGGAGATCTGCGCGGGATACTTGTCGGCGTGCTCGCGCAGGCCGACGAGTTCCAGCTTGATCTTGACCTGGATGTCGATGATCTCCTGGCCGAGGTCCGTGTGCTCCTGCAGCGCCAGCGCGACGTTCTCGGCGACGGTCATCGAGTTGTACAGGGCGCCTGACTGAAAGAGCACGCCGAAGCGCTTGCGCACCTGGTTGAACTCCGCCTCGGTCATCTCGCAGATGTTCTGCCCGAACATCAGGATCTCCCCGGAATCCGGCGGGAAGCTCTGGATCATCAGGCGGAGCGTCGTGGACTTGCCCGAGCCCGAGCCGCCCATGACGACGAGAATCTCCCCCGGCTCCACATCGAAGCTCAGCGAGTCGAGCACGACTTTGCCGCTGAAGCTCTTGGTGAGATTCCTAACAGAGATGATGGGTTCGTCGGCCATTGTGTCGCTTCGAGTATCGACCAGATCCGCGCCGGCGCTGTTGCCGGCGCGGGCGGGTTGATCGGTCCTTTAGCCGAAGACAATGCCCTGGGCGAGCGGGAGTTCGCTGCCATAATTGATGGTGTTCGTCTGGCGTCTCATGTACGCCTTCCACGAATCGGATCCGGACTCGCGACCACCGCCGGTGTCCTTCTCGCCGCCGAATGCGCCGCCGATCTCGGCGCCGCTGGTTCCGAGGTTGACATTCGCAATACCGCAATCGCTCCCGCCATAAGAGAGGAAGCGCTCCGCGGATTGCGAGCTTCCAGTGAAGATGGCGCTGGAGAGTCCCTGATCGACGGCGTTGTGCAGTCGCATCGCGTGATCGAGATCGTCGATTTCGAAGACATAGAGGATCGGGGCGAAGGTCTCCTCCATCGCAACAGGGAGATCCTTGCCTTTCGGCACTTCGATGATCGCCGGCGTGACGAAGTTGCCAGCGCGGTCGAGCTTCTCGCCGCCGACGAGCAGTTTGCCCCCCTGCTCCTGCGCCGTCGCGATGGCGTTCATCATCCCGTCAACGGATCCGCCGTTGATGAGTGGACCGACGAGCGTCGACGAATCCATGGGATCGCCGATCGGCAGGCTCTTGTAGGCGGTGACGAGGGAGTCGACGAGTTCCTTCTTCACGCCCGGCTGAACGAGCAGGCGGCGCGTAGAGGTGCAGCGCTGGCCGCAGGTGCCAACGGCGCCGAAAAGGATGCCGCGCTTGGCGAGCTCGAGATCGGCGTCGTCCATCACGATCAACGCGTTGTTGCCGCCGAGTTCGAGGAGCGCCCGGCCGAGGCGTCCACCCACAACCTCGCCGACGCGCCTGCCCATGCGGCAGGAGCCTGTCGCGCTGATGAGCGGGAGGCGCCGATCTGCGATCATTCGCTCGCCGATTTCCTGATCGGAGCCCATGATCAGCTGGAAGAGACCCGGGAAGCCGTGATCGGCGGCGATATCCGCAGCGATCTTGTTCGTCGCGATCGAGCAGAGCGGCGTCACGAGGCTGGGTTTCCAGATCATCGCGTCGCCACAGACGGCCGCGAGCATCGAGTTCCACGCCCAGACGGCGACCGGGAAGTTGAAGGCGGAGATGATGCCGACGACGCCCAGCGGGTGCCACTGCTCCATCATCCGATGCTCTGGGCGCTCGGAGGCGATCGTCAAGCCATAAAGCTGGCGGGAGAGGCCAACGGCGAAGTCAGCGATATCAATGGCCTCCTGCACCTCGCCCTCGCCCTCGGCGAGGATCTTGCCCATCTCAAGTGTCGTGAGGGCGCCAAGGTCGGCCTTGTGCTTCCGGAATCCCTCTCCAATGAGGCGCACGACCTCGCCGCGCTTGGGCGCCGGATAGGCGCGCCAGCGAAGGAATGTCTCCTGGGCCTCTGCGAGCGTCTTCTCGTAGCCAGCCGCGTCGTCGAGGGCGACGCTGGCGAGGACTTCGTTGTTCGCGGGGTTGATCGAGTCGACCGATCCGCCGGGTCCGGGGCCCTGCAGACGCGGATGGTCGGCGATGCCGAGTCTCTTGAGAATGTCCTGAATCATGGTCGGGGCAGGGTACACGGAAACGCCGATTGTGAGGCGGTCTCCGGGGCGCCCTTCGATCTGATGGCGGGAGCTATTCGAGCAGGTCGATCGCCTGCGAGATCGTGGCGACGGGCATCTGCTTCACGCCCCTGACTTCCGGGGTCTCGACATCCTTCGGGAGCAGCACATGGCGATAGCCGAGGCGGCCAGCTTCGCGCACGCGCATCTCGATCTGGGTGACAGGCCGGATCTCGCCGCCGAGGCCGACTTCACCGAGAGCGCACGTGGCCGGAGGGAGCGCCTTGCGATAGTGGGCGCCGCAGACGGCAAGCGCGATGGCGAGATCCGCGGCGGGCTCGATGACGCGAAGACCTCCGACTGCAGATGTGAAGACATCGCGATCGGCCAGTCGCAGTCCGGCGTGCTGCTCGAGAACGGCGATAATCATCGCGAGGCGATTCTGATCGATGCCGGAGGTCTTACGCTTCGCCGAGCCAAGGAAGCCCGTGGCGGTGAGCGACTGGAGTTCGACAAGCACACAGCGGGTGCCGGTCAGCACAGGCGCCACAACGCTGCCTGGTCGCGCTTCATCGCCGAATGAACCGGCGGCGACGCTCGCGCCCTCGGGGAGTTCTCTGAGGCCCCCCTCGCCCATCTCGAAGAGCCCGATCTCGAGCGTTGTGCCGAATCGATTCTTCACGCTGCGCAATACTCGATGCGCGTGATAGCGATCGCCTTCGAAGTACATGACCGCATCGACGAGATGCTCGAGCAGTCGCGGGCCTGCGAGCGCGCCCTCCTTCGTCACATGTCCGACGAGCGCTACGGCCATGTCGGCGGTCTTTGCGAGGTAGACAAGGTCCGTGCAGCATCGCCGAAGCTGCGCGATTGAGCCGGGCGACGCTTCAATGTCGGACCGGTAGATCATCTGTATCGAGTCGACGACGAGCACCGCCGGTCTCACCTTGCGCGCCTGCTCGACGATGCGCGCGAGGTTGGTGTCCGCCAGGACGAAGAGCTCATCGGCGCCGAGCGTCTCCTTCGCCTCGATGACGGAGTCTGCTCGCGCGGGTCGCGATTCGTGATCGCGCACAGTCGAGTTCTGCTCCGGTTGCGTCACGCCGAGGCGCTCAGCGCGCAATCGGATCTGTCGCGCGGATTCCTCGCTGGTCACATAGAGCGTGCGCGCTCCGGATCGGGCCATGCGCCCTGCCGCCTGCAGGAGAAGCGTGGATTTGCCGATGCCGGGGTCGCCACCGAAGAGAATCGCTGATCCGGGCACGACGCCGCCGCCGAGCGCGCGATCGAGTTCGCCCATGCCAGTGTGAATGCGCCTTGCGGGCGGCTCATCCTCGAGTTCGGTGAGCGGGCGCGCTTTCGGCGGCGCCTGCTCGGGCGCCAGCCCCCAGTCGCTTGCGAGCCCCTTGTGCGTGTCAGTCTCGGCGCCGGTGTCGGCGCTCTGCTGTTCGAGGGAATCCCACGCGCCGCAGTCGGGGCACTTGCCCATCCACTGAGTCTGGACGCCGCCACACTCGCGGCAGACGAAGAGCGCTTTCGTTCGAGCCATGCAGGCAGCATAGGAACGTCCGCGAATGACCGCCCGCGTTCTGACTGTTGGCGCAAATATTGGCCAATTCACTGGCCGGGTGTGAATTCCCAATCTTCATGAGATCGTGCGGCAATGAGCGCCATCGCGCCTCGTTTGGCCATCGCAGGCCTTCGGGGTCCGCTGACAAGAGAAGATGTTCCGTATGGGGAACATGCCCGCGGCGCAGACAGATGCGTCCAGGTGATCGCCTCGGGCAGAACACGCGATTGAAAGGAGCCACTGAAATGATGAAATCATTGCGCTTATCGTCTGCGCTCGCACTCTTCGCGGCGCTGCTCTTCACGGCGCCAGCCGTCGCGCAGGATGATCCTGCAGGCGCCGGACCGGTTGAGGAGTGCCTGATGCAGATGGGAGAGACTGCGGGGAACGCCATCAACGGCATCAAGGGGCTGACCGCCAAGGGCGTCAACGCGATCAAGGAGCTCGACGAGAATGGCGCTCCGGATCGAGCGATCGCGCACGCCGGCGCTCGCGCGAAGCGCGCGATCAATCGCGTGAGCGAGCGGGCCAGCAGAGTGATCAACCTGACGGCTGATCGTTGCCTTCTCATCCTGCGTGAACTCGGCGCGCCTCCCGAGGCGGGCATGGCGATTCAGAATGGGCGCCGCGAGGCGCTGGGCGCCGTGGGCCAGGCCGATCATCGGGGAAAGCAGATCATCCGGCACGCAGTGCGTGAGGCGATCGCTCCTGATGAGGGCGAGGGCGAGGCCCCTGCGGACGCCGGTTCCGAGGCCTGATTCGGTTGCACAACCCGAATGCAGGCGGCACGCCCGGACGGTTCGAAGCGTCCGGGCGTGCCTTTGCGCGCTCGATTCGGAGGTCGCCGCACTAAACCGCATCTGACCGGCGTCGTTATTCAACTTCCTGCGCCATCGCCCCGACAATGATCTGGACGTGGGACTTCAGGAACTGCTCATCACGGCGTTCGTTGCGGGCGTCATCACGGACCTCTCGACGGGGCTCGGCGCCGTTCCGTTCTTCTTCGTCAAGGACCTGTCCCGAACGATCAACGGGATCTTCCTCGCGGCGGCGGCGGGGATGATGACCTCGGCCAGTCTCGTGCAACTCGTCGGCGAGGGTCTGAAGCGAGACGGCGGCTCCGCAATCTGGCTCGTCAGCGGTGGCCTCGTGGCGGGATCGCTCTTCTTCGCGATCGCCTCGAAATGGCTCCATGCGAATGAAGACTTCGACTTCCTCGGGCTGCGTGAGAAGGGCGGCACGGGCGCACTCCTCGTCGTGCTCGCGATGACTGTGCATTCACTTCCTGAGGGTGTGGCGATCGGCGTCGGCTTCGCGACGATGGACGCCGCCAACGTCGGCATTCCGGTGGCGCTTGCGATCGCAGTGCACAATGTGCCGGAAGGACTCGCGATTGCGCTGGCGCTCCGCCCGCGCGGCGTCTCGACGTGGGCGTGCATCGGCTGGGCGATTCTGTCGAGTGCGCCGCAGCCGATCGGCGCCGTGCCAGCTGCGTGGGCCGTCTGGATGGCGGAGCCGCTGCTTCCCTTCGGCATGGGCTTCGCCGCGGGCGCGATGATGCACCTGGTCGTCAGCGATCTGCTTCCGGAGGCTTCGGAGCAGGCGCGCAGCGAGACGGTCGGACTCTCGTTCCTCGCAGGGATCGTGCTGATGATTCTGCTTGGCGCCGCGGTCGGACTGGGTTAGCCCGCGTCGCGCCTAGTAGCCCTTGGTCGGCTGAGCCGCCCCCGCATTCTGGATGAGCTGGAGCACCTGCTCATACGACTCTTCAACCTGGATCTGACTGTGTGTTGTCTGGATGCGCGCGCCTGAGCCGTTGGGGTCGGGGAAGACCTCAACGATGTGGCGCAGCCCGAGGAGCACGGCCAGCTTCTTGGGCGGATCCGACAAACGACAGTGGACAATAAAGAAGCCCTGCATAGGCCCTGCCCTCCACGTCTGGACATCCTTCCCCGGGTCGCCCCGGAGTGTGGTCAGGCCGCCGTACGTAGGTCGCCAGGATCGTCCATGGATCAGACGATGGCGGTCTGGCGCGAGAGGTTTATTCTAGCTGGATGTGGGCCGCAGCCGCGAGGGAATCCTCGATGGCGGGCCTGAAGGGCCCTCAGAGCTCGACCGTCTGCATGTCCGACTCGATGCGCTCCGGCGCCGGCGGCATGTGGACGTCCGACGCGAAGACTCCCAGCGTGGCCGGGTTGACGCTCGCCATCTCCTGTCGGATCCACATGGCGTCGTAAATGAGGGGGATCTCGTCCTCCTCGATCTTGGCGAAGAGATCCAGCGCCATCTGACCCTCAGCCCGTGAAGGCTCGATGCAGGGGATGGCCTGCATGAATCCCTGAAGGCGGCCGTTGGCGTTCTCGAACGTGCCGGATTTCTCCGCCCAGCTCGCCGAGGGAAGCACGACATCAGCGGCGTCGCACAGCGGAGACGAGAGCAGGTCCATGAGGACGACGAAGAGATCGTCGCTGGACATTGCGTTCTTGAGAGCGTCCGTCACCCAATCGCTCGGGTACCCACCGGTGATGACGGCGCATCCGACCTGCCCGCTCCTGAGCTTGGCGGCGAAGTCTTCGAAGGACCAGACGGTCTGCGCATCGGCGACGCCTTCGAGCACGCGGCGCACGCCGCGGCTGTTCGGGCACTTCTCGGCGCGGATGACGAATCGCTTCGGATCATCATCGGCGACGCCCGGCGGATAGACCTGGTCTTCTCCGAACGTCGGAATCGGGCCGACGCCGAAGATCGCGTTCGGATCGATCGCGCGCACCGCCTGGGCGAGCAGATACGCCTCTTCGCAGGCGAGCATGGGCGAGACGAGAAGGCCGACATGCTTGCCGTCGGCGACTGCCTTGCGCATGCCGTCGATCGCATCGTCGTAAGCGCGATTGAACTCCGTCTTGACGGGGGCGCCGAACTGGCGGCGCGTCGGCGCATCGATGCGGTCTTCACTGTGGACGAACTTCCAGCCGTAGCGCACTTCGTCGGTGATCCACCACTTATTGACGTCCATGTTGTCGCGTGGACGAATGCGGCAGATCTTGTCGTCGGCGTGCTCGATCCAGAGGTTGTCGCCGCTGGAGGTGATGCCGTCGATGGATGGCGTGCTGGTGAGATCCCAAACGCGCTTGCGGAAAAGGAAGTCCTTGTCGAGCAGCGCGCCGACAGGGCAGAGATCGATCACGTTGGACGCCAGAGGATTGTCGAGCGCCTTGCCCGGGAAGACATCGATCTGCTCTTTCGCGCCGCGGCCGTTGACCATGAGTTCGGCGTCGCCAGAGACCTCGCGCGTAAAGCGCACGCAACGCGTGCACATAATGCAGCGATCGGAGTAGAGCAGGATGTTCGGGCCGACATCTTTTTTGGGCTGTTTGATCTTCGTCTCTTCGAAGCGCGAGACACCGCGACCGTAGTTGTAGCTGTAATCCTGCAGTCCGCACTCGCCCGCCTGGTCACAGACCGGGCAGTCCAGCGGGTGGTTAATGAGCAGGTACTCCATGACCGCCTTCTGATTGGCGATCGCCTTGGGCGAGTCGGAGTACACGACCTGGCCATCGCCTGCGGGTGTCTGGCAGGCGGGAAGAAGCTTGGGAATGGGCTCGAGCTTGTTGTCATTGCGAGGGTTGGGAGCCCAGACCTCGACGAGGCAGATGCGGCAGGAGGCGACGATGCTCAGGCCGTCGTGATAGCAGTAGCTGGGAATCTCAACGCCGTTGGCGCTGGCGACCTGGAGGATGGTCTTTCCCTGGTCGAACTCACACTCTTTGCCGTTGATTTGAATAGTGGGCATCTGACCCCGGCCTTCTCACTGGAGAATCGCTGAACCTGCGAACGCAAAGCGATTGGATGATAGCGGAGGGTCCGCGGTGCAGCACTCGCGAAGCGGGCTTCCTCAGGGCGTCTCAGCCGCCGCGGGGCGCCTGCGGAGGACGAAGTCCTGAAGGCCCCCGATCCACGCCCAGTTCCTCCTCGGGCACGATCTGATCGAGCGCCGCCTGGAATCGCGGCATCTCCTGCAGGGTCCTGAGATCGTCGTCCCAGCGGGCCTTGGCCTGATCCCGCCAGCCGAGGTCGACGCATTGCTCGAAGGCGTCGATCGCCTCCTCTGGCCGGCCGGCAAGCGCCCGGAAGCAGGCGAGGTTGTACCAGTGCCTGAAGTTGTTCCGCTCGCTCTCGATGATCGGGGCCTGCGCCTCGACTGCGCGAAGCCAGGCGTTCTGCGCCTGCGGCACGCGATTCTGGCGATAAAGGCGCCATCCGACCTTGTGCCAGGTGTCCGGAACGTCGGTCCGCACCTCGCTCGCGTTGTACATCGGTCTGCGCTTGAGAACCGCATCCTCGGCGCGATCCCAAACCTCGATCTGAGAGTAGTACGACGCGATCTCGAACCACGTGGTCGGCCATGCGACATCATGTGTCTGCGCGCCATAGAGCTCCAGGATCTCCCAGACGTAATCCCAGCGGGAGGCAGCGAGTTCGCGCTCTCCCATATCCGCCCAGATGAGCGCAATCCACGTGTGGCGATTGCAGAGGGCGCCGGGCTCGAACTGACTCGGATCCTCATCGAGAAGCGCTTCAGCCGCGAGCAGCGTCGCTTTCGAATCCTCGACATGACCCGCGAAGAACTGGCTCCGGCCGAGCAGGCAGTAGTGATCGAAGAAGATCTCACCCTCGCCGGCATCGATGAACTCTGAGAGAAGCGAGATCGCCTGCTCGAACTGTCGCTTCATCTCCTCCTGTGCGGCCGCCTGATCGATATCCGATGAGCGATTGGGCAGCCAACGGCCGAACCAGTAGCGAATCACGCCTTCGGCGCTGTAGTCGGTGACCAGTCTGGGCGGCGCTTTCTCGAGCCATGTGGCGAGCGCCTCATCGTGATCGCCAGCGCGGAAGATGGCCGTGGCGAGATCGCGCCACGCCTCGAGCTTGCGCGGATTCTCCTGGACGACCTCGGTCTGTGTCTGCACATACACCCACGGATCGGTGGCGATCGACTGGCCGGGCCTCGTGAGAGGGACCGGGTCGAGCGTGACGAGCTGCCAGACAAAGACGCCGACACCCAGCGCGATCGCGATCTTGAGGATGTTCGAGTCCTTCACCAGCAGCCTCCGCAGGAGTCCCGGGAATCTTCGTCCGGATGGCGCCCCGGGTTTCGATTGTGTTCCAGATCCTCGCAGCGGGCAGGGCCATCTGGAGAGCGCCAACCCGCCTACAGGGTACGCTAGGCCCGATGGCAAGCCCAGAGAAATCCGGCGCCCGTCGGCGCTCGCACCAGGCGCCGAGAGGCGCGCGAGACTTCTATCCGGCCGATCTGGCCGCCCGTCGGTTCCTCTTCGAATCGTTCCGGAGGGCCTCCGTGCGCCATGGCTTCGATGAGATCGACGGCCCGACCTTCGAGCATCTCGATCTGTACACGGTGAAGTCCGGTGAGGGCATCGTCTCCGAGCTCTTCAGCTTCCGTCGCGCAGGCGGGGACACGGACTTTGCGCTGCGCCCTGAGTTCACCCCGTCACTGGCGCGTATGGTCGCCGCGCAGGCGCGTTCGCTGCCCAAGCCGATCAAGTGGTTCAGTGTCGGGAACTACTTCCGCGCCGAGAAGCCGCAACGCGGACGCCTCCGCGAGTTTGCGCAGTGGAATGTCGACATGCTCGGCGACGACACGGCGACGGCGGACGCCGAAGTCATCGCCTGCTGCGTGGGCCTGCTGCGCGATCTCGGCCTGACCGACGCTGACGTGCGCGTGCGCATCAGTAATCGCAACTCAATCGCGGCGATGCTCAGCGCCTGCGGTGTCAACGACGGCGATATGACGACCGCGCTGACGCTGCTCGATGCGCGCCACAAGCTCTCCGCCGACGAGTTCGCGAAGCAGACCCGCGCCATCAATCTCGCTTGCGATCGATTCGACGCCATGTGCTCCGTGACATGGAGCGATCTGGCGGCGGAGGATGAGTCCTCGCTGCCCGGGCGCGAGGCGCTCCTTGAGCTGCGCGGCGCCATCAGCAGGCATGGCGATCTCGAGTCGTGGTGCGATCTGGATTTCGGCATCGTGCGCGGTCTGGCGTACTACACGGGCACAGTCTTTGAAGTGCATGAATCCGGCGGACGGGAGCGCGCGATCGCCGGCGGCGGGCGCTACGACAACCTCGTGGAGCTCTTTGGCGGGCCGCCCACGTCGGCGGTGGGCTTCGCGATGGGCGATGTCGTGCTGTCGCTCGTCCTCCGGGACAAGGGGCTGATGAAAGAGGGCGCAGAGCTCCTCGAGTCCATCGGCGCACGGCCGGACGCATTCGTCATCTCCAGCGGCGATGACGGCGCGGAGGACGCGTTGCCGGGGGTTGTCGCCGACCTGCGAGGCGGCGGACTGCATGTGCGTCACACCTATCGCTCAACGCGCAATATCGGCAAGCTGCTGAAGGAAGCGGACGCCAGCGGCGCGCGATGCGCCGTGATTCTCGAGAGCGCGGATCGGTGTGTCGTGAAAGACCTTGCCTCAGGCGAACAGACTGAATGCGGAGTCTCAACGCTCGCCGAGCGATTGCGCTGATCAGGGCGTCAGCGAATGAGGCGGACGCGCCCGAAGTCAGGCGGGAGTCCGATGCGCTTGGGCAAGAACTCCAGATCGCGGTGACCCGCAGGGTAGAACACGAGAAACGCCTTGCCCATGAGCATGCTGCGATTGACGACGCCGATCGTGCCATCGACGCGATGGGCGACCCATGGATCGATGCCGCCCCATGCGCGAGAGTCGGCGCTGGATGGGCTGTTGTCGCCGAGCATGAAGAACTGATCACCGGTGAGTTCGAAGGTGCGCGTCGGGCCGGCGCCGCGCGCGAGCTTGCGGCTGTTCGTATGGCCCGTCGCGGGCTGATAGAAGACATCGCGATCGAGGCCAACCCGATGGATCTCGGCGGGTGACCCTTCAAAGCGCCATTCGATGCGCGGCTTCCGGTACATGCTGGTGTCGTACACGGGCGGGCTGGAAACGCGCCCAATGCCCTCGTCGAAGACGTTATTGAGGCGCTCCTGGGGCGACCAGTCGTATTCGCCGTGGGCGACGCGCTTGCCGTCGATCCAGAGCTGGAGCGACTGATCCACGTGCCAGAATTCGACATTCACGAGACGGCCCGGGCGGAAGATCTCGGTCTCTGTCGAGTCGAGGACGTCCCATGCGAGTCCACCGGGCTGGCCGAATTTCGCCATGCGGAGCTCGGCGACGCCGTCTTCGATACGCGCTTCGAAGATGTGTCCGCGGGCGCCGAGTCGGGCGCTGGCGCGGAAGCCATCAGACTCGGCGCGGATCGCGGCGCGCATGCGCAGATCGGAAACGGGATAGCGCTTCAAATTCCACAGTTGGCGGACGTCGTTGTAGCTCACCCAGTCATCGATGGCCCTGGCGCGCGTGTTCCAGCGGAGACGCGCCGGCTTCTCATCTTCGACGCGAAACGAAACACTGGCGGTGTCGATCTCGTCGCTCTCCCAGCGATCAACCCACGTCGGATTGGAATCAGCATTCAAGGGTCGATACTCGCTTGAGAAGAGCGGATACCAGAGCTCGCGCTGCACGCGCGTCGGCTTGCGCTGGATGGTCCAGTCGTCGTCGCCGTTCTTCGTGAAGACATCGCCGTCGGCGAGCCAGACGGTCTCGCCGGGGAGGCCCGCGATGCGCTTGATGTAGTTCTCGTTGGCGTCGCCTGGGAACTTGAAGACGGCCACATCCCAGCGCTTCGGCGGGAAGATGTTGTAGAGATACTTGTGCACGAAGATGCGATCGCCGCCCCGCAATGGAACATCGGCGTACCTCGTGCGCTCGTTGACGATGGTGTCTTCGATATCGACGGTCATGCCGGGGCGCGCGAGTGTGCCCTGCACCGAGATCGGTCCGCGCTGGCCGCGCATGTCCTGGAAGTACCACGGATTGACCGCCCATACGTCGCCGGTCTGCGGACTCGTGAATCGCATATGGGCGCCCATGAGCGTCGGCGCCATCGACCCGGTGGGGATCACATAGGAGGCGACGACGAAGCGCGTGAAGACGAAGACGATCGCGAAGGTGAACGCGACCGACATGATCGCCTCTTTCGTCGTCTCCCGATGCGGCTCCGGCGTCGCCTGCTGATCAACCTGTGCGTCTGAATCCGTCATGATCGCGAAGCACCTTACCGGCTCGCTGGCCCGCAGGCTGCGAACGAACGCGGGGTCAGCGAATGAATCGCACGCGCCCGAAATCGGGGGCGAGCAGGCCGCGCGGCGATCGGTGCGGCGCCGGGAAGTACACCATGAACGCCTTCCCCATCATCAGCCGATCCGGAACCACACCCTCCGGCGGATCAAGCTGGAGTCCGATCCAGGGATCGACCCTGTCCCACGCGCGGGAATCTCGGCTTGCGGCGCTGTTGTCGCCCAGCACGAAGTACTCCGAGGGCGTCAGGCGCGCGATGCGGTCCTCAGAGACACCCAGCCCGCGCGACGGCTGGTAGTAGATATCTCGATCGAGACCGACGCGATCGAGCGTCACGCCTGAGCCTTCGAAAGTCCACCAGGCCGCCGGCCGGCGATACCCATCCGGATCACGAAGCGCGTACGCGCTGAACTCCTCGGGCGTCTCATGCATCGCAAACGCGAGTCGCTCGGCAGGCGACCAGTCATATTCAGCGCTGGCGACGAGTTGGTCGCCAACGCGCAACTCAAGGCGCTGATCGAAGTGCGCGAGGCTGACCGGCGTGGCGCGCCCCGCCGGCAGCGGATCAATGCTCGATTCATCAAGCACGCGCCATGGCGCCTCTTCGCCATCAATGAGCCAGTCCTCGCGCATGCGGATGCGCGCGTTGCCGTTTGAATCGACGACGCCCTCGAACTGATGCGTGCGGGCCTGCAGCGTCGCGCGGATGGCGAATCCGGGCCCATCCGGTCGCACGACGGCGCGCATGCGAATGTCCGAGACGGGATAGGGCCCGGGGCGGAGGTTGCCGTCCGCTGGATTGGCGTTGTACGCGACCCAGTCCTGGATGGGCCAGAGTTGATCGCCGGCGGGCGTCGTCGCGGCGCTGTTCCACGCGAGCACGCTCTGGTCGTCCCGCTCAGTGCGGTAGCTGGTTCCGGTTGTATTCCAATGCGCGCCGTCCCACGGGCCCGACCATTCTTCGCCATCGACGCGCCGCGTCGGCGCCCACTCGCTCGAGAAAACCGGCGCCCAGAGATGGCGCTGCACGCGATCCGACTTGCGACGGATGCTCCACGGCTCGCTGTCAGTTCGGCGCGTGAAGACATCGCCATCGACGAGCCAGATCTGCTCGCCGGGCATGCCGACGAGGCGCTTGATGAAGTTCTCTTCCGAGTTTTCGGGGTTCTTGAAGACAACCACATCCCAGCGTCGCGGAGAAAAGAAGGGATAGAGTTGCTTGAGAACGAGGATGCGATCGCCGGCGCGCACGCGCTCCGAGACCTCCGGAACATCGAGCGCCGTGAGATGATCCTCCAGCGATCGCGGCGAGCGCTCCCAGACATCGACCGCCCAGTGCGCCCCGTTGGCGCTGTCGCGCTGCTGCGTGTGAGCGCCGCGCAGCGTCGGCGCCATCGAGCCCGTCGGGATGACAAATGGCTCGACGACGAACGTTCGGAAGACGAATGCGAGGATGAGCGCGAGGATGACGAGCCGGAGCGTGTGCCGAATCGAATCGTCGGCCCCGCGCCGGACATATCGCGATCGGCGTCCCATTCTCGCGCTTTTCTCCTGATTGGCTGAATCAACCGAGTGCATCCGCAGGAGAACGATCGGCGTCGGACGAGGGCGCCCTTGACCGGGAGATGGAATCAGCCGGCCCCGGAGTCCCCTCCTCCGGAGCCGCCGCCGCCTTTGCCGCCGTCACCGGAAGGTCCGCCGCCCTTGCCGCGTCCTCGTCCCTTGCCACGTCCGCGGCCGCCACGCCGACGTCGCCGCTTCTTCTTCGAGGGACCGCCATCAGATCCGGCCTCGGCCCGAGGCTTCTGATCCGGGGCGTCGCCCCCTTCCGCGTCAGTTTTCTGGCGCTTCGACTTCTCGCGGTGCTTCGCCTGGGCATCGCCTTTGCCTTTGCCCTTGCCGCCGCGCCGGCCACGCCTCGATCGACGCTTCTTCTTTCCGCCGGTCTTCTCATCGACGTCGCCATCGGCGAGCCCGCGCATTGGATCCGGCTCCTGGGGCTTCTTCGGGATGGGCGCATCGGGATCGAGCAGTTCCTCGACTGGCACGGCGATGCGAGCGCCATCCTTCTCCAGCGCGACGAGCACGAGTTGTGTGAGGATCTGCGTGCTGACGACGATGCCGGGGCCTTCCATCGTGCCGACGCGCGACTTGCGCCTGGGGAGGCGCTTCTTGAGTTCTTCGTACGTCTCGTCTTCGTAGCGAAGACAGCACATGAGGCGCCCGCATCGTCCGCTGATCTTCAGTGGATCGAGTGTCGCCTTCTGCGTCTTGGCGGCCTTCATTGACACGGGCTTGAGCACCTTGAGGAACTGGCGGCAGCAGCAGTGCTGGCCGCAGCGCTCATAGTCCGCGTTGATGCGCGCCTCGTCACGGGCGCCGACATGCATGAGCTCGATGCGCGCCTTGTAGACGTCCGCCAGGCGCCGAGCCAGTGTGCGGAAGTCCACGCGCTCCTCGGCGGTGAAGTAGAAGATCAATCGCTCCCCGCTGAGGAGCGTCTCGGCGTCGATGATCTTCATCGAGAGTTCAAGTTCTGACGCGATCTCGCGAGCCTTCCGAACCTGGTCCTTGCGACGGCCGTCAAACTCCGACTGTTTGTTGATGTCCTCAACGGTCGCCACACGCAGGATTCGACCCTCTGAATAGAAGGGATAGTCCCGCCCGCCGGAGTTCTCGATGTACTCGAGCATCTCCTTGCGGGTGACGCTCTTGGAGCACCCGGCGTTGGGGCACGTGGACGTGAGCATCTCTGCCATCTCGACGCCGCGGTGGGTGCGCACCACGATCTTGCTGCCGCAGCCGGGCTTCTGATCTCCCTTGTAGGGGTACTCGCCGATGAGGCGCATCGAGCCGAAGCGGACGACCATCGAGGTGGGCGGCTTCAGACGCTCGTACGCCTCGCGCTCGGCTTCCTCGAGATCCGCCTCGTACTGCGGGAGCGGAAAGATGGACATGAAGCTCAGGTTCCTTCGCGCGCATCGACCGCAGTTGACTCCGATGAAGAGTCATCCAGCGTGACTGCGCCCAACTGTCGCCGGGAAGGGTTGATGCAGCCGCCACGCGCCCGGCGCGCCTGACGGGTCCAACTGCGAAGGAGCGACCAGACTACGCGGGCGCAGTAGAAAGGGCCACGTCCCGGAAGGGAGTGGCCCTTGAGGGTCTTTCAGATGGGTTCGTTCTCTCAGGGGCCCGCGGCCTGCCTCGCCTGTGCGAACATGCCCTGAGCGCCGCCCAGTTCGTAGATCTGGAAGAGCTCGACCTGATTGCGATTTCGCACCCCATACATGAAGAGGCGTTCATCGCGCCGGTCGAGGATCGCGAGCACGTCATCATTGTCGCCGCCCTCGGCGGTCAGAATCGTGAGATCCCCGATGGAGGTGACGTTGCCGGCGTACGCGGCGTTGCCGGTGTCGAGCCGTCCCGCCTGCACGATAATGAGCGCGAAGATCACGAAGGCGCTCGCCCAGAGGGCGACGCTGCCGCCGCTGAGGCGCTCGGTGTCCTGATGCTTCGTCGTGGTCATCGGCCACCTCCCCGTGTGCCGCGCGCGTCGAGGGCGAGGTTGCGATATCCGATGGGCGCCAGGTCCTGGCGGCTCTGATCCCAGCGGACGGCGACCAGCTCCTCGTTATTGCTGTCGATGATGTAGATCGCGGCTTCGGCGAGGCCCTGAACCTGCCCCGCAACCATGGTGTATTCGCCCCTGGCGCGATTGACGGACCGGTTTCGCTGTGCATCGGCGATGGGCGCGAATGTGACGAGCGCCAGTGCGGCCAGCAGCGTCGCATTCAGGACCAGCAGGCCGTTCTTTTGTTTTCTATTCATGGTGATGTGCTCCGCGCCTGACGGCGAATCTCTCTACTGATCCGGTCGGAAGGCGCCTGCGGTTCCACAGGGCGGAATCAGGTCAGTCCTGATGACCCCGCTTGCTGGGCAAGATGCTCACGGCGACGGCGCCGCCGGTCAGGCCGGCCGCGACGATATAGAACAGCCACACCGGTGGGTTGTCGGGACGCTCAGGCGACGGCGGTCTCGCCACGCTCCTGTTCCCTGACTGCGCCTGATTCGAGCGATTGCTCTGCGACTGCTGCTGGTTCTGCCGTGCCGGCAGCCCCTGCGCGTAGACGGCCGGCGCCAGGAGAATCAGACCCGCTCCAATCGCCACCAGCCCCCACCGTCTGCTTGTGCTGCTCTTCATGCGACTGACGATACGGACGGCCCGCAGGGGTGTAAAGCGTCAGGGATCGCCGGAGGCGAGGGCGCGGAGGGCCAATCACCCCCTCGAAATGGCCTGCTGATGCGCGCATAGTCTGCCGCGGGTACGGAAACGGTGTCCCAGCGGGCGCTTCGAACGCGAGCGAATGCGCTGTATTGATCCAGTGGGGCCTCGCGCAGCGCGTACCAGCGTCCCTCGTGCTCGAAGACCTCCTGGTAGAGGCCGTCAGGCGGCTGGGCCTCGCACCAGTAGATGAAGATGAAGGAGGAGTCGAATCCGTCGCCGAAGAGCTCGCTCCAACGCGAGAGCGAATCGAGATCCGCCGACGTGACCCAGTTCTGCATGGATGACCAGGTCGGCGCTCTCCGCCCGGCCGGAAGCTTGCGCCCCTTCGTCTCGACAAGAAGACTGCGCTCGCGTCCATACACGACGAAATCGAAAGACTTCAGCGCCCGTGCGTCTTCCTCTGCCGCAAGGCGAGGCGCCTCGAATCGGCCATCCCCGGCGCCGGGGACCAGGGCCCTGCGCGCCTCGTCAACGGCGATATAAGGAATGCGATTGGAACGTAGATAGGATTCGAAAGCGCGCTCATAATGATGCCGTCGCTGCGCCATGGCGCAAGACTAGGACGGGGCCGCGATCATGGGAAGAGATTCCCCTGCCAGGGGATGGCGCTCCCCTACTGCCAGACGACGTGCACGGCGCCCGTGGAGGATGAGATCGTGATGTCGACCGCGCCGCCGGGATTGGTGAGCGTGATCGTCGCGCCGCCGAGCGTCTCGAGTCTTGTGAACTCGTCGAAGGAAAGCACATCCTCTGCGCCGCCCTCGAGCGTCAGTTCGACGTCATAGAGCAACGCGGCCCGACCCGAGCCAAGCGTGACCAGATAGTCCTCGTCATCGGCGCCGGGCATCTCGATGGGCGTCTCGAGATCAGACTGGAGCGCGATCCAGTAGGTGTTGGCCTCGAGATCGAAGACGACAGCCGCCGGATCGGAGGGCGTTGCGAGAGAGATTGACTGCGCGTACTCAACATCAGAGGCGACCATGTCGGCGCCGCCCTGCAGGCGCGCGGCGTCATCCGGCGTGAATCCCGGAATCGTGATCGCCAGCGCGATCGCCATGATCGCCATGGTGACGAGCAGATCGAGCAGCGAGAATCCTGTGGCGCAGCGCGTCGTGCGTTTCATTCATTCCACTCCTGCGAGCGACTTGGCGCCACCGGTGTCGGAGCCGAAGTCGATGATGAGATTGTCCACGACCGTCATGACATCGCCTGCATCGCGCAGGT
Organism: Phycisphaerales bacterium; assembly: GCA_028279375.1. GTDB lineage: Bacteria > Planctomycetota > Phycisphaerae > Phycisphaerales > UBA1924 > JANQNW01. The sequence goes on from JANQNW010000001.1 coordinate 232,013, forward strand.
CGAAGAAGGAGCCATCGTCATTGAAGCCCGGCGTCTTGATGACGCCATCCGGCGGATCCGTCATTCGATTGGTGGATTCCATGGCGAAGGCGCGCATCGGCCATTCGCGCGAGACGACGCGCCCGGCGACGCGTGTCGTCGGCTCCGGCTCGCCGCCGCCGATTGGCTCTCCGCCTCCGATTGGCCCCTTGCCGCCGCCGACCTCGCGAACCTCTTCTTCTTCGGGAGGCTCAGGCACATATCCCATGATGTGCTCCTTGATGGCGTCCATGCCGAGCGAGTCGTCCCACGCCGCAAGCGCATCAATGAGCTCATCAAGGAAGCTCCCGTCTTCCTTATAAAGGGGGCCATCGAGATCGGTGTAGCCGGTCTCCACGCCGAGCGCGGGATCGCAGTAGATCTCCGACCCGTTCGACGCTCGGATGCCCGCGACCGTCGCCCTGCCGACGAATATGGAGTCGTAGTTCATCGAGATGCGAGCCGTCGGCGCGTGGAATGATCCGAGCACAAGCGAGTTGCTCGTGAAGACGTAATGCGGATCGATGACGCCTCCCGAATCCGGCGAAACCCCGTAGACGGTCATGCGCGTCGGATCGATGTACTCCTCCAGATCAGACACCTCAATCTCATCCTGCTCCGCAATCTCGAGGTCGACGCCGAAACCGGCGTTATCAACGATGAGATCCCCCATGAGATAGAGCGAGAGCGATGAGTCTTCATCCTCGAACTGGATCGTCGCTCCGTCGAGGAGCTGAACCGTGTCCGTGACCAGCAGTTCAACGTGCCCGTCGATGGTGAGCATGCCGCCGCTCTCCATCTCGAGGTGGTCGAACATGTAGAGCCCGCCGCTGTCGTCATTGAGAATCAGGTTTCCACCATCGGAGAGATAGACCCACGACACGGCGCCGGAGTTCAAAGGCGCGTTGATGTCGAAGTTGAGCACAAGCGGCACAGACAAGATCGTCGGCAGCGTGCGGAGATAGACAGGCGCATGAGCAGGCGCCGTGGGGAGGCCGTCAACCGGAATGACGCCGCCGCCCTCGAAAAGGACGTCATCCACCATGTCCTTCAGACCGGCGGACGCGGAGTCCATGACGAAGAGCTGCGAGCGAAGAATGTCGGACGTCTCATCGATATCGAACGCCGACGCGAGCGAGAATCCGGCGCCGAGATTCGCCGGTTCATTCACCTGGTTCTTCGGATTCCGATTCCAGACGGTGATGAGACTGCTGTTGTCGAGCTGGATCCCCTCGATCGCGTAGATGCCGAACTCATTGAGCCCGTCATCGATGCTGTCTTCGACATCCATGGGCGGCTCGACGGCGACCACCATCTGGCGCATGCTCGTGAGACCATCGACGACCGCAATCGACGTGATCACGAGATCCGTATCGTCGGCGCTGGGCGGAGAGCCATCGAGCGTGGTCACGGTCACGGTGACCACCGCGTCGCCAATCGAGGCCTCGGTGATAATTCGACCATCCGCTGACGCGACGCCGCGCCAGTCCTGTTCCGTCTCGAGCACGGCGATTCCGAGTTCCGCGCCCGTGCGCGCCGCCCAGTCGGAGGCAGACGCCGCTTCGGCGTTCGTCCCGATGGCGACCGAGTTCTCCTGGCTAATCAGGTAGAAGCTCGTCAGCGCACCGGCAGCGCCCAGGCTTATCAGCACCAGAATCAGGGCGACACCTCGCTTCGGATTGACTCCGGAACGAGTCTGACTGCGCTCGGTTTGTTCAAATGTGCACTTTCTCATTTGACCCGCCCCCAACACTCGCTCGCGCTCGCGCGAACTCCATTCGACATCGCTGTTCCGCGATTCGCTGAACACCCTTGCTTTCTGGTGCTCACTCTCGTCCTGCCTCGGCGCCGTCTCTTACTCCACCCCTGCGAGCGACTTGGCGCCGCCGCTGTCGGAGCCGAAGTCGATGATGAGATTGTCCACGACCGTCATGACATCGCCCGCGTCTCGCAGGTCGAAGAATGAGCCGTCGTCATTGAATCCCGGCGTCTTGAGGACGCCATCCGGCGGATCCGTCATCCGGTTGGTGGCTTCCATGGCGAAGGCGCGCATCGGCCATTCGCGCGAGACGACGCGCCCGGCGACGCGTGTCGTCGGCTCCGGCTCGCC
>JANQNW010000004.1 GCA_028279375.1 Phycisphaerales bacterium
GCGGGGGAGACGCCTTCACCAGAGCTTGTGGCGCAATCCGGTCGCTCGGGCGCGATGAAGCCGACCGTCGCCGGCGCGTGCGCGGCCGTCATCGCGCTCTGCGTCGTCGCGCTGCTGGCGATGGGCTCGAAAGGGACGATCACGGCGCTGTATCCGGTCCGCGAGTCGCCGCTCGTCTGGGCGGAGAAGGCGCGCGACGTCGCGCGAGGGCTCGAGATCGTCGAGTTCGAGAATGGCTTTGACGAAGCGTGGGGCTACATCGGCGACGGCCAATATCGATTCTGGCTCATGAACAACTTCCTGCAGGCGGCGCAGGCCGAAAAGCAGGGGCTCCCGATCCCGGAAGGCGTTTACGCGCCGGAAGCCCGGTGGGGATTGATGTCGGACCCGGACCGGTCGTCATTCGGTTTCTTCTACCGATGGAGCCCGCGCACGTTCGAGCATCTCGGAGTCGACGACACGCGTATCACGTTCTTTCAGCCACCTCTGCTGCCGAACAACGAGTTTCGACTGACGATCGACGCCAGGGGACGCCTCACCAGTCTGGCGCTCTCATCTGCCGGCTTCCACGATCGCAGGTCCCCTGACGATGAAGTTGGGACTGATGAGATCTGGAATCGTCTCTTCGAACTCGCCGGAATGGACCGCGACCAGTTCGTTGAGGAGCCGCCGCGTTTTGTTCCGGACCTGGCGCTGAGCGATATCGCCGCATGGCGGGGGCCCTGGGTGGGAGGCGATGGCCGGGAGGTCGTCGTGCACGCCGCAGCCCTGCATGGCAAGCCGGTCTACTTCCGGATCTTCACCGAATGGAACTATGCGGCGCTCTTCGAGGAAGAGGGGGCGGACTCTGACGCTGACGCCAGTGCAGCTGCGAGTGTGAGCGCGACTCCGGCGACGACGTTCATCCGCGCCGCCATCGGCGTTCTCAACGTGCTGATTCCGATCCTGCTCTTCGGAGGCGGCGTCTCCCTCGCGTGGCGAAACTGGAGGCTGAATCGCTTCGATCGCAAGGGCATGTTGCTCGTGTTCCTCACGCTGATCATCGCCCTGATTCTCGTGGATTTTTTCTCGGCGCATCAACTGCTTCCGACGAGTCAGGGCGACTTCGGGCGCAGGCTCACGAACGTGATTGCGCTCCCAGCGATTGCGTCTCTCTTCTACATGGCGCTGGAGCCCTATGCGCGCAAGCTCTGGCCGGAGACCCTGATCAGCTGGAGCCGTCTTGCGACCGGCCGCTGGCGCGATCCGCGTCTCGGGCGGGACCTGCTCATCGGCGTCACTGTCGGCGCTCTCCTCGCGGCGGTCTCACGTTCGATGATCGTCTATGCGCCAGCCTTCACTGGCGTGCCGCGCATGCCGGCGGTCTCATCCGGCGTCGGGCTGCTCGGCACGAGCGATCTCATCGGCCAGTCTCTGTCCATCTTCTCGAATCAGGTCCAGCAGGGCTTCGTGTTCTTCCTTTTCCTGATACTGATCAAGGGCATCTTCCGATTGCGTGTTCTGGCTGTCCTTGTATTTGCGACAATCATCGGTTTCTTCGTTTACTCGAGTAACGCCGCCGCCGGGCACGAACTCCCGGCGCTCATATTTACGCTCTTCTCAGTGTCGCTCTTTGTCGGCGTGATGCTGATCTTCGGCGTCGTTGCGCTGATCACCGTTCTGTTCGCCACATCGATCCTGAGCGGCGTCATCGACTTCGACTTCGCGGCCTGGTATGCGCATGTGACGATCACGCCGCTCGTAATCATCGGCGCGATCAGCGCGTTCGGCTTCTACACCGCCACCGGCGGCCAGTCGCTCTTCAAGGATGATGTGATCGGCGCCTGACGACGCGCGGGTCAGTCGGACCAGACGTCCGTCACGACACCTTCTTCCAGCTTCACGTACACGTTGCTGCGCACCTCGGTGCGATCGCGGGCGCGGAATATCAGGAAGAGTGAGCCGGAACTGCGCTTGACCTTGTTGTATTCCCAGCGCCAGATCGTCTCGCCGGTCGTGAGTTCGCTTCGAGATGTCGGTTCGCCGAGCACGGCCATCAGCCATGTCTCATCCGTCTCGCCGATCTCGATGCGTGAGATCGTGTCCGGGCCGATGTAGCGCCCGTCCACCTTTGTGTAGTTTGAGCCCGTGACGAGGCAGCCGGACATCGTGATGAAGCACGCAGCGCAAAGAGCGCCGAGCGCAAGTCGCTTCCGGCCATGGGTCATCTTCGATTCGTTCATTGTCGCCCTCCCGCGTGGTCCCCAGAGCCACAGCGTACGGGCTTATTGGGCGCCTGCCAGACCTGATTTCGGCCTTCGCGTCTCATTCCGGGCGGCCTCGGCGAGCAGATCGGCGATGCGGCGCTGGCGATACGCCTCATCCGTGGCGACGGTCGGACGCGTCGCGCGCATGCGGGCGCTCACCTCGATGATGGGCGTCGGCTCGAACTCGACTCGATCGCCGCTGTTTGTCGCAGAGAGCGAGAATCCGAGATCCGTGACGCCGCCTTGCGCAGAGATCAGGAGCGACGCGCGCTCGAGACTGTGGTCCTGGCCCTCCGGCCCGAGATCGATCCACTCGGCGCCGTCGTAGGAGTCGCCGCCGATCACGGGTTCACCAATGTAGAACGTCGTGCCCGCTGGAATGTGCGGGAACGGATTGCCCTGGTCGAGCCCGTAGTGCGAGTTCTGGCGCGGGAAGACCGCGGTGACCGCGCCTGCACGGCGCATGAGCAGCGATGGCTTCCCTGGAACCCGATACAGGCGATCAAACTGCGTCGAGGGCCCGGCGTCCCGCTGGAGCACGCGATTGCTCACGGAGAGCAGATCCGCGTCACAGGCCCCCTGGTCGAGCTGATTCAGGGACATGCCTCCACACTGGCCCTGAGCCTGGATTGTGCACATCGCCAGCACAGCGGCGCCACCGAGCAATCGGGCCATCAGGTTGGCGTTTGGCGTCCTCATGGGTCCACCACAGTATCGGCGCGGACTGGATGATCGAGCAAGCCCCGAATCCTGAACTGGGCCGTCTGGAGGGGCGATGGCGCGTGTTTTCGGACCTGATCCGGTGACTTTCGAAAATGAGGCGCCTATTCTGGAATAAGCGTTCCAGAAACCTTGTTGGTGATGGTGCGGGCGACACGGTGAGATGGATCACCGGCCAGCCCAGGGACGAGGTCGAAGGGCCTCACAAGTGAAGGAATAGAGCAATGCCGAACTTCGAGATTTACAACGCGAACTCAGCGCCCGAGAAGACCCGCGGGCTCGTGCAGCAGGTCGAGAAGAACTACGGATTCCTGCCCAATCTCTTCGGAGTCTTCGCAGCCTCCGAGGCGGCCGCGTCGGGCTACGCCCAGATCAGCGCCGCCTTCGGGAAGGCGGATCTGACGGAGGCGGAGCAGCAGGTGGTGGTCCTGACCGCCAGCCGCGAGAACGACTGCCGCTACTGCGTCGCCGCGCACTCGACGATCGCCGGCGGCGCTGGTCTTTCTGATGAGGATCTGAACGCGATTCGCGACGGCGAGACGCTGCCTGACGCCAGGCTCAACGCGCTGAGCGAGTTCACCCGCGACGTGGTCCGGGAACGTGGCTGGGTCCGCGAAGACACCGTGCAGAAGTTCCTCGACGCCGGATTCACGACCAGCAACGTGCTTGATGTGATCACCGGCGTGACCATGAAGACGCTGAGCAACTACACCAGCCACATCGCCGGGCAGCCGGTCGACCAGGTCTTCAGCGCCAAGAAGTGGGAACCCGCTGCCAAGGCGGGCGTCTAACAACCTGAACGCGTCAACGGGAACCACACACACGCCCGTTGCCGCAGAGTGGCACGAGACAGAGTCATGAGTTCCCATCCACACCTCGCCCGGCTCTGCAATCACCACTGACAGAGCCGCCACTCTCCTCCTGCTTCGCCTGATACTCCTTCCAGTCAGGCGGAGCGAAGCAACCACGCTCGAAATCGCGGCCTTCCCTGCACAGGGAGGCCGCGATTTCGCGCGCAGGCGCACCGCGCCCGCACGTACAATCCGCACATGGTCCAGTTGGGAGTGAATATCGATCACGTCGCGACCGTGCGCCAGGCGCGCCGCGGCGCGGAACCCGATCCTGTACGCGCGGCTCACGAGGCTGAACTCGGCGGCGCTGACGGCGTCACCGTGCATCTGCGCGAGGATCGGCGACACATCCAGGATCACGACGTCGAGCGCCTTCGAGCGGGCATCAACGTGAAGCTGAATCTCGAGATGGCTGCAACGGATGAGATGGTCGCGATCGCCCGGCGCATCCAGCCGCAGATCTCCATGCTCGTTCCCGAAGGGCGCGAGGAGATCACGACGGAAGGTGGCCTCGACGTCGCTGGCCAGCTTCCGCGCCTGACGGACATCGTCAGTCAACTCAAGGACGGCGGCATGATCGTCTCGGCGTTCATCGATCCCGACCCGGCTCAGGTCGATGCGGCCGCCGAGGCCGGATTCGACGTCTGCGAGGTGCACACGGGCCCCTACGCGGCGTCACACGCGCGAGCAGGGGGCGACTTCCTCCTCGCCGACCTCGACAACGCGTATCGGGAGATCGAGTCGGCGGGCGAGCGCATTCGAGCAGCCGGCATGCGATTCAACGCCGGCCACGCCCTCAACTACCACAACGTGCAGCCGATCGCGGCGCTCGATGGTGTGGCGGAACTCCACATCGGCCACGCGATCGTCAGCAGGGCGGTTTACACGGGGATTCGAGAGGCCGTGCAGGAGATGAAGCGACTGATGACGCTCGCGTCGCGCTGAATCTGCGGCAGCCAATGCGGAAACGCCCCGGTTTAGTAATGTGAATACTAACATCATAAGTGTCTTTGAAACAGTCACTTAGATTGGTTCCTGGGCGCCTAATTTGAATCGGCTCATCGAAACGGATAACCTGTTCCGCTATGAGCAGGACTACGGCGAAGAAGCCGTCCAGCCGTGCCAAGACATCCCCATCTTCGAAGAAAACGACGACCTCGCGGCCCGGACGCAAGAGGCGACGATCGTTCTCGACCTATCAGGCCGCGTTGAAGTGTTTGTACGACCGCATCAACGTCGAGAAGACGCGTGTGTCACGGCTCCGGAAGGACGTGATCAAACTCGAGCGCATGCACGCGCTCATGGAGGCCCTGGGCAACCCCCAGGATGACGTTCGCTACGTGCACGTGGCGGGCACCAAAGGCAAGGGCTCAGTCTGCGCAATGACGGCCTCGGCGCTGGAGGCGTGCGGCTACACGGTCGGCGTGTACACCAGTCCGCACCTGGTCGATCTGCGCGAGCGGGTCCAGATCAACGGCGTCATGATCCCGGAGGAGGCCTTCATGAAGGTCTTCGCTCGGTGCGAAGACGCCGGACTGGCCATCGAAAAGAAGCACGGGAAGCCGACGTTCTTCGAGATGATGACCGCCGTCGCGCTCGTCTGGTTCGCCGAGCAGGCTGTGGACGTCGCCATCGTCGAGACCGGTCTCGGCGGGCGACTGGATGCGACGAACGTCATTACCCCGGAGGTCGTCGCGATCACGGGCATCAGCCGTGATCACACGCAGATCCTGGGCGATTCGCTCGAGTCGATCGCGCGTGAGAAGGCTGGCATCTTCAAGCAAGGCGTGCCGGCGCTGACGATCGCGCAGCCTGACGGCGTGCTCGAGGAGATGTGTCGATGCGCCGAAGAGGCAGAGTGCACGCTTGAAATCATCGGCAAGGACATCGACTTCAGCCATCGCTTTGAGGTGACGCCGGGCGTTGGCCCGCACACATGCGTGTGCCTCTCGACCGAGCGATCCGCGTTCGAGCACGTCAACGTTCCGCTGCCGGGCGAGCATCAGGCGCTGAACTGCGGTCTGGCGCTGGCGATTGTCGATCGCCTGCGCGAGAAGGGCTTCGAGACGCCGGAGACGACGGTGATCGAGGGTCTCGCGAACACCTCCCTTCCCGGGCGGATGGAGATCGTCAGCGACGAGCCGAAGATTGTGCTCGACGGCGCCCACAACAGCGACTCGCTGGCGGCGCTGATGAAGTCCATCGGGATTCATACGCCGTATGACTCGCTGGTGGTCGTCTTCGGCTGCTGCGAGGACAAGGACGTGGACGATCTGTTGAAGCGCATCGCGATGGGCGCTGACAAGATCATCTTCACGAGGGCGAAGGGCAGCCTGCGCGCGGTCGATCCGCAGGAACTGCAGCAGCGCTTCACCGAAATCGCCGGCAAGATGACGCAGGTTGCGGAGACCTTCCCCGAAGCGCTTGAGCTCGCGGAGCGAGCCGTCAGCCGGGGCGACCTCATCTGCGTGACCGGCAGCTTCTTCCTCGTCGGCGAGGCCAAGAAGCATCTCAAGGCGCAGGAGCGTGAACTCGTCGGCGCCTGAGCTTCCGACCCCGACTTCAGAAGACTCGCGAGGGCTCGGCGTGAAGCGCCGGGCCCTTTTTCATTCGACGGCTGTGCGAGGCCGGCTCCAGTGGCGATTTGATTACACTCATCGACGCCCATGACAGAGACACCGACGACAGAAAGACAAGGACTGGCGGCGACGCCGGCGCATCGATACACGGCCCAACTCGCCGGCGACATCGAAGCGAAATGGCAGGATCGCTGGGAGCGCGAGAAGCTCTTCTACTCGCCCAATCCCGGCGAACCGGAGTTCGCGCGCTTCGAGGGCAAGCCCAAGCGCTTCATCCTCGACATGTTCCCGTATCCCAGCGGGGCCGGACTGCACGTCGGGCATCCGCTCGGCTATATCGCGACTGACATCTACGCGCGCTATCTGCGCGCGACCGGGCACAACGTCCTTCATGCGATGGGCTATGACGCGTATGGGCTCCCCGCAGAGCAGTACGCGGTTCAGACGGGGCAGCATCCGCGCGTAACCACGGAGCAGAACATCACGCGCATGCGCGAGCAGCTCCGTCGTCTTGGTCTTGATCATGACGCTCATCGGAGCGTCGCGACGATCGACCTGGCGTTCGTGCGATGGACGCAGTGGATCTTCCTGCAGATCTTCGGAAGCTGGTTCGACACCGATCAGAACAAGGCGCGCCCGATCAGTGAGCTGGAGTCGGAGTTTGCGTCGGGGGCGCGCGAGGCGCGGCACGAAGATTTTAATCCCGACGGCAAGGCGTGGTCCGATCTGGACGACGTGAAGCGTCGGCGCATCGTCGATAGTTATCGACTCGCTTACCTGCATGAGGCGCCGGTGAACTGGTGCCCCGCGCTGGGCACCGTGCTCGCGAACGAGGAAGTGACGGCTGACGGTCGCTCCGAGCGCGGCAACTTCCCGGTCTACAAGCGCCCTCTCAAACAGTGGATGATGCGCATCACGAGCTACGCCGAACGCCTGCTTCGCGATCTCGAGCTCGTCAACTGGCCGGAGCCGGTCAAGCTCATGCAGCGCAATTGGATCGGTCGCAGCGAGGGCGCGTACATCAACTTCCCGACGGCGGTCGATGACATCCGCGTCTTCACCACGCGCCCCGACACGGTCTTCGGCGCCACGTACATGGTGCTGGCGCCCGAGCATCCGTTCGTGGACGAGCTTGTGGCTGACGCCTGGCCCGACGAGACGAAGACAGCGTGGAAGGGCGTCTTCCCAGGCGCAGGCGACGCGGCTGCGCCGGAGGACGCCGTCAGCGCTTATCGCGCCTACGCCGCATCGCGCACCGATGTCGATCGACAGGTCGAAACGAAGGAGAAGACGGGCGTCTTCATCGGCGCTTTCGCGACCAATCCGCTGACGGACACGGAGATTCCGATCTTCATCGCCGACTACGTGCTGATGGGCTATGGCACTGGCGCGATCATGGCCGTTCCAGGGCAGGACCAGCGCGACTGGGATTTCGCAACGAGCTTCGACCTCGACATCATCCGCACCGTGCAGCCGACGGAGGGCTTCGATGGCGAGGCGTTCACCGGTGAAGGTCCTGCGATCAACAGCGCCTTTCTCGATGGGCTCGACGTCGCCGCGGCGAAGAAGAGAATCATCAACTGGCTGGTCGAAAACGGCGCCGGCGAGCGCGCGGTCAACTACAAGTTGCGCGACTGGCTCTTCAGTCGTCAGCGCTACTGGGGTGAGCCATTCCCGATCGTCTTCGATGAGCAGGGTCTGCCGCTGGCGATGCCCGAGTCGTCGCTCCCGGTTGAGCTTCCGGAGATGGAGGACTTCGCGCCGCGCGTGCTCGACGACGAGGAGGCGGCGGAGAAGGCGCCCGTGCCCGAGCCGCCGCTGGGACGGGCGACCGAATGGCGCGCCGTCACACTCGATCTCGGCGACGGGCCGAAGGAATACCGACGCGAGCTCAACACGATGCCTCAGTGGGCCGGGTCCTGCTGGTATTACTTGCGATACCTCGATCCCGACAACGACGACGCGGCGTGCGCCTCCGAGGTTGAGCGCTACTGGATGGCGCCGACGGATGAGAACGCCGCAGGTGGCGTCGATCTCTATGTCGGCGGCGCCGAGCACGCGGTGCTGCATCTGCTCTACGCGCGTTTCTGGCACAAGGTGCTCTTCGACCTCGGACACGTCTCGACCGCCGAGCCATTCGGCAGGCTCTTCAACCAGGGTTACATCCAGGCGTATGCGTACACCGATGAGCGCGGTGTGTATGTGGATGCCGAAGAGGTTGTCGAGGATGCGCCGGGCAGCGGCGTCTACAAGCACAACGGCGAAGTCGTCGGACGTGAGTACGGCAAGATGGGCAAGAGCCTGAAGAACGCCGTGGCGCCGGACGACATCTGCCGCGACTTTGGCGCCGACACGCTGCGCCTCTACGAGATGTACCTCGGGCCGCTGGACGCCTCGAAGCCCTGGAACACGCGCGACATCGTCGGCTCCTTCCGATTCCTCCAGCGCTTCTGGCGCAACTTCGTTGACGAAGAGACCGGATCGCTCCGCGTGATCGATGCAGAGCCGGACGAGGAGACGCGCAAGCTGCTTCATCAGACGATCGCCGATGTGCGCCATGGCATGGAGACGCTGGCCTTCAACTCCGCGATCGCGCGCCTGATCGAACTGAACAACTATCTCACCAAGACGAGCGAATCCGCCGGCGGGGTTCCGCGTCCGGTCGCCGAGGCCTTCGTGCTCATGCTGGCGCCGCTGGCGCCGCACGTGGCGGAAGAGCTCTGGGAGCGCCTGGGCAATACGGATTCACTCGCCTACGCGCCCTTCCCGACGTTCGACGAGAGCCTGCTCGTCGAGGACACGATCGAGATGCCGGTCCAGATCAAGGGCAAGGTGCGATCGAAGATCGTGGTCGCGGCGGACGCCGATCAGAAGAGCGTCGAAGAAACCGCCCTCGCTGACGAGAAAGTGCAGCGCTTCCTCGAGGGGCAGACGGTGCGCAAGGTGATCGTCGTGCCGGGCAAGCTCGTGAATATCGTCGCGGGATGAGAAAGACGGCCGGAGCCCGTTGAGAGCCCCGGCCGTCGGGCCGTCACGCCTTCTTCGCGTTCTTCATCGCGCGTGCGGCCTCGGCCGCCTTGAAGTGCGCCTTCGCGTAACGCTTCGAGACGCGCGCTATGGTTTCGCGACGGAGGTCGATACGCACGGGTCGCTTGCACCCGCAGTTGCATTCGACGGCGATGAACGGAAGGCAGACGTCAAGGACGCGGAACGGGGCGCCGCTGAATCCGGGCACGTCGCGCATCCTCGCCATCGGAACCTCATCGCCGCCGACATCGGACGCGTAGAGGAACGGCGATTCGGTATAGACGATCGACATGACGGTGATGTACTGGCCCGGCCGCAGATCTTCTGGCGCAACCGGGCGCACGGTCTTGATCTTGTAAGCCATGAGATAGCTCCGAGCTCTCGACAGAGCGCAGGACAATGAAAACGCAGGCGTAGCCATGCGCCGGATCAGTGATCTATTGGAGTGAGGTGGCCGTCGGGATCAGCCCGATCCCGTGCGCGCATCCATCGCGAAACGCTGGAGGGCGCTGTCGCTTGTGGTATGCCGGATTGATTTCGTCAAAACGCGCATGAGGAATCTCCGAATCGAGGCGGGATTATCTGCGCACGAACGCAATCGTCAACTGCTTTCTTCCCAGGTTCTTCAAAATCGCGCGCGGTTACGCGCCGCCATCGATCACCATGATCTCATCAAGCGCCTTGCGCTCGAGCGCCTTCGCCGGCACGACGCAATCTTCCGCTGGATAGCCGACCGGGATCAGCAGGAACGGTCGCTCGTTGTCCGGTCTGTTCAGCACCTTGCTCAGGAAGCCCATCGGGCTCGGCGTGTGCGTGAGTGTCGCGAGACCTGCCTGATGCGCTGCGGCCAGCAGCATGCCGCAGGCAAGCCCGACGGACTCGTTGATGTAGTACATCTGGCCGCCGTCGTCGCCCTTCGCGAGTTTGAAGACGATGATTAGCCACGGGGCAATCTCGAGGAACTCCTTGTTCTCGTCGGTGCCGAGCGGCGCGAGGTCGGCGAGCCATTCCGGCGTTGCGCGGCGCGTGTAGAACTCGTGCTCTTCCTTCTCGGCCGCCTCGCGAATCTGGCGCTTGATCTCCGGATCCTGCACGCAAACGAATCGCCAGGGCTGCTTGTTGGCGCCGCTGGGCGCCGTCGCGGCCGTCTGGACGAGGCGCTCGATGAGCTCGCGCGGCACCGGTTTGTCCGAGTACATCCGGACGGTCCGCCGTTTGCGCATCATCTCGTAGAAGCGATCCGCCGCCTCCTGCGCGGGGATTTCGGGGGTGTACGCCTCGAGCGGCACGTGTGGATGGTCAGTCTGAGCATTCATGATCGAAGGATAGCAAGCCCCATCCTGCCGCTGGCCGATGAAGGGAGGACGCCCCGAACCGCCGGGGCTGTTTCTCCGGGAGTGATCATGATTCGATACGTCACCGCAGCATCTCTGCTCGTTCTCGCCACGATCGGCGCCTGGCTCGGTTATTCGCTCGTCCGGTCGGATGTCGAATCCCGCATCTACCAGGCGCGCCTCCGGGATCTCGCCTCCGAGAACGCGCAGCTGATCGAGCGCTACAACGAGGCGGTCCGTCAAACGGCAGTGACAGAACTCGATGTTCATGACGGCGCGCTCTCGGTGCGCATTCGTGATGCGCAAGGGCAGGAGCAGATTCTCCCGACGCCGTATGACCCGCGCGGCGAGATCTATGTTGACTACGTGGTCCTCAACGGACGGCTTTGGATTCGGCGCATCTTTGATGAGAACACGGCGCCATCGAAGGCGCTCGTAATCGATCCGGCGCTTGCGGGCGTTGACTGGAGCGACTCGTCGTTCGTCGTCGGCAAAGCCGTGTATCGCGCGCTGGGTGAGGGGCGATGGGTGGTCACGGTCACGGGCGACGGCTCGCTGGGGCTCGCCCGCTGCGATGGTGAACGCTCGTATGAACTGGAACCTGCGCCGCAGGTGCGCGACTTCGAGACGATCGAGCGAGAGATCGCCGGCGCCGTGGACGACATCGGAATTGGCGAAGCGCTGCGGGAAGTTGTCGGCGGGAACTAGGCGTGACGCTGGCGTCTCTCGCCAGTCGCGTCGATCAGTCGGAGACCTGCATCACGACCTTGATCGCGTCGCCGGATTGCATCAACTCGAATCCACGCGCGAAATCTTCGAGCGGGATTTCGTGCGTGATGATCTCGTCGAGCTCGACCTTGCCGGCGAGGACGAGGTCCTCCATCTGGTACCACGTCTCGAACATGCGACGGCCATAGATGCCGAGCACCTTCGCGCCCTTGAAGATGACGTGCTTCGACAGGTTGAACTCCGTCGGCTTGCTGGGCACGCCCAGGAGCGCCGCCGTTCCACCATTGCGAAGCGCTTCGAATCCGGCGTCGATCGCGGGCTCCGCGCCGGACATCTCGAGGAGCACATCGACGCCCTCGCCGCGCGTGGCTGCGCGGATGGTCTTGAGCATCTCCTCGCGGCTGCCGCGCCCGTCAAAGGCCTCGTCGGCGCCGAGACGACGGGCGAGTTCGAGCCGTTTCTCGTCGATATCCACCACGAATATGCGGCTTGCCCCGGCAGCGCGCGCGACGGAGACCGCCATCAGACCGATCGTGCCGACGCCCGTGACGAGCACGGAGCGAGCGCTGACGCCCGCCTCCATCACCGTGTGCACCGCGTTGCCCAGCGGGTCCATGACCGCGCCGACTTCGTCCGGAATCGAGTCATGCAGGGGCCAGACGTTCTCCTGCGGCATCAGGAGGTAGTCGGCAAAGCAGCCGTCGCGGTCGATGCCGATGACTTCCATCTCGCGCGCGATGTGCTCATTGCCTGTGCGCGAGTTGTAGTCAGGGCCGGTGACGATGTGTCCTTCTCCCGAGACGCGATCGCCGGGCTTGAAGTGTGAGACGCCGGGACCGAGGCGCTCGATGACGCCTGCGAACTCGTGCCCCGTGACGATGCCGATCGGGATGCGTCCTTGCGCCCACTCGTCCCACTCCCAGATGTGCCTGTCGGTGCCGCAGATGCCCGCCTTGCGCACGCGGATGAGAACCTCGCCGGGACCGGGCTGGCCGCCGCGCGGCAGTTGCCTGGCGGGGTCGTACGTCAGACCGGGGGCCGGCTCCGACTTCACGAGGCCGCGCATCGTCTTGGTGGCGGAGGAGGTGGGACTCGACATGGAATCTCCAGGAGAAAAAAGCGGTCGTACGGGCCCACCCCGTCGACCGCCGGGAAGCACGCCAGGAGGGATTCGAACCCCCAACCCTCGGTTCCGAAGACCGATGCTCTATCCGTTGAGCTACTGGCGCATCTGCTGGGGCATTGTAGGGGGTGCGCGGGCGTGCGGTCTCCGGGAGAGGCGTCAAACGAGCGTCTCCTGCGAGCCGCACACGGCATGGCGCGTCACAAGCGGATAGTCTCCCTCCGATCGGATCGCCGGCCCCCCGTCAGGCGACGAACAGACGATTCCAGCAGTGCGAGACGAATCAGGTCATGGCACACGCAAGCGCCCCACCAGCCGCGGTCGACGCAGGCAGCAAGTCGATGGATGAGATCATGTCCCTCTGCAAGCGCCGAGGGTTCATCTTCCCCGCCTCCGAGATCTACGGCGGCATCAACGGCTTCTGGGACTACGGCCCCCTCGGCGCCCAACTCAAGAAGAATCTGAAGGACGCCTGGTGGCAGGACTGCGTGCTCACGCCGCCGATTGGTCCGGATGGCGACGAGGTGCAGATCGTCCCTGTGGACTCGTGCATCATTCAGAATCCGAAAGTGTGGGAGGCGAGCGGGCATGTCGCGGGATTCAACGACCCGATGGTGGACTGCCGCGAGTCCAAGAGTCGCTATCGCGCGGACCACGTGCAGGTGCTGCGTCCTTCAGGCGATGGCCATCTGATGTTCGCGTATGTCGAGGGGGACGCCGAGACGGCGTCGAAGGCGCGCAAGGCCGTCGACAAGTATCTCTCGAAGAACGCCGACGCAGGCGACTACACACCGGTCGAGCTCACGTCGATCGCGGTCGCCGATCTTGCGCGCGTCGTCGGGCCGCACGCCAAGGACAAGGGCACGCTCACGGAGCCCCGCGCCTTCAACCTGATGTTCAAGACATACGTCGGGGCCCTGGCGACGGAGGACGACATCGCATACCTGCGTCCGGAGACGGCGCAGGGGATCTTCGCCAACTACAAGAACGTCGTCGATACAACGCGGGTCAAGATGCCGTTCGGCATCGCCCAGGTCGGCAAGGCTTTCCGCAACGAGGTCACGCCGCGAAACTTCACGTTCCGCTCGCGCGAGTTCGAGCAGATGGAGATCGAGTTCTTCTGCCACGCCGAGGAGGCGCAGAAGTGGTACACGTTCTGGCGCGACTGGCGGATGGCGTGGTGGCGCTCCATCGGCCTCGGCTCGGACAATCTCATATTGCGCGAGCATGACGCTGACGAGCTTGCCCATTACGCGAAGGAAGGCGCCGGCACGAGCGATATCGAGTATCGATTCCCGTTCACGGCGCCGGGCTACGGCGAACTCGAGGGCATTGCTGATCGGTCCAATTTCGATCTCAAGCAGCACGCTGAGCACTCCGGCGCCAAGCTCGAGTACTTCGACACCGAGCGCGGCGAGCTCGCCAAGAACGGGCAGCCCAAGGGCGAGCGCTACCTGCCGAACGTGATCGAGCCCTCCGCCGGCGCCGATCGAGGGGCGCTCGCGATTCTCTGCGAGGCGTTCACGCCGGATCCGGAGCGGCCGAGCAAGGTCTTCATGCGATTCCATCCGCGCATGGCGCCCATCAAGGCGGCCGTCTTTCCGCTCGTCAACAAGGACGGGATGCCGGAGGTCGCAGGCACGCTCGCGCGTGCGCTGAAGCGCCATTTCGGAAACGTCGAGTTCGACGCCAAGCAGAACATCGGCAAGCGCTACGCGCGCATGGACGAGGCCGGTTGCCCCTTCTGCTTCACGATCGACGGCGACACGCTCAACGATCAGACAGTGACCGTGCGCGATCGCGACACGCTCGATCAGCAGCGCATCAATATCGATCAGGTCGCAGGTTTCCTGCGCGAGAAGCTCGGGCTCGAAGAACGGGATTAACGATCTCGACCAGGGGCGGCGCCTACTCGTCTGCGTCGATATCGCGCTCGCCCGTCTTGTGAAACGCGAGGCGCGATTCGGCGTAACGCTGCGGCGAGATGTTCAGATCCGGCTCCTCGCCCTCGACATGCATCTGATGAAGGCGCGTGAGAAACGGCACGCACCATTGGCATCCCGTGCCGGCGTCGAGGCACTCGCTGATGAGCGATGCGACCGGCGGGTCCTCTCGCTTCAGATAGTTGCGGATCTTCCGCAGCGAGACGCGATAGCACAGACACACCTGGTCGTCGGGATCCATGCGTCAAGGATAGGGCGACGAGAGCCCTGCGCGGGTATCGTGAGCCCATGGCCACCCTGACTTATCACACAGCCGGCGAGTCTCATGGCCCGGCGCTCATCGCGCTCGTGCAAGGCATGCCCGCCGGCGTGGACATCGACGAGGACGGCATCAACGACGAGCTTCGTCGACGGCAGGGGGGCTACGGACGTGGCGGGCGCCAGCGCATCGAGACCGACGTCCTTGAGTTCCTCACAGGCGTCCGGCTTGGTCGAGCGACCGGTGCGCCGATCACGATGCGCGTGGCGAACAAGGACTCGCGCCTCGACGATCTGGAAAGGACCCCGCCGGTCTATCGCCCGCGACCAGGCCACGCCGATCTCGCCGGGAGCGTGAAGTGGCTCACAACCGATTGTCGCGAGACGCTCGAGCGAGCCTCCGCCCGGGAGACGGCAGCCCGCACCGCGGCCTGCGCGCTCACCCGATCGATGCTCGCGTTCTTCGGCATCGAGGTCTTTGGGTTCGTCCGACGGATTCACGATGGCGTCTGGAACGGAGACGTCATGGAATCCAGCGTGGACTCGCTTCGCGCGCGGCGCGACGAAAGCGAGGTGTACTGCCCTGACGAAAGCGCTTCGCAGGCCATGATCGATTCGATCCGGCAGGCGAAGATCGACAAGGACACCGTCGGCGGCCTCGTGGAGGCGCATGTCTTCGGCTGTCCCATCGGGCTCGGGTCCTGCATGGACTGGCGGGAGAAGCTCGATTCGAGGCTCGCCGCGGCCGTGATGGGCATCCAGGCGTTCAAGGCCGTTGAGATCGGTCTAGGCAAGGAGTGCGCTGAGCGTACGGGCTCGCAGGTCCACGACCCGATCCGATTCGACCCGAAGCTTCGGGAGACGCCTCGTCTCGGATTCACGCGTGACACGAACAACGCCGGCGGCCTCGAGGGCGGGATGACCAACGCCGAGCCGGTCGTCGTCCGGGGCACGATGAAGCCGATCTCGACGCTCCTGCAGGGCCTCCCAAGCGTGAATCTGAACACCAAGGAGGCGGAGCAGAGCGCGTACGAGCGATCGGATATCTGTGCGGTCTCCGCGGCCTCAGTCGTGATGGAGAATGTCGTCGCCTTCGAGATCGCCCGCGCAATGCGAGAGAAATTCGGCGGCGACTCGCTCCTCGAGATGAAGACCAACTACGACGCCTACCTCGAACTGGCCGGCGGGCTCCCCCTCGAGCCGCCCACGATGACCATCGCAGACGCCTGAGGCGCTTTCGGCCGGGCCCGGCGAGGCGTAGGATGGGCGGCCTATGACCGCCCAGTTCATCGTCAGCGCAACCGTGATCCTGATCGTGATCCACCTGATCTTGGTCAGCGTCGCCTATCTGGTGTACGCCGAGCGCAAGGTGTCCGCGTACATCCAGGACCGCATCGGCCCCAATCGCGTGGGCTTCGACTTCGGTCTGCCGGCCCTGCAGAAGCTCTTCCGGGGCTTCGGGTTCTGGGGTCTCGGTCAGCCCCTCGCGGACGGCATCAAGTTCCTGTTGAAGGAAGACTACAAGCCGCGCGGCGCTGATCCGGCGCTCTTCACGTTCGCGCCTATCGCGGTGATCATCCCGGCGCTCATTGGCTGGGCCGTGATTCCCTGGGGGGGCTACTGGGTCACGCCTGAGTTCTCGTTGCCCTTCTTCGGAACGATCGAGTCGGAGAAGGTGCTCGTCGGCGCCGCGAACATCAATATCGGCGTCGTTTATCTCCTCGCGGTTGCGTCGCTGGGTGTCTACGGCGTCGCGCTCGGCGGCTGGGCTTCAAACAACAAGTACTCGTTCCTCGGCGGATTGCGCGCGACCGCCGGCATGATCAGCTATGAGATCCCGATGGGGCTCTCGCTCCTTGCGATTCTCCTCGTCGCCGGCACCGTCGTGCCGCAGCGGTTGATTGAGATTCAGGTGCAGGACGGCTGGTTTGTCGTCGCGCAACCACTTGCGGCGCTTCTGTTTCTTGTTTGCATGCTCGCGGAAGCGAATCGGGCGCCCTTTGACAATGCGGAAGCGGAGCAGGAGCTCGTCGGTGGATTCCACACCGAATACTCGTCGATGCGCTTCGCGCTGTACTTCCTCGCCGAATATGGCCATCTCCTGACAAGCGCCGCCTTCCTGGCGCTTGTCTTCCTGGGCGGCTATCACCTGCCCTTCATCGCTCTGACTGATCCCGCGGCGACCGGGCTGCTGGCGATGCTCACGAAGTTCACCGTGTTCTTCGCGAAGGCGATCGGCATCGTGCTCTTTGCGATCGTCATCCGCTGGACCGTCCCGCGCATTCGCTGGGACCAGGTCATGAAGCTCGCGTGGAACGATCTGATCCCCGTGTCGATCGTGCTCGTCGTGCTGACCTCGGCGATGGTCTACCAGGGCTGGACCGCCTGGTGGCAGCTGCTGGTCATGAACGCCGCGCTCGGGTTCGTCGTCATGGCGATCCAGCCGGTGCTCCCGAAGCAGAGGCTCAATCGTCGCGTGCCACTGCGCGGCTCGAGATTCAGCCCGCTGGAGGGTGAAGTCGTGCAGGCGGCCGCCTCGCCGACGCACGCGGCTGACGACCTCGGCGCCGTGCCCCAGGAGCGCGAGACGGTCGGCGTCTGAATCGCGCCGATGCGTTTCCTCGCGATCGATCTGGGCGACAAGAGAACGGGGCTTGCGATCGGTGACGACGAGACGGGGCTTGCCTCGCCCGTGAGCGTCATCGAGAAGCCGGCGGCGCCCGGCGACGAACTCCTGCGTGCAATCGCCGGCGTCATCGACGAATACGGCGCCGACGAACTCGTGCTCGGGCTCCCGCTCAATATGGACGGCACAGAGGGGCCGCGCGCCAGGATCGTCCGAGATTTCGGCGAGCGTCTCGGCGAGGACACCGGGCTGCCAGTGCGACTGCACGACGAACGCCTGACGTCCGCGGCCGCCGACGAGCGGATGGCCCGCACCGGCCTGACGCACGGTCAGAAGAAGCAGCGACGGGACGCCCTGGCGGCTGCCGAGATTCTCCGGGATTTCTTGCTCTCCGGAGACGATTGAGCGGGATCGCTGAAACGCGCCAAGGATTGAGTCATAGAACCAACGGCGCCGATGATTGAAGTTTCCGCCCTGCGCACGAGGAGACGCATGAGACACCCCGCACGAGCAGTCTTGAGATTTGCGATCGCATCCACGGCGATCATGGGCGCCGTTGTCACGTGCGCGAATGCCCAGGACTCGCCGCAGCCCTCCGTCTCGAGCGCCGAGGAGTTTCTCGAGCGACTCGAGCACGCTGATGACGGTCTCGAGACGCTCAGCGCGAAGATCCAGTACGCCAAGACGAAGAAGCTCGAGGGCGACCTTCAGATTCGGCGCGGAAAGCTCTTCTTCGACAACACGCCGGAGGATGAGGGAAACGGCCGGGCGTTCGTCATCGACTTCAGCCAGCGCATGATCAATAAGCGTCTCGAGGATGATGAGCAGCGCTGGGTCTTTGACGGACAATGGCTCGTTGAAGAGCGACGCGGCGACAAGACCTTCATTAAACGACGGATCGCGCTGCCGGGCGAGATGTTCGACCCGCTGCGCATTGGTGAAGGCCCCATGCCGATCCCGATTGGCCAGAAAGCCGACGATATCCTCGCCCGTTACGCCGCGACGCTTCTGGACGCCGGCGATGGTCTCGAGACGCGGCCTGACCTTGTGAAAGCGACGGCTGGTATGACGCAGCTCATGCTCCTGCCTCACGAGAAGTTCCGGGAAGATGAGGATCTCCAGGAGATACGGCTGTGGTATCAGTGGCGCCAGCCGAAGGAAGGCGAGGGCCGCGAAGCCCGATTCATGCCGCGCTTTGCGCGCACGATCAATCGCGCCGGGGATGAGTCATTCGTTCAACTCATCGCCATCCGAGTGAACTCTGAGATGCCGCCGGACATCTTCAGCACGGAGCCGCCGTCGGAGGCGGACGGTTGGGACGTGCAGATCATCGACAAGGTCGCCAACGCGGAATGATGTCGCCTCGTCGTCTTCCTCTCGACGGACAGGGAATCGAGTCAGTATGAACATCCTGAAACATCGCGCATGGGCCATGGCGGCCGCGCTGATTTGCGCCGCCGTCGCCGCTGCACAGCCTGCAGTCGTCAGGCCGGCGGCGGACGCCTCCAACCTCTCAGAGTTCGTGCTCCGGGCGATCGAAGCGCCGTACCTGAGTGACGCCGAACGCGCCGAGTTGCGCGTCTGGCACGGCGTCTGGACGGACGCAGACCTCGAGATCCCGACGCTCCGCGCCAAGGCTGCGTTGATGGCAGGAGTCTTCGACGACGCCGCATTCGATCATCCTGACGCGCTCCCGGAAGATCGCGCCGAGGCGATGCTCCGCCGTGGCGACCACGAACTCGCGCTCGAATCGCTCGCCGGACGACAGTCCGCCAGGGCGCGCATGCTTCGTGCGCAGACACTCGCCGGACTGGGACGATTCGAGGACGCGGACGTCGCCGTCGATCCGGTTGTGACAGGATTGATCCGGAATCAGACACGAAGCGCCGACGACCTGGTCGCGGGCGTTCGATCATTGAGCCTGCGCGCGGAGCTCCGTGGTCAGCCCTCCCGAGACTACCAGGCCATGATGCAGCTCCTGGCGCGTGCGCGTGACGAGCTCGATCGGGGCTTCTGGCCGGCGCCACTCGCCGAGGCGGAGCTCCTTTACGACAAGGACAATCCAGGAGAAGCGCTCGAGGCGATCAGCAGCACACTCGCCCTGAATCTCGCCAGCGCTGACGCCTGGCGCCTGCGCGGCCTGCTCATGGTCGGCGCATTCAACTTCGACGCTTCGGGGAAGATCTCCGACGTCCTGGATGACATTGCGCAGCGTGTGACGGGCTCGCCGACGGAACGCTCACCGTTCGGCGCAGAGATCCAGGCTCGCGCATGGATTCGTCAGAAGGACCCGGACATGGCGGAGGAGGCCATCGCCGCGAGTCTCGATCGCTATCCGAGGATGCGTTCGCTTCTGGCGGTGCGCTGCGCCATCGAGGCGATTCGTTACGACTTCGCTGAAGTTGAGCGCCTGCTCGAGGAGTTCGATCAGTTGTCGCCCGGCTCGCCGCTCGCGCTCTTTGAAGTCGGGGCCGCGCTCGCGGAGGCGCGGCAGTACGAAGAGGCGGCGGAGTATTTGAATCGGGCGGTGGAGCGTCAGCCGCGCTGGCCCCAGCCGCTGATTGAGCTCGGTCTGCTGGAATTGCAGTCCGGGCGCGATCAGGAGGCCGCCAAGGCGCTGCGCGTCGTCGCCACGCTCGATCCATTCAACAAGCGCGCCGCCAACAGTCTCGAACTGATCGAGGAGTTGTTGACCTATGAGACGGTCGAGAGCGAGCATTTCATCGTTCGCTTCAAGCCTGGTATCGATCGCGTGATGGCCGAGGACATGCTTGTGCCGCTCGAGGAGATTCACGAGATCGTCTCGACGGGCATCGACTTCGAGCCAACACGCAAGACCGTGATCGAACTCATGCCCGACCACGCCTGGTTCGCAGTGCGCATCACGGGCATGCCCGCGATCCACACGATCGCCGCCTGCACCGGACCAGTGATCGCGATGGAAGTGCCGAAGATCGGGCCGCGCCACACCGGTGAATATGACTGGGTGCGTGTGGTGCGGCACGAGTACGTGCACACGGTCACGCTCGAGCGGACGAAGAATCGCATTCCACACTGGTTCACGGAAGCGGCGGCGGTCTATCTCGAAGACAGCCCGCGCGACTACAACACGTGTCTCCTGCTGACGAATGCGCTCCGCAATGGCACGCTCTTCGACATGCGCAAGATCAATATCGCCTTCGTGCGCCCGGAGAAGCCGACGGATCGCTCGCAGGCATATGCGCAGGGACACTGGATGTACGAGTTCATGATCGAGCGCTATGGCGCTCCGGCGCCGCTCGAGCTCATGGATCTCTACGCCGAGGGCGTGCGCGAGGATGAGGCGATGCAGCGGGTGTTGGGTGTGCCGACTCGCGAGTTCTTCGAGAAGTTCACGGACTGGGCGCACGAGCAGGCCTCCTCGTGGGGCATGCTCCCCGAGCCGAGCATCGCAAGTCTGCTCCTCGAGGAGCTTCAGAAGACCCCTGAGGGGCGCACGGCGATCAGCGCGGCCCTCTCCTCATTCGCCGCGGACGTCGGGCTCGTGACAAGCGGCGTCGGCGGCGTGCCGGCGATGGATCTTGAGTTGCCCGACCCGACCCCCCTCATGGTGAACACCTGGCTCACGCAGCATCCGGAGCATCCCGACCTGCTCGAACGCCGAGCGCAGTTCATGATCGAGCGCGCTGGAGGCGTCATCACCGAAGAACTCGTCAAGGCGCTCGAGGAGTATGCGGCCGCGCGCCCGGTGGATCCCGCGCCGCATCGCATACTGGCTCGCCATTTTCTTGACGAAGGTCAGGAGGACGCGCGCTCTCGGGCCATCGGGGCCCTCGAGTTCCTCGACGCGCGCGAGCAGTACCAGACGGCGTTCGCCGTAGCGCTCGCCAACCTCTACGCGGGCAAAGGCCTCATCGATGAAGCCCGCGTGAAGGCGGAGCGCGCGACGCGCGTGGCGCCCTTCGATCCCGGGCATCGGGAGCTTGCCGCGAAGTTGGCGCTTGTGCAGAAGGACTACGAGGAGGCCGAACGCCATCTCACCGCGCTGGCGGCGCTGGAGCCGGCGCAGTCGATCCACGAGCGGAGGCTTGAGGCGCTCCGGCAGCGTATGAACAGGAACTAGGGGCGCCTGAACGGACGCGGCTGATCATTGATCGTGATCGTCGTGCTCGCCGGGGCCATCATCGTTGCCTTCGTGTCCGGCTTCCTTCTCATTCGCCCTCTTCGCCTCATCCATGGCGAGCTTCTCCTTGACCTTCTCAGGCATCACGAAGTGCTCGTCATTCAGCGTATTGAAAGCGATGTCGGTGTAGTTCACGATCTGGACGGTCTTCTCGTTGCCGCCCGGCTCGATGATCTTGGTGATGTGACGGGTCGCGACCCACTCACTGTCAATCTCCTCCCAGTTGCTTGCGATCTCGAACTGGAGCTTGACGCCGTCGTTGGTGCGGAAGGGGGTCTCGATTGCGCGCCGGAATCCGGATTCGACTTCGTAGTACTCGACGCGCTCGTTGCCGCGCTCGCCTTCGACGCGGACGCGATAGCACTCAACGCCATCGACGGTCGACGTATCGATCGTCTCGATCAGCGGGAAGTGCTTGCTGTAGTTGAGCTCCGCGTGGAAATCGAAGTGCACGGAGTCCACGGTGCGAGCCGAGCCGTACACCATCGGGCCGACGATCGGATC
The DNA here is from genome assembly GCA_028279375.1 of Phycisphaerales bacterium. Lineage (GTDB taxonomy): Bacteria > Planctomycetota > Phycisphaerae > Phycisphaerales > UBA1924 > JANQNW01. Next base: position 22,103 of record JANQNW010000004.1, read on the forward strand.
GATGCGCCAGGTCTGCTTGCCGTCATTGCCGGCGACGTGCGACTCATCAGGGAAGTCGACGGTCATGACCATCAGGTTTGGAGCGGCGGACTTCATGTCGAATGTGCCAATCCGGTGGGCGTACAGGTCTTCGACTTCGCCCTGGACATGGCGCGACGTGTGGCGTCGGAGTGTCTCCTCGCCGCCTCGCGCCTCGATGAATCGGGCGAAGATCTCGGCGCCGGTCGGCAGCCCGACCTCAGTCTTGGCGGCTGCGTCATCGCCGGGGGCGCCGAAGGCGACTGCCGGGATGCTCGCGCCGAGCGCGATCGTCAGGGTGAGAGGAAGAGCCAGGTGGTTCATGAGCGAACGATTCATCGTGTGTATTCCTTCATGCGTGGTCGCACGTTGTACCGCTCTCGCGGCCCTTCCGCTGCGGCCATTCTCCCATCTGACTATCGACCGCTCCCTGCCCCGACTCCTGCCCGGTCCATGCAATGACTATGGGAACCACCGCAGAAAACCGCTCGGGACGTAGACTCTACGCATGCATCTGGGCTCACACCCGATAACGCTCGCGATCGAGATCAGCAATCCGACGGCGACCGCCTCGGGAGCCGGCGTCATCGCCCTGGCAGTCAGCCGGGACGCGGTCTCATCCATCGACCTCGAGCCCGAGGGGCGTCACGACGACGCCCTGATGCCCGCCATCGACCGCCTCTTTCGAGAGGCTGGCATCGAAGCGGGAGACCTCGGGCGCGTCGCAGTCTCGATCGGGCCTGGCGGCTTCACGTCCACGCGGATCGCCGTGACGACAGCGCGCATGCTGGCCATGGCCACCGGCGCCGAGGTGTGTCCGATCCCGACCCCGCTCGTCGCTGCGTGGCCCCACCTTGCTGGTGGGCCCGTCGCGACCATCCTTGCGACGAAGCGAGACACCGCCTGGGTCTCTGTATTTCGAAGGCGACGGGCGGCGATCGGGCCGACTTCGCCGCTTGCGCCTTACGAGATCGGCTCCATCATGGACGCCTCGAAGCTGGCGCGTTTGCTCGAGGACGAGTCGCCTGAAGCAGTCATCGCCGATCCCCGCACGCTCCCTGATGCGCTGCAACGCACCGTCGGCAACGCCGGAATCGACCTGACCGCCCTCCGCCTCTGTGCGCGCAATTGCCTCAGCGCCTCGGCGGCGATCGACCCGCAGCCTCCTGAGCAGGTGCTTCCGCTATATCCGAGAGAGCCCGAGGCGGTCACCAAGTGGCGCGAGCGCCATCCCGCCTCGAAGTGATCAGCGCGGTCCGGCGCCGACGGCTGGACGCGTGACTGGCTCCGGACCTTCGCCATAAGGAGGCGCGGGAACCGTCCACGAGTCACTGATGAGAATGACGTCCTGGGGCATGTCGCCACGCGGGCCGCCCAACTCCACGTTCTCCATGCGCACGATCACGTCAGCGCCACGCACCACCTCGGCGAAGGAGGTGTAGCGGGAGTCGAGCCTGGCGCCGCCCTCGCGGCTCAGGCAGATGAAGATCTGCGAGCCGTTGGCGTCCGGCGAGACGATGTCGCGCGCCATCGAGATCGTTCCAAAGTCGTGAGGCAGGGAGCTCGGCTCGAGATCGATGTAATACCCGGGGGTGCCCTTCTCAGTTCCGGTCGGATCGCCGAACTGAATCAGGAACTTCTTTGGGCTCACAATCACCCGGTCGACCTTCATGTCGCGATAGAAGCCCTTCTCGACGAGGTCGATGAAATTCCAGCATGTGTTGGGGGCGAACTCCGGACGCAGCCGAATCTCGATCTCGCCCTCGCTCGTTCCGATGATCACGTGCCGATCGGCGTAGGTGGCGACGCCGCTGTAGACCCAGTCCTGCAACGCCGGGAACTCGACCTCCGCTTCGCGCCCTAGGGCGCGCCGGAATGGATGCTGCCGATTCATAAGCGCCGCGAAGCGCTCTTCGTTGTTGTTCTGGAACGCCTCGACCAGCGCCAGGGTGAGCGTGATGTCGACGGCGTACTGAGGCGTCACGAGCGGCCGCACGATCACCGCGGGGCCGACCTTCGTCTCATTCACCATCAACTGTGCGTAATACAGCTGGGGGAACTCGTCATTCCAGACGCGCGGGAAGAGCAGCGACAGATCGACAGGGCCCTCGTCAACGTCAGCGACGTCCACGACTCGAGCCGTGCCCGCCTCGAGCAATGCGATCTTCAGGTCGCCTCGTTCGCCGCCCGGACGCGTCACGGTCATCTCGATGGCTCGATTCAGCCCGTGATAGAACCGGACTGGCTCAAGCTGCGCAGACGCCGGCGCCGCGATCGCTGCGAGCGCAATCAGCGAGCCGAGGAAAGCGTGAACGCGGGATCGTGACATTCTGAACTTCGTCATGGCATTGCTCTTCATCGATTCGGCCGTTGATGGGCGTCGTCCTCACAGCGGATGTACGGGCGAGCACGCGCCCGGTTCCGAGTCCATCAGGTCCGTCCTGCGAGCCGGACAAGATAACGGGGGCGATCGGCTCATGAGCGTCACGCCTGAAGGCCCCCCTGGATTCGTGGAGCTTCAGCAATGAAAAACCGCCGGAGACACACTCCGGCGGCCTGAAGGATCTGATTGAAACCAGCGCGAGTTAGCGGAAGGCGCCCTGGATGCTGGCCTTGGTCGCACTGTCGTCAGAGGGGGCGACGAGGAACTGAGTCGGGAACTCATTCCCAGGTCCGAGCGCCTCGGAAGGCGTCACGCCCTGGTCGAGGGCTGTCCAGATTGTCTGTCCGACGCCGAATCCAGGATGCACGTCGGAATCGCGAGACGGTAGGAGCGCGAGCACCTCGCCGCCGTTGTCGTTGTACCACTCGACGCTCAGGTTGGCCTTGAGCACGTTGCCGCCGACGCGATGGTTGTAGTCCGCCTTCGTGCGGAGGCCATCGCTCACCAGCGTGACGTCGCCGTCGAGAGCTTCGAGCGCGATGTCGACTTCACCACCGACTCGGTAGTGGTAGTTGCAGACGATCTCTGAGTCCATGCCCACCCATGCGCGCTCATAGACATCGAAGGAGTGCTGACCGCTGTGGCTCGGGCAGTAGAGGGCGTGGGGATGTGACAGGTAGTCAAGATCATCCGTGAGGAGACCAAGGCCGTCCCAGTCGTGCACATGCTCGCCCTGATGAACGACCATCATGTGCATGGGATCCTGACCGAGCGGATCCTCGCCGGTCAGTTCAGAAGCAGGCAGGTATCCCTTGTGATCATCGGCATACATCGTGAGCGCGAGGCCGATATGGTGCAGTTGAGAGCCGCATCGGACTCGTCGTGCGCTCTCCTGCATGCTCGTGAGGCTCGGCAGCAACAGAGAGATAAGCACGGCGATTACGAAGATGGACACAAGGAGGTCCACCAGCGAGAACGCCGGACGCGCACGCAGGGATTGCGCACGGCGAGTGCTCGTGTGCCGCAAGCCCCCCCGGACCCTTGGCTCAGCTCTGATCGTGACGGTCAAGATTGCCCTCCTAACAGGGCATTGCCTCTGATCCAAACAATCAACAAGAGTCTAGCACTCCAGCGCCTCCGGAAACAAGGGGCGAGCGACCCCTAAGGGCGTGAACGGGTTATTCGTCCCCCGACGAGGTCACGCATGATTAATGGATCCATCGGCACGCCGGTTGCGTACAATCAGGCGTCGTGGCGACGGGCCGCGCCTGGGTGTTTTTCGGACGTTCAGGGGCCGAGAGGTTGGTTGTCACAGGAATCAGCGTGGGCATGTGACCAAGGAACAGGCTCAGGTCGATCTCGATTTGATGACGAGGATCGCGTCGGACGACGAATCCGCCGTCACTGAGCTGTACGACCGTTTTGGCGCTCTGGTTTATCGCATGGCGTACCAGATGATGCCGAAGAAAGCAGACGCTGAGGACGCCGTTCAGGAGATCTTCGTCAGGTTGTGGCGGAGCGCTGGGCGATACGACCCATCCCGGGCGGCGTTGTCCACCTGGGTGGTGCTGATCACCAGGAGACACCTGGTGGATCGACTGAGGAGAGCTCGCGTGCGGGTGCAGCCGAATGCGACGCTCGAGGAGGCCTGGGCCCCGATGGCTGACACCATTGGTCCTGAGGCCGGTATGACCGAGCAGGAACGATTCTCCGAACTGATGAACAGAATCGAGAGTCTTCCTGAGTTGCAACGAGATGTTCTCAAGCGGGCGTACCTGCACGGGCAAACGCTGAGACAGATTGGTCTGGAACTCGATCGGCCTGTGGGGACGATCAAGAGCACGCTGAGTCGGGCCCTGGTTCGACTGCGTGAAAGAGCGGTGACCGAGGAGTCGGTGGTATGAGCGGTGATGGCACGATGACGACACAGGAGCTTCTCGAGCTCGCGTCCCTCGACGCGCTCGGGTTGCTCGATACGGACGAGCGCAACTCCTTCGAGGAGGCGTTCCGGAAGGCGTCCCCGGCGATTCAGGCCCAGGTGCGACGCGAACAGGGACGCCTGTCGGATGTTGACGATCTTCTTCCCACCGTGGATCCGCCGGTCGGACTTCGCGAGCGCGTGATCGGTGCCGTTCGCGACGCGATCGCGGCGGTCTCGGGCACAGGCGAGCGGGACGTCGTGGCGAGCATCGCCGGCGGCGCCTGGTCGCTCCGATCAAATGTCTCCCCGCTCTGGCGGGCGGCATGCATCGGATTCGCCACGGCCGCAGTCGTGACGATCTCTGTCGGATACTTCACGGTCGAGATGTACACCCAGGCGCTGCGAGACTACGGCGACGGTCAACTCGCCCAGCAGTTCGCCAAGGAATACGGCGGCGACTTCTCCCAGGCGTTGATTCATCCGCGATCAACCCATGTTCAGTTCGTGCAGACCGCGGGATCCTCGATTCCGGGCGGCGCGTTCGCGGTGATCAATCCCGAGATCGACACGGCGATCCTCGTCTGCAACGGCCTGCCAATCGCCGAGGGCGAGTACAAGCTCGTCGTCGTCAACGACGGGCAGGAGGCCAAGCAGACGATCGCACGCTTCAAGTCCAGCGGTGAGTGGATGCGTTACGACATGGACCTGACCGAGGTCGAGCCGGGCGCCAGCTTCGAGCTCGTCGCGCCCGCCGGCGTCGCAGGTGAGAAGTCTGAGACGATCCTGACTGGCGAGATCTGAGTCCTCGGAGTGGTTGAACGCCAACCCTAAATGAACGCGAGGCACGGGTTGATCCCGTGCCTCGTTTGTTTTTTGGGTTCTTCGAGTCAGCGCCGTCGGCGTCAGCCGATGGAGGCGTACGTCGCCGAGGCTTCCTCGGCCTCGAACTTCTTCTTCGCCTTCGCGAGGACGATCCACCCGAACAGGAATCCGGCGAGCACGAGCCCGCTCGACGCGCCCCACATGGCGCCCGCATACACCAGGCGTTTCGAGTCCACGGGCTTCGGAGACGCGTCCGGCGCCTTCACGAGCGACGTCGTGGCGCCATCCAGGCGACGCGAGCGCGCATCATTGGCGACCGTCATCATCGCCGCGGCATACGTCTCGAGCGTGCGGCGTGTGCTTTCGGCGCCGTCGCCACGCAGGCTGAGCGTGATCTCGCCCGGCGCGGTCGCGCTCACGTCGAGGTTCTCCTTCAGCATGGCGCTGAGGTCCGCCGGCGTGGCGAACTCCAGCAACCCGCGCCGCTTCATGCGCTCCGCGGCGATCTCGGCGAGCCGCGCATCCGCCGACAGCTCGATCATGTACTCGCCCCATGTCTCGAGGTCGGCGCCCTCGAGGTCTTCGCCGCCCCCCTCAGGCTGAATGGCGAGCGAGGTGTCCAGGACGTACACACTCGGCGCCACGTGCTCGGCGACCTTCCAGCTCAGCACGGCGCAGATCGCGACGGAGAGCACGAGGCAGAGCATGGTGACCGACGCCTTGTTGCGTGCGGCTTTCGCAGCGACCTTCTTCGACTTGCGCTCGAGCTCGCGACCGGCGAGCGAGACCTCTTCGCGCTGCGCGAGGATCTGTTCGCACTCCTGGTGACGCTGCTGCAGCGCCTCCTTGGCGCGAACGAGCTTTGTTGACTGCGTGCGCAGGAGGCTCTTGTAGCGGACGAGTCTCGTGCGACGGAGTTCTGGATCGACGCGGGCCGGAGACGCCGCGGGCGTCGACGCACTGTCTTGAGGACGCGCATCGAGCTTCGTCCGCAGTTGCTTGTTCTTCTCGAGCGTCTGCTCCAGCTTTTCCTTGAGCACCTCGATCGCCTTGTCGCGCTTCTGAATCTCCGCGCCGGAGTCGGCGCTCATTGCCGGGGTGTTCTTCGCCTCGGCGAGTTCGGACTCGAGCGTTGAGAGTTTGTCGCCGAGTTCGACGAGCTGTGCGTCTTTCCGGGAGACCTCGCCGCGAAGCTCGGCGATCTGTTCGTCCCCGGCCGCGCCCTTTTCGGAGAGCGCCTCTTGTTGAAGCGTCTTGATCTGCTTGTCCCGACGCTCGACGGCCGACTTCGACTCGGCGACCTGCTCCTCCGCGCGCTCGAGCTGGGCTTTGAGGTGTGCGAGCTCGCGCGCATCGGCCGCGGCCGGTGTGGATTCAGCCTCCTTCAGCCGCGTGCGGTACTGCTCTGCCTCCGTCTCCAGCGTCGAGATCCGCTTCTGCTGCTTCGAACTCGCCTGGACCAGTTCATCGCGCTCGTGCGTCAGCGACTCCAGCTTCTCCCGAGCGCCCGCGTCCGTCGCGGCGCTTGCCTGCTGCGCCTGCTCAACGGCCTTCTTTGCGTTCTCGAGCTGCTGATCGCGCTTCGCGATCTCGGCGCGCGCCGTATCAGCGAATCGACTGGCGTCCTCAAGCTGCTGCTTCAGTTCATCAAGCGCCGTTGTGCTCTGCCCGGCGGAGGCCTGGAGCTTCTCGCACTCATCTCGCAGGCTGTCGCGCTCGAGAGAGGCGGATTCGAGCTGCGTCCTGACCTTCGAAAGCTCATTGCGCTCACTCTCGAGTTCGGCGTTGATCGATTCGACACTCTTCGATCGATCAGCGGACTCCGCCTCGAATCGCTCACGTTCCTTCTCGAGCGCTGCGCGCTCCTTCTCCACGGCCTCTGACTTCTCGGTGGCGTGCGCGATGGCGCCGTCGAGCGTCTCGACGATCTCCTCGAGATCGGACTCGCGCTGCGCGAGCGCCGCGGTGCGCTCTTCGACGACGCTCTCGCGCTCCCGGATCGACGCCTCCGCCTCGGTCATCTCCTTCGACCGCTCCTCCATGGCGCCTGATTTCGACTCGAGATCCGTCTCGCGCTCGTCGAGCATCTTCTCGCGCATCGTCAGGCTGTTGACGGTCTCCTGCTGCGCTTCCTGCGCGCGCTTCAGAGCCTCGAGCTGGTCCTCAACGTTCTCGATGATCGAGTTGACGTTGACCTCAGGCTTCGAGGTTGGAGCAGCCTCCGGAGACTTCTCGATGGGCGTGTTGGCGGGCTCCTCTGGATGCATGGGCGCACTCGACTCTGCGGGTCAGACACGGGTCCGGGACGCGCTGGGCGCAGCCGGACCGATCACGAGACAAACGCATCCGGACTATCGACCAGAAGGCGGACCCGCTGAATCCGCCCGGACGGCGTCAACACGCTCTCTCGTGAGGTCCGAAAAGGGCGTCCCTTCGGAGCGCCACGCCCCGCCGCGCGCGGACTAGAATCGACCCCATGAGTCAGATTCTCGAGGCAGCCCGAATGTCATCCCTCCGCACGAGTAATGCAGCCACGCTCGAAGAGTCCGCGCACAGCGATCCGAACCTCGCCGACATCCGGCGACGGGCGCTTGCTGGAGAGCGTCTCTCAATTGACGACGGCCTGGCGCTGTATGAATCGCCGGATCTCTGGGGAGTCTGCACGATCGCGGACGAGATTCGCCGGCGCCTTCACGGGCGCACGACCTATTTCAACATCAATCGCCATCTCAACTACTCGAATGTCTGCGCCCTCTCCTGCAAGTTCTGCGAGTTCTATCGCAAGCGCGGCGACGATGGCGCATACGAGCGATCACTGGATGAGATTCGTGAGGAAGCGCGCGGCGCGATGGAGGCGGGCGCTACCGAGATGCACATCGTCGGCGGTCTCCACCCCTATCTTCCGTTCGACTACTACACGGACATGATGCGCGCGATTCGCGAAGAAGCGCCTACGCTGCACATCAAAGCGTTCACCGCCGTCGAAATCGTCCATCTCGCGAAGATCGCGAAGGTGCACAAGCGCGACGATCCCGCTGCGGGCATTCGATCGGTGCTCGAGCGCCTCAAGGAGGCCGGTCTCGGATCACTCCCCGGCGGCGGCGCCGAGGTCTTCGACGATCGCATTCACGACGAGGCGTTCAAGGGAAAGATCCGATCGGATGTCTGGCTCGATGTCCATCGCGTCGCCCATGAACTCGGCTTGAATACGAACGCGACGATTCTCTATGGACACATCGACAACCGGCGCGAGCGCCTGATTCACATGGACATGCTCCGCGGCGCCCAGGATCAGGCCTTGTCCCGCCTCGGCTACGCGGCGGACGTAGCCGGCGCAATCACGCTCACCGGCGCCGGCGCTGAGCTGCCAACGCCGGCGATGTCCGATCGCGGCGGGTACTTCCAGACGATCATCCCGCTTCCCTTCATCCCGGACGGCTCCGAGCTCGAGCATCTGCCCGGGCCATCGGGTCTCGAGAATCTGCGCACGATCGCGATCGCGCGCCTGATGCTCGACAACTTCCCGCACGTGAAGGCGTTCTGGATCATGCAGACGCTCGCCATGGCGGAGTTCCAGCTGTGCGCCGGCGCCGACGATCTCGACGGCACGGTCGTCTGGTACGACATCACCAAGGTGGGCGGCGCCTCGACGCACCAGGAGACGACGGTCTGGGATCTGCAGAAAGCGATCCGGGACGCTGGGCTCGACCCAGTCGAACGCGACACGTTGTACAGACGCGTCGAGCGAAAAGGTGCGCAGTGGCGACTCGCCGAGTAGTCAGTCTGCGTCGGCGTCTCGGCGGGGCTTCGGAATCGTCACGAAGAGCGCCAAGGATCCCAGGGAACTGAACGCGGCCGCGGTGAAGAGCGCGTTTGAGAGGCGCGTGGCGTCATGCTCCGGCCGCTCCTCGACCTCGGTGTTCTCCTGCTGATGCAGACGAGCCGCCTGCTTGAAGCCGATTGTGGCGAGCGTCGTCATCGAGATGAGCATGGCGAGGCCGGTGAAGAGCGCGAGCACATGGGCGCGCCGTGCGAGCCTCGGACGCCGTGCCTCGAGCACACACAAACCGGCGAGCATGAGGAGGATAAGGATCGCTGCGCCGCCCACGGCAAGCGCCTGACGCGCAAGCGCTGGGGGCGCGCCCGCGAGGCCGAGCCCGATGATCAGGGCAAGCCCGACGACGTAGATTCCGATGATGATGGCGCCCTTCACGTGATCCAACTCCTGGTGCAGCCACTTCTGGGGCGATCCCGGCCCGCGACCTACGATAGGCCATCCCATGGCGCGCCGGAGACGCGATATTCAGGTTCGAGGTCGCTCGCTGGGTCAGCGGGCAGGCGATGGCGCTGAGGCGATGGTCCAGTCGGGCCACCTGCATCTCCGGGCCCGAACACTGATCGAAGGGCTCCACGGCGGGCGACATCGCACAGCGCACCGTGGCGGCTCGACTGAATTCTACGACTACCGGGCGTATGCGCCGGGCGATCCGATCTCGATGATCGACTGGAAGGTGTACGGGCGTACCGATCGGGATTATGTCCGGCGGTTTCAGCATGAGTCTCAACTGACGGTGATGCTCGTCGTCGATGCGTCCGCATCCATGCGATTCGCCGCACTGGATGAGGGCGCGTCGCCTCGCAGCCGGCGGCCATCGAAGCTGGACCGCGCGCTCGAACTGGCGGCAGCTCTGGCGTACTTCACCATCCGCCAGGGTGATCGCTGCGGACTCGTGGTTCCACGCGTCGGGCGCGACGCCGTCGTGATTCCTCCTGGCGCGGGTATGCCGCATCTGCATCGCGTCATCGAGCGACTCGAGCGTGTGCGCGCCCGCGGGCAGGGCGGGCTTGGAGATGGACTCGAGATCTGCGCCGGCATGCTTCGTGAGAGCGGGCTCGTCATCTGCATCGGAGACGGGTTGGAGGACGTCGGCCCGATCGCCGACGGGGCGGCGCGCGTGCGATACGGCGCCGGCGGCAGAGCATCCATGCTGGGCGGCCGTCAGAACCGTGGCTCGGAGGTCGCGCTGCTCCAGGTGCTCACCGCCGACGAGTTGTCGCCTCAACCGATTGGGAGCGCGCTGCTTGTGGATCCGGAGAGCGGCGCCGAGATCGCGACGGACACCGGGGCCGTCGCCGGACTCTATCGCGAGCAGTTTGGGGAGCATCAACGTTCGCTGCGAGCGGGGTTCGAGGCGGCGGGCGGACGATGTGTGCTGTGCCGCGTGGACCGACCGGCGGAAGAGGCCCTTCGCGACTTCCTGCTCGCTCGCTGAGAGTGACTATCCTCTCCCCGCGATGCCAATAGTCAGCGCCGTCAATATCGAGCACTCGTTCGGGGATGACATCATCCTGCGCGGCGCCACGCTCGTGATCGAAGCCGGCGAGCGTGTCGGCGTCGTCGGGCGCAACGGCGCCGGCAAGTCGACGCTCCTCCGAGCGATGGGCGGTCTGATCAAGCCGGATCGTGGCGAGATCCAGACGCAGCGCGGCGCTCGTATCGCCTATTTGCGTCAGGACCCGGATCTCGATCCGGAGGAGACGCTGCGAGACGCCGCGGAGGCCGCCTTCGGTGAGCTCCACGCGCTGCACCAGCAACTTCATGCGCTCTACGACGAGATGGCGGAGGCGCCACCGGACCGGCTCGACACACTCATGAAGCGACAGGCGCGGATCGAGACCGCCATCGAGGCGGCTGGTGGATACGCGATCGACCATCGCATCGACGCGGCGCTGCATGGCCTGGGATTCACCGACGCCCAGTTCGCCATCAAGTGCGAGGATCTCTCCGGAGGTCAGCGCGCCCGCCTGGCGCTGGCGCGCATCCTGCTTGAGGAGCCCGATGTGCTCCTGCTTGATGAGCCGACGAATCATCTCGACATCTACGGACGCCTGTGGCTCGAGGAATTTCTGCGCGACGAGTTCAAGGGCGCCGTCGTGATGATCACCCACGACCGATACATGCTCGACAGCGTCGTGAGCCGTATCGCCGAGGTCGAGCATGGGCGCCTGATCGACTACCCGGGGAATTACGCCAAGTTCCGGAAGATCCGATTCGAGCGCCGGCTCACGCAGCAGCGCGCCTACGAGAAGCAGCAGACGAAGTTCCGCACGCAGGAGGAGTACATCCGGCGCTACAAGACGGGCCAGCGCGCCAAGGAAGCGCGCGGCCGGCAGTCCAAGCTGGAGCGCGAACGCGAGGGCGCCCTCGAGCGACCGATGGAGCTGCAGACCTTCAAGTTCCAGATGCCGAGGGCGCCGCGTTCAGGCGACGTCGTCATCTCAGCGCGCGGCGCCAGCAAGCGATATGAGAATGTCGATCATCAGTCCGGCGACACAATGGGGAACAAGGTTCTCTTCGACGACTTCGATGTGGCCATCGGACGCGGCGAGCGCTGGGGGATCATCGGTCCCAACGGCGCCGGGAAGACGACGCTCGTCCGTTGCCTCCTTGGCGAGCAGGACGCGGATGCAGGCGACATCAAGCTCGGTTCGAATGTGCGCGTCGGGTTCTTCCGCCAGTCGCAGGACCACATGGACCCGGACCAGATTGTCTACCGCCACCTGCAGCAGATCATCCGCAAGGAAAACCCCGGCGCCGAACTCAGCGAGCAGCAGGCTCGAGATCTCGCCGGCGCGTTCCTCTTCTCTGGTGATGAGCAGGAGAAAGAACTCGGCGTTCTCTCCGGCGGCGAGCGCGCGCGCACATCGCTGGCCGGATTGCTGGCAAGCGCCAAGAACCTGATCGTGCTCGACGAGCCCACGAATCATCTCGACATCCCCAGCGCCGAACGCCTCGAAGAAGCGCTGACCGCAGATCCGAAGGACGGCGGGTACGAGGGGGCGCTCCTGCTCATCAGTCATGACCGCGCCCTCATCGACGCGACGTGCGATCACATCATCGCGCTCGATGGACACGGCGGCGCCGAGGTCTTCTTCGGCGACTACAGCGCCTGGAGAGCACGTGAACTCGAGAAGGCCAGCGAGGCGAAGCAGGCTGAAGAGGAGCAGAGGCGGCAGCGCCAGGCTGAGGAGAAGAAGGCGAAAGCCGTGGCGCACGCCGAGCGACAGCAACGTCAGAAGCTCAACTCGACGCAGAACAAGCTCGCGGCCCTCTCGATGAACTCTCTGGAGGAGCGCATCGAGAAGGCCGAAACGCGCCTCAAGGAGATTGATGCGCAACTCGGCGATCCGGACGTCTGGAAGGACGCGTCGAAGTCCAATGCGCTCAGCGAGGAGCGCACGCAGCTGGCTTCGGAACTCGAGCCGCTTGAGTTTGAGTGGGCGCGCCGCGCCGAAGATGGCTAGGTCTACAGCACCTCTGCTTCTTCGATCTCACTGAGATGAGCAACCGGGCGCACCTCCGGTCCTTCGAGGGCCATCTTGCGCCGCGCCGCCTTGATCGAATCGATCGTGTACACAATGACGGCCGACCAGATGCACACGAAGGCGATCGTGTGTCCGCTTGTCATTGGCTCTCGATAGAGCAGCACGCCCAGCAGAAACTGCCCCGTCGGCGCGAGATACTGCAGGATGCCGAGCGTCACCATGCGCAGACGTCTTGCCGCCTCGGTGAACCACAGAAGCGGGAACGTCGTGACGGCGCCCGCGCAGATGAGCAGCGCCGTCGTCGCTGGTGAAACGCTGATGAAATTGTTCTCCCCAATGGCTGAGAGATACGCGAGGTAGGCCATGGCCGCAGGCAGAAGCAGGCAGACCTCGATGGTCAGACCGGTGATCGCGTCGGCGCGTGAGCGCTTGCGCAGCAGCACGTAGAAACCGAAACTCAGTGGAAGCGCGAGCGTGATCCAGATCCACGTCGCCGCGGGCCCGCCTGTAAAGGCCAAGAAGCCGACGCCCGTCGCCGCGATCAGCAGGCCGATTGTCTGGACCGGCCGCAGTCGTTCCTTCAGGAAGATCACGCCCAAAAGCGCATTGAGCAGGGGGCTGATGAAGTAGCCGAGACTCGCTTCGAGCACGTGGTCGTTCACGACCGCCCAGATGTACAGGTACCAGTTATTCGCAATGAGAAGTGTCGTGACGCAGAGGAGGCCGAGGGACCGTGGCGAGCGCACGAGATCGCGAATGTCTCCCCATCGCTTGCGCAGCGTCACGATGCCCGCGAGCACGACGATCGACCAGATCATCCGATGCGCGAGCACTTCGATGGGCGGCACATGCCCGAGCGCCTTGAAGAAGACGGGCGAGAAACCCCAGACGAAGTAGGCGCCGAACGCGTATGACAGCCCAACGATCTGCTGCGATCGCTCAGCATGGCGCTGCGCGATTTCGCGCGCAGTCGCCGTATCCTGCTCCAGGGTCGTGGTGATCCGTCAGCCTTCCTTCTCGAGCGCTTTGATGGCCTCGAGCACCTCGTCGGCGTGACCGGCGGGCTTGACCTTGTCCCAGCGGCGCTTCACCTTGCCATCGGCGCCGATCAGGTACGTCGTGCGCACGACGCCCATGTACTTGCGTCCGTACATGGACTTCTCCTGCCACACGCCGTACTTCTCGCTGATCTTCGAGCCCTCGTCCGCGAGGATCGGAAAATTCAGCCCGAGCTTTCCAGCGAACTTGGCCTTGCTCTTGACATCCTGCGGGCTTACGCCCAGAACCGCAGCGCCGGCTCGCTTGAATTTCGCCTTGTCATCCCTGAACTCGCACGCCTGCGTCGTGCAGCCCGACGTGTCGTCCTTCGGATAGAAGTAGAGGACGACAGGCGCCCCCAGATAATCGCTGAGACGGTGTTTTTCGCCATCCTGATCGGCGAGGTTCAGTGCGGGGGCCTTCTTTCCGACATCGATCATGGGTCTGGATTCCTCCTGCGTGTGAAGGGCCCACGAAGGTAGGCGGCGCCACGTGTGAAGTCCACGCGTCCGGCGCCGCGAACCGATCATTGGCTAGACTTCCGACCCGCCAGGAGCGCGCCCGATCGTGACGGACAAGCAGCAGACAACCGGAGAGCCGGAGCAGGCGACCTTCGATCCGCGGGCCCCGCTGCCATCCGTCACGGCGTCCATCAGCAGGGGCGACGTCTTCGAGAAGCTTGGCAAGGCGTCCCGGCGAGGTCGCCTCCCCGGCTATCGCGATCGCGCGGCGCAATCGCAGTTCGATCTCGACGCTTTTGGACAGCCCTTCGACCATCTGCTCGTCGGGTCAGTGCATGAGGACGGCGCGGGCGTTCGCATCGACTTCACTTCGAGCGCCAAGCCGAGACTCCCGGTGATCTTCGCCCTGATACTCATCGCGACCATCTGGCCCGGACTGCCGATCACCGACTCGCTCATTCCGGGCGAATGGGGGTGGTGGCCGACGTGGTGGTGGTACCTGCCGCTGACGATTCTGCCGCTGCCATTCATAGTGCCGAAGATCTGGAAGCGATCGCAGACCGCGGCGCGATCCGAGGCGCATGCGATGATCGCGAAGGTTGCGCACGAGACCGGCGGCGCTGTGGCCCCATCCGACGCGGATTGACTACGACTTGGGCGAGAGCCGGCCGTACGTGCGGGGTGAGAAGGGATACGCCTCGTAGACCGCGCGGATGTCCTGGAGCTTCACTGCATTGATGCGATCAAGCTCCTCCTCGAGCGACATGTACGATCCGAGGTAGCTCCAGAGCCTGCCCAGACGCTGCATGCGCCCGTTCGGTCGCTCTCCGGAGAGCGTCGAGAACGTCGCCAGCTTGTTTCGAAGGCGAGCAAGATCGCCCTCGCCGATGGAGTCGACGACGCCGTCGAGTTCCCTGCCGATGATCGACCAGACGTCATCCGCCCGCTCCGGGGCGCACGACGCGTAGATCAGGAAGTCGCCGGATCCATCGTGGGCGTCGTAATGAACCTCGGCTTCCTCCGCGATGCCGGGCTCGATCAGCGCCCAGTGCAGGCGGCTGTTGTCCGGATCGCCCAGCGCCTTGGTGAGCATCATCGCCGCATAGCGGCGCTCATCCTCAAGGGCAGGCGCCGAGGCGATGGCCAGGTTGTAGCAGCGCGACACGCTTTCATCCTGCACTTCAAAGTCGTCGGCGCCGACGGCGGGCTGGCTCGTGTCACGCGTGGCGCCCGTCGTGTTCCAGGCGCCGCATGCCTCTTTCGCCTGCGTCACGAGCGCATCGAAGTCGATCCGCCCCGCGGCGGCGAGCACCGTGTTGTCCGCCGAATAGCGCTGCGTGAAGTACTCCTCCATCTGATCGCGCTTGAGATCGACGATCGTCTGATCGAGCCCGAGCACGCGATAGCCGAGTCCGTGCTCCCGATAATGACGCGCGATGACTTCCTCATAGAGAACCCAGAACGGGTTGTCCTTGTACATCGCGATCTCTTCGAGGATGACGTTCTTCTCCGTGTCGAAGTCCTCCTGGCGAAGCGACGGCCGGAGAATGTCCGCAAGCAGATCGACGGCTTTCGGGAAGAGCTCCGGAAGCACATGGGCATGGAACGCCGTCATCTCGGTCGTCGTGAATGCGTTGTAGCTGGCGCCGAGCTCATCGAACTCGCGATTGACATCGTCCGCGGAGCGGCGATCCGTGCCCTTGAACATCATGTGCTCGAGGAAGTGGCTCACGCCCATCACCTTCGACGCCTCATCACGGGCGCCCGTCTTGACGAAGAACCCTGCCGCAGCCGTGTGCGCATTCGGATCAACCTCGGCGATGATCTTCAGTCCGTTGTCGAGCGTTGCTTCCTGCAGTTGCACGGGCATGGGTCAGTCCTCTCAGGAGTGTTCGGTCAGCGGTGTCTTCGACTTCGCGAGTGTATCGGCAGACTTCGTCTCGATCGCGCACTTCGGCAAACGCGTCTCCAGCGCCGAGAGCAGCGAGCGGCAGACCTCATCCGGCGCCGAGGCGCTACAGATCGCAGCGCTGACTGCGATGCCGAAGGGGCGAGCGACGCCTTCGCCCAACTCGCCGATCGTCTCTGATGTGATTCCGCCTATCGCAAGCGCCGGAGGCAGCGGTGGATCTTCGTTCAGATAGGCGCGAAGGTAGGCGGGCCCCGAGACTTTCGTGCCTGCCTTCGTCTTCGTTGGGAACATCGCGCCGACACCGCAATAGTCGGCCCCGTCGAGTCGCGCAGCTCGCGCCATCTCGATCGTCTTCGTGGAGACGCCCACGAGCAGTTCCATCCCTGCGATTCGGCGGATCTCCTCGACGCTCAGATCATCGGGGCCGACATGGACGCCGTCGGCGCCGGCGCTGAGCGCGACGTCAACGCGGTCGTTGATGACGATGGCGCAACCCTCTTCGCGCCCGATCTCGACAAGTCCCCGCGCTCGGGCGAGGAGCTCCATGTCGGGAAGGTCTTTCTCGCGCAGCTGAATGCAATCGGCGCCGGCGCGAGCGCATCGTCGAGCGACACTCATCCAGTCGCCATTCGGGCAAAGCGATTCGCTGAGAATCACACAGAGGCGCCAGCCGGTGAATGGCCGCGCCGAGGGCGCCGTCGCCAGCGTCAGGCGTTTGCCGATCTCATACACGTCATAGCGCACGCGCTCGATCTCCTGCGCTGCTCCGGATTCCGGCGCACGGAGTTTCGCGGATTCCTCGAGCACGCGAAGCGACTCGCTCGCCCTGGCGCTCGCGGCGCACACAATGGTCTGCATCGTCGCTCGTGACCGCTCCTGCGCCGTCGTAGTCTGCGTCCCGACGTCGCCCGGTGTGTCGCGCGCCGCGGCGAGCGCGATGGCGCTGGCCATCATCCCCACAGCCTGCGTCAGGCGATGACGCGCCGACTTGAGCGCCGCGCTGCAGTCTGGGTCATTCAGTTGGAATCGTGCGACATCTTCCAGCGTGCGCAACGCCTCGCGGCTTCGATTGAAGTTCGCGTCGATGAGGCGTTCGATCGAGGACATCGCAGGTTTTCAGCCGAGGGCCTGGGAGAGATCGTCGATCAGGTCCTGCGTGTCCTCGACGCCGACGCTGAGTCGAATGAGTGAATCCGAGATTCCAAGCTGCGTGCGCATTTCAGGGGGCACGGACGCATGCGTCATGATCGCAGGATGCTCAATAAGCGATTCCACACCGCCAAGCGATTCCGCCAGCGCGAAGATCTTCACGCGCTCCAGGAATCGTCTTGATTCATCGAGACCGCCGTTCATGTAGATCGTGATGATCCCGGAGAAACCATCCATCTGCTTTGCCGCGATCTCATGCTGCGGATGTGAAGACAACCCCGGATACACAGTGCGCTCGATCTTCGGGTGGTTCTCAAGGAACGTCGCGATCTCAACGGCGCTCTGGCAGTGACGCTGCATGCGCACGTGCAGGGTCTTGATGCCGCGAAGTGTTAGATATGCATCGAAGGGGCTCATCGACGCTCCGACCGCGTTCTGGTGATAGCGAATGCGTTCGGCGAGGTCCTGCCGATTCGTCGCGAGCAATCCGCCGACGGCGTCCGAATGACCATTGAGGTATTTCGTCGATGAGTGCATGACGACATCGAAGCCGAGTTCGAGAGGACGCTGCAGCATCGGAGTCGCGAATGTGCTGTCGCAGCAGAGAATCGCGTCCGGCGCCTGGGCCTTCGCGATCACGGCGATCTTCGCCAGGTCCACGACCTTCAGCAGGGGATTTGTGGGCGTCTCCACCCATACCAACTTCGTGTCGGGCGTCAGGGCGTCCTTGATGGCGCCGTCGCTCGTCAGGTCGACGAAATGCGCATCGATTCCCTGCGAGGGCGTGCGCACCATACGGATCAACCGCCCGGTTCCGCCATAGAGATCATCCATCGCCACGACACGACCGCCGTGCGGCACGAAGTCGAGCATGGTGGCGATTGACGCAAGGCCGGAGACAAACGCGAAGCCGCCGCCCGTGACATCATCACCAAGCGAGATGCCGGTGTTCTCCAGACCAGCGATCATCCGCTCCAGCGCGTATCGGGTGGGATTGTGCGGGCGGGCGTATTCGTACCCTTTATGAACGCCCGGAGATTCCTGCACATACGTCGTCGAGACTGAGATCGATGGCATCACCGCGCCGGTCGAAGGATCCGGCGCCTGTCCGGCGTGAACAACCTTGCTCGCGTCTCTCAGTCGGGAATGATCCATCTCGTCTCCGTAACCTCAGCGTCTTCGGGCGTCCGGGCCCGAATTGGCCGCGGATTGTAGGGCGCTCGAGCGAGCGTCCGGCGATTCTCGATCCGCAGCATTCAGGCGTCCGGCATCTGCCGGCGCAGGTAGTTGATGAGGTCGATCTTGGTGATGAGGCCGTAGTACACGCCCTCCGCGTCGACGACGATCGCCACGCGATCCGCTCGGAAGATCGGCATCAGATCTTCGATCGCCGCGCTCGGATCGATCGTCTCGAGTCGGCTCGTCATGAACTCTGACACCGGCTTGTCGAACGCAGACTTGTCGCCGGCGAGCGCCAGGAGAATGTCGCTCTCGTCGATGATGCCGACAACGCGATCCTTCGCCTCGACAATCGCAATCTGCGAAACGTCGTACAGCTTCATCATCGCGATCGCCTGCTTGATCGGCTCCGATGGCTGCAGCGTGTAGTCCTCCCGCAGATCGCGCCGACGCGCGATGAGATCGCGGAGATCATCGCGCGACTCGCGCTCGATGAATCCCTGGTCCATCATCCAATAGTCATTGAACTGTTTCGACAGATACTTGGCGCCGTGGTCGCAGGCGAACGTGACGACGTTCTTCGGAGTCGACTGCCGACGGCAGTACACGAGCGCCGCGTGAATCAGACAGCCCGAGCTCGAACCGCTCAGCAGCCCTTCCGCGTGCAGAAGATCTCGCGCTGCGTGCAAGGAGTCGCGATCGCTCACGGCGATCGCTTCATCGACGAGATCGAGATCGCAGATATCCGGCACGAAGTCCTCGCCCATGCCCTCCACAATCCATGTGCCCGGTTCAACTGTCTTGCCCTCATTCACCAGCGGCGCGAGGATTGATCCCTCAGGATCAGCGAGGATCACCTGGCAATCGGGATTGATCTCCTTGAGACGTTTGCCGGCGCCGCTCAGCGTACCTCCGGATCCGACGCCCACAATGAACGCATCGACAGGCGCGCCCGTCGCCTGCATGACCTGCTCGGCGATCTCCGGAGCTGTTGTTTCATAATGGGCGGCCGCATTCGCGCTGTTGCCGAATTGATTGATGTGGAACGAGTTGGGCGTGGACTGCGCAATTCGCGCGGCGACGTCCTGGTAATAGTCCGGATGACCCTTGGACACATCCGAGCGCGTCATGACGACTTCCGCGCCCATCGCCCGCAGGTTCTGGATCTTGCCCTGGCTCATTTTGTCAGGCACGACGACGACGAGCTTGTATCCCTTTTGACCGGCGACAAGCGCGAGCCCGAGGCCCGTGTTGCCGGCGGTCGCCTCGATGATCGTCGGTTTCTGGTCGGCGTTCGGATCGATCAGTCCCTCGCGCTCCGCCGCCTCGATCATCGAGAGCCCGATGCGGTCCTTGATCGATCCCGCCGGATTCTGGAGCTCGAGCTTCAGGAACAGACGACACGGTCCGGTGTCCATGTGCGAGACCTCCAGCATCGGCGTGTTGCCGATCATCTGGAGCACGCTTGCGTGCACTGGCGCTAGGGCGGATTGCGTCGAGGATGACGACTCAGGCATAAGAAAAAACGTCCGAAATCAGGCTGGAAAGGGCGATTCTCACCGGGAAGGACACACCATGCCCGGCCAGATCGCAGTGTAGCGATTCGACTCCGGACTCGGCCCGGTGAGGCGCCTCTCAGCCCGCCTGCGGGAGGGAGGCGCTTCGCGGGGCGCCCCCGGCGAGTTGGATCTGGTCACGACCATTGTGCTTGGCGGCGTACAGGGCGCTGTCGGCAGTCTCGATCCATTGCACCGGATCGAATCCGCCGTCGCGCGCACGATCGCACACGCCAAAGGACACCGTGATCCCGCGTTTCGGATGTCGCGGCCACGCGTGGCGATTGATCTCATCACGAATGCGCTCGAGGAGACCCATCGCCTGGCGTGAGTCCGTTCCGGGCAGAATCAGGGCGAACTCCTCACCCCCGTACCGGCATGCGAAGTCCGACCGACGCAGGTTGCGCTGGAGGATCTTGGCGAACGCCTGCAACACGTCGTCTCCGGCGGCATGACCAAACTGATCGTTCAGGCTCTTGAAGTGATCAAGATCACAGAGGACAAGCGACAGGGAGCTCCCGTCACGGCTCGACGCGGCGAGTTCACCCGCAAGACGCTCATCGAAGAACTGCCTGTTCCAGAGTCCCGTCAGACCGTCGATCTGGGCGCGACGCGCCAGCAGGTCCATGAGGTGGGAGATTCGCATGGCCGATCGCACGCGGGCCCGCAACTCCGCCACATCGAATGGTTTGCAGATGTAATCCACGGCGCCCAGTTCGAGGCCTCGGACCTTGTCGTTCACCTCATCGCTCCCCGAGAGCACGATCACGGGGATTCCAACCGTGTCGTCAGCGCTCTTGAGACGCTGAAGCACCTCGAATCCGTCCATTCCCGGCATGTTCAAGTCGAGCAGGATCAGGTCCGGCGCATGCCGGCGGGCGTGCTCCAGCCCTTCGGCGCCGTTGTCGCATGAGATCAGTTCCAGGCGCTCGTCCTTCAGACGCACCTTCAGCAGTCGATGGATGTCCATCGAATCGTCGATGAGCAGCAGCTTTGGCGTGCGCTCATCTTCCACTGTCAAAGGATGGTCAGAGGACCCGTCCAGTCTCATGAACCGACTCCGGGCGACGCGGACGTCGCATCACTGACGCTAGAGAGAGACGCGATTGCACATGTCGACGAGTTCATCGACGTGCTGCCGGATCTCATCAATCTCCGCCGTTTCGCGAATGCTGTACTCGAGCTCCATGGCGACATCGCCCAGCGGCGAGAAGCCATAGCCGCCGCTGGCGCCTTTGAGCTGATGCGCAATCTGGCGAAGACCCTCGAGGTCCTGCTCGCTCCACGTGTTCTGAATCGCCTCGATGCGATCGGGCATCTCGTCAACGAAAACCTCGACAAGCTCGCGCATGTCGGGATCGTCGGAGAACTCGCTCCGCACCGGGTCCGCGTTCGGTTCCTGAGCCATGACGTGTCGCCCTCTCCTGAAATGAACACAGCGCCCGCGAGTCGCGGCGGGCGCCCTGCACGTATCGGCGAGCAGGCTGCGAGCCTTCATGAGACAGGCGAGAGCTTCGAGGGCGTGTCGTTGAAGCGGACCTTATCGGGAGGCCAGAATTCCATCTGGCGCGATTATTCGCTCTGCGCCGGTCCACTCAGATCCGCTCGACGACGCATCACGCTCGGCAATCGCGACGCCCGCCCCGAGGGCGCCCATCGCGAACAACGCCTGGCCGACTCGGATGAGCGGATGTCCGCATCGCTTGCGCGGCGCCAGCCTGTCGAGACGCGGCGCCAGCGCCGCCAGGGCGCACGCGCCCAGCGCCCAGATTGAGACATCGCCCATCGGGTAACCGCACAACGCGACGACGACGAGATACCCGCTCAGGATGTAGAAGCATGCCCGAGCGATCTCAGCGCGCTTGAAGACGAGGATGGTCAGGAACGCGCTGACGCTCAAGGCGCCGCATCCGGCCGCCAGCTGCGAAGCCACCGCGCTCCCGCCTCGAAACAGCACGTGCGCCATCGCCCCGGAGATCGCCGCCAACAGCACGAGCTGCCAGAGCGTGAGCCAGCGATCCGAGACCGCCCGCGGCTTGGCCACACTCAGAACGCACATCGCGATCGCGCTGCCGACGCACCAGAGCACAAGCGGGGCCGTCCCGAGGTAATGCGGATGCACCCCGATCAGAATCACGAGGGCGCATCCGGCGCCGACAAAAAATCGCCCGATGGCGATGAGACCTCCGAGACGAGAAAGGGCGCGTTCGATCAGAGCCCATGCGCCAAGCGCCAGCACGATGTGCGGTATCCGATACGTCGTATCGACGGGCCAGAGGTCAGGCACGCCATGGCTCGCGTAATCCGCGATCAGCAGCCCCAGCGAAACGCCGAAGACGCTGAGAAACCACTTGGCGCCCGCGCCGCGGAGCGTCTTGATGAAAAGCGGCGCCAACAACACTCCTGCAAGCAGGACCGCAGGAACGAATCCGCCAAAGAGCGCAATGCGAATCATGAATCTGTCAAACGCTTACTTGCGCTTCCCCTCGACGGCCACGATCAGGTCAATTGTATTTCCAAGCGGACCATTATCGCTGAGATCGTCAGGAAGATACGTCGTAATCCCGAAGTCCGAGCGCTTGATCGAGAAGGTCGCCTCGAACCCGGTGACCTCATTGCCCCGGAACGATCCGACGCCATAGTCGACCAGCGTCGCGACGATCTCCTTCTCAACGCCATGCAGCGAGAGCGGGCCGCGAAGTTCGTACTTGTCATCACCCAGGGAGCGAACGGACGTCGCCTTGAATGTCGCCTCCGGGAACTGCTTCACGCTGAAGAAGTCCGGGCTCATCACATGCTTGTCGCGGTCCTTGTTCGCGGTGTCGACGCTTGTCAGATCAATTGTGAACTCGAACGCGCTGGCGCCGGGGGACTCGCGATCCAGCGAGAACTCGCCGTCTACGCGATTGAAGCGGCCGTAGAACGGCGCAACGCCCGCGTGGCGAATCCGGAAGAGCACCGTCGAATGCACGCCGTCCACGCCATAGGTCGCGGCGCCTGAGGCCTGGTTCGCGACGGCTGGTGAACTACCGAACAGGGCGATGGCGCCGGCCACGGCCAGCGATGCGAGAGCGACAAACAGCGTGCGGTGCATGAGGGGCTCCGATGAGGATTTGGAATCAGTGGATCGAGTCAGAGGAGGGGTGACGCCCCGGCGGCGCGGGCCGTACAGGGTTCACCGACTTGTGTTCGGTCGTATTCCCGGCTGGATTCGTACAGCGACCGAATGTCGAGGCTGCAATGACCATGCCTGAAACCATCGTGAGGCATCCTGCGATCGCGAATTGCCTGTCGGGGGCGTCTCAGGCCAGTTTCTTGATCGCTTTCTCAGCCGTCTTCTCGATCGGAAAGAGCTTGTCGAGCTTCGTCATCTTCAGCACGGTGCTGATCTCAGAGTTCACATTCGAGATGATCAGCTTCCCGCCCGATTTCTTCGCCTGGTTTGCGAGGCTGACGACCATGCCCAGCCCGGCAGACGCCATGAACTGGACCTCCTCGAAGTTGAGGAGCACTTTCCAGCCGCTCTTCGGGGCGTCGGCCGCCACCTGTTTGCCGATGACGCCGGCTTCGTATTCCGAGAGCGATGGCGTCTTCAGATTTGCGACGAGGACCCCGCCGCTGACTTCCGTGGTCACATGGGTCGTTTCTGCCATGACGCCAGTGTAGGGCGCCCGGCGCCTTCTGATCGACCGCTCCGTGCGCTCAGATCCGATACACAATTCGTATTGATCCGGCCCTGCGTGTCCGGATCTATATCATCGAGTCAGCGAGCCCGCTCTGGCGATTCGATCCGCCTCTATAGTGAAGTGCGCATCTGGCATATGAGGAGAGACGCATGTCGAAGACACGCAAGCAGTCATCCGCAGCCGCTGAGGCTCTCAAGGCGGTCGAGAGCATCGGCTCCATCGTCTCTCGACTCGAATCCGCAAAGAACTCGCTGCTCGAGGAGCAACGTGAACTCGCACGCGAGTGTCGTCAGGCGATCGACGAGGTTGAGAAGAAGTTCAACGGTCTGCAGGACGAGATCGATCGCGAGATCGCGGAGATCGACAAGGCGCTCGATCGACTCGGTGTCGAGGTTGTTCGATTCAAGCGTGGCCAGAGAATGATCGAAGGCAAGCCGATCTCGGCGCGCGGGAAGGGCGCCGCGCTCTCCGCGAAGGACGCCATCGTCAAGGTGCTCTCAGGCGCCGGAGGCCCTCGTGACGTCGATACCATCATGACGATGATGCGAGACGCCGGGTGGCGGACAGGCGCCTCCAACCCCCGCGCGATCGTCTCGCAGGCGCTCGGACAACTGAAGAAAGCTGGCAGGCTCAGCAATCCAAGTCGCGGAAAGTACGCGCTTCGGAAATGACGCGGCGTCCCGGATCGACAATCGGCGGAAACATTCAGCTCGCGCTCGAAGACGCATCATGAACGACACCTTCCACTGGCTCGACGTGCAGCGGATCGCCGAGGAACTGGCCGATTCCGATCCTGACGCGAATCCGGTCGCCATCTCCTTCACCGACCTCCGCCGGATGGTGACCGACTTGCCAGGGTTCCATGAGGAGCCCGGCCATCCCGTGAACGAGCGAATCCTCGAGGCGATCCAGGCCGCCTGGATCGATGAACTCGACGGCATCGATCACGAAGAAGATTGACCCTGGCCTACGGAATCCGGAGCGCACGTTTCCCGGGAGCGTCGTCTCGCAATCTCTCGGTAGCACCGATCGCCGAGATGGCTCACGCCCGGCAAATACAGCGCGATCGCCGGAAGCGCGCCGAGGGGCGTCTGGAGCAGCGCACGGCGCACCGCGGGGAAACCCACGAGCACGCGGCCGGAGCGTGTCCGCATGGGCATGCCTTCCAGTGAACGCTCGCGAGACACCGGCAGTTCATCATCCTTCAGGCTCGTTGAGTCTGCAGCCTCGAGGCGTCCCAGCCAATCGAGGCGGCGCAACCATCGGACTGAGCGTCTGCACATGCCGCAGGCCCCGTCGAAATACACCATGTCCCTGGGTCGGTCGCTCACTGGCCATGCCCACGAGTCCGCGTCGTGCGGAGCACCAGCGGCTGGGTCAGGCGCACGACCGTGTTCGTCGCGCCCGCCTGACGCGGCTGAACGGTGAGGATCAACTCCTCGCCGCTGATCGGAATCAGAAATCGCTCCGCCGGGTTCCGCGCATTGAGGCGCGCCTCGAAGATCGGCTGCCGAGCCGCCCAGATCGTGACTTGGCAGTCCACCCAGTCTACGGAGTCCGCGGGAATCTCAAACGCGCCCATGAGCGCACCGGACTCAGGGGGCAGCGTCAGATCGAGACGCGTCGCGCCCGGGGGCACGAGGTCCGCGCCGCCGAGACTGCCGAATTGCCGCCAACTCAACGGCGACTCAAAACGCGCCGGCTCCGGCGACCAGCGTTCTTGTTGCGGAATCTCCTGGCGCACCTCCAGCGCGCTCAGCGGCGCGATGCGGCTCGCGCTCTGGCACACACCCGCAATCTCCGCCGGACGCAGGATCACCGTCGAGAGATCCGGTCGCGTCACGAGGATGTCGCCGGAGTCCTTGAGACGTCGCCAGTCAATGAACGCGAACGCGCTGCCATTGACAAGGCACAGCAGGGGACCGCTCTCGGGCGAGGCGAGGTTCGCGAACTCGATTCTGTGTACGCGATCCATCGGCAGTCGCACGAGTCCACCAGACGTCTCGAAGAGAACTGTCTCTGAACCAAGCTCCTCGACGAATCCAGCCATCCGGTCCCCATTGCGGAGCAGCAGCGTGTCATCCGCGTTGGCGCCGGAATCGTCTCCGCCGAGTTGATCCGGCCGTCGGAACTCGATGGCGCTAACCGCGTCCAGCGACACGAACTGATCCCCGAGAATCGGATCGAACCACAGGGCCTGCCCCTTCGGCGCTGCGCCCTCGACGAGCCAGCCTGTATGGCGCTGACCGTCCGTCAGGAGCAGCACGTCCAGATCGTCCGCACTGTATTCCTGTGGAGGCAGAGATCGCGTATCGACAGAGGGCAGAATCAACGCGCCCACGGCAGAGAGCGGAATTGTCGCCGTATTCCCGTCCAGATCCACAAGCGACACCCGCTCGCCCGCCGGCTCGATCCGCGCGAGCTCGATCGGGCCGACGTTGCCGGCGACGAGCACCGGACGGGGGACACCCGGTCGCACGCGGCTTTCCGGCGCATCGGGCTGGCGAGGAACGCGATCCACCATGCGACTTGGCGGGCGCTCCGCGCGCTGGCGGCGCTCACCATCGCGCTCGACTGACTGCGCGAGAGCGCCGGCGCCTGCGACAAATGCGCAGGCCCCGATGACCCGCATCGGTCGACGCCTCGACGATCTCGTCACTGAATTCCGCACAACAATCTGCCTCGAGCTCGCGCGACGGCGAATCAGACGTCGAGGTTCGTGACCTCGAGCGCGTGATCCTCGATGTACTTGCGCCGCGCTTCGACGTTCTCGCCCATCAGCGTTGAGAAGAGCGCATCCGCCTCGCCCGCATCGTCCCAGGTCACACGCAGCAGCGTCCGCGTGTCCGGGTTCATGGTCGTGTCCCAGAGCTGCTCAGGGTTCATCTCGCCAAGACCCTTGAATCGCTTGATCTCGACGCCCTTGCGCCCGACATCCAGGAGCGTGCTGAGAATCGCGGAGATGTTCTCCGCATCCGCAAGCTTCTCGCGAGCCGGTTCATCCGAGTCGCCATCGTTCTTCGGCTTCGCCTTCGTTGGCGTCCGCCACGCGAATCGCGTCGGCTCGTACTCGCCGGTGACGCTCTCGCGACGCGTGCGAAGGAAGTCATCGATCTCGATCCCGCTCTCCTTGAGCTGATCAAAGATGCGCGTGAGTTCGCGGACTTCATGCAGTTCGCGTAGATGCACGCCCGGACCGGCGTTCACGCCTCCCGAGCCGTCGGCGCCGAGGTCGTCTGTCGCGTCTGCGAGGCGCATGCCCCTGTCTCGAATAAGCGATGTCGCTTCGTCCTCCGACCAGGCGAAGTAGTCAGCGCCGGAGCCCTGGATGAGATGGCTCGGCAGTCGGTCGGTCGCGGCGCCGTCGCTCGGCTGGGCGTTGAGAAGATCGGCGAACCGTATGCCGCGCCGTTCAACGACCTCGACAAGCTCCGCCAGGCGACGCAGGGACTGCACAAGCTTGTGCAGTTCATCGCCGCTGATCTCTCGGATCACCGGCGCATCGATCACGCGCCCGTTGCCCGATCCCTCGTGCGGCAAGTCGCGAATCAGGAGCGTCGCGCCTTCAAGCCCCTGGTCCGTCAGCACATCGTGCATTTCCTGCTCATTGAGCACGAACTGGCTCTTCTTGCCCTTGGAGATTTGGTACAGCGGCGACTGCGCGATGTAGACGCGTCCGCGCTGAATGAGCTCGCCCATCTGGCGCATGAAGAATGTCAGGAGCAATGTCGTAATGTGCGAGCCGTCAACATCAGCGTCGCACATGATGATGATGCGCCCGTAGCGCAGCTTTGAGATGTCGAAGTCTTCGCCGATGCCGCACTTGAGCGCGGAGATCAGCGTCCGGATCTCCTCGAACGCGAGAATCTTGTCGAGCCGCGCCTTCTCCACGTTCAGGATCTTGCCCTTCAGCGGCAGAATCGCCTGGTTCTCGATCTCACGACCCTGCTTGGCCGAACCGCCGGCTGAATCGCCCTCGACGATGTACAGCTCCGCCGAGTCCACGTCGCGCGTCTTGCAGTCGGCGAGCTTCGCGGGCATCGACCCCGACTCGAGCGCGCTCTTGCGGCGCGTCAGCTCGCGCGCCCGCCGCGCCGCCTCGCGCGCCTGCGCCGCCAGAATTCCCTTCTGACAGATCCGCTTGGCGTCCGCCGGATTTTCCTCGAGCCATGAGTTGAGCTTCTCACCGACGATCGAGGAGACGAAGCCCTCGACATCCGTATTCCGAAGCTTGCCCTTCGTCTGGCCCTCGAACTGCGGCTCCGGCAGCTTCACCGAGATCACCGCCGACAAGCCCTCACGCAGGTCGTCACCGGAAGGCGTCGGGTCCTTCTCCTTGATGATGCCGGCCTTGCGCGAATAGGTGTTCAGCGACCGCGTCAGCGCCGTCTTGAATCCTGAGATATGTGTGCCGCCATCGATTGTCTTGATGTTGTTTGCGAAGCTCAGCAGAAGTTCGCTGTACCCATCCGTGTAGCGCATCGCGACTTCACAGATCAGGCCCAGTGTGTCGTCGCCGCCATTCAGATGCACGATCGGACTGATCGGCGTCTTCGATTCGGTGAGATGGTCGACGAACGCGATCACGCCATCTTCGAAGCAGAAAGTCTCTTCCTTGAGTTCGCCGTCGGCCCCGACGCGCTCGTCCGACACGCGGATGTTGACGCCCGGGTTGAGATACGCGAGTTCACGAAGGCGATTTGCGACGCGCTCGTACTCGAAATCGGTGTGCTGGAAGATCTCCGGATCAGGCTTGAACGTCACACGCGTGCCGGTCTTGCCCTTCCGGCTCGAACTGTCGATCTCGCCGATGACGTGCAGCTCGCGATCGACCTTGCCGCGTTCGAAGGAGATCATGTGCACCTTGTCGTCGCGCCGCACCTCGACCTCGACCCACTCAGACAGCGCGTTGACACAAGAGATGCCGACGCCGTGCAGACCGCCCGAGACCTTGTACGCCGAGCCCTCGTCGCCGAACTTGCCGCCTGCGTGGAGCGTTGTCATCACGACCTCGACCGCAGGCTTGCCGTCAAGCGTCGGGTTCTCATGTTTCATCGGCTCAACCGGAATGCCTGAGCCGTCGTCGACCACCGTCACCGATCCGTCGGCATTGATCTGCACGCCGACCGTCGTCGCGCGCCCGGCCATCGCCTCATCGATGCTGTTGTCGACGGCCTCGAAGATCAGATGGTGCAGGCCGGCTAGACCCGTGTCGCCGATGTACATGCCTGGACGCTTGCGCACCGCCTCCAGGCCTTCGAGCACCTTGATCTGTTCAGATCCATACTCGGTGGACGCATTGGTCGGTTTGTTTTCGTTCGCGGCAAGTTGGTCAGGCATCGTCGCTTGGGGGTCGCTTTCCAGATCAGCAGGCCTGTCGAGTGTCGCGCCGCAGCGCGCTTCGAAGGGCCTTCGAATCACGCCTTCCGGGCGCGTTCATCTCGGCAGAAATCATGGTCATCCGGCGCGTCCCGGCGGGGCGTCCTGACCTCCCCACATTCTAGCTTCACAACCCGAATTTCGCCTGTTTCCGAGCCTGCGCATGCGGCGTCCGGAGCCCTCTTCAGAACCCCCTCAATCCGCCTGCCTGGCGCTCGCTATTCGACGATTTCGACGATGCTCACCGTGGGTCCAAGCACCTCGAAGAGCACCTCGATATCGGCGCCGCCGAGACGCACACAACCCATCGAGCGCTCCTGCCCGATCGATTCCGGATCGATGGTCCCGTGAAGGCCGTAGCCCGTCAGCAGTTCAGTCTCCGGGTCGAGGCCGTCGAGGCCGACCCAGCGCTCGCCGATGGGGTTCATCGGATCGTCCGCCGCGAAGTACTCCCCGGTTCTCGGGTTCTTCCATGAGGGATTCATGGCGCGGGAGTCGTTGACGATCCACTTTCCGACGGGCGTGCTGCCGTACTCGCCAAGCCCGACGTCGAACGAGCAGACGTACACCGGCGTCTCGCCGTCAGCACCGCTCAGGACGACCTTGCCGCCGCTCACCGTCGGCGCCGGCCCGACATACAAATCCAGGCGGAACGCTGTCTTGTCGACGACCGCGTGGAAGGGGCCTCTCACGACCTTGAGCGGCTGGCCCACGCGGAGCCTGCCGGGATCCGTGATTCGGTTTACACGCTGAATGAACCGCCAATCCACGCCCTGCGTCTCCCGACGAGCGATTGTCGCCAGGTTGTCGCCGGACTGGACGCTGTACTTCACGACATGCGGGTCCGACGGGATGATCGTCGGCCCGAAAACCAGGTCCGCGTTGATTTCAGTCATTCTGCTGCGAATGACGTCGCGCTGCGCCTCGTCCGTGCGCGGGTCATGAAGCACGCGATTGAAGAGCTCGCGCGCCTCGATCGGGCGGTTGCTGGCCAGAGAGCGATTCGCCTCCTCCAGCAGCGCGCTGAGTTCGCCCTCGAAGCGCGCCGGTCGAGTGGAGGTCGTCCGATTGGATCGTTCCGGGCTCGCGATGGGGGAGTTCGACTTCTCAGCGCTGCTGAGTTGTGCGCCCGAAGGGCTCGCCGATCCCGGATCCGGGAGCTTCTCTCCCATGGTGATCACGCTCGCCGAGGGCGAAGGCTGCGGCTTGCTCTGCTGCGGAGTCTGCGAGCGCGATGCTCGCTGCGTCGATGTCTCGGGAATGCGCTGAGAGCCCGCGGGTTGCATGGACGGCGACGCCGACTCGCCGGAGCGGAGATCAACGCGGTCCTCACCCTCAGCCGGAACCTCGGCGGTCGAGGCCTCCGGACGCCACATCCACCAGGCGCCGAAGACGATCAACGCCAGGAGCGCGAGACCAATGAGGCGAGTGCCGAACGGGCCGCGACCCTTGCGACGACCTCTGCCTCCGCCATAGGGCCGACGCCCCATGTCGGACCGAGCAGTCTGCGAACTGAGAGCCATGCGTACCTCTCTCGAAGAATGATGGCGCCGTCTCCGTGGCGCCGTCGTGGAAGAAAAACTGTCTGAGGAGTCAAACCGGCTTCTTCGCACGAAGTTGAATCGTACGACGATCCGTCACGACCATATCGAGTCGGACGTCATGCGCCAGCGACGGCGCCTCGTCAACCATCTGTACATCGAAACCGATTCCGCATCGAATCGTGCGGGATCGAAGTCCTGAGCCGCCGAGGAAGCGGTCATAGAAGCCGCCGCCTCGCCCGACGCGCGCTCCGTGCGCATCAAACGCCACACCCGGGATCACGATGAAGTCGATGTCGCTCGGCGGGATCGGCCGGCCTGGTCGGGGCTCCGGGACGCTGTTCCGTCCGATCTCGATCGCGTCGTCAAAGTCGTGAATCTCAGTCGGCGTCAGACGCTTCGTCTCCCAGTTGATACGGGGAGCGCACACGCTGATGCCGCGCTGGAAACACCGGAGCGCGATATTCGTCACATCAACCTCATCCGCCATCGGCAGATAGAGCATGACGGTATTGGCGCTCTTGAATGCGTCCAGTCCGATGAGCCGCTCGCAGGCGGCGATGGAGGCGGCATGGCGCTCCGACTCATCGAGTCGAGCGATGCGCTCGCGAATCTCATCGCGAATCGCCTGCTTCTTCACGTCCTGATCCATCGCCCCCGGTCCGACGACCGCCTCGTATTCGATCTGGCTCGTGCTCCGCTCGGAGTTCGCTGTGGCCACAGTCATTGTCGTCCGGAAACCTCACCTCAATGAGACAATTCGATCGATTTCACACGCGCCTTCCGGGGCGACACAACGAGCCGAAATCCGTGACGTCCAGCGCTTCTCTCAGGCCCGGGTCAACGGCCCGGACGTCCCACGCGCGATTCGTGCGCGGCGACCCGTCGGACCGCGTCCACGCAGGCAATGTCGCCAAAACCGGCGCATGATTCTGCGCGATGAGCCACTCTCTGTTGGTCCGCGTGCTCTCATCCTCCGAGTCCGGATCATGGCCGTTCACGACCAGACCCGCGAGCGCCAGCCCTCGGCTCCGAATCGCGGCGCAGGTCAGCGCCGTGTGATTCAGCGTTCCGAGATCCGCTCGGCAGACCACCACCACTGGGTACCCGATCGCCTCCATCAAGTCCAGCACCGTTACAAATCGGGGACGCCGTCGCGAGCCTGCAGGATCTCGCGCAAGCGGGACCATCACCCCGCCGACACCCTCCACGATCAGCGCATCGCACGATTCATCAATCCGATGCAGCGAGCGCCTGATCGATTCGACGTCCAACTCCTCACCGCGTTCCGCCAATGCGACCGCTGGCGCCAGCGGCGCCTTCAGACGCACCGGATTCACCACCTCGAGCCCGCCGATCTCAGGATCGAACTGCGCCGCAAACGCCAGCTCCTCGGCGTCATCGCTCACCAGCCCCTCGCGCTCCCGGCGACACCCCGAGGCGATCGGCTTCATCACGCCGACACGCGGCGCCGGATGCTCCTGCGACAGCCGTCGCACCAGCTGATCAGCGATCAGGCACGACACCACCGTCTTGCCCACCTCGGTGTCCGTCCCGGTCACGAAGAGTCCGCGCGTGCGGGGCGTCTCGAGCGGCGCCAGCATCTCATGCACATCAGCCATGGGCGCAAGCTTATGCTCTTGCGGCTCATGGCCACCGCCTCCTCGCCGATTTTCGATGTCGTGATGCATCAGCCGGAGATCCCGAACAACACCGGGAACATCGGCCGCACCTGCGTCGCCACGGGCTGCGCCCTGAGGCTGATTCACCCGCTCGGTTTCGACACCTCCGAGAAGGCCTTCCGGCGCGCCGGTCTCGACTACTGGCCGCGTCTGGCGCCAATCGAGCATGACTCATGGAAGGAGTATCTCAACGCGGGCGGAGGCGATGCGCGTCGCTGGTGCTTTTCAACGAAAGCCACTCGGCCGATCTGGGAGGTCGATCTCAGGCCTGGAGATCACTTCATCTTCGGACGCGAGACCGCCGGCCTGCCTGACGACATCCTCACCGCGCACGACAATACGACGCTCGCGCTTCCGATGGCGCCCAACGAGCGATCATTGAATGTGGCGACGGCTGTCTGCGCCGTGATCTACGAAGGTCTTCGACAGTGCGTCGCGCGCGGCGACATCAGACTCTCAGCCGAGGCGCGCCTCGACTTTTGAGCGGCGGCGTCGGCAGACGCAAAGCAGCGAAGCGCACGCGAGCGCCAGGCCGCCCGGCGCCGGAACCGAGCCGATCGCAACTCGATCAATGCTCTCACCCCCGTATGCCCCAAACTCGCCGAAGATCAGATCGGCGCCGCCGAGGCCCACGGCGCTCTGGTCAATACGCAGTCGCACGCGATCCACATCGCTCAGATCAGCGTCCGTGAATCCGTCGAATGCGAATCGGTAGTCGCCAGGGCCCGTGAGCATGCGCGTGATCGACGCCACGCTCTTCTCAGGGCCGCCGAGATTCGAGAAGACATCAAGCGTCACCGGAATCGCGCGAGTATCGCCCGTCACCGGGTCCACCAGATCGCCCGAGATCAGGCTAAGGCCGAAAAAGCCGTCCTCACCCATGGACGCCAGGTCAGCATTGAGCTGGCGCTTCTTGCCGCCGCCTCCGTAGAGAAGCGTGAGCAGGCCGCGCGCATTCGGCGAAGCGCTGAAGCTCAGTTGCCCGCCGCCGGACTCGACGAGCAGGGGAGTCTCGCTCAGACCGCGTCCCTTCAGACGCGCCACACGTTTTCCGCCAAGCACGCCATCAAGGTCGAACTGACGCTGACGCTCCTTGCCTCGACGCGTCGGAGCAGCGAGCGGATCGCCTGTCGCCAGATCCACGGCAAGCGCCAGGCTCGAGCCCACCTCGAGCGCCGATCGCATGCTCACCGAGCCAGCCATCACACCGGGACCGGCGTCGAAGAACGATTCGCTTTCGAACGCATTCGTGAAGTCGTCGATGATCAGCGCACCGTTCATGTCCGGGGCGCCGACGGCCAGCGCCGTTGCGCTCAGAAGCGTCGTCAGAATCATGATGCTCTCTCTCCCCTGCGCCGGCAGCGCTGCGCCGATCAAGCCCAACCCGCCAGCCGACAGTCGGAATATCGGCATGGGACGCGCACGCCTTCGACAGAGACGGGGCCTGGCTGCGATTTGAGAGCTCGCGGCGCCGTCTGGTGCGCCCGGGCAAATCAGGAAGAGGCAATCGCGCCCGATAAGCAGGCGACGCCGTCCGATCAGTCGATACGGCGCTCGCGCGGATCACCGATCGAATCCAGCAGCGCCTCAAAACGCGAGTCCTCCCGAAGCGCCGCCAGATCCGAATCCGATCGCATCCACTCCTTGTCATTCATCCCCGAGGCGACCGCCTGACGCAGATGCGCGATCGACTTATCAAGCTCACCCGCGCCCGCATACAGACACGCCAGGTTGTACATCGCCCGCATCCGGTAGCGGGGACTCTGCGCAGCGCGCCCATATGATTTGATCGCCGCCACGTGATCGCCCGCGCCCTGCTGTGCGACTCCGAGCAGATATCGCGCTTCCGCGTCCGCCGGCGAGGTCTGCACAAGCTCCTCGCACGCGCTGACCGCTTCCTCCCACTTCTCCGCCTCAATCAGCGCCCCGATGCGCTGCCGCCGCCTGCCGTCCGCATCGAGTTGCGGATTCAACCAGTCGCACCCGGCCTCGATCGCCGCGTCCATGTCCCACGGATGCTGCAGATAGCGTGCGACCTCGCTCGTCACCTGGGCGCCGAAGAGCCGCGCCGTGACGAGCAGCGCCCCGTCAATACTGGACGACATCCCCGAGGTCGTGATCAATCCCGGCGCCTCGACGACGCGCTCGTCCTCCACGACCTCGGCGCTCGAAGCTGCCTGCCGAATGCCCTCGACCGTCCACGGGTGGGTCGTCACGCGCACGCCGTCGAGCATGCCAAGCGTCGCCGGCACGATCACGCCCGTTCCGACGACCAGGTCAAGCTCTGACGCCTCGAGCGCCTCGGCCAGCCACGTCATGTACTTCTCGTCGCGCACGAGCTGCCCCGCCTGCCCGCCCGGAATCACGATCACATCGGGAGCCGGACACTCGCCATACACATACTGCGGCACGATCTCCATCAGTCGAAGACTCGTGATCGACTCCGCATCCGGCCCCACGGTGTACACGCTGAATCCCGCCTTGCCGTCGTGCGCGCTGCTCCAGCCGGCGGTGCGCAACACCTCCGTCGGACCGGCGAAATCAAGCAACTCCGCCCCCGGATACAGGATGATCGCGACATTACGCGTGTATCGCTTCGGCTTGATCTCATCGATCGGACCCTGCGCATGCGGCCCGCCTGCGCGCGCTGGTGGAGAGCCCGCGATCGCGAGCAGGGAGATTCCGAGCGCGACGCTCCTGATCCTCGCGGTCGAGCGCATCTCAGCCCGCCATCGCCACGCTGGGCATCGGGAACTCGGCGCACAACGCCGCGACTTCGCCGCGCACTATGGAGCACGTCGCCTCGTCGCCGCCGTCGTCCAGCACGCGATCGATCCAGTCGGCGATCTTCACCATCTCCGCCTCGCCCATCCCGCGCGTCGTTGTCGCCGGAGAACCGAGCCGCAACCCTGAAGTGACACGCGGCGGGCGCGGATCATCCGGAATGCCATTCTTGTTCGTGATGATCCCGGAAGCCTCGAGCCACGCCTCCGCGTCGGCGCCCGTGAGATTCTCATCCCGAGCCGTCAGATCCACGAGCATCAGGTGGTTGTCCGTGCCGCCTGAGGTAATGCGATACCCACGCTCAGTGAGCGCCGAGGCAAGCGCGCGGGCATTCGTCACGACTTGCTCGCAATACGTGCGAAACTCCGGCTTGAGCGCCTCGCCAAAGGCCACCGCCTTCGCGCCGACCACATGCATCAACGGCCCACCCTGCACGCCCGGGAAGAGCGAGCGATTGATCTTCTTCGAAAGCTCCTCGTCATTCGTCATCACGAGCCCGCCCCGAGGCCCGCGCAGCGTCTTGTGCGTTGTCGTCGTCACAACATGCGCGTGCGGGAATGGATTCGGATGCACATCCGTCGCGCACAATCCCGCGATGTGCGCGATGTCCGCGAGCAGATACGCGCCGATCTCATCGGCGATCGCGCGGAATCTCGCGAAGTCGATCACACGCGGGTACGCCGAGTAGCCGCAGAGAATCGCCTTGGGCTTGTGCTCGAGGCACACATCGCGCACTGCGTCGTAATCGATCTGCTCGAACTCCGGGTGAGACTTCTCGTAGTGCAGCGGATAGTGCACCGGCGTATAGAACCGCCCGCTGAAGTTGATCTTCATCCCGTGGCTGAGATGCCCGCCATCCTTCAGCACGAGCGACGCGAAGGTGTCGCCTGGATTCATGATCGACATGAATGCGGCCATGTTCGCTTGTGCTCCCGAGTGCGGCTGCACATTCGCGTACTGACATCCGAAGAGCTCCTTCGCCCGATCCTGCGCCAGGCGCTCGATCTGATCATGAAACTCGCACCCGCCGTAGTAACGCGCCCCGGGATACCCCTCGGCGTATTTGTTCGTCAGGCACGAGCCCATGGCGTGCTGCACCGCCGGGCTCACATGGTTTTCGCTGGCGATCAGCTCGATCGTCGAATGCTGGCGATCCTGCTCGGCCGCGATGATCTCCGCGGCTTCCGGGTCCTGGCTCCGAATCAGATCAAGAATGGAATCGGTAATGGGATCGTGCGACACCGAATGGCTCCTCAGACAAATAGCGGGGGAGCCATAGTGTATCGCCGGTGCGGCGCCTGCCGACGACGCCATGCCCGAATGCCCGACGCCGGGAGCCTGCGTCCCTACTGGTCGCCGGTTGCAGGGACGGCCGCCTCCTCCTCATCCTTCCCCGGAATGATCACGCTCTGCGGCCGCTTCCACTTGTCCCGCAGCTGCGCTCGCGCATTGATCCGCCAGGCCTTGTAGATCGCCTTCGTGTGGTCGTGGATCGTGTGTCGGCTCCGGCGGAGTCGCAGCGCGATCTCCGGCTCGCTCATCTCCGTCGCAAGAAGCGGCGCGATCGCCTGCTGCATGGGCGTCAGCAGATTCAGCAGCTGATTCCGATACAGCTCCCGCTGCGTGAAGCGCTGGTGATATCGATCGAAGATCGAGCGCGTGATCTCGCCGAAGACCGCGACCAGCTCCCCGCTCGGGCGCCAGTCCGAGTCCGTCCCGTCGAGCTCGAAGAGCACCATCGCGGCGTTTTCGTCGATCTCGTACGGAAAAATCGCGCGTACGAACTCGAAGACGCCGCACTCCTTGCGGAATTTTCGCAGGCCGCACAGCGACCAGCGATCGTCAGGAACGACATCGCGGCGCGCCAGGCACGTCGCCTCGCCCGGGCCGAAGCGCCCCAGCGCATACACACCGACGTCATCCTGCGGGAACCCGTCGCGCGAGGCGGCCAGCAGCGTGAGCATCGCGGGCAGCTCGCCGCGACAGTTGATCGCGGCATGGCGCACGACGCGCATATTTGTCAGCGGATTGCGCTCGACGACAAGCGCCTGCGCCGCCACGCGGCCCTCATCAAGCTCGCACAGTGAGTGACATGCGCTCGCGAGCCATGGCTCCGGCTCGTCGAGCTGGTTGGAGCACGTCAGCTCCGTAATCGTTCGTGTGCGACGAACCCAGTCCGTGAACACTGACGCCCCGTCGCCCTCTGTCATCGTGAATTCCTCGTGTGGGTCCGTCCAGCCGCGCCGCAGGCGCTCGTCGCGGGCATCGGGGCCAAGCAGCGACTTTGCTTTGCGCCGAACAGCACGTGTTCGTTGTACGGATGTGACTTCATCCTGCAATCCCCTGACAGGGGATGGAGCGCTCGTGGCAATAACACTCATGCGCGCACCCTCGCGTTTTGCTCCCGCCTTCCGACTTCATGTTCGTCGCTCTCGAACATGCACACCGATGCAATCGGCGCTTCATGCTGTCGAACATACAGCGATTTCAGCGTTGTCAACCAACTTGCACGATGTTCGAAAATCTTCTGAGTTCGCTGTTGCGCGCCTTCAAAAGCGCCAAACCCAGAACGCGCCGACGCAGATTATTCAGTCGACGTCAGCGACTGCACCTGCCACGCCGCATCCGACGCGCTCGGAGGCGACGCCAGATCCACCGGGAGCACGACGCCGCGCTCGTGATCGCTATTGAGCACGAGCGCATTCGGCGGAACCAGCGCCCAGCCATTCTCCGCGTGCTCATGCCCAAGCAGAAAGAGCGACACGTCCCATCGCCGGGCAAGCTCCTCGAGCTGCTCCGTGTCCGTGTGCTTGCGGCCCCACACCATCAGATGCGCCGAGCCCTTGCGCGGCTCGTAGTCATCCCGGATCAGCTCGCGCTCCAGCACACCCGGATCAAAGATCTTCATCATGTGCGGGCTCGGCAGGCTGTGGGCGCACAGGACGCCGCTGCCGACGCCGCTCCGGCAGATCAGCGCAAGCGGCATGGAGCGGATGAAATCACCGATCGCGTGATTCACGAGATGCGCGTCGTCGCCGAAGGTGAAGTCGATCGCCTCGTTGAATGCGTCCACCACGCGCACGCCGTCCTTCACGATCCCCGCGCCCACGATCTGCGAGAGCTCGTGATTGGCCAGCAGTGTGTGCACCAGCTCCGGATGATCGCGCTTCAGGGCGGCCACGCGAAGCAGTGCGCGATAGCTGAAGTCCATGTCATTCAGCAGGCGATCGGAATGGATCACCTCGTGCAGGGTCACATGGCGCGGAGCGTCGTCGCTCGAGTTCGCCAGGTCGGCGAATCCCACGACGCGCGCGAAGTTCAGCGGATTGTCGTGCAGATCGCCCGTCGCCAGCAGACGCCCCATGGGCTCGATCACATCAGCAGAACCCTGCCGGCAGGAGGCGTCGAAGTTCGCCTCCGTCGCGTCCTCGAAGATGTCCACGACGACATCCGCCGACTTGGTGTCGATCTCTGAAAGGGGGTCGACGAAGTTCTCGGTGGAGCGGGAGGGCGTCATGCGCAGAGCTCGATCAGATCAGTCCGCGGCCGGCGCGCTGGCCTTCTTCGACTGCTCCTCAGCGACGAGCTGAGCGTGAATCAGATCAAGCCGGTCCGCGACGATGTGCATCGTGTCCGGCCGATCGTCCGGATCGATCTCGACGCACTCCATGACGAGGTCGTTCAGGCGATCCGGCACGCGCGGATTGTGATCCTTCACCGGCTTCGGCTTCTCGATGAACTCATCGTCCAGGCTCGACACGAGCGACTCACCCTTCGGAAGAGCCGTCGGAATGTGCTTGCCGGTCAGCGCCCAATACATCGTGGCGCCGAGGTTGTACACGTCCGTCTTCGGCGTGATCTCGCGACGATGCACCTGCTCCGGCGCGATGTAGTCCGGCGTGCCCTGAATGCGCTCCTTCACGGTGCCGCTCGAGCACGACTGGCCGAGATCGATGATCTTCACCGTGCCGTCGTCCGACAGCACGATGTTGTTCGGCTTCATGTCCGCATGCACCCAGCCCTGGTCATGCATCGCCGCAAGGCCTGCGGCCACCTGCTTGAAGATATCCGTCGCCTGGATGAACGTCTCCGGCGGATGGCGCTCGACGCTGATCCCATCGACGTACTCCATGACGAGGAAGATCTCCTTCACCGTCATGAGCTTGCGCGTGCGAATGAGCTTCTCGACGCGGCGCACGGCCGGGTGATCGACCTTGCTGCCGACCTCGTACTCGCGCTCCGTCTGATCGAGGAATCGCTGGTCCTTCGCGCCTTCACGACGCACATGCTTCAGCGACCAGATCTGCTTCGACTTCGGATCCTGGACCAGGTAGATGATCGAAGCAGCCCCGCGACCCAACTCCGCCATCACGCTGAAGCCAGCGGCTTTCTGTCCGGATTTGAATGGCTCAGGGTGCTTCAAGGACAACTCACCGCAGGTCGCCCGAGTCCCGGGCGGAATTCCTCTCTCAAGGCAGGTCGACACCCCCAGCGGGGCTGCCGCCACGATTCGCCGCACATGCGTGCTGCCGAGGAGGACACCATGAGATCGCCAGGCGATCCTTCGGCCCCTCGGCATGGCAGTATGGCGTCGCCAGCCGGTTCCTTCAACGGGGTGTGCGTCGGAGATTCAGGCCCGTCTCATGAGCGCAAGCGCCCGGGGACCTGGTTGCTTATTCGCCTGAGCCAAGGCGACGAAGCGCGTCCCGGAATTCAGCTTCCGGGAAGAGACGGCCGGGACTCGTCGTCTCAGAGACCTCGCGATGGAGCACAATGCGATCCGCCGGAATCCCGAGTCGGGCCTGCAGCGACGCCGTGAGCTGCGCCAGACGACGCACCTGGGACGCGCTGAACGAGCGACGCTCGCCGTCGCCCACGAGACAGACGCCGATCCAGCGCCGATTCAGCTCAGATTCCTGCGGCCCGGTCGCATGGGCGCCGGGAAGCTGGTCGAGCCAGCGATACCCGACATGCAACTCGCCGTCGCCGGCGCCATTGCCGTTGCCGATCAGGAAGTGATACCCCAGCCCGTGCAGTCCGCGCTCGATGTGACGCGCCGAGATCTGCTCAGGAGAGCCATAGGGCGATCCGGTGTGATGGATGACGATGCCGTCCCAGCGCGCTGACTCAACATCCGCTCGCGTTCGATAAATCGCTTCGATCGGAGAGGCGCCCGCCGCGGCCACCGGCGCCGCAAGCGCAATCCCGTTCATATTCGGCGCCGGAGCGCCCTCGAGCAGGAGGAGCAGCCCGCCGACGAGCGTCATCGAACCGAGCAGGGCGCCCCACACGATCTGCGTGCGACGACCCCGAATATCGGTCGGTGCGGAACTGGTTCGGGTGGGTGTGCTCATGCGATGGCTTCGACCTGCAGGCTGATGGAACAGAGTATCACCTCAGGTGTACTCGTTCATTCGGGTCGATGCGGGGAGGAACTTGTCAAAAAGAGCTTGATCTTAAGTTCTCGGGACGTCTGTCCTTCACACCCAACGTCCATCGCGCAATCCGCGCCGCCTGCCCAGACAGACCGCCTCGATCGCTGCCCTGAGGCCCATGGATTTCAGGGCGACTATCTGTTCTTCCCGAGCCGACCACGCAGATTTGGCTGCTTCCGCCCGAACTCGTCCTCGACGTACTGCTGGGCGTAGTTGTTCCGGGCGAGGTCGTACCGGTCGTACTGCGTCCTCGGATCCCGCTCAGACATCAGGGGCTCGCTGCACCCGGCGAACGCCAGCGCCGAAGTGAGCCCGACAGTCAGGCCAATCCCGACGCGGAGGGCCCGGCGGCGTCCGAAGAATCCAGATTGTGCCGTCTGGAGGCTCATGAGGGCTGTCGAATGATAACGCCCCGGCGCGTCACTTCGCCGGGGCGTCGTCGTACAGAGCGTATCGAAGGAGGAAGGAGGAAGAACTTCGTGTGCTCGTATGTGGTTTCCCACAATCGATACGTAGCCTGGCCAGGCCGAGTTCGGCCTCCGGAGGCTGATTTTTGACTTTTTCCATCGCCATCGCGCCCGGCGAACGAAAACCGCCCCGGCAGGCCTGCCGAGGCGGTGATTGAGTCTCGATTATCGAACCGGCCCGGCCGGGATCACTCCGAAACGCCCGACTCCGGCGAGAGGCGGGGCATCGACTTCAGAACCTTGTCGATCAGCCCGTACTCGATCATCTCATCCGCGCTGAGCCAGTTGTTGCGGTCGCAGTCCCGCTCGATCTTGTCGTAGTCCTGACCCGTCGCCTCGACGTAGATCTTGTAGAGCGCCTCGCGCAGGCGGAGCATCTCCCGAGCCTCGATCTCCAGATCCGTCGCCTGGCCCTCGAGAACGCCGCCCAGCAGCGGCTGGTGCATCAGATTCCGGGCGTTCGGCAGCGCGTAGCGCTTGCCCTTTGTCCCCGCGCAGGCGAGGACGGAGCCCATGCTCGCCGCCTGCCCGATGATGTACGTGCAGACATCGCACTCGATGTACTGCATCGTGTCGAGGATGCCGAGCCCGGCCGTCACCGACCCGCCCGGAGAGTTGATGTAGAAGTGAATGTCCGCCTTGGCGTCCTCATTGGCGAGGAAGAGGAGCTGCGCGACCAGCAGGCCCGCCGAGACCTCCTCAACCGGACTCCCGAGAAAGACAATGCGATCTTTCAGCAGGCGCGAATAGATGTCGTAGGCGCGCTCGCCGCGTCCGGTGTTCTCGATGACCATCGGGACGAGATGTGACATGGTCTGATCGTTCCCTTCTCTAAGGCGCAGCGGCGCCTGGACTGTGCTTAGTGAGGCTTCTTGTCCTTGGTGTCCTCGATCAGGATGTCCACCAGGCCGTACTCCTTCGCTTCCATCGCGTTGAAGTACTTGTCGCGCTCCGAATCCTCCGCGACCTGATCAATCGACTGACCCGAGTGCTCGGAGATGATGCGCGTCAGTTCGCGCTTGGACTTGATGATCTGCTCGGCCTGGATCTTCACATCCTCCGTCTGGCCGTACACGCCGCCGTACGGCTGGTGAATCATCACCTTCGCGTGCGGCAGGATGTGACGCTTGCCCTTCGCGCCCGCCGTGAGCAGCACTGCTGCGCCGGAGTACGCCCGGCCCATGCAGTACGTCGCGACGTCGCAGTTGAGAAAGCGCATCGTGTCGTAGATCGCCAGCGTGTCGTCCACCGCGCCGCCCGGCGAGTTGATGTACAGGTTGATCTCCTGGCCCGCCTTCTCGTGCTGCAGATAAAGCATCTGCATCATGACGCGCGCCGCGGAAGCCTGGTTGATCTCCCCGATCAGGAAGATCACGCGATTCTCGAGCAGCAGCTCGTCGATGCTCATCTCTCGAGTGCGCTGATAACTGACTGGGGCTGATGGCATGGAGCTTCCTTTCAGGACCGCGGATCGCTTCCGTCTCGAATGACGCCGGATCATACGCCGAGCCCGATAGCGGGCAACTGCATGCCGCGTCTATCGGCCCCTCGTGCGCGTCGCTCAAGCGCCGGGGACATCTCGATGCGCACTCCTTCCCCGAAATGTCCGCGTGTCCAGGGCGAAGAAAGAGCCGGGCCTCCGCGATCGGGATGACCTCGGACGCCGCAGGACGCCTGCGTTGCCGCCCGCTGGGGGCCGCCCTACCATGGCCGATTCCGCAATCTTCACGGAGCGCAGCGTGCCGCCCACAGCAGTTATCAGCGACGTCCACGGAAACGCAGTCGCGCTGCGCGCCGTCCTCGATGACATCAAGCGCCGCGGAGTCGAGCGCATCATCAGTCTCGGCGACGTCATCGGATATGGTCCCCAGCCGCTCGAGTGTGTCGACCTCGTCGCCGAACGCTGCGAGTGGTCCCTCATCGGAAACCATGACTTCGCCGTGCTCTATGAGCCGACGAACTTCAACCCCGGCGCCGAACAGGCCGCCTTCTGGACGCGCGCCCAGTTCGACGCCGAACCCGATGAGAAACTCCGCGCACAGCGATACGAGTATCTCGGGAGACTCCGTGTCCGTGTCACCGAGACGCCGCCCGGCTCAGAGTTCTCAGTCCTCGCCGTTCACGGCTCGCCGCGCAGGCCCATTAACGAGTACATCTTCCCCGACGACGCCATCACCGCGATCGACAAAATGCAGTCGCTCTTCGAGCACGTCGATCGACTCGCCATCGTCGGACACACACATGTTCCCGGCGTCTTCACCGACGAACCGGACTTCTATCCGCCCGAAGAGCTCGGCGCCGACTCCGTATATCGATTCAACAACGGCGAGAAGGCGATCGTCAACGTCGGCTCCGTTGGACAGCCGCGCGATCATGACCCGCGCGCCAGCTACGCGATCCTCCACACCGACCGCATCGAGTTCGTCAGGCTCGAGTACGACATCGAGCAGACCGCGAAGCTCATCTACGAAATCCCCCAGCTCAACGACTGGCTCGGCGACCGCC
This sequence comes from Phycisphaerales bacterium, assembly GCA_028279375.1. Taxonomy (GTDB): domain Bacteria; phylum Planctomycetota; class Phycisphaerae; order Phycisphaerales; family UBA1924; genus JANQNW01. The sequence goes on from JANQNW010000004.1 coordinate 65,347, forward strand.
TCTTCGAGGGCCGCTAGACCGCCTCGACAGTCCGCCGCCAGCCCTTTGCAGCGCCGGGGCCCGGTGCTATCGTGCCCGGCTCCTCCAGCTCACTCCTCGATTCAAAAGATTGGGTCCATGCCCCGCGAGAAGAACCCAGTTCGCCGGTTTGTCGCCACGCTCATCGTCGTATTGATCGGCACGGGCATCCTCGCCATCGCCGTCTTCGGCCCCGGAGGGTCGCCGTCGAATCAGCAGACCCCCGCGCAGCAGGTCGAGACCGCGACGCCATCCGAGACGCCTGACGAATCCGAAGTGGAAGTCGCGCAGGATGCGACGCCCTCGGACCCGCCGGCGACCACCGACCCCGTTGACGCAGTCGCCGCGGGCGATCAGCCTTCGATCAGCCCGGTCGAAGAGTCCGACAGTCAGCCCGCGCCAGCCGGATCACTCACCGGCCTCCGCGCCCGCGTCTTCCCGGCGGGGCAGGACTTCGGCGCCATCGGAGGCATCGACGCCAGCGCCGGCGATCGCCTCCAGCTCGCCTTCACGCCCTACGGCGCCGGCGTCGAGTCGATCACGCTCGCCAGCTACTACAAGACCGTCAAGCGCACAGACAACTACGAAGTGCAAGAGCAGAAGACCGTCTCCTCCAACTTCGGCCCGCTCTCCGTCGCGTCGCTCGCCTCGGTGGGCGTCGAAATCACATCAGAGGGCGCTCCCGCGCAGTTCATAGATCTGCGCACCACGTCCGACGGCGCCTTCTGGCAGGCCGTCGCGCCTGGGCACTTTCAGGCAGTCATCGAGAACGAGAACGGCGATCCCGTCGCGCGCATCGACAAGCGCTACTCGCTTCGTGAAGACGCCTACGAGATCGACATCGATCAGCACTTCGAGAATCTCTCGGGGCAGCCGCTCACGATCCGTTGGTATCAGTACGGCCCCGTCGACATGCCGATCGGCGACGCCGGTTACGGCGGCGACAAGAGACGCCTGTCACTTGGCGGCATTCCCGCCGGCGCGACGCTGCCGCAACGCATCGGCGGCATCTACTCACGCTCCAAGGCGCTCAAACGCGCCGACAAGGCGGATGGCCAGGCACTCCTCTGGCCTTCCCCCGGGGCCGAGTACGACCTGACGTGGGTCGCCGCCAAGAATCGATATTTCACCTTCGCCGTCGTCCGGCGCTTCTCCGACAGCGAGACCGCCGCGGCCAGGCCGAATCGCACGCTCGACCAGGTCGAGGAGATCTACGCGATCGTGCTCGGCCGCAAGGGCGGAGGCCCATTCGATGAGCGCGTCCTCGCGCTGCAGTTC
>JANQNW010000023.1 GCA_028279375.1 Phycisphaerales bacterium
AGCGATGGATAGTCATCCGGCGCCTTCATCGGCCCGCGCTGCAGGCTTGGCGCTCCGCGCGTTCCCCGAATCGTCGCGATGAGCACGCCCAGATAGAACACGGCGCACAACGCCGCCCCCAGCGCGATCGCATATCCAGCTAGGAGGATCGCCGTGTGCATGCAGTGGCTGGTCGAGGTCCTGCGCTGAAGGCTGAATCGATGGGGCGCAGTCCGATCCGCGCCTGCTAGCCGTGCTTCGCTCTCCAACCATCGATGAGCGTCACGGCGGCGTCATGATAAAGAGTGCGAAGCGTCTCAGCGGGCAGGCCCTTGCCCTGCAGCGCCGGCGCGGACATCGCGTCATGAGAGTCCGGATCGACCATCGCCAGATCCGGATCAGCGATCGGCGACTCGCCGTCATAGTCCGTCTCAAAGAGAGTCCGGAGGGCCCACATACGGCTCGCGTAGAGATCGAACGCCTCGTCAGTTGACGCGGCCTGGGCCCCCATGCCGCGAGGACCATCGTCCTGCTTCAGGTGCGCGTCCATCGTCACGATGTCCGTCCCGAAGAGCAGACGTCCAGTCCATTTCGTGAAGAACGATCGGAAATCCTCGACGGAGTGCCGGCTGAGCTCGCGCACCATCCATTTGCACGCGCTTGTGTCGAGATAGAGATTGTCGTGGCGAGAGAGCAGGCCGTCGAGGAACTCGAGATCCTCCGGCCATCCACCCATGTGCGCCGCGATCCACGGCGAATCGAATCGATCCAGCACGTGCTCCAGCGGGCGATACTGATCCGGCTTCGTTCCATACCGCGCGGAGTCCGTGTACTTCGTCTTGAACCAGGTGTCCGGATCGGCGACGTGCGTCATGAACATCATGCCCAGCGATTGCGCAAGCTCCATCGCGCGCATGCGCATCTCCGAATCGAGCGCATTGCGCCCCGGGGCCCCGAGTTCCTCCGCGAAGTCGATCGAACGCGGCGCAACCCAGAACTTCACCATGCGGCTTCCGAGCGCGTGGAACTCCTCAATCGTGCGCAGAAAACCATCACCGAGAATGTTGTCTGCTGTCGGTTCGTGATAGCTGGGCACCGCGATGAACTCGATGCTGTCGCCGAGTGTCGCGCGCACGTTCTCGACCTCGTTGATCTGGGTCATCGAGATCGTCCGAGTCATGCCGTACGCGGCGCGCGCTTGAGCGTAGATCGCGCTGGCGCGCGTCCCGTTGATGTGCGAGTGCACATCGATCATCGGCGCCGGCGGCGGCCCGAGGCGCTCCGCCTCCGCCCGATAGTCCAGACCGAGCCGGTTGGCTGGCGTTGGTGAAAAGGTCGTTGTGGAACGATCGTTCTGAGCCATGTCCGGATGATAGCCCCAGCGGCCAGCGCTTCTTTCCACCGGCGATGCACCGCGCCCGGGGGCAGCGGTCGGCGGGTTGGATCATGTGGAAACAGTGGGGAGAACGAGCCGCATCCCGCATGGCTTCGGAGATCCGCTGCGCACGCTTGGTCGGGTGATGTGTTGATGGATCGCAATTGTGTGAAATCAGGAATCAAGGTGTTGCGGAGTGGGGCGTAGTGGGGTAGTTTCCGCTCACGCCGATAACACGATGAGGCAACGATGAGTGCTCTTTACAGGCAGCCACGAACACCGGATCGACGCGAAGAATCGTCTTGCCATTCCGGCGGAGATTCGGGGGCAGTGGAGGCTCGAGGAGCACGGGGCGGCGTGGTACGCGGTGCCCTGGATCGGCGGGAGGGTTCGGCTCTACACCGAGGCGGACTTCCGGGCTCGCGCCCGGGAGTACTCCCTGGGTCTCACGCCGGATCAGGACGAAGCGGAGCTGCATGCGACGTTGTTCGGGCTCAGCGCCCGGCTGGAAATGGACTCGGCCGGTCGAATCCGTGTGCCCGACGACATCATGGAACTGGTTGGTCTGGGATCGGAAGTCGCCCTCGTCGGAGCGGGCGACTGGCTGGAGATTCGTGATCGGGATTCGTGGCGAGCAGAGAAACGCCAGAGGCTCGAGCAACTGCCCGACCTCATGGCGCGCACCGAACGGAAGCGGGCGTTGAGGGAATCCAAAGAGGGATAGAAGCTCGTTGCGACCCCACTGGAGAAGAGTGAGATCGGCCGGATTCGTCCGGTGATCCCGACGTCGCCGGAAACGGCTTCGATCGGGTTTTCCTAGAAGGAACCTAGTCACAACTACTGCGCTTGCGCACTCGATCTTCATCGGAACGCAAGGAAGTGCGCTCGACTTCAGGGAAGGAGCGAGCGCCGATGGCGATCAGTGCGCACTCATTCTGCCTCCTTCGTAGTGGACCCGAGAGGACGAAAGGACTCGTCCTGACGCGGAACGGATTCTCGTTCGGAGCACTGAGTCCGACAGGCGCATGCAAGGACGCATCGCCGGTGAACTGATGGCGGCGCCGCTCATCAGGCGCCACGTCGGACATTCGCAGACCGGACAGGCGTGCGCGGGTCGCCAGCAAGCCGCCAGTCGGGCCGAGAGGCTCGACCGGCGATTTCAAAAATCAGAACCCCTCGACGCGGCGAGGCGCCCACCACCACCAACAGCTTCCTCGTCGCGAACCTCCGCCCGCTGCGATCGATCCAAACGCAGCGGGCGGTTCTCGTTTGTTGTTTCGCCGCTCCATTCGAATCGTCCCGCGGGCGTGATATCCTGCCTCGCATGGCGACACTCCTTCTGCAGCACAGCGACGTTGGACGCCCCGGCCGTCTGGGTGTGACCCTGCGCGACCATGGCCACCTCCTGGATATTCGAAGGCCAGACAAAGGCGATCCGATTCCGACCGACTTCGATGACGTCGACGCTGTCGTCTCGCTCGGCGGCGCCGCCTCGGTCGCGGACGACCAGCGACCGGAATGGATGTCACAAGAGATCGCGTTCCTCGCTGAGGCGCATGAACGTCAATTGCCAGTCGTCGGCGTGTGCCTGGGCCATCAGATGCTCGCGGCCGCGTTGGGCGGCGAAGTCGGCGTGATGGAGCAGCCCGAGGTCGGGTTCTATGACATGCACATCAGCGCCGCCGGTCAGACCGACAGTGTGCTCGCGGGCGTCGCCTGGACGAGCAAGCAGTTCATGCATCATTCGGATCACGTCACGCAGGCGCCGGCTGGCGCCGCAGTGCTTGCTTCAACGGATCGCTGCCCGGTCGTCGCATTCCGCGCCGGCGTGCGCACGTATGGCTTCCAGCATCATCCGGAGGTCGATCGCGATCTTCTTCTCGACATCGTTCATGCCAATCCGGACGCTATGCACAAGGCCGGCAAGACGGAGAAGGAGATTATGGACGAGGCCGAAGCCCACTACGAGCAGTTCGCGCGACTCTCGGATCGGCTCTGTCTGAATCTGGCGACGCTCATCCTCGCGCCGACTCGGCGCGTCGCCGTCTAGCATTCGCTCGTGGGAACACGTCTGACGATCAAGCCGCGCGCGGATTATCTCCTGAAACGCGACGTCTGTTCCTACGGCTATTTCTCGCTCGCGCCCAATCGCTGGGATCCCCACCAAAGAACGCTCACCCGCGTGCTCGATCCCGGCGATGGACCAACGACGATCATCGTCTCTCAGAGGGAAGACCAGCGCGGCGCGACGCTCAGCGTAACGGCGGGTCGTGCGCTAGCGCGAGCTGAACAGCGGACCGCTCGCGCTCAGATCGCGCGCATGCTGCGTCATGACGAGGACCTGACGGAGTTTCACGCGATCGATCCGCGCTGGAGGAAATCCGGGCGGGGGCGCATCTTCAGAAGTCCATCGATCTTCGAGGACATCGTCAAGACGATCACAAGCTGCAACGTCACTTGGCCCGGGACGCGCCGCATGAACCATCGCATGTGCGAGGTCATCAATCCCGCGTTTCCGAAGCCGCAGCAGATGGCTCGGCGCAAGCCACAGACGCTGAGAAGTCGCTGCGGCGTCGGCTATCGGGATGTGCGCCTCGTCGAGCTCGCGCGCATGTTCGTGCGCGGCGACATCGACGAGGCGTGGTTCGAGGACGAATCGCGCTCCGATGACGAGATTCACAAGGCCCTGCTTGCCTTGCCCGGATGCGGAAAATACGCCGCGGCCAACATGATGCAGTTGCTCGGGCGCTACTCGATGCTCCCGATCGACACTGAGGCAATTCGCCATGGGAAGGAGTCCCTCGGCATGACGGGGACGACGGCGTCGATCGAGAAGCAGGTGCGCGCTCACTACGAGCAGTTCGGCAGACACCGATTCCGCAGCTACTGGCTCGAACTCTGGACCGAGCATGAGGCCAAAGAGGGCCCCGCGTGGGAGTGGGAGCGGCGAGAGTAGCGCCCCAATGCGGGTCCGCTGTCGAATGCGTACCATCGCGGCTGATTTCCCGTGAGGATTGCAGATGCCAGAAGCAGCGCTGATGGGCGGCCTCGAGGCCCTCTTGACCGGAATCGTTGACTATGCAGGGCTCTTTCCGCCCGCGAAGCTCGACATGGCGCCGGTGGTGCGCAACTACGCCGAGTACATCGAGAGCGATCGCGCGTGGATGCTCGGGCGCCTCATCGTGCCCGTCGCGAGACTCGAGGAGTTCGAGCATGCCGCGGCCGACGCGCTGCCGACGGTCGACGGGGCGCAGCCCTGGATGATCAGCGCGCTCGGTGGAGATGACCTGGACGCGGACCTCCGCGCGATCGACGACTTCAACAGGCGTCACGCGAACGCCGCCGAGGGCCTCGCGATCATCGACACGCTCGAGACACGGGCGGAGACGACATCGCACGTCGATCAGATCCTGCGCCGCCTCGGCGACTCGCTGACGGCGTTCGTGGAGATCCCGATCGCCGACGATCCGCGCGGCCTCATCGCGTCACTCGCCGCCGAGGGTGTGGCGGCGAAGGTGCGCACGGGTGGCGTCACCGAAAGCGCATTCCCGACGGTCGAGACTCTCGCGCGATTCGTCCTCTACTGCGCCGCGGCGAATGTCCCATTCAAGGCGACTGCAGGACTCCATCATCCGATTCGGGCGCCGCATCGACTGACCTACGAGCCGGATAGCGAGAGCGGTGTGATGCATGGCTTCCTCAACGTCTTCCTCTGCGCGGCCTTCGCGCGCGGAGCGGTCCTGACGGACGCCGAAGCGCGCGAAATCCTGAATGAGACGGATCCGCACGCATTCCAGTTCGAGGAGAGCGGAGTCACGTGGCGCGATCGAAGGCTCACGATTGATCAGATTACAAAGACCCGTCAGAAGTTCGCCGCGTCATTCGGCTCGTGCTCGTTCGAGGAGCCAGCGGATGATCTTGCGGCGCTTGGACTTCTGCCCGGCTGAGACGACCAGAGAAAGGGAGGCGACGAGAGCGTCCTTATGAGCAAGCACGAACTTCCGACGAATGACCCGGCCCTGAAGAGCTGGATTGACTCCGCCAATGACGGCGCGACGGACTTCCCCATTCAGAATCTCCCACTCGCGGTGGTGTCGCGCCGGGGGACGGACGAGTCGCCGCGCGTGGCGGTCGCGATCGGCGACAAGGCGCTGGACCTGGCCGAGTGCTGGAGCGCCGGCCTTTTTGCGGGAACGCCCGTCGAGGGCGCGAACGTCTTCGCGGAGCCGACATTGAACGCGTTCATGGCGCGCGGTCTCGAGGCGTGGTCAGCTGTAAGGCAGCGCGCCAGCAACCTGCTGCGCCACGACACGCCCACGCTTCAGGAAGACAGCGAACTGTGCAAGAGGGCGCTCATTGATCAGACTGGTCTCGAGTATCACCTGCCCGCGAGTGTCGGCGACTACACGGACTTCTATGCGTCCGTCGAGCACGCGACGAACATCGGATCGATGTTCAGGCCGGACAATCCGTTGCTGCCCAACTACAAGAACCTGCCTGTCGGCTATCACGGGCGCTCGAGTTCTCTCGTCATCAGTGGGACGCCAGTGCGCCGGCCGCATGGACAGATAAGACCGAGTGATGACGAGCCGCCGATCTACGCTCCGTGCCGTCTGCTCGATTATGAGCTCGAGATGGGCTGCTACGTCGGACCGGGCAATGCGCTCGGCGCTCCGATCCCGATCGAGGAAGCGCATCGACACATCTTCGGCATCTCGCTGCTCAATGACTGGTCAGCTCGGGACGTCCAAAAATGGGAGTACCAGCCGCTCGGTCCCTTCAACGCGAAGAACTTCTGCTCGACGATGAGCCCGTGGATCGTGTCGCTCGATGCGCTGGCGCCCTTCCGTCTCGCAGGTCCGCCCCGCGCAGAAGGCGACCCGGAGACCCTCGGCTACCTCTCCGGCGCCGAGGACATGTCGCTGGACATCACGCTCGAGGTGTACCTGCAGTCGGAGTCGATGCGCAATCAGGGCCTCGAGCCGCACCGCATCAGTCAGGGCAGCTTCCGTCACATGTTCTGGACCTTCGCCCAGATGATCACGCATCACACTTCAACCGGCTGCAATCTCAGGCCCGGCGATCTGCTGGGAAGCGGGACCGTCTCCGGGAAGACGAAAGGGGAGCGAGGCTGCCTCCTCGAACTCACCTGGCGGGGGCAGGAGCCCATCGACCTGCCCGGCGGAGAACAGCGTAAGCTGCTCGCCGACGGCGACGAGGTCATCATCCGGGGCTTCTGCGACCGGGACGGGGCGGCCAGGATCGGATTCGGCGAATGCCGAGGCGTGGTCCTGCCAGCCAACGGCTAGTCAGGGGGCCCCTGGGGGCGAACTTGTCACCGGGAACCGTGCTGCTACACTCTGCGGCCCGAATTTCCGAGATCACCAGCTATCAGGAGCGTGCGAGATGCCACGCGAGTGCTTCTTTACAGGCAAGCGAACAACCTTCGGCAACAAGCGGACCTATCGCGGCCAGAAGATCAGCAAGGGCGGCTTCGGTCTGAAGCCCACCGGCATCACGCGCCGCACCTTCAAGCCGAATCTGCAGTCGGTCAACGCCCTCGTGGACGGCAAGCCGATGAAGATTCGCGTCTCGACCAAGGCGATCCGCTCGGGCCTCGTCGTCAAGCCGCTCAAGCGGAAGCATGGCTACACGCGCCAGCAGAAGGAAGCGCAGGGCGGCTAAGTCGCTCAGTGAGTTCGGCTCAGATTGGTTGATTTGACGCCCGCATTTGCTGCGGGCGTTTTTTGTGCGCGATCAGAGCTTCTCGCCCACGATGTTCAGCACCGGCGGCGTGAAGAATGTCGATGTCGGATCGGCGGATCGCTCCCGCCACATCGAGTCGAACGCTTCCTGATCAGTCTCCGTCAGCAGGCCCATCGAGATCAGGCGTGGGATGAAGAGCGCGAAGAATGACTCCGGCCACTGCCAGAGGGAATCGCCGGGGCGCGCCACACGCACGACCGGTTCGATCGCGCGCACGCGGAGACCATGACGCTCGAAGATCCCCGGCAGGCGTCCGCCGATATCAGGGTCCCCGCCCATCTCGCGCCAGCTCCGATCAGTCGCCTGGACGACGCGATCGAACACCTCGTGCTTCGGGCCCACGGTCACACCGAGGTAGTTGAAGTAGTCCTGCACGGCGAACGAGCCGCCCGGCCGCAGTGACTTTGCGACGCCGGCGACCACCGCGTCCGGATCCGGCACGAAGCAAAGGACCCACCGCGCAAACGCCCCGTCGAAACTCGCCGCAGGCAGATCGAGCGCCTGCACGTCCGCTTCGTGGGCCTCGACATTTGACAAGGCGAGCCTCCGCGCCTCGGACGAGATCCGCTGAACGAATCGCTCGGACTGGTCAATGGCCACCACCTTGCCGCGGGGGCCCACGAGCGTCGCGAGATCGAACGAGGCATATCCGGGTCCACATCCGACATCGAGAATCCGCTGGCCATCGCCGAATTGGGCGAGACGCCAGAGATCCTCGAGTTCTCGCGCCCACACTCGGTGCTGGAAACCGAGTCGACGCAGTTCGCCGTCGTCGGTTCCCAGGACGTACTCGTCAACTTCCGGAGTGGGGGTGTGGTCAGTCACGGGCGGAACTATATCTCCCAGAACCCTTGTGCCGGGGATGCGTAGAAGGTGAGTGCAGGGAGATTATGGGCGCGGGATTACCGGTCCTGCGTGGCCGGAAGCGGGTCGCCCCCGATGTCCCGAACAGTCAGACCGACCATCCCGCGTCAGTCGTTACTGGACGCCGGAATGCCGTTTTCCCTTGCCCTGCAAGGGGTTGAGTGCTACCTATTGCCTGAGTCGTCCGGGGGCGGCTGGGGCTGGAATCGCAGACCGAGCGATCGCCCGCCAAAGGTGAGTCAGGCCGGCTGATCGGGAGAACGTGAAGATATGAGATCCAAGGCATCTCGCCCGGCGCGATGGCTGGCGCCGACCATGACGAGAACGCTACCGCTGGCGGCGGGCGCTGCGTTTGCGCTGAGCGCTTCCGGCGCCTTCGCGCAGAATGCGGGTGTCGGCGATCGCCGCGATGGAGTCACCGTCGCGCCGGTCGCTATGGCACACGGCGATCACGCCCCGAAGAGTCTCCGCCTTCGGGCCTGCACAGTCGATACCTCGGGCGCGTGTGATCCGCTCTCGATGGCCGTCCGCGACGACTCCGCCTCCCGACGTCACATCATTCAACTCGACGGCCCGATGAATCCGCAGCGACGTGAACGCCTCCGCGCCGCAGGACTCAGCGTGATCGAGTTCGTGACTGACAACGCCTTCCTCGTTGATCTCACGCATGCGGACCCGGACGCCGTTGACGCGCTCGAGTTCGTCCGCTGGAACAGCAAGCTCGCCGCTGCGTGGAAGATCGACCCGGAGATGGGCACACGCGTATTCCGCAGTGACGAGCGCAAGGCGATTGCCGACTCTGGCCGTATCGTGGCCGCCATCGCGCTCTTCCCCGGCGCGGAAGCGGAGGGCGTCACAAAGGCCATCAGGGGGATGGACAACGCCGAACTGACGCGGACCGATCATGGATCCGGCGCGCCGATCATCACCGCAGTGCTCACGACGCGCCAGGCTCGCTCACTCAGCGCGCTCGACGACGTGCAGTTCGTCGGCGAGATGCCTGAGGCGACGCTTCGGAACTCGGCCTCACGCTGGATCGTCCAGAGCAACATCGAGGACGTCACGCCTCTCTATGACAACGGGCTTCGTGGCGAGAATCAGCTCGTCGCCGTCGTAGACAGCCGAGTCGATCGCCTTCACTGCTCTTTTGCCGACGGTCTGACGCCCATCGGACCAAGCCACCGGAAGATCCTCGCGTACAACAGTCTCGCAGGGGCTGCAACGCACGGCACGCACGTTGCGGGAATCGTCGTCGGCGACGCCGGGAACGACCTCGATACGCGCGGCGTCGCATACAACGGAAAGCTCGTCTACAGCGAGCGCCCGTCATTCACCGAGGACGCATTCGCCTCGATTCTGAACCTGCATCACAGCCAGGGCGCACGTATTCACACGAATAGCTGGGGCATGGACTTCCGCACGGACTACAACGTGTGGACACGCGATATCGATCTCTTCACGCGCTACTACGAGGACGATATCGTTCTCTTCGCGGTCTCGAACACGAGCCTGCTCTATACGCCTGAAAACGCGAAGAACTGCATCGCGGTCGGCGCGACCTACACAGCGCCGAATCAGAATCTCGTCGGCTACGGTGGCGAGGGTCCGACCGCGGACGGCCGGCGCAAGCCGGACATTTACGCACCCGGCCGCAGCGTCGTCTCTTCACTCGCAGGTTCTCCCTGCGGCACCCTCTCACAGGGCGGGACCTCAATGGCCTGCCCCGCGGTCGCGGGGCTCTGCATGCTGACGCGCCAGTACTTCATGGAGGGATACCACCCCACAGGCGCGCCGAATCCAGGTGATGAGTTCACGCCGACTGCAGCGCTCCTCAAGGCGATGGTCATCAACTCCGGCCAGGACATGACCGGCGTCGCTGGCTATCCCTCCGATCGCGAAGGCTGGGGTCGCGTTCTCATGGACGATACGCTCTACTTCCCGGGAGATCAGCGCACGCTCGTCGTGCATGATCGTCGTCACAACGATGGCGATGGGAATCCGGTGCTCGGCCTCTCGACGGACGAGTTCGATTCGTATTACATCGAGGTCACCGGCGCCACGGAGCAGTTGCGCGTCACGATGGTCTTCACCGATGAAGCGGCGTCATTGAACGCCAGTCCTGCGGCCATTCGCGTCAACGATCTCGATCTGACGCTCGTCTCCCCGACGGGCGCTCACTACAAGGGCAACGTCTTCTCCGGAGGCGAGTCGACGACCGGCGGTGACCCTGACATGATCAACACCGTCGAACAAGTGCATATCAGTGCGCCAGAACTCGGCGAGTGGGAAGTGCGCGTGAAGGCGACGGCGGTGAATGCCGGCACACAGGGATACGCGCTCGCCATCACGGGCGAGGTCACAGAGCTTGATGAGCTGAGCTGCCCCTGGGACCTCTCAGGCGATGGCGTCGTCGATGCCCTGGACATGGCGGTCCTGCTCTCATTCTGGAGCGAGCCCTACGCGGCGATCGACATCGCGTCGCTGCTGAGTTACTGGGGACCGTGCCCGTAACGCGGAACTTGCTCGACATAAGAACCTGCTAGGTATGGGCTTGGACGCCGTCCGCTGATTCTCCCTCCGAATCCGGGGAGGTCCGAGAATCCACCGGTTCTAGCGTCTGCTCATCGCTTGTGACTCACCGGAAGCCTCGGGATCATTCGCGCGGCACTTTTCGTTCGGCAGCATGCTGAACGTGTGATAACGTGCGAAATCGCAAGATCGCCTGGCAACTGGGAGGACCCCCCGGCGTGAATCTCGTATGGCGCTGTGTGCTCGCCTGTCTCATCACCGCAATATGCGTGCGCTCATCGAGCGCCTTCACGCTGCTCGGCTATCGCAGCATCGAGGACATCGCTCTGGGCAGCTATCACGCCTGGAATGAGACGGCGCCCGGCGTTCCATTCGAACTCTCATACGCCATCGACGGCGCTTTCCTCTCGAATCAAGCAGGCGTGACGTCCCAGGAGGCGCGACAGGCGGCGCATGCTGCCTTCCACTCCTGGTATGAAGGCACCCACGGACATGTCGGGTTCGCGCCCGCGCCCTGGGACGCCGTCCCGAACGACGGTCCGGCGCCCCCGTTCGCGTGGGAGGGGCCGGCGTTCGAAGAATGGCTCGAAGACCGGGACCGTCCTGTCGAAGATCAGCGCTGGCCGGGTGCGCTCGCCGGTTGGGGCGCGAACGTCGACATCTTCAGCAGGCCCCAAGGTTTCACGATGACCTCCGGCAGTCTTCGCTTCGAGATGCATTCGACCACGCTCGGATTCGCAGTCGTCAACCGATCCGGCTCTGAACTACTGTCGGCCGAGATCTACCTCAACGATTCATTCAACTGGAGCGTTGACGGCGGACCAGGTTTCGACATTCAGACAGTGCTCGTTCATGAGCTCGGTCACTGCCTTGGCCTCGATCATCCGTCGGAAGCAGTCGCCAACGGCGCCCCGAATCTCGATCCCGTCACGTTCCAGCCTGGCGATCAGTGGTCGCCGAGCGACGTGATGTTCCACAACTACACCGGCGTGAAGCGGAGTCTCACAGCAGATGAAATTGGCGGCATACGCTTTCTCTACCAGCAGATTGACGATTCGTTATTGCTGGGAGATCTCAATGGCGACGGCCAGGTGACCGCAGTCGATCTCGGAGTCCTGCTCGGTCTGTGGGGCACTGACAACCCAGTCGCCGATCTCAACGGCGACGGCATCGTGAACGCTGCGGATCTCGCGATTCTCGTCAGCCTCTGGAATGAAGATGTAGACATTGACGGGATCCTCGAGGATCACGACGTGGATGATCCTCGATCGCCGACATCCACGAGCGCCGAGGGGCGTGCTCGCTGCGCTTCAGATTGACTTGCCCACGTGAGCGATGACCTTCAACTCGATCGCGATCGGCGTAGGAAGCGCATTGATCTCGATGGTCGTGCGCGTCGGTTGATTCGTCGCGAAGTGCTCGGCGTAGAGCCGATTGAACGCCGCGAAGTCGTCCTTCATGTTGGTCAGGAAAACGAGCACGTCCACGATATCGTCCCAACGCGCGCCGGATGATTCGAGGATCGTCCGAACATTCTCGAAGACGCTGCGGCATTGCGCCTCGATGTCATAAGCGACGATCTGGCCAGCGTCGTCGAGCGTAACGCCCGGGATCTCCTTCGACCCGCGCTTGCGCGGACCAACACCAGAGAGGAAGAGCAGATCGCCGACGCGCCGTGCATGCGGATAGGCGCCGACGGGCTCAGGCGCCTCGCCTGACATGATTCCCTTGTCTCCCTGCTCATTCACAATGCGCCTCTCCATTCCAGGTCAGGGCGTATGCACACAGATGTTCTGGGGCTCAGTGAAGAACCGAAGCGCCTCATCGCCGCCCTCGCGCCCGACGCCACTCTGTTTCATGCCTCCGAATGGAGTCCGCAGGTCACGAAGCAGCCAGCAGTTGATCCAGACAACACCTGCGTCAACCGCGGCGCCAACACGATGCGCTCGATCGAGATCGTGTGTCCAGATCGACGCGGCGAGGCCGTAAGCCGTGCCGTTCGCGAGGTCGATCGCTTCCGACTCGGAGTCGAAGGGGGAGATCGTCACGACCGGACCGAAGATCTCCTCCTGCTGCACCCGGCAATCCGGCGCGAGGTCCGTCACGACTGTCGGCAGGAAGAAGAACCCCTCTCGGCAGCGAGCGGGCAGATCCGACGGCGCGTGGCCTCCGCATCGAATACGCCCGCCTTCGTCCCGGGCAAGTTCGACATAACTCTTCACTTTCTCGAGTTGGCTCCGCGACACGAGCGCGCCTTGCTGCGTCTCGGGATCGGTCGGGTCGCCAACAGCCAGCGCCTGCACCGCGTCGACGAAACGATCGACGAACTGCTCGTAGAGGGTCCGCTCCACGAGAATCCTCGAGCCGCACAGACAGATCTGGCCTTGATTCGCGAACGATGCGCGCACGAGCTCCGGGAGAATACGATCGAGATCGACATCGCCGAAGACGACCGTCGGGTTCTTGCCGCCGAGTTCGAGCGAGAGCTTCTTGAACATGGGGGCCGCGATACGTGCGATTGTCGCCCCGGTCGTCGTCCCGCCGGTGAAGGAGATCGCCGGGACGTCGGGATGCGCGACAAGCGGGCTTCCGGCGCTGGGACCGGTCCCGTGAACGATATTCAGCACGCCGGGCGGCAATCCGGCCTCGATACAGATCTTGCTCAGCAGGTACGCCGTCATCGGCGTGATTTCTGAGGGCTTGGCGACCGCCGTATTGCCGGTCGCCAGCGCCGGTGCGATCTTCCACGTCAGGAGATAGAGCGGGAGATTCCACGGCGAGATCAGGCCGGCGACACCGCGCGCCCGCCTCAGCGTGTAGTTGATGGCGCGAGTGTCTGTGATGTGTGCGTCTGATCGATCATGGAGGATCGCGGTCGCGAAGAACCGAAAGTTCGCCGCGGCGCGGGGGATATCGACCGCCCGCGCAAGCGACACCGGCTTGCCGTTGTCACGACTCTCGGCCTCAGCAAGAACATCGAGATCGCGTTCGATCAGATCAGCGATTCGAAGCAGCTGGCACGAGCGCTCCGAGGCGGGAGTCAGACGCCAGTTCTCGAACGCGCCCTGCGCGGCGCGCACAGCGTCCCCGACGTCCCGTTCATCCGAGTCCGGCGTCGTCGAGTAAGCCTCTCCGGTCGCGGGCTCGACGTTGTGCAGCGAGCGCTTGCTGTGCGCCGCGACGAGCTCGCCGTTGATGTAGTTCTCGATGTGCTGCATGGAGGCGGCTGAGTCTATCAGAGTGCGCCGAGTCGCCCGCCATCCACGGGGATATTGACGCCGCTGATGTACGCCGCCGCCGGTGACGCCAGGAACGCGATCGCCTCTGCAGTCTCTTCCGGCTTGCCGAACCGTCGAGCCGGCACGGAGTTGATCATCTCGTTGCGCACGTCATCTTCACTCACGCCGGCCTTCGCGGCCTTCGCGGTGATCAACGACGAGAGACGATCCGTGTCCGTGAAGCCGGGAAGCACGTTGTTCACAGTGATTCCGAATGGTCCCAGCTCATGTGAGATCGTCTTCGCCCAGCTGGCCACGGCGCCACGAATCGTGTTCGACACACCGAGACCTGGAATCGGCTGACGCACGGATGTCGATATGACGTTGATGATTCTTCCGTACGCGCTTTCTTTCATTCCCGGAACGACTGCGCTCGTGAGAATCTGATTGGCGACGAGATGCGCTTCGAATGCCGCGCGATACTCATCCACTTCGGCGTCGATCGCGGCGCCGCCGGGAGGGCCGCCCGTGTTGTTGACGAGGATATGGACGGCGCCGCGCGTGCTGAGGACCTGTTCGATGGCTGCCTTCACCTGGATGGCGTCGGCGAAATCGGCGGCGAAGAATCCATGCGTCTGCCCAGCGGGCTGCGGCAACTCAGCAAGCGCTGCTCGCAGAGATTCCTCCGAACGCGAGAGAAGTGTGACCTCGGCGCCTTGCGCTCCGAGCTCGATGGCCGCCGCCCTCCCGATGCCGCGTGTCGCGCCGCAGACGACGGCATGCCGAGATGTCAGATCTATTCTCATGGAAGGGAGGCTACGCCCAAAGCATCCGCCGTCAAGTGTCACAGACAGGAGTCAAGGAGGCCCCGACTCGAGGTCGTCAGGAGTATTCACATTTCGCGCCGACGCAGGATCGATGTCAACAAAGACGGCGCCGATGCGTTGGAGGTCCTGGTGCAGTGGGGGACGCCGGGCGCTCGGGCGTTCGATCGTAAGAAGACCGATGACCTCGCGCCGATACAGACCGATGCACGGCTCAATCTGTGTCGTTCGCGCAATGACAGCCGGCGCCCCCGGCGCCGTCGACGCCTGGTCGAGGATGGCCTGCACGCACGACGGCGTCATGTTGATCAGATCGCCTGCCAAGACAAAGACGTCGCGATTGCATGCGCGGAGAGCGCTGATGACGCCCCCGAGCGGTCCTTCGCCAGGTTGTTCATCCGGGATGAGCGCATCCGCACGCGCCCGAACCGCATCGGCGCACAATCCGACGAGCGCAACCCGGTCTCCGAAGATGGAGCGCAACGCAGACACAGGATGATCAATGAGCAGCGCGTCCGGATCCGTCGATGTCGGCGCAGCCGCGAGCAATTTGTCGGAGCCGAATCGCGCGCTCTTGCCGCCGGCGAGCACGATGGGCTGGATGCGATCGAGCGCGAAGTCAGCCACGCACGCGCGCCCGCTTCCTGGGAATCTCAACACCGACTCTGGCGAAACTGTGCACGTCCTTCTCGACGGCGCACTGGAGGTCTGCCGCTCCCGCGACCTCCTGCGCGAATACAACCCCCTCGTGGCCTGGTTCGGCCATGTACTCGAGGTCCTGATCTCGGAGGCGAACGAGAAGACGGCGCTCGTCAATCTGCACGCTCGGATCGCTTGATTCAGGATCGACGCAGAGCCTGACGCAGAATCCCTGTGCTGCGCCTTCTCGACCGGGCGCCGTGATCTTCGTCTCGACTGCCTCTCCCGACTGAAGGGCTGCAAGATCGTCGGGGTTCAGGCGAAGCCGGACCTGTTGCTCGGCGAAGCGAACTTTCATGCGTCGGCTCCTGCGACCACCGGGAGCGCGTGCTCCGCCTGCACGCGAACGCGGATGCTCTTGAAGGCAGGCGTCTTCGAGCGCTCATCCGCCGCCCGCGGCACGAGGATATTCGCCTCCGGATAGTACATCGCCGCGTTCCCGGCGCGGATCTCGTAGGGGCGGACGAGCACACCCGTCATGGCCCCGGTGTCGCTGAAAACGCGGACGCGCTGATCCTCCTCCAGGCCCAGACGCCGGATGTCCTCCTCATTCATCAGGATCACATCACGGCGCTCCTGTCCTCGGTAGCGATCGTCTTCGTCATAGACGACGGTGTTGAACTGTCCTTCGGATCGCACGGTCATCAGCGTCAATCCCTCGGAGTCCTCCGCGCGAACTGGAGTCTCGACGACGTGGAACTGCGCTCTGCCGGAGGGAGTCCCGAATCGGGGCTCATGGAATGTCCGGCCGTCGATCTGAAACTCCTCGCGGCTGGTGTCGATGGCGCCGATGCGCTCATACCCGGGAACGATCCTCGCGATCGCCTGACGTATCTCGCGATGCACGCGCATCAGACTCCAGTCGACGGGCGACTGCGGCCCCAGCACGCGCTCAGCGAGGTCCGCGATCACCTCAACTTCG
The DNA here is from genome assembly GCA_028279375.1 of Phycisphaerales bacterium. GTDB lineage: Bacteria > Planctomycetota > Phycisphaerae > Phycisphaerales > UBA1924 > JANQNW01. The sequence goes on from JANQNW010000023.1 coordinate 16,177, forward strand.
CTGCGCGGCCCCGTGTGTCTCGACGCGCCGCCGTCGGAGAGGCGGACGAAATTGAACATTGACTCCTGCGTCGTGGCCTGCGCCTCTTCGTCTCGCGCCAGCACCGGAAGGATGATCGACTCCTTGCCGCGCCCGCGAATATGACCTGAGTTCAGCGTCGTGCTGAGGAAGACGGTCATCCCGATGGTGCGCAGCGCCTCCTCTGCGAAAGCGGAGTCAGGATTGGAGCCGAAGAGGTTCCCGCCGAGAAGGAACGCGAAGCCGACGTCGCCAGCAGCCGCGCGTTCCATACAACCGAGTGTGTCGAGTCCCTCGGATGTCGGCAGTTCGACTCTGAACTCCTCTTCCAGGCGCTCGAAGATCGCCTCTTTGAGCTTCGGCGTCGCGCCGATGGATCCGATCCCCTGCACGTTGCTGTGCCCGCGGAGCGGAAGAAGGCCGGCGCCGGGTCGCCCGAGCATCCCGCGCATCATCGCGAGGTTCGCGATCATCTGGACATTCTCGACGCCGTGCTCGTGATGCGTGATGCCCATCGTCCAGCAGTAGATGGTGCTCTTCGAGCCGGCGATCTCATCTGCGAGCGCTTCCACATTCGGCCGACTCACGCCCGCAGCGACGCAGGTGTCCCGCACATCGATTGACTCGAGCTCACGCTTTAGTTCATCCCAGCCATCGCAGTGATCGCGCACGAACTCCTCATCGATGGCCTTCCGGTCCAGGAGAATGCGAGCGGCGCTCTTGAGAAGGGCGATGTCGCCACCGATGTGCGGCTGGACGTAGAGGTCCGCGATGTCCGTGCCGAAGAAGAGGCTGCGCACATCGCTGGGGACATGAAATCGAACCAGTCCCTCTTCACGCAACGGGTTGATGACGACGACCCTGCCCCCGCGCCGCTTCAGATCCATGAGCGATCGCATGAATCGCGGATGATTCGAGGCCGGATTTCCTCCGATCAGCACGACGAGGTCGGCCTTGTCGAGATCCTCGAGTTCAATGGACGCTGTGCCGGAGCCGGTCACTGAAGAGAGTCCGACGCCCGAAGCCTGGTGGCAGTAGTAAGAGCAGTTGTTGACGTTGTTGGTCCCGAAGAGGCGCGCGAAGATCTGCAGGATGAACCCCGCTTCATTTGATGAGCGCCCGCTGAAGTAGAAGAACGAGTCGTCGGGCGGCGTCGCCTTCATCCGCTCGGAGATGCGCGATATGGCGTCGTCCCAGCTGATCTCGCGATAAGAGCGATCGTCGGGGCCGGCGAGGAGGGGGGTGACGATGCGACCGGAGTATTCGAGTTCGCGCGGCGTGAATCGCGAAAGATGATCGAAGTCGAAGGTCTCGAAGAAGTCCTCGCGCACACGCCCCTGCATGTCCGCGGCCATCGCCTGGATCGACTTCTTGCACACCTCGGGGAATCGCCCGAGTTCGTTCACCATCCCGCCGCTCTGTCCACCCATGCCCAGAGCGCACGTCTTGCAGGCGTTCTTCGAGCGCAAGGCCTTCCACATGCGCACATAGCCGCCGGCGTCTCTGGCGCGTGCGAAGCTGTAGAGGATTGATGCCAGACCGCCGCCGGCCCGTGGCTTGCCCATGCCCTGGCTCCCGATCTTGTCCCCAGCGGGACTCTTCGTGGCCATCCTATCCGAGGGGCCCCGGCGACCTCCCGGCTCTGGATCCGCACGCATTGGGCAAAAAAAGAAGCGGGGGACCGCCCTTAGGCGGCCCCCCACTGGAGGAGATGTGGGCTTCACATGGAAGCCGCGGATGGTTGCCCGCGGCCATGATGGTCGAGCGTGACGCGAGAATCGGTCGTGGGCGATCTCGGCGTCCTGGCGGTGCTCAAACCGGCCGCAGGCACTCCCTGGTGTGGAACCGACCCGAATCTAGATGCGGATCATTGTGGTGGTCCGAAATGCGACTAAAATTCTGCATCGGGCTTTTTGGCTCCGAAAATGCCGTTCCGCAGGGCCCTGCAAAAAAGCAGGATTTGGAATCGGTATGTAAAGGTGGGATATTCTCGGGTCGCGTGAGGGCAAGGATCCTTGGCGGAAAGGCCCTCAGCAGTGGGACCATGACTGGTAGGAGTTTGCGATGGTGGAAACCCTGGAACGAAGGGACCGGCTCCACCGACTTCTCGATTTGGCGAGAGTGTCGAAGAAGTGGAGCAGAGCGGAGCTCGGGCGCGCCCTCAGGCGGGACGCGACGAAGCTGTACACAGATAGCGGGAACCCGAAGCTCGACTTCCTGGTCTCGCTTGCGAATGTTCTCGAATGGCCTGTTGGCGAAGTCGTGGACGCCGTCTGGGGATCAAGGAACCCGGACGATGCCGGGCTCGATGAAGCTCAGGAGAGTTTCGACGCGCTCGACAAGCTTGCGCTCGAGGCGCACAGAAACGGTCGCTACGCAGAGATGGTTCAGATTGCACGCCGACAGTTCGAGGTCGCAGAAAGCGCCGCCGACAGAGCGCTCGCGTGCAATCGTGAATACGGCGGTTGGGACGGCCTCGGTCGTCACCAGAACGCGCTCGACGCCGCACGTCGCGGCCTCCAGGAGGGGCCGATTCCGGCGACGCGCCGCGTGCAACTGCAGGGCAACCTGGCGAATGCCTATTACGCGCTCTGGGACCTCGTGCCCGCGCTCGGAATCGCCAACATGCTTATCGAGTGGCACGAGGAGAATCCGCCGACCGAGCTGGCGACCGGAAAGCGCAAGGCATTCGCACATTACGTTCGAGGCCAGACGCACCGGCGCATGATGGAGACCGAGCCCGAGAGTCTTGAGATGCACGCACGCAAGGCTGAGGCGGATCTGCGTTATTCACGCGATCTCTACCTCGAGCTCGCTCGAGAACTCGACGACGACTCGCTCGCCGGAATCGCCAATACGTGCTCCTGCGGCCTCCTCGAGGTCGAAGTGGCGCTGGGGCAGCGCTCGGCGAACGACGCCATCGACGAACTCATGGAGAACCTCGCAGCCGTCATCGACACAGATTCCTCGCCGGTTGGTGACTGGCTGGAGAGCTACGGATGGTGCTGCATCTTCGGCAGCAACATCGCGCTTCGCGATCTCGGTGGTCGGGACCTCCAGCGCGTGCTCGCCGTCTTCACGAACAAGGCGCTCGAGATCGCTGAGAAGCTCGACAACTGGGCGATGCGCGAGCGTGTCTTCACCATGCAGTATTCATTGCATCGGGCCATCTCCGATGCCACCGGCTTCGACATCGACTTCACGGTCGACGACGAGGATCGCAGGCTCATCGTGGGAACGATGGGCCGATTCCCAACCTTCCGAGCCACCGGATGGCGCATCCTCGAGACCGCCAAGGTCGTCGCCAACTGACAGGAGCCATCGCAATGAAGACCAACACAGACTTGAAGCTGCTCACGCTGATGGCAGCGATCTCCGGCCTCTGTGCCGCTCCGGCGTTCGCCGGGGTTGAGATCGATCTGTCCTCAGACGATGACGGCGAGGCAGGTGGCTCAGGAGTCGTGCTCGCGCTGACCCCGGTCATCGATCCGACCAATGACTCGGACTGGATCCACCTGGCGAATGGCAATATCCGCACGGAGCCCGGCGCTGGAGTCGCGCACATTCCGCCGTGGATGCTGAATCCGGGGAATGGTCACGCCGAGGGTCGTCACTCTGATCAGAGCCCGGGTCGCAAGCCGCCGGAGCCGATCCCGCCGGTCGTCGGTCACAGCGACCAGTGGTCGCCGAAGGGCGGCGATGTGCCGCCGATCGACTGGCTGCCAGGCGGCGATCCGAATCCTGACATTCGCGTGTCTGAGGTGCCGGCGCCCGGGACGGGCGTGCTCCTGCTGCTCGCAGGTGGAGCGGCGGCCCGAAGGCGTCGCCGCTAATCACAGGCGAGAACGTCTGAAATCCAACAGGCCCGTCGAATGCGCAGCGTCACAAACGCGTCGCATTCGACGGGCCTTTCTCATGCGCTGGTATGTCCTCTGAAGATCCCTGGTCTACGACTGTTTTACTCAGCCTGCTCGAGCACGCGAACGATGCGGGCGAGGTCGGCGGAGTTCACGACGCCATCGCGATTGAAATCCGCCTTGGGAGCATCCTCGCCCCAGACATCGAGCACCTGCATCAGGTCCAGGCCGCTGACAACGCCGTCACGATTGAGATCAAAGTCGGTCTCGCCGTCGAGGAATCCGTCGATCCAGGACGCATAGGCGGAGAGAATCACGCCACCGCCGCTACTGCCGAAGCGACCGTCCTGCCCGGGGCCGGCGACGAAGTTGTTGACGCTGAAGAGCAGTCGCTCGCCATCGTCCACGATGAACCCGGGGCCGCCTGAGTCGCCCTCGCCCAGCGTCGCCTCGACCTCTGCGCCGAGGCCCGGGCCACCGAGGGGGCCGTTGCCGATCGGACCGTCGAAATCGAACTTCCAGAGTTCGGCGACGCCCTTCGTCTCATCATCCGCATAGAGCGCATCGACGACATTGGCCCCGACGCGCTTCGTCGTGATGAAACCGGAGCCCGGCACATAGCCGTCGACGCCGTCACCAGTCTCGCCATACCCGACGAGTTCTACGACCTCTCCGATCTCCGGCGCACCCCGATAGATGCTGTACGTCGGGATCTCGACCGGAAGCGGCGCCCAAAGGGTGATCACCGCGAGATCATCATGAACCGTCGGATTCAGGAACCCGGAGAAGTCAGGATGAGGCGTGATCGACTTGATCTCCTCAGGCAGAATTACATGGCTGTGATCGCCAGCGACATTGAAGAAGATCGCAACGTCCCCGGCCAGCTCAAGGCGTCCATCATTGTCAAGATCGAAGCAGTGGGCGGCCGTCAGAATGTGCCATCGCGAGATCGCGGCTCCTGTCGCGAGGCCCTCGCCGCCGACGAAGAGGCTTGCGACGCCGGCATACGGCGACCCGGCCTCATTCGGATCGACCAGGCGTGCGCTCTCCGGCTCCAACGTCCCGATGGCGCCCTGGTGCAGAATGACGGGCTTCGTCCCGCGCTCAGCGTGCGCGCTGCCGGCGAGCGCGACGAGCGTCGCAACCGCCGATGCGGTGAGCCTGCCGAGATGTGCGCAGCGTGACTGCATCTTTCATTCCACGCAGACCAGGCGCGCAAACTCTGCGCGATAAGGCCTGTCTGACACTAGATTTGCACGCCTCCGGCCCCGACGCAAGAGAAGAGTCCCAGAATGGGTCTCAGGGCCGATATTCTCGCTATCCTCGCACGCCGTCCACTTGATTTGTCCCTCAGGGAAGGAGCGTCGATCGGCCATGTCTCAGAGCGTCAGCGGCCTGGATGCGCGATTGAGCGAGTTCGTTGGACAGGGGCTGGCGGGAGACTCCGTCGACCGCAGCGACATCGTCCGTGTCCTAGATACGGATACGACGCCGTTGCTCCCGCTCGTGCACGCTGCGGGACTCGTGCGAAGGCGCCATTGCGGGACCAGTGTGCAGGTGCACATTCTCAACAACGTTCAGAACGGCGCGTGCCCGGAGGACTGCGGCTACTGCGGCCAGGCGAAGACCTCTGACGCGCCGGTGCAGGCGTACAAGCTCAAGCCCCGTGAGCAGATTCTCCAGGAGGCCGAGCAGGCGCGCGACAGCGGCGCATTCCGCTATTGCATGGTGCTCTCCGGGCGCGGCCCCTCCGACGACGACATCGATTACATGGCGGATTGCATCCGCGAAGTGAAGTCGCGTTACGGACTGCAGACTTGTCTCTCCAGTGGTCTTCTTGACGAGGACAAGGCGCTTCGCCTGCGCGAGGCCGGCCTCGATCGCCTGAATCACAACCTGAACACCTCCGAGCGCCACTACCCTGAGATCTGCTCGACGCACACCTACCAGGACCGCATGGACACGCTTCAAGCGGCGCGAGGCGCCGGTCTGCAGCTTTGCACCGGTCTGATCGTCGGCATGGGAGAGTATGTCGAGGATCTCCTTGACGTCGCCTATGCGTTGCGCTCCGTGGGCGCCGAGTCGATCCCGGTGAACTTCCTGGTGCCCATCCCGGGCAACGCAGTGCTCGATCCATCGGTCGATGGTGAAGCGCTGACGCCGGAGTTCTGCCTGCGGGTGCTCTGCATGATGCGCCTTGTCAATCCGACGGCCGAGATCCGCGTCGCGGCCGGCCGCGAGATCCATCTGCGTCACCTGCAGGGACTGGCGCTGGAGCCCGCGAACTCGCTCTTCATCGATGGCTATCTGCTGACCGAGGGTTCGGACGCGGCACAGACACTGGCGCTCGTTCAGGACGCCGGTTTCACGCTCGAACTGCACGGCGCAGAGTCGTCAGAGGTGATGGAATCGCTCTCGCGTCGAATTGAAAACGAGCCGCGGCGCATGCCGGGCTCGCTCAAGAGTTCCGTGATGTCGGAGCGGAAGCTCGCGAAACTGCGAGTCCGCGGCGTGGACGTCGGGGTCTGACTCCTACTCAACAAAGAGTCAGACTCTCCCGACGCCCCGCTAGCCGCGTCGGCGACGACCGGTCAGCGCCACAGCTCCTGCAAGCAGGATCGCTGTGCTTCCGGGCGCTGGAACGATCTCGGCCGTAAAGCCGTATTGGTCGTTCACCGTGAACTCAGCAGTCGCGACGATCTCCCAGGCCTCACTCTCTTTGTCCCAGCTCACGAACTGGAAGGTGTCGACCTCGTTGAGACCATCGTTTGTGAATGTGCTTTCTGTCGATGTGAAACTGAACCCGACGAAATCGCCTGTCTCGAACCCTGTCCACGCGAATGCGTCCGCTTCGTCGGCGCCGCTCGCATTCCATTCGAACTCGCCGCCAATCTGGTTGCGCCCGCCAAGGACGAACGCGTCGTTCAGATCGTCGCCATCATCGTTCGTCAGGTCGAAGACCTTCTCGGGAGCGTCCGACGTCATGAGGACGGTGTTCGGATTCGCGCCGCGCGCGACGGGTGGCATGTCCGCAAGTTGCTCATCAACGAGCGTCGCGAACGCGATTCCCATATCCGTTTCGAGCAGGACGAAGGTGACGAAGCCTTCAGTCTCGATCGCGCTGTCACTGAGCGAGAGGTGGATCGACTCCATCGCCTCGTCGGTGAACACGTCCATATCGGTGTCAAAGACGCCATCGACGACGCCGGCATTCATCTGAACGGTTCCACCGATCTGGTCGAGGAGCGCGAACGTCGCGGCGGCATGCGCCGTCTGTCCCGCGGCGCACAGCAGTGCGCCCGCAATCGCTGCTGATCTGAATGTCATCGAGACTCTCTCTTGCCCAGCGCTGCGGTGGAGGCGGGACAGCGCTGGATACAGATGCCTGTGCGTGTGCCCTCTCACGATCCGTCGTGAGAGCAAATCTGACTGTCAGCAGCGACGACGACGGGTCGCCCCGAGGCCGCCCGCGGCGATCGCAAGCGCGGCGACGCCAGGAGCGGGAACGGTGGCCGTGCCCGTGTAAGCCGTATCTGCTGTGAAATCCCTGAAGCTGTTGGTCTCGTCGAGCGAGGCGCCCGGCGTGATGTTCGTGAGCGTGAAGGCAGCGTCGAAGACGCTGAAGTCATTCGCCAGATCGGTGATCCCGATATTGGTGAGTTCGTCGGCGAGGTCGTTCGAGGCCTCGTAGGTCATGCCGCCTAAGGATGACGAGAGCACGGCGCCGGCGGTGTCCGCGGCGAAGAGGGTGCCCACGTTGAATGTGCCGCGGAGGATCTCGACAAACGTGCCGCTCACGCCGCGCGTGTCGTCGAGGATCTCGAAGAAGAACGTACCGGTGGTCTCCGCGATCGGGACGCCCGGGAGGGTGGCCGCGTCGACGTCGATCTCGATGGTGAGACGGGACTCGTAGACCCACGGCATCGCCGCGCCTTCCTGCGTCGCGTCTACGACGAGGTCGACCATCACATCGGGCGAATACGACAGTTCGCCACCAAGCCCAACGTCGTTGCGGGAGTAACGCGTCTCCCGATCGGCGCTCGGGTCATCGAACGTAAATGTGATCGCCGCAGGGGCGGCGCCTGCCATTGCGCAGACTCCGACCGCAGCGAACAGCGTGCGGCTGAACATCTGAGACTCCTGTGCGCCGTTGTGCAGACAGCGCGGATTCCCTTGATAGACAGACCTATCGCCGGCCTGGCCATCGACCTAGTTTTTGTGCATCTAAACTCCAACCCCTGTGCGAGGGGTCTTCCTCACCATACCGCAGACGAACCGCGACACAAGCCTAATTCCGGGCAAACTCGCCTCATTTTTACTGGAGAACCGCTCGGGAGGGCATTCCCGGACGGGGCGCCTCTACGGGCCAAATCCTGGGCCCGGATCAGTCGACTGACTTGGAATCAACGTCGCCGAACATACTCAGGGCGCTCGCGCTGCGAATTCGGACGTTGACAATCCGTCCGATCAGATCATCAGGCGCCGATGTCTTGGGCGCGTCGAAGAGCACGATCAGATCGCCGTCGGTTCGTGCGCACATCTGGACCGGCTGACCGACTGGATCTTCGACCTCCCGGATATCGGGCAGGTCGCCGTTGATCGTAAGGGCAAGCGGCTCATTCGCCCGCTTCTTGCGGCGCTTCCGCTCCTGGGCGCTGACGCCCTGCACAAAGACGCTCAACGTCCTGCCAATCTGCTGCTGGGACAAGTCGTCGCTAATCCGCTGCTGCACCTCGAGCAGTTCGTTATTCCTGGCGCGCTTCACATCGTCAGGGATGTCATCCGGAATTCGATCAAAGGCGACGGTTCCGGGCCTGGGCGAGTACTTGAAGATAAAGCAGTTCTTGTAGCGCACGCGCTCCAGCAGCTCGATCGAGGCTTGGTGATCAGCGTCCGTTTCGCTCGGGAATCCCACGATCATGTCGCCCGCAATCGTCAGCGGTCGGTCGATCTCCGGCTGGTCGACAATGGCGCGCGCTCGATCGATGAACTCGATGTACTCCTCAACCGAATAGCCGCGATTCATGCGCTCCAGAACGCTATTCGATCCGCTCTGGGCAGGGACATGCAGATAGCGGCAGATGCGCGGTGATTCACGCATCACCTCGAGCACGTCGTCTCCGAAATCTCGCGGATAGCTCGTCACGAATCGAAGCCGCCGGATTCCCGGGACTTCCTCGTGGATGCGATGCAGCAGGTCGGCGAAGGTCGTCACGCGCTTCCCCCCGAAGGGATCCCTGCGGTGTCCGCCCTTATAGGAACGGCCCTTCTGCGGCTGCGTCACGCCTCCAATCGAAACTGCGGCGCCATGTTCGAATCGATAGTGATTCACCGTCTGGCCGAGAAGCGTCACTTCGACCACGCCCGCGTCCGCCAGTCGCCGGCACTCCTCCACAATGTGGTCAGGCGGGCGATGCATCTCGGCCCCGCGCGTGAACGGGACGACGCAGTAAGTGCAGAACTTGTTGCAGCCGCGCGTGATGCGGACATAGGCGCTCCCGCCATGATCCGTCGGGGAGATCGCCCTCGAGAGATCGAGCATCTCGAGGTCATCCGCGGCTGCGGCGAGCGTGCCGCTTCGTCTGCTCGTGTTGCCCTGGAGTGCGACCTCCCGGGCCGATCGATCGCCGTGATGGCCGTCATTGACGCTCTCGGCGACGAGCGACTGCCTCGTGCGGCAGGCGTTGTCGAGTAGCGATGGGAGTTTGTCCAGCTCGCCCGGCCCACAGAGGATGTCCACGACCGGCATACGCCGGATCAGATCTTCGCCGTCCCGCTCCGCCATGCAGCCAAGGACGCCGACGACCAGACCGGGCTCCTCCTTCTTGCGAAGCGCAACTTCGCCCAGGCGGGACCGGACTTTCTGCTCCGCCAGATCCCGGACCGAGCAGGTGTTGTAGAGCACGACATCCGCCTCGTCGGCGTTGCCGGTCATGCGATAGCCAAGAGACTGCAACTGGCCCTGGACAAGCTCAGAGTCGAGCTCGTTCATCTGGCAACCGAAGGTCTCGAGATAGACACGCGCTCCGGGCATGGGACATGCAGGGTAGGCGGAGACGTAGCCACGCTCAAAGGGAATCGCAGCGCAGGTCGCTCTCCTGCAATAGGATCAGCCGCCTGACGCCGGCCGTACCCGGAGAAGAGAGCATGCGAGTCGCCATCGCCCAATCCGCGCCGGTCATCCTCGATCGGGGCGCGACAATCCGGAAAGTCCTGGGCCGTCTCGAGGAGGCCTCGAACAGAGACGCCGCCCTCGTCGCCTTCGGTGAGACCCATTTGCCCGGATACCCCTTCTGGATGGAGCGCCTCGACGGAGCCGTCTTCGACTCGGTTCGACAGAAGGAGATCCACGCGCTTTACCTGGATCAGGCCGTCTGCGTCGAGGAAGGGCACCTGGAGGACCTGTGCGCCGCGGCGGGCGACCTGAGCCTCGCGATCGTGCTCGGCGTCGCAGAGCGTCCGCTCGAGCGCGGCGGCCACTCCGTCTATTGCTCGCGCGTATTCATCACCAGCGAGGGCGCGATCGGATCCATCCACAGGAAGCTGATGCCGACCTACGACGAGCGTATGTGCTGGGCGATCGGCGATGGCGCTGGGCTCGTGACGCATCGCGTGGGTGAGTTCACGGTGGGGGCCCTGAATTGTTGGGAAAACTGGATGCCTCTGCCGCGCGCTGCGCTCTATGCGCAGGGTGAAGATCTCCATGTGGCCATCTGGCCCGGCTCCATTCGCAACACGCGCGACATCACGCGATACATCGCGCTCGAGTCCAGGTCCTTCGTCATCAGCGCGAGCAGCGTGTTCACTGGAGCCGATGTCGCCGACGTCGCGCCATATCGCGATGAACTCTGTTCAGACGATGAGCAGCTCCGCGATGGCGGATCCTGCATCGCGGGACCGGACGGCGAGTGGATCGTCGAGCCGGTCGTGGATTGCGAGGAGTTGATCGTCGCCGATCTGGACCATGCCGAGGTGCGCAAGGCGCGGCACAACTTCGACCCGAGCGGTCACTACAGCCGTCCCGATGTGCTCTCGCTTCGTCTGAATCGAAAGCGACAGCGTCCGCTCGACGAGGTCGCCGACGAGACCGACTCATCCTGATTTCAGGAGCGCGAGCCGGAACTCCTTCAACTCGGCCGTCATCACATGCTCGGCGACCGCGGGATCGCCCTCCACGATGCCTGTGGCTTCTTCGATCGAATCCGCCTCGAAGATCACGATTCCGAAGGACGTGTCCTCGGCGCGGCCTGCCAGCGTCACGACGCCCCGATCGCACAGATCGGAGAGATATGCGTAATGGCGTTCGAGGATCGGCGCCTTGGCGGCGAGCTCGTCTCCCCCGAGACCGGGCGCCAGATGGAGGTGATAGGCGAAATGCATGGTCGTCTCCTCGCGTCGACTGCTTTGTGATGTCGCCGAATCGATCCTATCTTCCGGTGATGCTGGCGGATCGAGCAGTCATATTCATCAAGGCCGGGGACGGGGGCGACGGCTGCCTCTCGTTCAGACGCGAGAAGTACATCCCCAAGGGCGGGCCCGATGGCGGCAACGGTGGCCGGGGCGGCGATGTCCTCGCGTTCGGCGACAAGAGCGCCCAGACCCTGCTCGACTTCCAGGGCCGCCACCACTGGAACGCAGAAAATGGCAGCCCGGGTTCCGGACGCGACAAGACCGGCGCCAGCGGCGAGAGCGTCACACTGCGTCTCCCGCCCGGCACGATCATCATCGACAACGACTCCTCGGAAGTGCTCGCTGACCTGACGGAGGATCAGGAGGTCGTGATCGCGAAGGGGGGCTCCGGTGGATTCGGCAACGCGCACTTCAAGAGCCCCACGAATCAGACGCCTCGTGAAACCACGCCAGGCGCGCCGGGCGAGGCATTCGAGATTCGACTCGAACTGAAATTGATCGCCGACATCGGCCTCGTCGGGAAACCGAACGCGGGCAAGTCGACGCTGCTGACAGCCCTGAGTCGCGCGACGCCGAAGATCGCCGATTATCCCTTCACGACGCTTTCGCCCCAGCTGGGCATCGCGGAGATCGACCCCTCCCGCAGGCTGATCTTCGCGGACATTCCGGGCCTCATCGAGGGCGCCGCACAGGGCGCGGGGCTCGGACACGAGTTCCTGCGTCACATCGAGCGCACGAAGGCGATCGTGCATGTTCTCGAGATCGAGCCACTTGATGGCTCGGACCCGGTGGCGAACTACGAGGCGATCCGGAAGGAGCTCTTCGACTACTCGCCGTTGCTGGCGGAGAAGGAGGAGATCATCGCAGTGAACAAGCTTGATCTACTCGCGACGGACGAGGATCGCCTCGAGGCGATCTCGATGATGCGGACGGCGCTTCGCCTTGGACCGGACGATCCGATCGTCGGCATCAGCGGCGCCACTGGATTCGGGGTGCGCGACCTGCTCGAGGCGTGCTGGGCGCGACTCGGGTCAGCAGAGCCCGGTTGGCAGATCCCCTGAATCTCCTTCGCGTGTCTCGTGCGGGACAAGCAACGCGGCGCGCGTGACATGTCCCGGCGCTGCGGTTCTTTCGGCTTGCCTCGGGCGCCGCAACACCTAGCCTGCCAGAGTTGGCGGGGAGCAACTCGCCGTCGACAGACCGACTGATGACTGACAGGACCGAAGAACGCCGCTCTTCGGTCCTGTCAATTTTTGAGCGCAAGAGAAATGCGCGTGATATCAGTTGGTGATGATGCTCAGGCGGGGACGACCTGCAGGCCGTGCGCTTCGGCGACCGGCTCATTGAAGAGCGCTCCGCCGTCCATATTGATCGCGGGACGGAACCAGCGATCCTCATCCGCCAGTCGATGAGCGCCCTCACGCGCGAGCTTCAGCACCCATGGAAGGGTCGCATTCGTCAACGCCTGCGTGCTCGTGCGTCCAACGGCGCCCGGCATGTTCGCGACGCAGTAGTGGACGATGTCGTCAACGATGTAGGTGGGATTGCTGTGCGTCGTGGGCTTGGCCGTCTCGACGCAACCGCCCTGATCGATGGCGACATCGACGATCACGGCGCCCGGCTTCATGCGCCTCAGGTCGTTGCGCGTGACGAGCATCGGCGCCTTGGCGGCGTGAATCAGCACGGCGCCGATGACGAGATCCGAGATCTCAAGGTACTTCCGAATCGCGTGGATCTCGGAGTAGATCGTGGTCACGTTCGCCGGCATGACCTCCGAGAGATAGCGCAGGCGATCGAGATCGATGTCGAGCAACGTGACATTGGCTCCGAGGCCGGCGGCCATCCATGCGGCGTTTGTGCCGACCACGCCGCCACCGAGGATCAGCACCTCGCCCGGCTCAACACCAGGGACGCCGCCCAGGAGAATGCCGCGTCCTTCCTGCGGTCTCTCCAGATACTTCGCGCCCTGCTGCACCGACAGCTTCCCGGCGACTTCGCTCATCGGCGTGAGCAGCGGGAGCGAGATCTTCCCGCCGGGCGCCGGCGCTTCGAGCGTCTCATAGGCGATGCAGCAGGCGCCGGACTCGAGACAGCCGAGTGTGAGATCCTTGCCCGCGGCGAAGTGGAAGTAGGTGAAGACCTGCTGGCCGCGACGCATGAGCTTGATCTCCTGCGGCTGTGGCTCCTTGACCTTGACGATCATGTCCGCGGCGCCCCAGATGCCTTCGGCGGTGTCGACGATCTCGGCGCCTGCGGCGATGTACTGGTCATCCGTGAATCCGGAGCCGACGCCGCCATTCTTCTGGATGAGCACCTTGTGCCCATCCTTGACGAGCAACTCGGCGCCGACGGGCAGCAGGCCGATTCGATACTCATCCGATTTCACTTCGCTGGGGACACCGACGATCATGATCACTCTCCGGGTGCGGCCTTCTCGCGCCGATGGCCGCGAGGGCGCAGTCAATGGAAAACATCTGGAAGGTTGGAGACGCCGCCTGCCCACCTGAGAGGACGGCGCGGGCAGAGATTGTAAGAAGAAGGCGACATCCGCGCGCGATCCCGGAAGACCCCGATCCCGGGCTCTCGGGGCCGGAGGGGCAGGGCTGCGCCCCGGCGCGTGCCCGCTAGAATCCACGGCCCACCCCGCGCGATTGCGGGACGCCCCCCGAATGGAGAGCGGACACCGATGGTTCATTCCGGTTTGCGAGGACTCAACGCGCCGCAGGCGCACCTTCCGTCACGGCTTCTGGCCGCGCTGGCGTCGCTGGCCCTGATGGCGCCCATCGCGCTCGCGCAGGCCAACGGCTACGACCCGCCGCGATCGTCCGAAGAGTCGGTGGATGATGTGAACAGCCTGCTGGGCTTCGTCGCCGATGATGAGCGCGCCGAAGACGTGCTCTTCCCGGCGCTGGCAGACCTGGAGGCGCCTCCCGGGGCGCTGACTGATGTGCGCCGCGCCGCGATGATGGCGACGAACCACCCGTCGTGGGGCGTCGTCCGTGGATGGGCGCAGGGCGAGGCTCAGGTCGCCGCGCTCGACGCGATGCGTGAGATTACGGAGTTCCAGACGCCGTTCCTCTTCTCGTTCCCGTATGGAAGCGGCGCCAGCAGCGAGTTCGCTGACGTCGGACTGTCCGTGACGTTCGGAGAGAACAATCTGCTCGCGATGGCGAGCTTCGACTATCTCGACGCGCTCGACGAACTGGCGATGCTCGTCCATGTCGAGGCGACGCGACTGGCGGCCGCCGGAGAGGTGGGCGAAGCGCTCGATCTACTCGTTCGTCTCACGCGACTCGGTCGCATCACGCTCGACCGTGTCTTCGCCCAGGAGCACTACTGGGGATATGGCACGATGCGCCTCGCGCTCGAGCGCATGCGGGACATCGCCTACGTCTTTGACGAGAGCGCGAGCGTCGATGACTACGCCGACGCCGTCGCAGAACTCGATCCACGCGATATGGCACTGGACCGGCTGGAGATTCCTCTCGGCGAGAAGCATGCAGCGCTACAGATGATCGTCGAGACGATCGAGTTTCGCGGCGAGCCGAATCCGGACAGCTTCGCTCCGACGCTGGCGCGCATGTCCGCCGCCGAGCGTGAGCTGCGCCTTTTCTCGCAGGCGGCCCGATGGGATGCGATCGCTGAGAATCACAAGGGCTGGTATGAGACGCTCGACATGCTGCGCGGACTGTATGACGACTGGCTCCTCCGCTGGAAGCTCAGTCCGCACGAGTCAATCAGCGAGATGACGGAATACCAGCGAATGGACAAGGCGTACTTCGCCATGCTGGATGAGGTGATCGGCGATCTCGAGCCGCTCTTCGCAGAGCGGCTCAGACTGCGCCTTGAGGCCGCGGGCACGCGCACGGCGCTCGCGGTGATGGCCTATCACAAGCGATATGACAATTGGCCTTCGCCGCTGTCTGCGGTCCGCCCGCGATTCATCGATGAAATTGATCTTGACCCATTTGATCCGAGCGAATCGCACAAGGTCGATTACCTGCAGTACTTCGTGCCGGTTCGAGACTTCCGCAAGAACGAGCGCGTCGATCCGGATCCGTATGTGATTGACATCGTCTCCGGCGGCGCCGACGAGGCCGAGGCCGCGCTCGTGCAGCAATTCGTCGCCGTTCTCCAGGAGATTCTGGTCGAGACGATCAACAACATGAGCGATGAGGATATCGCGGCGCAGCGCATCGATGAATTGGTGCGCATCCTTGCAGAGAAGGGCGCCAACGCAGAGAATCTCGATGAGCACTTCGATGAGATCCTGGCGCTTTCCGAGGAGGTCGAGGACGTTGATGATGGCGCCGCGTTCTATGACGCGATGCGCCTTGCTTTCAGCGAGCGAGGCCTGCCTCCGGAGATCGTTGATCGCTCGCGCTCAACGGGCGACGCCTCCGAGCCTGAGTCCGAGGAGGATCGCGAGTTCACGTTGCAAGCTTTTGAAGGAGCTCTGAGTGACGAGCGAGTGAGCGGCGTCGTCAACGCCTACCGGGGTGAAGTGAGCGTTGATGATCAACGCGTCGTACTTCTGGTGCTCGTGCAGTCTCTGATGCGCCAGGGAATCCTCGAGACCGTCGGGGGCGAGGGCGGTGGATTCTCAGTCACGCTCGACGACTCCACATTCGTCCTCTACTCGCTGGGCTCTGACGGCGCTCGCAACTGGGCGAAGACTGTCGGTCCAGGCGGCGCCGACGTCCTCATGTGGCCCCCCATGATGAGTCTCCAGCGCGATCGTTGACATCTGCCCACTAGTCGGCGAATACTCCCGCCTTCCGGATCGTTGATCCGCCTCGGGTCCCGCTGTGGGGCCTCCTGACCGCGTCAGCCAAGGAATCCCTATGAGCGAGAACGGCTCCAGCGTCCATCGTGTCGTCATCATCGGCTCCGGCCCCGCGGGCTGGACGGCCGCCATCTACGCGTCCCGCGCCGAACTCGATCCGGTCTGCGTCATCGGTGTGCCGCGCCAGGATCCCTCGCCGGTGCTTCCCGGCGGTCAGCTCATGCTCACGACCGACGTCGAGAACTACCCGGGATTTCCCGAGGGCGTCTCCGGGCCGGAGATGATGGATATGTTCCAGAAGCAGGCGGAGCGCTTTGGAACGAAGGTCGTCAACGAGGACGTGCAGTCCTGCGATTTCTCATCGCGACCCTTCAAGCTGAAGCTTGGAAGCGGTGAGGAGATGCTCGCGCATTCCGTGATCATCGCGACGGGCGCCACGGCCAACTGGCTCGGCCTCGAGAACGAACTGCGTCTTGCCACCGGCGGTGGCGGCGTCTCAGCATGCGCCGTGTGCGACGGCGCGCTTCCCATCTTCCGCGACCAGCACCTGGCGGTCGTCGGCGGCGGCGACAGTGCGATGGAGGAGGCGACCTTTCTCACGAAGTTCGCCTCGAGGGTCAGCGTGATTCACCGGCGCGATTCACTGCGCGCCAGCAAGATCATGCAGGAGCGTTATCTCTCGCAGCCCAACGCCGAGGTCGTCTGGAACAAGACCGTCGTCGATGTGCTCGGCGATGAGCGGATCACCGGCGTCGTGCTCGAGGACACGGTTACAGGCGAACGATCAGAGATGGAGGTCGCGGGTCTGTTCATCGCGATCGGCCATACACCCGCAACGAAGTTCATCGAAGACGCGGGCATCGAGCTCGAGGACACCGGCTACATCAAGCTCGGCGGTCACTCCAGCGCGACGAATATTGACGGCGTCTTCGCAGCAGGCGACGTGGCGGACTCCGAGTACCGGCAGGCGATCACGGCCGCAGGGATGGGCTGCATGGCGGCGCTGGACGCCGAGCGCTGGCTTGGCGCGAAGGGACTCTAGTCTGCGCTGCTCGCCTCGGCGGGTTTTTCGCGGAGCCGGTCTATCACCTCACGCTGCATGATCTCAGCGGCTGCGAGCTCATCCACGGTCACGAGATCGGCGCCGAGACCCGAGGCAAGCATGCCGCGGCTGACGAAGTTGGCGCGCGCCGCGATGAAGGTGGTCGGCGCCAGCCTTCGGATCATCTCGCAGGCGCGCAGCGTCGCCTCGTCATCGGGGATCGTGAGTATGACTGCCTCGGCGCGTTCGACGCCCGCGGACTCGAGCACCGCTTCGTTCGACGCGTCGCCGAAGATGATGCGCCGTCCGAGCTTGGTCTGGGCGTCAACCGTCGCCGGATTGAGTTCGATGATGGTGCAGGCGACGCCGGCGGCCGTCAGGCGATCGACAACAGCGCGACCGACTGGACCGAACCCAGCGACGATGACGCGCTGGCGATCGTCGTCTTCGGTCAACTCCTCCGAGAAGACGTTCTTCCGCACCCAGGGCGCGACGGAAACCTGAGTGAATCGTCCTGAGAGAGACCGCCCGGCCGCCATGAGCAGTGGGGTGACAATCAGCGACAGCACGATGATGCTGACAAGTCGCGAGCCGAGATCGCGATCGATGAGTCCCTGTCCCAACCCAGCCTTCAGAATGACAAGACTGAACTCACCTCCTTGCGCAAGCGTGCATCCGGCGAGCACAGCGGTCGCCGCCGGAGCGCCTGCGGCCCACGAGGCCAATGAGATGGCGCCGCCTTTCAGCACGACGAGCAATCCTGCGCCAAGGATCACGATCCACCAGGAGTCCACGAGCGTGCGCGGATCGACGACCATGCCCACGGCCGTGAAGAAAGCGGCCATGAAGAGATCGCGCGCCGGTCCGATCTGCCCACTCAGTTGATGGCGGAAGGGGGTGTCGGCGAGCACGACGCCGGCGAGAAATGCGCCGAGTTCATGGCTGAATCCCAGGGCGTGCGTGCCCGCGGCGGCCCCGATGGCGGCGGCGACGCTCAGGCTCAGCGTCACCTCCGGAGAGCGCGAACGCGCTGCTTCTCGAAGCAGATAGGGCAACGCAAAACGTCCGACGACGACGATCATCAGCACACCGGCGAGGCTGCGGAAAGCTTGCCAAAGTTCATCCCAGAGACCGTCGTGAAATGTGATTGAGGACTCCCCGGCGCCGCCGGCGGCGCTTGCGAGCACGGGAATCAGCACGAGCACGAGCGGCACGGCCAGATCCTGCACGATCAGGATGGCGAATGACAGCCTTCCAGGGGACTGATGCAGTTCCTTCCGCTCTGTCAATGTCCGCAGCACGACCGCGGTCGAGGACATCGTCAGGGCCAGGCTGACGATGATCGCCACCGGCGTTGGGAGCCCGAAGGCGAGACCGATGCCCCAGCCAATCGCGGCGCAGAGCAGGACGGATCCGAGGCCGGCGCCCAGCAGGACCGCGGCGCCGCGCCTGATGGCGTCGAGATGGATCTGGAGTCCGATCCCGAAGAGCAGGAGGATGATCGCGAAGTCGGTGATGAGCTCGAGCGCGTCCTCTGCGACGACGCCGGTCGCATTCGGTCCGAGGATCACACCAGTAACGAGAAACGCCGGCACGACGGCCACACGAAAACGCTGCGCCAGCGTCGCGATCAGCCCGGCGGAGGCGAGCACGATGACCATGGCCATCAGCGTGGCGTGGGCTTCATCGGCGATCATGAGTGGAAGCGGCATCGGGGGCGAATAGTACTCTCTGCGCGCGCCTGAGCACGTGGAAACATCGATTCAGACTGCGTTGCCGCAAAGTCGCCCGTGGCGATAGACTCCGTGCTCTACCAGGAGGTGGATTCATGACGACGGAATCGAGCGGACTGGCGGAGGGCGTGCGAGCGACGGTGGCCGTGACCGGCGCGACCGGATTCGTCGGACGCCATGTCGTGCAGAAGCTGGTCGATCACGGTTACGGCGTCCGCGCGCTTTATCGCGATCAGCAAAAGGCGATCGACGCGCTGCCGGTCGATGGTGTGACCCCCGTGCGCGGCGACGTCTTCGATCGCGGCGCCATGGAGGAACTCGTCTCGGGCTGCGACGCGATCGTGCACCTCGTCGGGATCCGACTGGAGGTCGGCCGGTCGATCACCTACGAGCGGATGCATGTCGAGGCGACCCAGCGGGTCATCGACGCGGCGCAGAAGCAGTGTGTCTGGCGCCTTGTGCATATGTCAGCCCTGGGCGTTCGTCCGGAGTCCCGCGCTGAGTATCAGACTTCCAAGTTCCGTGCTGAGACGCTCGTCCGGCGCAGCCCGCTTGACTGGACGATCTTCCGGCCGTCGTTGATCGTGGGGGCCGGCGGCGAGTTCAACGCGCTCGTCGAGGGCTGGGCCACCGGCCATGAGCCGCCACACAAGTTCATGCCGTACTTCTTCCGGAATCAGGCGCTTCCTGGTGAGCTGACGCTGAGCGGTCGCGCGCAGCCGGTGCATGTGGATGACGTGGCGCGTGCTGTGGTCGAGTCGATTGACTGCGAGGACGCGAGCGGCGAGGTCTATGAGCTTGGCGGTCCGGACGCGATGAACTGGATTGATCTTCTGAACACGATGAAGCAGTTCGTTCCCCGGGCGAATCCCAAGATCAAGCCGAAGGGCGTTTCAGGAGAGTTCGCGCATTACGGCGCGCTCGCCGCGCAGAAACTCGGCGCCGGTCGGTTCCTTCCATTCGGGCCGTCCGAGCCGATCATGGCCATGGATGACAACACCTGCGAGATCGCGAAGGCGAGGGCCCATCTGCGATTCGACCCGCTCTCGCTTGAAGCGTGCCTCCGCGGCGAGGCCGCGCACGCCTGAGTTCCTCCTTCCAGTCTGAGAGCGTGCGCCGAACGCCGGAGACCCCATGCAGAAGAAGACGAACCTGCTGACCGCGCTGATCATCGCCGGCCTCGCGCTGGGCGTGCTGATCGGGCACTTCTTCCTGTGGGACTCGACGGCGACCCCGGAGAAGATCGCCGAGGTCACCGGGGGCTGGAAGACCGCAGGCGAACTCGTTCTCATTCGCCCGCTCAAGCTCATCACCATTCCGCTCATCTTCACGAGTGTGATGGTCGGCATCACGTCGGTCGGCGACGCGCGCAAACTGGGCGTCATCGGTGTCGCGACGCTTGTCTTCTATCTGCTGACCATGGTGCTTGCCGTTGGCACGGGCGTCACGCTCGGGGCGACGATCAAGCCCGGCGACGGCATTCCGCCGGAAGTGATCGCTCAGGCGCAGTCGACAGGGGCCGCGGTCGTCGCAGAGCGCGGTCAGGATGTCGCGGCCGGCGGTGGACTCGGCGCTGCGTGGATCAACATTCTGCGCCTCATGATTCCCGAGAACTTCGTCGACGCCGCCGCGAGCGGGCGGGCGCTGTCAATCATCACGGCCACCATCGTCCTCGCCATCGGGCTGCTCCTGGCAGGGAAAGAGGGCGAGCCATTCATTCGCGTCGTGCAGTCGCTTCACGAGGCGCTGATGATCATCGTGCGCTTCATTCTCTGGCTCATGCCCATCGGCGTGCTCCTGCTGGTCGCGTGGGCCGTGGGATCAATGGGGCTCAAGAATCTCGCGGGCGCGCTTGCGGCATATGTCGTCACGGTGATCGCCGGGCTCGGGGTGCATATGTTCATCGCTCTGCCACTCGTGCTTTTCATCGCGACGCGCGTCAATCCATACAAGTTCATGTGGTCGATCCGCTCAGCGCTCTTTACGGCCTTCGGCACGTCGTCGAGCATGGCGACGCTCCCCGTCACAATTGAGGCCACGAGCGATCTCGGCGGTTGCTCGAAGCGCTCCAGCGGAATCGTGCTCCCGCTTGGGGCCACTGTGAACATGGACGGCACGGCGCTCTACCAGGGAATTGCCGTCATCTTCATGTTCCAGGCATTCGGCTACGACCTCGGTTTCGCCCAGTACCTCGTGATCGTCCTGACGGCGACGCTCGCGGCCGTCGGCGCGGCTGGCGTCCCGGGCGGGAGTCTCGTGACCACGCTCATCATCATCAACGCCGTGAATACAACGCTCGCCGGCGTTGATGACGTCGATCCGCTGCCGCTGGCGGCGATCGGGTTGGTCATCGGCGTCGATCGAATCCTCGATATGTGCCGCACGACGGTGAACGTGTGGGGCGACTCCGTCGGGGCGCGCATCATCACGCGCATCGCGCCGGATACACCAGAAGAGCGAGAGAAAGCGTTCGCCTGACGCGGCGCACCGCGGGCTCAGTCTTCCGCGGGCGCCGTGGATGCGACATACACCTCGGCGAGTTGCTCAGCGTCCACCGGACTCGGCGCATCGGCCATCAGGTCGCTGCCGATCGCCGTTTTCGGGAACGCGATGACGTCGCGGATGTTGTCCGTGTCGCAGAGATGCATGATCACCCGGTCAACACCCATCGCGATGCCGCCGTGCGGCGGAGCGCCGTGGCGGAATGCGCCCATCAGGAAGCCGAACTTCGTCTCCGCCTCCTCGTCGCTGAGTCCGAGGAGCTTGAAGACCGTCTTCTGAATATTCGCATCGTGGATTCGGATGCTGCCGCCGCCGAGCTCTGAGCCGTTGAGGACGAAGTCATAGGCGTCTGATCGCACGTTGGCGGTGTCGGACTCCATCTTCGAAACGTCCTCCGGCTTGGGCGCGGTGAACGGGTGATGCAGCGAGTTCCATCGATTCTGTTCGTCGTCCCATTCGACCATGGGGAAATCGACGACCCAGAGGAAGTTCCATTTCTCGCCCCACGCCGGAATCATGTCCATGTCCCTGGCGATCTTCAGGCGAAGTTCACCCAGAGAACGCGAGACGACGTTGTAGGTGTCCGCGCCGAACGCAATGAGGTCGCCCTCTTCGAGGCCGAGCTTGTCGACGAGCGCCGGGCGCACATCCTGGATGAACTTCGCGACGCCCGACACGAACTCACCGCCCTCCAGCTTCGTGACGGGGAGTCCGCCTGCGCCGAACTGCTTGACGAACTCCGCGTAGGCGTCCGTCATCTTGCGCGTGAGCTTCCCGGCGCCACCCGGAACGCGCATCGCCTTGACGACGCCGCCCTTTTCGATGGCGCCCGTGAAGACCTTGAAGTCCGTCGAGCCGGCGATGTCGCTGACATCGACAAGCTCCAGACCGAATCGCGTGTCAGGCCGGTCGGAGCCGAATCGGTCCATCGCCTCGTGGTAACTCATATGGGGCACGTCGCCGATATCGACGTTCAGAATCTCCTTCCAGATCTCCTTGAAGAGGCCGGTGATCGTCTCGAGCACGTCCTTTTGTTCGATGAAGGACATCTCGATGTCGAGCTGCGTGAACTCGGGCTGGCGGTCCGCGCGAAGGTCCTCGTCGCGAAAGCACTTCACGATCTGGAAGTAGCGCTCCATCCCCGAGACCATGAGGATCTGCTTCAGAATCTGCGGACTCTGCGGCAAAGCGTAGAACGAGCCGGGCTGATGACGCGAGGGCACCAGGAAGTCACGCGCGCCTTCAGGCGTCGTCTTGAAGAGGACCGGCGTTTCGACTTCCGTGAAGCCGACCTCCGAGAGATACCGGCGCATGATCTGGCAGACTCGAGCGCGCGTGCGCAGTATCTCCTGCATGCGCGGCCGCCGCAGATCGACGTAGCGATAGCGGAGGCGATTCTCCTCGTTCGGCAGACTCTCCTTGTCCGTCGGCTTGAACGGAATGTCCTGCGCGACATTGAGCACATCGAGCGTTCGGATGACCACTTCGATCTCACCCGTGTCGAGCTTCGGATTGGAGCCGCCATCGCGCTTGCGGACGTATCCGGTGACGCCGATGACATCTTCTCCGCGCAGCTTGTCGGCGCGCTCGACGATTTCCTTTCCCGAGTCTTCGGCGTCGAAGACGATTTGTGTGATCCCGTCCCGATCGCGGAGGTCGAGGAAGACAAGTCCTTCGCCGTGCGAACGCACGGAGTCGACCCAGCCGGCGAGCGCGACATCGGCGCCGTTGTCATCCAGGCGCAGCGCGCCGCAACTGTGGGTCCGATACTTGTTGGGAGAGATGCTCATCGTGGGCTCCGCCGGGTGTCTACAGAGTGAGGCGGGGAGTATATCGGTGATCCTGCTCCCCGCTTCCGGCTGATCGATTCCGCTCGCCCGGAGGCAGGCTACGATGTCCGTTCTTGTCAGGTCCACGAGGTGAGCCAGCGACGTGTCAGCGAGATCGCAAGAGCCAGTTCTGTTCTTCACGGCCTTCGAGCCGAGCGGCGATGATCACGCCGCGGCCGCGATCACCGAGCTGCGCCGGCGCCATCCGAACCTGAAGATCTACGCCTGGGGCGGGCCGAAGATGGAGGCGGCAGGCGCCGAGATCATTCGCGGCGCCATCGACGACGCCGTCGTCGGACTCCCCGGCTTCCGCAAGATCAATGACCACCTCAGCTACAACCGCAAGATCGGGCGCTGGCTCGACAAGCATCGTGTCACTGTCCACATCCCGGTGGACTCGCCTGCAGCGAACTTCCCGATCTGCAAGCTGACCAAGACGCGCGGGATCAAGGTCGTCCACCTCGTCGCACCGCAACTCTGGGCGTGGGGGGGCTGGCGCATCGCCAAGCTGCGACGCCGCACGGACCACGTCATGTGCCTGCTTCCCTTCGAGCAGCGCTGGATGGAGGTCCGAGGCGTGCAGGCGACGTTCGTCGGGCATCCCCTGTTCGATCACGCGCCGATTCTCGATGACCCTGAAGGCGTCCGCGCGACATTCCCTGACAGTCCCATGAAGCTGGCGATCATGCCGGGATCCAGACCCGGTGAGATCAAGAACAACTTCCATTTGCTCCTTCGCACGTTCCGGCTGCTTCGGAAGCACCGCCCCGAGGTGACGGCCGTGATCCCCGCGACGACGCCGCAGGTCGAAGAGCGACTTCGGCAGATGGCTGACGAGATCGGCGGCTGGCCTGAGGGGCTGCACATGATCATCGGCGACGCCGACCTTGTCATCGATTGGTGTGACGCGGCGCTGGCGGTCTCGGGAACGGTCACACTCCAGATTGCGCGCCAGCACAAGCCGATGGTCGTCGTCTACAAGGCAGGCCGGCTGATCTACCACCTGCTGGCGCGCTGGCTCATTCAGACAGAGAGCTTCGCGCTGCCGAATGTGATCGCCGGTTCGCGCATTGTGCCGGAGTTCATTCCCTACTTCGGAGGACCGGAGCGACTCTTCGTCGAGGTCGATCGACTGCTCTCTGATCCCACGGCTGGGCGGCTTCAGCGGCAGGAGCTTGTCGAGCTGGCGTCCCGCTTCGACGGGCGCGTCGCGGCGCGCGGCGCCGCCGATTGCATCGAACAGTTTGCCGGCATTGAGCACCGGGATCCTGTGGAGGCGCCTGACACCGACGAGGAGCCGCTCGTCGTCCAGACGACCGTCGGCGCCCGGCGCGGCGCGACGGGATCGATCTCACCCTGAATGGGCCCGGTGGGAGTCGAACCCACACCCCCGCGAACGGGGAGCGGATTTTAAGTCCGCCGCGTCTACCAGTTCCGCCACAGGCCCGTTCGATGCCGGGACGCAGAAGCTTATCGGCTGCGTCGCATCACGGAGAGGCAGGGGACGTCGACACGCGCCCGAACTGAGTGGTGATCTTCTTTTGGCTTGCCCTCGCGACGCTGGTCGGCGAGGATCGACTCCGCCGGCGGCGCAACTGCGAGAGACGCTCCTGATCCATGTCAACGACGACGCGAAAGACGTTCTTCGACGGGGCCGACAGGCCGCCCGACGATCAGCAGATCGCCGAGGATGTCGTGACAGAGGTCTACGAGGTGCTTCGCGCGATGGCGATTCGGCAGATGGCGAATGAGCCATCGAGTCACACGCTGCAGCCGACGGCGCTCGTCCACGAAGCATTCCTGCGACTCCAGAAGAGCGGCGATGCGCGCTGGGAGAATCGGG
This sequence comes from Phycisphaerales bacterium, assembly GCA_028279375.1. Lineage (GTDB taxonomy): Bacteria > Planctomycetota > Phycisphaerae > Phycisphaerales > UBA1924 > JANQNW01. Next base: position 41,197 of record JANQNW010000023.1, read on the forward strand.
CGCACTACCTGGCCGCCGCGGCGACCGCGATGCGCCGCATTCTCATCGAGCGCGCCCGGCGCGTCGCCGGCCCCAAACGTGGCGGCGACAGGAAACGCGTCATTCTCGAGACCGAACAGTTGACGTTCGAAGCCGACGCCGAGGAGCTGATTCATCTCGACGAGGCGTTGGATGAGCTCGAGACGATGGATCCACGCATGGGCCGCATCATCGCGCTGCGCTTCTTCGTCGGGCTGACGGTCGAAGAGACTGCGATCGCGCTCGATCTCTCACCGCGGACGGTCAAGCGAGAGTGGGCGTGCGCCCGCGCCTGGCTGTATCAGAAGGTGACCGGGCTCAGCATCTCTGGAGATTCGGACTGACGCCTCATGGCGTATCGAGGTCTCTCAGCATCGACTTCGCCTGCTCGACCTCCGGATGTCCAGCCCCGAGCAGACTCTCTCGAATCTCAAGAGCTTCGGTGAGGCGCTCCCGCCCCTCGCTGGTCTGCCCGCGCGTAACCAGGAGCTGGCCCTTACCTTGAAGCGCGTCAGCGAGCGCGACGCTGTCGAACTCCGCCGCGGACTCGAGAAGCGTGATCGACTCTGCATAGATTCGCTCGCCGTCATCGAGACGACCCGCCGTGACGAGGGCGCCCGCATAGCCATTCAGGGTCGTGCAGAAGAGCACCGTATTGTCGCCGGCGCCGGACGTCAGCGCCTGCAGACACTCCTCGTAGAGCGCAAGTGCCGCATCGATGTCGCCGCGCTGCAGCAGAATGTCAGCGAGCAGGGCGCGGCGAGCGATCACGAAGGCCGCCTCGTCAGACATCGCTCTGGCGTAGATGTCCAGGAGCTCCATCGCCAGCGACTCGGCCTCGTCAAGGCTTCCCTGCGCTCGTCTTAGTTCAATCAGGTTCTCGAGAATCCCGGCGCGACGCAGCTCATCCTCCGGCGCCTGGCGCGCATGGAGGAAGATCGCTTCCGACATGGCGTCTTCAGCCTCATCGAGTCTCCCGGCCTCCGTCATAACCGTGCCCATGAGATGAAGCAGGCGCACGAGCTCCGGATCATTCGTGTCGCCAAGCGATCTTCGCAGCGCCAGAGCTGTCTGGAGATGCTTCAGGGCCTCGTTGTAGTCGCCGTGCGTGTAGTAGACGCGCCCGAATTCCTCGTGCACCTGGGCCCGCGCTGCGGGCTCGTCGCGCAGCTCCGCGTTGAGTTGATCGCTGGCTCGCTCGAGAAACGCATGGAAACTCTCTCGTGAGCCCATCGCGGCGGGATCGGCCAGACTCAGCACCTGCGCCGTGTACGCATTGATCCGCTCGGCGCGCTGACGCGCATCCTCCGCGCGCTGACGCTCGCCGGACGCGATGTTCGCCTGCCAGATCGTCGTAATCGCGCCGACCACAAGCACGATCGCGATTGCGAGCGCCGCGATCGACGCCGTGCGATGGCGGCGCAGGAACTTCGTAATTCGATAGGTCGCTGTATCGCGGCGCGCCAGAACCGGCAGGCCGGCGAGAAACCTCCGGAGATCCTCATTGAACTGCTCCACCGAGCTGTATCTGCGATCCGGGTTCTTCTGCAGCGCTTTCATGACGATCCAGTCGAGATCGCCGGCGAGCATGCGCTTCAGCCGCTCCGGCGTGGCGCCGCGCCGCAGCGCGATCTCATGGGCGTCGGGATCCTCCGCGCCGACCTCCTCCGGTCGTTTGCGACGGAGGCTCTGTTGCTCCACCACGGCGCTTGGCAGCGCGGGATCCTCAAGCTCCAAGGCGCGCTCGATCTCGCCTGCGCTGCGCCCGCGAAGCTCCAGGGGCCTGCGCCCGGTCAGCAGCTCATAGAGCATCACGCCGAGCGAGTAGACATCTGTCGATGTCGTCACCGGCCGGCCCATCGCCTGCTCGGGGCTCGCATACTCCGGGGTCAGGAACCGGCGCGACGCCGCCGTCACCGTCAGTGGATTCGCGTTCTCATCATCACTGAGGATCTTCGCGAGCCCGAAATCGAGGAGCTTCGGTTCGCCGTCCTCAGAGATGACGATGTTCGCGGGCTTCAGATCCCGATGCACGACGAGGTTCTGGTGCGCATGCTGGACCGTCGCGCATACACGCCGGAAGATCTCGACGCGCTCAGGAATCGTGAGTTTGCGCTCGTCGCAGTGACGATCGATGCGCTCGCCTTGCAGGTACTCCATCACGATGTACGGGAGCCCATCAGCGGAGACGCCGCTCTCGAGGAATGACGCGATATTCGGATGCGCCAGATTCGCGAGCGTGCGCTGCTCGGTCCGGAATCTCGCGAGCACCTGCTCCGTGTCCATGCCGCGCTTTACGACCTTGATCGCGACGCGCTGTTCGGCGCCGCCCAGTTCTCGCCTGCAGAGATACACCGTGCCCATGCCGCCAGCGCCGAGGCGCTCGATGATCTCGTATGGGCCGATCGTGTCCCCCGGACGCCGATCATCGACCTCGGCGTCGCGTCGCCGCGGCGGATCGAGGAACTCGTGAGCGGCCTCATGTGCGGCGAGCAGGCCCCGCACTTCGGCGCGAAGTGCGCTGTCGCCCTCGCACCTGTCGTCGATAAAGGCGCGACGCTCCGCAGGCGATCGCTCTGTCGCCTCGGCGAAGATCTGCTTCACGGTCGTCCATCGATCCAAGATGCGCCTCTTGTGGTTGCATGGAGGCCCCCGCGTCTATGGGTTGATCACCCGGGGGGCGCAGCGGGAGACTCATGAGCGGCTGGTATCAGAGAGGATACCCCTGCCGGACTCCTCGAAGGCCGTGAATTCCCTTGCTGGAGGCGATGGAGCCCGGCTACGATCCGTCAGACCGTCCGATGCGGTCGCGCGATTATGAGACGTCGTGGGTTCACCCTGATCGAACTTCTCGTGGTGATTGCGATCATTGCAGTCCTCATCGGGATCGTCGCGCCTGCCCTTCGCGCCTCGCGCGAGTCTGCGCAGGTCGCAGTGGACCTCTCCCAACTCCATCAGACGCATCTTGATTTCGTGGCGTGGGCCGCGGACAACCAGGATCGCATCGTCAACGCGGGGGCGCCCGACGAGGAGAGTCGGCTCTCCAAGGAGTTCTACGGCGTTTACCACATGACGGAGCGCGGTTGGTCGAAGTACCTCAGCCAGGATGAACTCTGGCCCATGGTGCTGGCAGAATGGAATGGCGGCGCCGTCGGAAGACACTGGTATAGCTCGTACGAGCAGGATGTCTTCGAAAAAGACGATGACACAGGCGCCTCAACTGCCCTCGATCTTTTCGGCTACGGCATGCCGACGGAGTACCGACTTGGCCTGACGATGCTCACGGAGGCGTACATCTGGGCGAATCCGGGCGCCGTGGCCAAGAAGCAGTGGGCGCGCGTGCATGCCCGCAAGGTGCGCTTCTCAGATGTCACCTATCCTTCGCGGAAGGGACTGCTCTTTCTGAACGACTGGCCGAAGGCGGAGAACGGCATGCACCATGTCGCGTTCGTCGATGGCTCTGTTCGGGTCCGTGATTTCGCGAAGGCCCGGCCGACAGCCGTCCCTCCGTTCCGAACGTCCTCAGAGCCGGGAATGCCCGTGGATAGCACGTTCAACGGCTATCTGGGCCTGGACTTCTGAGCCGACTCGCCGACGCAGCGATCCCCTCCAATGCAAAAAAGCGGAGTCAGCATGGCCCCCGGTGCGTCCTTGTCTCGCATTTGAGAGAGACAACCAGATTGGACCACTGGAAACCGTGTTCCTCCTGCTTCCTCCCGCGAGTTTGGGGAGGGGGCCCTTCATGGGTGAGGTGGTCCTGCGTCAGATTCACGGGACGCGACGCTGACGACTCGAGATGCCTCCGGCGAGGCGGATCGGGCCAGTCCGGCAGATCGGCTCTTCGGCGAGAACGCATCGATTCCGGTCGATGCGTGTCGCCGACTCCGAGTATTCCCAAGTCTAAAGACGCATCAGTGCGTGGGCGCATCGGCGCGGTGCCGAGTTCGCATTGGTGCGTTTTTTCATGCGCGGTTCCGACTCGCCCTTGAGCATCCGATCTGCCGAAGATGAGAGTCGTCAGGCGCCTCAGGACGTAGCATGTATTGGCCCGATCAGGCGCTGATTCTCCAGGGAGGTCCGATGGCCGTCTTGACGCAGTTCGCTCGATGCACCGCCAGCCTCGCACTTCTGACGTGTCTTGCGGCGCCAGTCGGAGCACAAGACGATCGTCGCGTCGAGGATCAGCCGGAGGGAGAACCGGCTGTGAGAGGGCAGGAGCGACTTCTCGTTGATGAGCAAGAGCTCCGAAGGGCAGGATTCGGTGCCACGCTTCTTCGCGAAGGAGCGCTGCTTCCGAAAGGGAAAGGGAGGCTCAGGAGCCTCGCCTCCGGTCATTGGGTCTTCGTGTTTGACCGAGACACCACGAGCGGTGTGCCGCTGCCTCCCATGGTGCTGCTCCCCTGCATGAACCTCTCGGCGATGGAGCAGCTTGTCCAGGGTCGGGACGACGATGTTCGCTTCGTCATCAGCGGCCAGGTCTTTGTCTACAAGGGGCGGAATTACCTGTTGCCGACGAGTCACGCCATCGAGACGCTCGATAAGGAGCCCGGCGAGGAGTCAGAGCCCGTCGAGGAGATTCCGCTGGGTGATCCCGACGACCCGCTCGTGGAGGATCTCATTCGTCAGCTGGAGGAGGCGACACCGCGTCGCAGAGAGATCGTGCCGCCGCCGGCTGGCGCGTCTGCGAGGCTGGGCCTGCGGCGAGAAGGGACGCTTCTGCGGCTCAGGAGGGGGCGTGTGTCGCCGACGGCGCGAGGGGAGTGGCTCTTCACGATCGACAATGACGTCGAGAGTCCGCTCGATGTCGACGCTCCGATGCGGCTCCTGCCCTGCCAGAACCTCGAAGGCGTCGAGGAGCTCATGGCCAGCTACAAGCACGAGCTGACCTTCAAGATGAGCGGGCGGGTCTTCGTTTATGACGGCATGAACTACCTGCTTCCGACGATGTTCGTGGTCGATTTCGACCCCTCCTCGAACCTCGTGCTGGGGCAATAGGGCCCTGCAGGGGGTCTGGAGGCGGTCCGGATAAAGTCGCCACCTTCCCCGAATCGCCAGAACCGTCCACCTCGCCTAACGTCTTATCGGAGAGTGGCTCCGGAGGAGGAGCCTGTGCCCTGGTGTCGTGGCCGGGCCGTTTCCCGATTCCCGAGCAGAGTTAAGTTGGGGAATCTGGGGGTCGATGGTTGTTTGGCGAACTTCGGCGCCTTGGGCTGTTGTGCCTGAGCGCTTTGAAGTTTCTGTCCAGGCCGCGGCAAGCGTCGGGGCGGGGAGAGCTGATCAATGTCGGCAAACGGAAGAGGCACAACGGACTGGTCTGGCAAGCAGGTTTTCACGACGGGAGAGGCGGCGGAAATCTGTCGCGTGAGCCAGCAGACCATCATTCGCTGTTTCGACAGCGGCAGGCTGAATGGATTCCGAGTTCCGGGCTCGCGCTTCAGGCGCATTCCGCGCGCCGAGTTGATCCGGTTCATGAAGGACAACGAGATCCCGCTCGATTCGATCGAGGCCGGGAAGAAGCGGATCCTCGTCGTCGATGACGATCCCGAGATCGTGGAGCTCTTCCGCGACATCCTCGATCGGGATGGACGATTCGAGGTCAAGTCGGCCGCCACCGGATACGACGCCGGCGCGCTGAGCGAGTCCTTCAAGCCGCACCTGATGATCCTGGACTACATGCTCCCGGACATCAACGGCGATCTCGTTTGCCAGCGCGTTCGTGAAGGGGAGGAGCCGGCCGACACCCGCATCATCTTCGTCTCCGGCGTCGTCAACCAGGATGAGGTTGATCGACTGCTTGGGGCGGGCGCGGATGACTTCATGAAGAAGCCATTCAATGTGGAGAAGTTGATGGCTCGAGTGGCCGAACTATTGGACATGCCGGCGGGCGCCGACGTTTCCAACTGAGGCATCGGTCTGGACGTAGTCCGGGCGTGTTCTTCTCTCGAATGACACAGGACCGTCGGCTGTGATCGTGGCTGCGCCATCCGGCGCCATCAGGAGCCTCGTTCAGGTCAATGGCGGTCGATCTCGATATCTCGCGCTCCCAACGCATTGAGCTGATCCTCCAGCAGGTGGACGCGCTGCCGACGCTTTCGCCGGTGGCGATGCGTCTGCTCAAGATGTCGAGCGCCGACGATGTCGATATGGAGCAGCTGATCGCGCTCGTCGAGGCCGATGTCGCGCTGACGAGTCGGCTCCTGTCGATGTGCCGCAGGTCGGACACTGGTCTCGGCGATCAGATCACAACGGTCTCGCGCGCTGTCGTGATGCTCGGCTACGAAGCTGTGCGGTCAGCGCTCCTGAGCGTGCACCTCTATGACATGATGTCCGAGGAGCAGCGCGCCGACGACCTGGCGGAATCCGATGAATCCGCCATCGGGACCATCGATCGGCGCGAACTCTGGCGGCATTCGATCGCCGTCGCATGCGCTGCGGAGATGATCGCCTCGCGCATGCCTGAAGAACATCTGACGATCTCACCGGACGAGGCGTTCGTGTGCGGACTGCTGCATGACCTCGGCAAGTACGCGCTCGACGCCATCCTGCCTCGTTCCTTTGCGCGTGTCGCCCGACTGGCGGACCAGGGACAGGCGAATATCTCCGAGATCGAGCGCACGATCATCGGCGTTGACCATCATCTGGCCGGGAAGCGTCTCGCTGAACACTGGGGGCTTCCGCCTGCCTTCCAGGATGTAATCTGGCTGCACGGCCAGCGCTACACCACGCTGCCGGACCTCCCGCACCGAAGTGTGATCGCCATCGTGACTGTCGCTGACGCTGTCGCCCGCTCGCTGCACCTTGGCTGGTCCGGCAACTTCGCGCTCGAGCCGGATCTTGAGCGACTCTTCGAGGAAAATCGGATCAGTCCGGAGATCCTCCATCAGATCGAGCGCGATCTGATTCGCCGCGTCGCTGAGCGCGCCAGCGACCTCGGACTCAATGACGAGGACGATGTTGATCTCGCATTCCGATGCGTCGCCACGGCCAACCGCCGCCTTGGCGCCATGAATCGCCAGATCCACGATCGCGCGCTCGACTCCGAACGGCAGGGTCGCGTGCTCGCTGCGATCTCAGCATTCCATCTCGACGGCGCGCAGAGCCGCACGCTTCAGAACACTTTTGGTCGTGTCGCAGCGTCCGCAGCCAGCGTCTTCGGCGAGGGTTTCTTCACACTCATCCATCAGGCGCAGTCGGATCTTCCCTGGAGGATCTGTCGCTGCAGCAGCGATGGTCGCGCCCTTCGGAATCACCTGATGCCGCCGCCACCCGTCGCCGGCGGCGACCTGGCGCGCTTGGCCGACACGGCGCAGCTCAGCGCCGAGAGCGTTGGCCTGCTTCCCTGGCTGCAGGACTATCTCTTCGAGGCGGCGGATGTTCGACGCGTGTCGCTCATGCCGCTCGTGTGCAAATCCGATCGTCCGGCGGCGCTTCTTCATGATCGCGAGATCGATCCGAAGCTCCTGACGAGCCCGGCCCTGTCAGCGCTGACTTCCACATGGGGCGCCGCGATCGTCGCGGCTTCTCGACATGAGGGAATGCGCCGCCTCGGCGAGCAGCTTGCGGAAGCCAATCGCACGCTGACCGAGACGCAGAGCCGGTTGACTGACGCGCAGTCCATGGCGCGCCTCGGTGAGATGGCGGCGGGCGCGGCGCACGAGATGAACAATCCGCTCACCGTGATCAGTGGGCGCAGCCAGTTGCTCGCGCAAAAACTGCATGACAAGGACACGAAGGCGGTGGCCAGAACGATCGCCAAGGCCGCCGGCCAGCTCAGCGAACTCATCAGCAGCCTGCATTTCTTCGCCAGTCCCCCGAAGCCCTTCAAGCGCACGACTGATCTACCGGACCTGATGTCTGAGATCGTTCGAAACGCGCGCAAGGAGAGGCTCTCGGACGAGCATGGCAAGCCGCCGGTAAAACTGATCGTGCATGGACCGCTGCCGCCGGCGCATATCGATCCAAAGCACATTTCCGACGCAACGACAGAACTGCTCCAGAACGCAATTGAGGCAGAGCCCCGGGGAATCGTCGAGCTTCGGGTTCAGACCGAGGCGCCTGATGGCCGACTGGTGATCGAAGTGAAGGATGATGGTTGCGGCATGGACGAGCACACGCTCGCGCATGCGTGTGATCCCTTCTTCTCCCACAAGGAGGCTGGGAGACAGGCAGGTCTGGGTTTGGCTCGCGCGTCGAGACTCGTTGAGTTGCACGCGGGCCGGATCGAGTTCGAGAGCGACGAGGGAGGCGGGACCACCGCTCGGATCGTCATCCCGGACTGGAGAGCCCCTCGCGCTGGACCGTCCGAGATGGCGGCGTAGCGTGCGGGGCGCAGGAGGAGGAGAGAGACATGGCCAGGCGGAAGGCGAGGCGAAAGCGAACGGAGTCAGATACGCCAATGATCGGCGAGCTCAACAAGAAGAAGGAAACGACATTCGACGAGGTCGAAGCGCCTGCGAGCGAGCCCGTGGCTCCCGCGCGCATTCTCATCGTCGAACCCGACGCGGGGTCGCGAGCGCGTGTCGCGGAGCTGCTTCGGGCCAGTGAGATGATCTGCGACCCGGTGGCGACGCTGCTCGAGGCGCGCGGCGCCATCGCCGGCGCGCACTACGACGCCGCGATCGTCAATGCGGCACTCCCGGATGGCTCGGGGCTCGACATTCCGAGGGAGTTCGATCAAAACAACTCCACGACGCGCGTCATCATCTCGGCCAGCGCGCCGACGCTGGATCTCGCCGTGCTGGCGATGCGCACCGGAGCGATGGATCTTCTCGCGCAGCCGTTCGAGGAAGCGCAGCTCGTCGCGAGCGTGCGCACGGCCGTCGAGCGATCCCGCAACATTCATGAGCAGGAGCGGCGCGTCGAGCGCCTGAAGCGCATCTGTCGTCGCCTGAATACGGCGCGGCGTCAGGTAACCAATCAGGTCAACTCACTCTGCAACGATCTCGTCGGCGCGTACCAGGAACTCTCCGACCAGGTGGGTCAGGTCGCGCTCGCCAGTGAATTCGGTTCGCTGATCCAGCAGGAGCTGGATATCGAAGAGCTGCTTCGCACGGGTCTCGAGTACATGCTCACGAAGACCGGCCCGACGAACGCCGCGGTCTTCCTGCCGAGCAACCACAGTGACTTCAGCCTTGGCGCCTATGTCAACTACGACTGCCCGAGGGACACCGCCGACGTCCTGCTTGATCATCTCGCCGATGTGATCGCTCCGCGATTCCAGGATGAGGAGATGGTCCATCACTTCACAGGCGACAACGAGCTGAGTTCGTGGATCGGCGATGACGCCTCATGGCTCGCGGAGTCCGATGTGGTCGTCTTCACGGCGCGTCACGAGGGTGAGTGCCTCGCGGTGTGCGTCTTCTTCAGGGACGGCGCGTCGCCCTATTCCGAGGAACTCGTGAGCCAACTCGGCACGCTCGGCGATCTCTTCGGACAGCAGCTCGCGAAGATCGTCAACATCCATCATCGCCACATGCCCGACAAGCAGTGGTCCGGATGGGATGACTGGGATGAGGAAGAAGAGGGCGATGACTACGGCGGGCTCGCCGCCTGAGCCTGACGCTCAGTCTTTCTCGACGACCGATTCATCAACCTCGTCGCCCATCTCGGCGTCGAGGTTTTTCATTTGCTCGTCGAAGTCCTCGCTTTCGAAGTCAACCTTGTCGACCAGATGCTCTCCCGCGAAGAGGCCGTCGAGGGAAACGCGCTTGCGGTCGCGCATAATGAGCCTGATCGGCGTCTCCTCGAATGGCGTTCGCTCCGCGAGCCTGTTGAGCAGGTAGCGCTCGTAACTCGGACTGAAGAGCTTGCTGCTGTTGACCACCATCAGGATCGTCGGCGGCTGCACGGCGACCTGCGAGGCGTAGAAGACCTTGGCTCGCGATCCGAGCTTCGTCGACGGGCCGCGTTCCTTGAGAATGTCGCGGACGATCCGATTGAGCTTGCCCGTCGGCACGCGCTGGAGCGACTGCTCGAAGAGCTCGTGGGCGATCTCGACCGCTTCCTTCAGTCCTTCGCCTTCCTCCGCCGAAGTGAACACGATCGGGCAGCGCCGCAGACCCTTCATCTGCTTCCAGAAGTACTCCTGGTAGTCATGCGGCGAGACCGGTTTCCCCTTCGGGTTGCGCCGGCCCTCGGCGAGGTCCCACTTGTTCACGATGATGACGCAGGGCTTGTACTCGTCCTGAATGATCTTCCCGAGGTTCTTGTCCACCTGTGAGACCGGCACCGTCGCGTCGATCATGAGCAGCACCACGTCGGCCCGATGGACGCTCCGCATGGCGCGGTGATTGGCGAACCACTCGATCTGATTCGCATAGCTCTTCTTCTTCCGCACGCCCGCAGTGTCGATCGCGAGGAACGACTTGCCGTCGAACTCGAAACGCACGTCCACGGAGTCGCGCGTCGTGCCGGCAATCTCGCTGACGATCACACGCTCTTCGCCTGCGAGCGCGTTGACAAAGGTGGACTTGCCCGCGTTGCGTTTGCCGACGATCGCGATCTTGAGTTCCGGCTGAGCCTCATCGTCCTGCGTCAGGGCGCTGACCTCCGGAAGCGCCTCGTACAGCGCCTCGCGGAAGACGCGCCGATTGTTGTTGGTCTTTGCGGAGACCATGATCGGATCGCCGAATCCGAGACTTGCGGCCTCCCAAGCGTGCGGCTCCCACTTCTCGGAATCCGTCTTGTTCGCCACTACGACGATCGGGGCGCTCTCTCGATCGCGCCCGCCGAACGCCCGCTCACGGAGCATGCGCGCGATGGTCTCGTCGAGCGCCGTCACGCCCGCCTGGGCGTCGATCACGAACAGAATCAGATCGGAGTTGCTCACGGCCTCCGCAATCTGATCCTCGATCGGTCCGCTCAGCTTCGTCAGGTCCTCGCCGATCTCGTCGTAGCGCTCGCCCTGCGCGGTGTAGACGCCGTAGCCGCCCGTGTCGACGATCTCGGCCATCTTGATCGACTCGGTCTTGAGCGGCCCCTCGATCTCGATCATGGCGCAGACTCGATCCCGCGTCACGCCGGGCGTTGGATCGACGATCGACACCTTGTCCTTCGCCAGCATGTTCAGCAGGGAGGACTTGCCGACATTGGGCCGGCCGACGATGGCGATGCGGGGAATGGGCATGGGCCGCGATAATAGCCCGCTGAATCACATCGAACGCCTCCGAGGTTCTCGGACCCAGTTTCTCAGAGCCGCAGAGGGTCGAGGGCGCGTCAGGGGCTCAGCGCCTCCGCTCGTCGAGCGATCTCCTCGCCGATCGCCAGCGAGGCTGTCGCCGCCGGAGAGGGGGCGTTGAGCACGTGAATCGATCGATCCGCGTCGGCGATCAGGAAATCGTCCACGAGTCGACCCTCCCGATCGACGGCCTGCGCCCGGACGCCACTGCGGCTGCGCCGGACGTCGCGATCTCCAAGTCCCGGCAGCAGCTTTCGCGCCTCCCTGAGAAACGCCCGCCTGGCGAACGCCCGTCGCAACTCGGCTGCTCCGACGCGCCAATGACGAGCAGCCAACTCCCAGAAACCCTCGAAGGTCAAGGCGTCGATTGCGTCGGAAGGGCGAAAGGCGCCCCGTCGATAGCCATGCCTGCTCCATGTGAAGATGGCGTTCGGCCCGATCTCAACCGGCCCTGAAATCGTCCGGGTGAGGTGGACGCCGAGAAAAGGAAAGCGCGGATCAGGCACTGGGTAGATCAGCGCGCGCACCAGGTCAGCGCGCTGCGAGTGCAACGCCCAGTACGCGCCACGAAACGGGAGAATCCTGACCGGCGGATCCACGCCGAACATTCGTGCGACGCGATCGGATTGCAGGCCCGCACAACCGATCACGAATCGGGCGCGAGTCACTCCTTGCGGCGTCCGGAGGCGCCACGCGGTCTGCTCCTGATCCGCCTCGAGGAGAGCGCCGTCTGTCACGATCTCGACACCTGCAGATTGGACATCGTCGCGAATCGCGCGCGCGACCTGGGCGAAATCGACGACGCCGGTGTGCGGCACATGCAGCGCCGCGATTCCCCCCGCGTGGGGCTCGATTTCGGTGAACTCCCGGCGCGTAAGCACGCGAAGTTCGGTCAGACCGTTGGCTTCTCCTCGCTGCCTGATCTCATCGAGCCTCGCGTGCTCCGCCTCATCGGTGGCGACGACGAGCTTGCCGCATCGACGCACCGGGATTTCGCGCTCCGAGCAGTAGCGGAAGATTCGTTCCCGTCCCTCGGCGCAAAGTCGAGCCCTGAGCGAGCCGGGCCTGTAGTAGAGGCCAGCGTGAAGAACCCCGCTGTTGTGGCTCGTCTGGTGGGCGCCAACCGACCGCTCCGCTTCGAATACGCGAATCGAGCGAACGCCCCTCGCAAGAAGCGCTCGAGCAGTGGCGAGTCCGACGATTCCGGCGCCGATGATCGCGACCTCGACCGGATCACTGCCGCCGGCGGTGCGGACGCCGGCCTTCACTTGGCCGATACTCTCGCTGATGTCTCACCCCGAGCAATCTGCGCTGCGTACGCTCGCGCAATGGTACGCGATGGAGCCGGAGCACTACGACGGCCGATCGCGATTCGTGACGCCCAGCGCCGAGTCGCTGATGGCGGTCCTTCGCGCGCTCGGTTGTCAGATCGAGCGCGAGGAGGACTCTCCGGACGCGCTTCGGCGAAGGCAACTCGAGGTTCTGCGCGATCGCACACCGCCGGCGCTCGTCGCATGGGACGGCGTTGCGCCGCCGCTTCCACTGCAACTCGAAGAGCGTGAGGGCGCTCCAAGGATCGAGATCCGAATCGAACTCGATGGAGGCGGAGAGCGATCGATCGTCTGCGATCTGGCGGAACTCGAGATCGTCCATCGGGAGCACGCCGCCGATCAAGTGTTCCTGCGACGGCACGCGGCGCTCGGCGAGGATCTGCCACTCGGGTGTCACAAGCTCACCGTCGTCATCAATGAACGCTCATCGAATACAACGATCATCAGCGCGCCGTCGCGCGCCTTCAGACCTCGGGTCGAGAAGAGGGAGTGGGGGATCTTTCTTCCGCTCTATGCGGCGCATGATCGCGACGGTCATGCGTTGGGTCATTTCTCGCATCTTGATCAGCTGGGATCGTGGGCCGCAATGCTCGGCGCGAGGGTCGTCTCGACGCTGCCGCTCAATGCGATGTTCCTCGAGGATCCCTGTATTCCGAGTCCATACTCACCGATCAGTCGCATGTTCTGGAGTGAGCTGTATATCGACGTCGCCGCCGCGGGCCGATCAGCGGGATGGTCGTCAGATGGTGGAGGACCTTCGAGATCGACGCAGGCGACGCCGGCGCTCATTCACTATGACGCCGAGATGAGAGACCGGCGCCAGACGCTCGAGCGCATCTCCGAGCATGCATGGAGTCACGATTCGACTCATAAAGCCCTTCGTGAACAGGTAAGTCTCGATCCGGAACTCGATCTCTTCGCGCGGTTTCGAACGTGTGTCGAAGGGCATGGCGTCGACTGGCGCAGCTGGCGCGGAGACGCCATGGATGCCGCCTCGAAAGGGACACCGGTTGACAACGGATCCTGGCGATATCACGTCTTCTGTCAGGTTGAAGCGCGACGGCAACTCGGCATCGTCCGAGACAAACTCGCGGAGAACGATGTCTCGCTCTATCTCGATCTCCCACTGGGAGCGCATCCGGATGGATTTGACGCGTGGCGCCGTCGGGAGATCTTCGCCCGCGGCGCCAGCGTGGGGGCGCCTCCCGATGCCCTCTTCAGTGAGGGTCAGAACTGGGGATTCGCCCCGGTGGATCCTCGCCAGAGCCGCCTGACAGGCCACCGGTATTTCCAGGATTCGTTGCGCGCGCCGCTGGAGTTTGCTCGCGTGCTCCGGATTGACCACGCGCCAGCGCTGCACCGTCTCTACTGGATACCGGAGGGGGCCGAAGCGACGGAAGGCGTCTACGTCCACTACGCCGCGGATGAGCACTATGCGATGCTCAATCTCGAGTCGCATAGGGCCGGCGCCCACATCATCGGTGAGGATCTCGGGGCCGTCCCGCGCTATGTGACTGAGTCACTCCAGACGCGCGGCGCGACGACGATGTGCGTCGCTCAACTTGAACTGGACTCCGACAAGGCGCCGGAGCTGCTCGACGCCACACCGGCGGAGGCTCTTGCGTGCGTCAACACGCACGATACTCCGACCTTCGCTGGCTTCTGGCGCGCCGCGGACGTCGAAGATCGCAAGGCTCTCGGACTGCTCTCCGTCATGGATCTCGCCCGCGAGCGCGAGAAGCGGGCGGAACTGCGAGAGCGCGTCATCAAGTGGCTGGGAGCGGACCTGACGGCGCGCCCGGGAGCGCCGGAGGTCGGTGAGGTCTATGAGGCGATCCTCCGGCGCCTCGCGGCGTCGCCGAGTCTCCTGCTGCTCGTATCGCTCGAGGATCTCTGGGGAGAGACCAGCCCGCAGAACGTCCCTGGGACGAGTGCGGAGCGACCAAATTGGCGGCGGCGCAGCGCGAGAGCGATTGACGATATCGTGTCGGATCCGGCGATCGAGGGGCTCCTCCGTGAGATCAACTCGATACGTCGGCAGCCGGGCTCGGCGGGCTCGGCCTGAGTGAACCGGTGGAGAGCACTCGCATGGCGCGATACGTCTGTGTGCATGGCCATTTCTATCAGCCCCCGCGCGAGAATCCGTGGCTGGAGTCCATCGCGCTTCAGGCGGGAGCGCTGCCCTGGCACAACTGGAATGAACGTATTCAGGACGAGTGCTATAGGGCGAACGCGTGTGCACGCATCCTCGGAGAACACGGTGTCGTCGAGCGCGTCGTCAACAATTACTCCCTGATGAGCTTCAACATCGGCCCGACGCTCCTCTCATGGATGGAGGAGCATGATGCCGCAACGTACGCGCGGATCATTGATGCCGATCGACGAAGCGCCGAGCGATTCGACGGCCACGGATCGGCGATTGCACAAGCGTACAACCACATCATTATGCCGCTGGCAAGCGATCGCGACCGGCGTACGCAGGTGCGCTGGGGCGTTGACGACTTCCGAATGCGTTTCGGCCGCGAGCCGGAGGGGATGTGGCTTCCCGAAACGGCTGTCTGCACAGACTCGCTCGAGGCGCTCGCTGAACATGGCATTCGATTCACCATCCTCGCGCCGCATCAGGCGGCTGCCATCCGGCAAAGCGGCGAGGAGGAGTGGACTGATGTTGATGCGCATTCGCTCGACACAGGCAGGCCGTACGAAGTTCGACTTCCGTCGGGGCGATCGATCGCCGTTTTTTTCTACCACGGTCCGCTGTCGCACGCCGTCGCATTCGATGGTCTGCTCAAGGATGGCGAGACCTTCGCCACCCGACTGGCGGAGGCCGCTGCAGCGAGTTCTGACGATGACTGCCTCACACACATCGCAACGGATGGCGAGTCCTACGGACACCATCATCACTTCGGTGAGATGGCGCTCGCGTATCTCCTTGACAACATCGAGGGCATGTTCGACGTCACGCTGACGAACTACGCAGCCTTCCTCGCGAAACACCCGCCGACGCACGAAGCTCAGATCGTCGAGCGGTCTTCGTGGAGCTGCGAGCACGGCGTCGAGCGCTGGCGTGCGCATTGCGGCTGCGCCGATGGCCTTCATGCGCGGTGGGGCCAGCACTGGCGCGGACCGCTACGCGACGCGCTCGATGACCTGCGTGATGCGCTGGCGGCCCAATTTGAGGCCGAAGGCGCCGCCCTGTTCGCCGATCCATGGAGCGTCCGCGACGAGTTCGTCACGCTGATCAACGACCGATCGCGCGAGAACGTCAATGGATTTCTCAGCGAGCGCCTGCGTGAGGAAGCGACTGACGAGGAGCGCGTGCGCGCCCTTCTGCTCCTGGAGATGCAGCGACATGCGCTGCTGATGTTCACGAGCTGCGGCTGGTTCTTCGACGACCTCAGTCGCATCGAATGCGTACAGGTCATGCGCTACGCCGCCCGTGCGATTGAACTCGCGGCGCTCACCGGTGACAAGTCCCTCGGAGAGCGCTTCCTTAAGAACTTGAGCGCCGCTCGAAGTAACGATGAGAAAGAAGGCGACGGGAGGCAGATCTTCGAGGGACGCGCGATGACGTCCGCAGTGAGCTTCGAGCGCGCAGCCGCCGGATACGCTGTGGAGTCGCTCGTGATCACGCCGGGCGATCGACGGCGCGTCTTCAGATACTGGTTCGACGACGAGGACATGCGCACGCGAGCCGTCGGGCGCGCGCGCCTGGCGCTCGGCAACGCGATCGTCCGTACGCAGCTGACACGCCGTTCGAAGATGTTCCGATTCTGCGTGTATCACGACGGCGCCGAGCGACTCGGCGGAGCGCTGGAGCTTGAATCTGAATGGGAGGATCTGACGGAGTTCAGACGAAGCGCCATTGAGGCGTTCAACGCGGGCCGCTTCGACGATCTGAACGCTGTCATCGCGACGGCCTTCCCTGATGACGCCGGCCGACTCGAGAATCTATTCGATCGTCGGGATTTCGAAACCGTCGCCCGTCTGATCGGTCGGCATCTCGACGAACGCGGCATTCACGACAAGATCGTCGATGACGCGATGGCGCCGCTCATCGAGGCCCTCGGTGACTGCGGCGTGCACTGGCCGTGGAATCGGAGGAATCTCGCGGAGTACACCCTCGATATGGAGCTTCGCCTGCACCCGGCGCCAGCCGATCACGACAATCGCTCGGACGAGGAGCGCGGATCGGAGACGATGCTCGACGAGGGCGGTGTCGTCTATGCGTTCGGGAGCGTGCTCGAGGAGATCGTCCGGCGCTCGATCGAACAGCCCACTGAGATGCGCCTCCTGGATCAGCTCGAGACGCTCTCAGCGGGCGCCCAGGCGCTTCCGTTCCATGCGGGCGAGGCGCGAGTCCAGCATGCGATGATCCGTTTGCGGCTGGAGGCGGTCCCGGTCGCCACCAGACTTGCCGATGAGGGCAATGAAGCGGCGCGAGCTTGGCTGGAGCGCCTGTCGGCGATGTGCGAGCAGGAGAAGGTGCGTTTGGCCAGTACGGCCGCTCGCTAGTCAGCATCTTCCGCGCGGATGTCGAGCGCCAGGTCAAGGATCGGAGCGCTGTGCGTCAGCGCTCCCACGCTGATGCGATCGACGCCGGAAAGCGCAATCTCTCCGATCGTCGTCAGCTCCACGCCGCCACTCGCTTCAAGCTCGATACCTGGCCTACGCTCATCTCGCATCGAGACGGCCCGGCGCAACTCGTCGGTGCTCATATTGTCGAGCAGGACAATGTTGACAAAACCCTCTTCAACTTCGAGGACGCGCTCGAGTTGCTCGAACGTGTCGACCTCCACTTCGAAAAACTGGAGTTCGTCGGACCAGCGCGATCGCGCTGCCGCAGCGGCCTCGCGCAGCGCGTCAGCGAGTTCCGTCTCCGGCACGCCGGCAAGGTGATTGTCCTTGACCAGCACGGCGTCGAAGAGGCCGATTCGATGGCAGCATCCGCCCCCGCATCGCACGGCGTACTTCTCCAGGCTCCGTAATCCCGGAGTGGTCTTCCGTGTATCAAAGAGCTTCGCCCGCGTCGCGCCTGCGCTGTCGATCGTCCGCGCAAATGCGCGCGTCGTCGTGGCGACGCCGCAGAGGCGCGACACCAGATTCAGCAGCGTGCGCTCGAGCGTCAGGATTGAGCGCAACGACCCGGTCAGCGTTCCGACGACATCGCCGGGCTGCAGGTCGTCTCCGTCGTGGCGTAACGGGCGCCATGCGACGGACTCGTCGAAGACATTGATGATCTCTGGAATCGCCGCAGCGCCGGCCAGGCGACCGTCCGCCCGGCAGACGAGTTCGGCAGAGCCCTGCGCCGCCTCGTCGATCATGACCAGTGACGTCGCATCACGGAGGTCCGGCCCGAGATCCTCGCGGCGGGCGAGATCCGCGATCGTGCGCGTGACCTGCCTGCAGTCGAGAGCTTCGAAGAGCGACGGCAGGTCAAGTGTGTTCAGGTCAGTTGACATCGTGGATATCGGCGACGCGTAAGCGGGCATCGAACTTACGTGCGCACGCTCCCCGGCGAGCGGGTCTTGAGGTCACCGCCGGCGCGGATCCTGTTGATCGCGCCGGTCGTGCTGCGCCCCTGGAGGAGTTCAACGAGTTCAACGCGTCCGCCGTAGGACTCGACGAGGTCGCCGCCTATGACATCCTCGCGCGCGTAGTCCGCGCCCTTGACGAGCACGTCGGGCCGCAGCGCCTCGATGAGCGCCAGCGGCGTGTCCTCGTCGAAGAAGATGATCACATCGATCGACTCGAGTTCGCTGAGCACATCGCCGCGATCTCCCTGGTCATGAACGGGGCGATCGTCGCCCTTGAGGCGTCGCACGGAGGCGTCCGAGTTCACACCAAGCACGACGACATCCCCCAGACCGGCGGCCTTCCGAAGCAGCGAGATATGTCCGGCATGGAGCACATCGAAGCAGCCGTTCGTGAAGACGACGCGCTTGCCGTCTTCTCGATGGGCGGCGACCTCGATTGCGGCCTCTTCGAGCGTGCGAACCTTGCCGCGCAGCTTCCGACCCTCGACGAGCAGCGCGTGGCGGATGCGTTCGAGCGGGATCGGCTTCACGCCGAAGACCTCAACCTCCAGACCAGCGGCGGCATTCGCCATCTCGACGCTCTCGCGCCAGGTCAGGGCATTGGCTTGCGCCGCGGCGATCGCGGCCAGGACCATATCGCCGGCGCCCGTCACGTCGTACACATCACGAGCGATCGTGGGAACCAACTCGCCTTCGGCGCCATCGCGCTGGTAGAGCATGGCGCCTTGCTTGTCCAGCGTAAGGACGATCGCCTCCGTGTCGAGATCATGCTGAAGCTGACGAGCGAGGCGTTCACACGCCTCCGGCGCGCCATCGCCTGTGCGCATCCCCGTGGCAAGCTCGGCTTCACTTCTGTTCGGCGTGATCGCGGTCGCGCCGCGATAGCGGGCGTAGTCCTTGATGGCCGCGGGATCAACCAGCACCGGTTTGCCGGCCTCAGCGCACAGCTTGATAACGGCCTGGCAAACGCGCTCGCAGCAGACGCCCTTCGCGTAGTCCTCGATGCAGACCACGTCCGCCTCTGAGAGCGCTTCCTTGAAGCGGGCGGTCAGATTGTCTCGGGCCTCCTCCGCAAGCGGCGTGCGCGACTCCATGTCGAGGCGAAACATCTTCTGCGGATGCCGATGTTGCGCGAGTCCGACCAGGCTGCGTTTGACGGTCGTCGGACGGGAGGGGTCGGCGATCAGCCCGTCTATGCGCACGCCCGCATTCTCGAGCTGCATGCGCATCTCAGCGCCCTCGTGATCGACGCCCGTCACACCGAACGCGATGACGCGTCCCTGTAAGGCGACCAGATCGAGGCACACATTGGCGGCGCCGCCGGGCGTGCTCTCGGTGCGTTGCACCTGGAGCACCGGGACTGGCGCGTCCGGGCTCAGGCGCTCGGCGTCGCCGTAGACAAGCTGGTCGAGCATGAAGTCGCCGACCACGAGCGCTGTGAACGGACGCCACTCGCCGAGTTTCTCAAGTACGGAAGCCATGACGATCCAACAGGTTAGCAGGCGCGACCGCCCACGGCCTCCAGCGCCGCTCGATTCAGCGCCTCACCGCCGAAATCGAATGTCACACCGACGATGGCCACCAGGAACGGGGGCGATTCAGCCAGGTCGTCAGTCGAGAGCGATTCCAGCGCCGGCGCAATCTTGACCCAGTCCTTGGCGGTCGTCACGACTGCTTCACATCCGCGCTCCTTCGCCTGAGCGATCGTCTTTCGCAGGAGCCGTGTATCGATGCGCATGTGATCCGCACCGACAACCGCTGCCTCGATCTCGAGCCCCGCACTCAAGGCGTGCGCGAGGAATGCGTCAGGATGCCCGACGCCGCAGAGGGCGAGCGCACGTGCGCCGCGCATCGTGTCGACCTCGATCGGGCCCTCGGGGCCTTCGAAGCGAGACCACGTGTGACGGCATCCTCCGAGGACCTGCGGGCTGAATCGGTGGGCAATCCGATTGCGCTGACGCTCGAGTTCATCTGGCGACACGAGCTCCGCGTGGGTGAGCACCACAGCGTCCGCACGCGCGATCGACTCCGCCGGCTCTCGCAGCCATCCGCGCGGCAGGCAATGATCTTCGAAGGGATCGCGAGAGGCGTCGAGCAGCAGGATGTCAAAATCGCGCATGACATATCGATGCTGAAATCCGTCATCGAGGATGAGGCAGTCGAACTCAAAACCCTGCTCGCGTGCGCGCTTGATCGATTTCACTCTGTTCGGATGCGCGATCACCGTGATGTTCTCGAATCGGTCGTAGTACTCAGCCTGCTCGTCGGAAAGCCCGCCGGGCGCTGACTTGTATCCGCGCATGGCGACGCCGGGATTCCGTCCGGCGGCGCGCAGATGCTCGATGAGATGCATCACCATGGGCGTCTTGCCGACGCCGCCGACGCTGAGATTGCCGACACTGATGACAGGCGTCCCGACGTCGTGAACATCGCGTCCGGAGTCGAATCTCCGATTCCGGCGCCGCACCTCGCGCAGATACACCGGCGTGAGCAGCCGACCGATCCACGGGGGCGCGGGGGGACGCGATCGCCGATCAGCCACCGCGCGACTCTCCATCGGTTTCGCGCGCATCTTCGAGAGCGCGTCCGAGTTCGACCGACGTTCGCGCCGCCTCCTGACGCATACGCACACCGACGCGCCGGATGAGGCGAAGCGTGTTCAGCACATCCGCCATCGCCAGCATGACCGTGGTCGTGATCAGCACGAGGCTGATCGCCCACACGATGAAGAAGAGCCGCGGATTGAGGCTGGGCGAGATCAGGCTGAAGCCGGCCGCGGTGAATCCGAGGGCGAAGAGCACGATCCAGCCATTGGCCACACGGATGCGCTTTCTGCTCGAGGGCTCCTCGGAGCGCTGAATGCGCGACATGTGCGACGAGACGAGGAGCATCATGCCAAGTGTGATTGGAAGGATGATCCAGGCTGGCAGCACGCCGCTGTTCATCAGGTGAGGACTCCGAGTTCGCGAAGCGTCGGCGTCAGCTTCCGCATGGGAAGACCCATGATAGTCGTCGGATCGCCTTCGAATCGGATCGGCCATCCGGCCTCGATTCGTTCATACAGGTTGTAGGCGCCTGCCTTCCCCCGCCAATCGCCGGAATCGAGGTACTGACGCACGGCGCGTCCATCCAGAGGGCCGACGCGCACGCGCGCGTCGTCGCAGAAGAGAATGCGGCGGTCCGAGTCGGATCGCAGCAGCGCCACGCCCGTGATCACGATGTGCGACCCATCGCTGAGCAACTGCAGAATCCGCGCCGCATCGCGCTCATCACGGGGCTGTCCGATGATTATGTCGTTCTTCACGACGACGGTGTCCGCGCCGAGCACGATCGTGGGTGGATGATCATGGCCCAGTTCGGACCGGACATTCCGCGCCTTGAGATGCGCGAGAGCGCAGACCCAGCGCCTGGCCGTCGTCTCGTGCGGGCGCAGCGCACCGTCATCGACACCCGGTGACATCGACGTAAAGGAGACGCCGTGCTCGGTAAGCAGCTGGCGTCGGCGAGGAGATTGGCTTGCGAGCACAAGCACAGGATGGTCATTCACGCGCTTCGGACCTTCTCGTGTGCCTTCACCGATGCGTCTCTCGTGGCGCCGTCTTGATTCGCGGTGCGCAGAGCGAAGTCGAAGACCTCATCGACCGTGATGCGATTCATGAGCGACGCGCCGTATCGAAAGTCCTTGTGATCGAACTTTGTGTCCCCGTCGAGGTGCTGAAGCACCTGGGCATCCTGGCCGAAGGGCCCGACGAGGCTCACATCGGTGGGGCCGAAGAGCGCCACGATCGGCTTGCCGCAGCCGACCGCCATGTGCAGCGCCGCCGAATCATTCGCGATCACCAGACCCGCTCCCTCGATGACGCCCAGCAGCGCGCCGACGCTGGTCTTTCCAAGCAGGTCGATCACGTCGTCGCGATCCCCCGCGAGAGCCAGCGTTTGAGGACACTGATCTCGCTCCGATGTGCTGCCTACGAGGACGACGCGATTAACAGATTCGTCCTCCAGAAGACGCTCGACGAGCTCGCGATAGCGAGCGTCGGGCCACTGTTTTCCTGGCCAGCGACTCGTCGGCGCGATGACCCAGTACGGGGCGTCTCCAGTCAGTGCGCGCGCGTCTGCGACATCGCCTTCTCCGGCGTGAAGACGCATCTCGCCAATCGGTGGAACGCCAGCCGCTTCAATCAGACCGAGCATCCGGTCGACCGCATGCATCTGTCGCGGAATGCGGTGTCGCTCATTGAGGCCCAGCCAGCCGAGTTCTCGCGCATTTGCATAGCCGATGCGACGGGCCGCGCCGGTCGCGTGCGCGAAAAGCCCTGATCGAAGGAGTCCCTGGCAGTCGACAACCATGTCGTAGCGCTGGCGTCGAAGGTCGCGTAGCCAGTCCCGCACAGCGACGGCCGTCTTGGGGTGGCGCCACCAGCCTGCAAACGCCTTCCGCGGAAACCGAATAACACCGTTGAGGTCGGGGTGCGCTTCGATGGCGCCCGCGAACTCCTCCTGGACGAGCCAGTCGATATGCGCATTCGGAAATCGGCGACGGAGGCTCACCAGCACGGGCGCCGTGCGGCAGACGTCTCCGAGCGCACTGGGACGGATCAACAGAATTCTCGATGGGTCAGTCACGATCGGGAGGTTGAGTCACGAGCCGGAGAAACCGAGAAAAACAGGCAGGTCTATCGTACCTGCGAAGATCGAACACACGCCGTCGATGCCTCCAGGATGCGTCAACGAGCCGGTTCGAGGAAGGAGTGGAACGATGATCCTCAGCAGACACATGACGTCCGGACGCCGATACGGTGCTCTTGGGAAGGCTGCCATGGCAGTGTCGCTCGCCGGCGCCGTCGCGATCGCCGGACCGGCACAGGGCGCGAAGCTCCCGAAGAAGGAGGGCCAGCACGCCGAGAAGCAGGCGGCGCACGCAGACCGCGATCTGAAGGTGATGCTCCTGATTGATCGAGCGCCGCTCGCCGAGTTCCTGCCGGATGACAAGGACGCGGGCATTCGCAGCGCCCTGGCGATGATCCCCGACCGACTCGCCGAACTCCCGAAGGAGATGGGGGATCGGGCGCCAGAGATCGATCCGGAGATGATCCGCGGGTTCCTCGGTGACTCCCAGCGGCGCGTGCGGCTCGTCGTCTTCGACACAGGATTTGATGAAGAGACAGGAAGACCCGGCATCGGCGCCTGGGCGGCGGTGAGCGCCGAGAGCGAGGACGACGCCCAGCATCTCACCGACCGGATTCGCGGTCTCGCCGAGATGGCGCCGGGCGGAATGCCGATTGAGGACGCTCCCGGCGGCCTGGGCCATTGGCAGATCGATCTGCCCATTGGACCGCTCGACGCAGGACCTGTTGAACTGGCGCCAGGCGACTGGGCGATGGCGATCAGCGTCGGAGCTCGAGCCAGCGCCAGCGAGGTCGGCAGGGCCGTCTCACTGGCCCCTGAGGGAGTCTCCCCGGCGTTCCAGGGCAAGGTCGATCTCGCGAGCCTCGCGCCGCTGACGGGGATGCTCGGGATGGTGGCGACAGCGGCCGATCCCAAAGCGGCCATGTTCTTCCAGCAGTTCGTGCAACTCGGTCTGATCGGGCCGCAGGCGATCGGTTTCGAGTACGTCTTTGGATACTCGGATGACAACCTCGTGTCGCGCTGGACCGTGACCGGCCTCAAGGCGTTCGCGAGCCACTGGGGATTGTCGCATCGAACGCTGACGGACATGGATCTGGCGGCGATTCCGGCGGACGCCACCGTGGCGTATATGGGCAAGTTCGATTGGTCCGCCGTTTGGCGCTGGATCGAGCTCACCCATCAGATGGACGCCGCCTTCCCTGAGAAGGTCAACGAGGTGGAGCAGATGCTCGGTGTCTCGCCGCGGGACATCCTCGACGCCATGGGCAGCACCAGCGCTGTCTACATGTCCGACGCGACGGGCGGCGGCTCGATCCTCTC
Organism: Phycisphaerales bacterium; assembly: GCA_028279375.1. Lineage (GTDB taxonomy): Bacteria > Planctomycetota > Phycisphaerae > Phycisphaerales > UBA1924 > JANQNW01. The sequence continues at coordinate 65,208 of JANQNW010000023.1, forward strand.
CGGCGTCGCGATGGTCTCCGTGAATGACCGCGACACGCTCTGGACGGCGATCACGAACATCGCCGGCATGATGAACCATCACCTGTCGAGCCAGATGGATCGCGCCGAGTACGCGCGCATCTCGCTCGCGACGCACGGCGACACCTCATTCGCCACGCTCGATATCCGAGGCATCCCCATGCCCTTCCGGCCCAGTGTGGTCCTGACGGACGACTGGATGCTCGTCGGCGTCACGCCGCAGGCGACCAAGGCGGCATGGATGCAGGTGCAGGGAGAAGGGGACAACGGCCTCGCGTCGAATCCGCATTTCGCTCGCGCACGCTTCCATGGCGACAAGGGGCTTGTGGCGATTGAGTGGATCGACTCGCCGCGCGTGATGCGCGACGGCTACATGGTCGCGACGCTCGTCGGGAACGCGATGCGCTCGGCGGTGCTCTCGCCGCACGGTGACGATCGCGATCCAGGACTCGTCACGCCGACATTCGCCGATCTGCGTGAGGACGCGAAGCCAATGCTTCTCATGGCGTACTGGGAGCGCGACGATCTCGTGCTCGAACTGCAGGCGGATCGCTCATTGCTGGTCAATGCCTCGGGCTTGATCGGCGCCTTCGTGAGCACCGCGGCGCTCCTCGAGCCGATCGCGGTCATCGGCGCCGCGGAGGCCGCATCTCAGAAGGCGAAGTCTGACAACGACTGTTGCGGTGAGTCGCGGCAGGGGGCGCACCACGATGACCACGATCATCACGGCGATCATCATCACAACGGGGATCACCACGACCATGGAGACGATCCGCCCTTCTGATTGCAGAGTTGGGCGGCGCCCGGCGATATAGTGAGACGCCCGCCAAGGATCGGCGGGCGCGACCGGGCGGATAGCTCAGCGGCTAGAGCGCTCGCCTTACACGCGAGATGTCGCCGGTTCGAATCCGGCTCTGCCCATTCGACGATCAGCGCGTCATTGGCGCAAAAAAGCGAACGCCGCGAGATTGCTCTCGCGGCGTTCGTTGCTTTCATCGAATCAGGTCAGCCGAAGCGTTGCTGATTCGTTTTTGGCAGATGATGCACCCTTACGGGCACGGACCCCAGCGGCCGATCAGCTCGGCGAGGTCATCCGCGCCGACGCAGTCACCGAAGAAGTCAGCCGGGACACCGCACTGGCCCCAGAAACCGATGAGCGTCGCAAGGTCGGCTGCACCGACAACGCCACTGCCATCGAGATCCCACGGGCAAGCCACGATGGTGACCTCCTTGATGTGGATGTTGTCCACGTAGCACTTGGAGCGCGGCGAGACCGTGAGGTCAGGCAGCGGATCCTTGAAGCAGCAAAGGAGGATGGACTCATGCGGGCCAGGCATGGCCATGGGCGGATCGTTGTATCCGACCATCGACATGGGACCGGCGGTGTTGATGCCGCCGCCCGGCTCCTCATTGACCACGCCGATCTCACCCTCGGAACCAAGGAGACCCATGGTGCCGTTGGCGATGGGCATGCCCATGTCATCACAGAACTCGAAACCAGCCGCCGGGCGGGTGATTTCCGGATCAGCGCCTTCAGCCAGCGGATCCGCCGGGCAGTTCACATTGAACGGGCCGGGGTTCACGAACTTCACAGCGAGGATGTCGCCGGTCGAGATGGCACGAACAGCGCCGTCGAGGGCGCCGGTGGCGCGATCGATGGGCTGAATCATGACCGTCGCACCAGCGTCGATCGCCGTGATGTCATAGAAGCAGTAGTCGAAGGAACCGAAGCCGGCGAGCGGCGCCAGTTCATCCGGATCAAGCGCTTCCATCGGGATGTCTCCGAGCGTCGCATCACCGATACCCTCGTCGTCGAAACCGGTGAACGTCGTGAACGACGTGATCGAGTTGACCGGGAGACCCGTGCCGCACTCGCCATCGTCGAGATCGATCGACGTGCCGGTCGCGATCGTGGAGTAGTACATCTCGTCACAGTCGTTGACGGCGTCGCCAGGCGCGCCGGAGCTGTTGACTCCGAGCGTCCAGTTTCCATCGCCATCGACGGACAGGCAGAAGCGATACCACTGATCACCAGCGACGGTCAAACCGGTGCCGCTGGCCATCGGGCCGCCCATGCCGGAGTAGTCGATCATCGGGTCGATGTAGATCTCCGGAACCGGGACGGGGAAGCCGCCCATGAAGTTCGGGATGTACACGCCGAGACGATCATCAGAGACGCCAACGCCGTTGGCGTTGCTGGGATCGCCGGTCTCATCCGGACCACCCATACGAACGCGAGTGATCTCACCACCGGTGCCGCCGATGGCGACTGACCAGCGCGTGTTGAGATCGGTGACGTAGATGTCCCAGTACGCGCTGGCGACGGTCGCCGGATCACCGGAGACAGCCTGGGCGGCAGGAACGGTCGCCGTCACGTTGCCCCACTCAACACCGACATCGCTGTCATCAGGCAGGTTGCCGTTGTTGGAGAAGCAGACCACTTCGTTGAAGAGGCCCATCGGGTCGACCGGGTTGCCGGACGACTCGTTGAGGACGCCAGAGACGTCAACCATGAGGGTGTCGTCACCGCGACCGCCGTTGATGTTCTGCCAACGGCTGAAGGGGAACGAGAAGACCTCGTAGCCAACGACGTCACCAGTCTGACGCGGATTGGCAGCGCCAACGGTCTCGAACATGCCGGACATCGGCGGGTTCTCGATCATCTCGGTGCTGACGAGCGTCCAGGTGCCTTCGCAGACTTCGCAGCGATCCTTGTTCAGGATGCTGAAGTCAGCCTCGGTGCCCATACCACCAGCGAAGACGCCGGGGCAGGATGAGGCGCCGGTCTTCGCGCTGAAGCCGACGAACTGATCGATCGCGACGATCGTGCCGGGCGTCCAGCTCGGGCAGACAGCGTCGGGACCGGGGATGTCAATAGCGGTCGGAGCCGTATTGATCTCGTAGCGGCAGAAGACGTGACGCTCACCCATCTCGTCGTCCGGCAGCAGACGGAAGTTATCAGCGACGTAGTCGGCGCAGTAGCCGTCGTCGGCGACAGCGACACCGGCGAAGGTGACGCCGAGCACGCAGCCAAGGCGATCGCCCTCATCATCGTCGAAGAGGATGAAGTTCGGGCAACCAGGCGTCTTCTGGCGATCTTCGCAGACGCCATCGCCGTCGGGCTTGACGTTGATCACGTCGCCGACCTCGACGCACCAGTCGTTCGGCAGCGGATTGCCCTTGCGATCCGTGTTGCCGAAGACCTCGGTGACCACGTAGCAGCACCAATCCTGGACCGGATAGCGAACCGTCGGCTCGTACACGCCAGGCGTGTTGCCATCGTGGCCCTGAATACGATTGGCGAAGTAATCGGCCGAGCCGATCGTGATCGCGGTGGACATGCCGAGCAGCGACCAGGTGCCGCCATCGATCTCGAGGTGTCCGGTGTCGCACTCATTCCACGCGCCGGCCGGGTCACATGTGAACCCGTCCCACTTGCGGACCGCAACGATGTCCATGACTTCGGGGCCGCCCGGATTGGTGTCGGTGAGCACCTCGTAGAGGCAGTACTCCTCGTCTCCGCCGGTCTGGGCGCCCGCGTCGCGGATGCCGATATCGCCCGTGGGCGTGCCGGTGCCAACGATGGCGTCGCGGCAGTTGACTGCGTCAACCTCAGCCTCCTGGATGCGGAGACGGAAGTCATTGACGGACAGACCATCGAGGAAGGGCGAGTCGCCCTGACCACCGAGGTGCTGACCCAGGATGTAGCAGTCGAAGCTGTCCCAGTAGGGAAGCTCGTACTCAGGACCGAGACCGATCTGGCGACCCTTGGCGTCGATGCAGAAGTCATCGATCCAGACCTCATCGCCGACACCGATCGGGTTGTTGCCGCACGCCCAGTTGACGTTGTCAAGCGTGACCGCAGCGTTCGGGAACAGCGGGCCTGCGGCGCCACTGTTGAGGCTGGTGATCACAGCAGCCTGCGACGCGCTCATGCCCGAGAGATCGAACATGAGATCCGAGCCGTTGAGCGACCAGCTGGCCGTGCCATCGGCGTTGAGCGTCAGCTTGATCTCGAACATGGTGTCCAGCGGAATCGCAGCCGTCGTCGGGTAGTTCAGACGACGGGTGTTCTCCATCGGATCATGGATCTGGTCAGGCTGACGATTGATGGCGTCGACGGCCTCATCGAAGTCCGGGTTGTCCAGACGCACGTAGAGGATGTTGTCATTGACGCCCATCGTGTCGTGATTGCGGAAGATGAGCTCACCCGCAATGTCGCCGGAGAAGTCATTGTCCTCGAGGCGGATACCGCGCGTCGTGGAGGTGAACTCAAGGCGAACCATGAATGAGATACAGACCGGACAACCCGGAATCGCGACCGGACGATCGGCGGCATTCTCGGGGACCGCGGCTTCATCGAAGCCGGGCGTCGGGCTGTTGAACTGATCACGCCAGAAGGAATCCGTAACGAAGTTCTCCTGGTTCAGTGAGTTCTCAGCCGGGTTTCCGTCCATATCGGAGCCGTCGCCAGGGGTCGTGTTCGACTCGGCGAGGATTCGCGCGAGCGAGTTGTCACGATCCTGCCAACGCTCACCCTGCAGGTAGAGGACGTTCGGCGGGAAGTACAGCTCGAAGTCGTCCTTGTAGGGCGTGCGCAGCTTGGGCTGCGGCGGGGTCACGAACTCCTCACCAACGATGGTGTAGTTGTCCATGAAGAAGTTGCTGACGCCGGTGCCATCCGGGAACGTCGCGGGATCGAAGCCCGTGATGATGCGGAGGGAGCCGGAGGCAACCTGGTTCAGAATCGGGGACGGGTTCGGAGCAAGCTGACCGAACTCGTTGACCGACGTGCCAACACCCTCGTAGCTGACGCCAGCGGAGATGACGTTGGCGGGCTGACCGGGATAGATCTCGGCCCAACCGGACTCGAAGCCCGGCATGTCGCGCGGATCGTCGATCAGCGTCGTCGTGCCATCCGTGGTGCTCTGACGCATCCACTGGGAGAGGCCGCCGAAGCTCGGGCTGCCCGAGAGGTCGACGACGATGGCCGACTGGACCCACTCGTTGGTGGCGGTTCTGAAGGTGTCAAGACCGACCGCGGGGTTCTCCGGCGGAGCGAAGAACTGACCGAAGCCGAAGACGTTGGCGAGGAGGCCGAGGATGATCGGGCGGCGAACAAAGCCATCCGGATCAGCAAACGCCTCGAAGCCGCCGGTGTCGAAGCCGTTGAAGAACCAACGACCGACCGTGCCGCCGCCGCCGCCCGTGCCCATGTCGGCCGGTCCACGACCGTCGAACCACAGGAAGACGAAGTGATCCGGGAACCAGAGGTCAACCGTCTGGATCATGGGATCGGTCGGCGTCGCGTTGAAGGCCTGGTGCTCCAGGATCGCCGCGAAAAAGCCGCTGGTCGTCTGACCACCGTCGGCCTCGTTGGCGCGCATGTGGCCCATGACCTGATTGACGGTCGGCAGCGGATCGCCCGGAATGGCGCCCGGCGCGAACGGATTGCGGTGGTTGCTGGCCATGCCGACGAGCTCGGCAGCGCCGGTGATGCCCATGCCCATGTCGTCATCCGGCGAGCAGGCGACGATGTGGGCAAGCGTGAAGCCGCCGTGCAGCGCGCCGGAGGGCTGGAACTGACCGTTCAGGGGCGTGTCGAACGTTGTGTCGTTCGGGTTGAGCTCGAGGTCGTAGGTCTCCATCGCGTCGAAGTAGCCGAACGGGGGAAGCCCGCCGCCACGCTCGCCGCTGACATTGATGGGGCCGCCCTGCGAGCGCTCACCCTTGTAGACCCGATGACCCTTCTTGGCGTCCCAGTCTCTGCGCTCATGGATGCCAAAGTTGCCAATCAACGCCTGCTTGGCGTCGAACTGGCCGGTTCGAATCTGCCGGTCCATCGCGCGGAGCGCTGCGGCACGCTCCGGGGAACCGGGAAGGCCCAGCGCCTCATCACGGGCAGCGACAAAGTCGCTGACGGACGCGGTGTTGAGCGTGTTTGCAGAAGACGCAGCGTCAACGGCGGCGGCGTTTGGAGCCGCTCCGCGCTGAGCATTGGCGCCTGCTGCCAGAGCCATTCCCAGGGCTCCGATCAACATCCCAATCTTCATAATCCAATCTCCTCGATGCAGCGTCGGCCGGCCGACGCCCATAGACGATGACACGAAACGCTCGCGCCACGTATCGAAACCCGACTGGCGAGAACGACCTCATCCAGCGGGCAATCCGACGAAAAAACCTGTTTTTCAGCGAAGAATGCGCACGTCGATGACCGACGAAGCGTCTCCCATCTCCTCCGCTGGCTCTCTCTGGTCCAAATCCTCCGGGTGGGGCGGCCGAAAACGGTCGCCACCGAGAACACACAGCACCCGCCAGGCGATTTCATCACCTGGACACAACCACACCCCGCAGCGGAGCCCATTTGGGAACCGCATGGTGCGTGTCAACCTGGTTTCAGCTCAAGGCTCTCTGATCCTTGGGCTGCCGGGATTCTCATCCCGCCGGCTCGACTTCTGGAATGCGTCGTCCCCACGACAGGGCTCTGCGATTCCATCTGCCTCGCCGGGTCCGAATCGCCACTGCAAGATTCATCCGTCGACGCTTCCTGCAGTGGCGCTGCGAGGACAAGCTAACCAACCCCATGTTATCACCGACCGTCGAGCCCCTTTCAAGTAGATTCTCTCGATTTTGGACCCTTTGGGACTGGGCGCTGCAACCGAAATCGTCGGACCCTTCTACCGGCGCCGCACAATCAGGGGGTTGATTATCGCTCCTCGCCTCGAACCGGACTTCTGGCAGGTGGATTCTGCGGCGCGTGAAGCGTGTTCCGGGTCGTCGTCGCGCTCCTGACAGGGGGCCGCGCTTCCCTACACTGCCCATTCTCAACGGCTTCGGCGGCGCAGTTGACCCGATCGCCCATGGCGATCCGCCGATGCCAGCGCCACGCGCCAGCCTGGGTTTCCGGACGATGAAGCACTCCAAGATGAAGACGCGGCCGCTCGACGCACTGCGCGCCGTCCTCTTCGATCTCGCGTATCTGATCCTGGGAGGCGTGACATTTCCCTTCTGGGGCCGGAAGCAGCGGGGAGGCTGGGCTGAGCGCTTCGGGCGTATCGAGCCGCTTCCAGAGGCGATGAGGAAGCGTCTCCTTATTCATGCGGTCTCGGTTGGCGAAGTGAACCTGATTCGAGGCCTCGTGCGCTCGCTGTCTCCTGAGTTCGAGATCGTCGTGACGACGACGACCGATACGGGCATGGAGCGGGCGCTTGCTCTTTTCGGCGGGCTCGAGCCGGAGGTCTTCGTTCGTCGATATCCGCTCGACTTCTCACGAAGCGTCCGCCGGTTCCTGGACGCAGCGCAGCCCGACGGCGTGGCGCTTGCGGAACTCGAGATCTGGCCCAACTTCCTCCGCGCGTGCAGGCAACGCGGCATTCCTGTGTCTGTTGTGAACGGTCGCCTCAGCGATCGCTCGCACAAGCGATACGCGAAGGCTCGGCCGTTGACGGGCGGTTGGTTTCGCGGGCTGGCGCTCTCCGCCGTGCAGGACGAGCAGTATCGGACGCGCTTCATTCGGGCCGGAGCGCGCGAGAAGGCTTGTGTCGTGGCGGGAAACATGAAGTGGGACACCGCGGAAGTCAGCGATCACGTCGAGGGGGCCGACACGCTTGCCTCGAAGATGGGCGTCGACACGAGCCGTCCGCTGATTGTCGGCGGGAGCACGGCGCCGGGTGAGCACGAGCTCCTGCTTGCGTCGCTTCCGGAGGGCGCCCAGTTGATGTGCGCCCCGCGGCGTCCGGAGTGGTTCGACGAGGCGGCGGATGCGCTTCCGGGATGTGTTCGATTCAGCGCGCTCGAGGCCAGCTCGAACGGAGACTCACGGCTCTTTCTGCTCGACACACTGGGGGAGCTCCGGAAGGCCTACGCGCTCGCCGATGTCGTCGTTGTCGGGCGGTCCTTCGGCGGACTCTTCGGAAGTGATCCGATGGAGCCCGCTGCTCTTGGGAAGGCAGTCGTCATCGGCCCTGCGATCGCGGATTTCCGCTCGGCGGTCGCGTCGCTGCGCGAGGCCGACGGGATCATCCAATCTGAACCCGATGGCCTCGCAGGTGTGCTTGCAAGTCTCATTGCTGACGATCAGCGGCGCGCCCAGTTGGGAGATTCGGCGCAGGCATGCGTACGCGCAGAACAAGGCGCCACGGCGCGCCATGCCGATCTGCTTCGAGAGATGCTGGCAGACTCAGACGCTTAGGGGCAGGGTCCCCAACGGCCGAGGAGTTCGGCAAGATCGCTGGCGCCGACATCGCCCGAGCCGTCGAGATCGAAAGTCGGATCCGTCGAGCCCCAGTTTCCGATGAGCGTTGCGAGATCCACGGCGCCCACGGAGCCGTCGCCGTCGAAGTCGCCAAGGCACGGCGTTCCCAGCTGAACTTCCATCATCAGTCGGGCCGCCTGGTCGCCGCTGAAGAAGTTCTCGCGCATGTAGTAACTGGCGAAGACGCCGCCCTGCTGTATCGCTGGATGAAGCGAGCTGATCATCAGACGCAGGCGGCCCTCGTCGAGCGCCTCGGCGAGATATTGGTGGACATCCGGGTTCGCGACGTCGAGCGTGAATGTCATGTCCGTGCCGGATGGGATCGTGGCGCCTGGCGAGATGCCAGCGTTGATGCCGATCGCCCAGGGAACGGTGTCGAATCCCTCCAGGACGTTGTTGGAGATGTCGTCGGGCGACTGCATGAGGAAATCAGTCGCGAATGCATTGCGCACGCCCTGGTTCTCCGGGTCGACTTCGGAGAAGTTCGAGTCCTCGAGGTAGGTCGCGTTCGAGAAACCGTTCCGATACCCGACGCCGTAGAGCTCGAGCGGGCGCCCCACGTCGCTGTCGGCGATGAAGTCCGGATCCATCGTGTCGAGGTAAGTCTGCCAGACGTCATAGGTATCGTCGTACGCGATTGAGGTCTCGGAGATGCCGATCGTGACCTTGGCAGAGAGAATGGTGTACGAGCCGGCGCCGAGGCCGGTTGTCACCTGGTCATCGGTGTCGAAGCCAATAAGCACTTGGCCGTCTCGATCGTCGAAGTCGGGTTCATTGAGCGCTGAGAATGAAGACGAGGTCGCGCGCACTCCGGCGTTCTGATTGAATGGGTAGTTCCAGCGATCAAGGACAGGGTTGTCATAACTGACCATGATCGTGCCGCCAGCGAGGGCGGCGCCTGAAAGAAGAGCGGCGGCGAGGGCGGACGAAGCCCATCGTTGTGCGCATCGCGCTGAACTCATTTCGAATCTCTCCTCAAGTCGACTCTGCCTGCACCCGCAGGGCGATGCGTCCGGCGGTGAGTCTAGCGCTACTGGGAGCGCGGATCAGGCAGTGTCCAGTCCTTCATGTCCGCGATCGGCGCCCAGTGGCGCATGTCCTGCATCTGTTCCCAATCGAACGCCTCTGCATGGCCGTCGAATAAGCCGACGACAGCCTTCCCTTGATGACGGAGCGAGATGTTGCCGGTGGCGCTGGCGCCATCGGCGACCTGTGACGGCGGCTCCAAATCCCACTCGCGCTCCACGAAATACGGGGGGGTGACCTTGTAGCTCCCGTTCAGCTGCACGCCTCCTTCGACTGCGAAGCTGGATTGCGCGGATGCAAAGACCATCAGCATCGAGGGGCGTTCAACGTCAGATTCTTTCTTTGCATACCAGCCGGAGCCCCACACCTCGCGCGCCTGCGGATTGAACGCGACGCTCGTGCGATCGCCATCGGCGCTCCCGCCGACGAATGACTGGTTGAGACCCAATGATGGCGCAACGGATACTGCGTAGTGATATCCCCAGAGATCTTCTTCACGCATCTCCTCGATGCGTGATTTCTCGGTGTAGAGGCCCTCGAGATTGAAGTCGAGATACGACAGGAAGCGCCACGGGTAACGCCGGGAAGCAGGCGCCTGGACCGGATTGCCAACTTCGTCATAGGCAAGGGGGGCGTCATTGATCGCCGGCGCTGGCGGGTAACCGGCCATCAGGTATCCCTTGTGATCTTCAGTGCGCAGCTGGTACGCGATCATCATCTGACGCGCCAGAGAGAGCTCCTTGGACATCTTCGCGACGTCGCGGGCGCCGCGCAATGACGGGAGCGCCAGGCCCAGCAGCAGCGCGATGATCCCGATGACGATCAGGAGTTCGACAAGGGTGAACGCGCGCCTCATGGGTGCTTCTTGGGAATTGACGCATCGGGGCGCCTGCGCACGGCGCCATCCTTGCAGCGTCTTTCCGAATGAGTGGCCGTCCATCGCCATCTTCAGGTCAGATCGTCCTCGCGCCTGTCCGCCCGGTTGCGAGCGCCAAGGCGCGATGCTAGCGTTATTGAGACTCAGTCGCAACTAGACTGAGGGCCTACCCGGGAGCACTTTAGGGTGCAAAGATCGGGCCGGACCACGAAAGAGATAGAACACGTCGTTCAGCAATTGGAGGATAGAGATGTCCGTTTATCGTACGCACTTTGCTGTGGGTCTGTGCGCGCTCGCGCTCGGGGGAACCACCTTCGCTGGCGGTCCTGCCATCGGATTCGTTGAGGATTTCGACAACGACTCCGCGTTCTGGTTCAACAGTCCGGCCAACATGCCGGCGGATTGGTCGCCCACGGGGAGCGTTGATGGCGGGGCGTATATCACCGAGACCTTCGACTTCTCCAATTCGGCTTTCGAAGACACGCCGGTCTTCTTCCGCGCTCAGGATGAGTTCGGCAGCAGCGGCGGCGCGTTTGAAGGCGACTACATCGCGGGTGGAGTGACAGGACTGACGTACCAGTTCCGTCACAACGCTCCTGTTCCACTGACGCCATTTGCGCGATTCTCCAGCCCGCTGAACTTCCCGGGCGCCATCGGAATCCAGTTCGCCCCGGTTCTTCCCGGTGAATGGAGCAAGGTCTTTATTCCCATCAACGAGTTCGCCCCGAACTTCGTTTCATTCGAAGGCTCCGACTTCAACACGATCTTCAGCGACATCGGGCACCTGCAGCTGGGCATCAGCGTTCCTGCGGCCCTCGAGGGTTCCCCTCTTTCGGTCGTCTTCGACGTCGACAAGGTTCAGCTCGTCCCGACGCCCGGCGTGGGCGCTCTTCTGGCCTTCGGCGCCCTGGCGGCCGGCCGTCGCCGACGCCGCTGATTCCGGCTGATCGGAATGATTTCTAAAATGAGCGCATTCGTCTCGGAGGAGAGGCGGATGCGCTTTTTTTAAGGTCCCCAGGGGAGTCCACACATGGCGATCAACACGCGAAGCCGGACACGCATGCTCGCAGTTTCACTGGCCTGCTCGACGATTCTGGCGACAGCGCCCGCCGTGGCGGAGCCCACGCCGGTCGAACTCGGGGACGTGAATTGGCTGCGCGATTTCGACCACGCGGTCGAAACTTCGCGCAGCAGCGGCAAGCCCATCCTCGTGCTCTTCGACGAAGTGCCCGGATGTTCGACGTGCGTCGACTATGGGCGCACTGCGCTTTCGCATCCGCTCATCGTCGAGGCGGCGGAGGATCTCTTCGTGCCGGTCGCCGTCTACAACAATGTGGAGGGCAAGGATCGTGCGATCCTGACTTCATTCCGCGAGCCGACCTGGAACAACCCGGTCGTGCGCATCATCGACGCGGATCGCAATGAACTCACGCCGCGACACGCGAACGACTACAGCGTCTCGGGACTGGCGTCCGCCATGGTGAGCGCGCTCGAGGCGCAGCGGCCGGGCTCGGCGCCCGAGTATCTCCGGCTGGTTGCGAAGGAACGCGAGCAGGGGCTCGAGCGCGCGACGTTCGCGATGCACTGCTTCTGGGTCGGCGAGGCGAAGCTCGGCGCGCAGGAGGGGGTGATCACGACGCGCACCGGTTGGCTCGACAACAGTGAGGTCGTCGAACTGACGTTCGACTCTGACGTGGTTTCGTACAAGTGGCTCGTGAAGCAGGCTCAGAGCATGGAGTGCGCGGATCGCGTCTTCGCGCGCTCTGACGAGCAGCGAAAGCTCGCCGGGAAGATCGAGGCCGTCCGCGTCGAGCGATCCGACGAATCGATGCGAGCGACGCCGAAGGACGACAAGTACGAGCTCGCGCAGACCGATTGGCGTTTCATTCCGATGACGGAGCTTCAGGCGACGCGCGCCAATGCGTTGATCGAGCAGGGGCAGGATCCGTCGCGGCTCTTCTCCCCGAGACAGAGAGAGATGCGCCAGCGCGTCCTGGATGACCCGGATCGCCCGCGCGTCTCGCTGATCGGTCATGCCGATCTCAAGGGCGCCTTCAAGACCTTCCATCGCGAAGAATCACGCTCCGGGTCCTGATCCACCGACAATGGCGGCAGAGGGCCGTGGCCGCGCCGACTGGTGGCGACCGGCCGGGCGCTCTCCTAGATTGACACTCGGATGCAGCGCGCCACGAGATCGTGCCAGCGAGACATCGACGCCAGGAGCCTTTCGCATGTCAGATGGACCGAAGCAGAAAACAGTCATCGGCGCCGACACGAAGGTTAAAGGCGAGATGAGTTTCGAGAGCGACGCCCAGATCCTCGGAGAGTTCGAGGGAAGCGTCGGGGCCAAGGGTGAACTTCACGTCGCTGACGGCGCCACTTGTCGAGCGAATATCGAGGCGACAACGGTCGTGGTCGACGGCGTCGTCGAGGGCAACATTCACGCCATCGAGAGCGTTCGCCTGAGCGAGACGGCGCGGGTGCGCGGGGACATCGTCGCCGGGAAGATGATCGTCGCCGAGGGCGCGATGATCGCAGGCGCCTGCCATATCGGCCCGGATGCGCGTGAAGCGGCGGCCCCCAAGCCGCCGATGCGTCAGCACATGGCTGAGGTGAAGCCCGTGACGCCGGTGCACGTCAAGTCTGGCCACCACGTACGCAAGTAGCTCAGGTCTTCAACAGCGTTCAGAGGCTGATCAGGGACACGGGCCCCAGCGCCCGATGAGTTCCGCGAGGTCGTCTGCGCCGACGCCATCGCCGAAGAAGTCGGCGGGCACGCCCATCTGGCCCCAGAAACCAAGAAGCTCGGCGAGATCACTGGCGCCGACGACGCTGTCGCCGTCGAGATCCCACTGGCACATGGGCGGGGGCGGCGCCGCGGGCAGAATGAAGTCTGCGATGACCGGCTCGTGATCGGAGGCGCTGCCGCTCGCGAGTCCTCCACTGAATGGATACGAGGCCACTTCCGGCGGCATGGATGCGCTCGGTGTCGCCCCGCTGTCGAAGATGAAGGCGCGCCGAAGCGTCGCGATGCTGTTGCTCCAGGAGATGTAATCGAGCTTGCTGCTTCCGCGCGTGCCCGAACTGTTCGTGAAGAACTCGCGCGCATCATCGAAAAGGGCGTCGGTTCGGTCTCGGTCGGGGCCATCGGAGCCCGGCGTATCCTGCGCCTTGGTCAGCCAGTCTGCAGGGCCCTTTCGATTGTTCGAGCTTTCGTCTTCATTCCAGTCGCCGCCGGCGATGATCGGCGTGTTCTCATCAATGACGTCCGTCGGCAGCGTCGCGAAGAACCTGCTGTTGGGATCCGGCGTTCCGGTGCCGGCTCCGTACAGGAAATAATCCATGTAGTAGACCACGTTCTGCGCCGCTTCGAGCCTGTCAGCGCGATCGGATGAGGACCCACCGGCTTTCAAATGCGCATTGCCGATGACGAGGTCGCCGGCGTATGTCTCGTCCGGAAGATCGATCTCGCCGAATTGGAATCCGCGGATGCCGCCATTGCCGCCCGGCGCGTAGAGATCGCCGAAGAAGAACGGCAGGTCGCTCACCTGCGACGTGTTGTCGCCGTTCAGATCAGCGAACGGAAAACGGCTGACGATGATGTTGCGGTTGAAGCCGTCGCTTGCGGTGCTCACGAAGACATACGGCATGTCGAACGTCGGGTCGTACGCCTGCACGAAGGCCGTGACCTGGCCGCCAAGAAATGGATCGGCGCCGCCCCGCATGAGCAGGCCGATGAGCGTCTCGAGTTCAGCAACGGTGTCGACGCAGTTCGAGCATCCATTGTCGCCGGTTTCCTGAAGAATCAGGATGTCCGGCTTCATGCCCGCAATGATGTGCGCGATCGCCGTCCAGCTGTTGAGATTCTCAGTCTTGTTCTCGCTCGTGGCGATGCCATCCTGCACATTCCACGTCATGACGCGGATGTCCGTGGGATCAGTCTTGCCCCACTGGGCATTCGTCGGGTCCCACTGAGCGCTGGCGGAGGCAGCGAGTGCGGTCGCGAGGATCGCGCTGGGAGCAAGCAGTCTCATAGGTCTCTCATCCTTGGGATCTGTGAACGGGCGCCAGGACGCTTAACAATAAAAGGCGCCTTCTGACCTGTCGATCAGAAGGCGCCAAAAAACAGCCGGAAGCAGGGGGAATCGGCCGGAATCGGGGCGATCCGAAGATCAACTCAGAACCCGGCCGGGCCCTGATTCAATACAGGTGTTACGGGCAGGGACCCCAGCGACCGATGAGCTCGGCCAGGTCGTCTGCACCGACGCAGTCACCGAAGAAGTCTGCCGGCACGCCGCACTGACCCCAGAATCCGATGAGATCGGCAAGGTCAGCAGCGCCGACAACGCCGTCGCCATTGAGATCCCACGGGCAGGGATCATCGGGCGTGACGCCGCCGATGAACATGAGCACGTTGTAGGACTCGTCGAGGCTGTTCGGATCGGCGCCCGGCGAACCGGAGGTCGGATCGTCGAAGTCGCCGTCGCCATCGACGTCGTAGACCATGTCAACCGCGACGACAACGCCGCCGAGAGTCTGCGAATCGTCCTGAGCGAGATCGGCGACGTCCGCGCCATTCCAGGTGCACTGATTCAGGTTCATCGAGAAGAAGGCGCCTGAGGACAGCGAACCGGAAGGATTGGATGCGGGCGAATCCGCCAGATTGAAGAACTGCATCTGGTACTCGGTGTTCGAGTTGGCGCCGACGAAGCGGTCGCCAGCGCAAAGCACGACCTCGAGATCGAAGCAGAAGTTCGTCTCGTCGTAGATCGCGCGGAGCAGGCAGATGTCGAACGTCTCGGTCGGGCCACCCTTCGGCGGATCCGTGAGCGTGAATCCCACGACGCCCATGAACCAGATATTGCCGGCCGAATCGATCGCAGGCGAGGACATCGAGGGACCCTGCGGCGTGCCGCCGGTCAGCTCGAAGAGGGCGCCAAGGCGGCCGATCTGATCGCCGTTGGCGTTGCAGATGGCCTTGCCGCCGACATTCGGAGGCATCGTCGGATCATTCCACGCGGCGAGCGTCCACTCGGCCGTGCCATCCGGATCGCTCTTGTCGAAGCGGGCGACGGCGATGGCCTGGAAGGGATTGTCGCGCTCACCCGCGAGGTAGGCCGTACACGCGGCCAGACCCTTGCCACTGCGATCCATACCGACTGCAACGTGACCGTTGCCGCCGTTGAAGGGGATGCCGCCACGATAGCCGTCGAAGACGTAACCGATCGCGGTGTAGTTCTCGCAGTTGTCGCTGACGGCCGCGGGGAGCGTGAGCGGGTGACCAGCGACCGGAGCGCCGTTGCCGTCCACGCCCCAGATGGACATGGTGTCGGTCGCGCCGCCGCCGCCGTTGCTCTTGGTCATCAGGCCCATCGTGCCGACGGAGCCGGTGTAGACGATGGTCTTGCTGAATGAGGGCGTGCCGCGCGTGTCGCTCGTGCCGGGGCGATACGCAGCCGGATCGACTGTGATGGTGCCCGCGGCGGACTCATAGACATACTCGGCGGAGAAGGTCGTCGTCGCGACGATCGGGCGACCACCGAGGGAGAGATCACTGGGAACATGCGCCGGGACGACGGTGACCTCGGGGCCGCCACCAGACATGTAGTTGTTGATGACGCGCTCTGTGGCGCCGGCGTCACCAGCGCCGGACTCATTGAGCGCATTGACGAGGTCGCAATCGCGTCCGGGCATCTTCACGCGGTAGATGTTGTCGCCGACGACCTGATCGCCGCCATTGGCCATGAAGTTGTCCGCACGGAGATAGACGTTTCCATTCGCGTCGACGGAGCCGAAGCCGATGCCGGCGTCGTCGTCATTGCCCATGCCATCTTCATCGCCGGTCGCGATGTTGATGCGGGTGACGTAGAGGCGCTGGTCGTCTGACGGATCGAAGTTGACGATCGCGCCGTTGAGTCCGTTGTGATTCGTGCCGTCGTCTGCCGAAGCGAACTCGGACATCGCCACGGCGAACTGCGCTGTGACGGCGGCGCCGGGCTCGACGGCCATGCCGGCGAGGTTGGGCGGCATCATGCCGAACGTGTTGACGCCGAAGCCCTGGCCATTCCAGAGGGAATAGCTGGCAGACGCGGGCGTCGCGTTGAAGATCGTCGTATTGCTGATGCTGTGCGACGACGTGAGGCTGCCGAAGAAGGCGCTGCTGGCCTTGGACGACTTGATGATCGGGCCGGTGCCGAAGACGGTGCCCTTGGACGACGTCACTGGAACGAGGTCAAGCACGTACGAGGCACACTGGCCATCGGTGGACCAGGGGCTGAACGCGTCGCCCGGGAGGCCGTTGCCGCCATCGGGATTGACCGAGATGCTGTCCTGCGCCGCCGCGACCCCGCACAGGGCCATCATGCTTGCGCACGTAATAGCTGCGAAGCTCCCTCTCTTCTCCATTGAACTCTCCTTTTCCTCCCGGGGATCGAGCGAGGCCTCCACGACCAACGCTCGAGCTTCAGTCCGAAGTGTCAGCGGCGACTTGTGCGCCGCCTGGTTGTCAATCTATGCACGCATCCAGCGCCACGAGTCGCCGGACGAACAAACTCACGGCATCGTGACGTAACCGAAACCGAATCCGGCGAGTGCGCCGGTCTGGGGCAGATCCTCATAGCGACTGCGGATGTCTTCCCAGATCGCAGCGAGCTTCACACCGGAGCCCGAGGGCACCCACAACTCAGGCGCGCGAATGTCATTCGCTGCCTGCAGCTCCACGTGCGTGTCGTAGTAGCAGACGTTGCCCTTCGGCTCGCCCTTTCTGCCGCCATGCACGAAGCTGTTGCGGATCATCTCCTGGCCGTTGGAAAGGAACCCGAAGGGCCAGGCGCGTGTGAATCGGACATTCCATGCGCCCGTATCGGAGAAGGAGCCTCCGAACGTGCCGCTGACGCTGACATCGTGATCGATCGCGTCATTGCCTGCGGCCTGGAAGCGAGCGCCTTCAGCCATGAAGATCTTGCGGGAGGTGTTGGTGCCCACGCGCTCGATGCGTGGGAGATAGCCGCTGCCCTGATTGCCTCCCGGAAGCGCGAGATCGCCTGCGATGGCGCTCGTCATGGTGAGGGTGCCGGGGCCGCCCCAGAATCCAGCGCGTGCCCACGACGGGCGATATCCGCTCTGGTGATAGCCATCCCAGAGGAACTCGCGAGCGGTGAGATAGCTGAACGCCTGCTGAGGCTGGAATGCAGTGCCCTCGATTCCGTTGAATCGGATGCTGTCGAGGTACGGATAGGAGATGAGTCGATTGCCCGGGTTCGACAGGACGGAGACGGCGCCGGTGCCGCCGCCGAGCGAATCGGGCTGGCCGACGCCGTTGAGCATGGCGAAGCGATCATCACGGCGCTTGGAGTACTTCACATCGCCGAAGAATCCACCGAAGGTGAGGGCGCCGGCCCAGTCGAAGGGCTGCGTCGCATCGCCGCGTGCGTTGATCGCCTGGCCGCCGTTTCCGGCGTTGGGGTCGTTCAGCAGCGTCTTGGCTGAAGAGCCGGGCGCGCCGACGAGCTCACCATTGCGCTCCGTGGCCCATGCCTGGCCGGCGATCGCGATCTGGCGCATCTGCGACATGCTGACGCTCATGCGCGCCGCGCCGCGGGCGCTTGCAAGCGCTGGAGCGAGAAGCCCCATCAGCAGCGCGATGATCGAGATCACAACCAGCAGTTCGACGAGCGTGAACGCCGCTCCGCGCTGTCTCTTCGAAAGCGCGTGACATCCGTGTGTATTTGTGTTCGCGTTCATTGTTTCCTGGCCTACTTTTCCTGATCTGCGGGTGTAACGCCGACGAATTCCTCTGGCCTCGGGTTGTGGCCCGTCACTGACGCTCCGCATTCAGGGCAGGTTGTCGCCTCTTCGCTTCCCAGATAGACATTGAGGATCACCGCTGTGCCCCCTGCGGGCCCGCACGTGTTGTCGAAGCAATATTCAACCGGATAAAGCGTGTTTTCTCCAGTCCTAGGATTGCGATACGGCATTCTCTTGTCAGGGCGGAGCTGCACCCAGTGCATGGATCCATTCTGAGAGTCCTTGACGCGGATTCTCGGATACTCCTGGGGCTCCGGGCCGACTGCTTTCCAGAATCGCCAGCCGCCGCCGACAATCACGACCGCCATCACGAGAAGCGCGATGTAACGCGTGACGCCGTGACTCAACGCATCGGCGAGTCGGTCTCTCAGTCCCGGGCCGCCCTTTCCTGAGTTCTTTCCTCCTGGTCCTGAGCCGTACTCATCCACCAGATCAGCTGACAGCGGCTCGAGCCGCAGATTTCCATTCACTTGGCGTCGCCCTTAGCTAACTCGTCTACGGTTTCCACTCAGTCTCTTCTTAACAATACCCGATTCCGGGCCGACAGCCGCTTTTTTTGTAGGGGGAGAAGGTTGTATTCCTGCACCGGTAGGGCCGGGGTCAACGTCGCGTCAAGATGACGCTAGGAAGCCTACAGGCTCGGTTTTTGGAGTCTGAGGTCCACCACGACAGGCAAATGGTCGGAGTCGTCGGTGTCCGTCGCGCTCAGCCCCGCGGCCTCGAGCGACTCCGGCGACATGCGCCCGGTGTCCACGATGAAGGTCTGGAGAAGCTCGGCCTTGCTGGCGGTCGAGAGGACATAGTCAAGGCGACCCGGCGTGAAACGGGATCGGGCGTCCTGCCAGGTGTGGGTTGAGGCGTCCCCGAGGGCGACCGGATCCGCGACCTGCAGGGCCACGCCGAAGGTGTCGAGGCCGGCGGCGAGCGTGTCCAGCGGCAACTTCGAGCCGACGAGATTCATATCGCCAGCGATGACGCATGCGGCGTCGGGATTGTCGCGAAGCGCTCTTCGAAGCGCAAGATTGATCGAGATCGATTCCGCGATACGTGTCTGATCAGCCCAGTCACCCATCGAGCCGCAGCACTTCAGGTGCACGCTCGCCACGATCGCTTTGCCATGCTCGGTCGTGACGATCGCGCTGACGAATCGCGGCTGGCGCTCAAGGAGCGCTCCAGACTCGCTCGTCACTGAGGTCGTGAGCCCACTGAGTTCGAGGCGCTTCATCGGAACGCGAGATGCGATCGCGACGCCGCGTTGCGCAGAGTCGATGACCGTCCATTGCTGATCCTGCGGCATGTGCTCGTTCAGCCACGCCGAGCGCATCTCCGCGGTGATCTTCTCTTCGTGCGCCTGGCGATTATCCCATTCCTGGATGAGGACCACGTCGGGATTGAGCGATCGCAGCACGCGCGCGAACCCGTCGGGTGTGCGCATCGGCGCGCCCCAGAGGACGTTCCAGCACACAATTCGCAGCGAATTCGCAGGGCGATTCGGAATTCTGTCAGAGGATGCGCTCGCCGTGACCGCGAATGCGGGCATTTCACCGGTGAAGACATTCGCCCCGCCGATGCGCTTGCCGCCGATGCTCATCTGTAGCGCGACGCCTCGTACTCCCGATTCCGCCTTCATCATCGACGCGATGGGGAGGTCCGAGCGCACATCGCGTCTGAATCGCACTTCGGTGGTCGCTGACGCATACGTCGGAAGGAACATGAAGCCGACATCCGCATGCGAAATCTTCCTCGACGCGCCGGACCGATCGAAGACCTCGATACGCGCGCCGTTGCCGAGACCTCCCGGGCCTCGTCCTTCACCGGGCGGGGAGAGGAACACCGCCAGATCGATGCCCATCGCGGGCACGCTGGGTCTGAGCAGATTCGCGACCGGGTTCTTGAGCCCGGTTGAGGCGTCGGCGTCGAGGTCAAGGAGAATGGCGGTCGAGCGGGGGGCCGACTGCAGGGTGACGGCGCTTTCCCAGTGGAGCCTGAGATGGAGGTGTTCGCCGTCGGCCATCACCTGGACCCCGTCCGGCCACTCATCGTCGAGCCCATCCATGCGCACCTGCGCAGACGCATTGGAAGCGAGGGGGAGTGCGAGCAGAGTTAGAAGTTGGATCACTCTTCGCATGGAGACGCCTCTTCGGCCGGCTCGCTGTCGTCTTTCAAGACACATGAGATGCCTCCTGAAACGCAAATCTATGCGCCGCATGGAGTTGTGTGAATCTAGGAGAACTGGGGCAGAATGATACTGCTGGAATCTGTGTACCTGAAACCCGGGACCCGGGTCATGTGGCCCTTTTTAAGGCACATTTTTGTACCATCTGGCGCCTTGCGGGATGTAGCATCTTATTAGTGGCTTTTTGCCGCGCTCACGGAATGTGAACACATCGGCCGCATCATCTGGGCCGGTTTTCATCTTGCGTCCTGGGGTTGCGCATCCGAGTGGCGCGCCCCGAGGGAGGACACGTCACCCCCACTCGGAGTGACATGGAGGAAAGAAATGCGTCTTGCTTTGACTGCAGCCGCCTCGCTTATCGCGTGCGCGGGCGTCGCCTTTGCGACGGGTAGCACTCCGCAGGCCGATGGTGGACTCATCATCTCTGAGGTCGTGGATGGCACCCGTGCTGGCGGCAATCCGAAGTACGTCGAGATCACGAACACCAGCACTGCTGCGTTCACCTTCAGCGACGGCGGAATCATCGTCCAGTCCAACGCCAGCGGCGACTACAACGTCGATGTTGATCTGACTGGCATCACGATCAATCCCGGTCAGTCCTACGTGATTCAGTCCGCCTCCAACGACGGCCAGGCTGTCTTCGAGGACACCTACGGATTCGCCGCGGACCTGTACGCCGATGCGTTCTTCAGCAACGGCGACGATCGCTACATCATCACCACGTCCAGCGCCGGTGACGGCACCGGTCTCGTGGATATCCACGGTGAGGATGGCGTCGATGGCACCGGCTCCGGCTGGGAGTATCTCGACAGCTATGCGGTCCGCAATAAGGATGCCTACCAGCCCAACGGCGGCATCTTCGTTGAGGCCGACTTCTTCCATCCGGGTCCGAATGCGCTCGAGGCTGGTGGCGACGACGCCGCCGAGAAGATCCTCATCGCCGCTTCGACCACACCCGGCACCCACGAGTGGGTTCCCGCTCCGGGTTCGATCGCCTGCCTCGCTGGCGCCGGCCTCCTGGCCGCCCGTCGTCGTCGCAATGGTTGATTGACTTGCGATTTGCAGCCGCCTGCTGGCGGTGAATCTGGTCTTGTCCTGCAAACGTTCTGGCGTCTGCACAATCCGGGACGAGAGCGAGTTCACGCAGAGCCACAGATCGGCTGAGACAGAACACGGCCCGCTTCGGCGGGCTCGATGAGTACGACCGGCCCCTTGCGTTGCGGCGAGGGGCCGGTCTCTTTTTTGCGCCGGGCGCGTCTGAATGCGTCGAACTCCCGCAGAGTCAGTCGATGACTGGGATCTCAGAGGAGCAGTCCGCATGCCCGGCGCAGGGAATCGTCAGTTCGCGCAGATCGAGCCGCGCTCGGTCGCCATCATCGGCGGCCATGGCGCCATGGGCAGGTTGCTCGATGCGGCTTTCCAGCGGGCGGGATGCGACACCGTTGTCGCCGACGTCGAGACCGACTGCTCGAATGTCGAGGCAGCGGAGGCGGGGGATCTCGTCGTCGTCGCCGTGCCGATCTCCGAGACCGAACAGGTGATCCGCAGCGTCGCGCTGCATGTGCGCGCGGATGCGTGCCTGATGGACATCACGAGCCTCAAGGAAGGACCGCTCAGCTGGATGCTCGAGTCAGGCAACAGCGCCGTTGTCGGCGCTCATCCGATGTTCGGCCCGAGCGTCAGGACCATGCAGGACCAGTTGGTCCTGCTTGTTCCCGGTCGGGGAGACACGTGGATCGACTGGATCTCGGGGTTCTTCGAACAGTGCGGCGCCCGCACGCTTCGTATGACAGCGCCTGAGCATGACCGCGCGATGGCGATCATCCAGGCTCTGCGTCATGTCGCGACGATCGCGTTCGGCGGCGCGCTCGCGGATCTCGACGCCGATATCGAGAAGACCCTCGAGCTCTCGAGCCCGATCTATCGACTCGAGACGATGATGGCCGGCCGACTCTTCGCTCAGGATCCGGAGCTGTACGCGGACATCAGCCTGTTGAATCCCAGACGCGCTGAGGTGATGGATGCGCTCGAGCAGGCGGTCTCGCGCCTCGCGCATGTTGTGCGATCAGCGGATCGGACCGCGTTTATCGAGGAGTTCCAGCGCGTTGCGGGTCATTTCGGCGGATACCGTGACCAGGCGATGGCGGAGTCGATCGAGGTCATCTCTCGCCTGGTCGAGTCGCCTGAGAAGGACGGATCCTGAGGCTGAAAAGGCCGCGGCGGGATTCGAACCCGCGAATAACGGATTTGCAATCCGTCCCCTTAGTCCACTTGGGTAC
This sequence comes from Phycisphaerales bacterium, assembly GCA_028279375.1. Lineage (GTDB taxonomy): Bacteria > Planctomycetota > Phycisphaerae > Phycisphaerales > UBA1924 > JANQNW01. Next base: position 87,644 of record JANQNW010000023.1, read on the forward strand.
ACGGCCGCTGGTCGGGGGGGCATTGTTGGCCCTCGCCTCTCTCAATGCAAGATGAGGCCGAACTTGCGACCGGGCGACCCGAAGCGCGCGAAAATCCACGCTCAGACAGTCTCCGAGGGGTCTTGGTCCGGTAGCAACTGAGATCACGCCGAACCGACATGCGAGGTCTGCCGCCAGCTGTGCAGGCGGGTGCAGATCACTCGACGCAGGCCGGCGTCATCGCCCGCTAAGATCGCGTCCTTCCCAGTTCAGGTTTTTCCTCGGAGAGTCTCTCATGTTGCGACGGTTGCTCGTACCGACCCTGGCTCTTGCCGTGGCCTCCGCCCCGGCGGGCGCCCAGCAGGTCGATGTCGAATCTTTCACGCTGGACAACGGAATGGAGTTTCTGCTCGTTCCTCGGAGTGACCAGCCCAACAACATCGCGGCCGGCTGGATGGCGCGCGTGGGCTCGGTCAACGAACGCCCGGGCATCACCGGCATCAGCCACTTCTTTGAGCACATGATGTTCAAGGGCACTGACACGATCGGCACGACTGACGCTCAGACTGATCGCAAGTATCGCGAGCAGCTGGCGGCGATTCGCGACCAACTCCTTGAGCTTCAGCTCGGTGAGCAATACGACCGGTGGCGTCGCGGCGAGATCGACGACCCGTGGGACGCGAAGAACGACACGCCGAAGATAGCGGCGCTTCGGGCGGAGATGAACAATCTCACCGAGCGCCAGCGCGAGACGATCGTCAAGGACGAGTTCGATCGCGTGTACACGAATCTCGGCGCATCAGGCATGAACGCATTCACGTCCTACGACCTCACGTTCTATTTCATCACCGTCCCGAGCAACAAGTTTGAACTCTGGGCCTGGATGGAGTCCGATCGCCTTCTGAACTCCACATTCCGTGAGTTTTACGCGGAGCGCGACGTCGTGCACGAAGAGCGCCGGCTTCGCACCGAGTCCACGCCGACTGGAGTGTTCCAGGAGCAACTCGACTCCATGTTCTGGATGAGTTCGCCCTACGGCTGGCCGGTCATCGGCTGGACGTCGGATCTGAACTCGTACACGCGCGCGGAAGCCGAGCGCTTCTACGACGTCTACTACCGTCCGAACAATCTCGTCGGCGTCGTCGTCGGCGACTTCGATCCGGCGGAGGCGAAGACGCTCATCAAGAGCTACTTCGGCAGACTCGAGCGCGGCGATGATCCACCGAAGGTTGTGACGCTCGAGATGGAGCAGCAGGCCGAGATGCGCATGTACGCCGAGGGCGATTTCCAGCCTCAGGTCGAGGTGCGCTATCACACGGTGCCGGCCCTTCACGCCGACACCTCCGCGCTCGAGGTCATGTCGCAGATTCTGAATCGCCGCACCGGCCGCCTCTACAAGGCGATGGTTGAGGGCAAGGAGATTGCCTCCAGCGCGGCGAGCGGCACGGACCCGCGCAAGTACGCCGGGGCGTTCAGCTTCTACGCGGAGACGAAGGGGGACGCATCGCCTGAGGATCTCGAGGAAGCGTGGTACGAGGTTCTCGCTGATCTGCAGGAGAATCTGGTCAGCGACGCGGAGCTTCAGAAGGTCAAGAATCAGTTCCTCGCCAACTCGTATCGGCGCTTGCAGAGCAACTTCTTCCTGCTCGTGCAGCTCGGGTACTACGAGGCGCTCGGGGAGTGGGAATACCTGAACAACCAGCGCGACATGGTGGACGCCGTCACGGCGGAGGACATCAAGCGCGTCGCGAATACGTATTTCGAGAAGACCAATCGCACGGTCGCGATCTACACACGCGAGGCCGGTACGCAGCCTGAAGATCCTGAACTCCTGGCGATGCCGCCGCAGGCGCGGGCGATGGTGAAGCAGACGCTTGCCCGACTGGAGGAGGTCACGATCGCGGAGCTCGACATGCTCAGGCAGCAGATGTCGATGATGGCCGCGCAGGCCGCCCAGGTGCCGGCGGAGTTTCAGTCAGCGTTCGATTACATCCTGGAAGCAATGCGCGAGAAGATCGCTGAGCTCGAGGCAGAGGAGGCGGGTTCATGAGAGGCCTCACGAAGAACATTGGAGACAGAGGAATGATGAGATCCACCAGGATGCTCGCGCTCGCCGGTTCCGTCGCGATGGTCGCCTCGAGCGTCGCGGTGGCGGAGGTGCCGGAGCGCCCCGAGAACATCGACTTCAAACCGCTCAACTTCGAGCCGCCGCTCGCGGACGAGTATCGGCACACGCTTTCAACCGGCGTGCCGGTGTACGTGGCGCCGAGCCGTGAGTTCCCGCTCGTGACGATCTCGTTCACGTTCAAGGGCGGGTCGTATCTCGACCCCGCGGACAAGGTCGGACTGGCGTCGATGACGGGCGCCCAGATTCGACAGGGCGGCACGACGACGATCTCGGCGGAGGATCTCGATGAGAAGTTCGATTTCCTCGCCGCGAGCGTCTCGAGTTTCGCAGCGGGTGATCAGTCCGGCGCGTCGCTGAACTGCCTCACGTCGAATCTCGACGAGTCCTTCGCGCTCTTCATGGACATGGTTCGAAACCCAGGTTTCGACTCCGATCGCATGAGGCTCGCCGTCGAACAGCGACTCGAGCAGATGAAGCAGCGCAACGACGACGCGGACAGCATCCTGGGCCGCGAGTGGTCTGCCCTCATGTACGGGCGCAATCACTATCAGGGGCGCGTCGCGACGGAGGAGATGACCAGGAGCATCACCGTGGACGACATGCGTCGCTTCCACGAGGAGATCTTCACGCCGGGCAATCTGATCGTCGGCGTGACGGGTGATATCGAGGTCGCAGAGGCGCTTTCGATGCTCGAGCGCGCGTTCGACGGCTGGGAAGCCGGCAGTCGCATGCCTGATCCAGCCGGGCCCACCGAGGAAATCGCTGCAGGCGTGTATCGCATCGAGAAGGACATCCCGCAGGGCAAGGTCCGCCTCGGCATGCGTGGCGTGAAGCGCGATGATCCCGAGTACTTCCCGCTCACGATCATGAATGACGTCCTCGGGGGCGGCGGCTTCACGAGTCGCATCATGAGCCGAGTGCGAAGCGACGAAGGACTTGCGTACGGCGCCGGTTCGATGATGTGGATGCCCCCGTACTACGAGGGCGAGTTCCGCGCGTCTTACGCATCGAAGAACCGGACCGTGGCCTTCGCGCTGAAGATCATCTTCGAGGAGATCGAGAGAATGCGCTCCGAACTCGTGCCCGAGGAGGAACTCGAGACCGCTCGCGCTTCATTCATCGAGACGTTCCCGCGGACATTCGAGTCGAAGCAGGGGATGCTCAATGTCTTCATTAGTGACGAGTGGACGGGACGCGATCCCAGCTTCTGGAAGAATTACCGAGACAACATTCGGCGCGTCTCCGCGAAGGACGTTCAGTCCGCTGCGAAGAAGCACCTGCATCCTGATGACATGGCCGTGCTCGTCGTTGGCAAGTGGGATGAGATCTACCCCGGCGACCTCGAGGGGCGCGCGAGCATGGCGGACTTTTTCGAGGGCGTCTCAACGGAGCTGCCGCTCCGCGATCCGCTGACGCAGGAGCCGCTTCCGGCCTCTGAGTAGAGAATCAGCAACCTGATCCAGACAAGCGCGCCGCGCTGTCTCCGACCTGCCTCAGGTCGCAGATGGCGCGGCGTGTTTCATTCATCAAGACCTTGAAGGACGGCGTCAGCCTCCGCGTCCCGGCCCAGTTGCCGGAGGATGATCGCGACGCGCTGCAGGTGACCGCTTCGTGCCTCCGGTTCCTTCTCCGCTCGCTCCATGAGCTCATCGATGGCGCGCTGCGGCTCGCCCATCGAGAGCAGCGTTGACAGGCGCAGGTCGAAGACCGCGTGATCCGTTGGCGCCATCTCCATCGCCTGATCGCTGGCGCTGACGGCTTCCTCGTATCGACCCGAAGCCGCGTAGAGGTTCGCGAGACGAGCGAGCGAGCGCGGCGGCAGACCAACGCTTCCATATCCCTGTTCGTAGATCTCGATGGCCTTGGCCATGTTGTTGAGGGAGAGCGCGATGTTGGCACACACTTCGCGCGTCATGGGAAGGTCCGGATCCTCGTTCAGGAACTCGAATCCTTCACGAATCGCCTCCTCGTCTCTCCCTTGCATCAGGATGGTGCGCAGGAGATCCGCACACATCTGATCGATGACGCCTTCGCGCTCGAGCACACGCCGGAAGAGCGCCTCCGCTTCGATCGCGTCTCCCTTGACGACATGGAGCATCGCCAGCGTGGCGTCAACTGCGGGCGTGCTCATGAAGCCGATGCCGCCGGCGCCGAGCGGACGCGCGGTGTTGAGATGTGCGATGGCGCGATCAGCGCGGGCGATGGCCTCTGCGGGGATCGAACCGGCGGCCTGAGCGAACGCAGCTTCGCGAGACACCAAATCGCCGACACTGGCGGCCACTCGATCGCCGCGCAAGCGCTGATATTTGAGGACGCCGGACTGAAGCGTGAATGCGCCGATGATCGCGGCCAGAGCGAGCCAGGACGCGCCTGCGCCCGTGGTGCGACCGCTCTTACGCAGCTGGAACTGATGAAACCGCACATTTTGTTCACTCAGGATGCGCGAGGCGATCCAGAAGATGTACGTCGAGCAGCCGGCGGCGCCGATCGCCATAAGCATTGGGATCAGCCCGTAGAGATTTCGATACGCCATGAAGCAGAAGAAGAGCACGAGCGCAAGCGCGATCTCCTCACCCCAGGTGAGATCGAACTTCCGCTTGGGTCGCGTCTCCGTCTTCGGCGCTCCTTTGATCGCCGCGGGCCTCGTGAATCCGAACGAAAGCGCGTCGTTCGGACACACACTGACGCAGTCCATGCATTTCATGCAGCCTGGATCAACGACCATGCCATAGGCGCTGATTTCCTCGTGCACGCGCACATTCGATGTGCACGCGGCCGTGCAGTGGCCACATCCCTCGCACTTGTCATGATCGACGACGATGCGCCCCGGCGCGACCTTGTCGACCGGCGCGAAGAAGCCGCCATATGGGCAGCCATAGGTGCAGAAGCCCTTGGCGCCGAGGAAATACACCGTGGCGAATCCACAGATCAGGAGGAAGGGGATTGCGACAAGAGGCCCGGCGAACGTCTGCCAGAAATCCTCCTCGATCATGTGATTCGTGAGCGTCGGCGCAGGAATATCCGTGAACAGAATCCGGTACGCCGTTGGCCAGACGAACATGTAAAGCGCAAGCAGGAGGGGCGCATAGATGAGCAGGCGCGAGCGAAACGGTTTCGGGCGGATGCCGATCTTCCGGAGCATCCAGTAGCAGAGGTCCTGCAGCGCGACGACATGGCAGAGCCATCCGCACATGAATCGTCCGAAGATGAGCGTCGCGAGCAGCGCCAGCGCGAAGAATATAAATCCGGCATTGACAGCGCCGCGCTCGAGCGTCTGCATCGCCTCGGAGGGCTCGACTGGGGACAGCGTGCTGCCGCTGATCTTCCATTGGACGATGTGCGCGATGATGAGCACATGCACGGCGATCAGCACGATCGCGCGGCGCTTGCCGTTCTTCGATCGCGCCATCGCAGGCCGGGCGCCGGCTTCTGGCAGGACCGTGAGACTCACATCGCCCGATCCACCTGCGGCTGGCCCGCATGATCGGCTCTTCTTGGAGTTCTTCGGGCGGGGCTTCATGCGGGAAACAACTGGTTGGGTCCGAGGAGGAGTTGGGGGGGCGCTGGACCGGTATCCGCTCCCGGAGTCTAAGTCCGCCAGTCAGGATCGGCAGGCGGCGCGGTTCGATGGGCCGGGATCCAAAAAAGATCCGCCATGCCTGTGAATGAATCTTTGCGGACCTGAGGGCCAGTGCTAGGCTGCCCGGGCCTGAGGCCGCGTGGAACCGGTTTGTCTCAGGCAGGCCGCCTTGGCTGCGGCTGGTTATCGGCGGCTGCAGGGAGGAGATCGCACCCTCGACTGGGTTCGATGCTGTATCGGCGTCCCGTGGGACACGAGACCCTCGGGAGACCGGGATCCATGTAGCCGCAGGATGCGAACCGACTGACCAGAACCTGCGGAGCAGGCTCAAAAGAGACTGGCAAGGAGAGATACATGACGAGGCATCAGCTTGTGGGCGCCCTGGCACTGATTGCAGGCGGCGCGCTCCTGGCGACGAACGTGGCCACCGCGACGACGAAGAGCGACCAGCCGGTCGCGGCGATCAGCGCTCCCAGCGCGTCAGAGCGCGGCGCGCCGCTCGTGCTCACAACCGAACTCTATGCGTCCGGGTTGTCCGACCCGATCTACCTGACGCATGCGCCGGACGACTTCAGCCGTGAGTTCGTGATCGAGCAGAACACGCGTCGGATTCGCATCATCAAGGACGGCGTTGTCACCGGCACCTTCCTGACGGTCACGAGCGCGAGCCCCTCGGGCAGCGAGCGCGGGCTTCTCGGCCTCGCGTTCCACCCGGACTACGAGAACAACGGTTACTTCTACGTCAACTACACGGCTGGCTCGAGCCCCGGCTCGACCGTCGTCGAGCGATACCAGGTGAGCGCTGGTGATCCGGATGTCGCGAATGCGTCGAGCGGAACGCCCGTCATTTCGTTCTCGCAGGACTTTGGCAATCACAACGGCGGCTGGATCGACTTCGGCCCCGATGGGTATCTCTACATCGCGACCGGCGACGGCGGCAGCGGCAACGATCCGCTCGCACGTGCCCAGGCGACGAACACGCTGCTCGGGAAGATGCTCCGCATCGACGTCGACGGCGACGATTTTCCGGGAGATCCGAACGCCAACTATGCGATTCCAGCAGGCAATCCGTTCGCCATGAGTGGCGGTCTCAAGGAGATCTGGCATCGCGGACTGCGCAATCCGTGGCGCAATGACTTCGACGAAGAGACCGGCGATCTCTACATCGGCGACGTTGGGCAGAGCGCCCGAGAGGAAATCAGTTTCCAGCCCGCCGGTGTCGGCAACCTGAACTTCGGCTGGCGATGCATGGAAGGCAACCGCTGCACCAGCCTCACCGGTTGCACGTGCTTCTCGACCGCCCTGACCGATCCCATCATCGACTATGTCTGGACGCAGGCGCCGTGCAGCTCCGTCACCGGAGGCCATGTCTATCGCGGCTGTGCGATCCCGGAACTCCAGGGCACGTACTTCTACGGCGACTACTGCCGTGGGCAGATCTGGTCGCTCGAGTATGACGGTTCGACCGTCTCGAACTCGCAGGAGCGCACGGCGGAGCTCGCGGCAGGCTCGTGGGCGCAGACATTCGGACTCGCGTCATTCGGTGAGGATGCGTACGGCGAGATCTACATCGTGATGATCGGCGGCACGATTCACAAGATCGTCGCCGCGTCCGGCGCCACCTGCGATGACTGCAACAGCACTGAATCGTGCGATCTCTGCGACATCAAGGACGGCACGAGCTCTGACAGCGGCGGCAACGGCATTCCGGATGAGTGCGAGTGCCCGTGGGACCTCGACGGCGACGGCGCTGTCGGCTCCGGCGATCTCGCTGAACTCATCTCGTTCTGGACTCAGGTCGGCGTCCCTGCGGACTTCGATGGCGGCGGCGTCGGCTCTTCCGACCTGGCCATTCTTCTTGGTCGCTGGGGACCGTGTCCCTGAGTGACTGATTGAACGTTTGAGCGAATCGAATAACGCCGCGGGCGAAGGTCCGCGGCGTTGTTGTTTTCGGACACAGCGGCGGTCCGATTCGTGTAATCGCTTATCTGGACGTGTGAATAAGAAGTAAGCGTCCCGAAACATCGACGGTTGCGCCGCCTGCGACGGCGTTGCGCGCAACAGCGCACATTTGCGCTTCCGCCCCGCATGGCGCGTGGTACACTCGAATAGTCGACGTGTAACCACCACTGGTTGCAGGTCTTACAACGAAAGACCAGAGGAGGCGGCGCATATGCGAAGCCGAGTGCGTGAGATGTTTGGGATTGCGGCGATCTTCGGTGTCGCTGCTCTCGCCATGATCGCGCTTCCCTCTTCCAGCGCTGCCGATCGATCTCCCGGCGTCGACGCCATCGATCGCTCCGGCGAACTGCATGCCGGCGTCCTGCTTCCCAAACGCACGAAGCTGATCATCGACTACAAGCGCGTCGAGATCGCCTGAGCGAAGCAGGCCCTCCTCAACACACTCTTCAGATCCATCAGGGCTGTGCCTGCATCTACGGCAGGATCAGCATCGCATCGCCGTAGCTGTAAAAGCGATACTCTCGACCAATCGCCTCCGAGTAGATCTCCTTGATGCGATCGACCCCGCCCGGGAAGAGCGCCGCCACCATCGCCAGAAGCGTTGAGCGCGGCAGATGGAAGTTTGTCATCAGTCCATCCAGCCAGCGCCACTCATGCCCCGGCGCAATGAGGATTCGAGTCTCTCCGGAAATCGGGTCTCTTGATGTCCCTCCCTCACCGGGCGCCGGCAGCGATTCAAGTGTTCGAGCCGTGGTCGTTCCGATCGCGATAACCCGGCGTCCCGAACTACGCGCGCGAGTCAATGCGCGCAGTGTCTCGATGCCGACTTCAAATCGCTCAGAGTGCATCGGATGCGCCTCGATCGACTCGCTTTCGACCGGCTTGAACGTGCCCTCTCCCACGTGGAGGATGACATCGCGGAACTCGAAACCGTCGCGCTCGAGACGCTGAAGAAGTTCGTTGCTGAAGTGAAGCCCAGCGGTCGGCGCCGCCACGGAACCGCCCGATTCAGAGGCGTAGATCGTCTGATACCACGCGCGATCATCGTCATCAGAAATCAGGTCGTCGTCGCGCTGCCTGGCGCCCAGAATGTACGGCGGGAGGGGCGTCGCGCCGATTCGGTTGAGCGCCTCCGGCGTGGAGAATGGATGCGCTGGCACATCCGCGTTCTCAACGCGAATGATCCAGGCAGCGTCATCACGCTCTACGAGACGCGCATGCACACCAGGTGCGCGGGCGTCACCGCGTGCGAATACGACCTCAGTTCCCCGCCGCAGGCGACCATTGCTCTTCAACAGCGCGCGCCAGAACGCGTGATCTATCTCACTCGAGATGGTCTGGAGATAGAGCCCCTGCACACGCCCGCCCGTCTCCCTGCGACATCCTTCCAGACGCGCCGGCACGACACGACTGACATTGCGGACCAGCAGGTCGGTGGACTCCAGAATGTCCGGAAGATCGCGAACGTGTGCGTGCTGGAGTCTGGTGTCGTCCGAGCGCGACACAACGAGGAGCCGTGCGTCATGGCGCGGCTCGACGGGGCGCCGAGCGATGAGGCCCTCCGGCAGGTCATAGTCGAGTTCGTCAGTTCGCAACATGTTGCGTGGCGACAACATACCCCGTTGATGCAGGGCAGCAATCGGGAGCCAGACAGAACTCCGCCTGACGCAACTCGCAGTTCTCTCGCTGTGTCCGGCGGTGTTATCGGAGCAGGCCGGTGGCGCCGTTCGTGCAGCGAGCTACTGCATGAAGATCGGTCCCGGATCACATGGAGATGGCGCCAGTCCGTTCGAACGGCGGATGGAATGGACTCGCCCGGATCACCGCGCTCATCACGACTGCAGCCGGACGCCCTGCGACACCTGGGACGCTGGAGACGATCTCCCGATCGCCTACGCGCACTATCTCAGGAAGCAGAATCTCGAGACGCCGGATCCCGTCGAGTCGAATCTCGATGAGGTGAGGATTCCGATGGTGAGCGACATTGGTGAGCCGCTCAAGCCGACCTCCGAATCCAGCGCGGCCAACCTCGGCGATGTCTCCGAGGGCCGTCCTCGTCAGCCTGAATCCGAGGCGCCGATCCAGGCCGTTCGACGCGCGCAGCGCGTGCAGGCGCCGATCGGCGCCCTCATCGACATCATCATCTGACGAATCAGCGGTTTCAGGCGTGCAGGTGCTCGCGCACGCTCTCGCGCACATCCTTGCCCTTGACGCAGACGGTCTTGATCCACCATGGACTCGGCGACAGGAGGCGCTCAGCGTCCTCGCTCGTCAATGTGCCCTCGGCGACATAAGCCGCGATTTCGCGGCGCGTCTGCTCGCGCTCGCGCGTTCCCTGTCTTGCAGAACGCGAGATGAGCGCGATGATCACGACGGAAGTCAGCATACCTGCGATTCCGAGAATCGTACCGACCAGCAGGCCGGGTTCGTTTGCGAAGGTGGTAATCAGTTCATGCATCGTTCTGATCCAATCTGCCGCCGGATTCGGCAATCAGCAGCGTTCCCACTTCTTCATGCCGGCCTTGAGGAGGCGCTCGCCTTCTTCGGGAGTCATTGATCCTTCCGCGATGTAGGCGGCCACTTCGCGTCGTGAGCGCTCCTGGCCGCGGGCGATCACCATGTTCTTGATCGCGCTCACGACGATTGCGATCACGGCGATGCCGCCTCCAATCGAGACTGCGAGTATGCGGACCAGATCGTCGTCGGCGAGGAACATTGACATCTCGTTCATCTTCCGGACCTCCCGTTCAGGAAATCGCTGAGGAGTCCTTGGGCTCCGCGACGAGGATCTTCTCCGCCTGCTCGGGAGTCAGCGATCCTTCAGCGACATACGCCGCCATCTCGCGACGGCTGCGCTCGCGCGAGCGCGTTTTCACGATGCTCTCGATCGTGGCGAGGAAGAGCCAGGCGATCGCAATGATGAATCCGAGCACCAGCGCGGTGTACGGGATGAAATCGGCCGGGTCTGCGGCGAATGCCTTGAGGAATTCCTCCATCGCTCGTTCCTTTCCCGAGTCTGGCTACTCGTCCTCAGGGGGATCGGCGAGCAGGAGACGCTCGCCTTGCTCGGGGGTCATCGATCCCTCGGCGATATACGCCGCGATCTCGCGCCGACTCCGCTCGCGAGCGCGTGTTCTGTGCATCGAACTCAGCGTGCCCGCCACGATGCCAACGATGCCGACTGTTCCCAGAATCGCCCAGAAGCTGAGATCCATTGTCCTTCGATGTCCTTCCTGCCGTCGATCAGGCGAGGTCCCACGCCTGCCGAATCGACGATCCTGAATCTTCTTGGGGATGACAGAGCAGGACTTTCGCCGGATTGTAGCCTTCAAGCGCTCCCGGTCCCCCTCAATCGGCGTTCGTCAGGCTCTGGATCCTGATATCGTGTCTAGCCCTCACTAGCCGCATGCGTCTCGAATCCTTCATTCATGCTGATCGAGTGCTCGTCCTGGAGAATGCCACGGACCGGGACGAGGTCCTGCGCCTGCTTGCCGCCGCCGCGAGCCCGGCGATCGGCGATGTGGACGAGGAGCAGCTGCTGGAGGCCCTGCAAGAGCGCGAGTCTCAGATGGCGACTTCGACCCCTGAGGCTGTCGGTTTCCCCCACGCGCTGCTTCCGGAGATCGATTCGACGATCGTTGTCGTCGCCTTGCTAAGGAAGGGCGTTGACTTCGGAAGCCCGAATCACCCTCCGGTGACGCTGATCTTCGGCATGTTCGGTTCAAGCGAGAAGCCCTGGGAGCATGTTCGCCTGCTGGCGCGTCTGGCTCGAATCGCCCGCGCTCCCGGCGCACTCGACAAGCTCCGCGCCGCCGCCGACGCCAGAGCGCTCTTCGAAGCGCTCGTCGAGGAGGATCGGTCCCATGGCTGACATCCGGGACGCCGGTCCTGGTGAGGACGCCCCGGTGCTCCTGATCCTCGTCGCATCGAGTTCCTCGATGCTCGATGACATCATTACGGCGATGCTCGACCTTGGGATCTCGGGGGCCACAGTGATCGAGAGCAAGGGTCTCGGCGCGATCCTGCGTGACGAGATGCCGATCTTCGCGGGCCTCGCATCCATGATCCCTGAGAACACGGGAAGTCGAGTGGTGCTTTCAGCGACGTCGCAAACCATGGCAGACGGGCTCTTTCAATTCATTGAGGAAGAACTGGCGCCCTCGGAGCGACCGATCGCGCTGACGGCCCCGGTTTCCCGATTCCTCGGGCCGAGCCGGTGATCCCACAGAGCGCCGCTCCGGTTCGGGCATCTGACTTAGACTGGAATCAACGTCCTGCGAGATAGAGCGCACGTCGCGTCACTCGCTGGTGTCAGTCCGTCGGAACGATCTCCTCTCGCGAGGCTCCACTGCGCACATTCCTGGCGATCCTGCTGCTGCTTGCGATGGGTTTGATCGCCGCGAGCGGTTCTGCCCGTCGATTTCGACGGAGCCGTGTTCTCACGGCGTTGCTCAGCGCCGGCTGGCCGGCGGTCGCCGTTGGCGTGCTGATCGGGCCGGCTGGCGTCGGCGCCGTCACGCCTGAGCTCATTTCGAATCTCACTCCGGTCGTCTTCGCCGGTCTTGGCTGGATCGGATTGATGATCGGCATGCAACTGCATCTGAGTGTGCTCGATTCTCTGCCGCGCGTGGTCTGGCGCCTGGGCGTACTGGACCTCGTGGTGAGCGCCTCTGTCTTCGGCGCATTGACATTCCTTGCGTTCACTGTCTGGCCCGACTCCTTGCCGGGGGGGCTGCGGTCGGGGATGTCTGCACTGATCGCCGCGTCGATCATCAGCGCCTGCGGCGTTGGATGGTCGATGGAGACGCGCTCGCTGCGGCACAGCGACTCGCCCGAGTCCGCGCGGCTGGCGCTCTTCGTGCGGGCCGCCGGTGGATTGGCTGCGGCGTTCGCGCTTGCCTGGCTTGGTGTCGCTTCGAAGATCGCCGTTCGGTTGCACAGTGAAGCTGAGATCGGCGGCGCCGGCTCCGGCTTGCTGCTCATCGTCGTCGCCATGGTCGCCTCGGTCGCAGTCGGATTGCTCGGCGGGGTGGCGTTACGCCGCGCCGGAAAGAGCAGAGCGGATCTCCTGGCGGTGTTCCTCGGCGTCGTCGCGCTGAGCGCCGGACTCGCGGCCGACCTTCGATTCTCACCGCTGCTGGCCTCGATGATCGTCGGCGCCGTACTCGTCAATCTCGCGGGCGAGCCACTACGCAGCTTCCAGCGCTTCATCATGGAGGCGGAGCACGTCGTCGCCGTCGTCTTCTCTCTGATTGCTGGCGCGATGCTCACGACACGTATTGAACTTGCGGCCGTCATCCTGGCGATCGGGCTTGTCGCGGCCCGACTGATCACTAAGCCGGTGATCTTCCGCATTGGAGCTGGCGCTGCCGGAGGCTCGGAAGGCGGCGATGGAGGCGTCGATGTGAGCGCGCTTCCATCAAATTCTCCGCTCTTTGCCGCGCCTATCCGGCAGAGTCCTGTCGCGCTGGCGATCGCCGTCAGCGCTGTGATCGTGACGCCTGAGGCGGCGCCGTTGCTGACGATCGTCGTCATCGTCGGTGTCCTGAGCGAGGCGCTTCCGCTCGTCATGACGGTCAGGCGCGGCGCTGAACTCAAGACAGGCGAAGCAGACGCAGGGGAGGCGTCCTCCTCATGAGACGGACGCTCATCACACAGTTCCTCGCGCTTCTGATGATCACCGCGCTGGTGCTCGTCGTGAGAGCGGTCGCGGACCAGAGCGCCGCCGTCGCTCTCCTTGAGACGGACCCCGGCCTTCTCAACGCGGCCTCCAGCCTGGGACTGCTCCTCATCGGCGCGTGGTTCGCCGGTCAGATTTGTTCAGCAATCAGTATTCCGCGCATCACGGGCTACATCGTATTCGGACTGATCGCCGGACCCGACATCCTGAACATCGTGCGCAAGGACCAGTTCGTCTATCTGCGGACGGTCAACGACCTCGCGATCGCGCTCATCGCGCTGACGGCGGGGGGTGAAATCCGGATCTCCTTCCTCAAGCTTCAGGCGCGCGCCGTCGCGTTCGTCATGTTCTTTCAGATGACGCTGGTCGGCGTCGGCGTGGCGATCGTCATGTCCTTCTTTCCCGGTTCGCTCGGTGTGCTCGAATCCGATCCGTCGTCGGCGCGCGTCGCCGCTGCGATTCTGCTCGCGACCGTCTGCACCGCCAGTTCGCCTGCCGTGTTGGTCGCCGTGATCTCGGAGTCGCGCGCAACCGGATTCATGTCCCAGGTTGCGATCGCCGCAACGGTCGTGAAGGACCTGCTGCTTGTGATCGTCTTCACGGTCGTGATCGCGACGACAAGCTCATGGCTCGGTGTCTCAGGCGCGGACGCCGGGCATGGCGCCCATGGCGGCGGGGGTGGATCTCTCGTTTGGTCGCTCAGCAAGACCCTCGGCGGCTCTCTCGTCGCGGGCGTGCTTTTCGGCATCGGACTCGCCTGGTGCACGCGCCGCCTCCGGCGACATCTTCCGATCGTCGTGGTGCTGTCATGCTTCGGCATGGCCCTCGTAAGCCAGACACTTCACTTCGAGGCGCTCCTGGTCGCACTCATCGCGGGCGTCCTGATGGAGAACGTCTGGGGCGAGGAGAGTGAGCACCTGTTCAAGACAATTGAGGAACTGAGCCTCCCTGTCTTTTGCGTCTTCTTCGCCGTCGCGGGAACCAAGATCGATCTCCAGGCGCTGGCGAGTCTCTGGGACGAGACAGTGGCGCTCGTGCTCATTCGCGCCGGATTCACGTGGGTCGGTTGCTGGCTCGGGATTCGAGCCGCCGGCGCTCGCCACGAGCGCGGCGCTCGCTGGATGTGGACGGCATTCCTGCCGCAGGCCGGGGTGGCGCTCGTCTTCGTGTCGATAATCGAGCGGACCTTCACGGAGTTCGAGTTCGCCGCGACGCTCTACTCACTGGTGCTGGGCATGATCGCCATCGAGGAGCTCCTCGGCCCGGTCCTGCTGCGTTTCGGACTCCAGAGGGCAGGAGAGATCCAGGGACAGGGGCCGGCGGGAACAGACCGGGCCTAGAACTGTCTCGGACCGGTTCCGAGAAGATCGCGTTTTCCATAGTCATGTACGGCAGGTCGGAGGACGATTGGCCGATAGGAGTCGAGATTCCGGCTTCCGGGAAGGTCGGCTTCGAGTCCCTGGACTGAGACCAGTGTCATCATGCATGAATCAGAATTCACTTTGATCCTGCTCGCCGTGCTGGCGCCGGTCATCGCCGGCGTCGCCACGCTGATCCTGCCACGGCGCGCTACGAGCGGTCGGACAATCTTGGCGCTGGCAGGACCAGCGCTGAGTGTCTATCTGCTGGGCTCCGTCGTCACGCAGTACGGCGTCAATGAGCCGGCGGTCACCGTCGCCGCGGTCGAAGATCATGAGGCGGGCCACGCATCATCGAGCAATGAAGAGCACGGTGTCGTCGATACGCCGGGCACGCTCTACGACGATCTGACCCTCGGATCCAACGCCGGGTCCGACTATGCAGCGCCGTCGCCCGCGTATCAGGATTCTCCCGACTCGGGTGTCGTCGGCATCCCGTTCATGGAGTCGTTGCATCTCGACCTGACATTCAACGCCGATCCGCTTGGACTCTTCTTCGCATTCCTGATCGCCGGCGTTGGATGCCTGATTGTGCTCTATTCCCGAGGCTACTTCGGGAAGGACGCAGACAGTCTCTTCCGCTTCTATCCGATGCTCGGGCTCTTCGCGACGGCGATGCTCGGCCTCGTGCTCGCGGACAACATGATCGCGATGCTCATCTTCTGGGAGATGACGAGCATCAGCTCGTTCCTGCTCATCGGATGGGAGCGATCCAACCCGAAGGCTGTTCGACTGGCCGTACAGGCGCTGCTGGTCACCGGCATGGGCGGCATTGCGCTGCTCGGCGGCGTGCTGCTGCTGGGCGTCGGCGTGGGCGAGTGGGGCTTCAGCGCCGTGCTCAGCGCCTTCGCGACCGGCGATCTGGCGCGACCGGAGCTGGTGCCCTGGGCGTTTCTGCTGATGTTCCTCGGTGGCGCCACGAAGTCCGCGCAGTGGCCATTCCACTTCTGGCTTCCGGGCGCGATGGCGGCCCCGACGCCGGTCTCCGCGTATCTGCACTCGGCGACGATGGTCAAAGCGGGCATCTACCTCTTCGCGCGCATGTATCCCGGCCTCTACCTTCTGGAGTCGATCATCCCGTGGGGTGAGATCCTGATCGCGTTCGGCGCCATCACCATGGCGCTCGGCGCACTGCTGGCCATTCGCTCCGCCGAACTCAAGAAGATCTTCGCGTACACGACCGTGAGTCAGCTCGGGCTCTTCACGTGCATGTACGGCCTCGGCTCCGTCACCTATGTGCACGACGGCCATGCCGCGGCCAACATCATCTGGCCCATCACGCAGATCCTCAATCACGCGCTCTACAAGGCGCCGCTCTTCATCATCGCCGGCGCGATCATCCACACCGTCGGCAAGAAGGAACTGCATCAGCTCAAGGGTCTGCTTCGCTCGCACCCGCTGCTGGCCATCATCTGTCTCGCGGGCTGCTACGCGATGGCGGCCGCGCCCTTCACGCTCTCCTTCACGGCGAAGGAAGCGTTCCTCTATCAGATCTTCCATGCGACCGAGACCATGCCATGGGTCAATGTCGTCGCGGTCCTTGCGGCGCTCACGGCGATCTTCAACATGGCGATCTTCATTCGCTTCCTGATGACGTTCCTGGCGACGCCCGAGGTTGAGACTCGAATCGAGCATGACGCCCAGGGCGAGGCGCACGCGCATGATCACGGCGATCACGCGCACGAGCATGAGCGCGGCTTCTGGGGCGCCTGCCTGTGGCTTCCCGCATTCCTGCTCGTCGCCGCGCAATACGTCGGCGGCGTGGCGCCGGCCTGGTTCGGTGAACTCGTCTTGCCCTTCGAGACGGCGCCGCTTTACTGGAGCGCGCTGCCGGGCTTCTTCGAGATGAAGATGGGCGCGCCTCTGATCACGTCAATCATCGGGGCAGTCCTCGGCATTCTGCTGGGCCTCTCGCCCTTCCTGCGATCGCCTCTCGAGGATCCGCACAACAAGCTCTTCCCTGCTGTCTATTCGAGCGTGCAGCGCGACGGCGGACGCATCTTCAGCATGCTCCAGCCCGGCAACTTCCGGGTGTATGTCTATCTCGTGCTGTCGGCGTTTGTGCTGGCGCTCGGCGGTTCGATCATGCTCGACAGCGGACTCTGGAGCTTCCCGGAGGCCGTGCGCATACCGCAGGGCGTCACCGGTCTGCTCATGGCCGTGTCGTTCTTCTCATTCCTCGTCTGCGCTTCGGCGCTGGCGATGCCCTTCGTGCGAAGCCGGATCGTTCGCGTGCTCGTTCTCGGCGGCGTCGGCTTCAGCGTGACCGGTCTCTACCTGCTCTACCAGGCGCCCGACCTCGCCCTGACGCAGCTCATGTTCGAGATCATCTCGGTCATCCTCTTCCTCCTCGTGCTGCGCATGCTCCCCGAGGAGCCGAAGCGCTGGCATCGGATCGATCGCGTCCGGCGCGGCTTCTTCGCCGCGCTCGTCGGCTGCACCGTTGGGTGGGTCGTCCTGCAGGTCGCCGGACAGGCGGATCTCTCACCGGATGGCGGCGCACTGGGCGAGTGGTTTGGCGCGCAGTCGTATTCCGACACACTCGGCGAGGCTGATGGTCGAGGCGGTGGCGGCAACAACGTCGTCAACGTCATCCTCGTGGATTTCCGGGGATACGACACCTTCGGCGAAATCACCGTGCTCGCGATCGCGCTCATGGGCGTCTTCGCGCTCATCACAGCGGCGCCGGCGAAGGCGGTCAAACGCGTGGTGAAGTACGACGACATCCCGCGCGAGGCGTACTACGTGCCGGAGGGCGCACAGCCTGGCTTGACGACGTCGCTGTTCCGCACGTCGATGCGCGTCATCCTTCCACTGTCTCTCATCTTCGCCGGCTACGTGTTCTTCAAGGGACACAACGAGCCGGGCGGCGGATTCATCGCCGGTCTGGTCGCCGCGACGGCCCTCGCCGTCTATCGCATGGCGGAGGGGCCGCGAGCGCTCAAGAGCCTCGTGCCGATCAAGCCAGGCCCGATGGCGGCCATCGGTCTCGGCATCGCGCTGCTCACGGCCGTCGTGCCGCTTGTGCTTCCGGGGGAACACCGCGGCGCATTCCTGCAGTCATACAACGGGTACATCCCGCTGCTCGGTGAGGATCCCTATCACTGGGCCAGCGCCACCTTCTTCGACATCGGCGTGCTGCTCGTCGTCGTCGCCGTGAGCCTCGGCATCGTCAACCGCCTGACGGAGGAAATGGAATGACGCTTTTTCTCGCGATCTGCGTCACGGTCGTGCTGTCCGTGAGCGTGTATCTCATCCTCGGGCGCGAGCTCAAGGAAGTCGCCATGGGTCTCTTCCTGCTCGGTCATGCCGCGCATCTCAGCATTCTCATGATGAGCGGCACGCCCGTTCTCATGCAGGAGCAGGGCGGCGCGATCATCAAGGGCGGACCCGTGCTGGGCGTCTCGTCCCACATGGTCGATCCGCTTCCGCAGGCGCTGATTCTCACCGCGATCGTCATCAGCTTCGCCGTCATGGCGTTCCTGCTGACGCTGCTCGTCGTGATGCACCGGCGCGCAGATCGACTCGATGTGAATGATCTGGCCTCCGAAGGTCGTCCCCAGCTTCTCACCGAACTTTAAGCCGCCAGGAGTCACACCATGATCTCAGCAGATCTCATTCCGCTCCTGGTCGCGACGCCGATGGCCGCCGGCGTCCTGACAACGCTGCTTCGAGGGTGGATCCCAGCGCAGCGTTTCGTCGGGGCCGTCTCGCTGGCGTTGACGATCACGATGGCCGCGTACTGGATGATCCAGACGCAGACAACGCCGACATTCGTCACGCAATCCGGCGGCTGGAAGGCGCCATTCGGCATCAGCATCGTCTTCGACGGTCTCAGCGGCATGCTCATCATCGCCGCGAACATCGTGGCCGCTGCCTGCTTCATCCACTCGTTCGGATCGATCTCACGCCGGCACGAGCGCGGCTGGTTCCACCCGCTCTTTCACATGATGCTCATGGGCATCAACTTCAGCTTCCTCACCGGCGATCTCTTCAACCTCTTCGTCGCCTTCGAGATCGTCCTTATGTCCAGCTACGCGCTGATCTGTCTCGGGGGATCGCGCCAGCAGCTCACGCAGGCGTACAAGTACGTCATGCTCAATCTGATCGGCTCCACGTTCTTCGTGCTCGGCGCCGGTCTGGTCTACGGCATGATGGGGACCCTCAATCTCGCGGACCTGGCGCGTATCGTCGCGGAAACACAGGCGAATGGAGAGGCGCTGCCTCCCGGCTTCTTCGCCGTCGGCCTGATGCTGCTCTTCGTGTTCTCGCTGAAGGCCGCCGTGTTCCCGCTCTGGTTCTGGCTTCCCGACACATACCACACCTGTCCGATCGCGATCGCAGCGATGTTCGGCGGGTTGCTCACGAAGGTCGGCGTCTACACGCTGATGCGCGTGTTCCCGATGATCTTCATCGCCACGGAGATTCGCACCGAGAGCATTCTCACGACCGTGCTGATGGCGGGCGCCGGCGCCACCATGCTGCTGGCGATCCTCGGCGCGGTGGCCATGCGGAACATCCGCCGCCTTCTGGCGCTCGTGCTGGTCAGTCACATCGGATATCTCGTGTTCGGCGTCGCCGTCATGACGGACGCGTCCCTCGCCGGATCGCTCTTCTACATGGTGCAGCACATGCTCGTCATGGCTGGACTCTTCCTCTGCTGCGGAGTGATCGAGAAGATCGGCGGAACGGACGACCTGAAGAACCTCGGCGGGCTGCACCAAAAGGCGCCCTGGCTGAGCGTGCTCTTCTTCGTTTGCGCGATCGCGCTCGCCGGCCTGCCCCCGCTTCCTGGTTTCTATGGGAAGCTCACGATCATCCGCGAGGGCTTCACCATCGATCGACCCGGCGCCTGGATGCTCTCGGTCATCGCCATGATCACGAGTGTGCTCACGCTGATGGCGATGGCCAAGGTATGGGCGCTCACGTTCTGGATGCCTCCACGAGAGGACGCCGAGGAGAGCCCGCAGATCGGTCATCGACCGCCCCGGCAGTTTGAGACGGCGCCGGCGTATGTCGGCGTCGTGATGCTCACCAGCGCCGCGATCCTGATGGCCGTCTTCGCGCCGGCCATCATGCGC
This sequence comes from Phycisphaerales bacterium, assembly GCA_028279375.1. GTDB lineage: Bacteria > Planctomycetota > Phycisphaerae > Phycisphaerales > UBA1924 > JANQNW01. Next base: position 107,472 of record JANQNW010000023.1, read on the forward strand.
AAGGCCGAGAGCTCCGTGATCTCGCTCAACGATCCGGAGCCGTACGTCGCCGCGGTCCTCGGCGAGGAGGCATGGCCGACCACTGAATTCGCCGGCGAGTTGGAACACACGACGCACTCCCTCGTTCATGAGGAGGACCACTACGAATGACACGTTTCCTCTTCAACATCGTCCTCGCCATCATCTGGTGTGCGCTCAACGCCAAGTTCACGGCTTGGAACTTCATGGCGGGCATGGTCGTCGGCGCGCTCGTCGTGTCGATCTACGGACATGCAATGGGGCACGAGCCGTACATCCGTCGCGGACTGCGCCTGCTGCATTTCCTCGGCTATTTCTTCAAGATGCTGCTGGTGACGAACTGGCAGGTGGCGTGGGAAGTGCTGACGCCCAGCATGCACCAGACGCCGCGGATCATTCGCTACAACGTCGAGAATCTCACCGAGGCGGAGCGGGCCACGCTCGCTTCGGCGATTACGCTGACGCCGGGCACGCTCGTCGTGGACATCAGCCCGTGCAACAAGTGGATCTACATCCACGCCATGTACGCCGATAGCCGCGAGAAGGCCGTCAAGGACATTGACGATCTCGCGCTGCATCTCAAGGAGATGGTGTTCTCATGATCGCGTCTTCCATCCAGAACACGCTCCCGCAGTTCGCTCTCGCCGCTGGCGAGTCGCACGCGGAGGCGCCGCCGCCCGAGGGTCACGCCACGCTCCCCGGCTGGGAGCAGACCGCTGAGGCGTTTCTCTTCAGCGTCGTCGACGTGGGAATCGCCCTCCTTGCGCTGGCCTTTCTGATGAGCCTCTGGCGCGTGCTGAAGGGGCCGACCCTCGTGGATCGCGGTCTCGCCACTGACACGATGGCCATGCAGGTCGTCGGCCTCGCCGTGCTCGTGACGATCCGCCTGCGCTCGCTCATCTTCTTCGACGCCGTGCTGATCATCTCGATTCTCGGCTTCGCGTCGACGATCGCGTTCGCCCAGTTCATCGGAAGGAGGCGCGCGGTATGAGTTTTGAGACATTCACGTTCAACGCGCTGACCGACATCATTGCGGCGATCATGCTGCTCTTCGGGCTCTTCTTCATGTTCGTCGGCGCCGTCGGCGTCGTCCGCTTGCCCGACGCCTACAACCGGATTCATGCGGCCTCCATGTGCGTCACGCTCGGTCTCACCGGCATGCTCGTGGCGGCGTGCTTCCACCTGGCGGCCCCGACGGTCGTCAGCAAGGCGCTCGCGACGATTGTCTTCATGTTCGTGGCGACGCCCGTGGGATCACACATGCTCGCCAAGGCGGCGCATCATGGGCGTCTTCCGCAGTGGAGCCACACGCTGAGCGACGAGCTGACGGACGACAAGAACGACCCCAGCTGCTCGGTCACCGACGAGGTCGATCTTCGGGAAGAGGACGTGGTCGTTCGCGAGGCGGACGCCGCCTAGGGAGACGGACTCGTCGCCTCGTGGCCAATGTCCGCCAAGGTCTCGCGCCTGGGCCGTCGTCACCGATCAAGACTGCTTCGATAACTCGCGCTGGACCTGTTCCCGGTCGCCCATCTGATCGATTCCTATCACGTGAATGAGGGGTCTCGTGACAACCTGCTCGATCGGCTGTTCCTGCGCCGGCCGCTGCTGATCGTCATCGTGCTCGTCGGAGCGCAGATGGGCATCCTTGCGCTCGCGTCGCCCACAAGGTCACAGGCGGCTCTCACGGCGGCAGGTCTGGGCGTCGTCCTTATTCTGCTGGGGCTCCTGATCGCTCGGATGCGCCGTGAGCACTTGCGCCTCGAAGAGCGCATCGAGCAGCGCACCGCGGATCTCGAACGCGCCAACGCCATTCTGCGCGGCGAGGTCGATATGCGCCGCTCCGTCGAATCAAGCCTTCGCTTCGAGGCGACGCACGACTCGCTCACCGGGCTCCAGAATCGACAGTCGATTCAGTGCGTGATCAAGGAGTGGCTGCTTGACAAATCGCCCTTCGCGCTGCTCTTCATTGACGTTGACGACTTCAAGATCATCAACGATACGCTCGGCCACGACGCCGGCGATGCGATGCTCAATCACATCGCGTCGATGCTCCAGGATCTGACCAATGATCGCGCTCTCGATGCTCGCGCAGGTCGTCTGGGCGGAGACGAGTTTATCCTCGTCGCGCGTCCGTGCGACACGCGGGCAGCGCTAGCCCTTGCAGATCAGCTTCAGGAGTCGCTGAGCGAGCCGCTCGAGATCGGCGATCGGAAGATCTCCGTCACGCTTTCGATCGGCGTCTGCGCCACCGATAGTGGGCGAGCTGGCGCCGAGACAATGCTGCAACACGCTGACCTCGCGATGTATCGCGCCAAGCAGAACGGGAAGGCCTCGTCCGCTGCGTTTGATCCACGCATGCAGCAGGATCTCACGCGCCGCGTGCTCATCGAGAACACGCTCGCGGATCCAGACGCCCTGAAGGACGGGCTGTCCGCTGTCTTCCAGCCGATACTCAACTTGCGGCAGGGGGGCGTACACGCCGTCGAAGCGCTGGCGCGCTGGCGCATCGAGGGTCTGGGCGATGTATCGCCGGCGGAGTTCGTTCCGATCGCCGACCAGATTCGGCGGACTCCAGAACTCGACGCCCGGATTCTGGAGGTCAGCTGCGAGGCCTGGCGCGCGTGGGGCGAACCGGAGTTGCAGCTCCATGTGAATCTCTCTCATCGAAGTCTCGCACGAGATGACTTCGCCGATCGCGCTCTGGGAATCCTCGAGACCTCCGAGGTCCCTTGCGAACGGATCGTCTTCGAGATCCGCGAGCGCTCATTCTTCGACGAGGAGAGCAGAACGAAAGTCCTCGAGAACATCCAGGCCTTGCGTGAACAGGGAATCCGCATCGGTCTCGACGACTTCGGCACCGGGTACTCCTCGCTCAGCGTGCTGCACGAACTCCCAATTGACCTCCTGAAGATCGATCAGAAGTACCTCACGAATCTCGACGGTCGGCGTGACTACATCGCCGTGATCGAGGCGATCATCAGACTTGCGCGCAATCTCGATCTCGCGATCGTCGCCGAGGGCGTGAACTCAGCGGAGAATCTGGCGTCGATGCTCGATCTTGAGTGCGATTTCGTGCAGGGTTTCTACTTCTGCAAGGGGGCCGCCGCGGATGACATTCCGCGCATCATCGACCGCCTCGCGAGTCTCACAGGACGGGATGCGGCCTGAGCCAGCCTGCCGGGCTGACCTCTTGACAATGCGCGCGGCGGGGATCGAACCTGCAACCTTCGGCTTCGGAGGCCGACGCTCTATCCAATTGAGCTACGCGCGCTCGACCAGCAGTCGCGACGGCTGGCGCTTGTTCATACTACGATCCGGCCTTCATGACGGCAATGCACACTGAATCGGCGCGCACCCAACGATGACGACACGCGCCCGCGATGCCTCCGGTCGTTCGGGCAGTGGGCTTGTCCCCGCGCTCCTCTTCACCTGGCTCAACAGTCTGGGCACAGGCGGCATCACGAACGGCGTCTTCTTCATCGCTGATCAGCGATTCGGCGCCACGCCCATGCAGAACTATCTGCTCGGGGCGTCCATGGGCGCTTCTTACATCGCCGGCGCACTCGCAATCGGCCCGATTCGCAACGCCCTCGCGGCGCGCGGCAGCGTGATCAGCACGCGCGTGCTCCTCGTGGTGATTTCGATAGCGCTTGCGCTTTCATGTGCCCTGCCGCTTCTGCAACCCGAGTTCTGGCTGCTCTGGCTCTTCGCGATCATCTATCTGCCGATCTCAGGAACCCTCTGGCCTATCGTCGAGAGCTACGTCTCCGGTGGACGGCGCGGGGCCCCGCTCAGGAAGGCGATCGGCGCATTCAATCTCACCTGGGCGTCTGCCGTGGCTGTGGCGTTCTGGCTCATGGCGCCGCTTCTCCGCGAGCACTCACTCGAGGCGATCGCCGCTCTGGGCGTCGTGCATGTGCTCTGCCTGCCCATCGTGATGTCGCTCTCGCCGGAGCCGCCGCGTCACCTCCATGAGACGCCGGAGCCTCATCCGGAGCGATACGAGCGCCTGCTCCCCTGCTTCCGCATGCTGCTCATGCTGAGCTATATCCTCGCGTCGGCGATCAACCCGATGCTCCCGTGGCGCATGAATCGCATCGGTGTCGACATCGAATGGAAGATGCCTCTCGCCTCTGCATGGGGACTCTCGCGTATTGGAGCGTTCCTGCTCTTCCAGTGGTGGCGCGGATGGCACGGGCGATGGCGTACGCCGATCTGGACAGCCGGCGCCATGATCACGGGATTCGTCGCGGCCGCGGTCGCCCCCAACGCGGGTGTGCTTGTTGTGGGGCTCGCGCTCTTCGGTCTCGGAATGGGCGGCGTGTACTACGGCGCGCTGTACTACGCGATGACTGTCGGATTTGCTGAGATCGACGCGGGCGGAAGGCACGAAGCTGCGATCGGCTTCGGCTATGCGCTCGGCCCGTTGTGCGGCGCCATGGGATGGGGCGCCGCGTCGATCGGCGTCGTGAATCAGGAGAGCGCCGTCGTCGCGATGCTTGCGATGGAGTTCGTGCTCATCGTCATCTTCCTGACGCTTGCCACAACGCGAGCGCGCGCTCGGAAGCGCCTGGGGAGCGCCTGATTCTGCAGCAGACGCGACTCAACATCCGAATTCAAAAACCCCAGGCCTGCATCGACTGCAAACCTGGGGCGTTGAGTAAGAGGGAAGCCTTGGTTAGTAAGAACGAGTGGCTATTCGCAGCATTCGTGCACTCTGATGCACAAATCTCGCGTCAACGTAGGGATACGGACTTGCGAGAAATGCGACCGCCAAATCGCCCACGCCGAAGATAAAAGCCGCTCATGGCCAATGCAAGCCGAAACTGAGCGATAATCATCCCGCTTCAGGCGGCTCAGGGCGCATCCCACTTATCGCGATCTATGCGTGAAGATGACCGTCCGATAGTCACCACTATCAGGCTGCTCGTGTGGATTCAGACGAGGTTGATATCGGCGCACAAAGGGGATTCGCCCCGACCCCAGGATCAGCGAGTGTGCCCATCTTCACCATCTTCACAGTTGGCGGGCAGAGGCGGGCTCGAGGCTAGGCCGTCTCGTCTCTTGGCTGGCGATAGAGATCCATGTAGAACTCCAAGTGATCTCGGCCCGCGACGTTCCGAGTGCGATTGAGCTGGAATCCGAATCGCTCGAACAGTGAAAGCGCCGCCTTCTGATCGACCTGCGTTTGCAGGACCACCTTCACGTAACCCCTGTCGTTGCAGAACTTCAGGGCCTCTTCCACCAGGCGGCGCCCGTAGCCGTGATTTCGATGCTCCGCTCGAACGAGCAGTCGGCGCATCTCACCGGCATGGTTGCCCTTGTGCTTCACACCCACCATGCCGATGACCCCGGCCGACTCGCTCTCAGCGACCCAGAAGCAGGACTCGCCCTCGTCCTGCATGTATCCGCTCTGGAGGTCGAGAACGTCGTCTCCCGTGTCTCCCTCGCCCGTCTCGTCGTGGACGCCTTCCTCGCGATAGAGGGCTGAGACAGCCGCCTGGTCGTCCGCAGTGGCGGGGCGGATCTGGATCTCGCTCTTGTCCTGATTGTCCTGTGATTGCGCCTGGGTCATGGAGGATGCCGGCCGCCATGATATAGCCGCCTGTCGGCGTTGGGGACACCCTACGAGGGCACGTCAATCAGCCGGAATTCGCCGTCTGCCGGCCAGAGGAGAGCGGCAGTCAGCCGATCCGCCCTCGTCAGGGCCCCTGGATTCAAGCGACGCAAGCCCTCGATCACCTCATCTCGGGGCCGGTGCGTGTGTCCGTGGAGGAAGTAGTCATAGCCCTGCCCCGGCGCCAGACGCTCGAAGCGATCCAGATGGCCGTGGTGAGCGAGCAGCCGCCTGCCTTCCATCAGGTAGCTGCCCGCCGGATGATCGACGCCAACTCCGATTGACTCCGCGTAGCGACGCCCGGAGTCCGTGTCGAAGTCCATGTTGCCCCAGAGCAGTCTCGAGGGGATCGTTCGTCCGTCATCGGCGGACAGCCCCGCGAGCGCGTCGATCACGCTTATGGAGCAGACATCTCCCAGGTGCAGCAGCGCATCGGCGCCTCCCTCGATCAACAGACTGACGGCGCGCCTCGTGATCTCGGCGTCGCCATGCGAATCAGAGAGCAGGCCCAGGCATGTCCCCGGAAGCTCGATGTCAGCTCGAGGCGCATTCACGGCGCTGCGCCTTCGATCGGAGATCGACCGGCGACGATCCGGTCGCGCGCGCCCGCGCTGACGATCGCGCGCAGGAACGTGCTGTACTCGCGCTCCGCTTCGTCGAGGTCGTCGTTGAAGTACGTCAGGAAGACCTCCGGGCCGACGCGTCGGCGCAGCGCAAGGGCCGCGCGCCGTGGACCGATGCGATCCGCCATCGTCTCGCCCAGGCGTCCCTCGGCGGCGTCCAGGATCACATTGCGAAGGGCGCTCCGATATCGACCGCCGGCGCCCTCATTCAGGAAGTGCACGAGCGCCCACGCCTGGGCGTAGAAGTTCAGCGTCGCGCCGGCCGGCCCATTCAGAGAGTCCCTTGGCGTCTCCCCGAGAAGCTCGCGCAGCGAGAGAAGTCGCCCCGCGGCCTCCGCTGCGCGCAGCTGGTCGAAACGCTCTACGTTGGACCAGGGCAGGAAGACCGGCTGCTCTCGGCTCCATTTGTGCCCTTCCATGAACGACGCAACGCCCTCTTCCAGCCACACCGGCAGGCCATCAGAGAATGTGCGCTGTGTGTACTGATGCCAGCCCTCGTGCGCCGCGATCGCCAGTGTGTCGAAGAGGCCAATGTCGTAGAGCACGGCGATGCCGCGCGTCGCATACCCCCCGCGCTGGATCCGCAGGAATGGTTCAGCGTCGTGTCCGAGGAGCCGCTTGGTCAGGCGCACCCACTGCGGGCGATTATCGACCAGATAGGTGTCAAGGCGCTGCGGCGGTCCCGGAAGCGCACAAATCGCTGAGCGATAGTGCGACATCGCGTCCTCCAGGAAGGGGGGAAGTCGCTCGACCAGCACGCGATCGGTCTCGGTGGTGTAGATGCGATAGTGCTCAGTGCGAATGACGGCGCCAGTCACACCCGTCCAACTCCAAGGCTCTGTCGAGAGCACGGCGGACGAGCGGTCAATGACCGACGCCGACGATGACGGGCGCGGGTTCGACGAGGCGGATGAGGACGGCGCGACATCGCCGGCGCAACTGAGGATGCCGAGGCAGAGAGCGCCGAGCGCGAGAACGCGCATCAGCGCGACTCGGTTCATTGAAGAGCCTCCAGACTCTTCCGTGCGGCGTCGAGCTCCGACTCGAGCCCGGCAAGCTGATTGCGCGTCTGCTCAACAAGATGCGCCGGCGCTTTCTCCGTGTACCCGGGATTGCTCAGACGTTTCTGCAGCGTGGCGATCGATCCCTCGAGTTCTTCGATCTGCCGCGACAGGCGCTCGCGCTCGGCGTCCGAGCCGCCGGCGCTCTCGTCCTGCAGATCGCTCAGTCTGAACTCGCGCGCGTCGAATGTGAACGAAGACGCCGCGCCCTCTGGATCTGAGGCGACGACGGCCGCCAACCCGGCGAGCGTCTCGACGAATCCGTCACCAGCCTTCACTTCATCGAGCATCGGCTGATCGACGTGCAGCGTGATGCGGCGGCGCGGCTGCACCTGCTGCTGCGCGCGCACCTCACGAACCGCTGCGACCAGATCGCGTAGCCGATCAATGCCCGATTCGATCGGTTCATCCCGGAAATCGCCTGCGACCTCCGGCCAGGGCGCCTGACAGATCAACTCAGAATCCGGAAGCCCGACGCCCGGAAGATCGCCCGCCGGCGTCGCGCGCAGGTGCTCGTGAATCGCCTCCGTGACGAATGGCGCGATGGGGTGCAGCAGACGGAGAATCGCGTCCAGCGCGGCTCTCAGCACCGCCTGCTGGGCGGGTCGCTGGCGCACCGTCGGCTTGATCGCCTCCAGGTACCAGTCGCAGAAGTCGCGCCACATCAGGTCGTACATCGCCTGGGCGTAGACGCTGAACTGATACGTGCGAAGCGCCTCCTCGACGGTGTCGATCGTGGATCGCAGACGAGAGAGCATCCATCGATCCACCGGCGACAGGTCGTCGCTGTCGATCGCCTGCCCGTTCGTCAGCTTCGTCTCCGCCTCGTCGAGCATCATCATGGTGAAACGCGAGGCGTTCCAGAGCTTGTTGCAGAATCGCTTGCCCAGGTCGAACTTCGGCGATGTGTTCTTGCCGGACTGCTCGTCCCGCTCGACGGGCATACGCACGTCCTGCGTCTGCGTCGTCATCTGACAGAGCGTAAAGCGCAGCGCATCAGCGCCGTGCAGATGAATGATGTCGCGCGGGTCCACGCCGTTGCCGAGCGACTTGCTCATCTTGCGGCCTTCGCCGTCCTGGATCATCGCATGGATGTACACATCGTCGAAGGGCACATCGCCGCCCTTGAAGTAACGATTGAACATCACCATGCGCGACACCCAGAGCGTGATGATCTCGCGCGCTGTTGTCAGGACGCTCGTCGGATTGAACGCATCGAGCAGGGGCGTGTCTTCCGGCCAGCCCATAGTGGACATCGGCCACAGCGCCGATGAAAACCACGTGTCGAGCACGTCAGGATCACGCACCCAGCCTTCGGACTCGATCATCTCAACGAGCTCGCGATCCTCACCCTCAGGATCACGAATGCAGACGAAGAAGGCGCCCATGTCGAGATTCTCCTTCTCGACACGCTCCAGCGGCACGAACTCGCCGCGATACTGAATCGCCACGCGCTCCGCCCGCGCCAGCTTCATCCATCTCGAGACGCCTTCCGCGAGCTCTGCCTCGGAAACGCGTCCAATGGCTGGGTCATACGTGCGCCACACTGGGATCCGATGACCCCACCAGAGCTGGCGGCTGATGCACCAGTCGCGAATGTTGTCGTGCCACGTCTCGTATGACTTCGCATAGCGATCGGGATAGAACGTCATCGTTCCGTCCGAGTCGAATCGCTCCGCCGGATTGCCGTCGCCGCGCTCGCATCCCTTGTACCAACCGCCTTCATGGGAGCGTTGGCGCCCATTCAGGGCGCGCTGGGCGCCGCCAGTCAGGCGGTCGTCCGTGACCTTCACATACCATTGATCGCTCAGGTAGGGCTCGATCGGCACGTGGCTGCGATAGCTGTGTCCGACGCCATGCGAGTAGTCGCGCTTGTCGGCCAGCAATCCGAGCTCATCGAAGCGCTGGACGACCCCGGCGCGCGCGTCCTCGCGGGAGAGGCCGAGAAACACCGTGGCGTCGCCGACATCCTCCCAGCCGTGCTCATCGCTGATCGAGGCGTCCGGCGCCATCACGTTGATCGCCGCGAGATCATGCCGGTTCCCGATCTCCCAGTCATTCGGATCGTGGGCGGGCGTCACCTTCAGGAATCCGCTTGCGTACTTCGCCTTTGGATCAACGCCCTCAGCGTCCGGATCCTTCGCGGGGAGGACGACGTAGTCATCCGCGATCACTGGGATCACGCGATTTACGAACGGGAGCTTCGCGTGCGCTCCGGCGTCGCGCAGCGCGGGCCAGCGAGGATCACTCGGATTCACGGCGACCGCTGTATCGCCGAGATACGTCTCCGGTCGCGTGGTCGCGACCGTCACATGCTCGAGCGTGGATCCGTCAGGCAGCGCCACACGCAATGGCTCGCCGTCGGCGTCAACAATCGGATAGCGCAGGTAGTAGAAGAATCCGTCGATCTCGATATTGTCGACCTCGTCGTCCGCCAGCGCCGTCTGCGTCACTGGATCCCAGTTGACGAGTCGCTTGCCGCGATAGATCAGGCCGTCTTTGAAGAGTTGGAAGAACGCCTCGCGCACAGCCTTCGCGCAGACGTCATCCATGGTGAAGCGCCAGCGCTCCCAGTCGCAGGAGCAACCCATCTCGAGAAGCTGACCCTTGATGGTCTCCTCGTACTCGTCCTTCCACTCCTGCACACGCCCGATAAACTCGTCGCGCTCGAAGTCCGTGCGCTTTCGTCCCTCCTCGGCGATGAGTCGTTTCTCGACGACCGTCTGCGTGGCGATGCCGGCGTGGTCGGCGCCGGGCATCCAAAGAGTCTCGAAACCCATCATGCGATGGGAGCGAATAAGCACGTCCTGAAGCGTATTGTTGAGCGCGTGACCCAGGTGCAACGCCGCAGTCACGTTCGGCGGCGGAATGACGACGCTGTACCCCTGACGATCGCCATTCAGGACGGCGTCCGGATCGGCGCGGAATGCGTCAGCGTCGCTCCAGCGGGTCGTGATGCGCTGCTCGTGATCCTCCGGGCGGTACGTCTTCGGGAGGCTCATTTCGGCGGATTGGTCCGTCGTCTGATTCATGCGATCGGCCCGGTTATTCCGGGGCTTTCCTTTCCAGTGGGCTCTTTGCCTTGAGCGGCCAAGTGTAGCGGGACGATACCCTGATCGGGCTTTATGACGCATTCAACGGACAATACGCCCAGGCCTGAGCGGAGCTTCCTGACGCTCGCCTCCGTCTCCACACTCGGAGTCGTGCTGCTGCTGATCGGTGTCATCGTCGTCCGCGGCATGCTCGCCGGAGGCGGACCGAAATCCGCATCCGGCGCCTCGCCGAATCCGCTCAGCGCGGAGGCCGTCGAAGCTGTCCTGGACTCCGCCCGCGTGTATTTGAAGAAAGGTGAACCGGGGAAGGCGCAGGCAATTCTCCGGGAGGCGATCGAGCAGGATCAGTACGTACAGGATCTGCGAACGCTCTATGCAGAGGTGCTTCTGGGAGAGGGTCTGGTTGATGAGGCGTACTCGCAATACCTGCACGCCATCGCCATCGGACCGGTGCATGCAGAGCTCCACTTCGCGGCCGGCGTCGTCGCCAACAAGACCGGAAGCCACATCAAGGCCGAGGAGCACTTCTGGCAGGCGCAGAGCCTCGCTCCTTCGAATCCGAAGCACCCGATCTATCTCGCGCAGGTGCAGCGGAATACGGGCAAGGTGGATGAGGCGAAAAAGAGCCTCATCATCGCGGGCAAGCTCGATCCGAATGTCGCCGTCGTCTGGGGAACACTCGCTGGCATCGCGCTCGACGAAAACAAGCTCTCCGTGGCGGCCGGTCACATCCGCCGTGCTCGAGAGCTCGAGCCTTCGAGCCTCACGTGGCGCCTGCTCGAAGCCAAGATCATCAGGCGCGGCAATGATCCGGAAGCGGCGCTCACACTGCTCAACGCGCTCCCTGAGCGCGAGCGTCTCTCCAACAAGGCGCTCCTCGAGGAGATCGCACTGTGCTACGGCATGTTGAGCAAGCCGGAGGCGCCGGCGCGACTCTATGGCGCCGCCGTCGAGGCGAATCCGAATGACCTCGACCTGCTGATGCACGCCGCTGAGTGGAACAAGCGAGCGGGTCAGCGCGACGTCGCCCTCACCTACGCCCGCCGCGCCCACCGACTCGGGCATCAGGAGGCGCAGGCCTTCGTGGACAGCCTCGAATAGGCCCGGATCAGACGAGACGGACGCGTCTATACTCCGGCCCGATGGCCGACACCCTTCGAATCAACGAGGTGTTTCATTCGATCCAGGGGGAATCGACACGCGCGGGATGTCGCTGCGTGTTCATTCGTCTCGCCGGCTGTCATCTTCGATGTGTCTACTGCGACACGGAGTACGCCTTCAAGGGAGGTGAAACCCGCTCGATCGACGAGCTTCTCGATGAGGTGCTCGCGATCGATTGCGAGCTCGTTGAGATCACCGGAGGCGAGCCGCTCCTGCAGACGCGCGTCTTCGACCTGATGCGCCGACTGTGCGAGGCTGGACGCACCGTGCTCGTCGAGACATCCGGCGCCTGTGACATCGATGGCGACGGCGCCTGCGACGAGCGTGTCATCCGCATCGTCGATCTGAAGACGCCTGATTCCGGCGAGTGCGACCGCAACGACTGGACCAACATCGATCGCCTGCGATCACACGACGAGATCAAGTTCGTGGTCTGCTCGCGTGGCGACTACGAGTGGGCGCGCGGCGTCATCGCTGAGCATCGCTTGCAGGATCGCGTCGCGAGCGTCCTGATGTCTCCGGTGCACGCCCAGCCGGCCGGCGATGAGATTCGCGGGCATCCCGGATTGCATCCCCGCGCACTGGCCGAGTGGATCCTCGAAGACAAGCTCGACGTCCGCATGCAGTCGCAACTTCACAAGCTGATCTGGGATCCGCAGACGCGGGGAGTCTGACGTCAGTCGCCCGCTTTGCGCAGTGCGTCATCGAGATCGAGCGCGATCGTGAATCGCCGTCGCACGCCGGTGACGTCGAGAATTCCCTCGATGCGGTCATTGATCAGGAGCACGAGTCGCTCGGACCGGTCACTGGTGACTTCCAGGAGCATCTGCAGCGCGACCGAGGTGAACATCTCGATCTTCGTCAGGTCCAGCACAACGCCTTCCGGGGAAGCGTCCGATGCGCGATCGATGCCCTTGCGAGCGTCGTCGATCGTGGCGTAGTTGAGGTCGCCGGCGAAACGAAGCACGCGACCGCCCTGGTCTTCCGTAAGCTCCAGCGTGTTCAACTCCATAGCCGAGGTCCTCTTCAAACTCAGGTCGCCGCTCTCTCCCGCGGCGTCGTGGCCGGGGCGTCAACGGGGCGCCCTCCGCCCGATTCTCTATCGTCCTGCGCCCTGTAGAATCGTCAACGATGCATGTTCGACTGGTCAAAACATTCGGCTTCGAAGCCGCTCACTTTCTTCCTTGTTTTCCCGAGGGGCACAAGTGTAGGCGCATGCACGGCCACTCTTTCCGCGTTGAGGTGGTCGTCGAGGGGGACATCGATCCCGATGAGGGCTTTCTGATCGACTATGGCGACATCAAGCAGGCCATTAAGCCCCTCGAGGCTGCTCTGGATCACCGGGTCCTCAACGAGATCGAGGGTCTCGAGAATCCGACCAGTGAAATGATCGCCGTCTGGATCTGGAGAAAGCTCGAGCCGACGCTCCCACTCCTCGCCGAGGTCGTGGTGCATGAAACCTGCACGAGCCGGTGTCATTACACGGGTTCCTGACCTGACAGCGGAATTGCCTGGTCAAAACCGAGACGACCCTCACGGCGCGACGGGACAAACAAAGCACACCGTGAGGGTCGTTCGATTCTGGATCGACGCGCCGCTCTCGCAGCGCATCAGATGTTGTCTTACTCGTCGCCGGCTTCGGCGAGGTCCGCCTCCTCCTTCGGAAGCACCGTGATCAGCGATGACGGGCTCACTGAGTGCGGTTTAAAGATCCGCGTCACGGGCTCGCCGCGATTCGGGTCCATCACACGCATCTTGTACGGCCGTCGCGGGACCTCGTCATTGAGGCGAATCGTCGCGCGAGGCGTCGGTGTCGACGGGCCGTACATCGCATCGCCCTCATCGCGCAGATGCATGGGGTTGACGTGCGTCCGAACGCCTCCCACCCAACCCTGCTCCTTGAGCCACTGATTGCGGGCGTACTCAAGATGCTGGAGACCGCGATTGTCGATGCGCTCCCAGGGGTTGATTTCAATGAGCTGCGTGTTCACACGCACCAGAATCAGATCATTCACATGATCCGCGGCCGCGCCGTAGGACGCCGGACCGGGCTCTGGAAAGACCTGCTCTGCGATCGGTGTGCGTGAACCAATTGGCGAGCGACTCATCCAGACGCGTCCGAGCTCCGGGCGATGCACGCTGTCCACGCGGCCAGCCGGATACGGCGCCTGCTCGGCGAGCACGGCGTCTCGCGCAACGCGCACATAGGATCGATCTGAAGCTACAACACTGAGCGCCACCACGGACGCTGTCACAAAAAAACTCATGTCGAACTGATCTCCAATTGTCTTTGACGGCCGCACGCATCGCATCTCTGCGACGCCGCGACGGGCGGGCGTTCCTGGCTGACGCCCGACGCTCCTTGCGCGTCACCTGCAGAATGACCACGCGCTTGAGCAATTCAAGCGGAATAACGCGAGATTGACATCGACCTCGCGCTCTGAAACGCAACGTCCGACAAAAAAGCACCCCGCACGAACCAAGGGCCCGTACGGGGTAGAGGGGAGAAAGATGCAGTCGCATTATCCAGAGGACCGCCCCTCCGGTCAACAGAAACCGTGGGGCTCCGCGGCCTCGATTCAGATCTTGTCGTTATCAGGCTGCGCCACGGACGCCTGGCCCATAAGAAGGCTGGATCGGCGCCCTCAGTCGATTCAGAGCCTTGACACGTTCTCGGGCGTCGATGAGAACGGGAGCGATTCATCCGAAGACATCAGGTGGTAGATGTCGCGCAGCGCTTCAATGTGACGGCTCACCGGGCGATCTCTGCGGACAACGGCATGCGCCGCTGCGCCCTTCGATTGCGCGATCGCACGATCGTGGAGCAGCCTCCGGAAGGCGTCCTCCCATTCCGCAGGCCGCGCCGTCTCGACGAGCAACGCCGTCTCGTCATTCACGAGTTCGGACATCCACTCATGCCGCTGCGCGACGATCGTCATTCCGCGACTCATCGCCTCGAGAATGATCGACCGAATCTCACCGCGCAGCTCCGGTTGCACGAGCACGTCCGCCTGGAGAATCAACTCGCGACGTCCCTCGACATCCGCGATCAGAGAGACTCGTTCGAGCAGGTCAAGTCGCTCGAGCGCTTTCCACACTCGTCGGTGGTCGCGCATCGCCGCGGCGTCAAGGAACACGACCACGTCGGGCTCCGTGCAGATCGCGGCGGCGAGACCCTCAAGGGCGCTGATCAGGCTCTCTGGGTCCGCGCCGGACGAGAGCATCACGATCGATGCGGGGCCGTCTGTCATGCGCCAGGCCGTGGGCTCAGGCGAACTGTGCACGCCCCACGGCGCGAGCAGACATGGTCGCGTGGCGCCCGATGCATAGACCGCCTGTCGCAGTGACTCGTTGGGCGCAATCCACCACAAAGGCGGCCCCTCGCCACGCTCATCATGACGCTCGATTCGAGGGAGACGATCGATCAGGTCGCCGGTCCAGACCTCCAGCGCGATGCGCGCATCTGCTTGCCAGGCCACCTCGAACGCCAGGTCCCAGCAGCCCACACCCCACGCGTGCACGATGTCGATCGGCCCCCCGCCAGCGCCGCTCGCAGCGATCTCTTCCAGATGAGCGACAAGGCGCCTCGCGCGAGCAGCCAGATTCCCGCCGCCGAAGCCGGAGACGCTTCGTCCGAGTCGTGATGCGAAGAACCCCCAGTCGCATGGCTCGTACTGGATGAACTCAGCGAGGCCAGCGGGCGGAAGCGGCGTCGGCAGCGGAGGCGCTGCGCGAATGACCTGCACACCGCCGTCGGCGAGCCCCACCTCGAGTCTTCCGAGCAACGACCGCTCTCTGAGCGTCATCGATGCGTCGGAGATGAGCATTACGCGCATGGCGCACCATTCTATTCGACGTCGGCCGCGCTGTCGTCAGCATTCTTCGTCGTGTCTGGCGAAATCGAGTTGACGATGCGCGGCAGAGTCTGCGGCGCTTCGAGCGCCGCGGGCGTTCGCCACACGCCGACCCAGTGTGACGGAGCGACCTCGACAAGCGCATAGTCGGACGCGGCGCCGCGCCCCGGCACGACGCTCGCAGGATTCTCGCTCCAGGGCCACCACGCGATGAGGTCCGCATTCCGAAGCGCAGGTGTCGCGTCGGTCTCCGGATTCACGAGCGTCCGAACTGTCGCAAGGCGATTGACGCGGCCGCCCATCACTGGCGCCGCATGGATGAGCGCGCGCGTATACGGATGCAGCGGCGCCGAGAAGATCTGACCCACCGCCGCAAACTCTACGACGCGGCCTCCGTACATGACGCAAACGGCGTCCGCCGCGCCGGAGATGACGCCGAGATCATGCGAGATGAGCAGCACGCTCATGCGCCGGCGGCGCTGCAAATCACGCAGAATGTCGAGGATCTGCGCCTGGATCGTCACATCCAGCGCGGTTGTCGGCTCGTCGGCGATGAGCAGATCCGGACGGCAGACAAGCGCCATCGCGATCATGACGCGCTGGCGCATGCCGCCTGAAAACTGATGCGGCGGTTGACGCATGCGCGCCTTCGCACCTGCGATCCCGACGTCCTCGAGGGCAGAGATCGCGATTCGACGCGCTTCTCTCCTGCTAACGCGCCGGTGCAGCTGAATTGCCTCAGTCAACTGATCTCCGATTGACATCACCGGGTTCAGACTCGTCATCGGCTCCTGGAAGATCATGGCGATGCGATCGCCTCGGATCTTCCGAAGTTGATCAGCCTTGACGCGGAGCAGATCAAGCGGGCGACCGCGCCGGCGGAGCGTGATCGAGCCCTCATCAACGCGCGCCGCGCCCTGCGGCAGGAGCCCCAGCACGCTGAAGGCCGTCACGGACTTCCCGCAACCGGATTCGCCGACGAGGCCCACCGTCTGCTGTTCCTGGACGCTGAAGCTCGCATGCTCAACAGCACGAACGCGGGGGCGGCGACGACCCGCCGAGAACGAGACCGCGAGCCCGCGCACGTTCAGCAGATCGCTTCCTATCCACTCATCCGCCGGCGCCGGCGCACATCTGACCGCTGTCGTCGTTGATGCCATACGTCAGGTCCGCGCGCGCCGGGGATCGAACGCCTCTCGAAGTCCCTCGCCGACGAAATTCAGCGCCAGCAGAGTCACCGCAAGGAGCACCGACGGAAAAAGAAGCAGCCACCAGTGCGGCTCGACCGTGTTCATCTCCTTCAGGCCCTCCGCGGCGAGATTGCCCCACGAAGGCAGCGGCGGACGAATGCCGATCCCCAGGAAACTCAGGAATGACTCCTGGAGAATCGCTTGCGGAACGGTCAGCGTCGCATACACGATGATCGGACCGAGCAGATTCGGAAGCAGATGGCGCGTGAACTGCCGGCGGAGTGGAATGCCCATCGCTTGCGCCGCCTCCATGAACGGCTGATTGCGAAGACTCAATACCTGACCGCGAATGACACGCGCCATCGTCAGCCAACTGACGCCGCCGATCGCCACCAGCAGGGTGAAGACATTGACTGCGATATGGCCGCCCTCGCTCATACGCTCCGGACCGAGCGAATCGATGATCGAATCGACCGCCACCGCAAGCAGCACGACGAGCAGGATGTACGGCAGACCGTAGAGCACGTCGACAATCCGCATCATGACTCCGTCGATACGACCGCCGAAATACCCGGAGATGGCGCCATACGTCGCGCCAATCAGCACGCTGATCACCGCGGCGCACAGGCCGACGCCGATGGAGACGCCGCCCCCGGCGAGAGAGCGCACGAAGAGGTCGCGACCGAGGTTGTCCGTCCCGAGCACATGGCGACGACTCCCGCCTGCCTCGTCGTCGACCGTGAGACGCGAGTCCGTCTGCGCCGGCCGTGGTTCACTCGTCCACCAACTCGGCGCCTGATTGATCGCGTCGAGATCCTGACGTTTGTACGGCGCGACGTCCGAGCCCGTCAGTCCGAGCGTCCACGGCAGAGAGATCAGGCAGGGAATCGAGACAACGAGCAGGACCACCATGCCCAGCATGCCGGCGACCGAACGAGTCCACGGGTTGTCCCGTGTCATCGCGTCCGCCCGCAGCGCCGAGACAAAGTCCTCGCTCATATCCGCGAGGATAGGCGATCCCGGGAGAATCGGACAGATCTGCGAGATTCAGCGCCGGCGGCGCTCCTGCCTGCGGCGCTCCGGCCCGCCTTCGCGAGCGCCCCGCTCCCGGAACCCCCGCGCTCGTCGCCACGGCTGAGCGCACGCTCGATGATCTCGTCAACGCGCGTCTCGATGACATGATCTCGGTCATTCGTCATCGCCTCGATCTCGAGCTCGATCCGCGACAGACGCTCGCGTGAACGCTCCAGCGCATCCTGTTGCTCCTTGAGCCTCGCGTCGAGCTGCTGATCCACCAACGCCGAGAGCTCGTCCCGGATCAGAGCGAGTTCAGTCTCATCAGCGCCTTCCCGGCTCGCGCGCGCATACAAGCC
This sequence comes from Phycisphaerales bacterium, assembly GCA_028279375.1. Classification (GTDB taxonomy): domain Bacteria; phylum Planctomycetota; class Phycisphaerae; order Phycisphaerales; family UBA1924; genus JANQNW01. The sequence continues at coordinate 125,425 of JANQNW010000023.1, forward strand.
GGCCTTCTTCATGATCTCGATATTGGTGCGCATCATCCGGACGCGCAATCGATAGAGCTCCGGATTCTCCTCACGAAGCTCGACCATCTCCGCGACGCGCGGCCACGCCCGACGGAGGAACTGCCTGGCGCGCTCCGGATTCCGCTCCAGAGCCTGCGTGATCCGCGTGTGCATCTGCGGATTCGTCTCCCGAATGACCGTCAGCATCGTCTCGAGGTCCTCCTCGCGAAACTCGCGCGCCTTGGCGCCCTCGCCGCGCGGTCCAGGTCCGGCGAGATCGAAGTCTGGCGGGCCCTCATCCTCAGGCGCGATGATCGCGCGCACCTGCGCCGGGGTTCCGCCTGCGTCGAGAGCTCGCAGCCCTTCCTCGAGTCGTTCCCGATGCGCGCTGACGCGATCGATCTCCATCTCGAGACGCAGACGAAGTGCATCGGAGCCCGGTTCCTCGGAGACGATCGGACTGGACTCCGTCTGAGCGAGCGCCATCTCCGGCAGCACAAGAAGCGGTCCGGTCAGCAGCATGGCGATCGACGCGAGTCGGTGATTCCACCTCATCACAGGGACTCCTCTTCCAATACACCCTCGGTGACTCCCCAGAAGTTGGAAAGCGCCGCATCAAGCGACTCCAGGTCCCGGTCAAGCGCCGACACCTCGACCATTCCGAACTCGGACCACTCGTCCTCAAGAAACGCGAGCGCTTCAAACTCCTCCTCCAGCGCCGCGAGATCATCGGGCCCAGCCACCGGCGCCGGACGCGTGACAAGCACTGCAACCACCCCCACACTCAGCATGATCACGAACACGGCGGCGATTCGGACCGCGGGGCGCTGCAGGAACGACGAGATAGAGATCGGTGGATGATCCTGCCTGGGAAGCGACGTCGAGGATCTTTGGACGACCTGCTCGAGCAGCCCTTCAGGCGCGGCCATTCGATCGTGCGCCGCGAGCCGATCGACGGCTGCTTCGATCTCCTGAAGCTCTGGAGGCGTCTTCTTTTCGTTCTCTGATTCGCGCATGTTCTCGTCTTTCCGCGTCATGTCATTCCTGCCTCACCGCTGGTCGCCGGATCGCCCGACTCCATCATCTCCCGCAGTTTCCGCAACGCCCGATGATGTCGGGCGAGGAGCGTTCCCACGGGCTCGCCGAGCAAATCAGCGATGCCCTTGAAACTCATGCCGGCGTGGTGGCGCAACTCGATGATCTCCCGATCGCTCTCATTCAGCTCTGCGATGGCCGAGCGCATCTGCGCGAGCTCCGGCTCCTCGTCCTGCGCTGACGCCGTCTCATCCAATCGAGCCTCCCGCATCTCAGCGGGATCCGTGGGCGTCGCCTGTCGGGCCGATCGCCGTCCTTCATCCCGAATCCGATTCATCGCCACTCTGAAGAGCCAGGATTCGAATCGGCCCTTCTCCTCGTACTCCTGTGACGGCAGCTTCTCCGCCAGCGTCACGAACACTGATTGCGTGATTTCCTCGGCCAGCTCCTCGCTGAGCCTCCGAGAGCGCGCCAGCGCATAGACCCGCCGCCAATACAACTCGACCAGCGACCTCCACGCGCCTTCATCGCCTGCACTCGCCGCCCCGATCAGGGTGGCGAGGTCCGCATGCTCATCGCGGTGACAGTCGAGGTTCATTGGCCTCATCCACAGGTCAAACGCCCGGATCGCCCGTCTATTGCTTCGGGAGGATGGACGCCAGGAGGCGTTATCGGCAGGCGCCATTCAGACGGCGCTGGTGGCCTCGTACTCGGCGACGATGTCGGCCAGAGCCTCCCGAAGCACGGCAATATGGGCCTCGTACTTCTCATGGCGGCGCATCGAACTTCGGTAGATCGGCTGGCGGACCTGCTCGTTGCTTGCCGTAATCGTGACACGTTTGCTCTCATAAAAGCGAAGGCATTCATCCGACCATTCGAGCCCGATGTGGTCCACGATACGGCGGCTCATCGCCTCCTGATCCGCCACCATGTCCTCATAGCGCACGTCGAGGATGTCCATGTCCAGCACATCCTTCCAGTGGTTCATGAGCCGGACATAATCGCGATAGAAGCTCGCGATCGACTCGAGTTTGTAGCTGTAGCGATTCAGCGTCGCGAAGTTGATGAAGTAACACGAGAGCGATGTGTCGAGGGGATGACGCATGCAGTGAATGATCTTGGCCTTCGGAAAGAGCAGCGAAATCAGCCCGAGGAATCTGAAGTTGTACGGCATCTTGTCCGTGATGCGTTTCGCCGATCTCGCTTCATTCCGAAGCCGCTTGAGATAGTCGCGCGCCGCCTTGTCGATGGCGCTCTGGTCGATGGCGCCGAGTTCGGTCAAGACGCTTCCAGCGCCGCCGCCTGCGCGCTGGAGGGCGCCTGAAATCTCTGTAATCCATTCGCGCTCGCCCGCGCCGTGAGCATCTGGATGGCTCGAGAGGATTTGCTCCACCAGACTGGTCCCAGACCGGGCCATGCCGAGAATGAAGACAGGGACCTCGGTCTTCAAGCGCGCCCGAGGCAGCTCTGCCAGGCGCTCGGGAGTCCACGCTGCGATCGCCCGATCCGTCACCTCAGGCGCCTCGTCCTCGCTGACCGTGACGCCCTTGAGCGTGTTCGCCCGCTCGTACGCCTCGAACGCGCGGTCATAGTCGCCCTTCTTGTCCAGAAGCGCACCCAACTGGAAGCAGTGACCTGCGACTCCCGTATTCGAGAGGTCTTGATCCTCGATCGCCTCTTGCAAGGCGGACTCGGCCTCCTCGAAAAGCCCGAACTTCGGCGCAAGCCGCGCGAGAACTCCGGGAAGACCCGGAATGTACTCACCCTCTTCCAGAAGCGGCCGCACCAGGTCAAGCGCTTCCTGACCGCGGCCCTCAATCACAAGCAACTGACCCTTCGCCGCCACGAATCGGGCGTCGGAAGGATCGAGCGCGATCGCCTCGTCGAAGCAGGCGTGCGCCTGTTCGAAGTTGCCGAGCAGAGACTCCAGCCGGCCCTTCTCCCAGTGACACCGCGCGTCCTTCGGGCGGAGCTTGATCGCGGCGTTGAAGTTCACGCGCGCCGCGTCGTATTGGCCGAGCTCCTTGTAGACGCGCCCCGTCAGGACGCACAAGCCGACGTGTCGGGGCATGCGCTTCGAGAGCTTCGCGAAGATCGCGAGCGCGTCCTCGTGGTGGCCGTCCAGATGCAGCCGGCGTCCGCGTTCGTAGTCCTTCTCGTTCTGTGCGTTTTCGAACATTCGGGGGAGTCGTGAGCTCTGCAGGAAGGCGGCAACCAGAGTGCGGAGCATAGACGCTCGGAGGCAAAACAAAAACAAAGCCGGCCCCCGAAGGGGCCGGCTCGTCAGTCAAAACTGATCATCGTGTGAATCGAGAGACGATTCAGCGACGACGACGACCTGCGGCCAGACCGGCCAGACCGAACAGCGCAACGCTGCCCGGAGCGGGAACCGCATTCACATACAGCTCCCAGCCGGTGAGCGAGCCGGAGTCGCCACCATTGACATCGGTGACGGTCAGACGCCACGTGCCGAGGGTGGACTCGCCAACGAACGCAGCGAGCGACGTCGGAACGTTGAACATGCCTGACGGCTGATACGTGTCCATCGGGATCGGATCGGCCGCAGCAGCTGCCCAGATGTCGGCGCCGCCATCAGCGAACCAGTAGTCACCGCTGAAGTCGGACGAATCGCCGAAGTCAAAGCTGCCGCCCGTGGAGGCGCCAATGCGGTGCATGATCTCAACGGACGTGCCGGTGTCGACGTGCTCGATCGTGACGATCAGATCGCCGGCCCATGTGTGATTCAGGCCAAGAAGATGGAAGGACTTGACGTCCTTGATCTCCATGTCCTCCTCGAAGACGACCTCAGAGACGAGCGGAGCCAGATCGTTGATCTCGCCGCCGCCGCCGCTAATCCACTTCTCAATGTTCGCATTGGCCGAGGCCGCCGTGAACGCGGTCGCCAGACCAGCAGCGGTCACGACCATCTTGCCCTTCGACATGTTTCTTCCTCCTAGAAGAAAAGATCTGCAGTTGACAACACAGATAAGAATCCTGCGCCACAGACACACAAACAACGCATGCTGCGTGATGCGTTGACGCTGAACTCATAAACAGACTTCTGAAAATCCCCACCAGCCTCCAGGCCGATCGCGCACGCAACACTGCGAGCGCGCTCAGTCCTCGGCAGCCATTGCCACGATGTCAGGCAGGGGTGACGTGTTCCTCCTAAGAACTTGAACCCTTCCTAATGCGTGGTTTATCACTGGCTGCTGGAGCATGCAAGACCAAAGCCCCGGATTCGGGTGCAGAAAGGTCGATAGGGGCAGTTTCCTCACCGGCATGTCCGATGACGAACGCGCGTGTTAATCTGGGGACTCTGAGCCCGACTTCGCGTTCCGCGACCCCTCTGGCCACGAGCCGATGATTGACCCGACCTCCTGCGCGACGCCGATCATCGACGTGCTCGGCGTCAGGCACAGGGGACTCGAGACCACCCCAACACGTCCTGTCTCGACAGCGCCAAGGCCGATTCCTGCCAATGGCCCCAGCAGCGACGAGATCTCCGTGCCCGCTGCTCCGGGCATGAACAGCAGGATCGAATCCGGCGCCATCGCACGAACGCTCTCTGGATCAAGCGTCAGATAAGGTCCCCCCTCGACGATCGCCATCTCCAGCCCGAGACGTTCCAGAAGCTGGAAATGGAAGGACCCTGGTCCAGGGGCTCCCAGCGGATCCGTCCAGAAAAGCGCAAGCACGCGCCCTGCGCGATTCGCCAGTGACGCCTGCGGGATCCACGTCGCATCCATCTGCCGAACCAGAATCTCCGATCGCTCCTTGGCCTCCGGACTCCCAACAACGTTCGCCAGACGAGTGACGCCTTCGCGGATCTGGGCGAGCGTGAGCAACTCGAGATTCACCAGGCGCCAGCCGCGCGATTCCGCGAGCTCGACCAGTTGCGGAGGCACGGGTCGCGACGAGCCCCACTCAAGGGCGACGATCGTCGGATCGACCGCAACCAGACGCTCATAGTCGATCCCCGCCTGATCGCCGATGACCGGAACGGACTCATCAAGGACAAGGTCGTGGAAATGGCGACCGACGATCAACTCCTCGCATCCAAGATCCCGGAGGATGATCGCGACCGCTGGACTCATCGCCACGATCCGCTCGCCGTCGATCTCCCCGCCTGTCTCAGCCGGAGTTGTATCGCGGCATCCTGCCATCGCCAGGAACGAGAGCAGGAGGGCTACAAGGATCGGGGCGCCGTCTCGCATGCGACCATCCTAGATTCTGTCAGCCCATGGGCCCGAACGCCGAAGTAACCGTTTGCGGACGCGACGGCGCGTCGCGTTGTCCCTCCTCTTCCCACGACCTCTCGATTCGGCAGCTGATCCATGGGCATGTTCACGAAGATCCGCGGGATGTTCACGCGGCGCCACGACGACGCATCCTCGCAGAACCCGCGCCCTGAAGTTCGGCGCCAGGCCACCTGGGCCTCGATCTGTCCGGAGAATCCCATTGGTCTCGATCTCAGCGCGAGCGACTCCACTCCGGACATGCCGGCGCAGACTCCCGCCTCCGCCGAGCCGGAACTCGCATACATCGCGGAGGTCAGCGCCGTGACGACTGAGGCTCCGCCTCCCGTCGAGCCCGCACCTCCAGCGCGTCCCGAGCGCCGGGCGCGCCTGATTTCCCCACGTAATCGATCCGAGCTGATGACAGAATTGCGGGGCAACTACGCAGAAGTCATCGAACTCGTGCGCAAGGTGAATGATCACCTCGACGTTCAGGAGACGCGCTCCTCCCGCATGATGGAGATCGCGGAGCGCATTCCATCGGCGCTCGAGTACCTGCCCGAGATACAGCGGCAGAACACGCAAGTGGTCGAGTCCCTCGACCGCTGCGCCAGGAACTCCACGGCAAGCGCCGATCGCATCGGCGGCGCCGTCGATCGACTCGTCGAGAGCACGGAGCAACAGGGGACCTCTGTCACAGCGCTCAACGATCGCCTCGAATCCGCCCGTCAGACCGATCTCGAACTCGTGCAGCGCATGGCGGAGTTTCGCACGACCATGAGCGGCATCGCCGACACGAACTCTGGCGTCAGCGACTCCATCGCGCAGATGCACTCCTCAGCGCTTCGGCGAGACGAGGAGATCGTCCGTCTCATCGAGCAGTCGCGCAAGTGGATGGTCGTCGCGCTCGCCTCCATCGGCGGCGCCGTCGGCCTTGCGATCATGCTCGCTGTATTCGCGCTCGTCTTCTAGCGGCGGCAGTCGGCGAGCATTCGCTCGATCTGGCGACGCATTGCCTGAAGCGCCGTGTCATCATGCAGCGGAAACGCCCAGGTGCGATCACCGGCGATCGCCGCGGTCGCAAAGAGCGCCTTGAGCTCGTCGGCGCGCAATTCGCAATCCTGAATCTGTGATTCATGGGATGTGCGATATGACGCAAGCGCCTCGTGCATGCTGTGAAACAGGCGTGCTCGCTCCGCGCTGCGACGCGGCGCCCGGGCGATCGCATCGACGAGACCCGCTTTCTCCTTGCCGGCGGCGTGATCGCCCACCAGCAGAGGCTGATGCCGCGCGCTGTGCGCGTGCCAGACGGCCCTGGCGACATCAGACCGCGTCACGCCTGCGCCGGGCAGGGGAAGATGCAGATCGGCGCTCACCACGACCGCCGGCGCCAGAGCCTCGCCCAGCCAGTCACCGAACCACTCCTCGCCGATGACGTCGTACTTGGCTCCGCCGACGCCATGTATGAACAGGTCGCTCGCAGCCAGACGAAGAATCCCTGTCAGGAAGAGCGCCCTCGGCGCGAGCTGCTCGCGTGGGATCCCCGCGAGCTCGGAAGCGCGCACGCGCCGGCGCGCCTCGCCCGGAATCAGACTCCAGATTGGCAACTCCGCATCGTCGCCCGCCGCGCTGACATGCAAGGGCGTGACGCCGACGCCAGGATGGCGGGCGACCGCTGCGTTGTAGGACGAGGCGGCGCCGGCCGGATCCGCCGTCATGCGATCACAGAGTTCGTTGAAAAGATCGGTTTCCCAGAGCGACGTGGCGAAGACGGTCGGCGCAGGCGTCAGCAGGGGGCGCATAAGGTCAGCGAGCGAACTCGTGACTTGCCGGCCGGCCGACGCGTCGGCGCCGTGAGCGCTGAAAACCTCCACGATCCGATCCAGCCCCGCCGCGACGCTCGGGAGCGCTGGTTTCGACGGTCTCTCCACCGTCATGGCGTCGAATGCAGGGACAATTCCGACAGCCGTCGCCACCGAGGAAGCGCCGTCGGCGGGAGTCAGTCTTAATGACCCGCGCGACAGGACCTCGCGGTCGTCGAGGACGGGCGCCGGGATCTCCGTGAACTCGATGTCATCCTGATCGACGACGATCCAGCCCGGCGCCGCACCCGCGAGCGCACTGAACACATCACACGCGATGAACTTGGCCAGGATGCCCGGATGCCAGAACGTCGCCTGGTGCCCCGTCATGACGACGGGCGCATCCGTCGCAAGGCCGAGTTGCTCCCGAAAACGACGCGCTCGGGAACGATCTGCAGAACTCCAGCGCTCCTGCATGCGCGCGCGCCATTCAGTCGGCGACGGCTCGATGAAGAGCCTGGCGCTTGAATCCGATGCGCCCGCCCCCGGCGAGTCTTCCGTCCCTGGCGCCGCCGGACACCCGCAGGCGCTCACCCGCTGATCTCCGCGACGCAGGGGGAGAACGATGCCAGATTCGCTGTCGCCTCCGGCGGAAGCAGATTCGCGCATCGCTCGAGTTCGCGTCGGAATGTCTCCATGTAGTGACGACGGCGCGTCGTCGGCACATCGAGTGGGCCGCCGAAGGACCGATTGGGGTCGTTGTAGATCAGGCGCACCGGAATCTCGGTGATGCGAAGACCATGCGCGACTGCCTGCACCCAGAACTGGAGCGGAAACGCATAGCCATCCTCGTCGAAGTCCATCCGAGAGAGCGCGCTCACGCGATACGCCTTGAACCCGCAGAATGAGTCCGTGAGGCCTAATCCCAGACGGGCGTTGATCTCATCGGTGATTGACTCGTTGATGGCCCGACGTTCAGCGGGCGGCGCGTCGCCACAGGCGCATTGACCCAGGTAGCGCGATCCGCTGACGACATCGAATTGGTTGCGCCGCGCCGTCTCGATAAACGCCGGAATCGCTTCAGGCTCATGCTGTTCGTCGCAGTCCATCGTGATCACCCAGTCGAACCCGTCAACGATCGCCCACCGGAATGCGTCCTGCATGGATCGTCCGTAGCCACGATTCGTCGCGTGTCGAATGACTTCGACGTGATGTCGTCCGAGGAGGCAGGGAGTGCTGTCGGTCGATCCGTCGTCGATGACGAGGATGTTGTCGGCGAACTCGCCGACGCGACCCAGCACACGATTCACATAGGACTCCTCGTTGTAGACGGGGATCGCCACGAGTGTGCGCATACGCAACTCCATCGATGACAGGAGGCCGCCGGCACGTCAGCGGCGATTCTGACCGGGCGAATGCTAGACGCGCCCTTCCGGCGCGGCCAATCCCTCCGGAATCCCCAATCTGAGGCACGCCGAACCGACGATTTAGCGCCCGAAAGTGGTCTCGCCCGCGTCGAACCACTCGATTCGATCGCGCACCAGGTCCCAGCGGAGCACGCTGCCGCTCAGCGGGATGCCCTGGGTCGGTTCGAAGAGCATCACGATGTTCCCGGGCGCCGCCGTCGCTTCGGCAAGCCCCTGCAGCCGATCGTAATGCAACCCGTCGGCGATGAGTTGACGCTCTCCCAGCGCCATGTACACCGCCCCGGAGCAGTCCACGCCCAGCAGCGATGGCGGGTCATCCTCACTCGAGCCATCAATGCTCGGGATGCCGCCGATCGTCGCCTCGAGGCGCTCACACTCAAGCTGTGCGACCTCCTCGGCGCCCGGCGGCTTCTGACGCAAACGCACGCGCCGGCGCATCAGGATCTTGCCCTCGCCGCGGCGCATCGTCACATCGCCGTCCCATTCAAAGAGCGTGGTGCCCTTCAGTGAGACCGTCGCGCGGCGCGCTTCCTCGCTGGGGTTTGTGCGGTCTTCCAGGAGCATCTGGCCGGCGCCCGGAATCGTCACGGTGTTCGTCGCCGCGTCGGTCTCGACGCTCGGACCCTCCAGGTAGACGAGACGCGAGAGTCGGAGTCCGCTCGCGGCGTTGACATCGACGACATAGCGGCGCGATTCGATCACGGCCGGCGCCGGATCATCCAACTCATCGCTCATGCCGAAGAGCGAAACGCCAAGAAGTTCGGCGCGTCGATCGTCCTCGCCGGACTTCGCCTCGACGGTGAGATCGGGCGTGAGCTGCACGACCATGCGCTGACCGCGCGCCGTGTCCCGAATGAGCTCATTCGCAGTCGCGGTCGCGATGCAGTCCCCGAGAAACTCCGCCAGCCCGGTCGTGTCGTCATAGCGGAGCGACCCGGTCCAGGTCATACCGGCGCTGGTGTAGCCGAGGGAGTTCTGCTTGAGGTCGGAGTACTGGATCTCGCCCGGCGCGTTGATCGTGAGGACGCGCGTCTCCTCATCGAACTCCATCAGCGCCGCCATGAGGACGCCGCCCTCCATGCGAATCTGCGCCGGCGCTCCCCGCAGTGATGCAAGGCGCTCGTTCATGTCCAGCCGGAGCGAATCCGCGAATGCCTCGACGCCGCTGTCGTGCGTGACGACAACGTCGCTGTCAGCCTTGAAGGTCGAGAGCGCGATCTCGCCTTGTGCATCGCGGTGGAGCTGCGCTTCTGCCAGTTCGGCCCGCAGGCTCGAACCCCCGCGCGAACCGCGCACCCGACCCTCGGCAGTGACCAGAGTCGGCGTCAGCGTGGCGTCAGCTCCGACCTCGGAGAAGTGAACATCCAGACGCGTCGCAGTCAGACGCCCGTCCTCTCCGGCGTCAGCCTTGATGTCTCCGTCGAGCACGATCCGACTCAGCGTGGGCTGCTCCGAGACTCGAGATGGCTTGAGAATCGCGCGCACGAAGTCGCTGCGCACGGTCATCTGCTCATAGCGACCAAGAACCTCACCTTGGAACATCGCCTCCTTCAGCACGTCCGGCGCGCTGAAATCGATCGAGCCGGCAGAAGTCTTGAAGACAAGATCGCACCGCTCCTGCCAACTCAACTCCGGGGCAGGGATCGCCCCTCGAAGCGCGTTCTCGCCGGCGGCATTGCCGACGGCCGTCACGACGCCAGGGCCCGGCATCTCTCCGATGCCGGTGCGAAGATCCACCTCGATCCCCGAGACGATCGCCTCGGCAAGATCCGGAATGGTCAGGTTCACGCCCGCAGATCCGCGTCCAGCGATCGAGAACACCGCGCTGGTGAACCCATGCGTCACATTCAGGCAGCGCACGCTGGCGCCCGTCTCGGCGTCGCTGATCAGCACGCTTCCCGTGTTCGGCGATGAGAATCGCCCTGCAAGATGCTGCGTCGAGAGCTCGTCTGGCGACTGGTCGAGCCTGCGGATCTCGATTCGTCCGCTCCACGTCAGCAATCCAGACTGCGGCGCACTCGAACTCGACGCGCGATTTGACGAACCCGACCCGCCGTCGGTGGTGTCCCCGGCTTGATCCGTTGCGAGTGGCGCGATGGCGTCCGGGTGGAGCCGTCCGTCAAGCAGTCGCGCCCATACCTCCAGCCGATCCGCATTCAGCGTGCTTCCATCGACATCGACCAGCACGTCGTCACTGAGAAGCAGCGCGTACATGTCCTCGACTGGCGCCCCGCCGGACTCGCCATCACCGGCGCCTGATCGACGGTCGGCCTCTGATTCGCTCGATGCGCGCTCCCGGAAGTCCGTCGGCGTCACTTGGACGCGGCCGCCCTCACCCGTCCGGAGACTGGCGAGTCGATTATTCGCCTCATCGATGATCGCCTTGAGCCCGTTGAACGACGCGTCAATACCCGGCGCTTCAACCGAGACCTTCGAATCCGTCTGCACCTCACCAAGCACGAAGTCGAAGCTCAGCGAATCCAGGCGCACAAGCGCCAGCCGATCCTCGTCGCGCAGTCCGCCGGCGCCCGGCTCGTGGCGCCCTTCCATCACGTGAATCTCAACGTCGCCGATGAAGCGCCCGGATTCCGGTTGATTGCTGCCCGGTGGCTGCTGCCAGCTCGCCGAGTCCGCGCGGACATAAATCGTCATGCCGCCGATCGTGTACATCCACGCGCGCGGAAGCTCGATGCGCATGCGTCCTGCAGGCTGCGGCTCCAGCGTCTCGTACTCGATGATGGAGGCGACCCGATCCTCGTCATCCGGATCCATCCAGGTCAGCTGCCCATCCTGCGCATTGTCGATCACACGCTCCGCCTGGGTCGCGCTGATCCCGGGGTGGATCTCTCCGATATCCGGCGCCGGCCCAAGATCATCGATGATCGGGGCGACCGGATCCGGCGCCGTCACGCCGGAGAAGACGACCCACCCGATCAATGTGATCGCGAGCAGGGTTGTCACACCGGCGGCGCCAAGAGCAATCAGTCGTCGTGTCATTCCGTTGACATCCTTCACAGCACGCCGGAAACGCAGGCGTCCCACTCATCGTAGCCGCGAGGCCCGATGGGTGTGATTGTCATCGGAGGCCGCGCAGCGGGCGCCTACTCGCGGACCACCTTCAGAGCCAGAAGATCCTGCACATCAAGCACACCGACGGGGCGGCCGTCTTCATCGACGACGGGAATCTCATCCTGGCGATGCTCGCGAACCATGTGCATGGCGTCTCGAACCTTGGCGTCCGCCCCCAGCGTGCGCGGCTGCCTCGTCATCACATCCGCGATCGGCTGCTCCAACTCCGAGGGATCACGCAGGATCAATCGCCGCAGATCTCCATCAGTGAACAGACCCACGAGCAAGCCGTCGGCATCCGTCAACACGATCGCGCCGGGTCGTCGCCCGCCCTCGCTCGCCTGTCGGAGCGCATCCTTCACGCTCCCGTTCGCCTCGATGACCGGCAGATTCTCTCCCGTCCGGAATCGAAGAACCTCCGTCACCGGCCGGAGCAGATCTCCCAGCCAGCCACCCGGGTGACGCTTGGCGAAATCGTCTGAGTTGAACTGCATTCGACGGCTCGCAGCCAGAGCAAGCGCATCACCGAGCGCGAGCGTCGCTGTCGTCGAACTCGTCGGCGCCAGACTCAATGGGCAGGCCTCGTCGACGACGCCGATTGAGAGATTGACCGTGCCCAGGCGCTCCAGCCCAGAGTCGCCCTGCCCGCGCGTGATCGTGATGATCGGAAGCGAATCCTGTCGCAGAATGGACGCGAGCGCCACGACCTCCTCCGTCTCGCCCGAATAGCTCAGCACGATGACGGTGTCCTTCGTCGTGATCCTCCCCAGATCGCCATGAACGGCGTCCGCCGGATGCACGCAATGGGAGGTCACGCCGAGGCTCGCCATCGTCGCCGAGATCTTGGCGCCGATGAGGCCCGACTTGCCCATGCCGCTGATGACGATCGAGCCGCCGGCGCGAACCGTTTCCTCGATCTGATCGACCGCACGGACGAAGTCACCACCGAGGAGATCGCTGACACGCGCGATCGCGTCCGCCTCAGCCTGCAGCGCCTCGCGCGCGAATGCGAGATCGTCAGGTTGTGGAGCGTCGTGACCCATCGCATCATGAGGGTACACTTCCACGGCCCGACGGCCCTGAACCGGCCTGTCCATCTGATTTGCCATGCACGCACAAGAGTACAAAGTTCAGCTTGGGAACTTCGAGGGCCCCCTCGATCTGCTGCTCTATCTGATCAGGAAGGCGGAGGTCGAGATCACCGCGATTCCCATCGCCGAGATCACCGACCAGTATCTCGCCCACATCGAGGGAGTCGAGCGCCTCGACATCGACCTCGCCGGCGAGTTTCTCGTCATGGCCGCGACGCTCATGGAGCTCAAGTCGCGCGCAATTTCGCCGGCGGAGCCGCTTGAGACGGATGGCGAAGGCGTCTCGGCGATCGAGGATGCGCTCGACCCGCGCTCCGAGCTCGTCCAGCAGTTGCTCGCCTACAAGTGGGCGCGCGACGCAGCGGAGGCGCTCGAGCGCAAGCGCGAGGACTGGGAGCGGCAGTTCCCGGCGCATCGCGTCTCGATCGACAAGCAGTCGCTCGCACAGGCGATCGAGCAGGCCAACGAGGTCGAACTGGAAGACCTCGAACTCTTCGATCTCGTCGAGGCGTTCGAGCGCATCGTCGAGCAGGTGAACTTCGACCGCCTGGGCGACCATCACGTCGCGATCGACGAGACGCCGATCGAAATCCACATCGAGGACATCGTCGATCAGCTCAAGCGATCAGCGCCTGATGCGCGCGGCTCGCGAGCCATGTCATTCCGATCGATCTTTCACGAGCGCACGCTCCCGGAGGTCATCGGGCTCTTTCTCGCCACGCTCGAACTCGTCAGACGACGTTCGATCACCGTCCGCCAGGACGGCGCCGAGGGCGAGATCCTCATCACGCTCAACGACGACCCGGTCAATGTCGCGCCGCAGGAAGTCGTCGTAACCCCTTAAACGCAGGACGAGCCTGAGTCCTCAATCTGAATCAGCGTCCGCACGCGCACTGCGCGATCTGCCGGACCGCGGCTTCTTCGGACTGCTCGTGATGATCTTCACGCCGCCCTCTGTGCGCCGCGGAAGTGTCGCCCGCTGCGCCACAGTCTGTATGACGGAGCCAAGCTCCATCAGCGGACGACTCAGTTCGTCGTACGCCCGACCGATCAGATCCTCGAGCGGTTTCGGAAGTGAATCCGAAGCGCCCTCGGCGAGCAGCACGTCACGCCACGGCTCGAGCTTTGCAATCGACTCCTCGATACGAAGCAGGATCGCGCTGTTCCACTCGGCGGTCTCTTCCGCCTCGGTCTGCGCTGCCCGGGCCTGCTCGGTGACCTGCCGCGCCCGCTGCGTGATCTCGGCGGCCGTCTCGCGAATCTCAGTCATCGGCGTCTCGAGCACGCGCTTCGCCTCATGCGCTCGGGACTGCAGCTTCGTCTCCATCGACTCGCTCGTCGCCAGCGCCTCACGGAACGAGGCCTCCAACTCATCCTTGCGATTCGTCAGTTCGTCGATCGACTCGGTGGAGCTCAGAAGCGACTCGCTCAGCAGCTTCCGCGCTTCATCAGCCTGATCCCGAATCGAGTTGAGCCTGGTGTTGGCTGTTGACGCCTGAGTCTTGATGAGCTCCGCCCGCGCGATGAGGTCCGCGAGGCTGTCTCGCGCCGGCGTCGCCGCCTCCGCGCTCGTCGGATCGAATCCGAGAATAGAGACGGCGCGCTCGCACGCCCCCTGCACCTGCTCGAGCCCGGGGCTGACGAGCCCGTTGACATCGCGCTTCATGCGCTCGATGCGCGCTTCCATCTCGTCAATGGGTCGCAGCAATCGCTTCTCCGCTGCGTCCACCTTCAGATCGATCTCGCCGATCGCATTCTGGACAACGCCGATGTACTCATCAACGAGCCCCTCCGCCTTCGTGCGGGAGGACTCGATCACGCCGTCCGTCTCGTCATGCAGAGATGCGAGCTTCTCATCCGCCCGCGCGAGCGCCGCGTCCACCACCGAGCCAAGCTGTGTCGATCGTTGCTCAGCCTCGACAACGCACTTCGTGATGTCCTCTTCAGCGCTCGTCGCGCGCGTTTCGGCGTCCTTCACCAGCCCATCGAGCTTCTCACGCATCTTCGCGATGCGATCGTCGAACCTGTCCAGCGTCGAGTCGAGCGCCCGATCCAACTCCGAGGTCTTCCGCGCGATGAGCTCGTCCGCCTGCGATTCCAGCTGCTCGAGCGTCGACGCTCGCTGGCTCACTTTCTGATAAAGGGCCTGAGCCTCGGTCGCGCGCTCGTCGATCGTCTGGAGGACCTTTCCCGCGGTTTCGAGAAAGCCCTTGAGCCGGTCGGCTGACTGGTCAAGCGACGACTTCAACTCGCGGCTCTGCTCGCCGGACGCCCGCGCGTCCTCCACGGCCTGAGCCGCCTCCGTCATCACGCTCCGCAACTGGCCCGCGAGGTCGTTGAACGCGCCCTGGTCCAGCACCCGGGGCGAAAGAAAGACGTCGTCGGGTGTGGTCGTCGGCTGCTCCGTATCCGGCATCATCGATCTCCATCGATAGAGAACGCGGCTCCGCCGCGCAGAATCTGCCTTTACGAATCGGCTCGCAGACGGAACTCGCTCTACATCTCGCGAAGTCGCAGGCGCAGACCGACCGGGCAGGCACGCCTCGCGCCGATCAATACGATGCACGACCCCATGCGGCCCGCCGACAAGGCACAATCCGAGCCCGATCTCAAGGACGCCTCGCGCGGCGTGCGCCTCCAGAAGGCGATGGCCGAGGCCGGTGTCGGCTCCCGCAGGCGATGCGAGGAGCTCATCGAACAGGGGCGCGTGCGCGTCAACGGCGCCCGGATCGCGGATCTCCCCGTCTGGGTCGATCCCGAACAGGATGAGATCGAGGTCGCCGGGCGCATCCTGCCTCGCGCGACGCGCCACATTTACGTCATGCTCAACAAGCCGCGCAACGTCGTCTCCACGCTGAGCGATCCCGCCGGACGCAAGACCCTCACCGATCTCGTCAACCATCCCGCGGCGGAGCGACTCTATCCGGTCGGCCGTCTCGATTACGACACCACCGGTCTCATCCTGATGACCAACGACGGGGAGCTCGCCAATCAGCTCACGCATCCGCGATACGGCGTCCACAAGTCCTATCGCGCCGTCATCAAGGGACTCCTCGCTGACGAGGACATCGCCTCGCTCGAGCGCGGCATCTTTCTTGCCGAGCGCCGCGAGGGCCGAACCGTCGGCGCTCGTCGTGCGGCGCACGTCGGACTCAAAGTCGTCCGGCGCGATCGCGATCGCACGATCCTCGAACTCACGCTCGCGGAAGGCCGCAATCGTCAGGTTCGGCGCATGCTCGCCAATGTCGGCCACCCGGTTCGGAAGCTCCAGCGCGTTGGCATGGGGCCCATCAAGCTCAAGGGTCTTCAACTTGGGCAGTGGCGCGAACTCTCATCCGGAGAACTCGCGGCCCTGCGCAACGCTGTGCGCAAGGGAGCCTCCGGAGGCGCGAAGCAGGGGGGCGCCCGGTGAGGACCTTCATTCGCAACTTCGTCGAGGACATCGCCGCCCGCGTCGATGATCCACGCGCTGATGGCGACGCCTTCCGGCGATCGGTCGCGCGCGCGATTCGATTCTCGAACTTCGGCGTGCAGCAACTCATCGACGACAGGGCGCCGCAGATGGCCGCCGCGCTCGCCTATCGAACGATTTTCAGCCTTATTCCGGTGCTGGTGGTCTCGCTCGTCATGCTCGGCTCGTTCTACGGCCCGGAGAGTTACGAAGAGCCCCTCCATCGCATGCTCGACTTCGCCGGATTGAGCGAGCTCAAGCTCTCCGTGGACAACCCCGACGACGGGACGTCTGCAGGCATCGATCCTGTCTCCGGCGAGGAGACGCCCGCTGCCCACCTCGAAGGCGAGTCAGAGCCGGAGTCGCAGGCCACGACCGTCGCCGACTGGATATCCGATCTCGTCGTGCGTGTGCAGTCCCTGAACTTCGCAGCGATCGGCGCTGTCGGCGTCATCATTCTGATCTACGCGGCATTTAGTCTCCTCTTTGAGATCGAGCGCGCTTTCAACATCGTGTATGTCGCAGAACGCGGTCGCCCGACCATCGCGCGCCTCACCAAGTACTGGGCTTTGCTCACCCTTGGCCCGTTGCTGCTGCTCGCGAGCTTCTACGCCAGCCAGCGTCTCACGACTGCCGGCGCCGCATTCGGGTTCGGAGGCGTGCGCGCGATCGCGACGTTCGTCCTCAGTTGGCTCCTGCTGACGATGGTCTACACGCTTGGCCCCAATGCGCGCGTCGCAAAGCGACCAGCGCTCATCGGGGCCTTCGTCGCCGCAATCCTCTGGGAGGCCGCGAAGTGGGGATTCGCCAAGTACCTCACGCTCGCCACCGGATACACCGCCTTCTATGGCAGTCTCGGTCTCCTCCCCGTCTTCCTGCTCTGGATCTACCTCACCTGGCTGATCATCCTCTTTGGGCTCGAGCTGAGCTATGTCGCGCAGATGTTCCCCGGCCTCGATGGAGCCGGTCCGATGCGCCGCCAGCGCGAAGGCGCAGTCGCCGAACCCGCGCTGGCCGTCGTCATTCTCAAGCACATCGCCACGGACTTTGAGAAGGGCAGCCTCACGCGCGAGGCTGATCTGCTCGAGCGCACCGACGCCTCGCCCGGCGTCATCCAGCGATTCTGCAAGGCGCTGATCGACGCAGGCCTCGCGCGCGCAGCCGCGGACTCTGATGGCGATGCGATCACGTTGGCGCGGCCGGCGAGCGCCATCAGCCTCGACGCGGCCCTCCAGGCGGGGCTCGCGATCACCTCCGGCGCACGCGGCGAGAACACAGACGCGCTGCTGACGAAGATCCACGACGCGCAGCACAAAGCGATGGGCGATCTCACCCTTGACGACCTCGCGAGCCACAGCGCTGAAGAGGACCCAGAAAAGTGATCGTCTGCCTCAACGGCGAACTCGTCGATCGCGCGGACGCCAGAGTCTCTGTCTTCGATCGCGGATTCCTGTTCGGCGATGGCGTCTATGAGGGACTTCGCGCTGAGGGCGGCCGGATCATCGCGATGGACGCCCACATCGATCGCATGCGAGCAGGACTCGCTGCAATGCGCATCGACGGCTTCGACCCCGATGAGCTGAGATCCTTGACGACGGCGCTCCTCGGAGCAAACAAGCTCGAACATGCCTTCGTCTACTGGCAGGTCACGCGCGGAACGCCGGGACCAGGCGACGTCGTCCGCCATCGCACACCCGGTGGCTACAAGCCGACGATCATGGGGTTTACGACGCCGCTTCCGTCCATCGAGTCGCTCCGCGAGCCGCCCACGCGCGCCGTCTCGCTCCTGCCAGACACGCGATGGACGCGCGGTCGCATCAAGTGCATCTCCCTCGCCGGCGGCGTGCTGGCCGCGGTCGAAGCAGGGGAGCAGGACGCCGAAGACGCCATTCTCGAACGCGACGGCCGTGTCACCGAGGGCACGAGCGCCAATGTCCTCATCGTGCGCAATGGTCGCGTCGCAACACCCGATCTCGCTGAAGGCGACATCCTCGAAGGCGTCACCCGCACCTTGCTTCTCGACGCCATGCCAGAGATCGAGGTCCGCGACTTCAGCGCCGACGAACTCCGATCGGCGGACGAGATCGCGCTCTGCGGCACCGTGACGATGATCACCGCCGTCACGCGCCTCGACGGCGCGCCCGTCGGAGATGGCCGCCCCGGGCCGGCGACGACTCGTCTCCATGAGGCGCTCAAAGAAGCGATCCGGCGCGATCTCGCTCAGCCCGCCCTAGACTGATCTCCCTATGAGCGACTCCTCCAGCAAGATTCTCGCCATAAGCGTGGGCAACTCGCGCACCAGCTTCGGGCTCTACGAGGGCGACGAAGACTCCGGCGTCCGCGCCCTTTCCAATGACGATCCGGGCGCGATCGCGCGCGAGATCCTCGAGGCTGCCAAGGAGCTCGCCGGCGCCGACGAATCGCGCGCGTTGCTGGCGACGGTCAATCCTGAGTTCTCCGAATCACTCGTCGCGACCATTCGGCCCGGACTCGATCTGGATCTCCTGCTCGTCGGCGACGATGTCCCAGTGCCGATCGAGCAGGCCGTCCACGAGAAGTCCGGCGTCGGACTGGATCGCCTGCTCGCCGCGCTCGCCGGATTCGATCGCGTCACGCAGGCGTGCGCCGTCATCGATGCGGGCACTGCCGTGACCGTCGACTTCGTCGATGGCGAAGGCGTTTTCCAGGGCGGCGCGATCCTCCCCGGTCCGCGTCTCATGCTCGACGCTCTCAGCGCACGCGCCGCGCTGCTTCCCGATATCGAACTTCGAGAACCCGTCGGCGTCGAGCCATTTGGCAAGAACACCGAAGAGTGCATGCTCAATGGCGTATTCCACGGCCTTCGCGGCGCCGTCCGACACATCATCGAGGGCTATGCGGAACGCTACGGCGCGTACCCACGCATCCTCGCCACCGGCGGGGACGCACACGTGCTCTTCGACACTGACGAGTTCGTCGAGACGATCGTCGATGACCTGATTCTCAAGGGCATCGCCCTCTCATGGCGCAAGGCTGTCGGCGAGGAGACCGAGGCGCCGCTCCGTCTCTCGGACGCCGAGGGCGCCGGATGAACGCCGCGCTCTCCTGCGCGCTCCGAACTCCAAACGCGCCCGGCGCCATCGCGATCATCGAACTTACTGGCGATCTCGAGAGCGCCGCGCCGGATCTCGACTTTCAGATTCCCGGCGTCGGCGCCTTTCGGCACGAGATGATCTGCGGCGTTGACAAGGGCGTCGTCGCGCGCTGGCGCAACGACGAACTTCATCTCATGCCCCATGGCGGAGCGCACATCACGCGCCGCATCCTCGAGGCGCTCGAGTCATCAGGCGTCCAACGGACTTCATCCGAGAACTTCCCGACAGCCGCCTCAGATGACATGGTCGAGCAGTTGATGCTCAGCGCTCTTGCTCGTGCCCGATCGCCGCGCGCGATCGACCAGCTCATGCGGCAACCGTCCCGATGGCGCGATTGGGATGGCGCTCAACCGACGCCGGATCAGGTCGATGCGGTCTCCAGAGAACTCAACCGCCTTGTTGATCCTCCGCTTGTGATCGCGCTCGGGGCCACGAATATCGGCAAGAGCACGCTCGTAAACGCGCTGGCCCGGCGAAGCGTCGCGCTCGTCGACGATCAACCCGGCGTCACGCGCGATCACGTCGGTGTCACGCTCGATCTGGACGGCCTCTCCGTCCGCTGGCTCGACACGCCGGGGCTGCGCACGGCGGGAGACAACAGAGATCCCGTCGAAGAAGAGGCGCTGGCGCTCACGCGCGACCTGCTGCCGCGAGCGGATCTCATCATTCTCTGCGCCGACCAATCAACCTCATTCGATCATCCGGCTGTACTGATCGAGGAGATCGACGCTCCGGTTCTCCGCCTGGGCCTGCGACGGGATCTCGGCGCCGTCCCAGAGGCGGAGTTCGAGATCGCCCTCTGCGAGCACAGCCCGGACGACCTGACGCCGCTCGCCCGGCGGATTCGCTCCCTCCTCGTCAGCGACGCGGCTCTCTCGTGGCAGGGGCCCTGGCGATTCAGCGACTCGATCTCGCCGCCACCGGCCCGATGACCGTCCTGTCCGCCTGCGGACGTTGCGGCCTCTCGGGCCCTGCCATACGCTCTGGGGCTCGCCGGGCCCGGGGGCCCGACCATTCCCTACTCGCAGAGCGCAGCACATGGACGACCGTCAAACAAAGATCACCGAAGGCGCCGGACTCCAGGAGTCACGCCTGAACACCGAGTTCATCGACTGGCTCCAGAAGTGGGGCACGAAGGCGCTCTGGGTCGTGCTGCTCGCCGCCGGCGCTTGGGCGCTCTATACGTGGAATGAACGACGCGTCGCGGCCGCCAATGACCAGGCCTTCGTCAGCCTGGAAGCGGCCCTTGAGGCGCGCAATCCAGAGAATCTGGTGCGCACCGCTGAAGCGATGCGCGGCAAGGGCGCGGTCGCCTCCATCGCGACCCTCCGCGCCGCCGACATGCACCTGCAGGCCGCACGACGCGGCGTGCGAATTGAAGGCGATTACACGAACGAGGACGACCTGCTCTCAGACGAGCAGCGCACGCAGGAACTCGCAACCGCCGAACGCCTCTATCGCGCCGAACTCGACAGCGTGCGCGGCAAGAAGAATGCTGAACTGCAGGAGATGCAGGCTCGCGCCGGTCTTGCTGCCTGCGCCATCACCGCAAGAGACCTCGAGAAGGCGCGTACGCTCATCACCGAGCTCGAAGCATTTGCGCGCGAGCACGGTTTCACCCGCTACGCCGACTGGAATGCGGAGCGCATCGAGCAGATCGAAGAGCTCCTCGCAATGCCCGAACTGCTCAAGACCGATGACATCGCCGCCGCCTGGCGCGCCATTCCGACGGACGGCCTCGCCGATCCGGCGCCCGAAACGCAGCCCACCGAGGGCGAGGGCTTCGGGCCCATCTTCACCGACGATGAGACGCAGCCGGAGGCCGTTGATGATGACGGCGGCTTCGGACCCGTTCTCACCGATGACGAGACGGAAGACGAAGGCGGTCAGTGACCTTCCCGCCGGACGAGCGAAGCGCCGGCTCCAGTGAGTCTGAACAACATCCGCTCCTCACAGAAGGCGGCAAGATCGACGCCGACGCCGTCCGTGCGCTCGCCGAAACCGCTGACGACGATGAGCAGCTCCGGCGCGTCTCTTTCCGCCTCACGCGCGATCTCAGGAAACGCCTCGACCTCTATCTCACCGACCGCATCACCTACATCAGCCGCGCACAGGCGAAGCGCCTGATCGAATCGGAGGCGGTCCTCGTCAACGGCCGCGTCCCCAAGGCGTCCACCACGCTGCGCCAGGGCGACCTCGTCGAGGTCGTCGCGCCGCTCCCGCCGTCGAAGGACATCACTCCCGAAGAGATCCCGATCGAGATCCTCTTCGAGGATGATCACCTCATCGTCTTGAACAAGACGCCCGACATCATCGTCCATCCGGCGCGCAGCAATCTCTCCGGCACGCTCATCAACGCGCTCGCGTGGCACTTCGCCCACAACTCCGCCCAAGGCGGCGCCCTCTCACCCGTCGGAGGCGACGATGCGCGCCCGGGCGTCGTCCACCGGCTCGATCGTCGAACCAGCGGCGTCATCGTCTTCGCCAAGACCGAAGAAGCCCATTGGAAGATCGCGCGACAGTTCGAGAAGCGCACCGTTGACAAGCGCTACATGGCCATCCTCAAAGGTGAGATCGATCCTGAGTCGGACGTCATCGATCTCCCGATCGGACCTCACAAGTCCAATGTGAAGGGACTCCGTGAGAAGTACGTCGTTCGCTACGACGACTATGGGAAGTCCGCTGTCACGATCTATCGCGCTCGCGAGTACTTCGAGGGCTTTTCACTCATCGAGATCGAACTCCGCACGGGTCGCACGCATCAGATTCGCGTCCATATGAGCCACAGGGGATTCCCCCTCGTCGGTGACGATATGTACGACGGCCCCATCCTCAGCCGGGTCGACCTCATCGACGATGGCCCGCCTGACCGCGCACACGAGGATCTCATGGCCCGGCAGGCGCTGCACGCGGCGCAGCTGACATTCGACCACCCCATCCACGGCGAACGCCTCACCTTCGACGCGCCCGTCCCGCTCGACATGAGCCGCCTGATCGCGATACTGCGCTCACGTCGGCCCGGTCGCGGCCGGACGAGCCTGACGCAGAGCACGCTCGATCTCGACAGGGTCGTGCCAGACTTCCCCGGTGATCCGGAGCAGTGAGAAGGAGACTGATCATGAAGAGTCATCCAGCACGCGCCATCCTGGGCATCGCAGCCCTCTCGCTCGCCGCCGGCGTCACAGGATGCGCGCAGAGCAGCAGGGGAGTGCAGGGAAGTCACATTGTCACGCTCGACCGCGGACCCGCGGAAGGCGATGTCGCCTCCATCACCGTGCTGCACCTGCCGATGCCCAGTGAGTCCGATCCCGGCGCCACGATCGAATACGACCAGATCAGCGCCTATCCCGCCGGGCCGGGCGGCTTCGCGTCCGTTGAAGTCAGTGACGACGGCCGCTATCTCGCCTGCGCCTCCTCCGCCAGCGGCGCCGCCTCGATCTATGCGATGGACGAGCGCAAGCCGCGCATCCTCGCGATGATCTCCGATGACGAAGGCGTCAGCACGCCCATCGCCATCGACTTCCATCCAACGGCGCCGCTCCTCGCATGCCTCGACCGTCACAGCGCGATGCTCACATTCATTGAGATCGTTGATGAGCGTCCGCGCATCTACTCCTACGACCTCGCTGAGTTCGTCGGTCCCGGACCCGATCCGGTCGATATCGACTGGCGACCGAATGGCGAGGAGTTCGCCATTGCGTTTGAGCGCGACGGACTTATCGCGCGCTTCAGCCTCATGCGCGACGGCGCCGGGAGCAGAACGATCCGTCCCATCGGCTCACCTGTGGCGATTGCCCATCGCCCCGTCAATGTCACGTACTCCCAGTCTGGCGATCAGTTGCTCGTCGTGGATGACGTCTGGAAGGACATGCCCGGCGTCATCGTGCACAGCGCCAGCGTGAGCCTGCTCAGCATTCGTGTGCCGCGCACGGAAGATCCGTGGGACGGCGCCGAACTCATCCAGCGCTCATTCATCAGCGCGGCGCCAGACGCCGTCGCGCTCAGTCGCGACGGGCGGTTCCTCGCCGCGGTCACCGCGAATCATGACGATCTCGCGCTCGCCAACGACGAGCGTCGCACAGGCGGGAAACTCACGCTCATGAGTGTAAATTCGACCACCGGTGAGATCGCCACGATCGATGAGCAGCGCATCTGCTCGCTGCCGACCGATGTCGCCTTCGACGCGAAGTCCGCGCACCTGCTCATCACCGACGGCGAGCGCGATCAGATTCAGATCTGGCGCGTGGATCGCAGAAATGGCAATATGCTCGAGTTCACGGGAAGGACGATCGGCTCCGGAGAGAATCCCGTCGCCGTCGCCGTGGCGCCGTAATCAGGCGGCGTCTTGCGCGAGCAGGTCGCTGTAGCTGACAGCGATCAACTCGCCGAAGGTGGGCGCGAACTTCTGTCGAAGCTCCTGCACGATCTCATGGCAGCGCGCCACGTTCTGCCGGCGCGTCACCATTGCCTCGAGTTCGAAGAAGTGACCCAGCCCGACGACCTCGTCAAGATGGATGCGCACCATCTTGTACATCCACAGCTCGCGACGCTTGACGACCTCGACCCAGACCGGGAGCGGTCGCTCGCCGAAACGCGCCTTCGCCTCAGCCTCACTGTAGATGCGGAAGTGACTGATCTTCGCCCGCGCGATGTCGTCGCGGTTGTAGAAGATCCACTCAGTCGGCTCGCCTCGGCACTCACGCTTCTTCAGACGACCATCCGGAATGCGGTAGTAGGTGTCCGTCTGCTCGAGCGTCGCGATATGAACAGCGCCCAGGTTGCGGCAGACAGCCGTCGCCAGCTCCGGGTCGCGCAATTCGCATTTGAACTCGACGTTCTGCATCGCCGCCTCGCTTATCGGCCAGAATCGGACCCCGGATCAGGAGTCCATCAGGTCCGGTAGTTCCTTCAGAAGCCGCCTCTCATCCCAGATCTCGACGCCCAGGCTCTCCGCCTTCGCGAGCTTGCTGCCCGCCTTTTCGCCCGCGATCAGCATTGACGTGCTCTTCGACACTGAACCCGAGACTTTCGCGCCGCGCTGTTCCAGAAGCTCCGAAAGCTCCGTCCGCTTGAAGTTCTCCAGCGTGCCCGTGATCACGATCGTCTTTCCCGACACCGGCGAATCTCCGCCATCGGCGTCGCCGTCCACGTATTCGAGCGACTCGAGACTCACACCGGCTTTTCGAAGCGCCTTGAAGAGGTCATCTCCAGCCTTGCTCGTCAAATATCGATGCACGACCGGCGCCGTGTCCAGCCCGAGATTTGTGGATGGGCGGTCCTTCGGGTCCTCCGGCAGCCCGTAGCGCGCCGCGTCCTCTTTCCCGAGCGTCTTCGGACGAAGCTCCGCCTCGTCTGCGGCGATCAGCGCATCGACGTCGGGAAACAAGCGCGCAAGCGCACGCGCTGTGGATGAGCCTACGTGCCGCACACCCAGCGATCCCAGCAGACGAGCCATCCCGCGCGACTTCGCCTTCTCGATGCCTTCGAGAAGATTGTCCACCTTTTTCTCGCCCATGCGCTCCAGCTCGAGGAGCGCATCCCGATGCCTATGCAGCCGGAAGATGTCGGCGAAGTGCGCCAGCGGAACGCCATCAGTCGCCAGGAGTTGATCGACGGTCATCGCGCCGAGGCCGTCGATATCCATCTGTCCGCGCCCTGCGAACCAGATGAGCTTCTCACGAATCTGCGCCGGACACTCCGGATTCACACACCGGCGCGCGGTCTCGAGTTCCGACGTGCGATCATCCGATGCCTCGAGCTCCGGCGGCTCGAGCTCCACCGGTCCGTCGCACACAGGACACGACTCCGGCGCCTTGATCCGCCGCGCGCCCTTCTTGCGCGACTTCAGCACCGGCTCGATCACCTGCGGGATGATCTCGCCCGCCTTCTCGACGACCACCTCGTCGCCGATGCGAATGTCCTTCCGCCGAATTTCACCGAAGTTGTGCAGCGTCGCGTGACGCACCGTCGTGCCTGCAAGCAACACTGGCGACATCGTCGCGCGCGGCGTGATCTTCCCCGTCTTTCCGACCTGGAACTGCACGCTTTCAAGCGTTGTCGTCTTGCGCTCCGCCGCGTACTTGAACGCCACACACCACCGCGGCGACTTCGCCGTCGATCCCAGCGCCGCCTGCTGCGCGAACGAATCAACGCGAATCACCATCCCGTCGATCGGTTGCGCGACATCGCGACGGATTGCGTCGAAATCATCAATAGTCTGCACGACTTCGTCCGCATTGTCACACAGTCTCCATCCCTCATTGATCGGTACGCCGAACTCAAGAAGCGCCTCGACGAGTCCCGCATAGGACTCAATGCCGCTGCCCGCGCTGATCTCGCCATGTCCGTGCGCCAGGAACGCCAGCCCGCGTGACGCGACGACGCGTGAATCCAGCAGTTTCAGAGTCCCCGCGCACGCATTGCGCGGATTCATGAAAGGCTCATCGCCGGCGGCCTCACGCTCATCGTTGATCCGCGCAAACTCCTCATGCGGAATGAAGACCTCGCCACGTATCTCCAGGACGGCGGGCGCCTTCCACGCGCTCTCATTCAGCACCAGTGGCAGGCTCGCGATGGTCCGCACGTTCCGCGTCACGTCGTCGCCCTGGGCGCCGTCGCCGCGCGTCAGAGCCTGCACAAGCTGGCCGGATTCATAGCGAAGCGAAATCGCCACGCCGTCGATCTTCGGATCCGCTGCGAATCGGGCCCCCGAGTCACCGAGGAGTTCGCCCTTCTCCGCGCCCTTCGCGAGGCGAGTAAGCGTCCGATCGACCCAGGCCCGGATCTCCTCCTCGCTGTACGTGTTGTCAATGCTCAGCATCGGCACGCGATGCGCGCGCGTCTGAAACCCATCGATCGGATCGCCGCCCACGCGCTTCGTCGGGCTGTTCTCATCCGCCAGTTCGGGGTGCGCCGCCTCGAGCGCCTCCAGCTCCTTCAGGAGCCGGTCGAACTGAGGGTCAGACATGATCGGCGTCGCCTCTGCGAAGTACGCGCGATTCGCGCGATGCAGCAGCGTCCGAAGCTCCTCAATCCTCTTCGCGTCTGACGACTTCGCGGCCATGAGTTGGGAATGTTAACCGCCCGGCGCCGGTCCAGCGCCGAGGTATGCTGGGGACATGAACGCAACCGCGTCCTCACGAGGCGCCACCATCATCGACGGCGCCGCGCTCGCCGAGAAGTACAGGAACGAAGTCGCACAACGCGTCGCCGACCTCCGCGCACGTGATGTCGTTGTGCGTCTCGACGCGATTCTCGCGAGCGCGTCGGGAAGCGCCGCTCGCCTCTACGCGGAAAACCAGGGCAAGGCCTGCGCAAAGGTCGGCATCGACTACCACCTGCACACGCTCCCGGAGGACGCCTCCTTCGACGACGTCGCCGGGCGCGTCCTTCTCCTCAACAACGATGACATCTCCAGCGCCATCATGGTGCACATGCCGCTTCCGGAGTCCATCGACCCCTACAGCGTGCAGCGACTCATTGATCCGGCCAAGGACGTCGAGGGCGTCAATCCCGCCAACATCGGCAACGTCGTCTACGGCAGATCCTCGCTCGTGCCTTGCACGGCCCTCGCCGCGATGACCATGATCGAATCGACCGGCGTCGAACTGAGGGGCGCCCGCTGCGTCGTCGTCGGCGCCTCGAACATCGTCGGCAAGCCGCTGGCCGTCCTGCTCATGCAGCGAGAGGCGACCGTCATCTCCTGCAACAAGTTCACGCAGGGAGTCCCCGAACTCGCACGCGAGGCGGATGTCCTGATCGCCGCCGCCGGCGTGCCCGGGCTCATCACGAAGGACATGGTCAAGCCCGGCGCCGTGGTTGTGGATGTCGGCACGAATCGAGTTCGCGACGACGCCGGCAAGGCCCGCACTGTTGGCGACGTGGACTTCGACGCCGTCAGCGAAGTCGCCGCTTGGATCTCGCCGGTGCCCGGAGGCGTCGGACCCATGACCGTCGCCATGCTCCTGAGAAACGTCGTCGAGGCTGCGAATCGCTGATCAGGGGCATTCTCGTCCCTGCGACCGGCGTTCTGCCGATTGACTTACCATGGACTCCGGTTTGACTCCCGGGCCCAGGCCCGCTTGAATCACCCGTCGCCGCATATGGTCGCGGCGTCTTCAGAAGGACGCTCAATGCACACGCTCGCCCTCGGCATGCCAGGTGGCTGGGAATGGCTCATCATCGGCGCCATCGGTCTGCTCCTCTTCGGCAAGCGACTTCCCGAAGTCGGCCGAGCTCTCGGCCAGGGCATCGTCGAGTTCAAGAAGGGCGTCAAGAGTGTCGAGACCGACATCGACGAGGCCTCCTCCAAGCCGGACAAGCCCGCCTCCGCCGAGCTCCCGGAATCCGAGAAATGGAGCGAGAGCGAACGCACGATCGCTCAGGGTGAACGCTCGCCCGACGCCTCCTCCTGAAGAGCCTCAGCGGAGTCCAGCAGTATTTCAGCACTCAGTGGATCCGGCGCCCCCAGCAGCGCCTGGCAGTTGTGCAGCAGTGTCTCTGCATAGAGCCGCGCCTCCGGCAGATCTTCGAGCCGCCACAGCCTGAGAAACACATGCGTCGCCCAGGGCCGATTCGTCGCATTATCCGGCTGCGTGTTCGCAACGTGCCACCGGGCGCAACCCAGCGCACGACGCCTCCCCGCATCAGACCCAAGCGATCGCGACACCCGATCAAGCGCATGCAGACCGGAGAGTTCCCGCTCCGTCCAGACCTCCAGCGCCACCGACTCATCAAATCGCACAAGCGGTGCAACGCTGTCGTCCTCACTCGATGACAGAACTTCTTCGAGCGTGTGCGCCGCCTTCCCCTGCGCAAGGCCAAGCCAGAGACGCTCGTCGATCCCAGTGACGTCTCCGACGTCGCTCTCGGACGTCAGCTTCCTGCGCCATGCGGCGAACGCCCTGCAGGGACGCCATGTCTCATCATCAGCGCCAGCCGAGCGCCCTGCGACACTTCTCAGGTGATCAGCCCATAAACCGGGATCATGTGCACTCATCGTTTTTCCATTATCGGGAGAGCGCGGCGCATCAACAACGGCCTTGCATTCCGTTTGGACGTGATATTCTGATTGCATGAGCTTTCCGGGTCAGGTCGTTCCGGACAGGTACACACGAAAAGTGTGTCCCTGCTGTGGGTACGACGGCACAGAGCTCCAGTCCGATCTGTCGCCGCAGATCTACAGCTGCCCCTCGTGCCACTCAGACCTCTACGCCCGACCGGCGCGAAGCTATGCGGAGATGGAAGGTCTGTTCGACGATCGCCGTTCGATCACGATCGATCGCCTCTCGCGTCTCCTTCAAACGACGCCCGAAACGCCGAGCCAGCCGCAGAAACGCCTCACAAGAGGCCTTGCTCTCTGCATGGCCACCGTCTGCATGAGCACCGCGATGATGACGCTGCTCATTGCCTTCGTGCTCGGGCGCATCTAGAGCCCGACCGCCATCGCCAACCATCTTGGTGCCTCGGGCTCAGGCCCCCTATGCTGTCCCCCCGCGAGATCGCCTTCACGTGGAACCGAAGGCGGCTCCGTCGATCGAAGGGACACCAATGTCAGTTGAATCCGTTGTCGCTCACCTCAAGGAGCGTGAGCAGGACGCCGTCGGGCGTCTGGTCGAGTGGCTGAGCATCCCGAGCATCGGAACCGATCCCGAGTTCAACGCAGAGACGCGCCGCGCCGCAGAATGGGCGCGCGATCGCCTCCGCGAGATCGGTGTCGATTCCGAGCTCCACGAGACTGGCAGCGCGGCAAAACCCGGCCATCCAATCGTCTGGGCACACCATCCCGGTCCGGATTCCTACGACGGCCCGCACGTGCTCTTCTATGGCCACTACGACGTGCAGCCGCCTGATCCGATCGAACTCTGGGAGAGTCCGCCATTCGAGCCCGCGCTGCACCCGGCAATTCCCGACGGCCCTGGTGAACGCGTCGTCGCGCGCGGCGCCGTCGATGACAAGGGACAGGTCGCGACGTTCCTTGAAGCGCTCCGCGCATGGAAGGAAGCGCACGGCGAAGTCCCGTTCAAGGTCTCCATCCTCATCGAAGGCGAAGAAGAGTCCGGCAGCGCCAACCTGACGCAGTACCTCCACGACAACGCCGACACGCTCAGGCAGGCGGACTTCTGCCTCATCTCAGACACCGGCATGCTCGGACGCGGCAAACCCGCCATCACCTACGGCGTGCGCGGCCTCGTCTACACCGAAGTCATTCTGCACGCAGCTGATCAGGATCTGCACTCCGGTCTCTGGGGAGGCCGTTGCCCCAATCCGATCAGCGAACTCACAAGGGTTCTGAGCCGCCTCTGGGACGAGGATCGGCGCGTCACACTCCCAGGTTTCTACGACGGTGTCGGTCAACTGCCGCAGACGCAGCGCGACGCCTGGAACAACCTTGGAATTGACTCCCTCGCATCGCTCGCTGAGATCGGTCTCGGTCCGGAAGCCAACGTCGGGGAGGACGGATTCTCCGCTGTCGAGCGCGAATGGGCGCGACCGACCTGCGATGTCAACGGCATCTGGGGCGGCTACCAGGGCGCCGGCGCCAAGACGGTCATTCCCGCGTACGCCGGCGCCAAGGTCAGCTTCCGCCTTGTGGACGATCAGGATCCGGCCGTCATCGTCGAGACGTTCCGCAGGTGGCTCGACGAGCACACGCCGCCGGGTTGCCGCTGGGAATTCCACGACCACTCCGGAGGCCCGCCCGCCACCGCCGACATCAATGCCCGCTACGTCCAGTCCGCCCTGCGCGCGCTCAAGCTCGCCGGCGGCGTCGAGCCCGCGCTTATTAAGAGCGGAGGCTCGATCCCGGTCGTCGGCCTGCTCAAGTCGATTCTCGATCTCGACACGGTGCTCATGGGCTTCGGCCTCGAGGACGACCGCGTCCATTCGCCGAACGAGAAGTTCGAACTCGACTGCTTCCGCCTGGGCATGAACTCCCACGCGCGCCTCATTGCGGAATTCGCGGGCCTCGAGTGACCGCTACTTCGGCTCGTGATTGAGCAGTCGCGCGAGCGCCGCGCCCGGATCTTCCTCGCGCATCAGCGACTCACCCACCAGCACCGTGCGCACGTCGCTTGAGCGAAGACGCTCGAGATCCTCGTATTCGCGAATCCCCGATTCGCTCACGAGAATCCGCGGGTCGTCCACGAAGTCGACGAGACGCAGCGTGTGATTGATGTCCGTCGTCATCGTCGAGAGATCGCGATTGTTGATCCCCAGCAGCATGTAACTGCGCGCCGGAAAACTCACGTGCGGGCGCACCTTCAGCAGACTCTCCATCGAGTGCGCCTCGACGAGCGCCGTCAGTTGCAGCTCGCGCGAAAGAATCAGCAGATCGACCAGCAGACTCTCATTCAGGCACTCGGCGATGAGCAGCACGGCGTCGGCGCCAGCTGCCCGCGACTCCCACACCTGCCACGGGTGAATGATGAAGTCCTTGCGAAGCACCGGCAGCGACACCTCATCGCGAATCGCGTGGATGTACTCGAGCTTGCCGCCGAAGTACCGCTCATCCGTCAGGCATGAGATCGCCGCGGCGCCATTCGCCTCGTAGCGCTTCGCGATCGGGACCGGATCGAAGGCGCCGTCATACTCCGGGCGGATCAACCCCGCCGAAGGACTCCGCCGCTTGATCTCCGCGATCACGCTCGTGTGATGCCCATGCTCATGGCGCGTGACGGCGCTGAAGAAGTTCCGGGGCCGCCCCAATTCCTCGATCCGCTCCTTGAACTCGTCGATCGAGGTCTCCGCGCGCCGCGACTCGACTTCCTCGCGCTTGTGCGCGATGATCTCGTCGAGTGTGGCCATCGGTTGGCCGCCGTCGCCGGTATGGTCAGCGGGAGTGTTCATGCGGGGTCTCGAACCGATATCGGCTGCGCTGCACGCCGGCGCTGCGACAATCCCGGCGCGGTCGGACGTTCTAGCAGCAACGCCCGCCGCTGGCGAGCCCTCCGGCGTCGCAAACCAGCCTTTCGACCCCGTCGACTTCGTCCTGCCCCTCTTCCTCGTCCTCGCCGCCGTCACCTGCCTCATGACCCTCTGGCGACGCGGCGTCCTCGCCCGGAAGCTCGATCCCACCCCGCGCCGCGACGTCTCCTCTCTCGAGTGGCCCGGCTGGCTCGCCGCCGGACTCGTCATCTATCTCACGCCAGGCCTCGTCGGCGCCGTCGTCCAGTCATTCGTCGAGACGCAGAACGCCGGCGCCGATCCCCTCCGCCTGATCACCTTCCACCTCATCGGCGACGTCGTCGCCATCGCGATCCTCATCGCCATGGCCATCTTCATGAAGGGCGCCCTCGCCCGCGCCGGCTTCGTGATGAATCACAAGGACCTCCTCCGGGCGCTCGGCGCCTTCCTCCTCATCTACCCGATCGTCTGGCTCACGCAGTTCATCTCCCACCTCGCGGCACGCGCCATCAGCCTCCTCACCGACTCCGAAAGCCCCGAGCAGGTCGCCCATGACACGCTCCGCCTCCTCGTCGATTCCGACAAGGACATCTGGTGGTGGGGGACCATCGTCACCGTCACGATCGGCGCTCCCGTCATCGAAGAAGTCGTCTACCGAGGATTCCTCCAGACCGCATTCGTGCGCGTCTTCGGCGTCTCCTGGATGGCGATCCTTCTCACCAGCGCCATCTTCGCCGGCGCGCACATGACCGCCGCAGAGCCCCACGCGCTCATCGGGCTCTTCGTCCTCTCCGTTGCGCTCGGCATCGCCTTTGAGCGCACTGGCAGGCTCGGCGTCGTCATCGGTGTCCACGCCATCTTCAACATCTGGAACATCATCATGGCGCTCACCTGGGGCGACCCCGGGCTCGCCTCCATGTGACGAGCAGGGGGGACCCCGCTAGCCTGTGCCGCCTATGAGTGACTCAGCAACCGCAACCCGTCCGCGCGTCCTCACCGGAGACACGCCCACCGGCCGCCTCCACCTGGGTCACTGGGTCGGCAGCATCGAGAATCGCCTGGAGCTGCAGGAAGACCACGACTGCTTCTTCCTCCTCGCCAATATGCACGCCTTCACCACGCGATCCGAGGACGCCGACGAAATCCGCGCCGACACCCTCGAGATCGTCCGCGACTGGCTCGCCGCAGGCATCGATCCCAACCGTTCCTGCGTCGTTCTCCAGACCGAAGTCCCCGCCATCGCCGAGCTCACGTGGTTCTTCGCGATGCTCGTGCCCTTCAATCGCGTCATGCGCAATCCCACGCTCAAGACGGAGATCGACTCCAAGGGCCTGGGCGACAAGTACTCCTTCGGCTTCCCCATGTACGCCGTCGGCCAGTGCGCCGACATCCTCGCCTTCCGCCCCGTCTACGTGCCCGTCGGCGAGGACCAGGTCGCGCACATCGAGATGTGCCGCGAGATCGCGCGCAAGTTCAACCAGGTCTTCTGCGGCGTCGATCCCAAGACCGAAGACGAAGACTACGAAGCCGCCGGCGGCGTATTCCCCATCCCACAGGCCAAGGTCGGACGCGTCGCGCGCCTCGTCGGCTGCGACGGCAAGCAGAAGATGAGCAAGTCACTCAACAACGCCATCTTCCTCTCCGACACGCCCAAGCAGGTCAAGAAGAAGATGGGCAAGATCTACACCGGCCGACAGTCCCCCGATGAGCCCGGCGTGATCGAAGGCAATCCGCTCTTCCAGTATGTGGACGCCTTTATTCACGACGAAGAGCGCGTCGCCGAACTCAAGCGCCGCTACGAAGCCGGCGACAACCTCGGCGACGGCCACGTTAAGGTCGAAGTCGCCGACGCCATCAACGAACTTCTCGAGCCCATGCGCCAGCGCCGCGCCGAATACGAAGGCCCCGACGGCGACGACCTCGTCATCGACATCATCCGCGAGGGCACGAAGCGGGCGAACGACCTCGCCGAGGAGACCCTCTGGAAGGCGAAGGAGGCAATGCATCTGGACTTCTTCCCGCGCGATCTGGGCCTCGGAAGCTGACACCGCCGGATGCGTTGACGAACGATGGCCCCGGGCCTAACCTGCCCGGCCAGTCAGAAAAGCGGGCTCGTAGCTCAGTTGGTTAGAGCGCACCCCTGATAAGGGTGAGGTCGCCGGTTCGAATCCAGCCGGGCCCATTGATGAAGCCCCTCGCGATTTCGCGGGGGGTGTTTTCGTGCGCTAGGCGCTGGCGTGAGCTTCCTGTCGCGCCTTCTTCCTGAGCGCCTTCAGCGTCGCCGCGTACGGATGTTCCTTATTGCCTTTGACATTGAGCGGCAGCGTCAGACGCTCAAGGGCCATCTCCTCCACATCCCACGGCGACTCATGCGTTAGCCAACTCACACGCGCGTGCTCGAACATCCACGACGTCAACTTCGCCTCATCCGCCCCGAGCCAGATCTTCGACGTCGAGTTCTTCACCGGTTGGAACTTCCAGCCCTCGGCCTCCATGAGCAGACAACCAAGCGTCCGCCGAAGCGTCGATCGCGCGGCCGACTTGCCCAAGTGCTCTCCAAGAATCCGTTTCCGAAGCGTGCGCTTGGACTTCGACGACTTGCTCGGACAGATCCCGACGTAGAGCAGTGACATGCCGTCGCGCTCGAAGACGCCATCGATCGGCGCGCACCCGACCGGCCCGTCGAACCACCACGCGTACACACCCGGCGCTGCCGGCGGCTCCTTCTTCGATCCCTCGAACTCAGCCGGACGCCAGATCCGAGCCCTCTCGACAAGCGCCCACAAATCCCTTGATGTGGCGGCCATCCCTGTAGACTACTCGCCCGCGGTCGCATTCCCGATCAGCTCCGATCATTCCGGCGAGACCGTCCCCGATGACACCCCACGCCCACCACGAACGCCTCCACTCCATGGACGCGCTCCGCGCCGTCGCCATGCTCCTCGGCATCGTCCTCCACGGCCAGATGGCCTACATGGCCAACGTCTGGCCCGTCTGGCCCGCCGACGACCCCTCCGGAAACATCATCTTCGACTTCTCATTCCACCTCATCCATCTCTTCAGGATGGAGACCTTCTTCATGATGGCCGGCGTCTTCGCCTGCCTCCTCTACGCCAAGTACGGCGCCCGCACCGTCCTCCTGCATCGCATGAAGCGCATTGCGCTGCCGCTCTTCATCGGGCTCTTCACCGTCGGCCCGCTCTGCTGGTTCGTCTTCGCGCTCGGATACAACATCCGCGCGCCCGAGGAGGAACAGGTCTCAGTCGCGCTCCTCATGCTCGGCGCCCCCTTCGGCCCTTGGGCCGACGGCGTCGTCCTCTACCACCTCTGGTTCCTCTATCACCTGATGATTCTCTACTTCGGCGCGCTCGCCATCGCCGCGCTCGCGACGCGCATCGCCCCCATCGGCAAACTCGCGCACCTGGCCAACGACACGCTCGCATGGATGATCGAGCGCCATCTCCTCGCGCCCGTCCTCGCCGGCGGCGCCTTCATCGCGCTCCTGTTCCAGCAGGGGGGAATCGGTGGCGACATTGGCGTCGATACGACCGCCAGTGTCTACCCCGTGCCCTTCCGCGTCATTCTCTACTACTCCGTCTTCTTCGGCGCCGGCTGGATCCTCTATCGAAAGCGATCGCTCCTCGACACACTCTCGAAGTCCTGGTGGGTGCACCTCACAATCGCGGCGATTTTCTTTGGCCCCCGAATGATGCTTCTGGTGCGTTCAGTCGAGACGGGCGGCGACGGTGTGCTCCTGGCCGGACGCGCAGTCAACGCTGTCACCACGGCCTGCCTCGTCGTCGGATTCACCGGCATGTTCCTCCGACTCCTCGATCGACCAAGCCGGACGATGCGCTACATCTCAGACTCCGCCTACTGGCTCTACATCGCGCACCTGCCGCTTGTGCTGCTCATCAACTTCGCGCTGCTCGATGTCGAACTCGGCGCCATTCCCAAGTTCCTCATCGTCTTCGTCGTCAGTTCCGCGCTCCTCCTCGGCAGCTATCACCTCTTCATCCGCTACACGCCCATCGGCACGCTCCTCAACGGCAAGCGCACCCGAGGCGAACTCCGCGCCCAGACGGCGACCACCCGGCCCGATCCCCTCCCGGCCGGCGCGGCAGTCGAATAGAGCCCCGCCGGACCGCCCCGCGCTTCAGATCCTGCAACGCACGTCCGATGTTGCACTACCATGTTCCGCCCGCCGCACGAGCAGGCTGAGCGGGCAGGCATTCCCGGATCGTCGCGAGGACCCTCTCCCATGCACAGAGCACGTTGCACCAAGCTGGCGCCCTTCATCCTCCTGGCACTCGTCGTCGGCGCATGCGAGCAGAAGACCGAGCAGCCGCAGGCCGCTCAGCCCGAGGCATCCGCGATCCCTGAGGCCTCGACCGATGACGTCGTCGCCGCCTCCGAGTCAATCACCGGCGACACCGTCGAACCAACCCCTGCTTCGACGCCTGCTGAAGCGAACGAACCCGAACAGCCCGAAGCCGAGCCCAGCGCGCTCGCCGAACGTCATCCCGACTGGGCGCTGCCGATCGAGTTCGACGCCTCCATTGTCGCGCGGCAGTCAATCGAGGCAGTCTCCTTCATCCAGTCGATGCGCTACCTCGCTTCCCGTCAGCGCATCGAGTTCCAGGAAGGATCCAATCGCGAAACGCGCACGCTCCTCGCTGAAGGCGAGATGAAGTTCGACAAGATGCCGCAGTCCGAGTTTGGATTCCGGTTCCGCTGCACCGGCCAGAGCTGGGGGTTCAAGAACCAGCATCTCATCATCGACGTCGCCTTTGATGGCGTCGTCGGCTACTGGCTCAAGGCCGAAACGCGACAACTCTTCCGAGCCAAGCTCGAAGAGCCCACGCAGATGCGCGAGTTCGGCGGCGCCTTCGGCCTCCTGCCCATCGAACTCGTGGGCTCGGATCTCCGCATGACGCTCGACCCCAACACCGATCTCATTCGTCGCGGCCGCGCGATCGTCGGCGACGTCGTCTGCGATGTGCTCGTGGCGCGCTACGAGGAGTTCGGCGAGCGCGTCGAAGCGACATGGCTCATAGGCGCCCGCGACAAAATTCCGCGCCAGTTGGAGCAGCGGCGCATTCCACCGGAGGGCGTCGAGCCCGTGCGCGAGAGCTTCCTCCTGCGCATTGGCGATCTCGATCTCGACTTCGGATTCACCGATGACGACTTCCGCATCGCGACGCCGCCGGGCTACACGAATGTCGCCCCGGAATCCGTGCGCGACGTCGACGCGCCGCGCTGATCTCAGCGCTTCCGAGCGATCATCACGCCCTCGCGGATCGGCACGCACGCGGCGTCGAACGCCGGATCCGCGGCGACCATCCGATTGAACGCGTCCATCGCGTCGCGCGCCGGATCGCTCCCCGCCGGATCGTCGATCCACCAGTTCGCGCCCAACGCGTTGTCGGCGATCAATAGCGACCCTGATCGCATCGCCGGCCGAACGATCTCCAGGTATCCCCCGTACTCCGGCTTCACGGCGTCCAGCAGGACGACATCGACGCTCGCCGGTCCCAATTCACCGACCAGACGCGGCAGCACATCCAGCCCCGCGCCCACATGCATGCGAACCCGATCAGCGACGCCCGCGTCTTCGAACGCGCGCTGCGCGAACGCGGCATGCTTCGGCTCGTACTCGATCGTGTGCAGCACGCCTCCCTGGCGAAGACCGCGCGCGATCCAGATGCCCGAATACCCGGCGAGCGTCCCGACCTCGATCGCCACCCGCGCGCCCGTGCCGTCGCCCGCCATCATCGTCAGCACCTGCAGGAAGCGCCCGACATCCGATGACACCGCGATGTCCGGCAGCCCCTCGGCGATCGCGCGCTCCATGAGCCCCGCGAGATGCTCATCCTCGCTGCCGAAAACCTCCTGCAGGTACGCGCTCGTATTCCGCCAACGCGCAGGCGTCATTCCGTCATTCGCCATCAGGTGCTCCGATGCGCCGGGGCTGGCGCCGAACCTCACTCCTCAGGTCGTTGCGGCGGCGCGAGCTGACGCTCCAGCAGTTGCCCCGCGATCTCGACGAAGTCGCGCTCGGTCACGATCCCCACGAGTCGCCCTTCCTTCACCACAGGCAGGCATCCGACGCGCTTGCGCCGCATCAGGCTGATCGCCTCCAAGGTCGAAGCCTCCGGTGGAACGGTCAGCGGATTCGGCTGCATTACGCTGCTCACGGGAATCGGATCGTTCGGCGCATTGAACTCACCCTTGGCCAGCAAGCGAAGAAGCGAGCGGTGCGACACGATGCCGACGAGCCTGTTGTCGTCATCCTCGACCGGGACGTGGCGGATGTGCCGCCAGTCCATCACGGCCGCCACCAGATCGATGAGCTCATCCTGGTTCACCGTGAAGAGATCAGTCGTCATGTACTGCTCGACGCGCATGTAGTTTTCGCGCCAGCTCCCCGCCTCGATCACATCCGCCAGCGGCCACTCGTGCACCGGTTTCCCCTCGATCTGGCGCGCCACCGTCGCCGCCGTCAGGGCGCTCAGTTGCTCCGCACGGCTCGCGCTCTTCGTCATCCCCGCAAGCGAGCGCAGCGCCCATCGCGCGCCCGTCTGACCCGAGCGCACGCGATTCTCGACGACCGAGATGTACCGATCCGCATCGTCGGCATCGACGCCTGAGTTCTTCAGCCCCTCCCGCGCCAGAGGCGCCAGCACCTCGCCGATGAACACCTCCGCCGGGTACGTCTTCCCCTTGAACCAGTCGAACTGCGCGCCAAGCCCGAGTCGCGCCGCCGCGAAGAAGTTCGTCTTCACATCGTCGAAGCTGATCAGCTCGCGAACGTCCTTGCCTTCCTGCGCGAGGCCCGCGACCGCGCCGAACCACATCGCCGCATTCGCGACCTCATCGATCACCGTCGGACCGGAGGGAAGCACGCGATTCTCAATGCGCAGATGCGCCACGTCGTCCGCCACACCGTAGCACGCGCGATTCCACCGATAGATCGTGCCGTTGTGCAGACGCAGCGCGCTCAGCTGCGGCGGCTTCCCCTGCTCAACCATGCCCAGCGGATCCGTGTCAAGCTCCGTCGTCATGAACGCCCGGAACCGCGCAATGTCCTCGCGGAAAATCTCGAGCACCGACTCATTCACCCAGTCGTCGCCGAAGCTCACGCGCGACATCTGATCACGCACATGCGTTGACTTGCTGCGCGTGTCCACCGACTGCTGAAAGAGCGCGATGCGCGTCTCGCGCCACAGGCGCTTGCCGAAGAGCAGGGGAGAGTTCGTCGAGGCGGCCAGCACCGGTCCCGCCACCGCCTGCGCGATGTTGTACAGCGGCGCAAATTCCTCCGGCGTCACCTGAAAGTGCGCCTGGAAGCTCGTATTGCAGGACTCGAGCATCACCGAGTCGTGCTTCACCATGAGCTCGTCAACGCCCTTGATGTGGAAGTCGTACTCGCCGCCGCGAAGACGCGTCAGTCCCTCATTCAGCGCGTAGTATCGGGGCTTCGGCGTCATGTTCTCCATGCCCAGATCGCTCTTGCTGAGCGTGGGCAGGATCCCCGAGAGAATGACGTGCGCCCCGCACCGCGCCGCCGCATCCCGCGCCTGCTGCACGAGACCCGAGAGCTGTCGCTCGAGCTCCGAGAGGCACTTTCCGTGGAACTCCAGCGGATCCGCGTTCGCCTCCAGGTTGAAGAGCGCGAGCTCATGCGTGAAGTGATGGTCGTTGACGGCCTCCAGCACCTCAGGCGACACGCACGCAGGCCGCCATGCCGAATCGACGAGGAACATCTCCTGCTCCGCGCCGATGCGCCGCACGCCCGTCTCGATCATGCCGCGCTCAAGCATCATCTCGAGCGCCCGCACGTCCGTGAGGAGCGCCTTCATGAAGTGGCGAAGCTCTTCCGCCTGCGATTCAGTATGGACGTCCTGCAGACCCATGAAGTCTCCCAGATCGGCCTTCGTAAAGCCCCAGTGTACACTCTCCCGACACCGGAACGAGCATCCGGATCGACACGGCGCCCCCGTGCGCATCGCTGGGCCGGCGAGCAGACGGAGTCAATGCGCCGCGCATTCAATCCACTCGAGACACTCGGTTACCTCGCCATCTGGATGGGGCTCTATGTCGTCGCCTACGCATGCGCCTTCAGCGCCATCGCTGGAGTTTCGCTCAACCCCATGACGGGCGCGGCGCTCTTCACAACCACCGTCGCCGTCTATCTGCTGGACCGCATCGAACTTCGCGCGCTCAATCTCCCCGAACAGGCGGAAACCCACCCACGCCGCTCGAAATTCCTGCGAAATCACCCCAGGCTCGTCAGCGCCCTGCTCATCACCGCCCTCGTCTCGGCCATCCTCACATCCGCCCTGATTCACCCCTTCGCGTCCGCGGCGCCGGCGCTCGCAGCCATGGGCGTCGTCATCTACGCCCGCATCGGCAGTCCCGGAAAGCGTTTGCGCGATCGACTCGTCATCAAGAACCTCACCGTCGCCGCGAGCGTCGGCGCAATCATCATCCTCTTTCTCGGCCTGCAGACCCTGCTCGATCAAGAGGCGTTCGCTGAATTCGTATCCGTCGAGACGCTTATCGCGCTTCTCTTCGTCGTCGTCGCCGTCGCCATTGACGCCATGCTCTGCGACGTGCCCGATGTCGAAGCCGATCGATCGGCCGGTGGCCGCACCATCCCCATGCTCCTCGGACCGCGCGCCGCGTGGCGCCTTGCGATCGCCGCCGCAGCGCTCCTTGCCTTGATCTTCATTCCCGCCGGCATGGCCCTCACATCAAACGCCACACCGATCATCGTCTGGACGATGCTCAATTTGGTCGGCGTCGCATTGCTCAGGCTCGCGCAAGTGACACACCTCCGAGACCTCTGCGATCTCAAGGCGCCCATCATCGCGATCATCTGGCTCACGATCGCCTGACGTCCGATTCGCTTCCATCTGAAGCGCCGAATCTCACGCCCGCAACCCTCTTTTCCTCGCCCGGAGCGCATTCGCGTGGTAGCTTCAAACTGACCATGAGCGCCAGGGAACAACGAAGATCAGCAATCCGATCGATGCGGGCCGCATCCATCGTTGGAGCGATCCTTCTCGGACCGCTCATGGCGTCATGCGCTCAGCCTGTCGAAAACAGCCGGCCGCGCCTCAGCCCGGTCCGCCCAGGCGCGGCGCTCGTCTTCCGCACGCCCGAGACCCTGGCCCAGGACCGCGAGGCCGGGGTCATCTCCGAGATCGAGCACGCCGAATACGCCCGTCGCGACCGCGAACTCGGCGTCCGACGTGTCCGGAAGCTCCCTCCCGAGCCCTCCAGGGCCTCCGATCCGCTGCTGGAGCTCCTCCCGCCCGGTCGGCCCAATTTGTGGTACGTCTGGTGATGACAGGGGTTTACGTCACCTGACGTGTCCCTCCGTTTCACTCATGACGCGTTGACCCGGCATGGTCCCCCCGTGATACTGGACCCACTGATGGAAGTGGTAGGAATACCTGTCACATAGCGCGCGCGGGCATCACTGCGAAGGCGGATATTCGCCCCCTCCCCCGGGGCCGAACACCGATTCTCGTGGGCGCCATGACTGGGAAGGACAGGCGGGCCATGGCGACGATCACCAAGAAGGACCTCATCGATCAGGTCTCTCATCACACCGGCCAGAAGAGGGTCGTCGTCAAGGAGACAGTGCAGGCGCTCCTTGATCAGGTCATTCGAGAACTCGGCGCCGGCAATCGCCTCGAGATCCGTGACTTCGGCGTCTTCGAGACCAAGGACCGCGCCCCGCGCGTCGCGCAGAATCCGAAGACCCTCGAGCGCGTCGTCGTCCCCGCGAAACGAACCGTCAAGTTCAAGGTCGGGCGCATGATGCGCACCATCGTCGAGGAGGGCTTCCAGCCCGAACCCGCCGTCGCCGAGAACACGAATCACGAGCCGCTGACCATCTCCACGCGAGTCCGCCAGCCCAATGGACAAGTCAGCGCCCGCTGAGCCCGTCACAACGCACTGGATGAGCCGACTGCGCGATCGCCTGTGCGAGCAGGAGCGCTTGGGTCTTGCGCGCACGCTTCGCGCCTGCCCGGAGGGATGCATCGATCTTTCCAGCAACGATTACCTCAACCTGCGCAGACATCCGGCGCTTGCCAAGGCCGCCGCGCGCGCCGCCGCCGAGTTCGCCAGCGGCGCCGGCGCCTCACGACTCATTTCCGGCGACTCGGAGCTGCATCAACAATTCGAAGCGCGCTTCAGCGCTTTCAAGGGCGCCGAATCCGCCCTCATTTTTCCGAGCGGATTCGTGGCCAACCTCGCCCTCCTCGGCGCCCTCGTGCAGCCCGGCGATCTCGTCCTCGCCGACAAACTCGTCCACGCCAGTCTCATCGACGCCGCACGACTCTCGACCGCCGTCGCCGGGGACAGCGCCGTCTTTCGAACGTTCCCGCATCGCAACGTCGACCGCGCGCGCGATCTCGCGCGCCGCCACATCGCGCGCCGCCTCGACGCGACCGTCTGGCTCCTCACCGACACCATCTTCTCCATGGATGGCGACCTCGCCGATCTCCCTGCGCTCGCGCAGTTGCGAGACGAGATCAACGCGTCCCCGGATGACGCCGCATGCTGCCTCGTCATCGACGAGGCGCACGCCACTGGTGTCCTCGGCGAGACCGGCGCCGGGCTCGACGAATGCACCGGCCATCGCGCCGACATCAGCGTCTCGACGCTCTCCAAGGCCCTCGGCGCCGCCGGCGGGGTCATCGCCGGACCGATCGAAGTCACGCGCGCCGTCGTGAACTTCGGCCGCGCCTTCATCTACACCACGGGCGTCGCGCCGCCGGTCGTCGCGTCGGCAAACGCCGCGCTCGATCTCCTCGGCGCCGACGCCTGGCGACGCACTCGCCTCGCGCTCCTCATCGAAGACACGCGCCGCAAGCTCGCCCAACTGGGCTGGCTCGACGCCGAGCAGGCGTCCTCGCCCACGCCCATCATCCCGCTCATCACGGGCAGCGCCGAGAGCGCCATGAGACTCGCAGGCGAACTCGAGGCCGGTGGTTTCTTCGCCCCGGCCATCCGATCGCCCACCGTCGCGCCTGGCGCCGAACGTGTCCGCATCGCGCTCAGCGCCGAAATCCCCGACGATGCGATCGCACGCCTGCTCGATACGCTCGCATCCTGTGAAGACCGGTGCCGAGCCGCGCGATGAGCCGCTCGGTACCATCCAGAGGCTGCGCGACCGCGCTGGCGAAGGAGCGACGCCAATGACCGACGAAGTCGAACTGCTCAGGGCCGCCTGCTGCATCGCCGGACTCGATGGAGACGTCTGCGACGAGGAGAACTCGCTCCTCGCCCGCCTCGCCGAGAAGATCGGCGTCGGCCCGGTCTCGCTCGCCGCCATGATCGAGCGCGCTGAAACGGACCCCGCCTTCTACGAGGAGCAGTTCCAGCTCGTCCAGAAGGATCCCGACGAGGCGATGAAGATCCTCTTCGCCGTCGCCGTTGCCGACGGCGTCCTCCTCCAGACCGAACGCGTCATCCTGCATCATTTTGCGGACAAACTCGGTATGCCCGAGGAGCGATTCGAACAGTTGCTCCGCTCCGCCGAGAAACACGCCGCCAGCGAGACCGATGCCTGACATGACGCCGCGCTCCCTCGCCCTTCTCCTGATTTCGATTCTCAGTTCACTCACGCTCACCGCGCAGGAAGCCGCTGCGCAGATCGCCGCGCCCACGCTCATCCAGAGCGCCGCCTACTTCGACGGCGAGCGCTTCCAGCCGCCCGCGGACATCCTTATCGAACATGGCGTCATCATGAGAATCGGCGCCGAGCTTGAAGCGCCCGACGGTGCAGTGGTCATCGACGCCGAAGGCGCCGTGCTCATCCCGGGCCTCATCGACGCCCACGCCCACATCATCAACCGCGCATCACTCGAAGACGGCCTCCGCTACGGCGTCACCACCGTCCTCGACATGTCAACGAACCCCGGGATCGTCGCGCAGCTTCGAGCAGCGCTCGAAAGCGACCAATCATCCCGCATCAGCGATTTCCGCTCCGCCGGCAATCCCGCAACCGTCCCCGGAGGCATGGGCACGCGCCAGGGCATGATGTACCGCACCGTCCTCAGCGAACACGAGGTGAAACCCTTCATTGAAGAGTGCGTCGAGGAAGGCTCCGACTACATCAAGATTGTCTGCGAGGACGGCGCCGCCTACGGCGTCACTCTCTCAACGCTCTCAGAGCCCGTACTCGCGCT
Organism: Phycisphaerales bacterium; assembly: GCA_028279375.1. Taxonomy (GTDB): domain Bacteria; phylum Planctomycetota; class Phycisphaerae; order Phycisphaerales; family UBA1924; genus JANQNW01. The sequence continues at coordinate 168,785 of JANQNW010000023.1, forward strand.
CCTCATTGAAGAAGCCCATGCCCAGGGCAAGCTCGCCATCGTCCACGCCACGACGAAGCAATGGACCGAACGCGCCATCCGCGCCGGCGCCGATGTCATCTCCCATGTCTTTCACGATCAACGCATCGATCAGGATCTCATCGACCTCGCAAGAGATTCAGACGTCGTCTTCATATCCGCGCTCACCCTCGCCGAGCGCCGCGCGGGCCCCGTACTGACGCGCGACACGCGCCTCGCCCCATTCCTCGCCGAGCGACAACGTGCGACTCTCAACAGAGGCGTCAGGGCCCCGCTCCCGGACGGCGCCGTCGCCAACGCAAATCACAACATCCGCGCGCTCCACGACGCCGGCGTCACCATCCTCGCCGGAACCGACGCGCCGAACCCGGGCACGGCCCACGGCGTCAGCCTCCATCGCGAACTCCAACTCCTCGTCAATGCAGGATTCGATACGGAAGCCGCCCTTCGCGCCGCAACATCCAGCACAGCAGACGTCTTCGGCCTCAACGACCGCGCACGCATCGCCGAAGGCGCCCGCGCCGATCTCATCCTGCTCGAAGCAGACCCGCGCGACTCCATCCTGAATACGCGTGACATCAGGGAGATCTGGAAGCAGGGGGCGCCCGTCGATCGCGCCGCGACACTCGAATCCGAGTGACCCTGCAGCGCGTCCGTCGCCATCCGGAATAATCAGGCAGCAAACCGCGCTCGCCACACCGCAGACTCGCGCCATCCATGAAGAAACTTCTCGCCCTGCCGCTGCTCGCCGCCGTCCCGCAGATGACCGGCTGCCTCTCCTTCACGGGTTCGCCCCACGAACCCCGTGATGAAGTCTCGCGCGCATCATTCGAGATCAAAGGTGATCACGAGCCCCTCGAAGTCTCCTACCTCATCGCTGAAGATCCCGACCTCCCGCGCGTCATTTACATCCACGGCACGCCCGGCGACGCCAGCGCCTTCACCCGCTACCTCTATAACCCAGTCGAGGGACTCGAGGCCATCTCCATCGACCGCCCCGGCTTCGGCGCCTCCGATCCAATCCACGCCGTTGTCTCATTTGAAGAACAGGCCCGCGCCATCGAACCCCTCCTCGTTGAGCGCGATGGCAGATGGCCCATCCTCGTCGGCCACTCCCTCGGCGGCCCGATCATCGCCCGCGCCGCCGCCGACTATCCCGACAAGGTCGGCGCCATCGTCATCCTCGCCGGCTCCCTCGACCCCGGCCTCGAAAAACCACGCTGGTTCAACCACGCCGGCCGCTTCCCCCTCGTCAGCGCCTTCCTCGCCCGCGACATCCGCAACTCCAACAAGGAGATCATGGCGGCCAAGCGCGAGACCGAACTCCTCGCCGAAGTCCTCGACCAGGTCCGTTGCCCGATCATCATCATCCACGGCGAAGACGACATCCTCGTCCCCATCGACAACGTGGACTACATGCGCGCCAGGTTCAAGGAGAACCCAAACGTGGACGTCGTCATCCTCCCCGGCGAAAACCACTTCATCCCGTGGACGCGCGAACCACTCGTGCGAGACGCGGTGGAGCGCATGCGCGATCTGCCGAACGCCGGCGCAATTATGGTCGACTAGCGAGGCCGGTTCTTCTTGTCCCAAAGCGCCTGCAGTAACTTCCAGCCGACGCGATCACTCCTCGATGCGAGTATCGCCGTCGGTGTCATACCAGCGCTATCAAACGCCTCCGGGTCAGCGCCGAATCGAATGAGAAGGAGGAGGATCTCCGACGCCTCCAGAGGCTCATTCACATATGCAACCGGATCACGTAAGTGCGCGAAGAGACCGATCTCCACGAAATCAGAGTGATCAACTCCAAGCCGTGCAGCGCGATGAATCGGCCTGTCGCCCTTCTTGTCCAACGCATTCGGATCAGCTCCTGCCTTGAGCAGCAACTCGACGCTCTCTGCGGGCTCTGACGTTCCGAGCGGCTCGCTGGCCGTGTACGCAGAGACGATGAGCATCTGCGAGGCCTCTTGACGAGTCTCCAGCGACATGCGCGTGCGATCGACTGACTGGGCGAGCAGATGCATCCAATCACCGCTCGATATCGCGTGATGGAGCGGCGTCATACCAGCCGCGTCCCGATGGTCCACGGAAGCTCCCGCGCCGAGGAGCAATCGGACATGATCCGCTTGACCGACAGCGGCGGCGAGCGTGAGCGGCGTGCGAGCGCTCGCGTCCGTCGCGTCAACCTCCGCGCCGCGCTCGATGAGAAGCTCCGCCGCTCCGGCTCTTGACGGAAACCAGGAAGGAGTTGTGGATGAGGACGCGTAATGAAGCGCGGTGGCGCCCTGATGATCTCGCAGGTCCAGAGCGGCGCCATGATCCAGAAGAAGCTCAACGCGCTCGACGTCGACGGCTGCTGCGTACATGAGAGCAGTGACACCTTCGAAGGTCCGACAATCGACATCAGCGCCTGCGTCGAGCAGCAGCTCTGCGATCTCGATCGGCCCTCTCGTTGCCGCGTCCATGAGCGGCGTGGCGCCGTCTGACCATGAGGTATTCGGATCCGCACCGGCATCGATCAGAATCTTCGTCGCCTTCGCGTTATGCATGCCAACAGCGGTATGCAGAGGGCTGAACCCACTCAATTCGCCAAGACTGACATCGGCGCCATTCTCGAGGAGAAGGCGCGTGATCTCACAGGAGTCCTCCTCGACGAACTCAGAGTCGATAGCCACTGCAAGCACGAGCGCCGAGTAGCCGCGTTCGCCGAAGTCATTCGGATCCGCTCCTGCCTCGAGCATCTCGCGCACGCGGGCAAGCGCCTGGGGGTGCTTGCCGTAGAACTCTTCTTCTGTGAAGTCGGGGGCGCTCCGGATCGCCCAAAGAGCGTCGACGATCGCCCCCGCGCAAGCTTGAGGCGCAAGTGTCGATGCAAGCCCCATCCAGAGAATGGCGACACCGAACGCTCTCTTCACTCGGCCGCCTCCCGCCGCACCTCATCCCCGGACTTCCCCCCATACGAAACCAACAAATCCACCCGCTCCCGCGACCCCACACGCGGCCGAATCTTCTCCACATCGACCGCCTCATCCACGTCAATGTCCCGCCAGCGACCCACGCCCTGCGCATGATCCAGCGCCGTCCGCCCCGCCTCATCCAGCGCATTCACATCAGCCCCGCCGACCACAAGCGCCGTCATTGTCGAGAGCGCTTCCTCCGCGCCCCAGTGCCAGCGCACGCGCTTCAGCCGATCCTCGAACGCAAAATCACCGAGCCCCGTCTCGCGCGCCCACGCGCGCGTCCGGATGAAATCACCCGTGATCGCCGCAAGATGCAATGCCGTCCGTCCCTTCGAATCGCGCCGATCCGGCGACGCACCCGTCGCGATCAGCATCGAGACGACCTCACTCTCACCTTTGACGCTCGCGATCAAGAGCGCATCAATCCCCTTCGGCCCGATGACATTCGGATCGGCGCCGTACTCGAGCAGCGACAACACCTTCTGCGTACGCAGATCCGTCGGAGTCTGCGGATGCGACAGCGTCCGCAGCAGGGGAGTCCACCCTTCGATATCCACGGCATTCGCATTCGCGCCCGCCTCGAGCAACTCCCGCATCCCATGCAGCCAGTAGCGGCTCGCAACGATCAGCGCCGTCTGCCCCTGCCTGTCTCGCAACTCGAGGTCCGCCCCGACAGCTATCAGAACCTGAATCAACTCCGGATTCCCCGAAGTCGCCGCCTTCATCAGGGGCGTCACGCCATCCTCATTCTGCGCATCCACCGATGCGCCCGCCTCCAGCAGCGCCCGGATCGTCCGTGCATCACGCGCGCGAAACATCGCGGTATTTCCCCGCGGCCCGCGCATCTTCGCATCCGCGCCGCGCTCGATGAAGAGCCGCGCCAGTCGCCCCGTCGGATCGCGCCACACCGCATCGAAGAACACAGGCTCGTCGAGCTCATCGACTCCATTCGGATTCGCGCCGTCGTCAAGAAGCGCCTCGAATTCCTCGTACGCCACGGGCTCGCTAAACCGCATCTCCCGAAACGCCTCCGCAAGACGCAGGTCCATTTCCGCCATCGCCACGTCGCACGGCGCAATCACCGCGCAGACGACAAGCCAGAGCCAAACCACATGCATCTTGCAAATTCGCGTGAGCATCGACAGATCCCCACATCACGGCGCTACGCCGCCCCCGCCCTCCGGAACATCAGCCGGTACACCACCATCAGCACGAACCCCAGCACGACGACGCCCGCCAGCCGAATGGTCAGGCTGTTCACCATGCGAGCCATCGACTCGTCGACTTCGATGAGGATCTCCCGCGCCGCAGAATCATCCGCCAATGGCGCCTGCGCCTCCACGAGCAGCGCTCGCGCTTCCTGCACCGCCGACGTCAGGTTCTCCGCCGCCATCCGAAGCTCGACGATGTCAAAGGGCCTCCGGTCCTTCCGATCCTCGCCCCACGCGCGCAGCTCTTCAATGAGCTGCTTCGCGACCTCTGCCGTCCGCTCCCACGTCGCGCCCGTCACCTGCAGTTCCTCCGCCGTCACAGTGGCTTGAGCTAACGTCTCCTGCGTCGCAGCGATCGTCTCCTGCGTCCGTGCGACCAGCGCGTTGGCGTCGGACAGCGTCTGCTGCACCTCCCGCTGCGCCTCCGTCGAGTTGTCCAGCGCAATCTCGAGTTGCTCGCGCAGATCCTCAGGCAGCACGTCCACACGCTCGACCAGCTGCGTGAACGTCTCCGTCACCGTGTCCAGATGAGCCCTGAAATCGACGACGCTCGTCATCGTCTCCAGTTCGAGCAGCAGCAGCTCCGTCTGCCAGCGCGAGCGCATCGGAAGGTTCTGCGCAATCTCCGCGATGCGCGCCGCCACCATCGCCACGCGATCGATCGCGTCCGCCGTGTCTCCCACACCCTGTAATCCCCGGAATGGCGCCATCGGCGCTTCGAGAATCTCGTTGATCCCCTCGCTGCGCCGCATGCGCTCCGTCGGCTCGTAGAAAATCGACTCCGCGCTGAATCGCGCCTGCAATGGATGCCGCGCCGCATACTCCTCGATGTCCGGTCGCGCCCGATCGACCGTCTCCTGATCGACATATTCGAGCACCATCGTCATCAGGCGCTCCTCGAGCTCCAGCACCTCCGGCAGCAGCAACACGCGCGCGATCTCGAACTCATCGTCCTCCGGAATCGACCGGAGCGAATCCCGAATCTGCACCACGATCGCCCAGCACGAAAGGAACCCGAATCGCGGATCCGGATCCAGCACCGCGTTCTGAATAGAAGTCACGACGCGAATGCGCCAGAGAATCGCAAACTGTCGAATGCGTCGCTCGCGCGACTGCGCCGCAAGCTCGCTCGTCGCGCTCGAGATCGAAGCCTCGAACATATCCGCGAAACCGTAGAGATCGTTCAGCAGCCGCTCAGGATCGATCAACTCGCCCGCGACGTTCCGCGCCGCCTGGTTCGTCGCCCGCGCCGGCCCCCGGTTGCGGCTGGAAGAACAACCGATCACCAGCGACGCCAGCAGCGCCACACAAAGCAGAACGCAAAGAGCTCTTCTCATTCCGCCACTATATCCAATGACAGGCGACGTCTGATCGTCTCCCGAGCGCGCGTCCCAGATCGTTCTCCTCGCTCATGATCGCGCCGCCTGTGGCCGATGTATCCTCAGAAGGACGAGATTCCCCGATCCAAAGCGGAACGACGCATGCTCCCCAACTTCCTGGTCATCGGCGCCGCCAAGTGCGGGACCACGCAGCTCTGCGATCTCCTCGCGCGCCATCCGCAAGTCGGAATCTGCAATCCCAAGGAGCCTCGCTTCTTCAGCAAGGATCGCAAGTTCAACCAGGGCCTCGACTGGTACGAGTCACTCTTCGACCACTGCCAGGACTGCAGAGCCGTCGGCGAGGGAAGCACGTCCTACACGCGATCCATGCGCTACCCCGAATCAGCCCCACGCATCGCCGAAGCGCTTCCCGACGCAAAGCTCATCTACATCGTCCGCAACCCGCTCGAGCGCCTCCGCTCCACCTTCATGCAGCGCCGCGCCAACGGCTCCCTCAAGTGCCCCACGCTCCAGCGCATGCTCGAAGACGACCCCTCCGCCATCGACGACACGCGCTACCTCAAGCAGCTCGCGCCCTACCGCGAGCGCTACCCCGAAGATCGCTTCCTCTATCTCTTCTTCGAAGATCTCATCAGCGACCCGAACTCACTCCTGAAGCAGTGCTTCCGATTCCTCGATGTCGACCCCGCCGTCGAAATCGAAATCCCCGAGCGCGCCAGCAACCAATCCAAGGACCATCTCGATCGGGCCTGGCTCGGTCGCCTCCGCTCCATCCCAGGCTGCGCCCGTCTTTCCATCGAGAACATGCCGGCGCCCATCTGGAAGACGCTCGACGCCGCCTTCGCCAGGCCCATCGGCGACAAACCAGTCTGGACGCCCGATGCGATCGAGTTCGCGCTCGATGCGCTTGCAGACGACACCGCGAAGTTCCTCGACCTCGCAGGGAAGCCCGCCGACATCTGGAATCTCGAAGCCGCCCCGCGCGAGCTTGCCGCGGCTTCATGATGCGCGTCTAAGGACACGCGCCCCACAAACCGATCATCTCCGCCAGATCCGGCGAGCCCACGACCCAGTCGCCGTTCATATCAGCCAGACACGACCCCGGAATCGCCGGACCGGGACACGGACCCCACGTCCCGATCAGCGCCGCGAGATCAGAGGATCCGACGACGCCGTCGCCATCGATGTCGCCCTGGCACTGCGAAAGCAACGTGATCTGCATGCCGTTCGCCGCCGCCCCCTCTGCCGGCGGCGCCCCGTCCATGATCGCCGAGTGCGTCTGCATCGAGCCGTTCACGACTTCCGCAATGTGACGCGAATACGTCAGCCCCTCGACGTGCTGACCAATCCAGCGCCCGCCGATCGCCTGTCCGCCCGCTGCCGACTGATCCACCGTCGCCCACGACAGCGTCTCATCGTTGTCCGGCGTCCAGCAGAACATGATCACTTCATAAAGCCCGTTCTGAATGCCGTTGAAGAAGAAGCACGTCTCCAGCGACGTCGAGTACGTCACGAGATAGTCATCCAGCAGCACGCCGTCATCGCCCAGCGTCCCCGGCGCATCCATCACGACAAGAGACGTGCCGCCGATGTTGCGCACCGTCACGCCCGTCGGATCGCCATTGCGATCAGAGAGCGCAATCACCGGCCCGCCATGCACGGGATGAATCGCGTTCCAGAAACCAGCCTCGGCGGCCCCGGCGTACGAATCACTCGGCGCGATCCCATCGCTCGAGAAGTCGATATTGAAAGACTGCCCCTGCGCGCTTCCCAGAAAGCCGGCGCACGAGATCGCCCAGACGATCACAACTCGACCCTTCATCGCAGTCCTCCCATTGTCGGATCCCCATCAGATCCCGCTCGAGGGCGGCGCCCGGGCGCACGAACGCCATGGTCCTCATACTCCTATGCGAGGAGGGGGCTCCTTGAGGGCCGCGAATCCTGAAACAGTCATGCGCTGGATCAGCGCGATCGCGCAGCCAGATCGCGCACGTGCGAAACGCAAAATTCCAACTCCGCGAAGATTTTTTTGCCCTTGCGCCACAACGACTTATGCGATCGGGCCGCGCGCATGTCGCCCGATGCGCACACGAAGCGCGCCGGTAGGTCCTTAAGGGTGGAGGCCCATTCGTTTTCCGCCCGGGCCATCCCGACGAAGCTGATCGGCAGCGCGTCAGTCATCAGGTGGCCGAAGACACCCGACTGACAATCGCCGAGGCGGAGCCGACTCAGGATCAACCGGGCGAACGCGATGAAGCCTGCCAACCCGCGACCTGTCTTCCAAAGACCGGCCGCACCGGCAGCCCGCCGATCAGGCGTCGCAACGCACCTCACAAGGTGATGCGCAACGTCCCCGCCTCAAGCATCCGCCGGGCGCCACATCAGGAAGGCCGCAGGAAGCGGCGTCGAGAAACCGATCTTCGTTGCTTCAGATCGTGAGATTCTGCTTGAGAGAGGTGCGCATGAACAGAAAGCAACACTGTGGTCAGGAAGCTGTACACCCATGAGCGAGACCACACCCTCGCTTTCGACTCCATCGGTGTGAGTTGAACTGGAGATGCCGGAGGCGCTCATCGGAACGCCCGGAGAGTCGTGGTCTGGTCTATCAGGGGTTCGAGAGGCCTACTCATGAATCGATGGCTCGTCGTAATCGCAGCTCTCTCTGCCGGAGCCGTATTGACAGGGTGCAGCGGAGGGTCGATGACCTCAAGCTTGCCCAGCCAGGAGAAGACACCGCCCATGGCCCAATCCGAATTTTCGTGCTCGCTTTCGCCTGACGAACTGCAAGCGCGTCGCGCAGAGCTCATCCCCGGCCTGTTCAACCGCGCCGAGCGCGTGGACGACATCACCAACGGCGTGCAATTCCAGTTCGCCCACCAAGCGGGCCTGATCCGAGAGCTGGCTGAGATCATCGAACAGGAACAGGACTGCTGCAGTTTCCTGCGTTTCGAACTCTCCGCCGAGGCCCAGTCGGGCGCTGTGGTGTTGAAGGTGACAGGGCCTGAAGGCACGCTGAAGATGCTGCGCAGCCTCTAACGACGAGAATTCGACCAGCCGACTGATCAACGCTCCGCTGACTGGCGCCCCGACCTCAGAACACCACTCGGAGCAACGGGCCTTAGACAGCCGCCGCGCCGCTGTACCACGCCGGCATCGTCTCGCCTTCCTTCTTCCAGTGCGCGATCACCGCGTCCGCCTTGCCCGCCGAGTTCAGCATCTGAAGCTTGCGAACAACCATCTCCCGAATCGCCTCGCGACCCGGACCGAGATACTTGCGCGGATCGAACTCCTTCGGATCCTTCGCAAACACCTCGCGAATCTTCGCCGTCAGCGCCAGACGCAGATCCGTGTCGATGTTCACCTTGCACACGCCGTAGCTTCGCACCGCCATCGCGATCTGATCCTCCGGCACGCCCATCGCGTTGGGCATGTTGCCGCCGTAGCTGTTGATCAGGTCGATGAACTCCTTCGGCACGCTGCTCGAGCCGTGCATCACCAGGGGCAGCCCCGGGCACGTCTTCATGATCGCCTCGATGCGATCAAACGCCAGCTTCGGCTCATGCACGAACTTGAATGCGCCGTGACTCGTGCCGATCGCGACCGCCAGCGAATCGATCCCCGTCCGCGCGTAGAAGTCCTTCGCCTCTTCAGGGTCAGTCAGGAACTTCTCGATGTTCGCCTGGTACTCCGCCGCGTCCAGACCGACGACGTCCTCCTCGATGCCGCCCAGCATGCCCAGCTCGGCTTCGACAACGACGCCCGCCTCATGCGCGATGTCCACGGCTTCCTTCGTCAGGCGCACGTTCTCTTCGTACTCATGATGCGACCCGTCGATCATGACCGAGGTGTACCCGTCGTCGATGCACTGGCGAATCAGCTCGACCGTGTCGCCGTGATCGCAGTGAATCGCGATCGGCACATCCGGATACTCCTCGACGCACGCATCAATGATCTTGCGCAGGAATCGGATGTTCGCGTAGCTGCGTGCGCCCTTGCTGATCTGAAGAATGCAGGGAGATTGCTCCGCCGAGCACGCTTCCATGATGCCCTGCGTGATCTCCATGTTGTTCACGTTGAAGGCGCCGACGCCGAAGCCGCCCTCGTAGGCCAGGTCGAACATGGGCTTGGTGGTCATGAGCATGACTGAGAATCCTCTTCCTGATTCGCGCTGGAGATTGTGAATGATGAACCCGTCGTCGCGATCCGTCGCGCGCTGAAGGTCCGCGCCCACTATAAGGATCTGGAGCTTCCTCCGGTGAGGCCCGTCACCCTCGCTCCCCGCTGGTATCCTGTCTCCGTCCATGTCAGACACGCCGAAGAAAATCGGGGAGTACGAGGTCGAGCGCGAGATCGGTCGCGGCGGCATGGGCGTGGTCTATCTGGCCATGGACTCCAAACTCCATCGCCCCGTCGCCATCAAGACCCTCCCCCAGGACATCAACGCCGACCCCGAGAGACTCGCCCGATTCGAGCGCGAAGCGCGCGTCCTCGCGTCACTCAATCACTCATCCGTCGCCGGCATCCACGGCATCGAGCAGGACGGCGACTCCCGCTTCCTCGTCCTCGAGTTCGTCGATGGCGACACCCTCTCCGATCGCATCCGCTCCGGCCCGATGCACATGGACGAGATCCTCTCGATCTGCGCCCAGATCGCCCAGGGCGTGGAAGCCGCCCACGAAGCCGGCGTCGTCCATCGCGATCTCAAACCAGCGAACATCAAGATCGACCCCGAGGGCGAGGTGAAGGTCCTCGACTTCGGACTCGCCAAGGTCGGCGTCGATCCTGCAAGCAGCATGAGCTCCTCGAGCATGACGGACAGCTCCGACATGCCCACGATGACCATGCACACAACCCAGGCCGGCCTCATCCTGGGAACCACCGGCTACATGAGCCCCGAGCAGGCTCGCGGCCGGCGCGTCGACAAACGCGCCGACATCTTCAGCTTCGGCTGCATCCTCTTCGAGTGCCTCACCGGCCAGCGCGCCTTCGAAGGCGAGACCGCGACCGACACGATCTCAGCGATCGTCAGCGCCGATCCCGACTGGTCGCTGCTTCCCGACGCCACGCCCCCGCGCGTCCTCGACGTGCTGCATCGATGCCTCGAGAAGAACCCGAAGGACCGCCTCCGCGACATCGGCGACGCGCGCATCGAGCTCGAACGCGCCGTCCGCGATCGCAGCTGGTCGGGAACGCAGATCGGCGTCCCCGCGGAGAAGGCGCCGCGCAAGAAACCGGATCTCAGACCGTGGCTCGGAGGCGCGCTCGTCGGACTCCTGCTCGGCGTCTCGGCGTTCGCCTTCAGGTCCTCACCGCCGCCCGTCGAGGTTCCGGCGGGGGGTCAAAGCGGTCGCGCCGATATCGGCATTCGTTTCGCCGTCGAGACGCGATCCCTGGCGAGCGTCTTCGAGAACTCGCAACCTGTCGTCGCGATCGCGCCGGACGCGAGCGCCATCGCCGTCGCCGGAGAGAGCGTGATCTTCGTGCGCACGCTGGATGATGTGCAGCTTCGATATGTCGACGGCACGCGCGGCGGTGAGGGGCCGTTCTTCTCGCCCGATGGCCAGTGGATCGGCTTCTTCGCCGAGGGCGAACTGCGCAAGGTCGCGATCGAGGGCGGCACGCCCCTGACGATCTGCGAGGCGACCAATCCGCGCGGAGCCGCCTGGCTCGACGACGGCACGATCGTCTTCGCCGTCTCCTCGGATGGAAGCCTGCAGCGCGTGTCGGCGCAGGGCGGAGAGCCGGAGCGTCTGTCATCCATCGATGAGTCCGCCGGTGAGACGCATCATCGCTGGCCCGCGCGAACGAGCGACCCGAACGTGCTCCTGATGACTGTCTGGTACGGCGGCGCCTTCGATGCGGCGCGCATCGATCTATTCAATATCGAGACGAACGAGCGCACGACGCTCATTGACGGCGGATTCTGCGCCCGCTGGATCGCCCCCGGCACGCTCGTCTATTGCAAACAGGATCTGCTGCATCTGGCCAGTGTGGATCTCGAGTCGAAGACGCTCATCGGAACCCCGACGGCGCTGGGCGCGGGTGTGAGCGCCAGTCCCTCAACCGGCGCGGCGCACTTTGATATTTCGCAATCGGGCGATCTTGTCTTCCTGCCGCCGAATGTGCTGAGCGTCGGATCCAACATGCTCTGGATCGACGGGCAGGGAAAGACGGAGTACATCACCCTCGAGCAGAAGCCCTACCTCAGGCCGGCGCTGAGCCCGGACAAGAGCAAGGTCGTCTATCCCGCGTGGACGCGCGGCAATCTCGATCTCTGGGTGTACGACTTCCAGCGTGAGTTGGCGACGCGCGCGACATTCAAGGGTCGCGACTGGACCAGCGTCTGGACGCCTGACAGCCAGGCGATCACATGGGCCTCGACGCTGCATGGCGATTACGACGTGCTTCACCAGCGCCTCGATGAGGACTACGACCCGCGCCGTCTCACCTCAGAGGGAACGAACGAGTATCCGGAATGCTGGACGCCTGACGGGCGGTTCCTCATCTACAGCAGGATGAGTCTCGACGCAGGTCTCGATCTGTTCTACATCGAGCCAGAGGTCAGTCTCGAGCCGAGGCAGCTGCTCGCCACGGAGTTCAGTGAACACTCCGTCGAGGTGTCGCCGGATGGGAACTGGTTTATCTATGTCTCCGACGAATCGGGAGAGGCAAACGTGTACGCCCAGCGCTTCCCCGATCTCGGCGGCAAGGTGCGCATCTCGATCGATGGCGGCGTGGCGCCGACGTGGGGAGCGCGCGGCACGACGCTGTATTACCAGCGCGGCGAGTCGATCATGAGCGTGCGCGTGGCGGGCAAGGATCAGCTCGAGGTTGGTCAGCCTGAAGAAGTGCAGCGCGTATCGCGCCTTGCATCCTCAAAGTTGAACGTCTCCTCCGACGGCAGGCGATTCCTCGTGCTCGAATCGGAGCCCACGCCGGCGAGTCGCAATCTGATCGTCGATCTGAACTGGGCCGCGCGCCAGGAGCTGGCGCCCTCCGGTTCAACGGCCGCCGCCGACGAGAGCGAGTGATCGGATCAGCTCTTCCGCTTGCGGCGCGTTCGCGGTGAATCGCCTTCGATCGTGAGTGACGTGGAAACGCCCCGCGATTTCGATTTGCGCTTCGGCGCCAGCGCTCTGAACGCCGCGATCAGCGCCAGCAGCGCGACGATCGTCACGACCCAGAACTGCCAGTCGCCCGTCGGCATGCCGCTGGTCGGAGTCTGCATCGCGATCATCCCAGCGCTGCGCTTGCGATCTGGAAGGTGATGAGCGCTGCGATGTAGGCGAGACCGTTCATCCAGCCGAGTTGGAGGATCGCCCATTTCCAGCCACCGGCTTCCTTGGCGGTGACGGCGAGCGTCGGGAGACACTGCAGCGCGAGCACGTAGTAGACGAGGAGCGACCAGGAGACGGGGCGCGTGAAGATCGGCGTGGTCCCGTCGGTGCGCCTGGCCGTCGTGATTTCCTCGACCAGCGATTCCTCTTCGACTTCCTCGTCGCCGGCGACCAGGACGGCCATCGTCGAGACGAAGACCTCGCGAGCCGCGAAGCTCGAGAGCATGGCGACGGAGAGCTTCCAGTCGAATCCGAGCGGCGCGAAAACGGGCTCGACGACGCGTCCGAGGCGACCGACGTAGCTGTTCAGCGTCGCGTTCGTGTTCGTGAGTCGATCGGCCTCAGCGCGAATGTCGTCCGGGGAAGGAGCGCTCTCAGTCGTCACGCTCGACTGTTCGATCTGCTCCGCCTGCGCGTACATCGCGACGGCGCCATCGGGCGGCGCGCTCGCCGGGAAAGACCCGAGCCACCAGAGCACGATGCAGATCGCGAGAATGACGGTGCCGGCTTTCTTCAGGAACGTCAGAGAGCGGTCATACGAGGTGATGAGCGCGTTGCGCACGCTCGGGATCTTGAAGGTTGGAAGTTCGAGCACCATGGCGGCGCTGCGCCCGGGGAGGATCGTGCGCCGGACGAGCAGCGCGGAGAAGAGCCCTGCGAGAGCGCCGAGGATGTAACAGCCGGCGAAGGCGAGCGCGGCAAGCGCCGGACGATCACCGAAGAGGAGCGTGGTCATCAGCACGTAGACGGGGAGTCGCGCCGAGCATGTCATGAATGGCGCGACGAGGACGGTCGCGATGCGCTCGCGCCGGTCCGGGATGCCGCGCGCCGCCATCATCGCGGGCAGCGCGCATGCATGTGCGCTGAGCAGCGGCACGAACGCATGGCCCGGCAGGCCGAAGGGGCGCAGCAATCGATCCGTAACGAAGGCGGCCCGCGCGAGATAGCCCGTGTCTTCGAGCAGGGAGATCAGGAAGAAGAGGAGCGCAATCTGCGGCAGGAAGATCACAGTGGCGCCGACACCGGCGACCACACCTTCAGAGAGCAGGCTCTGGATGAGGCCGTCAGGCAGCGTTGATTCCACGAAGCCACCGAGATGCGCGAAGATCGCATCGATGAGATCCATCGGGACCGTCGCGAATCGGAAGATGACCCAGAAGAGGCCGGTCATCACGAGCGCGAAGAAGGCGACGCCGAGCACGGGATGCGTCAGCACTCGATCGAGACGATCGGTGATCGTCGCTGCGGTTTCGCTCGCACTGGCATGCAGGACGGCGTGGCTGACCTCGTCCGCCCAGCGCTGCGATTCCTCTGTTGTCGATGGGATCTGCGCATCCGTGCGCGCTGGGAGAGCGAGCGCGCTCCGGAGGTCCTCGAGCCCTTCGCCTGTACGCGCGTTGCAGAGCACCGCGCGGCAACCGGTTCTCTTCTCGAGTTCGTCGAGATCGAACTTCAATCCCCGGCGCTCGGCGAGGTCTGACATATTCAGGGCGAGCACGACGGGCGCGCCGCGCCGGATGGCGCTGGCGGCGAGTTCGAGGCCGCGGCCGAGATGGAGCGCATTGATGACGAGGCAGACGGCGTCGGGCTGGCCCTGCTGTACACCCTTCGGACTGATCTCGCCGTCGATCATTGCGCGACAGATCTCGGCTTCGCTCTGCTTCAGATCGAGCGAGTACACGCCGGGGAGATCGATCAGCGAGAGCTCGACGCTCTGAGCGCTCAGGTGACCGATCCGCGCTTCCTGTGTCGTGCCGGGGAAGTTGGCGGTCTTGTGTCGCAGGCCGCAGAGACGATTGAAGAGCGTCGTCTTGCCGGTGTTCGGATTTCCGAGAAGCGCGACGCGCAGGTGACGCTTCGCGGGCGCGTCATCGACCGGCGCGGCGGTGGCGGCGTCAGTCTCGTGCGAGTGGGTCACGTCGTGCGTTCGCGTGCGTTCAACTTGTCTGGACGAGCAGTTTCTCGGCGACATCGCGCGCGAGGCCGATGCGTGATGTGCATCCACCGGCGGCGGTCACCTCGACGATGCATGGCTGGCCGCGACGGGCGACTGACACGCGGGCGCTGGGGCGAAGGCCCATAGCGCAGAGCATCTCGGCGTTCGCCTCATCCACCTGCCGGCAGCAGCAGACGACTCCGGACTGGCCCGTCTCGAGATCGCTCAGGCGCGTGGCTTCGGCGATCTCGGCAACCGGACAGTCGGCATTCGAGTCTGCGTGATTGCGGATGGGCATCGTCATGGGTCGCTCACGTTGAGAACGGAATTCTGGATAATCGAATCCGGAAGATTCCGACGCCTGGAGTCTAGCCTCATTGCGACTGAGTCGCAATTGCGAGCGGGCGTCGGTCGGGCTGTTAGGCGCCGAAATGGACCCTGGGTGGCCTTGAGAGGGGAACGAGCGAGGGTCGACGTATAGTGCGGCTCATCAAGTGAGATCAGGAGGAAGTGAACGTGAGCCACGTCGAGACACTGCTAGGTTCCGAGGCGAAGGCCCTGCTCGAGTACGAATGCCGCGGGTTCCCTCGGAGTTCGCTGCACCTGCCGGGGCCGGACTTTGTCGATCGCGTGCTGACGCACTCGGATCGCTCGGGGCCTGTATTGCGCAACTTCGAGATGTTGCTTGAGCACGGGCGTCTGGGCGGGACGGGGTACGTCTCGATCCTGCCTGTCGATCAGGGCATCGAGCACTCGGCGGGCGCATCGTTTGCGCCGAATCCGGCGTACTTCGATCCGGCGAACATCGTGGAGCTTGCGATCGAGGGCGGTTGCAACGCCGTGGCTTCGACATTCGGCGTGCTCGGTGCGGTGGCGCGGAAGTATGCGCACAAGATTCCGTTCCTCGTGAAGCTGAATCACAACGAGATCCTGAGTTATCCGAATACGTATGACCAGGTGCCCTTCGGCTCCGTACGCCAGGCGTTTGAGATGGGCGCGATCGCCGTCGGCGCGACGATCTACTGGGGCAGCGAGGAGTCGCGCCGGCAGTTGCAAGAGATCGCCGACGCGTTTGAAGAGGCGCATGCGCTTGGAATGGTGACGGTGCTTTGGTGCTATCTGCGCAACAGCGGATTCAAGGTTGACGGCGTCGACTATCACGCGTCTGCGGACGGCACGGGGCAGGCAAATCACTTGGGCGTGACGATCCAGGCGGACATCATCAAGCAGAAGCTGCCGACGAACAACGGCCTATACAACGCGCTGAAGTTCGGCAAGACGCATCCAAAGGTGTACTCGGAGCTGACTCCGGATGATCATCCGATCGAGCTGACGCGCTATCAGCTCGCGAACTGCTACATGGGTCGCATGGGCCTGATCAACTCGGGCGGCGCGTCCTCGGGCGAGGGCGATCTGGAAGACGCCGTGCGCACGGCGGTGATCAACAAGCGCGCCGGCGGCATGGGGCTGATCTCCGGGCGCAAGGCGTTCCAGCGCCCGATGGATGACGGCGTGACGCTCCTGCACGCAATTCAGGACGTGTATCTGGATGCGTCAGTGACCATTGCCTAGAAACACGTGATGCCCGACACGGCTTCATTCTTCGAAGCGCATCCCAAGCTGCGGCGTTCGTGCGCGTTGAGCGTTCTTGCATCCGGTCTCGCTCTCCTCCCTGTGGGATGCGACGGCTCGCCGCCGGTCACTGAGATCGAGGATTCGGAGACGCCGGTTGCGCTGACGACGTGCGAGTGCGAGCTGCGCAGCTGGGTGGTTGCCGGGCGCGGGCGGCATCTGTTCATATCGATCGAGTGTCCGGATCCGTATCAGGAACTCTCGACGATCGTGGAGTTCACGAGCGAGGCGCTGCGTCCGGGGTTCGTCGAGCCGGTGGATCCGATCGAGGATCCGCCGCGCGTGGCGACGATGACGCGCGGCGTGCGCCTGATGCCGCTGGCGGGGGAGCCTGATGATCGGTTCGAGGCGTCATACGAGATCACGCCGGAGCAGGCGATGTGTCTGCAGCGTGTGCGCTATTTCGAGGAGCCGTACATATTGATCGGCACGAACAGCAACAGCGGGATGCGCACGGCGTGCGCGGAGTGTGAGATCACGCTGCCGGAGCGCGTGCTGGAGTCGTACGGCGTGCTGGGCGAGTTTCCGGGGGTCAACTACACGTTGACATTGGATGCGACGCGCAGTGATTCAATGGATTGAGCGTCTGCGTCCGGTTCAATCACCGGGATCGCATGGTCCCCAGTTTCCAATCAGCTCGGCGAGGTCTTCGGAACCGACGCTGCCGTTGCCGTTGAGATCGGAGGAGGTGCAGGGCGGGAGGCCAGCGCGTTCCACGTAGAGCACGTAGTTGTCGTATGCGACGCTGCTGATGACGCGCTGATCGGCGAGGTAGGCGTTCAGGCGATAGATCTGGCCGTTGTGCACGACAGGTGAGCCGCCGAGGAGGAGTGAAAGCTCGGCGAACGCTCCGCTATCGTCAACCACCCATGCCTTGACGCCGCCCATGATGGTCGTGTTTTCGGTCACGGTGAGATTGGCGATGAAGACTCCTTCGAGTCCGGAGAAGGGATTGATTTCGCTGAGCCCGACGCTCACATCCGGCGGCGCCTGATCCAGCGCGAACCAGACGCCGTTGACTTCATTCGCAGGGCTGAAGAGCTGGGGGACCCCCATGGCGGGAATGATGGTCGCTTCGAGGGCGTCGTCGGTCTGCGTTTGTCGCATGCCCCCGAGCGGCACGTAGGAGTCGAATACGAGATCGGGGAATGCGCCGATGAATGCCGGATCCGGCGGGACCTCCAAGTCGATGACGGGATCCTGATAGAAGGCACCTCCATCGGAAGTCTGCAGCGGCGCGATCATGGGCGCATCGCAAGCGTCTCCGGATCTGACGAGCCTGACGCCGAACTGTCCTCCGATCGGATCATCGCGAAGGAACGTTGCGCACTCCACGAAGAGCGCGAGGTCCTGCTCGTCGATGAAATTGTCACCGTTCTGGTCGCAGGTGAATTCTTCCTCGCAGTAGAAACCGAGGAGCACGAGGAGATCCTGGATGTCGGTGGTCCCGTCGCCGTTGCAGTCGCAGGGGTCCCCGCCAGCCGCAGCGTGCATCGAGAGCGATGCGACGGCGATCGCGCCTGCAATCGAGACCCTTTGAAGACTCGGGAATGCGATTTCCATGGCGTTTTCCTTCCTTCTCGTCGAGGTTCGGTGAGCACGTATTTCGATGCAGCGTACCTTCAGTCGTGCGACGCGCGAACTTGTTTTGCGCCAACGGCTGCGCAAAGAAATGGCGCCGACGCGCCTCTGCGAGGAATGAATGAGACGCGCCAGCGCCGGAGGAGAGGTGATATGTCGTTGCAGCAGCGTTAGTTGCGAGCTGCGATCCAGTCGGCGAGTTCGACGGCGCTTACGCGGCCGTCGGTGTTGAAGTCGGCGCCATCAGCAAGGGCCGAGTCGCGGATGGCTTGTCGTGCTTCGGAGTGAACTGCGCGCTGCCCGTAGGACCAGTCGTATTGCGGATGCATGGCGCGCGGGTTCGCATGGGCGCCCCATGTGGAGAGCAGTTCTGCGATGTCGCGGGCATTGACGTTCAGATCCTGCGTGAGATCGGCGGGTGATCCGGGCGCCCCCCAGAATGCGAGTATGACGGCGAGGTCTGCATGATCCACGACGCCGCTGCCAGAGAGGTCGTAGACGCAGTGAGAGTCTTCGGGCAGTGCGGCTGACGCGACACCGACGCCACCGAGGCTCTCGCCCGCATCGGCGAAGACGATGTCAGGGCCGGGCTCATCGTCGAACTCCGTCGTGGTGATGTGAAGCGGGAACCCTTCGGACTGAATTGCAAAGGGGGAGGCGAATGTCATATCCTCGCCTGTCGTGATGTTTTCGAGGAGTTGCAGCCTTGCGCTTCCGAGCGGCTTGCCCAGAACGAGATCGGGTCGGCCATCGAGGTTGAAGTCGGCAGTGTCGATGAACCAGCCGACGTCGCCCGGGTCGAGTGCCGGGGACTCCCAGTACACGCCATTGCGCTGGATGAAGAATGTGATGGTCCCGATGACATGCATCGCGGCGATGTCGATGTCGCCATCGAGATCAAAATCTGCAGCTGCGGCGCCGGTCGTCGCCGGGGCGTCGACGAGACCCATGTGTTCCTGTGGCCTTGGGTAGAGGCACTGCGATGTGAAGTTCGCGTCACCGTCGTTCAAGAGCATGATGACGGCAGAAGGGCCAGCGAATGTCGATGAGAGCACATCGAGATCGCCATCGAGGTCCAGATCGACAACCTGGCCATGGAATGCGCCCGGCAGGAGCACGTCTACAGACCGCGATTCGAAGCCTCTTGAGCCGTCGCTGATGAAGAACTGGAGACGCGGTTCCTCGCCTGATCCTGATCGAATTCCAATAAAGAGATCATCTGCGCCGTCATTGTTGAAGTCGGCGACGGTGAGGCTCACGGCTTCCCCGTAGGTCGCCTCAAGTGGATAGTCGTCGAAGGTGTAGAAGTTCGTGCTTCCATCACCGATGAGCACGCGCAGTTGCGCCGGATCGTCCTGGATGATGGCGGCGTCCATGTGGCCGTTGCCGTCGAAGTCACCGAATGCGGCGGCCGTCGCGGGCATGGGGGTTCGAATTGGCCGCATGCCCGCGGCGCCGGTCGCGCCATGAGCGATGTAGAGCGTGAACGCGTCACCGCCGGCGGTGATGATGTCAACTCTGCCATCCGCATTGAGATCGCCGACATCGACGCTTGCGGCCAGGTGTGACAGGGGCAGCAACGTGGGTCGCTCAAATGCGAGACAGTTGAACTGGGCGAAGGCTGTGGATGACGAGAGCGCAGCGACAGCGAAGAGCGCCGCGGGGCGCGCGGGGCGGCTGTTCATGTGGTTGTGTCCCGTGGAGGAGAGGGGAGGGGATGTCAGATCAACACTTGCGTCGGGCGCCGGTTGGCGACGTCCTCAGTCGTGGTGTTCGCATGTGTCGCGCGGGCGGATCCTCTCACGTTTGAATTCGCGCGGGGAAGTTTGACTCGAATGCGCACGGTTTGCGCCCGGGTGTTTCGTGTCGGGGTGTTCGACCTTGCGTTGCTTCGCTAGCGCGTAGCGATCCAGCGCGCGAGCTCGAAGGCGGTGAGTTCGCGATCGCCATCGGCGTCGGCGCCGCCTTCGAGGGCGAGTTGTTGCACCGGCGTTGCGCCTGCGCTGCGGCCGAAGTTCCAGTCGAGTGATGCGCTCATGGCGCGCTCGTTGGTTGTGGCGCCCCAGTTGGAAAGGAGCGTGGCGATGTCGACGGCGGTGACGACGTGATCCTGCGTGAGGTCGGCGGGCGTGTTCTCGGCGCCCCAGAAAGCGATGACGACGCTGAGGTCGCGAGCGTCCACAATGCCGTCGGCGGTGAGATCGAAGACGCACTGCGCCGTGACGGGCGGGGCGCTCGAGACGACGCGCACGCGCTGCCGGTCGAGGTCGGGGAATACGACGTCGAGTCCGGGGAACTGATCGAGCTCGAGGATGGTGGTCATGCGCGGGTAGCCGTCGGCGACGACGCCGAGGGGTGTTGTGAAGTCGATGTCGGCGCCGCTGATGTTCTGGAGTATCTGAAGGCGCGCGCTTCCAACGGGGTTCGAAAGCACGAGATCGGCGCGGGCGTCGCCGTCGAGATCGGCGGCCTGGATATGCCAGCCGGCGGGGCTTGTCTCGAGGATCAAGGTCTCGACGAAGGCGCCATTCTCATTCTCGAAGATCGAGATGCTCCCGACGACGTTGGAGACGGCGAGATCGATGTCGCCATCGAGATCGAAGTCCGCGGCGGCGACGGAGGTGGGGCCGGGGTTGCCGATCGTGCCAAACGCTTCCTGATCGGCGGGGAAGAGGAAGTCGCTGGCGAAGATGAACGAGTTTGCGATGTTGTGGATGACGAGGACGCTGTCGATGGTCGCGCTGATGACATCCATATCGCCATCGCCGTCGATATCGACGGGCGTGGCGTAGAAGGGATCACCGAAGACGTTGCTGAGCGCCTTGATGGTGAAGCCGCCGGCGCCATCTGACAGCAGGAACTCAGGCTGCACGAGCGATTCGATGGCGAGGCCGCGCCCGACGAACATGTCGGCGACGCCATCGGCGTTGTAATCGGCGACGGCGAGGCTGGTGACGACGCCGTGCTCGTTATCGAGGGCGATCTCGAAGTGGGGCTGAAATGAGCCGTCGCCATTGCCGGGGAGGATGCGCACGCGATTGGGGTTCTGCATCGCGATGGCGATGTCATTGACGGCGTCGCCGGTGAAATCGGCGATGGATGCCCAGGCGGCCCCGGGCGTGGCGACCTCGCGAATGGGCGGGAGGTACTGATCGGCGCCGAGGCCATAGAGGATGTATACGCCGCGGTCGAGTGAGGCGACGACGATGTCGAGATGCGCATCGCCGTTGAGATGACCGATTTCAACGCTGTGGAGCTGCGCGTCTATGGTGTGGTCTTCGGGCGCGGCGAAGTAGAGACAGTTGAACTGCGCGTGCGCTGCGGCTGCGGTGAGCGCGGAGGCTGCGAGCGCGCTGGTTGTTCGGGCGGCGGTGCTCATGTCTGGTCCTCGCAAGCGGTGCGTGGGCGGGGGCGTCCCGCGTCCGAGCGCTCCACTTCAGGTACATCGGCGTAGATCGGAATCGAGGCCGGAATAGGGGATGCTCAGGCGTGCGTCCCGGTTCGTTACTGCGGATTCGATTGCGAGTTCTCGGAATCGAGGGGGGCGAATCTCAGGGGCGTTGCGCGATCCCCTCGTAGGGGAAGGCCTTGGCGCGGGTGTCGGGGTTGATGGAGGATCCTCCGTGCGTGGAGTGTTCGCATGGAGGCGCCGGCATGAGACGAGAGCGCGCGGGGGTAACGCTGATCGAAGTGCTGATTGCGATCGGCGTCGTCGGGGTTCTGAGCGGCGTGATGATCCCGGCGATCGGGCAGGCGCGCGCCGGCGTGCGCAGCGTGTCATGCCAGGCGATGCAGCGGCAGCTCTATGCCGAGACGATGTCGTGGGCGCACTCGCATCGGGAGCGACTGCCGGGTGTGAACACAACAGGGCGCGCGTACTACGGTCCGGGTTCGCGCAATCGGCGCAAGTCGATGCACTATCACTCGTCGCCGGTGACGCCGACATCGATCTTCGACTGGATCAGCCCGGTGATGGGGCACAGCGCGGGATTGAGTTCAAATCGAGCCCGCCGGACGAAGCAGATTTTCGAGGATCTCGGATGCGCGGCGACGATCACGGAGAACCACGTGCTGTACGGGCGCGCGCTGGATCGAGAGGACTTTCAGGAGCTCATGACAACGGAGGGGATCGGGCAGATCAGCTATCTGGCGCCGGGCCCGTTTCATTTGCTGGGTTCGCCGGGGTGGGGCGGAGGTTTGCCGAAGGGGCCGTATTACGAGTGGCGCGGGCCGGCGCGCACGCCGCAGGGATATCTGCCGCGATTAGATCGCGTGGGCACGGTGATGGCTGAGAAGATCTTCCTCGCGGATGGGACGCGCTATGTCGCGTCCGACGGCACACTGGACTTCGACATCACGGTGAATCCGGAGTACTACGGGTCATTCACGAGTTCGACGCCGATCTATCGCGGGTCAACGGCGTACGGACGCTCGCCGCATCTGCCGGAGTTCTTTTCCGAGCGCCATCCGTCGAAGTCGAGTTATCCGATGAACCGGAATCTGTCGTACCGTCACGGGCGGCGCATGAACGTGATCTACTTCGACGGGCACGCGGGTTCGATGAATGAGATCGAGTCGAAGACGGACGCGGCGCCCTGGTATCCGACGGGAAGCGTATTCACGGGCGCGAACGCGACACCGGAGTCGCGTGCGCGGCACAACGTCGATGATGTGCTGCACTGACTGCGTGTGATCAGATCGGGATGTCTTCGATATCGACGCCGTCGAAGTCCTGATCGGGGCCGCCGCCGTCGCGATGGTCTGAGACGGGGCCGGTTCCGGCGCCGGGCGCGAAGGGGACTCTTCGCGTCTGCGGCTCGGCTTGCGCGACCTGCGGCGGGCTCGCCTGGTAGTTGGTCTCGAAGCGCCGGCCGGCGTGATTCTTGAATCGCGTGGTCTTCGAATCCCACACGAGATCGACGACGCCGGTGGGGCCGTTGCGCTGCTTGGCGATGATGAGTTCTGCGAGTCCGACCTTGTCGGGATTGTCGAGCGCCCAGTCGGGATCGGACTGGTGGTAATACTCCTCGCGGTGGAGGAGGGCGATGACGTCGGCGTCCTGCTCGATGGAGCCGGATTCGCGGAGGTCGCTCATGCGCGGGCGATGGCCTTCGCGCTGTTCGGCGCCTCGATTGAGCTGGGAGAGACAGACGATCGGGATATTGAGTTCGCGCGCCAGCGCCTTGAGGCCTCGGCTGATCGCAGAGACTTCCATCTGTCGTGATTCGCGGGCGGCGCCGGGTGAGGAGAGGAGCTGGAGGTAATCGACGATGACGCAGCGCACGCCGTGCTGCGCGACGAGGCGTCGTGCGCGGGCGCGGACCTGGAGGACGGACATGCCGGGTGTGTCGTCGACGTAGATGGACATCTCGCCGAGTTCGCCGCATGCGGTCTGGAGGCGGACGTGATCATCTTCGGTGAGTCGGTTGGTTCGAACGCGCTGTGAGTCGACGCCGGCGCGGGCGCACATCATGCGCTGCGCGACTGACTGCTTGCTCATTTCGAGACTAAAGATGGCGATAGGCGTCTTGGACTGGTCGTGCCTGCCGCCCATGAATGCGGGATCGTGATGCTGTCTCTGCGCGGAGATCTGTTCGGCGAGGTTCAGCGCGAGCGCGGTCTTTCCCATGGACGGGCGCGCAGCGACGATGATGAGTTCGCCGGACTGGAGGCCGCTGGTCATCTCATCGAGCTGCATGTAGCCGGTCGCCAAGCCGGTGATGTTGCGCCCTTCGAAAGCCTCGAGGCGATCCATGACCTGGTGGAGCAGTTCGTTGAGGCTCTGGGCGTCAGCGATCTGGGATTGCTCGGCGATGTCGAAGATGGCGCGCTCGGCTTCGTCGAGGACCTGGCGCGCGCCTTCGGGGCCGAGGTCGCCAGCGTGATAGGCCTTGTAGAGGATGTCGCCGGCGGCGTCGATCAGGTTGCGCAGTCGTGACTTCTCGCTGACGATGCGCGCGTAGTGGGCAGCGTTGGCGGCGGAAGGAACGCTCTCGGCGAGCTGGACGAGGTATTCGGCGCCGCCGATGTCATCGAGGACGTTCTTGTCGCGCAACGCTTCGGTGAGCTGGACGAGATCGCCGGACTGATGGAGGTCGAAGTTCTGGACGAGCGCGTCGAAGACGGCGCCGTGGGCCTCAGAGTAGAAGGCGTCGCCGTTGCTGCAGTAGGTGACGACCTCGGAGACGACGGTGGGATCGAGGATTATCGATCCGAGGAGCGACATCTCGGCTTCAGGCGAGTGCGGCGGGAGCTGGTCGAAGAGCTGTTCGGCGGAGGTCTTGCGCAGCGGAGCGCGCCTGGATCGCCCGCGCGCTTCTTCGAACTTCGGTGAGAATGTCTGCTGGGCGCCTGCGCTCACGATGCTCTCTTTCGTCCGTGAAGGAGTGAACGTGTAACAGTGGACAGGCGATCGCGATCACGCTGCCGCATGGAACAGTTTATTCACAGGCTGTTAAAAGCGGCGCGCAAACCGACGAAGTTCGGCGACTTCCTAATGGAGCTCGCCGAAACGGGTGAGGAGCTCGCGCGGCGCGCCGATGTCGCCGACGCTGACCTCGCCCAGATACGCGGCGGCATCAGGGTTTCGAAAGCCGATCATGCGCCCGGCGAGTGTCACGGTCTGGTCGGCCCGGATGACGATTTCGGAATCGCCGACGGGATCGCCCGAGTCGCAGTCGAGACCCGAGGGGATATCCACGGCGAGGAGGAGAGTGCGGGTCTCGGCGCGGGCGCGGATGGCGTTCGCCGCTCTGATGAGGCCTGCGATGGGGCCTGCGATCGGGCGATCGAGTCCTGTGCCGAAGATTGCGTCCACGATGATCGCGGGCTCGGGGCACAGGGAGTTGAGATCCGGGGCCTCCTCGAGCGTGTGCAGTGGGAGGCCCATACGCTCAATGATCGCGAGGTTGATCGCGGCGTCACCCTTGTATGCGGCCTTCGGGACGCAGTGGAGCGTGATGGGACTGGCGCCACGGTTATGCAGGTGGCGTGCGAGTGCGAAGCCGTCGCCACCGTTGTTGCCCGGGCCAGCGAGTATGAGGACTTTTGGCTCAGCGGCATTCCCGATCATGCGCGTGCAGGCGTCCGCGAGAGCGAGGCTGGCGTTCTCCATCAGGACGACGCCGGGAATCTCGTATTCCTCGATTGCGGCGCGGTCGACGGCTCTCATCTGCTCACGCGTGAAGTGAAGCCGGTCGAGATCCGGGAGCGGCGCGCTCATTCAGCGATGTCGCCCTGATCGAGGCGTGACGCGGTCCGCGTGAACCAGAGGGCGAGATCCTCGGCGTACTCCGGATCCTTGCGCGCGGAGATCCTCCCGTTGAGTTCGGAGGCGCCAAGGAGGTCTGCGAAGCCGGGCGTGGCGTTGAGCAGTCGGAGGGAGGCGTCGCGGATCTGTCCGCCGTAGCGGTTGTTGGTGGCGCTGCCCTTGGGCAGCAGGAATCCACCGCCGCCATAGAGCCCGACCTGATCACCGCTGATGACGAGCATCTGAATGGTCAGGTTGGAAGCGCTGGTGGCGATCGGCGTGCGCGTGACATGAGGGCGATAGAACTGGTGAATGTGGATGGCCGAGCCGCTGACGCCGTCGGGGATCGCGACACCGCCGCCGTCCTGCCAGACGGACCTGGGAAGGTCGGTGATGTAGATGTCGGCGACGTTCTTGTCTTCTGACACGAAGACAACGGTGTTGAAGCCGGGCGCGAGCATGGAGTCCTGCTCGAGGGATGTCACACGCAGCGAGGATCCCGATCCTGCGCAGGCGCCTGTCGTCGCGAGGAGACACAGTGCGAGCAGGGGCTTCCAGAATCGGGCGCGGTTCATCAGAAGGAGTGTCCCGCGCCGCTGTTCTGCAGGTCGGGCTCATCGGGCAGCGGCGCGACCGGGGCGAGGACGCCGCTGGGGGTGTCCTCGGTGCGCCGAATGACGATCTGATCGATGCCGAGTCTCCCGAGCGTGTCGCGCTGGACCATGTCCTGAAGGGCGCGACGCGGGATGCAAGGGACGTTGGCTCCCGAGCGCGGGTTGCTGAAAGAGAAGAGTCGTTCGAGCAGCGGCTCCGGGCACTCGGTTGGGAATCCGGACGCGAAAAGGAGCTTCTCGATCACATCGCGCTCGTACGCCATGAGAAGCGCTGTGTGCAGTTCCCACGGTTTCGGCGCAAGAGCGCTGATCTCGGCGTAGGCGTTCTCGTGTCGCGCGATGAGCAGAAGCGACGAAGCCAGCCAGGCGTGGCCGAGGTCGCCCAGCACGATCGTGAGTCCGGGGATCGTTCGCAGCGGTTCGTCAAGGGTCACCGGGTCTGCGAACTCGACGACGCTTCGCGGATTTGTAAGCAGGGGGTTGGCGACGTGCACCGGCAGGGATCGAGCGGCGCAGTGCTCGAGAAGGCGCATGCAGCGATCGGACGTGGCGCGGCAGCCCTGGTCGGCGGGGGCGATCGTCACGCCGACGAGACCGAGGTCGACGGCTTCGTCCACTTCTCCGATGGCGCTGTCGCGCATCGGATCGATGCCAGCGAATCCCAGTCGATGATCGGGATCCTCATTGACGAGCGCGGCGATGTTCTGGGCAGGCGCGTGGGCCTGAAGGAGTTCGGATCGGTAGCCGTGGATCACCGAGGCGTCGACGCATCGCATGGCCGCTTCGTGCGCGGCTGAGTGGTCGGCGAGTGAGTGTCGTTCTGATTCGCTCCAAGCGTCGATGCGGGAGCGGAAGTCGATGATCATGCAGCGGGTCTCCGAGGGTCCTTCGGGCGGAGTCGTCCGAACCAGATATCGTCACGCATGTGGGCCCGGGCCGCAATCTCCGCAATGTGGGGGTTGTCCGCCCCTGATTCCGGGGCCAAAAAAGGGGTTGATAGGATGGAACTGATCGGGGTCACGTGCGTCTGACGGATTGGAGAGGGTGTTTCCTCGGGACGAGGCGGCAGACGTGCCGCGGAAGGAGTCCATGATGAGAGCGCCGCAGACTTCCGTGAGCCTTCGCGCCGGAGCGCGCCTGGGCGTCGTCGCATGCGCGGTTCTCATTCTTGGGCTCGCGCCTGGCGAGGCGTCTGCAGAACCCGAGCAGAAGCAACGGGTCAAGAAGACGCATGCGGGCAAGTCGCTGAAGCCGCACGCGGGCAAATACTCGCCCCCTGTCGATCACGGAGGGCATTCCGGCGCGGCCCATCCGCTTCATCAGCATCCGAAACACGGAGCGACGCCGAGGCACATTCACAAGCCCAAGAAGCGCCACCACTATTACAAGCCGAGAAAAACCTACTACTACCCGCCTGCGTATTGCGGTCCGTACTACGGCGGCTGGCCGGTTGGTTACGTCGCGCAGACAAGCGGAGCGCAGACGGGAGCCGGCAGCATGTACCCGCCGACGACGGGCGCCGCTCAGGGGCAGGCGGGGCAGCAGTCGCGAGGAGCGGCCACGCGCCGCGCCCGGAACAACCGGCGCACGATCTATGCCCCGATGCCGGATCTGACGTATCCGGCCTATTTCAACAGCTGGGGACGCGGATGGGGCTGGCGCGGCTACAACCGTGGTTGGAATCCCGGGTACGGATATGGCGAGTTCTATCGTCGCGGCCGCGGATTCCGTCGGTATCCGTGGAGCTACGGGTACATCGGCTGGCCGGTCTACACGTACGGTCCCTATCCGGCGGTCGATCCGCGCCTGTCCCAGAGCTACGACCCGAATGCGGCGGCGCCGCCATCTCCTCCGGAGCCGGTCGATCCGGCGAAGGAAGCTTTGAGGATCGGAGACTACGAGGAGGCCGTTTCGCTCCTCGGAGCGCTGGCGGAGTCTGATCCTGAGGATGAGACGAGTCGGCGACTGCTGGTGGTCGCGCTTGTCGGGGCGGGAAGCCTGGACATCGCGGCCGAGGCCCTGCTGGGGATTCACCAGGAGAATCCGAGCGTGGCGTCGCATCCGCTGGATGGGCCGTCGCTCGTGAAGGCGGACACCGAGTTCCGGCGTCTGCTGACGTTGGCGGTGAGTCGCGCTCATCGGGCGAAGACGCCAGAGGCATGGCTGCTGGTCGCTTCGATGATGCAGGCGGAGGGCCGGACGCGTGTGGCGCTGCGTCAGCTCGATCGGGCGGAGCAGCTGGGCCTTGCTGACGAGGTGCTGGGGCCGATGCGGGACGCCCTTGAAGGGCGGGTTCCATAGGGCCGGATTTGATTCGGCGGCCTGCGGCGTTACACTTCTCGGCTCCCCTCGGCGCGGCTGAGGGGCATCCATAGACACCGCAAGACCACTGCTCGTGAGTTTGGGGTCCATCGGACACCAGGCGGGTTGATCCTGCCGGCTTCGCGTTCGAGTGGGAGGTGGAGGCCACATGGCTCAGAAAGAAGTCATTGCGTCATTCAAATTGATGGCGCCCGGCGGTCAGGCGACTCCCGCGCCGCCACTGGGTCCGGTGCTCGGCGCCAACGGCGTGAACCCGGGTCAGTTCATTCAGCAGTTCAATGCGGCGACGGGTCAGCTCAACGGCAAGGTCGTTGGCTGCGTTGTCACGGTCTACAACGACCGCTCGTTCTCTTTCGAGATCAAGTCATCGCCGGCGGCGGTGCTGATCAAGGAAGCGGCGGGGATTGACAAGGGCTCGGGCGTGCCGCACACGGAGAAGGTCGGCTCGATCACATGGGACCAGGCGAAGGCGATCGCTGAAGAGAAGCTCGCGGATCTGAACGCGACTGATCTTGACGCAGCGGCGCGCATGATCGCCGGAACAGCGCGCTCGATGGGCGTGACGGTGGAGGGCTGAACTAATGGCGAAGAAGGAAAAGGACAAGTTCAGCAAGCTCGGCAAGCGCTCCGCTGAGAACCAGCGTTCGAAGCCCGAGGGCGAGATGAGCATCGAGCAGGCCGTTTCGGCGCTGAAGAAGTTCAAGGGGCCGAAGTTCGATCAGACGGTCGAGGTGTGCATGCATCTCGATATTGACGCGAAGCAGGCCGATCAGCTTGTGCGCGGCTCCGTCGCGCTTCCGAAGGGCATCGGCAAGTCGAAGCGCGTGATTGCGTTCTGCGACTCGGCGGTCGCGAAGGAAGCGATCGAGGCCGGCGCTGTCGAGGCCGGCGGCGAGGAGCTCGTCAGCAAGATCGACGGCGGCTGGTTCGACTTCGACGTCGCGATCGCGGCGCCGGACATGATGCGCGTGGTGAGCCGCCTCGGAAAGGTGCTCGGTCCGAAGGGCCTGATGCCTTCGCCGAAGGCCGGCACGGTGACTCCGAAGGTTGCGCAGGCGGTCAAGGAGTACGCGGCGGGCAAGGTGGAGTTCCGGAATGACAGCGGCGGGAATGTGCATGCCGCGATCGGAAAGATGAGCTTTTCGGAGCCGGATCTCGTCGAGAACCTGAACCACTTCGTCGAGACGATCGAGAAGGCCCGTCCGTCGGGCGTTCGCGGTCGCTATGTCAAGAAGATCACGATCAGCGGAACAATGACGCCAGGCGTGCGCGTGGCGTACGCCGGCGAGTGACTCGCCGGTAAAGCCACAGCGCATACAGAGGTGCATTCATGAGCAAGCCTGTCAAAGAAATGTTGATGCGCGACTACTCCTCGATTCTCGAGGGAGTGGAGGACGCGCTGATCGTCTCGGTGCGCGGAATTGACGCGAACGAGACGAACGACCTTCGCATGGACCTTGCGAAGCAGAACGTGAAGGTCACGGTGATTCGCAACTCGCTCGCCCGGAAGGCGTTCGAGGACACCAGCCTGAGCGGCCTGGATGAGTTCCTGGCCGGGCCCTCGGCGATCGCGTTCGGCGGCGAGTCCGTCGTCGATGTCGCTCGAGCGCTCGTTGAGTGGGCGAAGAAGATCGATCAGCTCGAGCTCAAGGGAGCGATCCTGGATGGCCAGGTCTTCTCCGGCGAGGCGGGCGTGGTTGAGTTGAGCAAGTACCCGACCCGTGACGAGGCGATCGCGAAGGCCGTGACGCTGGTCCTGAGCCCAGCGCAGAAACTGGTTGGCGCGGCGAAGGGGCCGGGGAGCGCCCTGGCAAGCATCGTCAAGGCGATCGAGGAGAAGCTGGAGAAGGGCGAGACGATCGCGAAGGCCGGCTGAGGCGTTCGCGAGCACATACGAGACACATTCGATCCAGACTGGCCCTGACGGGTTAAAGGCCGAGCGTTTCGGCCCCTCTCTGGACGTTGTCGGGCGCCGGCGAAGTTGAGCCGGCGTCCTGAGACCGAAGGATTCTGAGATGTCTGAAGAGACTGCTGCAAAGACGTTTGACGCGAAGATCACGAAGCTCGGCGACGAGCTTGCGGGCCTGACCCTGAAGGAGGCCGTGGATCTCGGCGATTACATGAAGGACGAGTACGGCATCGAGCCCGCGGCTGGCGGCGGTGTTGTGATGGCTGCGGCGGCCGACGGCGGCGGCGGAGGCGGCGCTGAGGAGAAGTCGACGTTCGACGTCGTTCTCACGGCTGCTGGCGACAAGAAGATCCAGGTGATCAAGGTCGTGCGCGAGGTGACGGGTCTTGGTCTGAAGGAGGCCAAGGAACTGGTCGACAACGCTCCGAAGCCGATCAAGGAAGGCGCTTCGAAGGACGAGGCCGAGGAGCTCAAGACGAAGCTCGAAGAGTCCGGCGCGTCGATCGAGATCAAGTAATCGAGCAATCTTCGATTGGGGCGCCCGGACGGGCCTGCTTCGGCACGCTCTGCCTGACGCCTCGACCGATCCACATGACTGGGCCTGGAGGCTTGACTGTCTCCGGGCCTGGTTGTTTTTTTGCGTGTCCGAATCCGGGTCGTTTTCGGGGTGAAGAACCCGTGGTCGAACCGCTCTGGGAGGTCTCGGGAGCGGGATTCGGGGATGGGCCACCGATCTCAGTGGCGGCGCCAGCGCCTCCTGAGAGGACGGAAAGGGGTCCTGCTGGCACGCGACTTGCCTTGCGCGCGTCGGGCGAGTATTCTCATGGGCTCGGCGCGATCACCAGTTAGTAACCAATAGTCTGCAGGCTCATAGCACACCGGCCGTTTGAGCAAACGGCTGCAGTCATATCCATCGTGAGGGTTTCGATGGCAGCGACCAAAGTGCGCGATTTTTCAAAGCGCGGCGACGCGACTCCAGTTCCAGATCTCACCCGCATCCAGAAAGACGCTTACGAGCGTTTCCTCCAGCTGACGAAAACTCCAGACACGCGCGACACGGCGCTTGGCCTGGAGGCTCTGATGCGCGAGGTTTACCCGATCGTTTCATACGACGGGACGATGCAGCTTGAGTACCTGAAGTATGCGCTGGAGGAGCCTCGTTACACACCGGACGAATGCCGCGAGCTTCGTCTGACGTACGGGCGTCCTTTCCGGGTCAGTGTCCGCCTTGTTCGGGAGAACGAGCCGGACATTGTCGAGGAGGACATTTACCTCGGTGAGATTCCGATCATGATGGGCGGCGGCGAGTTCATTGTGAACGGCGCCGAGCGCGTGATCGTGAGTCAGCTGCACCGCTCGCCGGGCGTCGATTTCTCGATCGTTTCGGCGGAGGCGGATCGCCCGCTGCACTCGGCGCGCATCATCCCCGAGCGGGGCTCGTGGATCGAGATCGAGGTGACGAAGAAGGACGTCCTCTCGATGCGCATCGACCAGTCGACGAAGATCGCGGGAACGACGTTCCTGAGATGTCTCGACGAGTCGATCGCTTCCACCGAGGCGCTGCTGAGTCTCTTTTACGACATTCGCGAGGTGTCGATTGCGGACCTGCGCCCGGAGCACTGGGTTGCAGAGTCGATCTTCGACACGGAGACGGGTGAGGAGCTCGTCGGCGTCGGCCGTCAGATCGGCGAGGCGATCGAGATGGTTCAGGCTTCGAGCCTGAAGAAGGTTCGCGTGATCGCGAACGCGTCGGATCCGCTGATACTGAACACGGTGGCCGAGGAGGGCCTCGATCAGTTCGGCGAAGTCGCCAAGAGCGAGTTCGAAGCGGCGCTCCTGAAGATCTACACGCGTCTTCGTCCCGGCAATCCGCCACAGGTGGACAAGGCGAAGCAGCTCTTCAAGGAGAAGTTCTACGACGACAACCGGTATCGCCTGGGCAAGGTCGGGCGTTTCCGCATCAATCGAAAGTTCGATCTGAACGTCTCAGAAGACGAGATGTTCATTCGCGCCGAGGACTTCCTGCGCGTGATCCAGTACATGCTGGACCTGCGTTCGAAGCGTCCTGATCCGGCGACGGGCCGTCCGGTCGCGCAGGTCGATGACATCGACCACCTGGGCAATCGTCGTCTGCGCACGCTTGATGAGCTTGCGTGCGAAGAGATGCGCAAGGGCTTCCTGAAGCTGCGCCGCACCGTCCAGGAGCGCATGAGCGTCAAGGACCCGGATGAGCTGGCGCGCATCGCCGACCTGGTGAACTCCAAGTCGGTGAGTTCGGCGATCGACTTCTTCTTCGGCCGCTCGGAGCTGTCGCAGGTTGTGGATCAGACGAATCCGCTGTCGTCGCTCGTGCATGAGCGGCGTCTGTCGGCGTTGGGTCCGGGCGGTCTGAACAGAAAGCGCGCGGGCTTTGAAGTTCGCGACGTGCACATCTCGCACTACGGGCGCATCTGTCCGATCGAGACGCCGGAAGGCACGAACATCGGCCTCATCGCGTCGCTGGGCATTTTCTCTTCGATCGACGAGTACGGTTTCCTGCTGACTCCTTACCTGCAGGTGAAGGACGGCGAGAAGACGGGCAAGGTCATGCACCTTCGCGCCGACGAGGAGATGAAGTCGGTGCTGGCGCCGAGCGACTCGGTTGACGAGAGCGGCAAGCTCTCGGGCGGCCACCTGCTCGCGCGTGTCGGCGGCGAACTGGCCGAGGTGAACTCATCGCAGATCAACTACGTCGACATCGCGCCGAAGCAGATCGTCGGCGTCTCTGCGGCGCTGATTCCGTTCCTCGAGCATGACGACGCGAATCGCGCGTTGATGGGCTCGAACATGCAGCGTCAGGCGGTGCCGCTGATCAAGCCGGAGCCGCCGCTGGTCGGCACCGGCATGGAGCAGTCGGTCGGTCGCAACTCGGGCATGATCGTTCGCGCCGAGACGGGCGGTGAAGTCACGAATGTCGACTCCGGGCGGATCGTGATCGATCACTCGGAGGAGTACGAGCTTCGCAAGTTCGTGGGCCTCAATGAGCGCACGTGCCTGAATCAGCGTCCGATTGTCGAGCTCGGCGACACGGTCGAAGCGGGCAGCATCATCGCCGACGGCGCCTCGACGGTGAATGGCGAGCTCTCTATCGGCAAGAACGTGCTCGTCGCGTTCATGACGTTCGACGGCTACAACTTCGAGGACGCAATCGTCATCTCCGAGCGTCTGGTCAAGGACGACGAGATGACGAGCATTCACATCGAGTCCTTCGATGTGGAGATTCGCGAGACGAAGCTCGGCAAGGAGGAGTTCACGCGGGACATTCCGAATGTCTCCGAGAAGATGCTCCGCAACCTTGATGAGCACGGCGTGATTCGCACGGGCGCCCGCGTGAAGCCCGGCGACATTCTCGTCGGCAAGGTGTCGCCGAAGTCCAAGTCCGAGCTGACGCCGGAAGAGAAGCTGCTGCATGCGATCTTCGGGCGCGCCGGTGAGGATGTGAAGAATGATTCGCTCGAGGTGCCGGCGGGCATCGAGGGCATCGTGATCGGCGCGAAGCGGTTCAGCCGCCGCGTCCACATGTCTGATGACCAGAAGAAGGCGCTGAAGGCGGAGATGGATGGTTACGCCGCCGAACAGGACGGCAAGGCGATCGAGCTCTTCCGCCAGATGGTGCGCCTGATGAACGAGGCGACGGGCTCGGAGATGGTCGATCCTTCGACGCGTCAGAAGGTCGGCGCCTCGGACATTCCCGAGGTCATCATCGAGCAGATTCAGAACTTTGATCTGAAGTGGTGCAAGGGCTCGAAGGAGTCCAAGGAGCGCTGCGAGAAGATCCACACGCAGTTCTGGCCGCGGATCGAGGGCATCGAGCGTGAGAAGGAGCGCAAGCTGGCGCATATGAAGCGCGGCGATGAGCTTCCTTCGGGCGTGCTCGAGAAGGTGATCGTGTACCTCGCGACGAAGCGTCCGCTCGCGGTCGGCGACAAGCTCGCCGGTCGTCACGGCAACAAGGGTGTCATCGCGCGAATCGTTCCCGAGGAGGACATGCCGTTCATGGAGGACGGCACGCCAGTGGACGTCATGCTGAATCCACTGGGCGTTCCGAGCCGCATGAATGTCGGCCAGATCCTCGAGACGCATCTCGGCTGGGCGGCGCGTGTTGTCGGGTTCCAGGCGGTGACGCCGGTGTTCGACGGCGCCACCGAGGACGAGGTGCATACGGCGATCGAAGAGGCCAATCAGCACGTGCGTGACCGCCTCTCGCATTACAGCGAGACGAACACGTTCCCGGAGCCTCGCGAGATGCTGGCGGAGATGCCGCGCGGCGGCAAGATCCAGCTCTACGACGGTCGCACGGGCGAGGCGTTCCATCAGCGCACGACGGTGGGCTTCATGTATCTGCTGAAGCTGCACCATCTCGTGGATGACAAGATCCACGCGCGTGCGACGGGGCCGTACTCGCTGATCACGCAGCAGCCGCTCGGCGGCAAGGCTCGCACGGGCGGTCAGCGCTTCGGCGAGATGGAAGTGTGGGGTCTCGAGGCGTATGGCGCCGCGTACATCCTGCAGGAGCTGCTGACGGTGAAGTCGGACGACGTCGAGGGTCGCACAAAGATCTACGAGTCGATGGTGAAGGGCACGAACACGCTGGAGGCGGGCATGCCGGTCGCGTTCGACGTGTTGTGCAACGAGTTGAAGGGTCTGGGCATGAATCTGGATCTGGAGAAGCATCGTCTCGAGGGCGGTTCACTTCTTTGAGCCGCGTACTGAGGGTGAGATTCACTTCACGTGATTCGCTGGAGAGCGTCATGAAGAAGTTCTGGATGATTGGTATTGCGGGCGTGTGCTGTCTCGCGCTTGGCGCGTGCAGCGGCGAGTCGTCCGATGGTGATGATCACGGCGCGTCGAGCGCGCCGGCGACGACGAGTTCCGGCGGCGGGAATCCGCTTGTCGGCGACAACGCGTCCACGTTCTCGACGGGAAGCGTCGAGACGCCAGCGGACGTCGCGGCGTCGACGCAGGAGCCTGCGAGCGAGACGCCCGCGGTTTCGGATGCGACGGCGGAGGACGCGTTCAAGTCATATATGGATCTGCTGATCGCGGGCGATTTCCGCGCGGCGGCGGACCTGTGCATCGAGTCGGATGGTTCGGCGGAGCTTCGCAAGCTCGCGAACAACATGGACAACGTCGCGCAGGAGGCCGGCGAGGGCATGCGGGACATCGTCGTCGGGAAGATGGCGGAGGACCTGCGCCGGATCGAGTGGTCGAAGATCGCTGACGATGGCGCCCTGGCGGTTTTCGAGATCACGCGCACTGGCGCGACGAATGCGATTCCGAATGTCGAGGTTCAACTCATCGGCACGCGATGGCGTGTCGTGCCTCCTGCGAAGGGCTTCCCCAGCTAACGGGTGAGGCGAATCGGACGGCGCGTCGGACTGGCAAGCACTTCAACTCCTTACCTCGGGAGTCTTCGATAGATGGCAGAGAGCGTTTACGACCGGATTAATGACTACGGCTCCGTGCGAATCACCCTCGCAAGCCCGAGCGACATTCGCTCGTGGTCCTACGGCGAGGTGAAGAAGCCGGAGACGATCAACTATCGCACGTACAGACCTGAGAAGGATGGTCTGTTCTGCGAGCGCATCTTCGGCCCGGAGCGCGACTACGAGTGCGCGTGCGGCAAGTACAAGGGCACGAAGTACAAGGGCATCATCTGCGATCGCTGCGGCGTGAAGGTGACGCACTCGCGCGTTCGCCGGAAGCGCATGGGGCACATCAACCTCGCGGCGCCGATCGTGCACATCTGGTTCTTCAAGGCGATGCCCAGCCGTCTCGGCACGCTGCTCGGCATGAAGACCAGCGATCTCGAGAAGATCGTCTACTTCCAGGACTACGTCGTCGTCGATCCGGGCGACACGGAGCTGACGTTCAAGCAGGTGCTGACGGAGGATGAGCATCGTCAGTGCCTCGACAAGTTCGGCAACGCGTTCCGCGCGCTGATGGGCGCCGAGGCGATCCGCGATCTTGTGGAGCGCACGGACCTTGATGAGCTTGCGGCGCAGATTCGCCAGGAGCTTCGCGAGACGCGGAGCAAGCAGAAGATCAAGGATCTGTCGAAGCGGCTGAAGCTCGTCGAGCAGATTCGCGGCTCAGGCAACAATCCGGCGTGGCTCGTGATGGATGTGATTCCGGTGATTCCGCCGGATCTTCGTCCGCTCGTGCTGCTCGAGTCCGGCAACTTCGCGACGAGCGATCTGAATGATCTCTACCGGCGCATCATCAATCGCAACAACCGCCTGAAGAAGCTGATGGACCTCAACGCGCCCGAGGTCATCATTCGCAACGAGAAGCGCATGCTTCAGCAGGCCGTGGATGCGCTCTTTGACAATGGTCGCTGCCGCCGGCCGGTGCTCGGTTCGAGCAATCGTCCGCTGAAGTCGATCACGGACATGATCAAGGGCAAGCAGGGCCGGTTCCGCGAGAACCTGCTCGGCAAGCGCGTGGACTACTCCGGCCGCTCGGTGATCGTGGTCGGTCCGGAGCTGAAGCTGCATCAGTGCGGCCTTCCGAAGAAGATCGCGCTGGAGCTCTTCCAGCCCTTCATCATTCGTCGTCTCAAGGAGCATGGCCTCGCGGACACGATCAAGAGCGCCAAGCGCATGCTCGAGCGCCGTGATCCTGAGGTGTGGGACATCCTCGAGGAAGTGATCGATCAGCATCCGGTGCTGCTCAATCGCGCCCCGACGCTGCACCGCATGGGCATCCAGGCGTTCGAGCCGGTGCTCGTGGAAGGCAACGCGATTCGCATCCATCCGCTGGTGTGCACGGGCTTCAACGCCGACTTCGACGGCGACCAGATGGCGGTGCACCTGCCGCTCTCCGTCGAGGCGCAGGCCGAAGCGCATGTGCTGATGCTCAGCCCCCACAACATTTTCAGCCCGGCGAACGGCCGGCCGATCATTTCGCCCTCGCAGGACATCGTGCTGGGCGTGTACTTCATGACGCTCGACGTCCAGGACGGGCGCACCGAGCAGGAGTTCAAGCGCTTCGCCAGCGCTCAGGAAGCGATCATGGCGCACAGCCATGGCAAGATCGAGCTGCACGAGAAGATCGTGGTTCGCATCGACGGCTTCACGGAGCAGGTGAAGGAGCAGCGCGCGGCGCCGGTCGCGATCCCGGAGAACGGTCGCGTCGTGACGACGGTCGGCCGTCTGCTCTTCAGCGATCACGAGCGCACGCAGATGCCGTTCTACAACTGCGCTCTGGGCTCGAAGGGTTGCGCCCGCGTGATCGACGACGCGTATCGCTACTGCGGTCGCGCCGCGACGATCGAGTTCCTTGACCGGATGAAGGAGATCGGCTTCAAGGAGTCGACGCTGGCCGGTGTGTCGCTTGGCATTCGCGATCTTCGCATTCCGGACGCCAAGAGCGACCTGCTCGCGGTGTCGCAGAAGGCGGCGGATCGCGTCGAGAAGAACTACGACCGCGGCATCATCACGGAGCGTGAACGCTACAACCAGCTTCTGGACATTTGGGCGCACTGCCGCGAGCAGGTGACGAAGGAGCTGATCGAGACGCTGAAGCATGATCGTCGCGATCCGGAGACGGAGGAGTACCTGAAGGTGGATTCGCCGGAGGGCGCCTTCTACCTGAACCCGGTGTATCTCATGAGCGACTCGGGCGCTCGAGGCAACGTCTCACAGATGCAGCAGCTCGCGGGCATGCGCGGCTTGATGGCCAAGCCCAGCGGCGAGATCATCGAGACGCCGATTCGCGCGAACTTCCGCGAGGGCCTGCACGTGCTGGAGTACTTCAGTTCGACGCACGGCGCTCGTAAGGGTCTGGCGGATACGGCGCTGAAGACGGCGGACTCGGGTTACCTGACGCGCAAGCTCTGCGACGTCGCGCAGTCGGTGATCGTCACGGAGGCGGACTGCGGCACGCATCGCGGCGTGACGAAGCGCGCGATCTATAAGGGTGAAGAGATTGATGTTCACCTGAGCGATCAGATCATTGGACGTACGAACGTGCAGCCGATCGTGAATCCGGTGACGGACGAGCTGATCGCCGGCGAAGGTCAGATGATTACGCCGGAGGCTGCGGCGAAGATCGAGGACATGGGCATCGAGTCGGTGCTGGTGCGCTCGCCGCTGACGTGCGATACGGGTCGCGGCGTCTGCGCTCAGTGCTACGGCATGGACATGTCGACGGGTCAGCAGGTCGAGCGCGGCATGGCGGTGGGCATCATCGCGGCCCAGTCGATCGGCGAGCCCGGCACGCAGCTGACGATGCGCACGTTCCACACGGGCGGCATCGCGACGCGCGGCCTTGTCGAGAGCGAGTTCCGCGCGGCGTACGCCGGCAAGATCGAGCTTCGCGACTGCGACGAGGTTCCGACGACGGACGAGGACGGGAACGATGTGCTCGTTGCGCTGAAGCGCAACGGTGAGCTTGCGATTCTCGACGACAAGGGGCGCGAGCTCGAGAAGTACAAGGTCCCATACGCGGGCTTCATTCATCACAAGTCCGGCGACACGATCAAGAAGGGCGAAGTGCTCGTCACGTGGGATACGCACCGTGTGCCGATCCTCGCCGAGAAGTCTGGTTCGGTTCGATTCATCGACATCGAACTGGGCGAGACGGTGCGTGAAGAAGATGCGCCCAAGGGTCAGACGGCGTCGGCGCTTGTGGTCATCGAGCACAAGGGCGAGAAGCATCCGCAGATCGTCGTCGAGGACAGCGAGGGCAAGATCCTCGACTTCCACTTCCTGCCGGCGAAGGCTCGTATCGAGGTCACGGAAGGCGACAAGGTGGAAGCGGGTCAGATGCTCGCGCGTCAGCCGCGGAAGGCGGCGGGCTCGCAGGACATCGTCGGTGGTCTTCCCCGCGTCACCGAGATCTTCGAGGCTCGCAAGCCGAAGGATCCGGCCGTGATGGCCGAGATCTCCGGTCGCGTCGAGCTGTACTCGGACAAGCGCAAGGGCAAGATGACGATTCGAGTGATTTCCGACTCGGGCATCGAGAAGGATCACCACGTGCCGCAGGACAAGCACCTGCTCGTGCACGCGAACGACGAGGTCATCGCGGGCGATCCGCTTATCGAGGGTCCGCTTGTTCCGCACGACATCCTGCGAATTAAGGGTGAAGAGGCGCTGTACACCTACATGATGGAGGAAGTGCAGAACGTCTATCGCGCGCAGGGCGTGCCGATCAACGACAAGCACGTCGAGATCATGCTCTCGCAGATGCTTCGCAAGATGCGCGTGGAGAGTCCGGGCGACACCGAGTTGCTTCCGCACGAGGTGGTCGATCGTCACGTCTTCCGTCGCATGAACCAGGAGATCGCGGAGATGGGTCGTGTGTCGGAGCCGGGCGAGACGGATCTCCCGGTCGGCGCGCTCGTCAGTCGCCAGGAGCTGAAGGAGGCCAACTCGAAGGCGGAGGCCGCCGGGAAGGAGCCTGCGAAGGCCAAGAAGGCGCGTCCTGCGACGGGCCGCACGTTGCTGCTGGGCATCACAAAGGCCTCGCTCCAGAGCGAGTCGTGGCTCTCGGGCGCATCGTTCCAGGAGACGACGAAGGTGCTGACGGAGGCTGCTCTGCGCGGCGCCAAGGACGAGCTGATCGGCCTGAAGGAGAATGTGCTGCTGGGTCACCTGATTCCGGCGGGCACTGGATTCCAGCCGTACCAGTCGATGCGTGTGCAGCACCTCGCCGAACCTCCGAGCATGGAGGAGATGGACGAGGAGACGATGCTCGCCGAGGCGGCGGAAGCCGCGGAAATGCTTGGCGCCCAGCCGGGCGAGTCCACGACGAGCTCGACGGAGATCAGCGTCGAGACGAACGCGAATGGCGGCGCCACGCTCATCGGCGGCGGCTCACCGACTTCGAGCTACGCCAACGAGTGATTGTCGTTGATTGATCGAATACACCAGGCCCGCGTTCATCTCGAGCGCGGGCCTGTTTCTTTGGAGCGCTTGTCATGAGTTCGGTCGCGCTGGATTTCAGGCGGCAGGAGACGGGGATCGAGTTTGAGATGTCGGCGTCATTCGCGCTGTCCTGCCTCGGCGCCCGTCCGGCGCGCGTCCTCGATGTTGGTTGCGGGCCCGGACAGATCAGCCGGCTGGTGATGGCGGGGAGACACGAGGTCATCGGGATCGACCCTGACGCCGATGATGCGGCGGCGGCGCGCGAACGTGGCGTGCAGGTCGAGGAATGTGGATTGCAGGAGTTCGAGGGCGAGGGATTCGACGCCGTGCTCTTCATGCGCTCGCTGCATCACATGCATGATCTGAACGGCGCACTCGAGAAGGCCGTTCGTTCATTGAAGCCGGGCGGCCAACTCATTGTGGAGGAGAAGGCGTTTTGCGATCCGGGCGCCCACGAGGCCGGCGCGTGGTTGGCGTCGATGGGAGCGCTTGCGTGTGAGATGACCGGGCTTGCGCCGCGCGACGGGCACTTCCTGAAGGACATTCTCGAGGCGGACGATCCGTGTGCGCATTGGCTGTCGGTCATCGACGATTCGCATACGGCGGCGACGATGGAAGCGGCCCTTGCTGAGAAGGGGCGTATGGACGTCTCCCTTGAAACGCCCTTTATTTTCAGGTATTTCCGCGCACTCGACGATGGCGGCGCTGCACAGCGCGCCGTGTTCGGAGCGGAGCATGACGCGATTACGCGCGGGGAGATCCCGGCTGTGGGGCGTCAGTGGCGGGTCTTCATCTAGGCGTCAGAGAGCGCTCTTGAGGGCGTCGACCTTGTCCGTCATCTCCCACCTGAAGAGATCGCCCTCGGGCTTGCGGCCGAAGTGGCCGTGGCGAGCCGTGGGCTTGTAGATGGGATTGCGCAGGCCGAGGGATTCGATGATTCCCTTGGGCGTGAGCATGAACACCTCGCGGACGGCGTCGGCGATCTTCAGCGGATCGGCTTCGGCGCCGACGCAATCGACGTGCACGCTCGTCGGCTCGGCGACGCCGATGGCGTAGCTGAGTTGAATCTCGCAGCGCTCGGCGAGTCCGGCGGCGACGATGTTCTTGGCGATGTAGCGCGACATGTAGGCTGCGGAGCGATCGACCTTGGTCGGATCCTTGCCGGAGAAGGCGCCGCCGCCGTGGCGACCCATGCCGCCGTAGGTGTCGACGATGATCTTGCGTCCGGTGAGTCCGACGTCGCCGTGCGGGCCGCCGATCTCGAAGCGTCCGGTCGGGTTGACGTGCACGGTGATGTCGTCATTCCAGAGTTCACCGAGCGTGGGCCTGATGATCTTCGCGACGATCTCGTCGGCGAGTTCGGACTGACGCTCGTTCCAGTATGCGGTGTGCTGCGTCGAGAGGACGACGGTGTCGACGCGCTGGGGAACGCCGCTCTCGTTGTATTCGAGCGTGACCTGGCTCTTGGCGTCCGGGCGGAGGCCTTCGATGCCGGAGGCTTCGCGGACGAGGGCCTGTTTCTCGACGAGGCGATGGGCGAGGAAGACGGGGAGCGGCATCAGCGCTTGCGGGTCGAGCGCATCCGTTTCGCGGCAGGCGTAGCCGAACATCATGCCCTGGTCGCCGGCGCCGTCGGCGTCGACGCCCATGGCGATGTCCGCAGACTGTTGCTTGAGGCTGACGAGGACGGCGCAGGTCTCATGATCGAAGGCCATGGCGGGCTCGGTGTAGCCGATGTCGCGCACGGTCTGGCGGACAAGTTCCGGGATCTCCACGTAGGCGCTGGTGGTGACCTCTCCGGCGACGACGGCCATGCCCGTGGAGACCATGACTTCGCATGCGACGCGCGCCGTGGGGTCCTCGGCGATCATCGCGTCGAGCACCGCGTCTGAGATCTGGTCGGCCACCTTGTCAGGATGGCCCATGGAGACGGATTCAGACGTGAACAGGTAGGCGCACATACGTGTTTCTCCAGGGAGGCTCCTCGAAATCGCTGAGATCGAGGGGCGCGATCGGTCGCGAGACGTCGGCGTCGCAGGTGACGCCGCTCGTCCGGGGCGGCCACTCTAGAGGGCGGATGAGGGGCGAGCAAGCAGTCAGCGCGTGACTTGACGCGCGCCGCAAAAGGGCTTCCCATCGCCAGCCATGAAGATCATCGGAGGGCAATTCCGACGCCGGATCCTGAACTCGCCGCCGGGCGCTGAGAAGACACGTCCGATGCCGGCGCGCGTGCGCGAGGCGGTCTTCAATCTGCTGCGCGGACACGTGGAGGGCGAGGCCGTCTTCGACGGTTTCGCCGGAAGCGGCTCAATCGGTCTGGAGGCGCTCTCGCGCGGCGCGGCGCGTGTTGTCTTCGTTGAGCGCGACCGGGAGATCGCGGAGATCCTCCGCTCGAATATCGCGCTGCTTGGTGTGGACGATCGCGCGGAGGTGATCGGCGGCGATGCGCTGGGTGTCGCGGCGGCTGCGCGCTGCCCGGATCCGGCGCACCTGATCTTCTTCGATCCGCCGTATCCATTGATGCAGGATCCGGAGCGCCGGCGCCAGGTGTTGGAGCAGTTCGGACAGTTGATTCAGAAGCTGGATGACACGGGCTACGCCGTGCTGCGCACGCCGTGGCCGCTCGTTGACCGGATTGAGTCCGAGGATGAGGAGGCGCCGGCGCGATTTGAGGATGTGGATCTGCACATCGCCGGGGCGCTCGGTCCGGAGACGCACGCGTACACGACGATGGCGTGTCACCTCTACATGCGCGAGCGCTGAGTCAGTCTGTGTGTGGATGCTGCCCGAGGTCGAAGAGTTCGATCTCAGCGCCAAGTCCGTTGACGATTCGATTGGCGTAGCAGAAATAGGCGACGACCTGCGCGAGATCGAGGATCGAGCGGTCGTCAAGGCCGGCGGCTCTCAGTTCGTCGACGTCATCACGCCGGACGCCGCCCGGATGCCGGGCGAGCTTCGACGCATATTCAGCCATCGCCGATTCACGGGGTGTGAGACC
This sequence comes from Phycisphaerales bacterium, assembly GCA_028279375.1. Taxonomy (GTDB): domain Bacteria; phylum Planctomycetota; class Phycisphaerae; order Phycisphaerales; family UBA1924; genus JANQNW01. The sequence continues at coordinate 211,800 of JANQNW010000023.1, forward strand.
GGTGTCGTCACCGGCTGCGAGTTGGTCGGCGAGCTGCTTGCGATCGTCGGGGAGCAGGCGCTTGAGGCCTGCGGCATGATGGGTGCGGCAGTATTCGCATTCGTTGAGGCGGCTGACGATCGTGCCAACGATCTCGCGTTCGACGCGTGAGAGTGGGGACGGTCTATGCAGCGCGACGACGTAGAGATCGAAGTGCGCCTTGAGCGACTCCGGGCTCAGTGAGTGAATCTTCATCACGTTGTCGACGGTCCCGTCGGGGTTGCCGACGCGTTTGTAGAGCTCCGCCAGTGCGCCGCTCGCGATGGATTCGTCAATCATCTCGATGTAGCTCATAGTGTGAGCGTACATCGTTCAGCACGAGAAGGCGTCAGCGCGATTCAGGGACACGGACCCCAGGTTCCGATGAGCGTCGCGAGATCCACGGCGCCGACGGACCCGTTGCCATCGAAGTCCGCTGGATGACCGGGATTCGGACCCCAGCTTCCGACGAGGATGGCGAGATCGCCTGAGCCGACCATGCCG
>JANQNW010000027.1 GCA_028279375.1 Phycisphaerales bacterium
ACTCAGTTGCCAGAGCAGGAAGTTGCTGATCCGCATTTCGCCCGAGGTTCGAATCAGGAGATCCGGCTCGGGCAAGTCGGGGGCGTAGAGATGCTCTGCCAACGACTCCTCGTCAATGGACTCCGGATCTCGAGCGCCGGAAACTGCCTGCTGCGCGAGTGCTCGGGCGGCGTCCGCGATCTCGGCGCGTCCGCCGTAATTGACGGCGAGCACCAGCGTCGTTCCCGTGTTGGAACCGGTGCGTCCGGTGAGATCGTCGGCAGCGCGCAGCACAGACTCGGGCAGGCCTTCTCGCCGGCCGATCTGTCGAAACCGGATGTTGTTGTCGATCAACTCCTGACCAGAATCATGAATGCTGGACTCGTACAGGGCCATGAGACCGGCGACCTCCTGAGGCGGGCGTTTCCAGTTCTCGCTGGAGAAGGAAAAGAGCGTCAGCGCTTCGATGCCGAGCCTGGCGGATTCTTCAAGCACAGCGCGGACGACCTGCGAGCCCTGCCGATGGCCCTCGAGGCGCGGAAGTCCTCTGGCTTTCGCCCACCGGCCATTGCCATCCATGATGATCGCGATATGGCGCGGGAGGTGATCAGGCGGAAGGCCGAGTGCGGCGAGCGCGTCGGGATGTCGTTCGATCTGGGGCACGCGGGTTCTCTGATGCGTGGTACGGCGTCCCGGCCTTCATTGGTTCGCGAGCGCGTCGATTTCAGGCGGCCTTGTCGGCGGCGTAGACCAGCGTGCCGATGTTCTCGCCTTCGATGACCCGGCGAATGGCGCCGGACTGTTTGAAATCGAAGACGACGAGCGGAAGGCGCTGTTCCTGGCACATGGCCAGAGCCGTCAGGTCCATCACGCCGAGTTGACGGTCGAGCGCTTCTGTGAAGGTCAACTCCTCGAATCGCGTGGCGCTGGCGTCGGCGACCGGATCCGCCGAGTAGACGCCGTCCACCTTCGTGGCCTTCAGAACCGCCTGGCAGTCGAGTTCGGTCGCGCGCAACGCGGCGCACGTGTCAGTTGTGAAGAACGGATTCCCGGTGCCTCCGGCGAGGATGACGATGCGGCCTTTCTCCATGTGCCGCAGCGCACGGCCGCGGATGAAGGGCTCGGCGACGGCGGGGATATCGACGGCCGTCATGCAGCGCGCTGGTCTGCCGGCCTTGTCAAGCGCTTCCTTGAGCGCGAGGCCGTTCATGACCGTCCCGAGCATGCCCATGTAGTCTGCGGTGGCCTTGTCGATCAGGCCGTCCCGAGCGAGTTTTGCGCCGCGGATGAGATTGCCCCCTCCGACGACGACGGCCATTTCGACGTCGGTCTCGGCGGCGTCGCAGATCTCGCGCGTCAGGAGGGATAACTCGTCGGAGTCGATCCCGAAGCCTCCGGGGGCGCAAAGGGCCTCGCCGCTGAGCTTGAGAAGGACTCTCCTGAGTGGGCGTCGCGATGCAGACATTCGTGGCTCCGTGGGTCGTTGGTGACCCCATCCTCATCGGCCATTGGACGCCGCGAGGGTTGAACGGTCAAGGGACGCTCCTCGTCCATTCTGATGAGGCGACAGGGGCGTCGACAGCCAGAAACGGAACTCCCGGGCGATCGATCCGTAGACTCTGGCTGCATGGAGACTCGACCTGAGCAGCCTGTGGGACCGCCGATGATCGCGGATCCTGATCCGACCGAAGAGCGCGGTGAGCGTCGGCTCGTGGAGGCGGTCGCCGGGCATGCGATGGCCTTCGGCCTGATCGTGTCGGCGCTGGTCCATCTGGCGCTGCTCCTGCTTGCCGCGTTCATCTTCATGTTTCCGCCTGCAGGCTCCGGTGACGACGCGGGCTCAGCGATCGAGGTCGCGGTGCTCCACGAAAGCGAACTGGCGGAGTTGCAGGCAGGCGGCGAGGCGTTTGATCCCTTCTCGACTTCAGACCTGGCGATGGTCGAGGAGATCACGGTCTCGACTCAGGATCTGTCGATTGCAATGCCGGAGATCGTCGGGGAGCGGACGGGCGGGCCGTCGCCTTTGGGAGGCGCGGGTTCGGGCGCGGCGGCGGAGACATCGATCGCCGGTGGCTCCGGGGGAGCGGCGAGTTTCTTCGGTCTCGAATCTCGCGGAACGCGCTTCGTGTACATCGTGGATGTCTCCGGCTCGATGCGTCAGGCGGGCAAGCTCGGCGTCCTGCAGCAGCAGCTCATTGCGTCCATCAATGGACTTCCGGAGCGGGCGCGATTCAATGTGATCTTCTACAACGACAACGCGCAGATTCTGACGGGCAATAAAAAGTGGCTTCGCGCTGAGGGCAGCCAGAAGCGATTTGCGGCCCGCATCATCCGGGGCGTTTCGAGCGGGGGCGGCACGAATCCACTGCCTGCGTTCGAAGCGGCGTTCTCGTTGAGGCCGAAACCGGATGCGATCTTTTTTATGACGGACGGTGTCTTTCCGTACGACCTGGCGCCGGAGGCACTTCGTCTGAACCTGTCGCGCGGGGCGTTGACGCCGATCAACACCATCTCATTCATCAGCCGTGAGGCGGCGGATCAACTGCAACGTATTGCAGAGCAGTCTGGTGGCGTGTACACGCATGTTCGGGATCCGGCGCTGTGATCCGGGTGGCTCTTCTCATGAGTGCGCTTGCGACGGGGCAGGTTGAGCTGCGCACGGGCGGCGTGATCGATGATCCGGTGACGGACGCGACGATCGAAGGCGTTCGCGTCGGCGGTGAGGCGCCGCGGGTGATCGGATGGGATCAGGTGCGACGCGTCACCGGTGACGCGTCGCGCCTTGCGAAGCAGTACGAGCGCATCTCGGAGCAGGCCTGGCGCGCGCGTGTCCGTCTGGCTCGGGGCGACGCGGGGCTGGCGGAGCCGGTTTTCGAAAAGCTCTATGAACGCTATCGCGAGGTGGATGGGCCGACGGCGGCGCTTGTCGTCGAAGGGCTTCTTCGCTGTCGCCTGCGGCGCGGGGCGATCGCGCAGTCAGTTGATCCGTGGCTCGACCTGCTCGAGGAGCGAAGGCAGGGCGATGCTCAGGCGGGTGAGCGCTTTCGACCAGGTGTGGTCGATCCCGAAACCGGGCTCGCGCCGGCGCTGTCTCCGCTGTGGATCCCGGGCGCGTCCGTAGAGGCGTTCGCTGAAGCGCCGCCGGCGACGAGGCGCGACGCAGCCAGCGAGGCGCTCGAGCGCCTCTATCGGCATCTGGCGCGCCGATCGCTTGGCTCGTTGGAGGCGACGCCTGAGGTTGCGGATGACGCGGCGCTCGATCCGGGTGTGCGATTTGTCAGGCAGATCGCGATCGCGCTGTCGACGGACGCCGCGGCGCGCGCCGGTGGTAGACGCGTGCTCCTTGCTCAGATCGGGCAGGGTCTCGCGGAATGGCAGGAGGCCTGGGCGCGCGTGTCGCTGGGAAGATCACTGCTTATGGAAGAGGATCGGGCGCTGCGATCCGATGGTCTTCTGCATCTCGTGCACGTGCCCGCACGGTTCGGAGCGCGCCAGCCCTACCTGAGTGGGCTTGCGCTTGCAGAGATCAGCGCCGAGCTCGCAGCACGCGGCGACGACGCCGGCGCGGAGACGATGCGAGATGAACTGCTTTCATACGGGAGAGAGCATCCGGCCATGATCTGGCTGGAGAGTCAGTCCGAGACGACAACGACTATTGGAATGCGACGAGAGGGTCGGTGAATCGAATGGAAATGGCAGGGCTTCTGGATCAGGGAGTGATCGCGCTGACAGTTGCGCAGGCAGACGAGGGGGCCAGTGGAGTCTCGTTGCTGCAGACCATTGCGGCCGGGGGCGCCATCGGGTTCCTGATCATCATCGTCTCCTTCGTGGCGCTCGCGCTGGTCGTGCGACATCTCCTGCAGCTGCGCGAGCAGAATCTTGCGCCGGGAGAGATCGTCGACGAGCTTCATGAGCTTCTTGGTCGCGGCGATGTGCCTGGCGCGATCGCGTATTGCGAGGACGATGAGAATGACTGTTTCCTGGCTCGAACGATCGGGGGCGGGCTGAAGCGGGCGCAGAAGTCGCCCTTCGGGGCGCTCGAGCTTCGGGGCGCGCTCGAGGAATCCGGAGCGCAAGAGGTCTCGAAGCTCTATCGATCAACGGATGGTCTGAATCTGATTGCGGGCGTGGCGCCAATGCTCGGGCTGCTTGGCACCGTCGTCGGCATGGTGGGCGCCTTCAACACGATCAGCTCTGCGGATGGCTTTGCGCGCCCCGATCAGCTTGCGGGCGACATCAGCAAGGCGCTCGTGACCACGCTCATGGGACTGGTCCTGGCGATTCCCTGCATGGCGGCGTTCACGTATTTCCGAAATCGGATCGATGCGCTCGCGGGCGATATCGCGGAGATCGTGGATGAGCTTGCGACGCATTTGGATGAAGGCAGCTCGCGCCCGCAGCAGCAGGCGCGACCGACGCCAAAGGCGGCGCCGGCCGCAGGCTCGAGCGCGGGATGAGATTCGCGACGGAGCACCAGCATGGGCGCCACGTCGATGTGGACATGACGGCGATGATCGACGTCGTCTTCCTGCTTATCGTCTTTTTCATGAGCACCGCGCAGTTCGCGAAGCTCACGAAGGCTGAGGTCGAGCTGCCGATCGAGCAGGGAGAGGAGGAGCGTCAGAATGAGGACGCCGGACTTGTCGTCAATATCAAGAGCGACGGCACGATTATCATCGACGATCGCGAGGTGTCGCTGCCAAGACTGATTGCGATGGTTGAAGTGGAGGTGCGCCGGGCCGGCGGCGACCCGGCGGCGGTCGAACTCTGGCTCCGCGCAGATAAGCGCACGCCCGCACAGCGGATCAATCAGATCGCGCTCGCGCTGACGGAGTTGAATGTGCGCAGCTGGCGTCTTGCAACGGAGCAACCCGCGCCGGGGAGACGCACCGAGTGAACTTCGCGCGCGATCCATCCCGGCGCCGATCCAAGGTGCGGCTGCAACTCACGAGCATGATCGACGTCATCTTCCTGCTGCTGATCTTCTTCATGGTGACGACCACAATCGCGGCCCCTGAGTCGCAGTTGACGTCGGGCCTGCGAGCTGAGCGACAGTCCGGTCGGGCGTCTGATTTTCCGCCGCTTGTCGTGGAGGCAATGCAGTCGGGCGGCCGCAGTGTATTTCGCATCGGGGAGCGAGTGCTCGGAAGCAAGGCGGAGCTCACGGCGGTTCTGGAGAAGATGCCCAAGTCCGCGGGTGTCTTCGTCAAGGTGGCGGATGATGTGAATGTGGAGTGGGCTGCAGCGGCGCTGCAGGCATGCTCGGACGCAGGATTCGTGAGGGTGACGTATGTGCCGGCGTCTTAGGAGCGCGATCGCCTGCATCGCATTCGCGCCGGGCGCGATCTGCGCGGCGCAGACCGGAAGCTCGGTCTCGAGCGCCGAATGGGTCGTAGAGCGCTATCTCGACGAGCGGGGTCTCAATGATCTGCTCTCGACAGAGCTCGAGCGCCGTTTTGACGGCGCCTCCGGTGATGAGCGCACTCGGCTGGCGGAGCGCCTTGCGGGCCTCTATGTCGAGCAGATGGAGAGCGCAGAGACGCCGGCTGAGCGTGCGCGGATTCAATCAAAGGCGCGCGCTCTTGTCGGCGCGCAAGGCGGCGTGAACTCGCCGGATCTGACAATTATGCTCGATCGCGCGACGTATGTTCGCGCTGAGTCCCTTGCCGAAGAATGGCGCGTCCGATTTCGGGATCGGGAGGCGCTTGATGAGGCGGTCGCGACCTTTCAGACGGTAGCGGACGAGCTCGACGCGTTGGCGCGCACCGCGCATCGACGTGTGCAGGAGCTCGAGCGTCAGCAGGATGAAGGCCGGCGCGATGATGAGCTGCTGAGCCGACTGCTGACCGATGAGCGAAGGCGTCGGTCGCAGGCGTTTTACCTCGCGGGCTGGTGCAATACATACCTGGCCGAGATGGCGGGCGTGCGAAGTTCGGCTCAGGCGGCGCTCCGACAATTTGGCTGGGTTCTGCAGGCGAGCGATGGAGAGCCTGCGCGTCGAGACAAGTTTCCGGAGCGGCTTCTTACATTCGAGCATGTCGCGCGGTCGGCGATCGGCGTCGCTGTGTGCTACGCCTCCCTGGGGCAGCCCGCGGAGGCGATCGCATGGATCGACATGGTGGAGGAGAGCGAGGAGACACCGGACGTGGTCCGCGCGGAACTCGCCGCCCGGCGCATGACGGTGCTGGCATACACCGCGCGCTGGTCGGAGCTTGCAGACTCCGTGGATGCCCTCCTGCGCGATCGGGGCGCCGGCGGGTTGACGTCCGGCGAGGCTCGGCTGTTGGCCGTGCTCTGCCTTGAGGGGACCTCGCGATCGCAGGAGGCTCGGACGCTCCGGCGCACGCTCGCTTCGATCGGCGTCTCGACGCTCGTTGGACGCGGCGAACTCACGCAGACGCTGGATCTCGCACGGCGCTACGGCGAGTCTCTCGTCGGGGAACGCGGATTCGTGGGTCTGCACGTGCGCGGGCTGCTTGCATATGAAGCGGCGCGGCAAGCGCATCTGGAATCCGGCCGGACGACATCCGAGCCTGTTGCGGATCCGGCGATCGCG
>JANQNW010000010.1 GCA_028279375.1 Phycisphaerales bacterium
CGCGAAGCGCGCTCCGGCGCCTGCAGGGAAGAGAAGCCTCCCTCTCCCGCTGGCCCGCCTGGCGTATCCCATCCGGCGAGGATTCGATCGCGTCGATCACGCGCACGATCTGGAGATCAAGCTCTGCGACGAGCGCGTCGATGGCGCCGGGTGGGATACGCCAGGCGGGCCAGCGGGAGAGGGAGGCTTCTCTTCCCTGCAGGCGCCGGAGCGCGCTTCGCGAGAGCGCCAGGCGCGAGAGCGCGTCGACGCGTTCCATGCGCTCGCGTTCGATCGTGCTGTCTCTGCCGCGCCCCCACGCGCTGAGCCACTCGCTGCGCGCACGGATTGAAGCGCTGACGAGCTTGAGATTGTCACTCGAGTGATCCGGCCTGTTCATCTCCTCCTCGAGCGCGTGTGCCGACGAGGCAAGGCGGGCGTAGACGCCATCATGGATCGGAACGAACGCCTCGATCTCGCGCAGCGCCTCCGCATGGACTCCCTCCTCTGGCGCCTGATCGAGGAGATCCCAGAGTCGCTTGCTGCTCTGTGGGGCGCCTGGCGTGTCGGCGTCGCCGAGAGCGCCCGCGATCTCGACAGCGCGCACGTAGCTCGTGAGCGACGTCGTCGCGGCGCGGAGGTTGAGCAGCAGGCTCGTGTTGGAGGGATCCTCAGGCGAGCTCTCCCCGTCGATGAGGGCGCGAAGTCGCTCGACGGCGCGCTCTTGCGTCTCAGTTGTCCGCTTCAGGAGTTGGGCGCGCCCGCGCCGCGCGATCGGTGGAATCTCGCTGCGTGTTTCGAAGCCTTGAGTCTCGCGAATCTCATTCGTGATTCGGAGCGCGGCGCCGGCGAGGCGCGTCGCCAGCCGGCGATCGCGCGCGAGCGTCGGATCATCTGGGTCCTGAAACAAACGAGACTCGATCTGCATCGCGGCCTCGCGCAGTTGTCGGGACGATTTGGCCTCTGAAGGGACGCCGTCCACCGCGCTCAAGAGCTCTCGCGCCAGTTCGAGATCGGTGATCATCTGCAAGCCGCCGGCGCGCGTCGACAGTGTGACGAGTTTCTCGGTCGCTGATTCAAGCCATTCGTAGACACGATCGACCCGCGACGTCGGTCGCCACTGCACGGTCGTGAGCGCATGCGCCGCGTCGTAGGCCTCGGTCAGTCGAACGATGAGATAGACCGCCTGCTCGGCGTACTCAGGATGTGAGAGCGCCGGTTCGAGCGCTGACTTGAGCTTGAGCATTGGCACGCGTGCGCCAGCCGCATTCGGAAGTTGGTTGGCGGCGCGCTCCAGCGCTGCGATTGGGTTCTCTGGAATAGGACGACGCGGCGCCCAACCGCTCTGCAGGCTTCGTCCGGTCGAGAGTTCGCTGAGTTCGCCGAACTCGGAGAACGTGTCGCGCAGGGCGCGATCGAGCTGAAATGAGGTCGTGGGGGGACTCTCACGAAATCGCTCGAGCGCGCGCTGCAATCTGCGAAGCGCAGCGCGGACTCGTCGCTGGGCGCGCTGATCGAGTCGGCCGCTCCGGGGGCTCGTCGCCCCGAGGAGCGCGTCAATCGATGGAATCGCGTCAATGAGTTGCAGCGCGCGCAGCGAATGCAGCTCGCCCTCGGCGCGACGCGTGTCTCCCTCGGCGAGCAGTTGAACCGCGAGCCGCCTGACGCCGATCGCGGCGCGCGTCGCCTCGTCGAGATCCTCTTCATTCACACCTTCGAGTCGGCGCTGGATCTCATGATCGAGTTCCTGCACGAGGCGCACGAAGCGCGAACGCTCGGCGAGATCCGGTTCCTCTGCGTCGCCACCGAGATTGAGCGTCTGCGCGCCGGCGCCGGCGCTGATGACGCCGCCAAGCGCGACGGCGACGAGGGCTTGCCTGGCGGAGCGCCGGCGAATCACGACTCGTCCGATCGAAGATCTGGAAGTTGCATGGCGCCCTCGCTGGGTTGCGCCTCGTTGCGATAGCGGATCCACTCGAGGCAGAGCCCCGTCGGGGGGAGCGTCGGTCCGGCCTCGCGCCGGTCGCCGGATTCGATGGCGCGCGTGATCGCGTCGGCGCGAAGGCGCCCGCGTCCAATCTCGACGAGCGTGCCGGCAATGATGCGCACCATGTTGTGAAGGAAACCCGTGCCGCTGATCGTGATATCGAGACGGTCGGGTCCGGACCTGGCGACGTAGCAAGCGAGAACCGTGCGCACGGTGGTGAGTCTGCCGTGTCCGGCCTTGGCGAAGGCGCCGAAGTCATGCTCACCGACGATGAGCGCCGCGGCGTCGCGCATGGCGTGGGCGTCGAGATCTGTCCAGATGTGATGCACGTAATGCCGGTCCCAGAGCGGGGCGGTCAGGCCGGTCGCGAGCCGATAGCGATAGCCTTTGCTGACGCAGTCGGATATGGGATCGAAATCCTCGCGGCACGGGTCGGCGCTGACGACTTGCACATCGTCGGGAAGCTGCGCGTTGATCGCGGCTGCGAGACGCTCGTCGGGCGGTCGGCGGCAGTCATCCGAGCAGGCGAACGTCGCGACCTGGCCGATGGCGTGGACGCCTGCGTCGGTGCGGCTGGCGCCCTGAATATTCAGGGGCTCGCGCACGACGGCGCGCACGGCCTGCTCGACAAGCTCCTGCGCCGTACGCAGCGGAGCGCGCTCGTGATCGGCGTCCTTGATGACTGCGGCGCTCGGCGCATGGGCGCCTGGCGGCAGGTCCTGTTTCTGCCAGCCATGCAGGTCGGTCCCGTCATATGCGATTGTGAGTCGATACCTCGCCATGTCGGACGAGCCACCCTACCAGCCTGACAAGGGGGTTCCAACGTGTCCCGGGGCAGACGGCGCTGTTTGCGCGCCGAATGAGGGAACCCGCAGGGGGAAGGCGGCGTACGACTAGTTGAGAGGCAGCGCCTCACTCACTTCCAGACGCGTGTCCCGTGGAACCACGATTCTCTGGGCCACAGAGATCGTCACGCGAGTTCGAAGCGACTGTTGCTGCTCTCTCAGCACATGGGCGTTCCGGAGACATCCGGGCATCGCCCCCTGGTTCTCCTTCACCAGGTGGGAGTTTCGACTCCTGACAGACACGAAGACCGCCAGGGTCCCGTCCCCCCGCGCACGCCAGCCAGTCAGGGATCTTCGGCGGTTTTCGTTTGCGCTGACCGCGCTCCCGATCAACGACATGCGAGCGCCCGGAATCCGGGCGCCCGTGTGAAATGACCGAGTTGGTGACAGCGGATCAGAAGAGGGAGCCGGCGGTCAGCATGCCGCTCTCTTCGAAGTGCTGCATCGCCTCATCGACGGTGCGGAAGATCTTCGTCGCCGTTTCGGTGATGAATGGCGACGGGTTCTTCTGCGGGCGCCAGACGATGTAGACGTCCTTGGTGTGCTCGAACGCGTGCTGAAGCTCTCGCTCCACACCCGAGGAGAGGCCCGGGACGCCACCGGGGAGTTCGGGAATATAGCTCACGATCATGTCGGACTGATCGATGAGGCGGAAGTCGCGCATGTAGATCTGGCCGTCGATGTCGCCGGCGATATCGAGCACCTCGCGCACCTTCACGTGGAATGTCTCGTCGCCGTTGCCGGGTGTGACGTCGATGAAGTCCTTGCCCTCACTTGCTGCGGCGATCGCCCGGTCGAGGAGAAGTTTCTCGTCCACGTCGCCGGGATCGAACGCGATGAACGCCTCGGCAAGGCGGCGGCGGAAGTCGTCGATCTCGGCGAGCACGTCGGGCATATCGACGACGTGGCTCATCGGGAAGCTCGGATAGACCTTGCGCATCTCAGGGCGGCAAATGAGTCGGTACATCGTCTCGAGCGTCGAATGCTCGCGTCCGCGACTGACGATCAGGAACTGACCGCCCATCGCCTGGGCCATCATTTCAGTCGCCAGGAGTTCCTCCTCGCGCCAGACCATGCAGTCCTTGAGCGTGGCGTCGATCTGATGTTCATCGTGCAAGCGTTTGTGCACGATCTCGATGTTGTCGACGAGACAGATGAAGAGATCGAGATCGAGCTTCTCGACCTGGTCGAAGTCGAATGCGCGGAAAAGGCCGTGACGCCAGCGGAACGTGGCGTGCGTATTCAGGAGCATCTTCTTCTGGTCGGACGCCTCGGCGATGATCTCCTTCATGACACTGCGGCGCAGCGAGTCCAGGCGCGAAAGCGGGAGATCGAGGATGCGCCCCGGTCGGATGTTCCTGTCGTCCGCGTACATCATGTCGCCGACGTTGTAGAGGGAGATGGTCTCTCCACGACTCTGCCCGAGCGCGAGGACATCCTCGAGATAGGGCTTCTTGTCCATTCCGACCTGACCGGTGACGATCGCTCTCATGACTGCTCCAAGGCTGCTGACTGGGGAAGCGACGAGTATAGAGCGCCTCGGGGCCTTGCGGCCCGCCGCTCATTCGGACTCCGAGTCCACGGCGAGCGTCTGGAAGCAGGGGCCCCAATAGCTCAGGAGCGTCGCAATATCGAGGGCGTCGACGACGCCGTCGCCGGTCACATCCGAGACGGAGGGCTCCGGCCCCCAGCGGCTGAGCAGCTCGGCGATATCGAGCGCGCTGATGACGCCGTCGTTGTTGATGTCCGCCGGAAGGCACCCGAGGTCGATGTCCCAGCCCATGACGCTCATCGCCATGAGATCCGAGAAGGCGACATACGAGGGCAGCACCTTCGAGAAGTCGTATGTCGGATCCATCAGGCCGATCGTGGTGATCGAGCTGAAGGCATCGTCCTTCCAGTGATTCGCCGGCCGGCCGTCGCCGCCGATGAATGTTCCAGTTGAGAATCGGAACTGCGATGAGGGCAGTCCGTGGATGGCGCCGACGACATCGAAGATCGCCGGGGCACCGATCGCGGTGTCGCGCGTAAACGTCGAGAAGTCGGCGAGTGACGCAGGATTCGGCGCGCCGAGGTACTGGAATCGGAACATGTCGAGTGACGTCGGGAACTTCGTCTGGATCGAGAGGACTTGGCGATCGGTGTCGCTCTGGAAGCCGAGGATGTGACCGATCATGTGCGCCGTGGTCCAGACGACGTCGATGTGACCCGCGGGCACGCCGTCTGACGGATTTGTGTCGAGCGTGAAGTCGACGTTGTCGAAGTCGAGACATGCGTCCGCGCCGGGATCTGTGAAGAGTCCAAGCGCTCGAGCCGCGGCCTGTGTCGTCTCCATCGAGCCGAAGAAGTCGTTCGACTTGTCGTCGTCATCGGTGTCGTAGTTGTCGAACCACGTCGTCCATTCCATGCGTTCCGTCGGCAGTGCGTTGAGCAGGTCTGCCTCGAAGGTCTGGGCGTCGGCCGCCATGGCGTCTCGCAACGTGACGTAATCGGTCTGATAGCGCTCATAACGGAGTCTGACGCTGCCTGACGTCATGTCGCCGAGCGTCACCTCAATCGTGACGACGACTGGATCCTGGATGTACTGCTCCCAGATCCCCGCGCCCGCGTTGAGCGCGTTGACGAAATCCATGTCCGCGGCGGCCGTCTTGTCGAGTGAGAACTGGATATCGAATCCGGAGCCTCGTTCGATGGCGCCGACGATCACGCGATCGTCTCCCAGAGGATCAGCGGGTGTCAACGGCTCGGTCGATTCAAGCGCGACGCAGCATCCGGCGGCGTCAAGAAGAACAGCGCCCGTCTCGGCCAATGCCGTTGAGCTGAGAACGAGTGCGGACACTGCGAAGGCGAATGTGCGCGCGGCGTACATCGGAAGCTCCACCCATCGCGAGTGCGTTCTCGCGACCCCGGCCTCCAACGTATCGCGCGTCAGTCAGATTCAGGTGAGGAATTCGCAGAACTCACTCACAGGGGCCCCAGTTGCTGAGGATAGTGGCGATGTCGATCGCGTCGACGAGTCCATTGCGGGAGACATCCGCTTCGATCGTCTGTGTCGCCCAGAATCCGATGGCGATGGAGAGGTCGCCCTGATCGACGACGCCGTCGCCGTTCACATCCGAACCGAAGCAGCCGATTTCGAGATCCCATCCCATCAGACTGAATGCGAGTCGATCCGCGCGCGTGATGTACGGGGGAATGGTCCCGAGGGGCGTCTCAGGAATGCCGCCGCCGGGTCCTTCCGGCGCCGAGTAGGTCGGATCCATGACACCGATGTAAGTGAGGTTTCCGAGGATGACATCGTCCTTCCAGTGGCTTGCCTGGCGGCCGTCGCCTGGTGGAATAAAAGTGCCGGTCGAGAATCGTGGCGCCTCCGGGAAGCCAGCGATCGAGCGCACCGTGTCGAGTGTCGCCTCGAAGCCCATGCGGATCTCACGGGCGTATTGTGAGAACTGATCGATCGTCTGAGGATCGGTGCCCTGGAACCCCGTGTGGAATCGATACAGATCGAGCGTCGAGGGCAGCACGCGGAAGTCGCCGAAGAACCCATCGACGGTGCTGACGAACCCGAGCATGTGTCCGATCTCGTGGATCATGACCATGACGGTGTCGATCGAGCCGGGCGTGATGCCGTCCCTCGGATCGCTGTCGAAGACGAAGTCTTGATTGAAGACGATGGACGCATCGATCTGCAGGCCATCGGGAATCGGGAGTTCCAGCGCCTTTGCGTTCGCCGGCGATGCGACGACGCCGCCGAACTCGTCGAGGTCGTTGGAAGCGACCGGTCCGTTGAATGTGTTGAAGACGATCGACGGAAAGGGAAGCGCATCCACGAGTGGCCGCTCCGCATACTCCGCGTCGGCGACCATGGCGAGTCTGACGGATTCGTATGGATACGAGAAGTTCGGCGTGCTCGTGGCGGCGATGAAGTTCACGCCATCGACAGCGCCGACGGCGATCACGATCGTGATCGGGTCCTTCAGGACGGCTTCCCAGATCGACGCTGCGAGTTCGAGACCCTCGACGAATTCCCCATCTGCGGCGATGGCCGGACTGAGGTCGTAGACGATGTCCACGTAGCCACCGCTTCGATCGACTCGTTCACCCACGCGCACGCGCTGTCCGGCGTTGGCGTGATGCCGGATATACGCGGCGCCGCGCCCTGCGGGATCGTCCTGGGCGCAGAGCGCATGGCAGACATGGTCTGCGCCGAGGTAGAAGACAGCGTCGCGCATCTGCCGGTAGGGCCTGGTCTGGTCGTCCTGGGCGATCGCATCCGCCGCGCTGGCCAGCGCGATCACGCACGCGCAGGTCCGAGCGAGCGCGCGAGAGAGCGTCAACATGCAGTCTCCTTTCCGGAGAGCCTATGGGCGCGTGCCAGCATGCGACATTTTAGCGTGATCGAGCCGATTTCCGAGTGGAATCGGTCGATGGAGGGAGGGGACAAACGCCCGGCCTCTTTGTCACGTCGGCAGGGGGGGCGTATCCTCGAACAGGCCCCAGAGCGGGGCGGACGCACGCAGCACGCCACAGGAAAGGCACGCCATGTCCATCCTCATCGACGGAACGACTCGAGTCATCTGCCAGGGCATCACGGGCTCGTTCGGCGCGCTGCACACACGCGGCTGCCTGCACTACAGCCCGACGATCGTCGGCGGAGTGACGCCGGGCAAGGGCGGCAAGAAGGATGACAACGGCCTGCCGATCTTTGACACCGTGAAGGACGCCGTCCATGGCGTGAACGCGAACGCGACGATGATCTTCGTGCCGCCGCCATTCTCGGGCGACGCCATCCTCGAGGCGGCGGACGCCGGGATCCAGCTCATCTGCTGCATCACGGAGGGCGTTCCGGTGGCGGACATGATTCGCGTGCGAGCCATCCTCGACGAGATGAACGCTGGTCGCTCACGTGATGAGAAGATCCGTGTCGTCGGTCCGAACTGTCCGGGCGTCATCACGCCCGGCCCGAAGACGGGCGGCGGTGAGTCGAAGGACGACCCGTATACGAAGAGCGGCTGCAAGATCGGCATCATGCCGGGGTACATCAACACGCACATCTCGGAGTCCGAGATCGGCAAGGCTGTGGGCATCGTGTCGCGCTCCGGCACGCTCACCTACGAAGCCGTCTGGCAGACCTCGAACAAGGGACTCGGTCAATCAACATGCGTCGGCATTGGCGGCGATCCAGTGCGCGGCATGGGATTCATCGACTGCCTCGAGCTCTTCCAGGATGATCCAGAGACCGAGGGCGTCCTGATGATCGGCGAGATCGGCGGGACGGACGAAGAAGCGGCCGCCGAATGGGCGACGGCGAACATGACGAAGCCGCTGGCGGCGTTCATTGCCGGTCGCACGGCGCCCCCAGGCAAGCGCATGGGTCACGCCGGCGCGATCATCTCGGGCGGTGAAGGCGGCGCCGAGTCGAAGATCAGTGCCCTGAAGACGGCCGGCTTTGAGATCGCCGAGACGCCCGCTGACATGGGCGACGCGATGGTCCGCGCCATGGGCCTCGCGGTTCCTGCCTGACGATGCAGAGACTCACGAGGACGCCGCTGCGAGGCCGCCGCGAGTATGCGCTGAGCGTACTGCTCGTGTTGTCGATGGCGATCATTGCGTCGTGCAACTCGCCGAAGCGATTGCAGCTCGATACGAGCGGGGCGGAGAGCTATCTCGAGACGAAGATCGAGGATCTCGATGGCGACACCGTCGTTGTCGTCCTTGCGCCATCAGCAGGTTGGAAGGTGCGGCACGATGGCAACCGGCGCGATAAGGACTCGTTCTCGATCTTCATCACGATGACGCGGCCAGATCCGAAGTACGCCCACGCGCAGGTCGAGACCGAGCATCGCGTCGGCACGACGATCGACTTCGGCGAGCCCGTGCAGCCGTACATTCGAATCCTGCTGCACGGCGAGGAGCCGGTCGAGGACGATGACCTGTATCGTCCGGCGCGCGTTCGGATGAACGCTGAATAGGCGTCACCGAGTTCCTCTCAGTCTCGGCTGAGTCTCCCCAGCGCTGCGCGCAACTCTGCTTTCGCACTGTCATCACCCGTCCGTTGGATAAGCTCACCGGTCATGGCAACGGCGACGTCGTAGTTGTAGACGCGCTTTACGGGCGCCAGCAGTTGCGATCCATCCTCGACGATCGACACCTCGCGAACGCAGCTGCGCATCGCATCAACCAGGCGGTCGTCCGTCGTTGTCCGAAGATCATTGCGGAACGCCTGCCACATGGCGTCCACGATCATGGTCTCGGCGCGCGTCTCCCGATCAAGCCGATCGAACGCTTCGAGCATGAGGTCGCGCTGACTCGTTCGGAAGAGAGCGAAGAACGCCTCGCGCGCAAGTTCGGGCGTGAAGAGCTCCGGGCGGTCACCGAGCATGGTTCGAATCAGTCGCGCGACATCGGCGTCGCGACCAAGCATGATCAGCGAGCGACAACCTTCGGCCAGGCGTTCGTTCTCAAGCTGGCGCCGCAGGCGCAACTCGACGCGCTCGGCGCCTTCGATCGCGGGAGATCCTTCGATGGGAGGTCTGCCGGCGTCCGGACGGAGCACCGTGGTCAGTGGATCACCGAGCACCGTCACCTTCCAGGGCTGCGCATTGTCGAGACGCGCTGCGGCCGCGAGGGGGGCGCCGGCGAAGAGTCGCGACAGCAGCGTGTCCGTCGGCTGGAACGCCGCGAGATAGGGCTCGTCCACGGCTCCCACGTATGCGTATGCGCCCTGATCGATCCAGCGGCGCGCGATCGAGTCTCGATCATTGAGAAGCTGCGCTGAGAACGAATGTGTGAAGTGCACGACGGTCGGCAGGCGCAGCGCCGGCACATCGGAGTAGTACGCCCGGCCGGGTGTGAGGTCGAACCACTTGCGCATGCCGCTGGTGCTGACGATCGCCAGCTCGGCGTTGATCGGCCTGCTCGTGCGCATTCGCCAGGTTGTGAGTCCCTCGTTTGGATTCGCGTCGATCGTCGCCGCCATGCCGATCTGCTCGAAGAGCTCCGCCGCCTGGACCGGCTGGTGCAGGTTGAAGTTCGGTTTCAGTGGATATCCATTGAACACCCACGCGCTCGAGGGGCGAAGATAGAGCGAGCACATCGCGGCGTATGCAGCTTCGGCCGGACGCCCGACGATCTGCCCGCACCATGCCCATTGCTTCTCGTCGCCATGGCGTCCGACGAGATCCGTCAGCGCCAGCGGCCGGTCAGTGGACTGCACGCGCGACGCCGTATTCGTGCACAGCGCCACCGCGTCGATGTCGTCGCCGATCGCGCCCCAGGCGAAGTCCCAGTTGCGAAACTCGGTGACGATGGCCGAGCGGATGACGCTCAACTCCTCGGCGCTCATCGCGCGCCCAGGATGGCCTCCTTCGATCTCGAACCACGCGATCGGCTGACCACGTCCGGCAGCGAGCGCCGCGGCCGCGGTCCACGCTGCGTCGCCCGAGTTCAACGCGACGATGCCGGGCGGGACGAGACCGAGTTCCTTCCACTTCGCGCCGAGCTCCGCGTATGAGGGCGCGTGCCACGCATTCGCCACGGCCTGCTCGATACCCGCACGGAGCAGCTCCCGGTTCAGCGGGCCCTGACCGTCGCCATCCCAATGGAGCACGACTCCGGGTTTGAAGGCGCGCACGAATCGGCCGATGTTCTCGCGCGCGATGTCGCTGCCGTCGTCTATGAGAACCGGAAAGCGCACCGCGAGCGACCACATCTGCACCGCTTCGAGATACGCCCACTGGTTCGACACGATGACGACGGCGCTTGCGACCGGCAGACGCTGGCGCGTCGCTTCAACACGCAGACCAAGTCGGATCTGCGGCGGGAGGTTTCGAAGCCGTTCCTCGGCGGTCTGTGCCTGCGTCTGTTGCGGAGGCTGCACAGGCGCTTCCTGCGCGTCGGCGACTGAGGCTGCGACGAGGATCGCAAGAGTCAGCAAGAGCGGTCGGATCATGGCCTGATCATAGGAAGCAAAGCGCGCGCGCTCAGAATGGGCGCTGTGATGGGCTCGGCACGATGTTGTCGCGTCCCGGAACCAGGAGGTCCGCGATCTCCATCGCTTCAATGAGCGATTCCTTCGCCTTCTCGAGGTTGGCGGCGTTCTTCATCACCATGCCCCGCTCGATGTGCTCGATCGTGGGCGCGGCGTCGCCACAAATCAGAATGGTCCGCATCGCTTCCGCGACGAGCAGGCCGCACAAGCCGGGTGTCACGCCCGGCAGAGGAAAGAGATCGACACCCTTTGCGAGCCGGTCGGGCGCGGATTCACAGCGCCGCAGTCGCGCGACATCAGCGCTCAGCGCTTCAGCGAGGTTCTTCTCATCCTCTGCCAGCGCCTGCTGCAGCATCTGGGCGAGCGGCACGCCGACAGTCTCACGCTCGGTCTCGCTGACGAGCCATGGGACCTCGGGGAACGCTTCGAGGCCGCGAATCGTCTCAGGACGAAAACTCGTCAGGAAAACATGCGTGATGTCTTGAGCCTCCAGCCCGCTGCGTTCTGCGAGACGGGCCGTGATGATCGCCGGGGGAAGACCGGGATCGACGAGAATGGCCTTGCCGTCGGTCCGGATAAGCGTGGTTGTGGCATGGCCGGTGCGCGCGGGGCCTTTCTCATTCCAGAGCGGATGGGCGTCCAGGCAGCCGATGCTGATGATTCGAAGGTCCATATTCGATTGGGCGTCCGCGGGTCAGTCGCCGTCGTCCTTTTCGATCGTGAGATGGCGCAACAGCGGATGCTGCTCATCCTTCTTACGCCGGAGCTTCTCGATGACAAGCGGCGGGCACATGGATTCGAGCCCGGAGAGGTCCTTGCCCATCGCGGTGATCTGCTTGATGAGGCTGGACGACGTGTAGGCGAAGCTCTGACCGGCGACGACGAATACGGTCTCCAGCGCCGCGACTTCTCGATTCGTGACCGCCTGCTGCACCTCGTTCTGGAGATCCGAGAGATTGCGAATGCCGCGCAGGATCGCGGAGGCGCCGACTTCCTTCGCGAAGTCCACGGTGAGTCCGGTGAAGCCCTGGATCTCGACCGCGGCGCCGTCAGGCTCGGTCTGAAGAATGTCCTCAATCAGGCCCGTGGTCATCTCGACACGTTCTTCAAGTGTGAAGAGCTGCTGTTTGCCGGGGTTGTGGCCGACGGCGACAACAAGCCGATCGAAGAGACGTCGGCCGCGGCGCACAACGTCCAGATGGCCGTAGGTCATCGGGTCGAATGAGCCGGGATACATGACGATGTGCGGCGCCGAGTTCATGCGCCAGCAGTGTATGAAGAAAGCGCGTCGACCGAGCGAGGTTGGCGCCAGGGTCGCAGACCACTGAATCGTGCGGCATATACTGCGGCCGGAGCGGGAGCATCATGTGGAGCACGGACGGATGATGTCGCACGAGGCGGCCATGCAGGCGCGAGAGAGAGGATCCGGCGGCGCGCGGATCGACCTGCACGCGCACAGCCGCGCCTCCAGGAAACCGGTGATTCCATTGCTCGGGCATATCGACTGCCCGGAGTGCTATTCGCCTCCCGAGCGCGTCTATGAACTGGCGCGACAGCGCGGCATGGACTTCGTCACGCTCACGGATCATGACACGATCGAGGGTGCGCTCGAACTCGTGGAGCGGGGCTTTGAGCGCGTCCTGATCGGCGAAGAGATCACGACGCGCTTTCCCAGCGATGGGCGCGAGATGCATGTGCTCGTCTGGGGCATCACGCCTGACCAGCACGAGGAGATCGAACGCCTCGAACTTCGCGCCGACATCCATGCGCTGGCGGGTTGGATCCGTGAGCGCGATCTCGCGCACGCGTTGGCTCACCCGCTGCATCAACAGCAAGGACGACTCGCCGCGTGGCATGTGGAGCGGTGCGCGCTGCTCTTCAGTGGCTTCGAGTTGATCAACGGGGCGCACTCTTCACCTGGATCGCGCTCAGCGCTCGAGCGGTCGCTCGGATCCCTGACGCGCGAACGATTGTGCGCGCTTGAGGCGCGACACGGCATGGCGGCGTTCTGGCCAGCGGATCACCAACGCGCTTTCGTCGGCGGCAGCGATGACCACGCTCTCTTGAATGTCGGGCGGAGCTGGACGACCCTCGGTGAGCCGGGCGAGCGGATCGAGAGTGTCGAATCCGCGCTGCAGGCGATTCGAGACGGGAAGACGCGCGTCGGGGGTCAGGTCGACGGGCCGGCGGCGCTGGCGCATCAGATCACGACCGTCGCCGTGAACTACTACGCACGGAAGGTGCATCCGAAGACGACGCCGCGCACTCAGCTTGCGGCGTCGAAGCTAGCGCGTTTCGTCGGGGTGAAACTGGAGCGCCCGACGCGCGCGGCTCTCACTTGCGATGCGCTGAAGCGGAAATTCGGACGGGGACGAAGGGCGTCCTTTCCGATTCTCGCAGCGCTTCTTGAAGAGTTGCCGTCGACGCTTCGGGCGCATCGCTCCGTAAGGACGCGCCTGGATCAGGAGGAGTTCGAAGATGACCCGCCGGCGGGACGGCATCGTGAGCTTGCGGCGTTCATGGATGATCTCAGTGAGAAGCTGAGCGCGTCCATGGCCGGGGGCGCTTTTGGCGCGCTGCGGGCGGGTGATCGGCACGCGACGTTTGACTATCTCCTGGCGCTTTCGATGATCGGCGCTGCGCAGCTTCCGGATCTTCTCTGTCTCTTCCAGCACAATCGTGAGCGTCGCCTGGTCGCGGCGCTGGAGCGTTCGTTCGGACTCCGAAGGGAGAGGTCGCTGAAGATCGCGCTCTTCACGGACACGCTGCACGATGTCAACGGCGTTGCGCGATTCGTCCACGCCATGGCGGATGAGGCGCGGCGCGCCGGCGATGACCTTCGTGTCTTCGCCTCCACGGGGCTTGCGGGCGAAGACGCTCCGGGCGTTGTGAACTTTGAGCCGGTGCTGCGCGCGCCCTTGCCGAAGTACCCGCAACTCGAACTCGTCGCGCCCCCGGCGATGCGCATGCTGCGAGAGGTCGATTCCTTTCAGCCGGACCTGGTGCACGTCTCGACACCTGGTCCGGTTGGCGCCGTCGGTCTGGCGGCCGCCCGGATGTTGGAGGCGCCCCTCGTCGGAGTGCACCACACCGACTTTCCCTCGTATCTGGAGCGCTATCTCGGCGCCGAATCGAAAGCGTATGTCGAGCGTGCGATGCGTCTCTTCTATGCGTCGTTCGATCTGGTTCTCGCGCGAAGCAGCAGCTACGAGCGGCAGATCTCGCATTTGGGCGTGCCGCAGGCCAGCGTGTCGCACTTTGCGCCCGGCGTGGACATCGAGACCTTCTCGCCGCTGCATCGCGATTCCGATCTGTGGGCGCGTTACCCGGGCGTGAGCGTCAAGAGCGTCAAGGTGATCTACGTCGGACGTCTGAGTGAAGAGAAGAATGTGGATCACCTGGCGCGCGTGTGGCGACGGGCTTCGAGCGCCTTGCAGGTCGAAGGGCTCGACGCTGAGTTGATCATCGTCGGTGATGGGCCTCGCGCCGGTGAAATGCGGGATGCTCTGACCGGCTCGCGCACAATGTTCCTCGGATTCCGCGAAGGCCAGGAGCTCTCGACACTCTATGCCTCGAGCGATCTCTTCCTCTTCCCATCGGAGACGGACACGCTCGGGCAGGCTGTGCTCGAGGCGCATGCGTCGGGTCTCGCGGCGATCGTCACGGATGTTGGCGGTCCAGCGGAGATGATCGATGATGGCGAGACCGGCTTCGTGATTCCCGCATCGCAGGAAGAGCGCTGGGTGAATCGGATCGTCGAGTTGGTGCGCGACCCGAAGACGCTCAGGGAGATTGGGCGCAGTGCGCGAGCGCGCGCGCAGCGACGGTCGATGACGGACTCATACAGATCATTCCGCGAGCAGCATGTCCGCCTGCTCTCACGTCTTGGATTCGACGACTCGTCGCCCAATGCGCCGCAGCCTTCAGTGGGCCGGCCAGGCGCTCGTCGGTCTTCGACGTCAGGCGCCGGCGCCGATTGAGATCACGCCGGTCGCAAGCAGCGTGAGCATCACGGCGCAGAGGGCGATGCGATACCAGCCGAATGCGCGCAGGCCGTGCTTGTTGAGGAATGCGACGAGGAACTTCACCGCCGCCGCGGCGCTGATCGTCGCGCAGACAACGCCGATGAGGATTGGCGTCCAGCCAAGAGCTTCGAACATGTTGGGCTGATCGTTCGCGGCGGATTCGCGCAGATTCTTGAACAGGCTGTAGACGCATGCGCCGCCGAGCGTTGGTAGCCCAAGCAGGAATGAGAAGCGGGCAGCCTCCCTGGGATGCAGGCCGAGGAGCGTGCCGCCGGCGATGGTCATCATGGAGCGTGACGTGCCGGGCCACATCGCGACGGTCTGGAAGAGGCCGATGCCAAGCGCTGTGCGCCAGGTCATGTCTTCGACTGTGATCTGATGATGATCAGGGTCGTGGTGCTCGACATCGACGTGATGTTTGGCGCCGCGCCCGAGCCAGATCATCCACACGCCGCCGAGGAAGAGCGCCGCGATGACAGCCGGGGCGTTGAAGAGCTTCGCCTCGATGTAGTCCGCGAGCAGCACGCCGAGGATCGCCGCGGGAAGAAATGCGACGACGAGATTCAGCGCGAGCTTGCTTCCCGTTCGGCTGCGGCCGAGCAGTCCTTTGATGATGTCGATGACTGTGTCGCGGTACAGCCCGAGCACGGCGAGAATAGCGCCCCCCTGGACGACGATGTTGAACGCGTCCACCGACGGCTTGATGTCCGGGGTGTCAAGACCGAGCAGCGACGCCGTGAGAATCAGATGGCCGGTGGAGCTGACGGGGAGATACTCCGTCACTCCTTCGACAACGCCGAGTATGAGCGCGTGCCACCATTCCACGTGTGCGTTGATCTCCCTGCGCGATAATCGCCCTGCGGACTCTAGCGAGCGCGGGCACAAAAAAATCGGCCGCACGAGGCGGCCGAGTGAAGATCTTTCAGAGATTGGACGTTGATCAGGAGTATCGGATCCACTTGATGAGGCCCCCGAGGCTCGGAGGCTTGCCGTACATGAGCACGCCGACCCGGAATATCTTGGCGGCGGCCCAGCACATGACGAGCACGGAGACGACCCCGACGACAATCGATAAGGCGATCTGCCACATCGGCGCCGGATCGGCGATCGACGATATGCGCATTGACATGACGACCGGTGAGAAGGGCGGGATGAAGCTCATCACGAGATTGATCGGGCCGTGCAGATTCGCCATGCCTGTGAAGATCGACAGATAGAAGGCGAGGATGACGGCGCCGATGATGGGCCCCTGCAGCGCCTGCGCTTCGCGAATCTCAGTGACAGCCGCGCCGACGGACGCGAAGATCGCCGCGAACATGAAATACGCGAGCAGGAAGTAAACAATCTGAAGCACGATCACCCATGTCGGGATCTGCGGCACGTACTGGCTGAATCGGGCTGCGGCGAGCAGTCCGGCGCCGCCATAGACGACCATGATCACAAGTCCAACGAGCCCCTGCCCGACGATCTTCCCGATCATAAGCTGCATCGGAGACGCAGCGGAGAGCAGCACCTCCATCACGCGGCTGCCCTTCTCCTCGACCGTGCTCATCATCAGGTACTGCGCGCCGGTGAAGACGGCCATGAAGAGGATGACGGCGAAAAAGATGGGGATGATGCGCATGATCTCGGAGTGCGCCTGCGACTCGCCCTCTTCGGTGGTGCGCTTTACCTCGCCGATCGGACGATATGTCAGGCGTCGCACATCTCCGGGATCGAGCCCGGCCGTGATGTATCGAACATCCTGGATCGCGTTGCGCGTGGCGCGTTCGATCACATCGATGAACTTCGCCTTCAGAGTCTCGCCTACGTAGATCAGGTACTCACCCGTCGCCGAAAGGGTGTCTTCGTTGACAACGACGACCGCGAGGAGTTCACCCGAGCGGACGCGCTGCTGCTGCGCTTCGACATCCGTCTCGTCGTCCAGCTGCTCGAACTCGACCTGGGGATCCGGGACGTTCAGAAAACCGCTGGCGGCGATGCGGCGGAGCCTGCTCTCCAGACGCTCAGCTTCGTCATCGCCCTCAGTCTGGGCGTCGTCTCCTTCCGCGTCCTCGGCTTCGTCGATGTCGCCGACGGAGGGCAGCATGTCCAGCAACTCACTGTCGCTTCCGACGAGGCTCTGCAGCTCCCGGCGGCCGGCCTCCATGCGGCGCTTCTTCTCTTCCCGGATGTACTCGGGATCGAACTGCTGCTCGAAACTTGTCGTGAATCGATCGTTCTCGGTCGCGTCGATGAGCGCGATGGCGCCGGTGATCGGCTCCGGCTCTTCCTCGAAGAGACCGGCGGCGCCGGCGACGACGAGCACAGTCCAGATGAGCGCGGGCAACACCAGGGCGCCGAAGATGAACGCCTTGGTCATCGCGGTCGCCTTGAACTCGCGGATCGCGATGGTCGTGACGTTACGCATCGGAAGTCACCTCCATGTTCGACGCCTCGGCGGAGATCGCCGCTCGGATTGAATCCTCCGAATCGCTTGCATCGACGAGAGAGACGAAGATGTCCTCGAGCGTGGCGCGGCGAAGCTCCATGCGCCGGATTGAGGTCGCCTGCACGGCGTCACGCATAATCGCATCGGCGTCGACGCCGCCATCGACATGCGCTTCGATGAGCCGCATGTCGTCGCCGAGGAAGTTTGCTGAGTGAACGCCGGACATGTTCTGGAGCGTCGGAAGGAACGACGGCGCGTCATGCGCCGGCTCGATCAGGATGGTCTTCGGATCGAACTTCGAACGGATAGCGTCGATCGGGCCGTCGAGCACCTTGCGCCCGCGATTGATCATGAAGACGCGATCGCAGATCTGCTCGGCGGACTGCAGGACGTGCGTCGAGAAGATGACGGTCTTGCCTTCGGCGCTCAGCTCGTCGATCAGTGATCGAAGCAGGCGCGCGTTGACAGGGTCGAGTCCTGAGAACGGCTCATCAAGAATGATCAGATCCGGGTCGTGGATGATTGCTGCCAGGAACTGGATCTTCTGCTGCATGCCCTTCGAGAGCTCTTCGCAGCGCTTCTTCCGAGTCTCGGCGAGTTCGACCTTTTCGAGCCACTCATCGATGCGCACCTTGAGTTCGGCGTCGGAGACGCCCTTGAGGCGTCCGATGAATGTCAGGAACTCGTGGACGCGCATCTTGCGATACACGCCGCGCTCTTCGGGGAGATAGCCGATGCGATCCTTCGACTCTGCGGCGCTCTTGCGTCCGAGGACGGAGATCTCGCCGGAGTCGGGGTAGATGATTGACATCACCATGCGAATGGTCGTGGTCTTCCCGGCGCCGTTGGGGCCGAGGAAGCCGCAGACCGAACCGATGGGCACCTCGAGATCGAGGTCCCGCACGGCGCGCTTCTCTCCGAAGCTCTTGTTCACGCCGGCGAGAGTGATGGCGGCGTCTGTCACGCAGCACGCTCCTTGAGCTGGGGGTTTGGAGGGGGCGCCGATCATATCCCTCCATGCGGCGGGTCGATCGGCCCGGGTCGGCGCCCTGATCAAAGCCGCCCGGCATCTGTCATACCGGGAAGTGGGGAGGAGATTTCGTTTCGGGCTCCGAATCGCCGTTCCTTCTGGACAGGAGTCTTTTCATCCATTCATCCGAATATATGGATGAAGCCACTTGTGGCCCGGCGGACCGGTGGCTAGCATCCCCCCTCAGGTCACCTCGGGAGATTCTCAGCGCATGCCCAGTTCCCTCCTTCAGCAGCTCCAGCGCCGCGTGCTCGTCATCGACGGCGCCATGGGGACGAGCCTCCATTCCTGCGACTGCGACCTCGAGAAGGACTACCTGGGTCGCGAGAACTGCACAGAGGTCCTGGCGCTCACCCGACC
The DNA here is from genome assembly GCA_028279375.1 of Phycisphaerales bacterium. Taxonomy (GTDB): domain Bacteria; phylum Planctomycetota; class Phycisphaerae; order Phycisphaerales; family UBA1924; genus JANQNW01. The sequence continues at coordinate 18,648 of JANQNW010000010.1, forward strand.
GGATGTCGTCCAAGGCATCCACGAGAGCTTCCTCGAGGTTGGCGCAGACGCTGTCGAGACGGACACCTTCGGCGCGAACGAGCTCGTCTTCGCGGAGTTCGATCTGGTCGAGCGCACGCGCGAGATCAATCGCGTGGCTGCGGAGATCGCCCGTGCCGCGTGCGAGAAACACTCGACGAGCGACAAACCACGCTTCGTGCTCGGTTCGATGGGGCCCGGAACGAAGCTGATCACGCTCGGGCACACGACATGGGATGAGCTAATTGCTTCATACACTGAGCAGGCGCGCGGTCTCCTCGACGGAGGCGCGGACGCGTTCCTGATCGAAACGTGCCAGGATCTCCTTCAGGTCAAGTGCACGGTGAACGCGTGCCTCGATGCGCTTCGTGAGGCAGGGCGCAGCGTCGAGGATGTGCCGATCATGGTGAGCGTGACGATCGAGACGACGGGCACGATGCTCGTCGGCTCGGAGATCGCCGCCGTTGCGCACGCCCTGAAGCCATTCCCGATCGCGTCGCTCGGGCTCAACTGCGCGACCGGTCCGGATGAGATGGCCGAGCACGTGCGCTGGCTCGGGAAGCACTGGGATCGACACATCAGCGTTGTTCCGAACGCGGGTCTGCCGGCGCTGGTGGACGGGAAGACGGAGTTCCCGCTGAAGGCGGAGCCATTTGCGCGATCCGTCGCGCGATTCGTCGAGGAATGCGGCGTCTCGATCGTCGGCGGCTGCTGCGGCACGACGCCGGAGCACATCGGTCAGCTCGCGGCGCTCGTCGAGGAGATCGGTCTTCAAACGGTTGAGAAGACGTCGATGCGCCCGTCGTGCACATCGATCTACTCGCCCGTCGAACATCGGCAGGACACGTCATTCCTGATCGTCGGCGAGCGGACGAACACCAACGGCTCGCGCAAGTTCAAGCGTCTGCTCAATGAAGACGACCACGAAGGCCTCGTATCAATGGGCAAGGAGCTGCTGCGCGACGGCAGTCATGTGCTCGACGTGTGCGTTGATTACGTCGGACGCGACGGTCCGACGGACATGTCGGAGGTCGTTTCGCGATTCGTGCAGCAGGTTCCTGCGCCGCTCATGATCGACTCGACGCAGGTCGATGTGATGGAGTCCGGCCTCAAGCGCGCCGGTGGCAAGTGCATCCTCAACTCGATGAATCTCGAGGAGGGTGAGGACAAGCTCATTTCCATTTGTGCGCTTGCGGCGCGATACGGCGCGGCGGTCGTCGCCGGAACGATCGATGAGGATCCTGAAGAGGCGATGGCCAAGACCGCCGAGCGGAAGATCGCGATCGCGGAGCGCATCCACGAGATCGCGACGACGCGCGGCGGCGTCGCGTCGAGCGACATCTTCTTCGATCCGCTCGTGCTCCCGGTTACGACCGGTGTCGAGGCGGATCGTCGTCTGGCGCTCGAGACGATCGAGGGCATCCGACTCATCAGTGAGCGACTGCCTGAGACAAACACAATCGTCGGCCTCTCCAATGTGAGCTTCGGTCTCAAGCCCGCAGCGCGCATCGTGCTCAACTCTGTGTTCCTGCACGAATGTCTGGAGGCGGGTCTGACGAGCGCCATCGTGCACGCTTCGAAGATCCTGCCGCGCAATCGGATTGACGACGAGCGCTGGAATGCGGCGCTGGATCTCATCTACGACCGGCGCACCGAGGATTTCGATCCGCTGCAGTCGTTTATCACGCTCTTTCCCGATGACACGGAGGCGCTTGGCGCCGAGAAGGAGTCCATCGCCGATCTGCCTCTTGAGGAGCGCCTTGCCCGGCACATCATCGACGGCGAGAGTGAGGGACTCGGCGCATCGCTCGACGAGGCGCTCGAGATCTACCCGGCGTTGACGATCGTGAACGAGCATCTGTTGGGCGGAATGAAGGTCGTCGGCGATCTCTTCGGATCGGGCGAGATGCAACTGCCGTTCGTCCTGCAGTCGGCGGAGGTGATGAAGAAGGCGGTGGCCCATCTCGAGCCGCACATGCCGAAGGAGGACGGGCAGCGAAAGGGACGCATGATCCTCGCGACGGTGCAGGGGGATGTGCACGACATCGGGAAGAACCTCGTCGACATCATCCTCACGAACAATGGCTATGAGGTGGTCAACCTCGGCATCAAGCAGCCGATCGGCTCGATCTTGAGCGCGCTCGCAGAGCACGAGGCGGACGCGATCGGCATGTCGGGTCTGCTCGTCAAGAGCGTGACGGTGATGGAGGAGAACCTGAAGGAGATGGCAGGGCGCGATCTGCAGGTGCCGGTGGTGCTCGGCGGCGCCGCGCTGACGCGTCACTACTGCGAGACCCGTCTCCGAGAGACGTACACATCAGGTCGTGTCTTCTACGGCAAGGACGCCTTCGAAGGCCTCCGGGTCATGGACGCCGTCGTCGCCGGTGAGTTCAGCACACTGGAGCAGGAGATCGAAGAGCGTCTCGAGAAGCGCGCCAGCGTCGAAGAGCGCATTCCGAAACGAGAAGCACCGATTGAGAGCGGCGGCGTCGCGATCGCTGAGCGCGTTCGGTCGGATGTGGCGCGTGATGTGGAGATCCCCGCGGCGCCCTTCTTTGGTTCGCGCGTCGTCGAGAACCTCGACCTGGCGGACATCTACCCGTTTATCAATACCACGGCGCTCTACCGAGGCCAGTGGCAGTTCAAGCGCGGACGCAAGAGCGACACCGAGTTCGAAGCGCAGATTCGAGACGAAGTCGAGCCGCTCTTCGAACGGCTGAAGAACCAGTGCATTGAAGAGCGAATCCTGCGACCAGCCGTTGTGTATGGCTATTTCCACGTGGCCAGTGATGGCGATGATCTCGTTGTTTTCGATCCGGATGACGCGTCACGGGAGATCGAGCGATTCTCATTCCCGCGTCAGAGCGCGCGCCGTCGTCTCTGCATCTCGGACTTCTTCCGTTCCGTGGAGGAGGAAACGCGCGACGTGCTCGGGTTGTCGTGCGTGACGATGGGGCACGAGGTGAGCGCGCGATCACAGGCTCTCTTCGAGGCGGATAACTACCGGGAATACCTCTACATGCATGGCATGGGCGTCGAGTGCGCCGAGGCGCTCGCTGAGCTCTGGCATAAGCGGATGCGACAGGAGATGGGATTCGGCGGCGAGGACGCGCCGAGGATCCGGGAGCTCTTTACGCAGAAGTATCGTGGCTCGCGATACAGCTTCGGATACCCGGCGTGTCCGGACATGTCCGACCAGGAACGCCTCTTCCGGCTTCTCGGGCCCGATCGGATCGGGTGCACACTGACCGATAACTGGCAGATCGTCCCGGAGCAGAGCACGAGCGCGATCGTCGTTCATCACCCGGAAGCCAAATATTTCAACGTCTGAGGCGCGTTTCTCGGACGCAGCGAAAGCCCGGAAAAGAAGGGTCCAAAAAGGATTGAAGGGAAGGTCCGGACCCTTTACGATCTTGTGGGAAAGGGACTTACGCATGTCCGCCCTGCGTTTCGGACGCTCATGTGTGAGACAGAATGACGAGGTGGATGGTGGGGACTTCAGTACGTTCGATGATGTCGATCGCCGGCGCAAGCGCGCTGCTGACGATCGCTCCCGCCGCGAGCGCAGGATTCGCCGTTGACGGATCGATCCATCGCCTGGATCACCGGACGGCTTCGCGCGCCGACGACTACACGACCGTGGACTTCGTTCGCTTCTCCGCGCTTTCCGCGGGTGAAGTGCTGATCGACGCCCTGAGCTGGGAAGTTGATCACAACGACGCCACTGGTCGCAGCATTGGCAACGCCATGGATGTCAACGGTGATGGCGAGATCGCCTTTGTCGATACGCACATCTACCTGTTCCGCGATGATGGCAGCCTCGGGATCGAAGATCTCGTGGGTTGGAATGACGATTCCGATGATCCGCGCTCGATTGCGGATGGCAGCGTGTCGACGACGGATTCGTTCATGGGCGTCTTCCTTGATCCCGGCGAGTACATCGTCGCGATCGGCGCGTTCTATCTGAGCGCTGAGGATGCGGTCTCCGGCATGAATACACGTTCATGGCAGGATGGCCCGATGACCTACGGCGCTGACGACATGGGATTCGGATCCCACGGCGACTATCGTCTGACGCTTTCAGGCGATGTTCGCGGCACGGGCGCCCTCGTCCCGCTTCCGACAGGCGCTGGGCTCGGCGGCGCCGGACTGGCGATGATCGGCCTTCTTAGTGCGACGCGGCGTCACCGCAAGGGCTGAACGCCCTGAGAAAACTGCAGACACACGGGCCCCGCGCTGCGTCGGGGCCTTTTTTCATGGGCAAATCGCTGACTCGGCACGATGACTTCTTGAGTCGCGCGTCTATTATCTATGTGGCAGCACGCGGGACCGCGCCGTCGTCATCGGTAGAGGGCACCAGGATGCGAAGCGCCACACTTCATTGTCTGATCATCGCCAGCGTCTCTGCGTTGGCTGCGTATGCGATGTCTCCTGCCGCGAGCGCGGGTGGTTACATCAGCGTCGGCAGTTGCGGCGTGAGCGTCGGCTACGGCTACTCCGGTGGGTATTACCACGGTAGTCGGCACAGCTATCGATATCACAAGGCGCGTGCGCGCACGCATCAGCGCCTCTATGGCTATCACGGCGTGCATCGCGGATACGGGCACCGAGGATATAGCCGGCACAGCTATCGCAAGTCCGGCTACTACATCTCCTATCCGCGTCGTGGGTATGTGAACTACTCGTCTTATGGGTATTGCGGCCCGACGTACTACGGCAGTGGTTACTGGCGCGGGCCGGGGACGTACACCCGCTACGGGCGCGTGCCGGACGGGTACTCGCCGCAGCCTCATTACGCAGCCGCCGAGCAGGCGCCGCGCGAGCGCATGTACGCGCCGCGTCACAACGCGATCGTGCTGGATTCGAGCCGCGCACAGGAAGCGGCGGAGCCGACACAACGTCGTCAGACCATCGTGATGGATCGAGCCTGGCTGCTGCTGGAGGCCGGTCGCGCTGATCGGGCGCTCGCCTACTTCTCCTCCCAGGCGAACGCGGATCTGAACGACGGTGTGCCGAAGGTGGGTTACGCCCTCTCGGCGGCGCTCAACGGCGATCACAAGCTCGCGCTCTGGGCGATGCGAAGGGCGTTCGGGATCGATCCGCAGGGCGCCATGCGGTCGCCGATGACGGATGGCATTCGCAAGCGCGTCGAGAACCTCGCGGCGCGCTACGGACGCGCCGAGGTGAACGCCGATTGGTCCTTCATGCTTGCCTCCTGCCGTCTGCTGCTCGGCGAGACCGAACTGGCGAAGCTTGCGATCGACGACGCGATCGCGCTCGGCGATGAGTCCGAGTCGGCGTCGAATGTGCTGAGCCTCGTGGCGCCGGCTGATATGTACGGCCCATCCGGCGAAAGTGAGATGGCGAGCCCGGAGTCGATCGAGCAGGCGCCGACTGAGCAGGACGCCGAGACTGAGGTCGCAGCGCGCTAGCGCACGCGGCAGGACTCACTCAGCGCGGTCCCCGCTACACTGCCGGGCATGACGAAGCTGATCGTCTTTGATGACGGCGGGGGCGATCTCGCTCCGCTCGCCGATCTGCGCGCTTCCTTTGACATTCGCTCCGGAGCGCTGACGAATCGCCAGCGCATCGAGCGCGCTGTCGGCGCTGACGCGGAGGCCCTCTTCGCGCCTGATGACATGGCGGGCCTTGTGGAACCGGGCGGCGCCGCGCTGAATCCGGATCATCTCGAGGGAGATGTCCTCCTTGTCAATGGGCGATGCGCGCTGCCCGCCGCCTGGATCGACGACTTGCCCGTCGGGAGGGCGCGCACGAATGCGGAGGGTGACATCGTCGCGGCGCATCTTGGCGCGGAGCAGGCGCTCGCGGTGCTCGAGGCGGGCCAGCTCCAGCCCGGCGTCGACATCGAGGAAATCGAAGCCCCCGGGATGCTGCAGGTTCCTGAAGATGTGATCCGGTGTCGTGACGAGGCGATCGCCCTTGATCTTGCGACGCTCGCGGATGGCGGCGGCGGAGCCAACAGCGCGAGCGTCATCGGCGATCATCCGGTGTCGATGGCGTCGAGCGCGCAAATCCTCGGAAGCGTGACGATCGATGCGACGAATGGCCCTGTCGTCATCGATGATGAAGCCGTGATACGACCGGGCGCCATTCTGTGCGGCCCTGTCTACGTCGGGTCGAACTCGACCGTTCTCGACCAGGCGCTGATCAAAGCCAACACGGCGATCGGTCCACAATGCAAGGTGGCGGGCGAAGTCGGCGGGACGATCTTCCAGGGTTGCTCCAACAAGGCGCACGACGGGCATCTCGGCGACGCATGGATCGGCGCATGGGCCAACCTGGGCGCGGGGACGACCAACTCGAACCTGCTGAATACATACGGCGAGGTTCCCATCCGCTCGCGTGTTGATCGGCCGCGGCGCAAGAGCGGACTCACGTTCCTGGGTTGTATCGTCGGCGACCATGTGAAGTTCGCCATCGGGACTCGGATCATGACCGGATCGGTCTTCGGCACGGGCGCGATGGTCGCATGCACGGCGCCACCGCCATCAACCGTGGATGCGTTCGGATGGGTGACGGACGGGGAGGCACAGGCGTTCAGGCTCGAGAAATTCACGGAAGTGATGCAGCGCGTCATGCTGCGCCGCGGGATACGTCCGTCGGACGCCTATATGTCCCGCATTTTTGCGTTGCATCTGGCGGCGCTTGATCGCTCGGCGCCGGGTCACTAGGCGATGAAGACGCTCTATCTCATCGATGGCCATGCGCAGTTCTTTCGAGCGTATCACGCGATTCGTACGCCGATGACCTCGCCGGTGACGAAGGAGCCGACGAACGCGACGTTCGGATTCGTCGGCATGCTCTTCAAGCTGCTGCGATCGTGCGATCCGGATTACCTGGCCGTCGTGATCGACGCCTCGGGCGATCGCGGGACGTTTCGCTCTGAGATCTATCCGGAATACAAGGCGAATCGTGATGAGCCGCCGGAATCGCTCGGGCCGCAGGTCGATCGATGCGTCTCGCTTCTGGAGGTGATCGGCGCGCCGGTGCTCGCCATGGAGCGCGTCGAGGCGGACGATGTCATCGCAACACTCGCGCGGCGGATTGTGTCCGAGCGCGAGGATGTGCTCGTGCGAATTGTGTCGAAGGACAAGGATCTGCAGCAGTTGCTCGTGCCGGGGCGCGTTGAGATGTATGACGTGCACAAGGACGAAACGCTGGATACGGACTGGCTCAAGACTGAGAAGGGGATCGAGCCTTCGCAGGTCGTGGACATGCTGACGCTGATGGGCGACAGCGTGGACAATGTGCCGGGCGTCGAGGGCATCGGGCCGAAGACTGCAGCGCAGCTGATCGCGCAGTGGGGCTCGCTCGATGAACTTATGGCGCATGCTGATGAGATCAAGGGCAAGCGCGGCGAGCGACTTCGAGCCGCCGCGGACTCGCTGCCATTGTCGAAGGACCTCGTCACGCTGCGCGATGAGCTTGATGTCGAGTTTGATATCGAGGATTCGGCGATCGAGAACTTGGAGCTGCCGGCGCTGATACCCGTGCTCAAGGAGCTCGGGTTCAATCGGTATCAGGACGACCTGAAGAAGCTCATTGGCGTCGAGGAGGAGGCTGCGCCGGAGCAAGCCGGCGTCCCGTCGACGCCTCAGGAGAAGAAGGCCGCGAAGGCCGCGAAGGGCGCGGCGTTCACCGGCGGGCTTTTTGATCAGACGATCGCGGTGGAGCGCGACGGCGACTACGAGTGTGTGACGACGAAGAAGCAGCTGCAGGCGCTGGTGCGCACTCTGAAGAAGGCGCCGATTTTCGCGATCGATACGGAGACGACAGCGCTCTCGCCGATGCAGTGCGATTTGTGCGGGATCTCGGTGTCGGCAGCGCCCGGAACCGGCGCATATATCCCGATTCGATCCCCCGAACCGAGTTCGCATCTCGATGAGGAGACGGCGCTCGAGGCATTGCGGCCGCTGATCGAGGATCCGAAGAAGCCGAAGTGCGGGCACAACCTCAAGTACGACGCGATCGTGCTGCGCAAGCACGGGGTGGCGCTGCGGGGCGTGGGGGGGATCAAGCGGGATGCGGGTGAAGCCGTGGGATTCGATTCGATGGTCGCGAGCTATCTCGTGGATTCATCGCGCTCCTCACACAGCATGGATGCGCTCGCGCTTGGTTTGCTCGAGTACGAGTGCGTGTCGATCAAAGAGTTGATCGGCACGGGAAAGAGCCAGCGCACGTTCGATCAGGTTCCCCTGGAGGCCGCGGCGCCATATGCGGCGGAGGACGCGGACATCTCGCTGCGCCTGATGCAGCACCTGTCGAAGGATCTCGCGTCGCGCGACCTGGTTGAGCTCTTCGAGACGCTCGAGATGCCGCTGATCATGGCGCTGGCCGAACTCGAGTGGAACGGGATCAAGGTTGATCCGAAAGAGCTTGATGCGCAGGCGGAGCGACTGACAGCGCGTATCGAGGAACTGCGCGAGCAGATCAATGACGCGTCGCCGCGGGCGTTCAATCCGGATTCGCCGAAGCAGCTTTCGGGTGTGCTCTTCAATAAGCCGGACGACGAGGAGGCGCCGGGGCTCGGGATTCGTCCGATCAAGAAGACGAAGACGGGCTATTCGACGGATGTGGAGGTGCTGGAGAAGCTCGCAGCGGATCCGGAGATCGAGACGCCCGTTCCGGCGATGATCGTTGAATATCGCCAGCTGACGAAGCTCGTCAGCACGTATCTCGTGGCGCTGAAGGATGCCATCAATCCGGCGACGAAGCGCGTGCATGCGTCATTCAATCAAACGGTCGCGGCGACGGGCCGGCTGTCGAGCTCTGATCCGAATCTGCAGAACATCCCTATTCGCACGGAGGTCGGACGCGAGATTCGCAGGGCGTTCGTGGCGCCGCGCGGGCGTCGGCTCATCACGGCTGACTACTCGCAGATCGAGCTGCGTCTCCTCGCGCATTTGTCAAAGGACGAAGCCCTTCGGGCAGCGTTCGTGCGCGGCGACGACATTCACCGCGAAGTCGCGGCGCAGATCGCGGGCGTCAGTCCGGAGGATGTCTCAGGCGAGCAGCGCAGCGCCGCGAAGATGGTGAACTTCGGCATCGTCTACGGAATTACACCTTTTGGTCTGGCGCGCCGGCTCGGGATCGGCGACAAGGAGGCCGCGTCGATCATCGCGGACTACAAGGCGCGCTTTCCCGGAATCACGACGTTCCTCGAGGAGTGCGTCGCGCAGGCGAAGGACCAGGGATATGTCGAGACGATGATGGGCAGGCGAAGGGCGATTCCGGAGATCGACTCGCGCAATCCGAATCGGCGCGCGCTGTCGGAGCGCATGGCGATCAACTCGGTCGTGCAGGGTTCGGCGGCGGATCTCATCAAGCTGGCGATGGTGAACCTGCATCGGTCAGAGCTTGCGCCGGGGCAGTCGGATGCGCTCATGCTGCTGCAGATTCACGATGAACTCGTCTTCGAGGCGTCCTCGAAGGAGGCGGAGGATGTCCGCCGCGTGGTGGTCGAGCGCATGGAGGGGGCGATGGAGCTCGAGGTGCCGCTGAAGGTGGACTCGGCGATCTCGGCGAACTGGTTCGAGGGGAAGTAGCGGGCGCAACGCAGGAACTCGGCGGCAGGTTCTCGGAAGTGAGGCGCCGCCAGCCAGTAGACCGAACTCCGGGGTCTGGCCCGGGAATCGGCCCCTGATTCGGGCAGGATCCGAGAAGGATTCCGGCGGCTTGACACGCCCACCCGCGCGGCTACATTTACCCCTCTCACCTGCCCCGCGGATGACGGTTTCGGCCTGAGGACGCGGGGTCAGGGGAAGAGAGAAGAGATTTGGGGCGGTAGCTCAATTGGTTAGAGTCCCGGACTGTCGATCCGGTGGTTGCGGGTTCGAGTCCCGTCCGCCTCGCTTCTGAAACGCCTTCTGGCTTTGCCAGAGGGCGTTTTGCGTTAGGGCTTTTGCGCTGTTGCGCACTGAGTCGCGCCTCTTCGCGCTGCAACTGCTGACAGGGGTCTCGTCTGGTGATGCGTCCACCGTGCCGGTCTGGCGCAGTGACTGCACACTCGGCATCAGGTGTCTGGTCGCGGCCGGTTCATCATCGAGGCGATGCGTGGAGCCGTCGAGCGACAACTTGATCGAGTTGCATGAGTCTGTTTGAGCGCCCTGGGGCTCGACCCGACTGACTCCACAGGTCAATCTAGTGAGAAAGGCATTGCCTGACTACAGTGAGTCGGTTGGCCCGGACGGCCCCCATACCGCACTTCCTTTCACCCATCAAGGAGAGTTGGTGGCGCTGGAAAGTCGACACTGGAGGGCCGCTGATGGAAGAGCGCGAGAAGAGACCTGACCACGGCCTGGACAAGCAAGCGGTCGAGCGCGAGGCGCGCGCCGGGCGGGAATTCTCGGTCGCTGACGCGATCAACGCGGCCGGCGGCGGCGACCTGATGAAGGGGGCCTCGCCGGTCTCACGCAAGCGGCAGGCCCAGTTGACGATGAAGCAGGCGCTGCGCGAACACTTGTCGGATATTGAGGGCGCACTTCGCACGGTGCTGCTGCGGCGGCTCACCGAGAGTGAAGCGCTGTTGCATGCCGGCTACGAGAATCCGATGGCCGCCCTGGCCGACTACGTCGCTCGATTGCTCCAGTCAGACGCCGCGCTTCGAAGGCTCGTGCACGAGGCCGATATCGAGTGGGGCCGCGCAAACGACACGAGGCCCTTCTTCGAGAAGGAGGGTGAGCCGCCGCATCCGGACGATCCGTACACCAGTGCCTCAGTCCAAGCGCAGTTGACCGCGTTCAGCGAGAAGCTGCAAGGTACTTGAAGGCAAGCGCGTGTGAACTCGCGATGGCTCGGCGTCGTGGAGAAGAAGACGGCATTCAGGGACTGGGATGGGGCAGCACCTCGTGCTCGACCCAGTGTGCGCTCATCGGTGCAAATGGGCGCTCTTATAATCGCGACCATGCTTCCACGCGAACAGCCTGAAGATCCCTAGAACGCGGCGTTTGATTCGTCAAGTGTGCTTATCTGGTCACCCGACCCCGACAGTCCATCCGGTGGTTGCGGGTACGAGTCGCGTCCGTGTTGGATTGAAAGCTTTGGCTATGCATTGAATTGTTCTGGCGCTTGCTCGACGGACAGGACCAGCCCATGCAATCAAAGATCTGAGCCGAGAAGACTCTGTAGAGGCTGATCCTCGACGGTCTGGGGCCGCACCACAGCGTTGTCATTGGAATCAGATTCGTGCGTCTCGGTTGGGTCATGGGACCCGACGTCCTGCTTTCGGGCGAGTTGTTTCTTCTGATCGTTCGGCTGGTGCGGATTGGGCTACCCTGCATCAATGAGGGTCATGTGTCCTACGATCGCCAATCAGCGATGGCGTCGATTAGCTTCGGGCGAGCGAAGGTGGAACGCGTGAACTGGTGTCGCGAATCGACCAAATACCTGTTCTTCACGGGTAAGGGTGGTGTCGGGAAGACATCGCTCGCCTGCGCGACGGCAGTGCGCCTGGCTGACGAGGGGCGAAGAGTGCTGCTGGTCAGCACCGATCCCGCGTCGAATCTCGCGCACGTGTTCGGCATGGACATCGGCACGCAGGACCCGACGTCCATCTCCGGGGTTGAGAACCTCGAGGCACTGAACATCGATCCCAACGCCGCGGCGCAGTCGTACCGAAATCGGGTCGTCGATCCCGTCCGAGGCAAAGTGCCAGAGGAGGAAGTGCGGCGGCTGGAGGAGGAACTCTCGGGGGCCTGCACCACAGAGATCGCGGCGTTCGATGAATTTACCGATCTGCTGACCGACGACGTGATGGCATCCCGATACGACCATATCGTCTTCGACACTGCGCCCACGGGCCACACGCTGCGTCTTCTCACGCTTCCCGGCGCTTGGAGTGATTTCCTGGTGACGAACGAGCGCGGCGCCTCCTGCCTTGGTCCACTGGCTGGATTGGAGAAGCAGCAGGAACGATACGCGGCGGCGGTCGTAACACTTGCGGAAGAGTTGCGCACGACGATCGTGCTGGTCACGCGGCCCCAGCAAGCGGCGCTTCGAGAAGCTGCGCGTACGAGCGACGAACTCGGCGCACTCGGCGTGAAGAACCAGCGATTGATCGTCAATGGCGTCATGACGAATCGCGGCGGCGACGACGACCCGCTCGCGACATCGATGCGAAAACGCGATCGTGAGGCCCTCGCTGCGATGCCCGATGTCTTGCGTTCGATGCCGATGGAGGAGGTGGCGTTGAGGCCGATGAATCTCGTCGGCTTAAGCGCGCTGCGCACGCTCTACGAGCCACTCGATCTTTCGAATTTACGCGGGGACGAGACTCGGCTTCCTGCAGTCGATGTGCCAACATTGCGCGATCTGGTCGATGAAATAGAGTCAGACGGACACGGTCTGGTCATGGTGATGGGGAAGGGTGGTGTTGGGAAGACGACGATCGCTGCGGCGGTCGCGGTCGAGCTTGCCCGGCGCGGCAACGACGTGCGGCTTACGACGACCGATCCAGCGGCGCACGTCGCCGATGCAGTGGGCAGTTCGATCGCTGGGCTGGAGATCAGCCGGATCGATCCTCAGGTGGAGACGGAGCGATATCGACGGCAGGTGCTCGAGTCGAAGGGAAGGGATCTGGATAATGAGGGGCGAGCGATCCTCGAAGAGGACCTGCGCTCTCCCTGCACGGAGGAAATCGCCGTATTCCAGGCTTTCTCGAAGGCGATTCGGGAGGCTCAGCGCCGGTTCGTCGTTATGGATACAGCGCCGACCGGGCACACGCTGCTGCTGCTTGATGCGACCGGATCGTACCACCGTGAGGTCACGCGGCACGCTCGGGAAGGCGCGAGATTCACGACGCCGATGATGCGCCTCCAGGATCCGGAGCAGACCAAGATGCTCATCGTGACCCTTCCGGAGACGACGCCGGTGCTGGAGGCGGCGGCGCTGCAGAAAGATCTGCGACGTGCCGAAGTGGAGCCGTATGCCTGGGTGATCAATGGCAGTCTCGCCGCGTCGGAGACGAGCGACCCATTCCTCCGCACACGGGCAGAAGCCGAGCTTGGACTCATTCAGGAGGTGCAGGAGCGCCATGCGAAGCGTGCATTCCTAGCGGCTTGGCAGGCAACGCCTCCGCATGGCGCCGCAGGGCTCGGCGAGCTTTTAGGATAGAAATGATCCCGCGCTTCGTGGGGATTCGCTCCTAGCCCAACCAATAGCCAAAGGGCGGTCCAATCGATCGATACGGGGCTTCTCGTCGAGATCGTGACCTCCGACGACCCGCCGCTCCACCGGATCGGTATTGCATCCTCCGCTGCGGATTCCGAAGTACGTACAGCAGCGGGCTGTCGGGAACAAATCGCCATCAAGGAGACCTGTATGGCCGAGAAGCAAGGGTTGATCAAACTCATCGTCGGACTGCTGTTCCCGTTCATTCTCGTCCTGGGCGGAGCTGGTCTGGCGGTGCTTGGGTTGATGCAGGGCTGGCTCGTACTCGTTTTGACGGGGTTGATCGTCGTTGCAGCCGGGGTGCTCTGGAGTGTCGTGGTGCTGGATCTGGCCAACCCGTTTGATTGGTTCTGAGCATGTTGTGGTCGGGACTCCGATACGCTTGGTGCGCTTTTCAGTGCGCGCTCATCGGCATGGTATTCGCGGTCCACTGTGCGCATACATGCATACACACGAATGGTCTGGCGCTGTCAGGGACTTGGCATGTGCGAAAGCGAAGCTGAGGCGTTCGATGGACAGTTTCAGAAGCCGATGCGCTGATAATCGACTTCAAAGAGTTGAGATCCTGGGAAGTACCATTAACGTAGTGCCGTAGTGGTGGGTTCAGGTTCTTTGGGGTTTGTCGAATACATGGTGCAGCCGAACGATGCGATTGCGCGCCTTGGGCCGTATCTGCGGCAGGACGCCAGGATCTCGGTCGCCGAGGACGGCATCGTCGAATGCCCGCCGAACCGTCAGACGCCCGGCCTGGACGCGAACACGTATTACTTCGGGCAGGCCGAATGGATGGACGACTGGTTGCGGTCGGTCCATCGCTACCCGGAGTTCGTGGAACGTTGGTGCGCGGTCACGGGCGACTGGAATGGCAAGATCGTTGTGGACATCGGGTGCGGGCCGGGCAATGTCGGCGTCGCGCTTGGAATATCGAATGCGGCGTTGCTGGTGGGTGTCGATGTGGCGCGTGGGTCGCTGCTGATCGCGCGCGAACACGGCTACGTGCCACTGCTGGCCGATGCGCAGGATCTTCCGTTTGTGTCCGGTTTCGCGGATCTAGTCGTGATCAATGCCACCATCCACCATTGTGACGACATGCCCAAGACGCTCGCTGCCGCCGGCCGACTACTCAAGCCCGGGGGCCTGCTCGTGAGCGATAACGATCCGCAGCGCTCGGCCTATGACTTCCGCGGCCTGGGCAGAGCGCTCTGGGAGATACGCAAACCGGTCTACCGAGTCATGGGCCGGGGCGGGCACCGTGCGGCCGATGACGAACAAGCCTGGGCGATCGCCACCGAGATTCACCACCGGGTCGGCGATGGCTTGGACGAATCAATTTTCCACCGTGTGCTGAAGCCGCTGGGGTTTGAGGTCCAGGTCTACCCACACAACCAGAGGATCGGCAGTGCGATCTTCAGCGGCGAGCACGGCCGAGCGGACTGGCGGATTCGCCTGGCGCAACGGCTGTCGCGGATCGATTGCAAGAGCGCCGCCGGTGCGTCGACGCTCATGTGCGTCGCCCGTCGACATTCCGATGCTGAGTACTAATTGTCTGCCAGCGCGAGCCCATGCAATCTGGGAGCAAACGGTCGCGCGGATGGGGTAGAGTCGGAATCACCGGGTACGCACTGACATTTGCAATTGTGCTGCCGCATTTGGTGAGGAAGCGCTTGGCACACCAGAGGCGCCCGGTCCTCCAGGGCGGGTGGTTCTTCGTTGCGACGGTCTTCTGTCTTGTTGAACCGACTAGCAGGCCACAACTGGGGTAAGTGTGCGGTCACCAATCGGGTCACTCCTCCGCTTCCGACTCTTCCTCACTGCCCCGCAACTCCTTTTGACTCACGAAGACGAAAGTGCCGCCAAAGGCGATTCTGGTTCCCAGAGGCGGCCCCGGATTGGACTGTCGATCCTGTGGTTGCGGGTCCGAGCTCTGTCCGGCTCCCCTCGGAGTCTCTGCGATGCAGGGGCTTGATTGTTGCGCTCGTACAACCGGCAGCAGGAAGGGCGCCTCTACCCAAGAGCGCTTGCTCGTCCTCAACGTTGCTGCGCCACGACGCGCGAAATCCGCACCGCGAGAATCGGCCGCCGGATTGATCGTCCGATCGCGCTTAGTATGAAGTCTCGCCGTTCCGAGAGGGTCAGGGCGAGGCTTCGTCGGGGCGCGCCTGCGCTTCGGGGGGATTCGCAGGCAGTCGGAATAAGGGCATGTCGACGGCGCCGTCCATTCAACACGATCGATATGGCAGCGCCACTTTGCTTGGCGTTGTTCTGCTCGTATCGCAATCGGCAGTCCTTGGAGCATGCCAATCCGACTCGCACGACCAGCCGATCGACGCGTGGCTTCAGAGGTTGCAGAACGCCGAGCATGTCGATGCGGAAGTCAGTGCTCGGATCGACGCCGCCGGCGGGACGCCGATCGTCTCGGGCGATGACATTCTCTTTCTGGTCCGAACAACGGGCGCCGATCCTCCGCGGATCATCGGTGACTTCAACGACGGCGGATTTGAGGCATCCGAGCTTGTCGGAAACGGAACGATGCGACAGATCGCTGACTCGTCGTGGTACGGCTTGAAGTGTCGGCTCCCTCGCGATGCGCGATTTGAATACCAGGTTGCGCAAGGGCAAGTTGCAGAACCAGATCCGCTGAATCCAAGAAGTGTGCAGACATTCGGCGCAGAGCGCTCGGTAGTCGCGGGCCCGGCCGTGCGTCAAGCGCCGCACCCGAGCGCGAGCACGCCGCGCGGTCGACTCGAGCAGTTCACGCTCTCCAGTTCCATTCGTGAGAACGAACGCACTGTGAGCGTCTACCTTCCCGCCAGTTATCAAGCTTCGGGGCCGCGGCTCGCGACGCTTTATGTCAAGGATGGCACACGATTTCGCACGGAAGGGGGATTGCCGGCGATTCTCGACGCCATCATCGAGCGTGAGCGCATGCCGCCGGCGCTTGTAGTGTTCGTCGATCCTGTCAATCGTGCGCTGGAGTATGGGACGGCCGCTGCGTACCGCCGCTTCGTCGTCGAGGAACTCGTCCCGGAAGTCGAGCGGCGTTATGCGTCCGGCGGCAGCCATCAACTTCGGGCCCTGTTCGGCGCGTCACGCGGAGGACTCGCAGTCGTAGATCTGGCAGTTCATCACCCGGACGTGTTCGGTTTCACCGTGGCCATGTCTCCCGCGCTTTCCCCGCTGCCGATGATCGAGAGGATCGCTGACCGAGTCAGCGTGACCGGCCATTTTCTAGTCATGATCTCCCGCTTCGACACGCCTGACCTGGTGACCGACGGCCGCGAGCTGGTTCGCGTGCTCGAGAGTCGGGCTGACAGCGTTGCCGCCATTGAGATGCCCATTGACCACTCGATCCATGGCTGGAGGCGATGGTTGGACGTCGCCCTGATGGAATGGGGCGACCAGCTATCCACTTCCGAGCCCACGAAAGTCGAGCAGACCCCGCCCTGAAATGCTCGAAGCGAACTCGTATGAGCGGGTCTGGCTCGCCGGCCGTCTGCCTGTTTCAATGCGCTTGCAAGCGCTATACAAACGCCCGAGTGATCGCATCAACCGTCTATGCGAGAAGTCTGACATCGGCGGGAACGCGGTTCCTGAGACGTGGAGATGACCCCTGGAGCGATGAGCTGCGGTTACTGAAGTCCCTCGAATGAGATTGGTACCCGTGCGTCGGGCTTGGCGTCCTTCAAGTGCTCATCGAAGAAAGAGACCATCGCCGGGAACGCCCGAGCCTGCACACGACCGTTTGCTGCGGATGTCGGCGTGCAACCATCCCCGGACAGGCCATGCCCAGCTTGCTCGTCGACAATCGCTACCGTCGTAAGACCCGCTCGATCGCGCGTCGCGAGGATGTTCCGCGACATCCCGCCCGAGTCCCACGTGTCGTCGGCATCGCCTCCAACGATGAAGACCGGCTCGTCGATGTCCTCCACGCGGATCCGGGCTAAATCAACCCGATCGGGATACTCATTGCGGCCGGCGTCGTGCGGCGTGCGAATGCGGACCGGCTCGCCAGTCTGGTACTTGGCGATCTCAGCTGACATGCCTTTGTATGGGACGAATGGCAAAGGCTCGCCGCGCCACGAGAAGCAGCTGCTCTGTCCCTCCGTTGTGCCCGGACCCCAGGCCTCCCAAACGACGTCACTGGGCACGTAGGCCACGACCGCGCTGAACCCATCGATCAGACTTGCCCCGAGCAACGCGAACTCGGCGCCCTTCGAGACGCCGTACAACCCGATGCGGTCGCCCATGACATCGTCACGCGCAATCAACCAGTCGCGCACCTGCTCCAGCCGATCGACCGGGATGTTGTGAAAACCACGAGGCAGCTGAGGGAACTGGGGCTCCTGCCCCCAGTATGCCGGCGAGTAATAGGGGAGACCGACGACGGCGTATCCTCGCGACGCGAGCTTGGCGCCGACGTTGTTTGCGGTGCTGTCGCCGCCTTCGGAGCCACCGAGCACGATGATCGCGGGGAGCGGCTCGTCACCTGGTGGCCGCAGGAGGAAGGCGCCTGGGTGTTGATTTCCGAGCGGGGTTCGGACAAGGTCATCCCGGCTACGTATGGACTGGAATTCCGCTGATGCGTCGGCTTCTTTGTCGCCATCGATGTCGACAGAGATCTTGATAACAGTCGAAGATCGTCCCTCGGGAACGGCGTCATCCGTCGCCTGCATTGACCACAAGAAGCCGAACGAATCGACACCAGTCCACGACGCCTCCTCTGGAGCCATGGTCGCGAGGTTGACCTCTCCCTGTTCGTTCGCGGTGAATCGAGCCGATCCGCGATAAACGGCCGGAGGTCGACGACCCCAGGTCCGCTCCGCGGTGACGGTCACGCCGGATCCGGGCTCCAGGCCCACGACGCGCACCTCAAGTGGATCGCCTCGAAGCACTGGTTGGCCTGGCACAACGAGACTCACCGGTTTCGCATCAGGATGACCTGCTTGGCATGCGAACGCGGTGGACAGGAAACATGTGCAAGCGATTGCGCTGTCGACCTTCATGGCAAGACCTCTTCATCAGATTCGCCCGATCGCACGGGCGCGCTGCGGACTGCGCGGAACCCCTCGTGTTCATTCCCGTAAGTCGCGTCATACGACGCGTATGTCCGGTCACCCGAGGTTGTCAGTGAGTCTTCGCCGAAGCCACCCCGGAACCCGGAGCCCAGCGCGCGTGGTCCCGGCCAGTCTCCGTTCGCGAAGATGTAGGGCTGTCCGAGATCGTCGATAAAGCCCGGCCCCTCGCTGCCACGAAAGGCGCGACCGGTGGGGTTGCCCAGCGTGACAACACGCTCCCAGCGACCGCCGTACATTGCTTCAGCGCCAAATTGATCTGGTGAGCTGACGATCTTCTCAAACTCGAGCTCGGACATCGGCCGCAAGCCGGCCCAGGCCGCCCACGCGATCCCGTCCGCCCAACTCACGAAACTCGCGGGTTGGTCGGGAGATCCAACGGTGACCGAATCGTCGGTCACTCGAATGGTGCCTCCGGACTGGAAATACGTCGGATTGCGTGTGATATCGCGTGCGGATCGGGCTCGGCCGTCCAAGGTCGAGAGGAACCCTGCGTACTCGCCCTCGGTGAGTTCTCGTCGCATGACGTAAAAGGTCGCTGCACCCTTCGGATACGCCGCCGGGATCGGACCAGAGCGATCCCCGCCATAGTCGCTGGCTGCGTACGTCAAATCGCCAGAATCGCCAACAGTAATGACACTCTCTGATGCGATGCGAAGCCTGGAGCCGTCGGCCGCCGCCAAAGGACTCGTGGCGCGTTCAGCAGCCTGAATTTCAAACGCTCCGTCGGGGATCTCGATCAACTCGATGGCGAAGATCCTGAGCGCAATCCCGTCGAGAGGCGATTGCAGGCGGCTCGCTTCAAGATCCCAAACGATCTGAGCGGACCACGACGTGGCCTCAGTGCGGATTGCCTGCAACAAGAGCCCATTGAGAGGCGGCGACTCATCGACACTGATCACAACACTGTTGCCGCCCTCATCGACACACGAATGGCCATCGAGCAACCACCGAGCATCACGCCATCCACCATCCGGATGAGCGTACTTGGCGAAGACCCAGAAGGCCGCGTTGACGGGAGCGACATCGGCAGGGGCGCGGACGATTCGCAGCTTCACGTCCGCCGTGTCGCCGTTCGTGTTCTGAACCACATCTACGTCTTCTACAGAGAGCTGCGCTGAAGCTCCATGTGGCGCGAGGCACGTCGCAAGAAGAGCGAACAGGCCAAGCCTCTGACGATGTGGGTACATAGCAAATGCCTCCGATCAGCATGCAGCGCCGAGATTCGGCTGCATTACCCTACTGTGCTGGCTCTGAGCACCAGCGTCCACGGGCTCGCATCAATATCTCATCTGCGTTCGGACTGGAGCAGCACTCAGATTCAACCATGTTCAGAGCGTGAGAGACAGGTCGCCCGGCCGCTCGCGATTCGCCTGGAGGTGGGCTGCCTTCGGCACGGGCCAGTGGAGCGCGCTCCAGTGGGCGCCCACCGGCGATCTGAGTGCGCTCCATTCTCCGCATGCACGCGTACAAGCGAGCGGCCTGATGACCCCAAGAACGTGATTGTCAACCCCTCAGGTATGCCAATCCGGTCCTACGAGCTCGACTGTCGATCCGGTGGTTGCGGGTTCGAGTTCCGTCGTCCTCGCTTGATAAGCCCTGCACATGCAAGGCTTCTTCTTTTGGCGCCTCTGACCGGGTCGGCGTTCGGCTGCATGGAGCAATACGCGCTGCAGACGCGATTCCGGTTTATGTCAGCGCGAACTCAGGACTGAGGAGCTTGAACCGGCGCAGGCGCCCTTCGTCACCTTTGGCGCGTCTCCGCAAGAGCCCACGCGTACTCCCGCGCGATCGGCGCCGGCGTGCTGGACTTCAGCTCACGCCACGCGCGGTGCGTCCAGTACGGTTCACGCAGCAGCTGGCGACCCATCAGGATCAGGTCCGCTCGGCCTTCGGCGAGGATCGCGTCGGCCTGCGCGGGGTCGGTGATGAGCCCGACGGCCCCCGTCGGGATCTTGGCCTCGCGTCGGATTCGCTCGGCGAATGGGACCTGGTAGTCCGGGCCGACCGGGATCTCGGCGCGCCGCGTCGCCCCTCCGGTGGAGCAGTCGATGAGGTCCACGCCTTCCTGCGCGAGAAGGCGCGACACCTTCACGGAATCGTCAATGGTCCAGCCGCCCTCGACCCAGTCGGTGCACGACAGGCGCACGAAGAGCGGGACATCCTCGGGCAGCGCTCGCCGGACGGCGCGGGCCGTCTCGAGCAGGAAGCGCGCCCGGTTGTCGAATGAGCCGCCGTATTCGTCCGCGCGTTCGTTCATGAGCGGAGACAGGAAGCTGTGGCCGAGGTACCCGTGCGCAAAGTGAAGCTCGACTACTTCGAATCCTGCGGCGATCGAGCGCTGCGCCGCCGCGGCGAAGGACCCGGTGATGACGCGGATTTCGTCAATCGTCAGCGCGTGCGGAACCGGGCCGTCTTTGCCGTAGCGTTTCGCAGTCGGACCGACCGGCATCCAGCCGCCCTGATCGAGCGGCACGAACGCGTTCGGCGTGGGGTGGATCGGGCGATAGCGCGAAGCCTTGACCCCGGCGTGCGCAAGCTGGATGCCGGGCACAGCGCTGCGCTCGCGCACGAAGTCCGTCACACGGCGCAACGCGGGAACATGCTCGTCTTTCCAGATGCCGAGGCAGTTGGGCGTGATCCGCCCCTCCGGCTCCACGCCTGTGGCCTCGGCGATCAGCAACCCGGCGCCGCCAACCGCACGGGCCGCGTGGTGCGCGAGATGCCAGTCGTTGGCGAAGCCGTCTTCACTCGAGTACTGGCACATCGGCGACATGGCGATCCGATTACGCAGCGTCACTCCCCGCAGCTCGAGCGGCGAGAACAGATTCGGTTCGCCTTCCCGGCGACCAGCCTGGACTGTCTGGCCGAATCCCCGGCTGGTCGCCGTGGCGACGGCGACGCCGGCCGCGACGGCAGACTGGCAGAAGTGACGTCTTTTCATAGCGTTCGGTTCCTTTCGGTACGGCTACGGTAGGCCTGAATGCTGGGCCGTGTTCAAGCCTGCTCATCAACCCTCGGCGCCGGGCCTTTGGAGGCCGTGACCATCGCCCGAACACCAGCGAGCATCGCCTCGGGGAGCGGAATCGAGTCTCGGGCTGTCGATTCGGTGGTCGCGGGTTCGAGTCGCGTCCGCTTCGCATCACGACTACAGCCAGAGTCCAAAGGGTTCCGGCTCTTTGTTTGCGCGATTGGGGCGGTGGCGCTCCGAGGATTAGAAACTCAGCGCCTCAGGAGTCTCCGGCCGCAGGATTCGCCTTGCGCGCTCGAACGAATGTCCGCACGCACGCCACCAGCAACACCAGACAGACCAGCGCCATCAGGTTCTGCATCAGCGTCGCGGTCGGACGCTCCAGTGACGCCCGATCCGTCAGCAGCGCTCCCAGCTTCGGAAGCCCCTGCATCCCGGCGCCGATCAGCCCCAGCAGCGCCAAGAGCGCAATGCCGTGCATCGAATGCTTCCGGGCGCCCGCCTTCGCCTGCGCGAGCAACCCAAGCAGGGCAATCGGCGCCCCGAAGAACGCCGGGATCAGCGCCGTCACGCTCCGATCATCAACCTCAGCCATGAAGTAACCCGCAGCTCCCAGCGCCAC
Organism: Phycisphaerales bacterium; assembly: GCA_028279375.1. Taxonomy (GTDB): domain Bacteria; phylum Planctomycetota; class Phycisphaerae; order Phycisphaerales; family UBA1924; genus JANQNW01. Next base: position 40,519 of record JANQNW010000010.1, read on the forward strand.
CAGCACCAAACCCAGCACGATCGAGAGTTTCGCCATAGGCACATGGTAGTCCTCCTCGCATCCCCTCGGATGACCCCGCGCTTCCCTCATTCCCAGGCCGAAAGACGAAACGCGCGAGCAGCGGGGCACGATCTGAATCGTTTGCAATCAGAGAACCCCGATATCGTCGTTTACGAGTTTCGAGTTCGGGCAAGGATGGGAAAGACATGCTCGATTCTCGACTCAGCAATTCAGAGCGACCGACTCTCGCCATCGGTTGTGAGCGCCTACCATCGGGCCGAGTCGATCCAGTAAGTGGCCGCCTTCGGTGCGGTTCCGAGCGGTGCTGGAGTGAAGTTCATTATCCGGCGCCGGAAGACAAGGAGTCCGAAATGGCGGCTGAGCACACCAAGACCTGGCCTGATCTTGCGATCGGGCTGTATGACCGGCTGACCGGTCGAAACGCCGAGATCACCTACGAGTTCGAGAACTTGCAGGTCACCGTGCCGAGTGGCACGGGCGCCAGCGCGGAACACGCCGAGTGGCGCCTGAACGGCGTGATCAAGATCCGCACGAACGACAACGCAAACCCAAACTGACGACGGTCGGCCGCTTCAACGGCCAGGCGGACGGCGTGCCGTTCGTTGTCGAGGCGGTCGACCAGCGAATTCAATTGCGGTTTCCGCTTGCTCTCGGGGCGCTGCGCGCAATCTGGCGCGTGCGGAAGGCTCCTCTGCCCACGTTGCCCCGACCGCTTGGCGTGGAAGTGGCGGTCGCAGTTGGACCCTTCAGGCTCGCGAGGCGGCGTATCTGAAGCGACTGGGATATGCGTCTGTGCGGCTCGCTCGCTTGTCCGAATCGATGCCCCAACCTGACTGCGTCTGGGCGGCGCCTGCAACAGGCATGGGCGACGAAGTGGATTTCCGGTTGATTGAGTCCCTTTTCGACTGACCCGTGGCGACCGGGGCGGAATGCCGCGCGGCGATCCTCGACGCGGAGGTGGGCGGCCTAATCGGGGGATTCAGTTCTTGCAGCGGGCGGCCGATTCGTCAGAATCCCTCCCATGCCCAACGCCCCCACATCATCGGAAGCCCCCAAGCGCGAAGGCGGGCTGCTCAACGCGATCGAACGCATCGGCAATGCCCTGCCGGATCCGGCCACGCTCTTTCTCATCGGCGTGGTCGTCGTCTTCGGCGTCTCCTGGCTGGCGGAGTTCCGCGGGTGGGAGAGCGTGCTGCTCAATACCGACGGCGAGCAGGTGCTCTCCGCGAGCGCGACGAACCTCCTGAGCGCCGACGGGTTCCGCTGGCTCATCGAGAACCTCATCAGCATGTTCGTCAACTTCCGGCCGCTTGGCCTGGTGCTTGTCGCGGCGATTGGCATCGCGGTGGCGGAGAAGTCGGGGCTCATCGCGGCGGCGCTGAAGGCGATCCTGGTCGTCGTGCCGCGCTCGCTCATTACTCCGGCGACTTTCTTTGCGGGCGTCATGTCATCGATGGCGGTGGACGCGGGCTACATCGTGCTGCCGCCGCTGGCGGCCGCGATCTACAAGGCGATCGGGCGCTCGCCGCTCGTGGGACTCGCGGCCGTGTTCGCGGGCGTCGCCGCGGGCTTTAACGCCAATCTTTTGGTGACGGGTATCGATCCGCTGCTGGCGGGCCTGACGGAGGAAGCCGCGCGCATCCTCGACCCCTCCTACAACGTGAACCCGGCGAGCAACTGGTACTTCATGATCGTCTCGACGTTCATGATCACGATCGTCGGGTGGGGCATCTCGGCATGGATCGTCGAGCCACGGCTTCAGAAGAAGTCGCCCGAAGAGGGAGGCCCGGGCGCCGATGGCGACAGCATCGACCTCAACCTCAGCGCCGAGGAGAAGCGCGGACTCTGGTGGGCGGGTCTCACTACGCTGCTCACGCTTGGGCTGATCGTCGCGAACATCTTCTTCTCGTGGGGTTTCCTCTACGACGCGCCCGGGTCGATCGGGACGGGGGAGGGCCAGCAGCCTTTCGCGACGTGGATCGGCTCGATCGTGCCGCTGCTCGTGATTCTCTTCTTCTTCCCCGGCCTCGGCTACGGCATCGCGGTGGGCACGATCCGCTCCGATCGCGACATCGTTCGCATGATGAGCGAGTACATGGCGATACTCGCCAACTACATCGTGCTCGCGTTCTTCGCAGCGATGTTCGTCGCGAGCTTCGCGTACTCGGGGCTCGGTCAGATGATGGCTATCGAGGGGGGTGATCTCCTTCGCCGCGCCGATCTGTCGACGTCGGCGCTCCTCGTCGGCTTCATCTTCGTGGTCGCGTTCGTCAACCTCTTCGTCGGGTCGATGTCGGCGAAGTGGGCGATGCTGGCGACGGTCTTCGTGCCGATGCTGATGACGCTCGGGATCAGTCCGGAGCTCACGCAGGTCGCCTACCGGATCGGGGACTCGACGACGAACTCGATCACGCCTCTGAACCAGTACCTGGTCGTGGTGCTTGTGTTCATGCAGCAGTACGTGAAGAAGGCGGGCATCGGAACGCTCGTGTCGCTGATGCTTCCCTACTCCGCGGCGTTCCTGGTGGTGTGGACGATCCTGCTGGTGATCTGGATCGCGCTGGGACTCCCGATCGGCGTGGACGCGCCGCTCACCTGGTCGCCCGACGCGCTGGGTGGTTGAACAGCGCGGGACAGGTCTGCACTGCTATGCGCTTGCGCGTGGTGGCCGCAGCATGAGCACTGGTGTTCGACGCTTGTAGGACTCGTAGTCCTCCTGGCCGCCCCATTTCTCGTCGGCTCTCTTCTCCAGCAGCGGGATCCCGCTCACTCGAATGAGCAGGAACGCGACGAACACGGGTGAGATCAGCGTCACGAAACGCCATCCGTCGAGGACTGGCAGCGCGACGACCGCCATGCCGGTCCACAGCATGATCTCCCCGAAGTAGTTCGGATGGCGTGACCAGGCCCAGAGGCCCGAGTTGATGAACCTGCCGCTGTTGGCGGGGTCGCGTCTGAAGGCGGACTTCTGCCGATCCGCGACGACTTCGATGAGCATGCCGATGGTCCAGATCGCAAGGCCCGCAATGCCGACGATGCCCAACGGCTTTTGCACGCCGCCGGTGATGACGGCGAGCGCCGCGGCGGCGGTCAGCAACACCCACAGCGCCTGGACGGTCCACGCCATCAGGAAGCTGGGCGGATGCGTCTTGATGTCGTCGAATCGCCCGTCCTTGCCGGCTTTCGAGATGCGCAGGAAAAGGAATGATGCGAGGCGCAGCGCCCAGACCATGACCATGGCGCCGACCAGCATTGCTCGGATGTCGAGGTCGCCTGATAGGAGCAGGGCGACGAGCGTCACGCTGATGTACGTCACACCGCCGACGAGGTCGTAATAGTGTTCGGTCTTTGCGAGTGCGGCGGGGACGAATGCGATCCAGTTGATCGCGAACGCAATCGCAGCGCACAGCGCGAAGACGGGGACGCCCCAACTGGTCACGCCGCCGTCACTGCCTGCCCAGGCGACGCCGGCGCCAATCGCGGTGGCGATGCCAACTTGAAGCAGGCCCTGAACAGTCTTGTTGCTGGCCACGTCGGCTCCTCTCTCGCCGGGGCTCAATGACTCGATGCGTCGAGCGCGGCGGCGTCCATGATTCGTTTTCGCTTCCACATTGCATTGGATTCGGCGGCGTGCCAGCAAATCCTCGAACTCGGCGCGGACATCGACTCACTCTCACTATCCTCTAATGAACACGGCTTTCGAGCGCGGGTACATTCCATGGGGACCATTCTGTCCAATCTGCAGTTCTCAGGGAAATTCCCCCGCCGGCGACTCCTGTATTCGTATCTGAGGGCACTCCTTCACTGCCCATGTGAGTAGCTCGATCCTGTGGTTGCAGGTTCCAGTCCCGTCCGCATCGTCTCGAGAGCCCCCGCAGAGGTGAGGGTTCTTCTTCTGGTTGTTGCGATGTCGGGCGCTTCCGATGGTCGGTGACCGCGGTTCGATGTCGGCAATCCGCGTGCAGGTGGCGCGGAGGTCAACGGTCCGGCGCTGGATCTTCCTCGTTCCCATGCGGTGTGTCGTTGACTCCACGCTCCCTCGACCGGACGAAGCTCAGGTAGTTGAAGGCCGCGAGGATCGCGATGCCGAACGCCATTCCAACGATGGCGGCAGAGACGTCGTAATACGTTGGAGCCGTGACTGAGACGCGGAGCAGGATTGTCGAGATGACAAAGCCCGCGTTGCGGAAGACGAAACGGTAGCTCTTCGATATCGAGAACGAGAGGATGAGCAGGAGCACATCGGTGAAGATCATGACCTTGAAAAAGCCAGGGAAGAAGATCTGATCCACGTCGATAGTCTGTGCGCTCGTGTCTGAGGACGATCCAATCACTGACGCGAGCCAACCGATGAGCGAGGTCGCCGCCATGATTACAAACAGGGCGGTGAGAAGCACCGCGATTGACTTCTTCAATGCAATGAAGGACGTGAGTCGATCCGGAACAATGCCACGGTCGCGTCGCCGGCGGAGATGGTAGAAGCAGCCGACGAGCACGAACATCAATACAGCGCCGGTCATATCGACCAGCAATATCGTCAATGCTTCGGTTTGTTGTGTCCAGCCTTCGATGTCACCGAGTTCTGCGATGTCCTTAAAAACGCTCCTGACGGTGATCAGTGACAGGATCTCGAACTGCTTGCCCATCGCGGTCGTAATTGATTGCGGCAATGCCCGCACGAGCATGAGCACTTCGTAGAAGAGGATAAAGCTGAACGGCGTGTAGATCGCGGCGAAGTAGCTATCGCCAACTGCCCGAAGAAAAGGCGACGCCGGCTCTATGTGCCGCACGGTCGCGATTATGCCCAGGTGCAAAAGGAAGCCAACGCAGGCCGCAATCATGACCAGGCGCTCGAAGCGCGCCGTGTTGCGGTCGCTATACAGCCAGTCGAATGCGTCGCTGAGCGTTTTGGTCAGATGCACCGGTTCATGATCCGCATGGTCGTTTCTATCGGCGCCAAAGACCGACTTCCTGCCGAAACACCTGCTGAAGTGGTCGGCGGCCGAGGGAGCACATCATGCGGCGCCCGATCCTCGGTCGGCCGCTCGTTCGCCGCGTGATTCACTCGCCCCCGGAATCCTCCTCACTCGAAGTCGTGATCCGGAAACGGCTCCGAGTTAAGTTCGCCGGAGCTCGGACCATAGTTGCAGCCCTCGCTGCATCGGTTTCGATATCCCTTCGAAGATCCATCCCGGCGAGGGCGATTATCAGCTGCGATCCCGAGAGCATTCGGCGGTCCTCACCGCATCGGAGAGGGATGACGCCGGGCCTCAAAGTGCGCGCTCTCATGCGTACGTACTGGATTTACACCGGCGTTTCGCTGTTCGCACATACCCGCGCATCCGAGAGGCCCGAGGCTCCAAAGATCCCTGTTTCTGAGGACCGGGAGGGTCTGGTGGAGTCTCCTGAGCCGTCCCGTCAATGCGGTCGTTGCGGGTTCGAGTCCTTCCCCTCTTAGCCTCGAGAGCCTCTGCCATGCAGATAAGACGGTTGCCCTCGCTCGCCGATCGATACCATGCGAAGGGCGCGCCGTGGCGAGCGTTCGGTCGCTTCAGGTTGCCGCGTCATTACGGCGCCCCGGGCCCGATGACTTAGCCACCCTGTCGCGATGAACGAACCTCCACAACGAGCTTCGCCCGCCAGCCAGCCGTTTCCGCCTCAGGGCACTGAGCCTGCTGAAATGAGCGGTGATCCGACTCCAACTGCTCAGCAGCCAGAGGAGTGGCACGCGCAGCCAGCCGAGGCGGCGCTCGCGCATCTGGGTGTTTCGGTCGGCGGACTCAGCAAGGCGGAAGCGGCGGAGAGGCTGCAGAGGTACGGTCCGAACCGGTTGCCGGAACCTCCTCGCCGCAGCGTCATGGCGAGGTTCTTCATCCAGTTCCACAACATCCTGATTTACGTTTTACTCGTGGCGGCGGTGATCACGACGGCGCTTGGGCACATTGTCGATTCGCTGGTCATATTCGCTGTCGTTGTCGCCAATGCAGTCATTGGTTTTGTGCAGGAGGGGAAGGCGGAGAGCGCGATCGAGGCGATTCGCCAGATGCTGGCTCCTCACGCTTCGGTTATTCGCGACGGCAATCGCCGCTCGGTCTCGGGTGACGAGGTGGTTCCCGGCGACATCGTGATACTCGAGCCAGGCGACAAGGCGCCCGCGGACATTCGGCTGCTGCGCGCTCGCGGCCTCCAGGTGCAGGAAGCGATCCTGACGGGCGAATCAGTTCCGGTCGAGAAGGAGCCGTCTCCGGTCGCTTCGGACGCCCCCCTTGGCGATCGCGCGTGCATGGCCTTCAGCGGCACGCTTGTCACGAGCGGGCAGGGACGGGGCGTGGTCGTTGCGACGGGCACGTCGACGGAGATCGGTCGCATCGGCGGCCTGCTGACCACCGTGGAGACGTTGACGACGCCGCTTGTCAAGCAGATCGGCGTTTTCGCAAAGTGGCTGACGATCATGATTCTCGCGATCGCGGCGCTGCTCCTGCTGTTCGGCTATTTCGTGGAACACTACAGCTTCACCGACATGTTCATGGCGGTTGTCGGGCTGTCAGTGGCTGCGATCCCCGAAGGCCTTCCGGCCGTGCTCACCATCACGCTCGCCGTCGGTGTGCAGGCGATGGCGCGCCGGAACGCCATCGTCCGCCGACTGCCCGCTATCGAGACGCTCGGATCGGTCTCCGTCATCTGCACGGACAAAACCGGGACGCTCACCCGCAATGAGATGATGGTGACGTCGGTTGCAGTGGACGCGGAACTGCTGCAGGTCGCGGGTGTCGGCTACGAGCCGACCGGTGACATAACTCGCGCGGCGAGCGGGGCGCCGACCGACTCTGCCGGCTCGCTCCTCAAGGAACTCGCCTTCGCAGCGGTGTTGTGCAACGACTCCCAACTGCGTCATCACAACGGTGTCTGGCTGGTTGAAGGCGATCCCATGGAAGGGGCGCTGCTGGCGATGGCTGGCAAGGCTGGCGCTGACGCCGAAGCCGTGCAGCTGGCGTGGGCGCGCACCGACGAGATCCCATTCGACGCGCGGCATCGGTACATGGCGACACTGTCTCACGACCATCAGCACAACGCGGTCATCACGGTGAAGGGCGCCCCGGAGCGAATCCTCGCGATGTGCGGCGACCAGCGCACGCCCGGCGGCGCGTGCGAGGCGCTGGACGAGCCGTTCTGGCGCCAACGTGCGAGCGAGATCGCGTCGCTCGGGCAGCGGGTGTTGGCGATCGCCGTTCGTTCGGTCGAGCCGGAGCACACGGTTCTCGAGGCGTCGGATGTCGAGCGCGACCTGACTCTGCTCGGGCTCGTCGGCCTGATCGATCCGCCTCGTGGGGAGGCGATCGACGCGGTCGAGGACTGCCACACCGCTGGAATCAGGGTGAAGATGATCACTGGCGATCACGCGGCGACCGCCGCCGCAATTGGAAAACAGATCGGTCTCACGTCTCCTGAGCGCGTGCTGACAGGGGCCCAAATCGACGAGATGGACGATCCCGTACTGGCCATGGCGGTGATGGATACGGACGTTTTTGCGCGCACCAGCCCAGAGCACAAGCTGCGACTTGTCATGGCCCTTCAGTCGCACAACATGACCGTCGCGATGACAGGCGACGGTGTGAACGACGCCCCCGCGCTCAAGCGCGCCGACGTCGGCGTCGCCATGGGGAAGAAGGGGAGCGAGGCGGCCAAGGAGGCCGCCGACTTCGTGCTGGCCGACGACAACTTCGCGTCGATCGCTGCGGCGGTTCGCGAAGGTCGCACCGTGTACGACAACATTAAGAAGGTCATCAGCTGGACCCTGCCGACGAACGCCGCTGAGGCGCTGACGATCCTCGTCGCGCTGCTCTTCGGCATGACGCTTCCGATCACGCCGATCCAGATCCTGTGGGTCAACACGGTGACCGCCGTGACGCTGGGGCTGGCGCTCGCGTTCGAGCCGACGGAGGAGAACACGATGCGTCGCCTGCCACGCTCCCGCAACGAGCCCTTGCTGACGGGCACTCTTGTCTGGACCATCCTCCTCGTCTCGACGCTTTTCCTGTGCGGCGTCTTCGGGATGTACGCCTATGCGATCGATCGGGGGCAGCCGGTCGAATTGGCTCGAACGCTGGCGGTGAACACGCTTGTGGTTATGGAGATCTTCTATCTCTTCTTCATTCGCAATATCTACGGTACGTCGCTGACGTGGCGCAAGGTCTGCGGCACACGCGTCGTGTGGCTGACGGTCGCGCTCGTCACCGCCGCGCAGTTCGGCATCACGTACGTGCCGGCGATGCAACGCGTCTTCGGGACCGAGGCCGTGTCGTTGTTCGACGGGCTGCTGGTCGTTGGAGTGGGCGTGGTGGTGTTCGCCATCGTCGAGATCGAGAAACAGCTTCGACTTCGACTTCGCGCGCTCCGCACGATATGAGCGTGCGCCTCGATTATCTCTGAGTTCATCCCCTACTGGCCTTAGACTGTTCTGGTCGATGCGCCCGACAGCTCGTCAGAGCCCGATACGCAGGCTTCGGGCGGCGATGCCAGTTCTTCTTTGCTTGGCCTGTCGATCTGAGTATTTCCGGGTTCGAGTCCCGTCCGCCTCGCTTCGCAATGAGAGTCTCTCGCGACCGCGATGGGCTTTTCTAATGGAGTGCACGGGCCGCACGGCGCGCAAGATGACCATCCGAAGTTCGGTGACGGACGGCGCTGATGATCGGATGCGCTACTCGGCTCAGCGGCGACGGCGTCCCACCGCGAGGGCGCCGAGGCCGAACACGGCGAGGCTGCCCGGCGCGGGCACCTCAAGGGTCATCACGAAGTTCGCGATGTCGGCGGGATCACTCGGCCCGAATGCGAAGAGGCTCCACCCCGATCCCGGCGTGAATTGCGAAGCATTGTTCGTGTAGAACCCCAGGGCGTTGAAGTCGCCGCGATTCTGGAATCCAAAATTGCCTTCGTAGTTGAAATCCTCGACACCCAGGCTGAACCCGAAGTTGTTGAATCCACCCGATGTCATCACGCTCGGGAGCGGGATTTCGACATCGAAGAACATCGGCTGGCCGTCATCCGTCGCCGGCAGCACCACGTCTTCGATCGTTGTGGAGTACAGCGTGGTTCCGGAACCGAACACGAATCCACTCGGATCGCCATCGTTGAGGGTGAACACCAGGTCCGTCGTTCCTTCAGCCGCTGTGACGCCATCCCCGAAGACCGCCAGGCCCAGTGTCAGTTTGGTGACCGCCACCGGCGCATCTCCACCCGAACCAAACCAGCCGCTGTCCCCATAAAGCGTTCCCGCTGGGGTGCTGCCGTCGAATGGTGTGAAGAACCCGGTCGTAGCGCCTGTCTGATAGACCACTTGCCCCATCGCAACGCCCGGCGCCGCTCCGAGGAGCAACCCGACAACCCCGAATACACAAACGCGCTTCATCCTCTGTTCTCCTCTTGATACGGGCTGGCCATTGCGGCCAACTCACGAAACCGACATACATATTCGTCCACCGTCCGGCGACGCCAGTGGCGACGAGCCACGATGCTACCCACGCTCGCCCGAAATCCAACCCCGAATCTGACTGCGTTGGCGCGAATCCCGCGACAAGCGCGGGCGCAAGGCGGCGAACGGACTGTTCCCGATGCCCGGACAATTCTGATCGCAGGATGCCAGCGCCCACCGCCGACCCGCTCAGGCGTGTACGAATGCGCCGGCTCGGAGTCCGCGAAGCGCGCGATCGAGTCATGCGCTCTGGTCTGGATCCCCGCCTGCCTCTCTCTCGACGCCAGTGCGCCGCGTCGCCACGATCCGCCGCGCGTGCTCGCGCATGTCCTCCACCGTGTCCGTCTCATCGACGATGGGCACACCGAGCAGCGTCTCCAGGACGTCCTCCAGCGTCACGATTCCCACGCTCGAGCCAAACTCGTCAACCACGAGGAACAAGTGTTCCCGCCGCTGGAGGAATTGGCTGAGCACCGACGGCAGGCGCGCGACCTCCGGGACCACGTGAAGCTCCCGCGCCAGCTCTCCCAGCGTCGTGTCTGCGCGACCCTCTCCGACCGCTCTCGACAAGTCGTGTCGGTGAATCAGCCCCTTTGCGTCGTCCAGCGAGCTTCCTATCACGGGGATGCGCGTAAACCGAGGCGGCGCCCCGCTTGTCACTTCCGAGACTGTCTGATCCGCACGCAGCGTGAACACCACCGGGCGCGGTGTCATCACCTCCTCAACACGGATCTCTCGCAGCGCGATCAGGTTCCGGATCACCTCTGACTCACCCTTGTCGATCACGCCTGCCTCAAGCGCCAGCCGTGCGATGCTTCCGACCTCCTTGCGGCTCATACTCAGCGCCTTCTTGCTGCGACCTGCAACGAGCTTCGTCACCCAATCGCAGCCGGCCACGAACGGACGAAGCACCAGGATCAGCGCCTCGATCATCCACGCGGCGAACGGCGCGAGCGACCTCGAGTGAACGGCGCCGATGGTCTTTGGGATGATCTCAGAGAACACGAGAACCGCCAGCGTCAGGACGACGCTCACGGCCCCGACCCACATCTCACCCCAGAGCGCTGCGGCCTGCGCGCCGACGCCCGCGGCGCCGAGCGTGTGCGCGAAAGTGTTCAGCGTCAGGATTGCCGCCAGTGGACGATCCAGATCTGACTTCATCCGCTCGAGCCGGATCCCTGCGCGATCAGAGCGCTCCGCCATCGCGGCCACGTGCGCGCGCGGCACGCTCAGCAGCACGGCCTCCAGCAGTGAGCAAAGAAAGGACACTCCCAACGCCAGCGTCAGGTACAGGATCAGCAGGACCATCGTCCACTCCTCGGCGCATTAGGGACGCCGTTCTCTCTTGCTACGAATCACACGAGAATCGCGTATCTCGATGGGTCTTGTCCAGTAGACCGGCGTCATGCGATGTTCGAGCGGATCCTATGACCCCTGGCGTTGGACTCAAGGAGCGCGGATGGCTGTGCACCGTGATTCACCTTCGAGCGGTCTAGATTTCATCGGCGTCGGTGAGTTAGCATTCCGGGAAGGGGACTTCCTGATGCGCCGGCCGGTGGTCGCTCCGGCGCACGCCTATCGACAATCTCACTCGGAGCAGAGTCATGCCCAGCCGTCGCGAGTTCATTCAGACCGTCCCGGCCATCGGAGCCGCATTCGCTGTGTCGAGCCAGTTCCTCGACGAGCCGGCGATGGCCCAGACAACGACGCCGGCGGATGGGCACTTTCATCCCAAGGGCAAGGCGCCGTCTGAGCACACGCTCAGAATCCTCCGAGAGGCGAAGGCGAAGCTGCCGTTTGGCGATCGACGAGATTTTGAGGAGTTCGACAAGGGTTTCATCGCTCCGATGAAGCCGCTGAAGATCATGGCCGACGCCGGGCACGCCGCCTGGGACCTCGAGCGCTACCAGTTCTTCAACGAGCAGGATGACTTCGACTCGATCCATCCGTCACTGACGCGCCAGTCCCAGCTCAACATGAATTACGGGCTGTACAAGGTCACGGACGACATCTACCAGGTGCGCGGCCTCGACCTGGCCCAGATGACGTTCGTGCGCGGACGAACCGGTTGGATCCTGTTCGATGTTCTCGTCAGCCGCGAGACAGCACGCGCGGCGTGGAAGCTCTTTCAGGAACATGTGGGAGAGGGATTGCCGGCGACGGCGATCATCTACTCGCACTCCCACGTCGATCACTGGGGCGGTGTGCGCGGCGTCGTGGATGAGGCGGACGTTCGATCAGGCGACATTGAGATCATCGCTCCGCGCGATTTCATGGAACACACGATCTCCGAGAACGTGTACGCCGGCAACGCCATGAACCGCCGCCTTTTCTACCAGTACGGCATTCTGCTCCCGGCGAGCCCTTACGGGCATGCCGGCCAGGGGCTGGGCATGAACGTCTCGGCCGGCGAGCCCGGTCTGATCCCGCCGACGCGCATCATCGAGGACGACATCGAGTATCTCACGGTCGATGGCGTCTCCATGGTGTTCCAGAACACGCCAAACACTGAGGCGCCCTCGGAGATGAACACCTACCTCCCCGAGATGAATGCGCTCTGGATGGCAGAGAACATCAGTGCGAACCTCCACAACATCTACACGCTCCGCGGGGCGCCCGTGCGCGATTCGCTTCGCTGGTCGAAGTACATCAACGAGGCTCTCTATCTGTTCGGATTGGAAGCGGAAGTCATGTTCACGGCGCACCATTGGCCGCGGTGGGGCAACAAGCGGGTGCAGGAGATTATGCGCGGTCAACGCGACCTGTACGCGAATATGACTAATCAGACGCTGCACTACGCGAACCAGGGCGTGACGATCAACGAGATTCACAACGTGTACGAGATGCCGAAGGGTCTTCAGGAGCAGTGGCATGCGCGCGGCTACCACGGGTCCCCGGAGCACAACAGTCGCGGCGTGATCCAGCGCTTCCTTGGCTTCTGGGACTGCAATCCGACGACGCTGATCCCATTGCCGGAGCGCGAGTCGGCCGCAGTATTCGTCGAGATGATGGGCGGCGCAAGACGCATCCTGGCCAAGGCGCGCGATCTTCACGACCGCGGCGAATACCTCATGGCCACGGAGATACTTAACAAGCTCGTGCACGCTGAGCCGGCCAACGGCGACGCCAAGGATCTCCTCGCGGACTGCTTCGAGCAGATCGGCTATCAGCAGGAGAATCCAGGTCTGCGGAACAGCTTCCTCGGCGGCGCGTACGAACTGCGCAGCGGCATTCCCGGTGGTCAGGCGGCAAAGACGACGGGACCTGACATCATCCGCGCGATGTCCACCGAGCTGTTCCTCAACTTCCTCGGCATTCGCATGGACAGTCGTCAGGCCGAGGGCATGGAATTCACGATCAACCTCATCACGCCGGACAACGGCGAGAAGTTCGTTGTTGAGTTGTCGAACGCCACGTTGACGAACATCCAGGGCTATCTGGCGGATGATCCGGATCTGACGCTGACCATTAACCGGAAAGATCTCGAGCAGACGATGATGGGCGCGAAGACGCTGGAGGCGCAGATCGCCGACGGCACTTGCGAAGTCGAGGGTGATGTGAGCGTGCTCGAGCGGCTCGCAGCGATGATGGTCGACTTCGATCCGAGATTCGAGGTTCTGCCGGGCACGAAGATGAGGACGATGGAGGTGGCGGAGGCCGATCCTTACGAGGCGCAGCCGGGTGCACCAGTGGCGGAGTAGCTCCAAAGTGAATTCAAAGAAGGTGAGACGGATTCTCGGCGCCGCCGCGATGCGGGGTCATCGCTCAACCGTCTGTTCGACGAAGGGGGCTTCAGAGCGCCTATCTGAGACGTCCTGCAATGAGCCGAAGCCGGCGCCTACGGCTGTGACCGCAGCGACTCGTCCGTTCGTCCATCCGAGTACAGACCCTTGACCTTCGACGGGCGACCATCTTCGAAGACGAATCGGAGGCGGAACCAGTCAAGGCCTTCGAGCGCGTATGTCTCTCCGTGCATCCATCGAAGCGTGAATCGCGTTCCCTGGCCGCGCTGGTAGATCAGGCGGCCATCCTCGATGGAGATACGACGCTCGCCGTAGGCGCCTGCGAGTGATGATGGATCGCGCGGCGCCTCATCTGACTGCTGCTCGGCGAGCATCTCGTCCTGGATCCAGCTGATTCGGTTCCTGATCGACTCCGACGCCGCGTCATCGACTCGCGCCAGGGCGAGGTGCAAGGTTTCGACAGCCGCATCTTCATCACCGATCTGTCGGAGCGACTGCACCCGGTTGAGGTAAAGATCGATGTTGTCGGGTCGTTGATTGATCTGCCACGCCAGCAGCTGCGCGCGGCCTTCATGCTTGTCGCGACCGCCGAGGATCCAGGTGGCGAAGTTCGCAACGTTGTACATGTCCAGGTCGGGATAGTCGCGCTCGTATCGCTCGAAGGTCTCCATACCGAGTTCAGTGCTCCCATTGACAAACGCCCGGACCACATCGCGCCGCGCGAGTCGTCGCGCAGAATCCCATGCGCCGTAGTCGAGCCACTCGACGGCCGGCTGCGCTCCCGGAAAGCGCGCCGCCGCCATCTCGCCGGCGACGGCCATGCCGTAGTAGCTGTTGGTCAGGTAGACGAAGGCGCGACCGTCTTCGATCGAGCCCATCGTGAAGCACTTGGTCGATCCGGCGTCTCCCCAGTGGAAGAACGTGCCGCGTTTGAGTTCAATCCCCCAGCCGACTCCCCAGCCGACCGCGCCGTCGGTGTCGGGGACGGTGACCTGTGACGTGAGCATAACTCTGCGCGATTGAGACGTGAGTTGATCACCGCTGAGCATCGCCTGAAGGAACCGCCCGTAATCACCGGGGGTCGTAATAAGGCTGGCGGCGGCGTTCGCTGGGCGTGACGAATCGCGATCGCGCTGGATCGGATCTCCGAGCATCCGGTGCCTCGTCGCGATGCGATCGAGAAGGTCGTCGCGGAACACGAGAGAGCTGCTGGACATTCCAAGCGGACCGAACACTTCCCGCTGAGCGATCTCTTCGAGAGGCGCGCCTTCGATGTGTTCGATGATCCGCTGCACGAGTCGGTACCCCGGGGGGTAATACTGAAACGTCTCTCCCGGGTCGTTCACGAAGCGCAGTTCGCCGTCGTCCGGGCCCTGCAGACCCGTCGAATGCGACAGCGCCATACTGATGGTGACCTCCGCGCTGCGCTCATCGTCAGGCGGAAGCGGCAGCGATGGAAGACGATCGATGAGAACGTCATCCAGTGCGAGGCGGCCCTGATCGACCAGGCGCATCACGAGATAGGCGACCACCGGCTTCGTGAGTGATGCCGCTTCGAAGATCGTCTCTTCTGATACGCACGCGATCGGATACTCTGCGAATCCGTAGACGGTGACCTCGACAGCTTCGGACCGGACCTCGGCGAGACCCATGCCGCGGATGTCGGCGCGCGCGATGAATTCCGGGACCGGGCAATCCTGTGGCTGGGCGGCGGCCATCGGCCCCATGGCGAAGGACAGAGCCGAGGCGAGCGCAATGGCTGTTCGAAACGAATGTCGCACGAGATCTTCCTCAGTTGATGGACGCTCTACGAACGGGTTCAGACAGGTTCTTCGCATGCAGTTCTCGCTCGGATTCGGCGGCGATCGTGGGACTCCAACTTCCGGTTGTCGATCCAGTGATCGCGACTTCGATTCCCGGCCGTGCTGACGTCGGCACGGAGCGCGCCACATCGGCGAATACGACATCAGGGCGCATCTGAATCCGGATTTCTCTTGCCAACGATTCGAGTCGCCGTGTAATATCTGTCAGATAGTATCTGAAAGATAGGTATCATGCCAAAGGTCAATCGAACACGCTTTGCGGTCCTCGGGATGCTCCTGTCCGGCCCGAAATCGGGCTATGACGTCAAACAGGAGTTCGAGGAGCGCCTCGGGCATTTCTGGAGCGAGAGTCTCGGCCAGATCTATCCGGCGCTGCATCGCCTGCATGACGACGGGCTCGTGTCGGTCAAGGTCGAGCAGCGTGCGCGCCGTCCCGAGCGCAAGCTGTACCGGATCACCAAGCGAGGCAGGGACGAGTTTCGAGCGTGGCTGGCGGAACCCGCCGCTCCGGTGGGCGTGCGCAATGAGTTGCTTCTCAAGCTCTACTTCGGTTCGCAGATGGACCCGAGTCAGGCGCTCGAGCACATCGAGCGGTGTGAGGCGCATCAGATGCAGTTGCGCTCGCTCTTCAAAGCGTTCGAATCGGAGATCGAGCGGGAAGCCGCGTCTCGGGAGCAACTCGTGTACTGGCGAGTGGCGCTCCTCTCGGGGCAGCACGTCAACCGAGCGCGCCTGGCGTGGTGCCGGGACGCTCGAGCTGCGCTCGAGTCCCTCATGAATGAACAGGGCGCTGCGCCCTCGGAGAAGAGCCATGCGTGAACGTCTTTCAACCAGCCGTGCGATGGTAACGCTGCTTGTCGGCGCGTTAGCGCTTGCGTTTGGTCAGGGACACTGGCCCAATGGTGTCGCCGTGATCATCGGCGTCTTCTGCGTGGTGCGGTTCTTCCGTCAGGTCCGCCCCGCATTTGCGGCGCCGCTCTTCGTTGTCGCGCACGTTGCCGTGTGGGAATTGGCCTATGCCGGCATGGTCCCACTTCCCACGCCCGCGCGGATCGGCATGGAAGTTGGCACCTCGTCCTTGCTCGCATGCGTCTTCCTCATGGATCGGTGGATTTCGCTTCGTGTTCGTTCACTCGTCGGAACGCTGGCGCTGCCGTGCGGGTGGGTCGCCTACGACGTCATGTCTGCGCGCTTCAGTCCCGGCGGCACATGGGGGAGCATCGCGTATAGCTACGCCGACACGATCGTCATCGCCCAGGTCGCTTCCTTCGTCGGATGGACGGGATTGACGTTCTTGGCCGCCTGGCTCGCATCGACTGCGAACTTCGTGTTGGAGCGGCGAAGGGATGATCCCGATCGCGCGCGCGTCGGGCTCGTTGCGATGGCCCTGGCCACGGCGGTTGTCGTCGCGGCCGGCGTCGCCAGGCTCAGTACTGTTCCCGTGAGCACACCCGTTCGAGTCGCCTGCGTCGTTCCTCCTGACATCTTCAACGACGACGCGCTCGATGCGCTCTGGGCGTATACGCGCGGCGTGGAGCGGCCGCAGGAAAGCGTCGATCTGGCGCGTCGCCGCATCAAGGAGTCTCTGGAGGAGCATTTCGCGCTCGTCGATCGGGCGGCTGACAGCGGGGCGCAGCTCGTGGTCTGGCCGGAGGCGAACCCCGTAATCACTGAAGAAGAGGAGGCGATGTGGATCGACCGAGCTCAAGCGACAGCCCGATCGAAGGATGTTTACATCGGCATGGGTATGGTCGTGTATCGACCCGAAAGCGGTGCGCCCGCATTGAACAAGTTCGTGCTCGTCAGCCCCACGGGCGAGGTCGTGATCGACTTCCTCAAGGCCACGCATGTTCCGGGCACGCGATTCGAGCGCGGCGACGGCGCTCTCCCCGCAATCGACACAGACCTCGGGCGCATCTCCTCGGCGATCTGCTTCGATCTCGACTTCCCGCATCTGATCGCGCAGGCCGGGGCGGCTGATGTGGATCTCATGCTTGCGCCTTCAAATGACTGGGTCGAAGCGTGCCGGACACATGCGCGGATGGCGAGGCTCCGGGCAATCGAGCAGGGATTTGCGCTCATTCGTCCTACAAAGGACGGTGTCTCGCTCGTTACGGATTCATCTGGTCGCACTGCCGCAAGCCTCGTGCTCCCAGATGACCAATCTGGCAGCGTTGTCGTGGAGATTGCATCGTCCGGTCGACCGACGCTGTATTCGAGAATCGGGGACGCGTTCGCATGGCTCTGCGTCACCGTTCTTCTCACGCTCATTGGACGCGCTGTGTATGTCTCACGCGTCACGAAAGCCGTCGGCTCAGCGGAATCGGATGACGCAGGAGCAACCTGATTCTGGAGCGCAGAGCACTATGCGGACGCACCAGGTTCGCGCAGTGCCCTTAGCCTCACCGCGCGCGCGTCAGCTCCGGTTGCCATGCCGGGAGTTGCATGTCCTGGCGTCTCCATTGCGCAAGTCTCTCGAGATTGACCTCATCGAGCCTCATCGGCACGACAGCGATGAAGCCGTTGTCAAGAGCGGCGCGGTCTGAATCCGCCGGCGTTGGGGCTGTAGACTCGATCATTCCGACGATGCGCCATGTCGCGCCGTCTTCGCTGGCGAACTTCGGCGCCGCCATCGCGGGCGCACGGTCGACGATTCGGATTCCCTGGATTTCACTCGGGTGGATGCGCGGCAAGCTCACCGTGAGGTACTCGCCTGGGCGGAGACTCGTCACGACTTCGTGGTCTGCCAGTCGCACAACCCATTCGACTGCCGCATCGACGGCGCCCGGCAGGTCGTCATCGAGGCCTGACACGGCGACGGCCGGGATGCCCAGGGCCGCAACGCGCGCGGCGCCGACGGTGCCAGAGAACATCCACGCGGCGCCGACATTGGCGCCACCGTTGATGCCCGAGATGACGAGATCAGGCGGGTTGTTCTCCATCATTCCCATCAGTGCGAGGGCGACGCAGTCGCCGGGTGTGCCAGCCACGGCGAACGCCTCGATCCCGTCGCCGATGTCGCGGCGTTCGACTTCGAGCTGGCCGGTGGCTGGGAAGGTCACATGGCTGCCTGTGCCGCTGCGATCGCGATCCGGCGCAACGACCCAGGTTTCCCCTTGCCGGGCGAACGCCCGGGCGAGTTCAACGAGTTTGACATCGTCGATGCCATTGTCATTGGTGATGAGGATGCGGCGCTGGCCGTCATCCGGCGGAAGCGGCTCCGAAGAGGTGATTCCCGCCAGACTGACGAGGGCGAGCGCGACTGCGGCCAGAGATGTCGTTCGATTCAGCATCGGGGTCTCCTTTGATTGGACGTGGGCCAATCTCGGAGCGATGCGGGTTTTGAACAATCGCCCGATGGGATGAAATCGCCTCATCCTTTCGGGTGATCGGCCGTGAATCAGCCTTGTGTCGGGTTTCTGGTCGGTGAACCGGCGTCCGGATGCTCGGAGACTATCGCGGACATCAGAGCGAATCGCGATCGGCAGCCGCTCTTGTCGAAGACCGCTCGCACGTGCGTCTTGACGGTATTGGGAGAGATGTGCAGCGCCGAGGCGATCTCCTTGTTGCTCAGTCCCCGTGAGATGAGCATCGCGACCTCTGCCTCGCGTTCACTGAGATCCCATTCCAATGGCGGCGTCCTGCCCGGGGCGGTGCCGGCGCGTCGATAGAGCGTCCACGCGATGACGCCGCTGAAAACGCTGTACCCCAGCGGATAGAAGCGGAGCCCGGTGGCCTCCATCAGGAACAGGTCATGGAGCATGACCGGCAGACCGATCGCCCCGAGGACGAGGAGGCGTCGACCCAGCGTGCGGTCGACACCGGGGGCGTTCCGACGAAGAAGCCCGAGCGTCAGCGAGTAGACGATGATCGCGGAGAAGAGCAGGTTCTCGAGCAGATCGCCGAATTCGTCCCATCGATCCCCGAGACCGAACTCGGTCACGTGCTGAACGATGAGCGCGACGCCAACTGTCAGCATCAAGAGGCGATCCCTGCCTCGATCGCGCATCTGGAAGACGCGGTGCACGAAGAGTGGAAGCGTAAGCATGACGCCATAGAAACCGACGATTGCCTCGAGATACTCAAGGGCGCCTCGAAGACGCGGGCCTGCCAGCTCCGGCTGGATGTCGAGGAACGCCAGTATGAGACTCGCGAGGACAATCAGCGTGAGGGCGACGTAGAACGCCAGAAACGATCGCGCGATCGAACTTCGCGTGCGATGCGCCACCACGATCGTGATGCCCATACACATGAGCCCGACTGAGAAGCAGACGAAGATGTAGGCGAGAAGAAGTTGCTCCATCAGCCTTCCAGCGTCCGAATGCGCGGTGAAGGTCCGTCAGTTGGCCTCGTCGTCAGGCGGCGGGATCACGACGTCAGCGCGTTCTCGGTGACGAGAGATGATTTCGTGTTCGATCGCCAGCACAGACTCGAGAAACTCGGGATCGGGATCGCGCGCCCGCTTCAGGCGCGCGGCTCGGTTCTGATCGTATGTCCGATTGATGAAGACGCGCAGGTCCGCGTGCTCGAGCATCGTGGTGTAGGTTCCCTCGGCGATCACGACCGCCGGTGGGGGAGGAGGCTGTACGACCTCTGATCCGATTCGGTTCTCGTCGAAGTAGACGAGCGGCTTCTCGAGGTCGGCGCCGGCCCCGTTCTTGATAGCGCGAATGTGACTGTCCAGCAGCTCCAGCTGCACTTCGCCCGGTCCGACCCACTCGAGGTCAGTCAACCGACGCTCGTGATTCGAACGGGGCGGCAGCCGGAAGTAGTCATCCTGGCCGAAAACCATGTTGCCGATATCGGATTCACTCAACAGGTCTGCGAGGCATTGGGCGATTTCGCTCTTCCCCGAGCCGGACTCACCCGCGATTGTCACGGCGGTGTATCCGTCTTCGCGACGCTCGCGCAGCGCCTCCCAGACGAGCGCGGCGCCCTGCCGGTGATACTCAGTGATGACGAGACGATCACCGATCATTATCCAGTCCCTCCGTGATCTCGAATCCGTGGCGCCGAAGATAACCCAGGAAGTCGGCCGCCTTGCGCGTCCAATCCAATCCTCGAGCAACTTCGCGAAGGCGCTCGGCGCGCTGCTCGCGCTCATCCGGATTACTCAGAAGTCTATCCATGGCCGCCGCCATGGCGTCGGTGTCGCCGGCGGGGAAGAGTTCGCAATCCGTTGGCGCGTGGTGGAGGCTGAAAGGAATCCAATCTGAACTCACGATGGCTGTTCCCGCGGCCGCGGCCTGAGACACGCTCATGCCGAAGCCCTCCATCTCCGAGGCCGACGCGTAGATATCCGCAATCGAGAACATGGGCCCGAGGTGCGCATCGGGGATCGCCCGAAGCAGGAAGGCGCGCCCTCGGAGCGCCGGCGTCTCGTCCAACTGATTCTCGAGATACTCGAAATGCTCGTTTTCCGGCCCCCCGCCAATGAAGAGCAGCGATTCCGGATGGCGATCGGTGAGTTGCGCGAATGCGGAGAGCAGGAGATCCTTGCGCTTCGTTCTGTCCATGCGGCTCGTCTCGAACACGATGCATGAACTCCGGATTTGCTCGATCTCCAGACCGGTTCGTTCAGCGAGATACTCGTAAGTCGGGGCGATCTCTTCCTCGGAGTAGGGCCGAAACACGTCGCCATCGACACACGGCGGGAAGTAGAACGTGTCAGCGACTGGCGCCCGATAGTGGACCCACAGTCGATCCGCGATCTTGGCCGACGTGGCGACGACGGCGCGTGAACCGGCGGCCACAACTCGTTCGTGATTTCGTCGCTCGCAGAACTTGAGCGAACGCCGCACCGCCGGGTTTCGGCCGTGGAAGTTGAAGTCCTTGAGTTCGCCGAGCGAGTGCGGCGTCCACACATGACGATTCACGCGCTCCAGATTTCGTTTGAGTCGCTCGTCAACCTCGGGGCACAGGGCCAGGATTCGCTGGCCTAGGGCGTCGGCGGCGATTAGTCGGCGCATCGGCGCATCAGCGTCCTCGTGTGTGGCCACGGATCGATTCACCTGGTCGACGAGCGCGTTTTCTTCCTCCGGACGAAGCCTGCGCTGGGTCGCCCAGGTCGAGGCCGCCGCTCGAACCTGATGATCGAGTTCATCGTGGCGCAGCGCGAAGTGATGGATCAGCAGTCGACCCAGATGGAAGCCTGGGGAAGAACCGAGCGCTCGGGCGTGCCGAAGCGACTCCATGAGCTCGAGTTCGTCGGGCGGCACGCAGTACTCCAGCAGACTGGCCATGGCCCGGGCCACGGCGTCATCTCGCCAGCGCTCAACCAGGCGCACTGCGATGACGCCAGCATCCCAGTAATGGGAGTTGATGAACTCATAGACCTCCCATGGATCGCAACCGCGCGCATCCGCCTCGTCGCGAACGAATGCCTCCAGCCACTCGACCTCCTCATCGAGGGCGATCGCGATGTCCTCCTTGGCGATGAACTCGGCCCCGCCGCCGGGGATGAACACGTAGCGCACGAACTCCGACAGGAATTCCATTCCGGTTCGCATGCTCGTGCCGTCGAAGTGGGGGAATCCGCCCCGCGCGAAGATGGTGACGCGATACCCGAGTCGCTCGAGCTTGAGCGCCAGCGTGTTGACGTAGAAGTTCTGCCCGCCGGTGTCCGGCGCGCCGCCGACTGGAATCTCGGCGCCGGCATAGCCGTGATTCGTGATCAGCGCGACCTCAGGGCGTCGCGAGTCGGCATAGCTTGTGTTCTCTTCGCTCGTTGGGGTCAACGCCTGGCCTCCATCGTTCCGGGTCTCTCAGCGGCTCATAGTCGCGAGACAGCGTAGTGAATCTCCCATCCGGCCATGCCGCGGGGTAGCCGAACGTTCGTTTGAAGCGGGGTGACGCGGGTCGGGGCAATGGAGACTGAGTCTCAACTGTCGGACAATCCCGAACTCGTCCGGCGCGTGACGGGTGACGAGCACATAGCCGCCGGCGCCCGAAGGCGCGTGATCGCATCGTGCCTGAGTCAGTTTCTGCGCATGCAGCTGTTGACACACTCGGGTGTCAATCGCCTCCTCACAGTCCGACAGTCGAAGCGATAGTTCGACGTCGAGTCTCGGAGGCATGGCTTTGTTAGAAAATTCGCCGCTGGTCTATTCGCTCTTGCTGGGCGCGTCCGGCCAGCTAACATCGAGTTGTGCGTTCTCCAGTTCGCACTTCGGAGCGCACACTGATCGGACGCGGGTCGAGACCGACTCGTCCGAAGCAGGAAGGCGGGAGCTGTGCACGGCCTCGGTCGTACCTGAAGCGCCGGCGCACGATGGTCGATCCCGCACAGTCGGTGGGACATGACCTCGAAGAGGTCCAGGAGAATCCAATGGAACGCAGGGACTTCGTCAAGACGATTCCACTTACGGTTCTCGGCGCCGCCGCCATCGAATCCTCGGAAACTGCTTCCGCTCAGCGTGGAGGCGCGCCGTGGGACGACGGTGGGGGCGCAACGAATCGGGGACAGGTTCACCATCTGCTGACGAAGAAGTCCGGCACGCCGGACTACGTGCAGCATTGGCGCGAGTCCGACATGGACGGCATCGGTCCGGACGGCAAGGCCGTGCCCGGATACAAGGCCGCCGGCGCCGGCTCGCCGCCGAAGATCTCGAAACACGATCCGTCGAAGGCGCCGCACCAGATGAAGCTGACCCGCGAGGAGCAGGACATCCTCGACGGCAAGAAGGGTGAGGCGCTCGCCAAGCTGATGAAGACGATCGTGCGTCACGGCAATCTCTTCGGCGCGGAGAAGCTCGTTGATCTGGGCGGAAACCCGCACTCGTCAACGTTCCTCGGTTCGCCGGCGCTATCGCCGATCGTCGAGGTTCTTAAGGAATGCGCCGACGCGGGCCTGAAGGCTTACGCCCCGTACACCATCAATCCGCGACCCTTCGATCTGTACAACGTCGCGATCACGCGGGAGATGGAGTTGATGATGTTCGAGAGTCTGCCGCTGCAGATCGAACTCGATCATTTGCATGCGCGTCTCGGCGGTCGAGGTATGACGACGCGAAGCTGCATGTGCTATCTGCCCGAGGTCGGCAACGCGCCGGAGCCGGGCACGTACGTCGCGTGGGGCGAGTCGTCGGCGATCAACGCCGGAAACTCGATCCTGGGCATTCGCACCAACCGCAACTCGATGGGCATGGAGTTGCTGTGTGCGTTGCTCGGCAAGGCGCCTTACTTCGGCCTGATGACCGACGAGGGACGCCAGGCCAAGTGGCTGGTCGAGGTCAAGACGTCGGGCGAGCCGGACTGGGGCGTGCTCGGCGGCGGCATCGGCGAGAAGTGCGTCGAGGATGTTCCCTACATCGTCGGGATCGACAAGTATCTCGACGGCAAGATCACACCGGAGAACCTGCACAAGCTGAAGGCGATGGGCGCGGCGACTGCATCCAGCGGCGCCGTCGGTCTCTACCACGTCGAGAATCTGACGCCGGAGGCGATCCAGAAGGGCAGGAAGCTGCTTGTCGAGGGCTACCAGACGTATGTCGTCGATGACAAGGAGATTGAGAGGATTCGCAGCGGATTCCCGAATCTCTGGCCCAAGAATGTGAAGAAACCGACCGCAGCGCACATCGGCTGCCCGCACAACACCTATCACGAACTGGTCAGCTGGAGCACGAGGATCCACGATGCGCTCAAGAAGCGCAGGCAGGAGAAGGTCGCTCTGCAGACAGTCATGTTCTGTTCGGTGGAGGTTCGCGATCACCTGTTCCACGATTACCCGGAGATGGTTCGGGACCTGCATGTCGCCGGTGTGCGATGGTCCAACACCTGCACCGTCTGCATCTCAGGCTTCAAGGGCTACGCCGACGGCAACTTTGCGGTGACCAACTCCAACAAGACACGCAAGTACAGCAACTCGCGATACGTGTCAGAGCCTGACATGCTCGAAGTCATCATGACCGGCGAGCTCCCCGGGTAGGCCCACGACCCTTCAACTACGCATACACATCACGGACTGGAGAACAACAATGGCAAAGAAAACCTTCCAGGGTCGTCCCGTGGTTCCCGGCGCGATTGAGGGAAAGGCCACGGTTTCGAAGCAGCCCTTCAATACGACGAGCTCCTATCTGGAGAATGTCTGGGCTGGTGAGACTGAGACGGCGCCGTGCACGGATCAGGACAATAAGGACCTCTACCAGAAGGACCTGCAGGGGGTCATCCTCTGCACGTCGCAGTGCATCGGATCCAGCATGGGCGGCGGCTGTTTCATGGCCGTGGCCGGTCTGGGACTGGCGCCAAAGGCGCTTCTCTTCTCGCGGCACATCGATTCAGTGACCGCATCGGGCGTTCTCATGGCGGACATCTGGCAGCAGAAGCAGATCGTCTGCGTCGATCTGCTCGGCGAGGAATTCCTCGAGGCGGTGAAGACCGGCGACTCGATCACCGTCAAGGAAGACGGAACCGTCGAGATCGGATGACGCGAGCGCGGACGGATCAGGATCGACAGACACGGTCGGGGGCAGGGGATTGAACAGAATGAGTATCACTCGAAGAGAGTTC
Organism: Phycisphaerales bacterium; assembly: GCA_028279375.1. Taxonomy (GTDB): domain Bacteria; phylum Planctomycetota; class Phycisphaerae; order Phycisphaerales; family UBA1924; genus JANQNW01. The sequence goes on from JANQNW010000010.1 coordinate 65,082, forward strand.
GGGATGGCGGTCGGAGCTGCAGGTGCGGCGCTCGCGGCCGGTCGCGCGGTCGCCGGGCCGGGCCCGGGGGACATGCGCAGCAACTTCGCCTTCAAGAAGGACGAGAAGCCGGTGATCCTCGAGGTCGCGATCAACGGTGGAACGCTCAAGAAGAGGAACCCACTCGTTCCCGAGACGCCGGCGGAGCTGGCGGAAGAGGCGATCAAGTGTTTCGACGAGGGCGTGACCATCGTCCACTTCCACAGCAATAAGCCGAGTTCGGATCTCGATGCGGCCGTCGCGCCGTATGCCGAGGCCATGTCGGCGATCCGCAAGAAGCACCCCCGCGGGATCATCTACCCGACGGCCAACTTCGATCCCAAGGTGTATCACGAGCAGCGGACGGTCTGGGAGCCGGAGATTCAAAGCGGACACCAGCGCAGGCTCGCGAAGGCCGGCCTTGCCAATATGGTCCTGTTCGATACGGGAGTTCTCCCGCTCGCGACGTACGACAGGCAGGGCAGACGCACTGCGGACAAGTTCTGGTGGTACGGCTTCTGGCCCGGCGACGACGATGTGAACGAGCGCACCTGCAAGGACTTCGGCTGCGGTGCGTCAATCTCCGTCTTCGAACCGGGATGGATGAAGAACGTCGTCGCCATGGCTCGCGCCGGTCGCGTGCCGCGCGGCTCGAAGCTCAACATCTACTTCGCCGATTACGGTTGGGCGGGCATGGCGCCGCCGATCCCTGAGGCGCTGCAGCTCTATCTTCACATGATCGAAGGGCTCGATCTGGAGTGGGACGTCGGCTTGATCGGCGGCGACATCATGGACACGCCGCTGGCCCGCATGTCTCTTGAGCGAGGTGGCGCCTTCCGCGTCGGGCTCGAGGACTGGATGGACGGTCCGAGCAACCTCGATCAGATCAAGCGGGCGAAGGAACTCATCGCGAAGGTCGGTCGCCCCATCCTCACAGGCGACGACGCCATCGAGCATCTTGATATTCCATTCCCGGGCACGCGGCCATAGACGGAGTGGACCGCGCATGCGCGATCCGAGCGCGAGCGCACCGACTATCCGAACGACCAATCTCTGAAGGAGAAAGAACCCATGTCCGATGAATCAACCAGCACGACGGGCGCCGGTTTGGATCGACGCGATTTCCTTATGGCGGGCGCCGGCGGCATGGCGGCAGCCGGATTCGGGATGAACGTCGCAAACGCAGGGTCGCCGGCGCCAGGGAAGACGCCGAAGACGAACTCGAAATCAGGAAAGCGCGTCGCGCTCATCAACGACGCCAAGATGCAGATCGGTCCTCCGATTGCGCTTGAACTGGCCATGAAGGGGCACAACCTGGTGCTCGCGCAGCCCGCCGACGGACTCGTTAAGGAGTGTCGCAGTCACGGCGCCGATGTCGTGGTCGTACCCGGCATCGAACAGGAGGGGTCGATGGACGAGAGTCAACCCAACTCCACGCAGAAGCTGGTCGATGCGGCGATGGATCGTTTCGGCGGATTCGACTCGGCGTACATCCGAACGGCGATCCACGTGAAAGGCGACATTCTCGAGTCAACTCCCGAGGTTTTTCGGGAGAGCTTTGATTCGAATTACATGGCCGTCGTCTACGCACTCCAGTCGCTGATGCCGCCGCTCATGGATGCCGGATCCGGTCAGATCCTCGTTCTGACGAGCGCCACCGCCGATAAGCCTTACTACGACATGGCGGCGTATTGCTCCATGCGTGTGGCCGCGAACATGCTCATTCGATGCGCCGCCATGACGGGCGCGCCTCGGGGCGTCGTCGTCAATGCGATCGGTTCGAATTTCATGAACTACCCGGATGCGGTCAGGACGCTCGGTGGCGCGGACAAGATGGATACGATCGCGAAGAAGATCCCGCTCGGTCGATTCGGCGAAACCTCGGAAGTCGCGCACACCGCAGTGACGCTGCTGGACGGTCACAACATGTTCGCCACCGGGATGTTCCTCGCCATGGCGGGCGGGTACAACACCAAATCAGACGCCGCGGCCATGATGGCGATGTGAGTGATTCATTCGTCTCGGATCAGGCGAAGTCCGTCAGAACAGCTCTTCACCCGGTAGTCGCGACGCCTGCCTGATCCACTTCGTCAGGAGCTTCTCGTCGAGCGCCTCACCCTCATGGATGTGGTAGTAGCGGACGTCGGGGTGCTTGGACTCGACGGGTGGCAGCGGATCAAGTGACGCGCCGTTGTGGAGCGTCACTTTGATGTACTTCGTGAAGCAGTGGAAGCTGAGGAACCATCCCCGGTCCTTGACGCCGTAGAAGGGCGTGTTCCAGCGCACTGCCTTGCGCACTTTCGGAACTGTGCGGACGACGAGCGCATCGAGATCGCGTCCGACGTCGCGTTTCCAACCGGGCATGGCCGCGATGTAGTTCTGCACGGGGGCGTCGCCGTCGGCCTTGGGGATCTGTGGATTGCCGCCGGAGAGGAGCTTCGGCTTGTCCTTGCTCTGATGGTCGGCGGACTTCCTCGTGGCTTTCGCAGTCTTTCGCGATGTCTTCTTCTTCGCGTTCTTTGCCACCGTCGTTCTCCGTCAGCGCATGACCTTGATCTCGAGGGCGATGCGTCATTATGGCTCGAATCATCGTGTCGGCTGAGGGCGCCTCGATTTCGGCGTGGCGAGATCGGGGATTGACCCCGAAATCCGATAATCCGGTCATCCGATCCGCTCCCCGTGAAATTGCGTGATCGCGATTCCTGCTCGCCCTATCCTTATGAAGACACGCTGCGTTCGCCGCGATTTCTTGCGGGGAATTTCGTCGAGGCGACGCTCCCGCTGATCGCGAGCGAGCGCTTTGTCCGGCCCAAGACTCTGGGAGCTCCTTCGTGCAAGCCACCTGGCACCCTGCGCCCGCACCCTTGTCCGGTGTTCTCGCCGGCGTCTGGTCGATGCGCGCGTCGAAGGAGCGCGATCTCTCAGCGCGCGTCCTGCCTGACGGCACCTCGTGCCTGGTATTTCAGCGGGATGGCGCCGTGCTGCATTCGCGCGAGGTCGCCGATCCTTGGGCCGTTGCTTCGATCTCCGGGCCTCGATCCGGCCCCTTTGACTTCACGCTCGGCGCTTCCGGCGCAATCATGATCGTGCAGCTTCTTCCCGCCGGCGCCAGGCAGATCCTCGGCGTCCCGATGTCGGAGTTGGCCGATCGATCGGAGCACCTGGATTCAGTTGTCGGTTCAGTTCCCTCTGAGGTGCTTGACCAGCTGTCCCATGACGCCGCGGACCTGGACTGTGTGCGCGCTGTGGAGCGGTGGCTGTTCGGTCGTATGCGAGCGGCGGAGCGGAGTTCGGAAGCGGCACAGGCGGTGATCGGCGAGGTCATGAGCCGATGCGGCGCGGTCCGCATCGATGAGCTCGCGCAGGAAGCGGGTCTGTCGCGCCGCCATCTCAATAGAGTGGTCACCGAGCGCGTTGGATTCTCACCAAAGCTCTTTGCGCGGATCATCCGATTCGATCACGCCGTGCGCCTGGGTCGCATGCGCTCGCGTGCGCCGTGGGCGCGAATTGCGCTGGACGCCGGATACAGCGACCAGGCCCATATGGCGCGGGAATTCGCGGACCTGGGCGGCATTTCACCGGGCGAGTTGCACGGCGACCGTGCCGCAACGCTCTGGTAGTCGGCGATGTCCCAAATCTTCAAGATTCGCGCGCTCACCGGCGGTAGTGTCAGCCATTGTTGACCCAGTATCCGAGCACATCAGGAGATCCGACCATGCTGAACGCAGCATTCGCAGCAATCGTCCTTGGCGCCGCGGGCGCTTCAGGCGCACCCACGACAACCGAGGAGATCATCGAGTCATACGTTGAGGACTTCAGGTCTGATCGATTCGCCGCTGAACCGATGCTCTTCGGAATACGCGTTCCGGATGAAGGCGAGTGGCATGTTCGTGTGACAGGCGAGCAGCATGGCGACACATGGGGTGTCGAGCTGCATGAGGGCGCCGCCCCGACGCCGACGTTTGTCTATCGCGTTGAGTCGGAGACGCTTCGCGCCGTCGAGAGCGGCGAGCTCAATCCGATTACCGCGCAGGGGAAGGCATTCAGCGACGATTATGCCCCGATGGAAGTGCTCCAGATGGAGGGCTACCAGCCCACGATGGAGCAGTACGCCGCCGTCAATCCATTCTCCTTCCATTTCTGGACGCGCGGATTCCCCGAGATGATTCCATTCGGCGAAGAGAACACGCGCAAGCTGCATGGTTCGAATGTTGTCGGTTTCTACTACGAGCCCGGTCTGCGGACGATCTATTCACGGATCGAGCCGGGTGAGACCATCCGGGACGATCCTCGTGAACAGGCGATGCCGTTCCCGATATTGATCATCGTGATGAGCGGGACGGCCGAGGGACGCGTCGATGGTGAACGGGTCACCGCGCCTGCAGGCAACGCGATCTTCGTGCCGCCTTTTGCGCCGCACGTCTGGTGGAATGAGCTGCAAGAGCCTGCCGAGGCGATTCTCGTGATGTTCGGCGAGGGGGCCTAGTCCGGTCGAATATCGTAATCACGCGCTTCGTTCTGTCGTCCAGAGACGCCGCATGCGTCGCGGAGAATCGACTGGCCATCAGTTCTGCGTTGACATTCGCGATCTCGGGCTCGGTGGTGGTTGGGGGGCGGACGATGGCGGTCGCGGTCTTGAATCGAGTCTATCTTCCGTTCGAGCCACTCTGGCGGGGCGCCCGAGTTGGTCAGCGCGCTGTGGATGAGGCGAAAGGTGACTTGAATGAGCGACACTCCGACCGCTGTGCAGGAACACGACGCCATCGCGGCGACCTTGCAGCACTATCTCGATGGCGCCGTCTCAGGGCGCAGCGACGACATGAAGCCGGCGTTCCATGAGAAGGCGACGATCTTTGGCTACGTCGGCCCGGATCTGGTCGCAGGTCCTATTCAAGAGCTCTTGGACTGGCATGATGAGAACGGAGCTGCGAAGACGATGCAGGCTCGCATTGCGCGCATTGAGGTCTCAAAGACAGTCGCCACTGTGCGCATCGAGATTGACGATTGGACGGGGCATCGATTCACCGATCTCTTCACGCTGTTGAAGGTGGATGGCGAGTGGAAGATCATGAATAAAGTCTTCCACTTGCATGCGGACTAGCGCACGATGTGCAGCTTGAGTTGGCGGCCATCGATGTATTCGACGCGACCGTCTTCAAAGTAGGCGTCTTCCTCGAGCATGATGCGCACTTCCTGGCCGTTCCATTCGGGGACGGGCGCCGTAATGCTCAATTCGATGGAATACGCAGTCCGGTTGTGGATCGGATAGTCGCCCTTGCCTGGGACGCCGCCCTGTTTATCCCACATGCCAATGGCGGGGCCGGCGCCGTGGCCGTGGTAGCCGATGGGGTGGGTGTACACCATCGCGTTGACGCCGCGTGCTTTCGCTTCAGCGAGCGCATCAACGAGCACGTCATTGCCGCTCCGCTCTTCCGCGAAGCGCTCGGTGAGAATGTCCTGCATCTCGTTGCCGATAGCGAAGGCGCGTTGCAGGCCTGCCGGGGGCTCGGTCTCACCACGCCTGAGCACGTAGGTCATCTGCTGCGTGTCTGTGTTGAGTCGGAGATAGGTGATGCCGAAGTCCAAATGGACGAGGTCGCCGCGCTGAATGACCTGTTCGTCGCCGGTGAAGAGGTCAAGGAAGTCGGAGTCTTCTTTCTGTCGCTGGATCGAGACGGACGGGTGGAACCATGCCGTGAGTTTCAGCTCGCGAATGCGCTCGCGGCACCACCACTGCACATCATGGGTTGTTGTGACACCGGGCTGGATGACGCGCTCCGAGAGCGCCTCGGCCATGATCTCGTGGGCGATGCGGCAGATCGAAGCGTACACCTCCATCTCCTCAGGAATGCGTCGTTCGAGCCAACCGATCGCGAGTGCCTCGCCGGGAACAATGCGATCACGCAGGCGCAACGGAAGGGCCTGACGGAGCTCATTGAACTGCGAGTGCGAGAGGCCATCGGCAAGAGCAAAAGTAGGAGAGATATTGAGCGCGATGCGATGCGGGTCGCGCGCTTCGACAATCTCGACGAGGCGCGCCCACTGATCGGGCTGCTCGTCCGGATTCCACGCGGATTCGAATGCGTCGCCGACGCTGTACCTGGCCACGGCCAGTCGTTCGACCTCTGAGGCGCCGTCGGGATCGTGAAAGACGAGAATGGTCCGCCGCCGTGCCGACAGCCACGTCGCAGGGAGCATGGTCTCGAGAACCGGATCCTCGTTGTATTCGCGCCCGAGCACGATCCACATATCGACCCCATGCTCACGCATGAGTTCCGGGACCACGCGATCGAGACGTTCAACAAGCCAGTTGTTGACGACCTCGGCGCGCTCGCGCATCGGAAGGATGACGCCGGATTCCGCTGACATCGCCGGCTGGCCGGAGAGAACAACCGACAGAGCGGCGAGGCTGAAGACGAGAATAGACCTTCTCATTAATGGACCCCAGGGCGCCGAACACTGCCTGTCTTCGCGTGCACGCTAACTCGTCACGACGAGACGGCGGATCATCGACACGAACTCGGTGAGCGCGTCAGGATAGCCGATGCCCTCGAGATCATCCTCGAGCCGTCGCCAGATCGAATCACTCCGCTGCGCTACGTGCAGCGGATATGCGTCGCCATCGACGATGTCGTCAGCGAGTTGGTAGAGCTGGCCAAGCTGGCGTCCGAAGGAGCGTGCCTTGGGGCGCAACGAGTCGGCGGACTCGCCCGCGCTCATGACGCCGAGTTCGCACGCAGCGGCGAACAGGCTCCCGGTCTTCTGGTCAGAGCATTGCTCCCAACTATCCTTTGACGCAGCCAACGTCGGCTTGAATTCCCGAGCCTGGCCCACACACATTTCGAGAACGGTCTGGGCGAGAACCCCCGTCATCTCCGGCGAGTGTGTCGCAGAGGCGATCGTCCTGAAGGCGAGTGCGATCATCGCATCGCCAGTGAGCACGGCATGCGCTGCGCCATGCGACGCATGCACGGTTGGTCGTCCGTTGCGCTCCAGTCCGGCGTCCATACATGGAAGGTCGTCGTGCACCAGACTCGCCCGGTGTATGAGCTCAATCGCCACTGCCGGGCCGATCCAGTTCGGACCGGAGCCGCCGGCCGCGGTGTGCCACGCCTGAAGCAATCGCGGTCTCAGTTGCTTGCCGCCAAGCAGCGCATCCTGGATGGAGATGCGCAGATCAGATGGGACCGTCCGAAGTATGTCGGCAAAGACCATCTCTGTCATCGCTTCAACCGTCGGTCGATGACCATGCTCTTGGGCCGGAGCTGCGTGGTGTTGGTTCATAGGAAGTGTTCGCTCGCGGTTCAGAGTTGGATGCATCATGATTCTGGAGACGATCGAGGCCAGAGACGATGGACGCGATGGGCAACGGCCTCCAGGATCACGTGTGGGACAGTGAGGGCAAAGAGGCCGACGAAGACAATCTGCCAGCTCAACGATGTGAACTCGTAGTCACGAAGAAGGATCAGCCAGGCCGCCGCGGCGAGCATCCAGGTGGCGATCGTGGGGAGCATGACCGCTCGCAGATAGCGACGCAATGCTCGGCGGGCCCTCGACGCATCAAGCCTTGACGCGGATCGCAGACTGTGCCGCACGGAATGCCAAAGGCAGAAGTAGACGGTGAAGGCGAGAAGCGGCGGCGTGACCGTGAACCAGATCACGAGCACGATCACCTCCGAAGCGCTCCGAAGAAACGTCTCGCGGCTGCCTCTTAGAAGGAGTGCGCCGTGGGCGAAGAGGCCTGGCGCCGCCAGCAGCATCGAGATCGCTCCGGTCCAGCGGATAACACTCTCTGAGGCGACGTCGGAAGCTGTGATGACTGCGAAGATCCTCGAGACTTCCGCGGGATGGGCAAGGAGCGGCATCGCAACCGGAATCAGTCCGCGCGAGGTCGAGAGCCAAGCGAGCATGCCGGGGCGAGCCCCTTCATATTCAAGATCATCCATCCCCCAGTGCGCGGCGCCCAGCAGGAGCAGGATCGCGAGGCCCATCCACGGCGTGAGAATCCAGAACGCGAGGGCGAGCGCACAAACCGCGAGGTATGCGGAGACGAACACAGGCGCCCATGCTCCTCCCAGGCGAGTCTTGAGCATCGAGCGACCGACGTGCAGGTCGAAGGCGCCATGCGGCAATCCAATAAGACCCACGAGAATCAGAAGGACAATGCTCTGCGCCAAGATCGAGGGCGTCTCGGCGACGATCGCGAGCGCAGAGAGCCCGCCCGTTGCGCCGATCATGATCCACGTGTAGACAGGCTGAACTCGCTCAATCCAGCCTCGTGCGCACGAGTTGTCCGAACTCGACGCGGTGTCACCATGAATCGACACGTTCTTGGTCAAGGCGGTCATTGGAGGCAGAGGTGAGGGGCCGTGACCACATGGCGAGTCACGAGCCACTTTGGCATTGCCTTGATCACACTGAAGATGTCCCGATTCGATGCGCGGTCACACAGGAATCGGAGCAGCGAGGGATCTGGTGCGCGTTGAAACAAAGTCGTAAACAACTCAGGACCTCGCTCCGGCTCACGCGCAAGCAATGTGAGGAGGATTCGATCCAGCAGCCCCATGAGGTTCGATCGGGGTGGTGTCGGACGCTCAAGACCATTGAGGAGAGCATGGCAGACGCTTGCAGTGTCGCGCTGGATCGCTTCGAATGCGTAGCCGGTGCTCGGGCGTCCAGCGCCGCCACGGGTCCCGATCGGCCAGACTCGCCGGGTCGCTCTCGCAGACAGGCGCCCGACGTGCATCGGCAGCCGACCCCGCTCAGCCCTCAGGGTCTGAACAGGAGTCGATCCCACGTAACGCTCAAGGTAGTTTTCTATATGGCGATCATAATCAGGCATGGGAGCGCCCGGCGGTGTCATGAATGTTGACTCGATGAGAGCGTGCCGCGGAGAGTAGGGGAGCATGTACATGAAGTGCAGCCCCTCCGCTTGATCAACATCAAAGTCCATCAGCGTGACGACTTTCGGATCGAGTCGGTCGTCTGCGAATATCACCTCACGACCCAGGAAATGCTGGCTGAGAGTAAATCGCCTGTCAGCATTGGATGCTCGCTCCGGAGGTCGGCCGTCAAAGACCATCGAGAATTCGCGTCTTCGACTGCCCTCGCCGTCGCTCGAGAGGAGTTGCACGCCGGAGTCCTGCTCCTCGATCGTGCTTGCGCGAACTCCGAACTCTATCTGCACCCGACCCAGGCGCTCCAGTCGATGGAGCGCCCATTCATAGAACTTGCCGGAAGGAATGTGACAATACGGCGTGGAACGGCAATCGAGTCGGGAGACTCTTCCACCGCCGCCCACGATGCAGGTGTTCCATCGGTGCGTGACAAGCGGATCGAAGCGACCGGACTCGAACTGCCAAAAGCACCACGTTCGATCGTGCGTGAGTTCCCGCCGCGCCTCGAGGATCGCGATGTCGATTCCTGGGAACTTCTCTGCAAGTTCCAGTGCGAGGCTCAATCCGGCGCACCCGCCACCCAGAATCGCTATCGAGGCGCCGTCGTAGAGCAGCGGGGCGCTCATGAGATCACAAGTGCAGTGTGGAGACGTTTATCATGCGCAACGAGCACCGACCTCGGGGACTCGTCCGCGATTGCCCGCGCGATCGCGTGGGCGCTCCGCACCATTTTCGAGGAATCTGTCGTGCGAACCCGCGTGTGAAGCGCCCGCTCGGGATCACGGCGTATGACACCACCGATCGCGCGATAATTCGCAGCCGCCGCACGAATGGCTGGTCGGACGGCGCGTGGTAGGTAACGCATACCCGCGTCCGCACTCTCATAGTAGGTGTCGGCCAGCAGGAGCAGGCGCTCGACTGAGTCAATCGTCTCTTTGCACTCGACGGGCTGAGCGTCGATGGTCGCCCGTATGACTGAGCCAGCGTCGATCCACGAGGCGGGCAAGTAGACCCGATCCCGGAGGGCGTCCTCTCGCACGTCACGCGCGATGTTCGTCAGTTGCATGGCGATACCAAGGTCGATGGCGTGAGGATCCGCAACGGAGGGAACCCCGAGCACACGGCACATCATGAGGCCAACCGTTGATGCGACTCTGTAGGCGTAGCGGATGAGGTCGCCTTCTTCCCGAAATCGAACGCTGCCGATGTCAGAGCGAATCCCCTCGAGAAGCTCTGTCGGAAGCCGGAGTGGGATTCCGCGTTGACTCGCCAGTGTCAGGAAATCGCTGATGATCGGAGACGTCGCTGCATCGCCGCTCAAGTTCGCCTCGACTTCTCGAAGCAGATCGGCGGGAGACAGAAATGTGGAGGAGTCTCCGTCCCATTTACAGGAAGCCAGATCGCCGCAATCGTCAACCAGCCGGCAGAACGCATAGAGAACGGCGAGTTCATGCCGCACATGACGCGGAAGCAGTCTTGACGCTGCGTGAAACGTCCTGCCACATCGCCGCAGGATCTCCTCAGGAGCGATGCGATCGCGAAGGAGTGTTGCAGGATCCCACGGATGTGTCGTTGGTGTTGTCATCAAGCCTCGTGATCTAGTGATGGAGCTCTAGGAAACTCTCGATTCGACTCCATCTCGGATCAGGACGTTCTCCATGGTTTTCGCAGTGCATAGCGATCCCGGAATCCCCGCGCCCGGATGCGTGCCGGCGCCGACGAGGTAGAGGTTCTGATAGTGGGGACAGCGGTTGTGAAATCGGAAGTAGGCCGATTGCGAGAGAATCGGCTGGACACTGAAGCCCGCGCCGCCGGCCGACTGCAACTCGTCGCGGAAGTACTCGGGCGTCACGTGAAAGACGCTCTCGAGGCTGTCGCGCAGATCTGGAGCAAGGTGTTTCTCAATTCGTTCGAGTATGAGATCGGCGTAGCTGGAGCCGGTCTCGTCCCAACGATCGAAATGATTCAAGTTCGGAACCGGCGCCAGCGCATAGAAGCACTCGCACCCTGCGGGCGCCATCGCTGGGTCAGATCGAGTCGGGGCGTGGACGTACAGACTCGGGTCAGAGGGCACGACACCGCGCGAGAAAATGTCCTGGAGCAGATCCTTGTACCGATCACTGAGCAGGATCGTGTGATGCGCGAGATCAGCGTACTTCCTCCGTGCGCCGAAGTAGAGCACAAAGAGCCCCATGGAGAGCTTCATGCGGCCGGAACGTGATCGCATGCGTCGATGGGGGCCGTCCGACGGCAACAGGCGCTGATAGAGCGTGACGGGATCCGCGTTGGAAACGAGGATGTCCGTGTCGATGCGTGTCCCATTCTCCAGTTCGACGCCGACGACCTGCTTTCCTCGCGTCAAGACTCGTTGCGCCATCGAGCCAAGCTGAATCTCGATTCCCTGACGCTCCATCAAACCGCCGAGCGCTCGCACGATGGCGCCCGTGCCGCCCATCGCATAGTGAACGCCGAAGCGTTGCTCGAGAGGCTGTATCAGTGAGTAGATGCAACTCGTGTCGTAGGGATTGCCGCCAACGAGCAGGGGCTGGAATGTGAAGACCTGTCGCAGTCGCTCGTGCTTGATGTGCTTCGAGACAAAGCTGTACATCGACCTCTGAGCGCCGAGTCGAGCGAGATGCGGCGCTGCGCGGAACATCGACGCCGGGCGGTCAAAGGGCGCCGCGCCGAGTTGTTCAAATCCAATCTTGTAGATGCGCTCCGCATGACGGAGCATTCTGCGATATCCATCCTGATCAGCAGGACTGAAGCGTGCGATTTCCGCACACATCCGGTCAGGATCGCCGCCATAGTCGAATGAGGCGCCGTCCTCCCACTGCACTCGGTACCACGGCCAGACTGGCCGAAGGTCCACGTGTTCGTGGAGATTCTCTCCGAAGAGATCGAACAACTCCTCGAAGAGATACGGCGCAGTGATGACTGTCGGGCCGGCGTCGAAGGTATACCCCTCGCGAGTGAAAACTCGGGCGCGCCCTCCGAGTTCGGGGAGCCCGTCGACCAGTGTCACTCGGAACCCACGGGCCCGGAGGCGAAGCGCCGCGGCGATCCCGCCAAATCCTGCACCGAGCACAACCGCGCGACGATCGCGCGCGGTGCTGGGCGTCGCATGACGCCGGGGAGCAAATGACTCCCGTCCGCCATCGCGGACGGGAGCCGAAGAGGTGGACAGTTCCGCTGGCACTCTGATGTCCTCAGCGTCACGCAGCGGCGGGGAGACCCTGCGTCTCGTAGCCTTCGAGCTCCGACTTGCGTCGGGCGATGAAGTAGATGACGACGCCGAAGCCGGCCTTCGCCGTGATGTCAGCGATCGTGTACCCGACCTGGAGGCCGACGACCGCCGTGGCCGACAAGGCTCCCTCTTCGGTTCGTCCGAGCGCGCCGATGATGTAGGCGAGGGGGTAGAACGACCATGTGATCAACACGACGACCCTGGCGAGCTTGATGAGCCCCTGGGCCTCCGCAGGCTGCTTGTCGATCGCTGCCGAGAGCTGCGTAAACAGAACGGCGAGGACAACAAGGAATGGGATGAAGCTTGCGACGAACCATCCCCAAACCGCGGCTGAGCTGCCACCCGTGGAGATCGCATTCTCGCCCGGGTAACCAAGGATGATCATCAGCACGACAGCCGGGATCAGGACTCGAAGGTACTTCGCAGATTCCGCCTTTGTGAGCGCCATAACTGCGATGAGCTCGACCATGAGCAGCGGCACAGTGAGCAACCAGTCAGCGTATCTGTAAAAATCGTTGAACGGCTTGCCAGAGGCGACATACGCCCTCGCGCCATCGACGGTCTGCGCTGTAAAGGCGCCCTCGAATGAAAGACGAATCTGGAAGTAGTGGTAGCAGGCGATGGCGGTGACCAGGCCGGTCACGATCATCGCCGGCTTGTAGCGGGCGTTCACGCGAGGGGCGAAGAAGAAGAAGAGCGTCGCTGCGCCCATCGTGGCTACGGTCAGCGAAAGCAGGTTGTAAATGACGTTGTACCCAAATGGGTCAAGGGTTGGCATCGAGTGCTCCTTCGAAGGGTGCGGAGGATTTTGAGCGCCTGCTCGGCCGCGTGTTCGGGGCGGGCGGTTCCGCCTCGGACCACGTGTGACTCAGGACGGCAAGGACGACTCGTGGGACGAAGAAAGCCCCGAAAACGCCGGATGCGACCGGCGCGAGCGGGGGTGGGTTCTCAAGGAGGAGTGATGAGAAGAGGAGGAGGCTGAGAACGGCCGCCGTTGCGGCCAGAGCGGCTTCGACAATGGCCTCGATCGGCGTCCGTCTCGCAAACGAGGGAAGCGCGGTAAGGAGGCTACAGCCGCACGCAGAGAGCAACAACAGAAAGCCCGGACCGCCTCCATCGGGATTGAGGCCGCTCCACGTGAAGCCCTGCGAGAACGCGTCGCTGAAGATTTGGAGGAATCCGACGGAGAGAAGAGCCGCGCCCACTGCCCCGGCGAAAGACGCAACGACGGCGATAACTCGGCGGGATCCGGTCATGACCGGTGTTCGACATCCCGGCCGGTCCAGATTCAGAAACATGCCGGCAGATTAACAGAGGATCTTGACCGAGGCGTCGGCGCTGGTCGCCGCAACCGATCCATGCCCCGCCAGATCACAGAAATCGAGGTCGCTTGCCGCCGGAACGACCAACGGCGTGCATCGGAAGCGGCTCGCCGAGCGAACGCATTCGAGATGCCGCCCCACCCGATCGATGACCAACGGCTGCCCGCTCACCTCGCAGAGCGGACCGTTCGACTCAATGCTCGACCGGTCCGGAGCGACGGCGAGTTCGTGCTGTGCTGGCTTCATCACGCCATCAGGGCCGATGAGAACCCGGCGATCGACGTCGCAATCTCGATTGGGAACTCGCTCTCCCGACCGGTGCTCGTGTATCAGGGACTCGGAGGTCGTCACCGATTCAACAGTGATCGGCATCACGTCTTCATCATGGAGGGCGCCCGCGATCTCCAGGCCGCGCTCGCGACGCGTGGCATCTCCTGTGTCTTCCACCTGCCCAGCGATCCGGCGACCCACAGCCCCATGGGAGGGCTACTGGAGCGAGCATGCGCATTCGTGACAGAGGACTTTCCCGCGCCGCCATTCCCGGAATGGACCGCTCGCTGGGCAGGCGTCGCGAAATGCGCGGCGCTCGCCGTCGATGCAGCCTGTGTGATGCCCATACGGCTGCATCGAAAGCGCTTCACCCGCGCATTCGCCTTCCGTGACGCCTCGAAGGCAGAGTGGGACGCGCGTCTGCGGCAGCCCTGGCACGACGTGGATCCCGTAGTTCCGGCGCGTGCCGCTGAGTCGCTCGGACTTGAGTTCGAGACGGTCGATTTGAGCGCGGCGAATCTCGATGACCTCGCCGCGGGATGTCAGATCGATCACAGCATTCCGCCGATCCGTCGAATCTCCGGCGGTAGCGCTGCAGGCTACGCACGTTGGACGGAGTTCCAATCAGCGGCACTGCGGAGATACGACAAGCGTCGCAATGACGCGGCCGATCCCGGCGCGGTCAGCGGATTGTCGCCTTATCTTCATCACGGACATGTCTCGCCGCTTCGGATTGCGCGGGAGGCCAACGAGCATGGCGGGAGCGGCGCTGCGAAGTTCCTCGACGAACTGCTCGTGTGGCGCGAGCTCGCCTTCAATTTCTGTGCTCACACGGATCCGAGTGAGCTCGAAACGCTGCACGCGCTTCCGGCGTGGGCGCGAGAGACGCTCCTCGTGCGGACGGACGACGCGCGCGAGGCCTTGTATAGCTGGGAGACTCTCGCTCGCGGACAGACGGGCGACGACCTGTGGGATGCGGCCCAGCGATCTCTCCTGCGCGATGGCTGGTTGCACAACAATCTCCGGATGACATGGGGCAAGATGATCCCCTTGTGGACGGAGCATCCATCAGAGGCGCTGCGTGTGATGATTGACCTCAACCACCGATACGCGCTTGATGGAAGCAACCCGAACTCGTACGGCGGCCTGCTCTGGTGCCTCGGTCAGTTCGACAGGCCATTCTCGCCCGAAGAGCCAGTGCTCGGATCCGTGCGTCCACGTTCTTCGCAGACGCACGCGAGGCGTATTGATGTCGCACAATTCAACTCGGTCACTGCGTCGCGCGCCGGCGTCGACCCGCTCCGCGTCGCAGTCGTCGGTGCAGGTATGGCGGGGCTTGCCGCAGCGCGCACACTCAGCGATCAGGGATGCGAGGTCGCCGTCTTCGATCGAGGGCGCCGGCCCGGAGGCAGACTTTCGACGCGTCGCGTGGATTCTCATGACGGCCGGCTGAGCGATTTCGATCACGGAGCGCCCTTCTTCACTGTTACGGATCCGCGATTTGGCCGTCATGTCCGGTCATGGATCGCGGACGGAGTCTGTAATCGATGGCGTCCGCGCTGCGCAGTCTTGCAGGAGCGCGACGCTGCAACAGTTGAGAGCGGACCGCTGGTAGTCGGCATTCCTCGAATGCGATCCGTCATCGACCACGTTGCCTCTGATCTCAAGGTCGAAAGCGGGGCGAACGTCGAGAGTATCACGCGCGGCGCTGATCGCCGGTGGCGGCTCGTCATCGAGAATCATGATGATCCTCGCGCCTTTGACGCGCTTGTTCTCGCGGCGGCCCCAAGCCAGACCGCTCGCCTCATTCATGAGCATGCGCCCGACATCGAGGATTCTCTTCGCGACCTCATTGAGCGGCCAACGTGGGTGACGATGATCGATCTCGACGCCGATCTGTCGGACTCCCCGGAGATAGTCCATCTCGAGACAAGCGATTCGATGCGGATGATCGTTCGGGAGGACGCAAAGCCTGGTCGATCGATCGAGCGAGGACGATCGCGCTGGGTTGCGCATTCGCATGCCGATTGGGCACATGATCGACTTGATTGCTCCCGAGAAGAGATCCGCGATGAGATGGTGCGAGAGACAATCCGCCATCTTGCGGCGATCAGCGGTCAGCCGATCCCGGAAGAGCGTGTCACGGGAGCGGCCGCCCATCGATGGTCATTCGCGGAGGTGGCGATCCCACATCCAGAGGATTGCATCGCTGACCCTGAACGGAGAGTCGTTGTCGCAGGCGACGGTCTCGGAGGGTCCGGCGTTCAGGCGGCTTTTCTGAGTGGTCAGGCGGCAGCGGCGCGAGTGCTCTCGTGGCGGCCGGCGCGAGATGACTCGCGGTCCGAAGATCGGGTTGAGTCGGATCTTCTCTTCCATCAGGAGCGCGAGTGATCGAGCGACCTGAGAGAACATGCAGTGTTTGCGGCCGGCGGATTCAGTGGCGCAAGAAGTGGGAGCGCAACTGGGAGAACGTTCGCTATTGCTCGGCGTCCTGTCGCCGACAGCGAAATGATCCAGCGATCTCCGATCTCAAGTCCGCGATACTCCGATTGCTGCACGATCGTGATCCGAGCGGGAGCATTTGTCCAAGCGAGGCAGCCCGGGCCGTGAATCCGGAATCATGGAAAGAACTGATGGAGCCGGCGCGTCGCGCAGCGCGACTACTCGTTGCTTCCGGGCGCGTCGAGATCACACAAGGAGGACGCGTTGTCGATCCATCGACGGCTCGCGGTCCGATTCGGATTCGTCTTCGATGACACTGATACGGATTGAAGGAGGCCCTTGAAATGCGCATCGCACGACAGTCGAGACGGGGAATGTCGGGCATCTTGGTGATCGCGGCGGCGACAACGCTCGCCTCGCAAGAGACGAACGCTGAGAGCAGGCAGTCTCTGTTCGCCGCCATCGTCGAGTCCTATCACGAACGCGGAGAGTTCAACGGCGCGGTGCTCGCTATCCAGGACGGCGAAGTTGTGTTCTCCGATGCTGTCGGACTCGCGGACCGGACGTGGGGCATCCCCAATGAGCCGGATACGAAGTTCCACATCTGCTCGATCACGAAGCAGTTCACCGCGGTCCTGGTTCTTCAACTCGTCGAGGAGGGGAAACTCCAGCTTGAAGATGCGATCACTGATCGTCTGAGGTGGTACCGGTCTGACACAGGAAGCAGGATCACGGTCGAACAGCTCCTGCGTCATACGTCGGGCATTCCCGAGGCGATAACAGAATTTGATCAACTCGACGACGCTCTCGAGATCAGGAACGATCCGCGTGCGTTCATCGAGGCATTCGCAAGCGGCGATCTGCTCTTTCCACCCGGCAGCCAGTTCAACTACTCAAACTCGGACTATCACCTGCTGGGCGCGATCATCGAGGAGGTGGAGGGCGCGACATTCGAGAGTGTTCTGCGCGCTCGAGTCCTGTCGCCGCTCGGGATGGAGTCGACCGGTATGCGGCGATTCGAAACAGTCGTGCCGCGCATGGCGACGGGGTATCAGTTCGTGGATGGCCAGCCGGAGCATCGCATGGATTTCGGTCAACTCAGGGGCGCAGCCGCGGGCATGTATTCGACGGTCGAGGACCTCGGTAAATGGAATATCGCTTTGCTCGAACATCGCCTGCTCTCACGGGAGATGACGGAGCGCATGTTCACGCCGATCGTGCTTGAGGGTCAGACCGGCAGCTATGTCGGGCTCGGGAGTTGGGTGTATCAGCGGCCGCTGCCGCCTGAGAACGAGATGGCCCCGCGGATCGTCGAACGTCGAGGTTACGTCATGCCCTTCACCGCATTGAATGTGATATGCCCCGACGATGGGCATGCATTCGTGATTCTGAGCAACTCCGATCCGAGTGATATTCACCGGTTGCCATACGCAAACGGCCTGCCTCTGGACGTGCTGCTTGCGCTCTACGGTAGAGACCCAATCGGTCCCGGAAGCTGATCCACGGCCCGTCAGATGCCGAGGGGCGCGCGACTGATGCGATCGAGGACTGACTCGATACGATGGCCCGATGGACGCTGAGAAGCCAAAACCGCCGAATTCAGGAAGCCGCCCGCGCCCCGAGGAGCATCCCCCTGCGCCAGGCGCAGGACGACCGCCGCGCGATCAGTCGATCGATGAAAGCTCCGGCGCCTTTGCGCGATTCCTTGCGTTTGTTGAGTGGCTTGGAAATCTGCTGCCGCACCCGGTGTCGCTCTTCGCGCTCTTCGCGCTTGGCGTCATATTCGCATCCGGCATAGCCGCGGCCTTCGGGCTGCAGGTCGAGGACCCGCGCCCCGGCGCCGAAGGCGCGATGTTCACAGTGCGTAGCCTGACGAGCGCCGATGGCGTGCGCTGGATGAGCCAGAGTCTCGTGACGAACTTCACGGGATTCGTCCCGCTGGGCACCGTTCTCGTCGCGCTGCTCGGCGTCGGCGTCGCGGAGCGCTCGGGTCTGCTGACGACGACGGTGCGCGCACTCGTGCTCGGGGCGCCGAAGAATCTCGTCACGGCGGTGATCGTCTTCGCGGGGGTCATCAGCAATACGGCCAGCGAGATGGGGTATGTCGTCCTCATTCCGCTTGCGATGGCGATCTATCACTCGCTTGGCAGGCATCCGCTTGCGGGCATGGCGGCCGCGTTCGCTGGCGTCTCAGGAGGCTATAGCGCGAACCTGCTGATCGGAACCGTCGATCCGCTTCTTGCGGGCATCACCGAGGAAGCAGCGCGCATCATGGATCCAGACTACGAGGTCCATCCAGCGGTGAACTGGTACTTCATGATCGTCAGCACGTTCCTGATCACCGGCGCTGGCTGGTTCGTCTCCGCGAAGATCGTGGAGCCTCGACTCGGCAAATACGACGAGAGCGAGGCCTCAGAAGATCTCGGTGAGCAGGCCTCGATGGACCCGGTGAGCAAGCTCGAGCGCAAGGGGTTGCTGTTCGCTGCTCTGAGCGCGGTCTTCGTGATCGCGGGAATTGTTGTTGTCGCGGGGCCGCCACTACCACTGTCTTGGCTTCCCGGCTGGGGAATTCTGCGCAATCCGGATCCGACGGCGGAGGGGCCGGAAGCGTTTCGGCCGCTGCTTCGGAGCGTTGTGCCCATCATCGTGATCTTCTTTGTCGTGCCCGGCTTCGTATATGGGCGCGTCGTGGGGACGATGAAGAACGACCGAGATGTCATTGACGCCATGGCGGGCGCGATGCGCAGTATGGGCCTCTACATTGTGCTCGTCTTCTTCGCTGCGCAGTTCGTGGCGTTCTTCAACTACTCAGGGCTCGGTCAGATTCTTGCCGTGCTCGGCGCGGACGCCATCGTGGCGCTGAAACTCGACAACCCGCTCGTCTTCCTGCCTTTCATTCTGATGTGCTGCTTCGTCAATCTGATGCTCGGATCTGCAAGCGCGCAATGGGCGGTCACGGCGCCTATCTTCGTGCCCATGCTCATGACGATCGGCTATAGCCCGGAGGTGATCCAGGCGGCGTATCGCATCGGTGACTCGACGACCAACATCATCACACCGATGATGAGCTACTTCGGCCTGATTCTCGCCGTGGCGACGAAGTACAAGCGGGACCTCGGAATCGGAACGATGGTCGCCACGATGCTGCCGTACACGATCGTCTTCCTGATCGGCTGGATCATCCTCTTCTACCTCTGGGTCTTCGTGCTGGGATTCCCGGTCGGGCCCGGGGCGCCAACGCTTTATCCGGCTCCGGCGCCGGGTTGATTAGAGGCAGTGGGCGGTCAATGAGCCCCGACGGCCCTCTATACTGCTTCCATGCAGAGACGAGCAGCGGTCATTGCAGCTCTTCGAACGCCCATCGGCAGGTATGGCGGCGCGCTCGCAACCATCCGGCCGGATGATCTCGCGGCACATGTCATCCGTGCCGTCGTCGATCGCTCCGGTATCGATGTGGCGCTGATCGACGACGTGCACTTCGGGGCCGCCAATCAGGCCGGTGAAGACAATCGGAACGTTGCGCGCATGGCGGCCCTGCTTGCCGGCCTGCCGGAGACTGTGCCCGGGGCGACCGTCAACCGTTTATGCGCCTCTGGGCTGGAAGCCGTGAACATCGCGGCTCGCATGATCGAGGCCAACCATGGAGATGTGTTCGTCGCCGGCGGCGTCGAGTCGATGAGTCGCGCGCCGTATGTCCTGAGCAAGGCGGACTCGGCCTTTGGGCGCGGGCAGCAATTGCAGGACACCTCGATCGGCTGGCGTTTCATCAATCCGAAGCTCTCGGCGCTGCACCATCCATACTCTATGGGCGAGACGGCGGAGAATGTCGCGAAACGCTACGAAATCAGTCGCGAGGATCAGGACGCTTTCGCCTTGCAGAGCCAGCGGCGATGGGTCGCGGCGCATGAGCGCGGCGGCTTCGACGACGAACTCGTCTCCGTTGAAATTCCGCAGCGAAGGGGTGACCCAATCGTCTTTCGGACCGATGAGCATCCCCGCCCGGACACGACGCTCGAGAAGTTGAGTCGCCTCAAGCCCGTCTTCGCGAACGATGGCGATGGAACTGTCACGGCGGGCAACTCCTCCGGCGTCAATGATGGCGCCGCGGCGCTGCTGCTCGTCGAGGCCGAGCGCGCGAAGGCTCTGGGGCTGGCGCCTTTGGCGTATGTCGGCGCGAGCGCTGCGGCGGGAGTGGATCCCGCCTACATGGGCGTCGGCCCGGTTCCGGCGGTGCGCAAGGTCCTTGACCGAGCGGGCGCATCAATCGATGACATCGGGCTTGTCGAGTTGAATGAGGCCTTCGCAGCGCAGTCGCTTGCTTGCGTGCGAGAACTCGGACTGGATGAGGAACGCGTGAACGTGCAGGGCGGGGCGATTGCGATCGGGCATCCGCTTGGGTGCAGCGGCGCCCGACTCGCGACAACACTCATTCATCAGATGCGAAGAGGCGGCGTCGATCGCGGTCTCGCATCACTCTGCGTCGGCGTCGGCCAGGGGCTGGCCACCGTCTTCGAGTTGAGCTAGGAAATCAGTCGAGCGCGGCGATCTTCTCGAAGCCTTCGCGAATCGCGGCGATAAGCGCGTCGATCTCGACCTCGGTCATCGGCGTCGAGAGCGTCGCCGTGCACGTGTTGATCATGATCATGCCGGCGTCGAACAGGTGATCAAGCAGGACATGCAGGCGCGTATTTTCTTCCGGCGAGAGAAACGCCTCACGGAAGTTGCGCGGCGGCGCGGACTTCATGTGCACGCGGAACATCGAACCGGACCCAGTGGCGCACGCTCTCGCGCCCGTCTTGCGCGCGGCTTCGTTGATGCCGGTCATCGCGCGCGTCGCAAGACCGTTGAGCCGCTCGACGGCTGGTGGATCGAACTTCTCCATCGCGGCCAGTCCGGCGCTCGTGCTGATTGGATTGGCAGAGAAGGTGCCGGAGTGGGGAAAAAGATAGTGTTCGCCGCCGGGATTCATGATCTCCAGGACATCCGCGCGGCCAGCGAGCGCGCCGATCGGAAATCCGCCGCCGATGATCTTCCCGAGAGCCGTGAGGTCGGGTCGAAGGTCATAGCGCGTCTGCAGGCCGCCATATTCGGATCGGAACGTAATCACCTCATCAAGCACGAGCAGCGCGCCATTGCGCGCCGTCCAATCGCGCAGAGCCTGTACGAATTCTGCATCTGCCGGATTGAGTCCCACGCGATGCGGCATCAGATCTAGCAGAACACATGCAAGGTCATCCGTGTGTTCGTCGAGAATCGCCAAGGCGTGTTCGACGTCATTGAAAGGAAGAATGACGACATCGTTGAGCGCCGACTGGGGTGTGCCATGCGCGAGCGGAACACTGTTCGGGTGATCGATGCTCCCCCAGGTCTTTGGATTCGGCGCTTGGCTGACTTCGGCGTAGTCGTAACCGCCGTGATACGCGCCCTCGACCTTCGCGATCTTGGGGCGCCCTGTGAAAGCGCGGGCGGCCTTGAGGCACACCATCAGCGCCTCGGTGCCGGAGTTGACGAAACGGAGCTTCTCGAAGGAAGGGCTTCGCGAGCAGACATGCTCGGCAAATGCGACCTCCGTCTCCGTGGCCATCATGAACGCCGTGCCGCGCGTGAGCTGATTGCTGACCGCGCTGATCACCTCCGGGCAGGCGTGGCCATGAATGAGAGACGCCATGTTGTTGGAGAAATCGAGACGCGTCACGCCGTCGAGATCGGTGATGCGGCAGCCTTCACCGAAATCCGCGTAGGCCGGGTAGGGCGAGCGCAGGACCGTGTTTCGACTGACACCCCCGGGCAGTACGCGCAGGGCGCGTTCGAAGAGCGCGGCGCTCTGGGTCGTCTCAGTATGCGCACTCATGACGCCTTGGCCTCCTCGAGCGCGGGCAGCAGGGGGGCGCCGGTGCGCTGCTCAACGGTCTCAAATTCGATTCCCGGGCTCAGCTCGACGACTCGAAATCCGTCCGGCGTCACATCGATCACGGCGAGATCCGTGTAGATGCGGTTGACGACGCCTTGCCCGGTCAGCGGATAGTCGCAGGTTTCGACGAGTTTCGGCTCGCCCGTCTTCGTCGTGTGCTGCGTGATGACATAGACGTTCTTCACACCTGCCACGAGATCCATGGCGCCGCCGACCGCGGGGATCGCGTCCGGGGCGCCGGTCGACCAGTTTGCGAGGTCGCCGTTCTGCGCGATCTGCAATGCGCCGAGCACACTGAGATCGAGATGGCCACCGCGGATCATCGCGAAGCTGTCGGCGTGATGGAAATACGCGGCGCCGGGGTTGGCCGTCACTTGGCGCTTGCCGGCGTTGATAAGTTCGGGATCGCCCTTGCCCTCGGCCGGTGATGGCCCCATGCCAAGCAGACCATTCTCGGTGTGATAGATGAGCGTGCGCCCCTCGGGCACGAACTTCGCGACGAGTTCAGGAATGCCAATGCCGAGATTGACGTAGGCTCCATTCGGGATGTCGATCGCCAGTCGTTGCGCCATCTGCTCGCGCGTTCGGCCTCTCGCTGCGGATGCCTCATTCATGGGTACGACACTCCCGCAGCGACCAATTCCGACTCATGCGCCGGCGCCGCGATCTCAACGACGCGCTCCACGAAGATGCCGGGCGTGATGATCATCTCCGGGTCCAGGTCTCCCGGCTCTACGACGTGCTCGGCTTGAACGATCGCCGTTCGCGCCGCCATCGCCATCAGAGGGCCGAAATTACGCGCCGTCTTGTTGTACACCACGTTGCCATAGGAGTCGGCGACGCGACCCTTGACGAGGGCGAAGTCCGCCGTCAGGCCGAACTCGAGGAGATACTCGCGCCCATTGATTGTTCGCAACTCTTTGCCCTCACCGAGCGGTGTTCCTACGGCAGTCGGCGTATAGAACGCAGGCACGCCGGCGCCGCCCGCTCGGATTCGCTCCGCGAGGGTCCCCTGCGGCACGAGCTCAAGTTCAGTGAATCCCGCCCGATAGAGCTCTGGAAACACCGTTGAGTTCGCCGTGCGCGGGAACGAACAGACCACCTTCGAGACTCGGCGCTCCTTCAGAAGCGCGGCGAGACCTACCTCGCCGCTGCCAGTGTTGTTGCTCACAACCGTCAAGTCTGAGGCGCCCTGGTCGATCAGCGCGTGGATCAACTCGATCGGGCTTCCGGCCTCGCCGAATCCCCCGATCATGACTGTCGCGCCGTCGAAGACGTCCGCGACCGCCTCCGCGGGGCTGGCCACCCGCTTGTTGATCATCCGCACATGCCCTGCTGCGGCATCGAGCTCGCGAGGTTCCTGGCGGCGTCCCCGGACATGCTTGAGCGGGAGTAATCAAAGAGCCCTGCTTCGTCGAAGAGCACGCGATCCTCGTAGTCGTCAAACCAGAGGGCCTCAGGATTGCGCCCGACGATGCAGACCTTGCCCCTGTCCGGCGCCGCTGCGGCGTTTCGCAGAAGCTTGAAGATCACAACGCCGTTCTCGCTTCCCTTGAGGCCCGGAATCGGCTCGTTCGTGACGGCGTTGACCTCCGTCTTGCCCTTGTAATGTGTAATAGAAAGTCGCGCGTGGTTCTCGATCCCAGACAGGCCCTTCTGCGACTCATTAAGGATGTTCCACGCCGTCTCGATAGGCACGTTGAACGCCTTGTAGGCGACGATATCGCGTCCGCAGAAGAAGTAGTGGTTCTCACCACCGGCGCGCTTGAACTCGCGCTGCATAATGCGGAGCGCGTCAGGATCGTCGTTGATGCCTGCGATGATCGGCGATTGATTCTCGACAGTCAGCCAGCCGCGCGAGACGAGGCCGCGCATCGCGGCGCCGGTCGCCGGAATCCACTGGTAAAACCCCTGTTCATCACGGATGTACTCGCCGTCCGGTGTCTTGGCGAGGATCTCATCAGGATGCTCGAAGTGCACCATCATGTGCAGTCCGACCTGCGGATACGTCTCGTGGAAGCGGTCGAGCATCTCGAGGAACGTGCGATCAAATCGCTGAGGATAGAACGCCATCTCCTTGGTTCCGATGCGGATCGATTCGACGTCCGCCTCGGCCAGCGCCGCGAGCCACGCGGCGATTTTGCCGTTGTTGAGCACCATGGGATCGCCGCCGGAGAGCAGAATCTCGCGCAGCTTCTCGCGGCCGGTCTCGGGGTGCACGCCTCCATTGCGCTCGACGAGTTCGTTGTGCGCGCGGATGTACATGACGATGTCCGGGATCTTGGCGAGCCCCTTCTTCTTGACGGTCCCGTCCAGGCGCTGGACGTCCTTGCGGGCGATCAACTCCTCGCGATAGCAGAAGCGGCAATGCGCCGAGCACGTCGAGACGACGTACATCAGACCCATCTCGTACTTGTGCAGGAGGCCCTCGACGGGGCTGTAGTCCATCTGGTTGCCGGGATCTTCAGAGCCGGCCAGGTCGTTCGTCTCGTCCGGGCTCGCCTTGACGATGCGCTGGATCGAGGGGCTCGTCTTGGCGAGCTCGTAGTAGTGACGCGTGAGCTTCACAGGCATGCGCGACTCGACGTCGCGATCCGTGCCCTTGAGCACCTTGAGGCTCACCACCTCGTCGTCGCTGTAGAAGCTGAGCATGTCCTCCGGCGCCTTCTCATTAAAGAAGGGCGCGAGGCCGTTGATGATCTCGCGCTCGTATCGCGCCTCCTCAACACTGGCGAGGAACGACTTCTCGCGCTCGGTGGGCGCGTACTCCGGCTTCTGGATCATGGTCATTGGTCTCCAAAAAGAACAGACTCAGCGATCGCGAGGTCTGTAATGAAGTGTACAATCTATCGGGGCCAGTGCAACAAATTGGCCATTCGAGAGGGCGGCAATTGTCGATTCAGGACCTCATCGCGGGAGTCGGCGCCCGGCTGACGCCGACAGAACGGCGAATCGCCGAGGCTGTTCTCGACGATCCAACCCTCCTGGCCTTTGGCACAGTCTCGGATCTGGCCACCCGGGTCGAAACAAGCCGCCCCTCGATAGTTCGGTTCGCGACCAAGCTCGGCTTTGATGGGTACGTCGACCTCCAGCAATGGGCGCGTGAGGACGTGGCTCGTCAGCTCGAGACGCCGGGTGAGCGAATCCGGCGCCAGCCGGGCGAGCAGGATCGCCTCCAGCATGACATCGAGTCATCCATCCACGGCACACTTGAGCTCCTTGATGAAGCGCGACTGAGGAAGCTCGCAGCTCCGCTCGTTCGCGCCGGGAGCATCTGGATCCTCTCTGGAGAGACGTCTCGCGCCGGCGCGAGCGTTCTGCACAGCGGCTTATCGATGATCCGCGACGGCGTCCATCTCGTTGAGACGCACCATCTCGGTCGAGATCTCAGCGCGGCGCGCAATGGAGACGCGGCCGTGGTTTTCGATTTCGCCCGCTATCGGCGCAAGTCGATTCTCGCATCAAAGGCGATCGTCGCGCAGGGGATCGACCTGGTGGCGATCACCGACGGCCCGCTCTCACCGCTCGCGTCGATGACGGAGACGTGGTGCGAGCTGCGCGTTCCTGCGGTCGGGCCGTTCGACAGTTCGTTGCCGTCGGTGCTGGCGGCAGAGCTACTCGTCTTCGAGGTGGTAAGCCAGATCGGATCAAAGGCGCGCGAACGCATTGATCGGCTCGAGCGGCTGTGGACGGAGACAGAGACATTTTGGGAGGAGTCGGCTTAGCCGAGTCCTGGCATCTCATTCTCGTTGTGGCCTGGGCGCCCGACGCACAGGCGGCGCTCTCGTTGCGAGGATCAGCGTTTCGAGCGGCTCCGCGAAGGTCGTCGTCGCGAGCCGTGCTTCTCGTACACCCGCGCGGCTTCCTCGCGCGCTTCAGGTTTGCTGCGAGCCTCGTGGATCTTCGCCCTCGCCTCGCGATACGCGATGGCATGATCCACGATGGGCGCCGGATAGTCGGCCCCGATGCCGCAGTTCGCCATTCTCTGCGTGAGCGCAGGCATCAACTCCGGATTTGGAAGATGTTCGTCCGGCACATCCCGAAGCTCGGGGACCCAGCGTCGTATGAACAACCCCGTCGGATCCTGATCGATGACCTGCTTGCTCGGCGAGTAGATTCGAACTGCGTTGATTCCGGTCATCCCGGATTGCATCTGACATTGCGAGTAGTGAATCCCTGGTTCGAAATCGAGGAACTGTTGGGCGAGATGCTCTGCAACTGGCCTCCAGTGGAGCCACAGGTGATAAGCGGCGAAGCTCACCAGCATGGATCTCATTCGGAAGTTGATCCAGCCGGTGCGCTTCAGACAGCGCATGCACGCGTCGACGAGGGGGTATCCGGTCAAGCCGTTCTGCCAGGCGATGAACTGCGCGTGATCCTCCTCAGTCCAGCGACTTAGATCCTCCTCACGGAGACCGTCGAAGGCGCGGCTGAAGTTCCGGAACTCAATCTCCGGCTCGTCCTCCAACTTCTGCATGAAATGGCAGTGCCAGCGGAGACGCTTCTGGAAACTCGCGATCGAGGCTCGCCAGGATTTCGCAGTGGGGTCGCCTTTGAGTTCAGTCGCTCTCGTGAGCGCAGCGTGATGTGCGGTGCGGATCGAAATTGAGCCATAGGCGAAGTGCGCACTGAGCCGACTGCAGCTGTCCCAACCCTCGACGGGTGTCGACATGTCCTTCTGATAGTTCTCTCCTCGAACATGCAGGAAGGAATCAAGAAGGGCCGCCGCGCATGATTCGCCTCCGACCTGAGCCCCGGTCTTCTCTGATTCCGGCAAACCGAGTTCGGTCGGCTTGAGGATCTCTCCACGATGGACTGATGAGACCACATCGTCTGGGTATGGCTCTATCCGCGTCGGCGCCTCGAGCGGAATCTCCTGCATACGCGCACGCCATCGGTCTGCCCAGCCGTCGCGCGACTTCAGGGGCCGCACAACGCCATGTTGCGGCAGCTCGGTCCATCGGACTCCTGTGTGGTCGCTCCACCTTCGGACCCTCTTGTCTCGCTCAAAGGTCGCTGCGAGACCAGTCTCTTCATGACTCCACAGAGCGTCGAAGCGGAGTTGGCCATGCAGCTTCTCAAGCGTCTCCGGCATCGTCCCGTGGCGGATAAGAAGATCTGATCCCGAAGCCCGAAGTTGGTCGCGAACCTCGAGAAGACACTGATTGATAAACACCAGATGCGACGGATCGTGTTCGACTGCATTCAGCACGTCCGGCTCGTACACGTAAAGAGCGAGCGTGGGACCACGACGCGCCGCCTCACGCAGCGGAGCGTGGTCATGCACACGAAGGCAACGCTTGAGCCAGACGATTGATCGCGTCATTTCCTGTCAACTTCGCGGAAACGGGTCCGCACGCCCACTGGATTTCGTGGCAGACCACTTCGTGGATTCGAGATAGCCGGTGGGGTTTCGGCTGATTCAGCCTGGTGTTCTCGAGGGAAAGCGGAAACCGCGTCGTCGAGGGCGAAGACTGTCGAACGCTTCGCTGAGGCCCTCGTCGCCGCCCGACGGCTTTCCGGAGTCGGCCCACTGCACGAATCAATGCGGGCAAACTCCAGTTGAGCGATGGACCCGATCCGTATCCGTGAGTATCTGACGACTTCACGCGGGCGCGTCTTCGAGTGAGTTCGTCCACTCTCGGACGCTCAGTATCGCCAGGATCTTCCCAATGGATTGCGCTCCTTCGCCCGGACGCTCCATCACATGATGGCCGCCGAGTGGTCATATCTGAAACGCGTGCGCGACCGGATCGATCCGCTCGGTCCACACGAGCCGACGCGGGATCCTGCATGAAGCACGGCGGATGCGATGGGATTCGATGCGCTGGAGCCCCTGTGGATCCAGCAGTCGAAGGAGACTCATGCCGGTCTCGAAGCCGTGATCGATTGGAGTAAGCTGCGCGTGACGTCTCTGAGCTCTTGGAATTCGGACTTGGCGATCTCGATCGAATCGGGCTTCGCGGCAATTCGACGACGATCGTGAGATGGACCGTGCCTGTCATGCCCTCGAAGTTGGTCAGGCTTGATCGGGCAGGAGGAACTCGATCCCGTAACGCGGCGCTGCCTTCAGCAGGCGGTCAAGCAGTTCTTGTGTGAGGGGGGGCGGCGTGGCCGACGGGTCGGTCGCGGGCTCAAAGACCTCTTCGAAGTACTTTTCGATGCCAGCGGGCGCGAATGTCATGATCATTCGCAGCGTCGAGTTGCCTTCATTGGTGAAGGCGTGCGCAATCCCGCGCGGAGCGAAGATGAAATCCCCGGCTGATGCGCGTAGTTTCGAATCACCGATCTGAAACGAACACTCGCCCTCAAGAATGTAGAACGTCTCGTCTTCACGCTCGTGGATGTGCAGTGGCGGTCCGCCTCCCGGCGGCACATTCGCCTCCACAACAAAGTATGCATCTCCGGATTGCGCGCCCGTGAGTAAGAACGTGTACATGTCTCCCGGACCCAGGTACGTTTTTCCTGTCCCGGCAGCCGTGTGCACTGGTGGTGGATTCGTCTTCATGGACGTGCCTCCTCAAGCGCCGCACCAAGGAGGCGCTGTCAGCGGGGAAGATAGTGTTGCGCCCGACATCATTCCATGATTGGATTCGCGGCGTCGTCTGGCGCCTCGACCCACGACATGCCTTCAGCCATCAGTCAAGCCGCCCAGATGCCCGAAATCAGCCCGCTGGACGTGTGAGTTCAGGCGCTCTCCAATAAGGGAATGAACCCGATCCGCATCTATGAGTATCTCACCCTCTCCCGCGGACGCGTCTTCGAGTGGGTTCGCCCGCTCTCGGACGCTCAGTATCGCGAGGAGCATCCCATCGGGCTGGGCTCACTCGCTCGGACGCTCCATCACATGATGGCCGCGGAGTGGTCTTATATGGAGCGCGTCCGAGGTCGAACCGATCCGCTAGGTCCGTATGAGCCGGCACGGGATCCTGAAGTAAGCACGGCGGATGCGATGGGATTCGATGCGCTGGAGCCTCGCTGGATCCATCAGGCGAAGGAAACGCATGCGAGTCTCGAAGCCGTGACCGATTGGAATACACCGCGCGTCTACACGACGATCTGGGAGGGAGAGCCTTACTCCTATCGCGCGACGACGGGCGACATCTTCGCGCAGCTTGCGCTTCACGAGGTGCATCACCGGGCGCAGGGATTGAACATGCTTCGGCGATTGGGAGTCGAGACGGATGAGATCGACTACAACGCGCTGATGTGGACCGCCGCAGAGTCGCGTTCGTCGGGAGAATCCCATGGGTCTGATCCGCGATCCGACGACGTCTGATATGAACGAGCAGTTCGCCGCCATTCTCTGAGGTCCAGTTGACTCGCCTGACACCGAGGCGACATCGAATCGACGTCGCCTCCGCACCAGTCGTCTAGGGCATCGACTTTCGACCGAGTTCGGTCTGATAGGTCTGCTCCTCGAGCGGGAACGTCATCGAGACCTCGAACGATTCAGAGTCCGCGACAAGTTGAAATTCACCTCGAAGTTGATGCTCGACGAATCCTCGAATCAGCCCAAGGCCTCGTCCTTCCTGAACCTCAAGCTCAGATGCCGCACGCCGACCGCCTGTTTCAACCCAGCGAACGCAGAGGCGATCGTCGTCTCGGCGACTCCAGGTGAGGCGGATCGTCCCTGATTCCTGGGCCAACACGCCGTGCTTGACAGCTTTCGTCGCAAGCTCATTCAGGCACATCGAGAAGGGGCCGGAAACGCCGGCGGGGAGGAGAGCTTCGGGTCCCTCGATCTGGACGCGCTCCTGCGCAGCGCCGTAGAAGCGCTGCATCACACGTTGAACCACCTGACCAATCTCGACACCCGACCAGTTCTGCGCCGCAAGGCCCTCCTGCGCGATCGCGACCGCATGCACCCTGCCAGCCAGTTTCTCGACGAGTTCTGCCTGAGAATCGCTCGTTTCATTCGTCAGTGTGATGAGTGAGAGGATCGTGCTGAGGTTGTTGCGAACCCGATGATCGAGTTCGCTCATGAGAAGACGCTCGAGAATCTCCGCCTTCTTCCTCTCGGTGACATCGCGGGTGATCGCCTGAACATAGATCGTGTCATTCAGATCAAGGCGATTCAAAGTGACTTCCGAGTGGAAAACCGAACCGTCAGCTCGTCGATGGTCCCATTCGAAGCGCTGCGGGGCCCCGGCGAGGGCCTCGCGCACGACCGACGCCGCCATCTCTTCGGATGTGCGTCCGTCCGGCTGGGTTGGCGTCGAGAGCCTGGGGTCAGCGGGCGAGGAGCCGATGATCTCATCGCGACTTCGCTCGAACATCTCGCAGGCTCGCGAGTTGCAATCAAGGAAAACGGGCCCTTCCTCTGGTAACTGCATGAGAAAAATCGCATCTCCCGCGGCCTCGAAGAGCGAGCGATACCGGCCTTCACTCGTGCGCCGCCCACGCTCGGCGTCGATGCGCGCCGTGATATCGCGCGTAATCGCTTGGATGTAGACCGCGTCATCGAGTTCGAGTCGATTCAGCGAGACCTCGGTGTGAATGAGGTCGCCATTCGGTTTCAAATGGTCCCATTCAAACCTCTGCGGCGAACCCGCGAGCGCAGCGCGCGCAACATCGTTTGCGAACTGCCGCGATGTCCGACCGTCCGCCTGGGTCCGTGGCGAGATCGCGGGGTCCGCTGGAGAAATGCCGATCACCTCATCTCGCCGACGATCGAAGAGCTCAAGCGCCTGCGTATTGCACTCGAGAAAAATCGGGCCCTCTTCCGTCTGTCGCATGAGGAAGATCGCGTCACCGGCTGCCTCAAAGAGCGTGCGGTATCGCTGATCGCTCGCGCGCCGGGCTTTTTCCTGTCGCTTTCGCTCCAACTCGGCCGCGGCGCGCTCTGCGAAGAAACGGAGCAGGATCGCCTGCTCAGCAGACTGTCGATTCGAACTCTCAAATGCAATCAGGAGACACCCAAGGGGTGACTCAGTCGAGTCGGCCAGCCATGCGCCGCGCCAATGCCGATTCAGAAGCAGAGTGCGATCCGGCGAATCCGTGAACACACGGCCAGGATCGAAATCGACGTCCGAACCTGTCTGAACTCCGATGGAGACGTCAGCACGACGAAATCCCATGTTGAAGTTCGACCGCACAGTTCCGTCGACAGAGATGATGCGCGATCGCATCGCACAGTGAGCGTCCTCGCAGAATTCCGCGATGATGACACCCTCCGTATGCGCCGATGTCTCGATTACTCGAGAAAGCGACTCGAAGAACGCAGGACCACTTCGAACTGAGAGTCCAGCCTCTACAGCGCTCAGCGCCTGTGAACCGAGGCGCTCGGGTTCGCAGATCCGTGTCGCCATTGCGATGGCCCTCGGGAGATCCGGCCTGCCCTCTTCATCGTATCGAAGGACTTGCTGGGGCGAGAAACGACCAATACGAAATGTGCTCTCGTGGGTCTTGAGGAGGACTGCATCCGACCCACCCCTCGTGAGACTACGACAGCGCGATCGCTCGGCTCAGCCTCGAGCGTCGTCGTGGATTCTCTCGGGTCGCCGCGCCCGTCGCGCCCGGCGGGGTTTCAGACTCTCTTTTTCCTGCGCTCGAGATGACGGCGTTGTGCTGCTTGTCGGTCGAGATCAGCGTTCATCCGCCCTTCGCAGCTTCCTCGCGAGTCCGTCCGAGAGGTATCGATAGATCGCCAAACCGATGTCAGGCCGGCGACGCATGAGGTCGTCGAGCTCGGAGTGCTCGATCGCAAGCGCTTCGACATCGGTGCGCGCCACAGCGCTCGCGGAGTGGACGCCTCGTTCGAGAAGGCCGAGCTCGCCCAAGGTCTCCCCTGGGAGGACTTCGCCGACGGCCTCGCCGTTGTCCGACACGCGCACGTCAATACGCCCCTCGAGAATCAGCAACAACTCCGCCGCCTTCTCATCGCGCCGAAAGATCTCCTGCCCGGCTGGGAATCGGCGCTGCGTGCAGGCGCTGGCGAGGAGCTGTCCCTGCTCCGGCGTCATCGCGCGAAGCAGCCCGAGACGGGCCAGTGCGCGCTGAACGATCGGCGCCGCCTGGCGGACGATCAACGGCGCCATCACGAGGTCCTTCATCTCCTCCGCCTCGGGTGTCAACTCCATGTGGCCGAGGTCGGGGGCCACGAGCAGGCGCGTCATCCGGATGACGTCGAATCGCTCGACATCGTGAAAGACCATCGCTGGCACATACGCTGACGGAACGAATCCGAGCTCGAGCAGCGTGCGCTGCAGCCGTGGCGATGTGGCGCGCACGTCCACCTCGACGACGTCGATATCCCACTCCTCTTCGCACCGCGACAGGAGCTGGTGGAATAAGAAATAGACCGCCCGGTCGTTTGGCGTAATCAACTCGAAGATGCGCACGGACCGATCGTGTTCGTCGTGAATGAACCCGATGGCGCCCGCAACGTGCTTTCCATCGCGCGCGATCAGGTACTGCGCATGCGATCGGTGAAGCTTGAAAAATCCGTAGTGAAGGCGCATCGGGCCGAAGACCTCGCGGTTCCGGATTCGCCCGCGCTCGATGCGGAGCAGCGTCGAATATCCGGTCGTCGAGAGTTCTTCAATCGCGAAGTTCGAATCACGCGGATACGCCTGTGCGTCGTCGTCGATGATCACATCAACTGGAAGCGACGCGTTCTCAAGAGAGAGCGTCGCAATCGGCAACGCCTCGTGCACGATGCGCGGATTATTTCGACGCAGATCGAGCGCGTCATTGAACCACTGCGCGAGTACGCAGGTGCTCTCACGATATTTGAAGAAGTGACGGAGTGGAGCGAAGCCCGCGACGGTGAATCGATGTCGCTGGGCGATGCGCAATGAATACGGATGCGTGATCCGGGCGTCGACGATGCCGACATGCAAGCGCTCGCGCACCGCAGCCAGACGCGCATCCATCAGCATGCTCCCGATACGGCAGCCGCGCGCGTCGGGAATCACGGCCAGCCTGCCGAACTCGCCCGTGAGATCGGACATGGCGCCGATCTCCAGCAGCACGGAAGCCGTGCCGAGCGTCTTTCCGGAATTACGATCGAGCGCGACGAACATCAGGGCGTCATCGCCCAGGATCAGGCGCTTGACGAACCCTGTCTCGTAAAACTCCGGATATGAATACGCCTTGCCGTAGGCGGCCCGAAAGACATCACAAACGCCGGCGGCGTCTTCTTCTACGGCCTCGCGAATGACGACTGCGCTCGCGTCGCGCATCACCTCGCTCCAGGAACGGCCAATCGGATCCTCATAAGTGTACGCGCTCCTTGCCTCGAAGACAGCATTCAGTCGCAGGAGCCCAGCTCAGGAGCACGGTAGTCCTTGTCCGGGACTAGTCGGTGCGTGCAGATGAGTTCGACGAGATCGAAGGAGCTCACGACGCCGACCGCTTCCTCCTGGTGCGTCACGACGACGTGATGAATTTTCCGCTCGCGCATGACCTCCGCGGCGTCGCGGATCGTCTGGAACACCTCGACCGTGAGCGGGGGGGCGCTCATGATGCCTCGCACCTGTGTGTCTCCGCGCTTGTCGATCGCATCCTCGAGCGCAATGACTCCAACCGGCCGGCGCTGATCGTCGACGACTGGCAGCGCGTGGATTTCATGCATGCGCATGCGATCGAGCGCGTCCTGTGCGCTGGCGTCCTCGTCGATCGTGATGGGCGGCGAGCCCATGATGTCGCGCAGGTAGATGTGCATGGCCTGCAGTCTCCTTCACATGCGAGTTCGAGGACAGGATACTCGATTGTCGGAGTTGGCTAGACGAAGGCGTGCGTCGCGTGTGTCATGGCGGCGCCGGCGCCGATGGCTGCGGCGACAAGCGACGCTTCGGCAAGTTCCTTGTCCGTGGCGCCCGCTTCGCGCGCCTTGGCCGTGTGGACATCAATGCAATAGGAGCACTTCACCCCGATCGCGACGGCGACGGCGATCAGCTCCTTCGTCTTCTCATCAAGCGCGCCGCCCGAGAAGGCGGTCTGCGAGAACGCCATGAACGCCTGCATCCCGTCCGGGGCCTGCGCGCCGATCGTCTTCAGCTGCCCGAGATTGTCCTTGCGATACTCGATCATGATGAATCATCTCTCTACGAAGATCGTCTCTGGCTGCGGTGCACTGATCACAAGTCAGCCCGCGCCCGACGTCACCGAACTGTACCGTCAGGCTCCATCATCGAGTAACCGATGGCCCGTCGCGCTCAATGGAGTCATGGGTGGGCAATCAGGCGCGTGGCCGTGTTGGGCAAATCCGTGAAAGGGCTCTTCGGCTGGCGTGGCCGCCCTATTCTTTGATCGCTCGGCGGAATCACGATTGAGCGCGTGCTCGATCCCTGAGAAAGGCGAAGCAGGAATGACAGCTGATGATCGGGACAAGGAAGTGCCGCTGAGGCGCCGACGCGCACTCGGGTTGATCGTGCGATCCGCGTTCGGGATCCTTCTGGCGGCGCTGCTTGGCACGCTCATGGTGAGCTGCGCTATCCGACCCCCGGATCTGAACTCCATCGACGGCGTCGATCGCCTGAGCGCGCTCGACGCCTCCTGGCCGGGACTCGAGTCGGAAGTCGCCGTCGAGTGGGATGCGCACCTGATCCCGTCGATCCACGCGAGCTCGGACCACGACGCCGCCTACGCGCTCGGGGTTCTGCACGCGCACCTTCGCCTCGCGCAGATGGAGCTCTTCCGACGTGTCTCGCAGGGACGGCTGTCGGAGATGGTCGGACCGATCGCGGCTGATGTCGATGAAGCAATCCGGGCGCTTGATCTGGATCGCGCAGTGGGGGAGATGGAGCGAATGCTCCCGGCGGCCACGCGCGACTGGATCGAGGCCTATGTAGAAGGCGTCAACGAGTATCGCGTGCGCGTGAGACGAAGACCGGCGGACGCGCGCACCCTGGGCCTTCGTTACAGCGAGCCGTGGAGCGTTCGCGATGTGCTCACCTTCGGTCGCCTCGCAAGCGCTGATGTCAACTGGGGACGCTGGATCACGCTGGCGGGGCTCAAGGACCAGGAGGGGTATGACGATTTCGTCGCGCGCCTTTGGAGATTCGGCGACGCCGGCGTTCCGAGCTTCGGCGGTGAGATGCGCCATGATCTGAATGTGATCACCGACTTCGGTCGATCGGGGAGCAATGCGCTCGTGGTCTCCGGCGACCGATCCGTCTCCGGCGGAGCGCTCGTCGCCAGCGACCCGCACCTGGGTCTCCCGCAGCCGAATATCTGGTGCGTCGTCGGGTATCGAACTCCCGATCGCGCTGTCGTTGGATTGACGATCCCAGGCATTCCGTTCGTGCTCGTCGGACGCAATGAGCGGATCGCCTGGACCGGAACGAACATGCAGGGATCCTCGAGCGCCCTCTATCAACTCGACGACGGCTGGTCGGAGAAGCAGTCACGCTCTGAGAAGATCAAGGTTCGATTCTGGTTTGACAGGCGGCGCGCGATTCGTGAGTCAGTGCATGGCCCGGTGCTGACGGACGCGAAGCTGCTCCGAGGTCTCGGCGAAGGCGACATCGCGTTCCGATGGCGCGGCCACGACCCAAGCGATGAGTCCAGCGCCTTTCACAGGACTGGATCGGCGCAGTCTTGGGACGAGTTCCGCGAGGCCTTCTCAACCTATGCCACCGGCGGGCAGAACATGCTCTACGGAGACGCCGACGGCAACATCGGACAGATTATTGCGATTGAAGCCATCCCCGCGGCCGCCGCGGCGAGTCGTCTCGGCGTCGTGGATCCTGCTGACGAGCGCTTCGTGTGGGGTCCCGGGACGCCAAGTGACGAACTCCCGGCCGCATTCAATCCCGACTCGGGATTTCTCGCTTCTGCGAACAACGTCCCGACTCGCATGTCGCCGGCGCTCGTGCCCCAGGGCAATGCGAATGATCGCATGCTCCGCATGCGCGAGCTCCTCTCGGAGGATCGGACGTACTCGCTCGAGGATCTCGCGGTGATTCAGCGCGACACTTTTTCAGGCGCCTCACGGCGCGCTGCGCAGCGCTTCGCGGAGATCCTCGAAGAAACGAGCGACACGGAAGAGAGCCTGCAGTCCATCCGCGCCGCGCTGGAGAGCTGGGACGGCCGCTATGAGATCGATTCCGAAGGCGCTGTCGCGTATCAGGTCATGCTCTCTGAACTGCTCGAGCTGCTGTATGCCGATCGCTACGGCCCGAAGATCCGAGGCACGCTCCGCAATGCGCCGTATGTGCACGACTTCGTGCTCGAGGACATCGCAGATCGTGAGGCGGAGGCGCCGGTTATCGAGTCCGCCCGCCGCGCTTCGCCCGGAGTCGCCGAGATCGGGACCTGGGGATCGCTGCACCGCCTGGAGCTCGCGCACCCGATCGGCGCCGCGCCCCTGATCGGCAGCGCGTACGTCTTCGAGTCCTACCCGCATCCGGGATCAACGACGACGATCTACAAGTCGGCGCATCGAATCTCAGGAACGCGGCATTCGACCACCTTCGGCGCCTGTGCGCGCGTGCTCTTCGACATGGGCACGCTTGATGACAATCGGGTCGTCCTGCTCGGCGGCCAGGACGGCTGGCTGGGCAGCGATCGTCTGCTCGATCAGGTCCCGATCTGGCGGAGCAACGACTACATCGAGCTTCCGCTGACAGTCGAGGCGCAGCGAGCCCAGTCCGTGCGAACGACGCGACTCCTCCCGTGATGCGACTGAGGCGGGCGCGGTGATCAGCTCGTGCGGCTGCGTTAAGAAGAGGCAACGTTTCGGGAATCCGGGGGGGGGCACATAGTCCGCGAGCTTCGATACGATGTTAGTGATCAGGTGGTCCCTGCCATGTCGCTGCTCGATGGGTACAACATGCACACGACGGGCAAAATCTTCACGGTCGCATGCGGGTTCAAAAACGTTGGCATGGAGCCGTTCACGACATTGTGAGTGCGACGACGCACCCGACTACCGGAGCGCACTCAACCGCCGGTGGATGAATGGCGCCGGTCGTCTGATCGCGTGCGCGCTCGTTCTGAGCGTCGGGCGCACGGCGCTCGCTCAGAACACAGTTGATCCGCCTGAAGAGACAGAGAGCCAGGAGGCCGAGACTCGAGGTGAGCAGAATCCTCCTGACGCCGAACAGGCGCCACGTGCGCGCGGAGCGTTCACCGCCGCGAGCGACCCTGAGGATCCGCAGAATCTCCTCCCTGCGATCGTCGAGCGCAATCGCGAGGTCAACTCGCTCTTTCCTGTGTCACCCCTTAGGGGACTGCACGAGTTGTCCGACCAGGCGCGCGCGGATCTGAAAGAAGCAGCAAACCTCGAATTCGGACTCGCGATCGTGCATCTCTTCCAGTGGGTCGACGACTCCCTTCCCGGAGCGGACACCTACGCCGCGGGAACGAATCTTGACCTCGTCGGGAACTGGGAGATCTTCGACGTCGGCGGACCGACACAGGGACAGATCTTCGCGCATCTGCAGGGACGCTGGGACTACGGCACCATCGGGCCGGAGAACCTCGCGGGCGAGAGCCTCGGCGGCCTCGCGGGCACGGCCAACACATTCTCGGCGTACCAGCCAGCGTTCATCATTCGCAATCTCTACTGGCAGCAGGGAAGCAGGGAGGCTGGCTGGGCGTATCGAATCGGGAAGATCACGCCGGATGCGACATTCGGCACATCGAAGCACATCGCGGCCGCAACGACTTTCCTTTCCACCGCCTCCGTCGGCACCTTCGCAAATGGGTATGCCGATTCCGGTCTCGGTGTCGCCGGTGCCATCTACCCGAGTGAGAACATGACGATTCTCGCGCTCGTCTCCGATGCAAACGCAGATCGCACGGACTTCGGCGACATCGGCGAGGGCGACTTCTATAAAGCGATCGAGTTCGGCTACAAGATCGCGCCTCGCACGGAGAACGCCGGATACTCCAAGCTCGCGTTCTGGCACACCGACGGCACGTCCGACGGTGAACCCGCCAATGGCCAGCTTGGTCCCGATGGCTGGGGCTTCTTCATCAAGTACGAGCAGGAGCTGGATGATGACGGCGACGCGATCGCCGTCGTCAAGTACGGACGCAGCTTTGATGACTCGGCGTTCTACGAGCGCCAGCTCACAACGGCCTTCCTGTATTACAACCCATCAAACTTCGGCAACATAAGGAACGACGTCGTCGGCGCCGCCTTCAACTGGATCGACTCACCACTTGGCGAGCGTGACGAGTATCATCTTGAGACGTTCTATCGATTCCCGGTTTTCCCCGGTGTCGATATGACACTGCATTACCAAGCGATCTTCGATCCCGCGCTCGACCTGGGCATCGACGACGCCCACGTCTTCAGTCTTCGCTTCCGAACAACCTTCTAGGTGATCTCGCCCCTCGGCGACGGCCCCAGTACGCTATCGCGACGCGGAGCCGAGGAAGCGCCGCGCGAGTTGTATCGGAGAAATCGCACATGCCGACGAATGCTCCGTCGACACCGGCGCTGGCGGCGCCCGCGCAGCCGGCCGAACGTCATGAGCTCATCGACATCGTGCGCGGCTTCGCCCTCTTCGGCGTCCTCTTCGCGAACATGCTCTGGACGACGCAGTACTTCGCGGTGTCCTACGAGCAGCGATCGGCGTTTCCCACAGCTCCCATCGACGACATCGTGTCCTTCGGCGCCACGGTGTTCATTCACCACAAGTTCTACACGCTCTTCTCGATGCTCTTCGGCTTGGGATTCGCCATGCAACTTGCGCGCGCAACGAAGCGCGGCAGCAGTGCCATTCCCACCTACTGTCGCAGACTCACCGTGCTGCTCGTCATCGGCGTCGCGCATGCCGTGCTGCTCTGGTTCGGCGATATCCTTCATATCTACGCGCTGTGCGGACTCCTGCTGCTTCTCTTCAGGAATATCAGCGACCGAACGCTCGTTGGTTGGATGCTCGGGCTCGCGACCTTCACGATTCTGACGCCGGCGCTCCACCTGCTTCTCGGCGCCTCCGACCCGCCCGACATCGAGGAGATCGAGGCCGCACGAGGAGCTGCGCGTCTCGCGCTCATGACCAGCGGTCAGTACCTCGAGGTCATCGCGCTGAACTGGAGCGTGCAGCTCACCGACTACACCGACCTGACACTGAGACCGGACGGCATTCTGCACTGGTACTTCAATGTCCTCTGGAAGTTCCTGCTGGGCTTCTACATCGGAAGGAAGCTGATTCTGCAGGAAGCGCCGAAGCACGTCGCACTATTCAAGAGCGCATTGCCCGGTCTGCTGGTCGTCGGACTTGCCGGCAACCTCTTCACAGCGATCTCAGTCTCGTTCTTCGGCATCTGGTATCCCGACCAGTCATCAGCGCTCGTGCTCTTCTGGATTCCGATCGAGGCGAGTATCGTCGCGTTATCGCTGGCATACCTGTGCGTTCTTGCGCTGATGCACCAGCGCGCCGGCGCCCGGAGGCTGATCCAGCCGCTCGCGCCAGTCGGTCGCATGGCGCTCACCAACTACCTCACGCACAGCGTGCTCTTCGTGCTCCTCTTCATGGGCGTCGGAATGAACCTCATCGGACGCATTGGCGCCACAGTCTGCCTGCTGCTTGCTCTGATTATCTTCGGCGTGCAGATCGTCCTCAGCAGATGGTGGCTGGAGCGATATCGATTCGGCCCAATGGAATGGTTGTGGCGGAGTCTGACGTATGGGCGGCCGCAGCCGATGCGCCCCGAGCGCTAGGACGCGCTCTTCGCCGCCAGCGGCGCGACAAGCGGGTCTTGTCCGGCGCGCGCTCGGATCCAGTTCAGTGAGCGCAGGACCGATCGACGCTTCACAAGCCGTCTCTCAAGGCGGTACTTTCCGGGAAAGTCCATCAGAACCAGGCCTGCGAGCATGGTCAGAATGCCCTGGCCCGGAATGAAGAGCATGATCGCGCCCATGACGAGGAGCACAACGCCAAGCCCGTTCATTCCGATGCGAACTGCGAGCCGCAGTGCGGGATGGAGCGCACCCATCTGACTGCGTGGCCGCTTCGCGTGCGCGAAGTAGTCCGCGGGGATACGCGCGATGAGCACCGGCATCAGGAGCAGGCTGCCCACGAAGACGACGATCGACATGGCGCCCAGCGCCCAGAGAAGTCCCTGATTCTCCTGCATCCACGCAAGCACGCGAGATCCCTTGTCACCGGACTATCGAGTGAGGCAGACCGGACCTGAAGCCCGATGCTCAGGACGCGATGCGATCTTCGTGGACTCAGTGTATCGGTCCATCGCCATCGAAAAAGGACCCGGCGATGGCCGGGTCCGGGTGGCGACTCAGGCTGCCCGCGAAGTGATTCGCGAACGAGGTGCGGAATCATCGCCCGTAAGCGGAGCCATTCGGCTGGCGCTCGGAGGCCGCGCGCTCCTCGTAGTGATTCGCCGAAACGCGCCGGGAGAGTTGGATAACCAACTGAATCTGCTCATCGGTCAGGCCCATCCTTACGAGATGCGCCTCGATACGCGGATCGAGTTCGGCGGCTCCGGCTTCCTCGCGCATCGAGTGCATGATGCGCTTCATCGCGCCCACAACATCGCCCAACTCATCCTCCGCTACGCCCGCTTCGGAGAGCCGCTCCTTGACCTGGCTCCAGACCTCGTACGCGCTGTGGGCGGCATGCTGCTTCTCGAGCCTGTGATACGCCTCATCCGCCTCTTCGCGCGTCATGTCACCGGACTTGACGGCCGCTTCGATCTTCTTCCGCGCGACCTCCCATACGATCTCTCGCTGCGCGTGCTCCAGGCGCTCTCGAAGTGCAGCGATTTTCCGCTCCGCTTCCACCTGCGTTATGTCGCCGGATTCGACCTTCCCTTTCAGGTGCTCTTCCGCCGCCCTCAAACGTAGATAGGCGCCCAACGCCTTTTTGTGGTGCGCCAGGCGCTCTCTGCCCTCAGCTTCGGTGATCGAGCCAGCCTCAACGGCCGTGTCGATCTTCGCCTGGGCCGCATCGATGCGCTCGTGGAACTCGCGCTTGAACACCATGTGACGCTCAATCTCGGCAAGCTTCTCATTGGCCTCTTTGCGCGTCAGATCGCCTTCCCAGACCGAGTCATCGAGATCTTCGCGCACGACTGAAAGGTACGCGTCCTCTTGCGCCATGCCTTTGACGTCAACAAGGAACGACACCTCGCGCGCCCGCTCGATCTCGGCGTGCATCTGACGCAGCTTCTCCCGAGCCTCTTCGCGCGTGAGCTTCCCCGCGTCAAGCGCCGCCTCCATTTGCCTCTGGACCTGGTCCATGCCCTCCTTCATCTTCTGATCATGCTCGGACCCCTCGAAGACGAGCGTCGAGTAGAGATCGCGCAATTGGTCGTCCGACAAAGCGCCGGAATCAGCGACTTGCCGCAGCGCCTCGACCATGGGGTTGGCCGCGGGACGCGCCTCGGCGATCGACACGCCGACTGGAAGAAGGGCAAGCGCCAGCGCTGTCACGCCCAGACGCAGCCATCGAGCGCTGGGTCTCGTCGGCTTCGATGCGATGATCATGCTGAACCTCTTTTCAAGAAAACCGCCGCTGTTCACCTCGCTTGCCATCGCCGGCGGGCGGAGCACGGGCGTGGAAAGGTATTCGACAACAGACATAAGGGCGTCCGCGTACGCGCGCGGCGGCGGACCAAATGTACGCAACACCATCGCATCACAGCAGACTTCCTCGTTGATTCGCAGATTTCGGCGCGCCCACCAGGTGACCGGATTCCACCAGAAGAGCACACATGCGAGCCACTCGATCCAGCGCACCACGTGATCGCGCCGGCGCACATGCGCAAGCTCATGCGCGAGCACCCAGTAGAGCTGCCTCCGGTCGATGCCGGAGAGCAGCGTCTCAGGAAGAACGATTCGAATGCGCCCTCCGAGCCACCACACCATCGGTGACATATGGGCGGGAGTCGTGCATACATCGGGAGTCGATCGGAGACGAAGTCGCGATGCGATCTGACTCGCAAGTTCGCGGATCTCCCCGGAAGCCGGCGTCGAGGATCGCGCAAGAAGCGCATTGAACTGGCGGACGCGATGCGTCGAGCGCGCGAGCACCATGAAGCTGCCAATCGACCAGAGCACGATCAACGCAACCGGAATCGAGATCCCCGAGAGGGTCGACGACGCGGCCGCAATTGTATCCATACCAGCGAGTTCGGCGTTGTCGACGATCGAGTGTGCGGTTGCGCTCGACTGGATTCCGATCTCGGCGCTTCGCAGCTGCGCGATGAGTTGATCTGTCGTGACAGACGGCGACGCGAGGTCGATGAGGCTCGCCGTAAAGAGCGGGGGCGTCAACAATTGGAGCAGCACGACGACCCAGAGCATGTGGACGAGGGCGGGCGCCTTGCCTGAGCGATGGACGCAATAGGCGATCGACGCCAGCGCGCCGGAGGTCAGCAATCCGCTCAGGCCGTAGCTCAGGAGGAACTCCGTCATGCGCCTTCTCCTGATCCGGTCGGCCCGTTCAGAATCCGGCGAAGCCGGACGAGTTCGTCGCGGGAGATCTTCTTCTGATCCATCAGGTGCGTGATCAGCGGCGCGAGCGAGCCGCCCGTGAGCTTGTCAGCCAGGGACTCGAGTTGACTTCCCGCATACTCTTCGCGCGTGATCCGCGGTGCGAAGAGATGAACAGGAAGATCGCGATCCCGCTCGACGAATGCCTTCTCCTCGAGCCGCTGAAGCAGGCGCTGCACCGTGCCGTGCTGCCTCTTGTCGCCATCCGGATACAACTGCTCCCGGATCTGCCGCGCTGTCAGTCGATCCTGCTCCCAGAGCAGTTCCATGACGGCCAATTCCGCGTTGGCAAGGCTGGCGAGCGCCAAGCAAGTCCTCCCGTGGACGGTTGTACGACAAGATGTCGTATTAGTACGACAGCGTGTCGTATCGGTCAAGGGTGTTTCCGCCCTTGAACCTAAAAAGGGAGATTCCGGCGATCGCGCTGCGACGAATCAGCCGTCAGGTCCCAGTGCCAAGGTCATGAAAACGCTGTTGGGGTCCGGCCGGTACTGGGCGAAGGCGCCGCAATCTGCGAATCCGAACCGCTTATAGAGCGCCCTCGCCGGTTCATACGCCGCCTGGGAGCCGGTCTCGAGGCTCATCCTTACATATCCGCGTCTGCCGGCCTCATCGAGGATGTGCTCCACGATCGCGCTGGCGACTCCCTTCCGAAGGTGGGCGCTCGCCGTTCGCATGGACTTGATCTCGCCGTGCCTCGGATCGAGTTCCTTCAGTGCGCCGCAGCCGGCGACTGCGCCATCGAGCCATGCTGTCCAGAAAGTGATCTCCGGGGCACACAGATCCTCGACATCCAGCGCATGAACGCTCTCCGGAGGCGAATGGCGCGTCACATCCGTGAGGTGCTCGCGCAGCAGGCTCATCGGCCCCGGCGCCCGGGGATCGTCGATCCTGATGTCCAATCTCATTCCCTCCTCACAAGAGCCGCCCGGACGGGAGTCCATTATCCGCAACATCCCAGCGACCGCGAGCGTGAACTCCGCTACGCTCGCAGACGCCATGACAGCATTTACGACTCCCCCGACGATCGCCGAAGCGGGCGCGGATCTCGCGTTCGCGATCGAATCTCACATCGAACACTATTTCCGTGCGACCTTCCACGGCGATGGCGTCACGATCGACCCGGCATTTGTGCGATTGAACAACGGAGATCAGCATCCATTCGCCAATTTCGCGCTGATGCGCCACGACGCCGATCACGCAGCGCTCGAGCGCGCGATCGAGCCGCTGCTCGAGACACCTGCGCCTATCGGCGTCATGTTGCCAGCCGGACGAACCGACCTGATCGAGATTCTCATGGCGCGCGGATTCTCCGACGTCGAGGTGGAGCCGGCGATGGCCGTGGATCTCGAGGGGCTTTCGAGCGTGGAGATCCCTGCGGGCTGTGAACTGATCGAGGTCGATGAATCAGGCGATGGGGCATGGTGTGACGCGATGGCGACTGGCTATGAGATTCCGCGTTCCGTCGCGGATCAGGTTGGCCCTGTCGCCGCCCGGCGCGAGGGCGTCGATCGTGGCATTCGCCACTATGCCCTGACTCGCGAGGGCAGGATGGTCGCCACATCCAGCGTCTTCATGCGAGAGGGCTTCGCGGGCGTCTACTGTGTCGCAACCGTCGCCGAAGAGCGTGGCAAGGGCCTCGGCGCCTGCGTGACAGCGAATCCACTGAAGCAGGCGTGCGATCGGGGATATCGCACCGGCGTACTCCAGGCTTCTGCGATGGGCGAGAGCGTGTATCGCCGCCTTGGATTCGAGACGTACGGCGCTCTGCAGATGCGCCTTCGTCTGAGTTGAAGTCCGAGAATAGTCCGTCATTCTCAAGTTTCGGAGAGAGCCCTTCCTATTAAGAGGAGGGGCCTCCGCGGATCTCCGCTTCCGAATCTCTGAACTCTGCGGGAGCGAATACACCCTGTGATGACTATGCCCCGCTTCGAGATCTTCATTGACGCCGGCTGCTCTCTCTGCAGCCATGAGTCAAAGCTCCTTCAGCGACTCGATCGTGGGCGCGGCCGGCTTGTCGTGACCGATCTCCAATCCCTCGATTTCGCGAGCGGCGAACTCGGGATCACATATGACGACGCAATGCGTCAGATCTACGGTCGCCTTCCCGACGGCTCGCTCGTGCGGGGTGTCGAGGTGTTCAGGCAGGCCTACCGCGCCGTCGGCTGGGGTTGGCTCTGGGCGCCGACAGGGTGGCCGATCATCCGCCAGATCGTGGATGCTCTCTACGAGCGATTCGCGGCGTGGCGATACCGGAAGCGCATGCGCGAGGGATGCGGGCTTCCCGGGAATCAGGCGGCGTGAGCAAGTCCGCCGGGAGACTCGCCGTCTTGTTCGGGGACCAGCTCGATCGCAAGTACCTCGACGCGCTCGGACTTGAACAGGGCCAGGATGTTGTCATGCTGGCCGAGATCGGCGCGGCGTCCACGGATCCACCGAG
The DNA here is from genome assembly GCA_028279375.1 of Phycisphaerales bacterium. GTDB lineage: Bacteria > Planctomycetota > Phycisphaerae > Phycisphaerales > UBA1924 > JANQNW01. The sequence continues at coordinate 110,045 of JANQNW010000010.1, forward strand.
CCATGTGCAACGGACCGTGCTCTTCTTCTCTGCGATGCGTCACTTCGCTCGCGATCTCGAGAATGGCGGCTGGCAGGTCTCGTACCAGCGGATCACTGACGATGACGCGGCGCCTGACTTCGCTGCCGCCATCCGGCGCGCCATCCAAGTTCTTCAACCAAGCGAAGTCTGCTGCGCGCGTCCTGGATCCTGGTCAGCTCTGCGAGCCATCGAAGAAGTGTGTGAAGACGAGCAACTTCCGCTGCGCGTGCACGAGGATCGGCATTTCCTATGTTCGGTGGAGCGATTTCGGGAGTGGGCGAAGGGCCGACGCGAACTCACGATGGAGTATTTCTATCGGGAGCAGCGCAAGCGATTGAATGTGCTCGTGACCGAGGACGGCAAGCCGGTGGGAGGCGAGTGGAACTATGACAAGGAGAACCGAAAGAGCTTCAAGGCGGCGCCGGTGGCGCCGTCGCCGAAGTGCTTCCGACCCGACGCCATCACGAAGGAAGTGATCGCGGATGTCGAGAGCGCGCTGCCAGCGTTGCCGGGCCGCATTGACGCATTTAACTGGCCGGTGACGCGTCGGCAGGCGCTGGCGGCTCTTCGCGATTTTATCGAGCACCGACTTCCACAGTTCGGCGACTTTCAAGACGCGATGTGGAGGGACGAGCGCCTCCTGTATCACTCGGCGCTGTCGACCTCCCTGAATCTCAAGCTGCTGCGCCCCCGTGAGGTGTACGAGGCGGCCGTTGACTCCTACGAGAGGGGCGCCGCCCCGCTCAACGCCGCCGAGGGCTTCATTCGTCAGATCATCGGCTGGCGGGAGTTCATTCGCGGCGTCTACTGGACGCAGGATGCAGACTACGCAAGCCGCAACGCGATGGATCAGCATGGTTCGCTCCCCAACTTCTACTGGACGGGCGAGACTGACATGATGTGCATGCGCGACGCGCTCGAGAGCGTTGTCGAGTCCTCGTACTCACATCACATTCAACGCCTGATGGTGACCGGCAACTTCGCGCTGATCGCCGGAATCGATCCCGGCGCCGTGAACGACTGGTACCTCGGGATGTTCGCCGATGGCGTGGAGTGGGTCACGACTCCGAACACGATCGGAATGGCGATGCATGCTGATGGAGGCGTCGTCGGGACGAAGCCGTATGCGGCAAGCGGGAAGTACATCCATCGTATGGGGAACTACTGCCGGGACTGTTCATACGATCACATGCGTCGCGTAGGAGAGGACGCATGTCCATTCAACACGTTCTACTGGGACTTCCTCATTCGGAATCGCGAGCGTCTTCGGTCGAACCGGAGAATGGCGATGATCCTCAAGAACGTGGACCGCCTGGACCCAGAGGAGCGTGTTCAGATCACGGTTTCAGCAGACGCGCGCCGGCGCGAATTCGGGATCGGCGCCCTGAGCCCCTCAAGCGACTGACACGCGGACAGCCTGTCGACCCTCGTCCGGCGGCGGACGCCGTCGCGCCGCCGCGCGTCACGGCGCCCTTCAGGCGTGGCGCCTATCCTCTGCACCGATCCGGTCGAGGACCCGTCGTTGACAGACTCCAGGAGTTCCGCATGAAGAATGTGTTCATCATCAACGCCCACGAGCAATACGAGTTCTCGAAGGGCGAACTCAATCACTCCCTCGTCGAGATCGCCCGGGAGCATCTCACGGGCGCTGGCTATGAGACGCAGCTGACGACGATGGCGGACGAATACGACATTGACACCGAGATCGAGCGACACCGATGGGCGGATGCGGTTCTTCTGCAGACACCCGTCAACTGGATGGGCGTGCCCTGGAGCTTCAAGCGATACATGGATTTCGTCTACTCCTTCGGCATGGACGGGCGACTCTGCGATGGCGACGGTCGGACGCGGAAGGACCCAAGCCGTCAGTATGGAAGCGGCGGCGTCCTCACCGATCGCAAATACATGCTCTCGCTTACTTTCAATGCGCCGCGTGAGTCGTTCGATGATCCGTCACAGGAGTTCTTCGCGGGCAAGGGCGTGGACGATCTCTTTCTTCCGGCGCATCTGAACTTCCGGTTCTTCGGAATGAGCTCCTTGCCGACATTCGTCTGCTATGACGTCATGAAGAATCCTGACATAGAAAACGACTTCCGGAGATTCCGGGATCATCTTGGCGAGTGCTTCCCCGGCGCGTCCTGAGAGGAGCGCCGCATCCGTGCTCTGAGTAGTCTGGGCGCGACAGGTGCCCCGCTCGCGTTCCCGGAGAAGATGATGAGACGACGACAGAGATGGCGCACGGTGATCGCCGGAATCGGATTGCTCTCGACGATGGCCCTCCCCGGATGCGCGTCGCAGCGCCCCGAGTATGTCGCTGAAATTGACGCATGGCACGAAGGTCGCGAGTCACGCCTTCGGAGCGACACGGGCTGGCTGACGCTCGTGGGACTTCATCCGCTTCGTGAGGGGCGCCAGACGCTCGGATCTTCTCCACGCTCCGACATCGTCCTGTCGGCGTCGGCGCCAAGCCGTGTCGGAACGATTACGCTGACCTTCGGCCGCACGACGTTCGCGGCCGACTCGGGCGCCGATGTCGAGTTGTACGACTCAGATCCGCCCGTCAGTGTTCGGACGATCGAACTTGGAACCGACATCTCGGATGAGCCGACGGTCCTGAGCAGTGGATCACTCGTGATGCAAGTGATCGATCGCAGCGGCGATCTCTTCCTTCGCGTGAAGGATCGAGATCACCCCGCGCCGCGCGAGTTCGCAGGGATCGAACGATATCCCGTCCGCGAGTCGTGGCGTGTCCAAGCCCGCCTCGTTCCCGAGGGGGATGGTCAGTATGAATTCGAGAACGTGCTCGGTCAGCGCTTCATGGCCGACTCGCCAGGGCGATTGCATTTTGAGATCGATGGCGCGGACTACTCACTTCGTCCGATTGACAACGGCGACGGCACCTACTTCATCCTCTTCGGCGACACGACGAATGGGAGCGAGACCTACGGCGCCGGTCGCTATGTCTATTCGGGAGAGTTCGATGAGAACGGAGACGCGATCATCGATTTCAACAAGTCCTACAACCCCCCGTGCGCGTTCAATGACTACTCGACATGCTCACTGCCGCCGGCGGGGAACATGCTCCCGATTGCGATTCGAGCGGGAGAGAAGAACTTCGGCGGGAAGGATCACTGACTACGCAGGTTCATTCCCTGGTTCGATCCCAAGCTCCCGCTGCTTCTTATTGCTCAGCTTTGACGCCGCGATCCGATGCGCCTTGGCCATGTACGCCTTGACCTCGGCGTTCGACATCAGGGCGTCGCGCGTCACCTTGACCCAGCCAAGTCGTGCGGCGTATGGCGCCGGGATCACGCCCTCGACCTCCTCAGTAAGCAGGTCGAAGTCGTCGTCATCACAAAGGAAGCCAAACTCTTTCTCGTCGTCGATGTTGAAGGTGGCGAACATCCTGCCGCCGACGCTGAAGACATAGTTGTCCGTCCATTTGATGTCCTCGGTGACGCCGGCCAGCTTGCGGCAGTAGTTCTTGAGCCCCGTTCGTCGGGGACGGGTCTTCGAAGTTCGATTCGCCATCTCGAGGGCTCCATCTTGCGTCGGTCCTCGACGTGTCAATTGGCACGAGGGTCGGACAAACCTCGCATCTTAGAATGTCGCTGAATCTCGATGCGCCCTGCCGACGAAAGAGCCCTCTAAGATGATCATGATCACACGAACGGCGTTTCTCTGTGGGACCCTCGTCCTGCCCGGAATCGGGACTGCGCAGGCAGCGAGTCCGGCCATGGTCAGGTCGACCGTATCCAAGTTTGCGATCGTGGACGACACGCAGGGGGACTTCCTCGGCGTGCGTACGGAGCACTTCGATTCGCTCGGTCGAATTATCCGCTGGGATGACACGACCTCGGATGGGCTTCCGGAGACGATCTGGGTCGCTCTCTACACGGGCGACTCGGTGATTCCCGAGAGCGCTGCGTACTGGTCAGAGGACGCGGCGCTTCCATACCCCGAGATATGCGTCAACGCCGAAGATGGCAGCTTTCAGGACGTGCTCTTCGTGAATCCCGGCGAGAAGCCCCGTCGGCAGCTTCGGCAATACGTCGATGACGCCGGGCGCATCCTCTATCAGGAGTACTTCGCGCCGCGATCGCAACGCATGTACAGCGAGGAGACGTACCGGTACGACGCCGCGGGCAATGAGCTCGGGCGCACATGGCGCCGTCTCGATGGGAAAGCCCAGCGCGACACTCAGTTCCAGTTCATCACGAAGGACGAATACGGCGCGTGGACGAGTCGTCGGGTCATCATCGACGGAGTCGCTGCCCGCATCGATCAGCGCGAGATCGTCTACGGCAATGGCGAGCTGCCACTGCCGAGCATGATATCTGTGACGCCGACCGATCGCATTCTCCCGATCCCGATGGCGCGCGGCGTGATCGCGACTCGGGCAGCCGGTGAAAGCTCGCCATCATTCTCCGCCGCTGGCGACGTGATGTTGTTCACGCGCTACACGGAGGACTGGACTCGCCAGACACTGCAGGTCTCGCAGCGAATCGATGGCGTCTGGCGTGAGCCGGAGGCGCTGCCATTCGGAGACGATCTCTACAACGCCGCGATCAGGCCGGATGGCAAGCAGCTCATCTTCTGCAAGAGGGATGATGGACCTTCCGGGGGCCGCGTATTCGTCACATCGTCTGAGGGCGACACCTGGGCGACGCCCGTCGATCTGACACAGCGATCGGGATTCACAGGGAGCTACTTCCGTCTCCTCGACAGCGGCGCCTTGTATTTTCATCGCGACGGTGACCTCTATCGCTGCGAGATCGATGACGATGGAGCACCCGACGGCGAGATGATTCTGAATGCGCCGATCTCGACTCCGGACGCGGTCGAGTTCGCTCCTTGGACTGACGCCACCGAGCGCGTCCTTCTCTTCACGCGTTCATTCGACGAATCGCCCTCGCGTTCCGGTGTGTTCTTCTCGAGCCGAGTCGATGACTCTTGGGGTGTCCCCATTCGACTGCCGCTCCCGTATGGTTGGAGCGCCGTGATCTCGCCAGACGGCGAAGATCTCGTCTACGTAGTCGATGATGACATCCGCCGCGTGCCGCTCGTGCTTCTTCCGGAACTCCAGTCCGCGCTTGAGTAGCACGGCGCCTCTTCGAATCTCACCACAGGAGCTGCTTTGCATGCCTGAGGGGCACACCATCCATCGTCTCGCACGGGATCACACGAGAGACTTCGTCGGCCAGCGACTGCGCGTCACGTCGCCGCAGGGGCGATTCAGCTCCGGCGCTCGACGGATCAACGGCCGGAATCTCCAGCGCGTCGAGGCGTTCGGGAAGCACCTCTTCTACGGCTTCGATGGGGAACGAATCCTGCATGTGCATCTGGGTCTTTATGGCAAGTTCAGGCGGCATCGACTTCCGGCGCCTGATCCGCGCGGGGCGGTGCGCGTGCGGGCCGTCGGCGATGCGCTCGCGTTCGATCTGAACGGGCCCACGGCTTGCGAGGTGATGGACACAGGCGGCCGCGATCGAATCGTGGCCCGGCTCGGCCAGGATCCTCTCAGGAAGGACGCTGATCCAGAGGCCGCACGCACGCGCATACGCAAGTCGCGCGGAGCAATTGGGCGGCTCCTGCTCGACCAGTCCGTCATCGCAGGCGTCGGGAACATCTTCCGCGCCGAGGCGATGTTCCTCACGGGCGTCCATCCGGAGCGCCGTGGCGACTCACTGAACGACGATGAGTTCGATGCGCTCTGGGATTCGCTCCTGACCATGATGAAAGTCGGCGTGCGCTACAACAGGATCATCACGACTGACGCGAAGGCGTTCGGGAAGACGCCCAGTCGCCTGACGGGCGCTGAGCGCATGCACATCTACGGCAAGGAGTCGTGCCCTCGTTGCGCATCCCGAATTCGCTCATGGGATCTCGGCGGCAGGACTATTCACGCGTGCCCGAAGTGCCAGCCGCTTCCGCGCGGAAGTCGCGCGTGAAAGAAGGGCCCGTCGCGTGGTCTCCTGCGCCGGATCAGTTTCCCTGATGAGCGCTTGAGTCTCGAGGCGTCCGCACACGCCAGATTGCGCGTTACGATGGACCCGCGCTCCGACGTTCGATCATCGTTGGACGCCGTTGATATCCCCTGCCGCTGAGCATCGAATCTGGGAGCTGTTTGATGAACGCCATTCGGGAGTTTCTCGAAGCCCAGCCGGTCATCGTCGTGCTGCTCGTGCTTGCACTCGGCGCAGGCATCGGGCGCATTCGGATCCTTGGCTTCCAACTCGGTTCGGTGACCGGCGTTCTGTTTATCGCGCTGGTATTCGGCCACTTTGGGTTTACTGGGGATCAGCTTCTCCAGACACTCGGCTTCGCGCTCTTCATGTATGTCGTGGGCTTCGAGGCGGGGCCTCGCGTGTTCACCGTGCTTCGACAGGATGGGCTGAAGTATGTGCTGCTCTCGCTGCTCATCGCGGCCGCGGGATTCATCACCGCGCTCTTTCTTGGCAAGGTGATCTCTCTTCCGCCGGGAGCCGTCGCCGGCGCCCTGGCCGGAGGCATGACAACGACGCCCACGCTCGCGGCCGCGCAGGATGCAGTTCAGGGAGGTCAGGCCACCATCCCAGAGGGGCTGTCTGCAGATGAGATCGTCGCCAATATTACGGCGGGCTACGCCATCACCTATCTCGTCGGACTCGTTGGGCTCATCCTGATCATCAAGTTGCTTCCGCGAGCCCTCTCGATGGACTTGGCGGCGGCCGCGAGCGAGATCAGCGAGGAGTCAGGGAAGAGTCCAGGCGCCGCCAAGCCGAATGTGGGCATGCGCGCCTTCCGTCTGAGCGAAGACTCGATCTTCGTCGGCAAGACGCTGCGCGAGGGCGAGAAGTTGGTGCCCGACGACGCGACCCTCGTCAGGCTGCGACGGAATGGCGAGTTCCTCGACCCTCAGGACCGAAACCGCGTAATCGAGAGCGACGACTGTGTCACGATCGTCGGACTTCTGCCTCGCCTCCAGGCGATGGGCGATGACATCGGCGTCGAGCTCGCCGATCCGGAGATGCTCGATGTTCAGGCGGAGAGCGCGCTGATCGTGCTCCTCCGGAAAGACGCCGCGAACAAGTCGATCAACGAGCTCGGCATCGCGACGGACTACGGCTGCCTTCCGACGAGAGTCCGGAGATCCGGGATCGATCTCGAGCCGGGGCCCGACCTGAAGCTCCGCTATGGAGACGTTCTTTCGGTCACGGCGCCAGAGCCGTTCCTCGTTCGCCTGGGGCATCGACTCGGCCATCTCGAGCGGGATATCGCAGAGACTGACCTCTTCGTGCTGCTGCTCGGCGCAGCGCTGGGCGTCGCCATCGGCGCCATCAGCATCACAGTCGGCGGCGTGCCTCTGAGCCTGGGCCTGTCCGGTGGCGTGCTCCTCACGGGGATTCTCTTCGGTTTCCTCCGGTCCGTCCGGCCTGCATTCGGGCGCGTGCCATCAGGAGCGCGCTGGTTCATCATGGAGATGGGTTTGTTGCTCTTCATGGCCGGCGTCGGCCTGGCCGCCGGGGAGTCGATCATCCAGACGCTGCGCGAGGCAGGAGCGCCCCTGTTGCTGGTCGGGACCGCGATCACGGTTGTCCCCGTCATCGTCGGCGTTCTCGCCGGACGGCTGCTCTTCCGGATGAATCTCGCGCTGCTGTTCGGCGGCATCACCGGCGCTATGACCAGCACGGCCGCGATGCGAATCGTCTGCGACGAAGCGAAGAGCACGGCGCCCGCGCTGGGCTACACCGGCGCCTACGCGCTCGCGAACATCATTCTCGCGCTCGCCGGATTCCTGATCATCCGTTTCGAGCTGATGGGGTTCGCCTAGTTCACCTGGATGGTCGTGACAGGCTCAGAGCTCGATTCGGGCGCCTTGACTGAGAGTTGCCAGACGTCGTAAAGGGCGTTGAAACCCGCTTTCGATTCAAGATCCCGGTCGTCGATGTAGAACCAGAGACCCCGGTAGCGCACCTGATGGAAGGCGCTGCCGGGTGGCGTTCGGCTGAATCGGATGGCGATGTTCGTCGAGTAGTCCTGGACCTCGCCCCTCTCTACAGCCTCCCGAAACGACCGGAGATCGGTTGCTCGGCCTTCGGCCTCATCCTCGGCGGGCACCTGCACGCCATAGGAGTAGAAGTTGAGGACGTCGTACAGCGATCGCATACGCACTTTCAGCGTCGGACGAGGATCGTCAGGTCGATCCTCGAGATCCTGCCCCGACGCCACGCGCGCCGGCTCCATCAACCAGATCCGTTTCTGAACATCCGATTGGATATTGAGTAATTCGATTAGTCGAACGCCTTCCGGGGACTCGCGGACTTCGGGGTCCAGCCAGACTGCGGGCGCCATCTCATGCGTTGTGAAGTAGAACGTCTTGCCGCCGTCGTAGCTCTTCCAGCGGCGCTCACCGGTTGAGAGCGTGGTGATCCACATCTGCGGAGAAATCTCTTCAGCGGGATACGCGTAGTCGTTGTACGGATCATTCCATCGGAATCGATGGATGATGACATCGCCGCTCCGATGGAGCTCTTCGAGAAGGTCGATCATCTCGCGCCATTCAGGCGACCCCGGACGAAATCGATCGTAGCGCAGGTTCGGGCCGCGCAGGTTGTTGACGCCCTCTGCGAGCATGTCGAATGTCGAGTTCACGTCGTACCCGGCGGAGATCAGGTCGGCGATCGTGGAGACCCGGAGCGGCTCATGGAGCTGCTTCGCGATGTCCTCGCCCTGTCTCGGTGTAATGGTGACCGTGGGTGAGTCAGAGAAGCTCAAGCTCCCGTCCACACTCGAACTCAGGGTGTTGCCATCTCCGATGTCGACGATCGACGAGCCCACGGCGAGTGACGTCGTCGTCGAGAGATTCGTGCTGATGCTCGAGACGTTCAGAAACTGCGGCGCTTCGAGATAACGCCTGCGCACGATGTTCAGGAGCAACTCCTCCTTCAGCACCTGGCTGACGGCCTTGTTGTACTCAACGTGCGAGTTGACCACGAGCTCCGGTCCCCGCGTCTTCGCGCAGCCCGTGACGACGACCATGAGAAGCATCGCGATGCTCGCGACGATCCCAGCGAATCGCGAGCACGCCGTCGGATCAATCTTGCTGCAACGGTGCATTTTGATTCTCATCGTTCAAATCCCGAGTCGCGTATCGCCGTATGGTGCTCGATCTGATGCCCCTGTCTGGATCGCCTTTCCGACGCCGAGAGACGAGGGCGGGTCATGAAGGCAGTATGCCAGATGTGGCCCGCGTTATCATGAACTCGGAAGACGCGCCATATCGGCGCGACCGCTGCGGCGCAGCGATCGGTAATCTCCTCGAACGGGTAGATACTCGAATGAGAACACTTGAGAGTCTGACGAGGTTGATGTGCATCCTGCTGCTGGCGGCGTCGGCCGGTTGTGCGATTCCCGCGTCCGGCACGATCGATGCGCGAGCCGGGAGTTCTCAGACCATTCGCGTGGACAGCCAGGTCGTCGTGCGCCTGCCCGCGACCATGACGGCGCAGGAATGGCGCCTCACGAAATTCGACTCGCTCAAACTGCCCATCACCGTTCGTCCGCGGCTTGAACCGATCGAAGGATCAGATGCGCAGGAGTGGGTGGCGCGTTTTGTCGCACGACGCCCCGGCACGGCCGAGATCATCTTCACGCGCAGCGCGATGGCCCAGGGCGGCGAGGGGTTTATCGGTGAGCGGCGGCGATACGTGTTTCACATCCGCAAGTAGCCGCGGGTTGTGAGCCCACCGATGAATCCATGGCCATGACGAGGCCGAATCGAGTTGGTCCGAACTGGGGGAATTCACCTTGAACTCGAAACCGAGAACCAGGCGTCGGTGGAAGGTCGCAGTTCCGTCAATGGCGCTGGTCGTCTTCGCAGCGGTGGCCGTATCGCTGCGCGGCTGCGCGACGACCCATGAGAATCGCAATCCGACCGGCGAGGCTTTCCCGGAAGTCGTCGGACAATCCCTCGAGAAGGAGCGGACGGAGCTTCCGGCGGCGTTGTCAGGGCGACCGGCGGTTGTTCTTGTCGGTTACAAGCAGGCGACGCAGTTCGACATCGATCGCTGGTTCATGGGCCTGATTCAGGCGGAGGTCGACGCTCAGATCGTCGAAGTCCCGACGATTCCGGGGCTCATGCCAACGCTCGCGTCCAGCTGGATCGACGACGGCATGCGGTCGGGCATCCCCGAAGAGGACTGGGGCTCGGTGGTCACGCTCTATGGCGCGGGCGCCACGCCGATCGCGCGACTGACCGGCACGGAAAACGGCAGGCTCGCTCGCGTGATCGTCCTCGACGCCGAGGGCGCGATCGTGTGGTTTGACGACAAGGGATACTCGGCGAGGAAGGCGATGGAGGTCGCGGCCGTCGTTCGACGACTGAATGACGCCAGCCGATAGGGGGCCGAGGGCAAGGCGATCGGGATCCGCGCTGAGCAGCTCCGGGAGGGCCTTTATCGCGACGTCACGATCCAGATTCGTGTCGCGGCCGAGATAGACAACCCCCATGCCGCCTCGTCCGATCTCACGAACGATCTCGTCGGCGCCGACGCTTGAAACTGATGGATCGAGCGCCGAAATAGTGCATTCAACGGCAGGTTGAGCCGCAGGACCCCGGATTCCGCGAATTCCCGCCCGCGTGAATCCGCGAGTGATCCACGGCGAAATCCACCGGACGAAAAGCGCCCACGAAGATCCGGTATCTTCGAGTCGGAGGGCGATCCACTGATGGCATCACCTGCGGGGAGACCCAGGATGGGACAGATGGGAATGGAGAGCCGAGCTGAGCCAGCGACGGCTGTTCCCGGGTCGTGGCACAACCTCGACCATCGGAAAATCCGCATCCGCGACTGTCTCCCCGTCGTCAGCATCCATCTCATGTGCCTTGGCGTCATCTGGACCGGCTGGAGCTGGGCGGCCGTCGGCGTGGCCGTCGCGATGTACTGGATCCGCATGTTCGTCATCACGGCGTTCTATCACCGCTATTTCTCCCATCGCACATTCAAGACCTCGCGTGCGGCGCAGTTCATCTTCGCGCTCGTGGGAACGATGTCGGCGCAGCGCGGACCCCTGTGGTGGGCCGCCCACCATCGGGAGCATCATCGTCATTCCGACGATCACCCGGATCCGCACTCGCCGCGATGGCGGGGCGTGCTTTGGAGTCACACCGGCTGGTTCCTGACCGAGAAGGGTCGCGCAACGAACTGGAAGGCGATTCCCGATTGGCGGAAGTATCCCGAACTCATGTGGCTGGAACGCTGGCACCTCATCGGACCGGCGCTGCTGGTCGGACTGATGGCGCTGCTCGGCGTGGCGCTGCAGGCATGGGCGCCGGCGCTTGGTACAGGCCCCGGCCAGATGATCGTCTGGGGATTTGCCATCTCGACGACCGTGCTCTATCACGCGACATTCACGATCAACTCGCTGGCGCACACGTTCGGCTCTCAGAGATTCAAGACGGACGATGACAGCCGCAACAACTGGTTCCTTGCGCTGATCACGCTCGGTGAGGGGTGGCACAATAATCACCATCATCATCCGGGAACCGTGCGCCAGGGTTTCTACTGGTGGGAGTTCGATCCCGCATACTGGGTGCTTTGCGCACTCTCCTGGACGGGTCTCGTCTGGGACCTCCGTCCGGTGCCGGAGTCCGTCTATCGAAAGGCGGAAGCGCAGCGCCGGAGCGCTGACGAATGAGAATCGCCATCGTCGGCGCCGGCGTCAGTGGCCTGGTGTGCGCGTATCTGCTCGCAGCCGCGCACGATGTCACGCTCTTCGAGAAGCAGACGCGTCTGGGAGGCCACACCAACACCGTCGAGGTGCGCCGTGAAGGGCGTTCGATTCACGTTGACACCGGCTTCATCGTATTCAACGAGCGCAACTACCCAAACTTCAGCAGGCTGATTGACCGGCTCGGTGTCTCATCTCAGCCGACCACGATGTCATTCAGCGTGCGCGATGAATCGACCGGATTCGAGTATGGCGGCGCTTCACTTGCGGGCGTCGTCGGGCCGGTGTCCAACCTTCTCCGACCGCGCTGGTGGCGCGTCGTGCGCGGCGTGATGCGCCTCGGCCGTGACGGCAAGCGCCTCCTCGCCAACGCCGGTGAAACCACGACGATAAGAGATCTCTACGAGTCCGGCGCTTTCTCTCGTGGTCTGCTTGACGATTACCTCGTGCCGATGGCGTCGGCGATCTGGTCGGCGCCGCAAAGCACGCTGATGGAGTTCCCAGCGCGATTCCTCCTCCGCTTCTTCGACAACCACGGCATGCTCGATCTCCGGGAACGCCCCCAGTGGCGGACGATCTCCGGGGGCTCCAGCGCGTACATCGACGCAATGCGCGAGGTCATCGACTCATGTGCTCGGACGCAGTCAGGCGTGACGAGGATCGCACGGTCGCCAGGCGGTGTCGAAATCACATCGATCTCCGGCGTCGACACATTCGATCACGTGATCCTGGCGTGTCACTCTGACGAGGCGCTCGCGGCAATCGCGGATGCCAGCGAGGATGAAATGGCCATCCTCGGGGCCATGCCGTACCAGGAGAATGACACACTCCTCCATACCGACGCGAGTTTGCTTCCGAAGCGCAAGCGATGCTGGGCAGGATGGAACTACCGGCTCGCCGACGACCCGAATCGGCCTGTGGCAGTGACGTACAACATGTCGATCCTGCAGCGCTTGGAGACGACTTCGCCGCTCTGCGTCACGCTCAATGACGCAGAGGTCGTCGATCCATCGAAGGTGATCGATCGCTACACGTACCACCACCCGGTGTACACGCTCGAGGGCGATCGCGCCCGCACGCGCTGGGGTGAGATCAGCAATCTCGATCGCCGGACGCACTTTTGCGGGGCCTACTGGGGCAACGGATTCCATGAGGACGGCGTCGTCAGCGCCCTTCGCGTGTGCGAAGAGTTTGGGGCGAAGCTGTGACGTTCCAGAGCGCCATTTATGTTGGGAACGTGCGTCATCGGCGTGCGGCGCCGAAACATGCCTTCACGTTTCCGCTTTTCATGGTCTATCTCGATCTCGAAGAGATCGACCGGGTGCTGGGTCTGACGCGCTTCTGGAGTCGCTCCCGATGGCGCCCGGCCCGATTTCGGCGCGAGGACTACCTCACTCGCGGCGATCTGAGCCTCCATGAGAGTGTTCGGCAATGCGCGGAAGAGCAGACAGGCCACCGGCCTGAAGGGCCGATCCGCATGCTCACGCACCTCCGCTACTACGGCTACATCTTCAATCCGGTGACCTTCTACTACTGCTTCGATCGTGATGGGGGGCTCGAGACCATCGTCTCCGAGATCACGAATACGCCCTGGGGTGAGCGCCATGCTTATGCGCTCCGCCTCGCCGACGCCAGTCCTGCGGGAGTCGAGCAGTGCGTGCATCGGTGGCGATTCGACAAAGACTTCCATGTATCGCCATTTCTTCCGATGGAGATCGACTACGACTGGAGCTTCAGCGATCCAGGGGAATCGCTCTTCGTTCATATGAACCTCCGTGATCAAACCGGGCAGTCGAAGGTCTTCGACGCGACGCTTCAGATGACGCGCCGGCCAATGACTGCTGGGCGCTTACGAATGCTGCTCGTTCGGTTCCCATTCATGACACTGCGCGTCATCGCGCGTATTCACTTCGAAGCGCTTCGCCTTTGGCTGAAACGCGCGACGGTGCATTCGCATCCCAAGTCGGGATCTGCGTCGACACCAATGCCCAAAGGAAGGCATGCATGAGCTCTCTCGGATCCTCCGGCAAGACATCCTTCATCGGCGCCTCGGTTCGCTCCCGCCCCGCCGCAGCAGATTCCCCGCGTCCACGCGTGCTGGATCGCATCGGCAAGTCGATCGTCGAGCGCGCGGTGCGCCGCGTTTCGATCGGAGCTATCACCGTTCACGATGCGGCCACCGGCGAGGTGGTGCGCTCGCCGTCTGCGGGCGGTGACCGTCCTGGCGTGACTCTGCGCGTCAACGATCCGTCTTTCTATGGAGCCGCCGCCTTTGGGGGAGGCGTTGGCATTTCCGAGTCGTACATTCGCGGCGAGTGGGGAACCGATGATCTCGCCGGGCTGATCGAGGTGATCACTCGGAATCTCACGGCGTTGGATTCACTCGAGGGTCCGCTCGCTCGCGTTCTTACTCCACTGTCTCGCGTCGCCTACTGGCTCGAACGCAACACACGTCGTGGCAGTCGGCAGAACATCGTGGCTCATTACGACCTGGGCAACGACTTCTTCCGCCTCTTTCTCGATCGAACGATGACGTACTCGTCCGGCATCTTCGAGAACGGGGCCACGACGCTCGAAGAGGCGCAGATCGAGAAGATCGATCGCGTCTGCCGCAAGCTGGATCTTCAGCCCTCGGATCACCTGCTCGAGATCGGTTCCGGTTGGGGGGCGATGGCGATTCACGCCGCATCCCGATACGGATGTCGCGTCACGACCACAACGATCTCGGATGAGCAGCATTCTGAGACGACACGGCGCGTGCGGGAGGCTGGTCTCGATGAGCGCATCGAGGTCCTGAAACGCGACTACCGGGATCTCGAGGGGCTCTACGACAAGCTCGTCAGTATCGAGATGATCGAAGCGGTCGGCGCGGAGAACTATGACACGTACTTCAACGCGTGTTCCCGGTTGCTCAAGCCGCAGGGCGCCGCGCTGATTCAGGCCATCGTCATTCGGGACCAGTTCTTCAAGCGCGCAGCGCGCCGACGGGATTTTCTCAAGAAGTACATCTTCCCGGGAAGCTGCCTTCCTTCGGTTGCGTCGATGCTCGACGCGATTCGACGGAGTTCGGATCTTCGGACATGGCACATGGAGGACATCGGGCCACACTATGTGACGACGCTCAGGCTCTGGGACGAGGCGTTCCAGGCGCGTCTCGACGAGGTCCAAGCGATGGGATTTGACGATCGCTTCATCCGCATGTGGACGTACTATTTCGCGTATTGCGAAGGCGCTTTCCGCGCACGGCATGTCGGCGACGTGCAGCTCCTCCTGACGAAGCCGCAGTCGGACCTTGGGCCAGTAGGAGAAAGGGCGACGAGCGCGACATGAGTCGTTTCGTGCCCATCGTGATCAACGTCCTGGCGTTCAACACGCTCTGGACGCTCTCCATGTTCGCCGCGGGGCGATCGTGGTGGTGGATCGCGCCGGTCCTGGTGGCGTGCAGCGCTGCGCTGCAGCTGCGACTCTCGCCCCTTCCCGGGCGTGAGGCGCTCGTCATGGTCGTCGGAGCGATCGTTGGTCTCGGCGCGGACAGGCTGGCGGTCGCGCTCGGGATCTTCTCCTATCGCGGCGCCATGTCGCTGGAGTTCTTCATTCTCTTCCTCGGATTGTGGATCAACTTCGGCACGACTCTGCGCCCGAGCCTCTCGTGGGCGTGGCGCAAACCCGCAGTCGCAATCCTCTTCGGTCTGTTCGGCGGCCCGATGGCGTACTTCATCGGCTCGCGAATCGGCGCCATTGAGCTCAGCGAATCCTTGCTGCGAAGCCTCGGATGGGTCGCCATGCAGTACGCCGTCATCCTCCCAATCTGGATGATGTTCGCCTCACGAGTCATGCCCGTGCCGGTCGAAGCAGGTCCTCGACCGAGTTCGCCCGGAGGCACGCAAACAGAAGGTACACAAGCGTCGTGAAGTTTCCCAGCAGCATCAACCCGAGAATCCACGGCGCCGCTCGCGCTGCGCTGCGCTCGCGATACGCGATCCAGCCTGCGAACACGAAGAGGCCGAGATACAGATCGACGAGCGTCGTCACGCCCCAGCGTGTGCTCAGAATGCTCTGCATCCCATCGGCCAGAGACATTTCCAGTGATGACAGGACGATCAACACGACGAGTGCGAGAACGCCAATGAGAGAGAGCGTTGAGAGAAGGCGAGTGCGGCGCATGGTGAGGCTCCAGGAATATCGTGCAGTCGCATTATTGGCGCGATCGGCATGGAGGCGCCACGCATGACGCTCTCCCCGGATCAACAGGCCATCTGGATCGCGTCCGGCGCCGGTGCTGGCCATCAGTTTTCCGGCGACGCCGACCCTCAATATCGAATGACGACGAGCGCATTCTCCTCGCCCCCACCGAAGCGAGTGAAGGCGCCGACTCTCGGAGAGACACCATGAATTCCGCAATTGCCCTCGATGCGCCGTCCACCACGCGCGAATCGAAGCCCATCGCCTGGTATGAGTCGCTGCTCGATCGCGGTCTGATCCCGGACATGCTTATGCGCGCCGGCATCAGACGACGTCTTGCGCTTCGCGTCGCACAGGAAGAACGTGGCACGATCGACGAGCGCTCAGAGCGATTCCGCGCGCTCGTGGCGGCGCTGGAGGAGTCTCCTGTCGCAATCCATACCCAGGAGGCGAACGAGCAGCACTACGAACTGCCGCCCGACTTCTTCCGGCTCTGCCTCGGTCCGCGGCTCAAATACAGCGGCGCCTACTGGCCGGCAGGTGTCGCGACGCTCGCAGAGGCTGAGGAAGCCATGCTCCGTCTCACGTGCGAGCGCGCGGGGCTGCAGGACGGCATGGACATTCTCGAACTTGGCTGCGGCTGGGGATCACTCACGCTCTGGATGGCCGAGCACTATCCGAAAGCCAACATCACGGCGATGTCCAACTCGAGCCAGCAACGCGAGTTCATCCTCGCCGAAGCCCAGCGCCGCGGCGTCCGTGCGCCGAAGGTGCTCACGAAGGACGTCAACGCTTTCGAGCCCGATGCGACATTCGATCGAGTCATGTCCGTCGAGATGTTTGAGCACGTCAAGAACTATCGAACGCTGCTCAATCGCATCGCAAGCTGGCTTCGGCCCGACGGACGCCTCTTCGTGCACATCTTCTCGCACACGCGCATCGCGTATTCCTTCGAGTCAGACGATTGGATCGGCCGCTATTTCTTCACGGGCGGAACGATGCCGTCGGACGACCTGCTGCTCCACTTCACGGACGATCTGACGCTTGATGGCCATTGGCGAGTCGACGGCAATCACTACGCGAAGACCGCGCGCGCGTGGCTCGAGAATCTCGACGCCAACCGGACGCGTGCGCTGACGGTGCTCGAGGACGCGTATGGCGACCAGGCGCCGATGTGGCTTCGTCGCTGGCGCGTCTTCTTCATGGCGTGCGAAGAACTCTGGGGCTTTCGAGGTGGCGATGAGTGGATTGTCTCTCACTACACCTTCGAACGAAGGGCGCGCTGATTCAGGACCCTCGCTCGGCGCTTCCAGTGACTCCGACGTGCGACACGATCTCCGCCATGGCGTCGCGGATCTCATCCCGCACGCGCCGAAAGATGGCAAGCGCGTCTTCATTGGTCTCGGCGTCAGCCGCCAGCGCGGGGGGATCGTCGAAGCCGCGATGAATCACGCGAGCGTCGCCTTGAAAGACCGGGCATTGCTCCCGGGCATGACCGCAGACGGTGACGACGAGATCAAGCGATGGCGGATCGCACGCATCGATCATCTTGCTTGCATGTCCGCTGATGTCGACTCCAGCCTCGCTCATGACTTCGACTGCTCGAGTATTCAACTCCTGCGGCGCCGTTCCCGCGCTGCAGGCGTCGATCTCAGAGCCGAAGAGATGACGCGCCCAGCCCTCGGCCATCTGGCTGCGGCAGGAATTGCCGGTGCAAAGAAACAGGATTCGTGGGCGTGTCTTGCTCATCAGAGTTGAGGACTAGAATAGCTCCCTCGAGGGAAGGAGAATGAGATGACTACGACGACCGATCCGATCGAAGTTCGCAGGGGCGCCAATCGCGGCAGGACAAAGCTCCGCTGGCTGGACGCGCGCCACTCGTTTTCTTTCGGCAGATACTCGGATCCACATCGCATGTCCTATCGCATGCTCCGCGTGCTCAATGAGGACGTCGTTGCGCCAGACACCGGATTCGGTGAGCACGCCCACGACAACATGGAGATCATCTCCTGGATGCTCGGTGGCGCCATCGCTCACGCGGACAGCGAAGGACACGCCGGCGTCATCCGCCCGGGCGACGCACAGGTCATGACGGCAGGCAGCGGCATTCGCCACAGCGAGATGAACCCCTCCAAGACGGAATCCGCGCACATGCTCCAGATCTGGATCGATCCCGCGAAGCGCGATCTGACGCCCTCGTATGAGCAGCGTCATTTCGATGAGAAGAATCGACAGGGCGCGTGGCAGGTGATCGCGAGTCCTGACGGACGAGGCGAATCGCTGCGCATCCACCAGGATGCGGTCGTGAGCGTCATCGATCTTCAGCGAGGCGACTCCGTCGAAGTAAATGTCCAGTCTCATCGGTTCGCCTATCTCCATCTGGCGACCGGCGCCGCACGCTGGAACCGAGTCAACCTCGAATCCGGAGACGCGCTCTCGATCCCGGGCGGCGAGGCGCTCGAACTCACCGCCACAGCCGACGCTCAGGCGCTCCTCTTCGACCTCGCATAACGCGACGAAAAGAAGGCCTCCGCTCGCTGAGCGAAGGCCTTCAGATGAGGAGTGATGATGAATGTTGTCACTCAGGCGCACGGCCCCCAGAATCCCAGCAGGATCGCCAGGTCAAGGGCGTTTGTGTCGCCGTCACCGTTGATGTCCGCGATGCTTGGGCCGCCCCAATAAGAGAGCAGTTCCGCGATGTCCGCAGCGCCGACGACGCCATCGCCATTCAGGTCGCCCGGGCACGGGTCGAGCCCGACGTAGTTCAGCACGACGGTGTTGCCGGGATATGAAACTGTGAATCCCGGGTCGCCTGTCAGTGAGTCGAACGTGCCGCTCAGCCCGCCGTTGGCGGTCAGCACGACGAACGAATCGCCGATCATCGGCTCGTAACCGCCGATGAGATTGACGAAGAGTTCGCCGGAGAGCGTCGCGCTTCCGGAGGTCTCGTAGACATCCCGCTGCAATGGAGCGAAGCCAGCCATCTCGACGACCAGTTGTCCCGTGGCGGTCTGGGTGTAGTCGCCATCGATGTATACATATCCAACGAGCGCGCCATCGCCTTCGACCTCCATCTCACCCGCGTTGTTGACGTCGACATCAACATTCACGGGCTCGTAGAGAACAAACTCCCCGTTTTCAGCCACGTCGATACTGCCAGCGCCGAAGATGTGAGAGCCCGCCCACGCCGTCAGGCGGCCGTTGACGATCAGGCTCGTGGAAGCCTGCACGACGTCCATCGTGGCGCCCGTCCACAGTTGCGTGTGGTTGTCGATTATGCCGCCAACGCCCGGCAGCGATACATCTCCCAGCAGACGCATGAGCGCCGTGCCAGAGACGCGGGAGCGAATCCCGAAAAGGCTGCCCATCTCGAAGGGCCCATCCATGCGCCACACGCCTGGCTGGGGGTCATTGACTTCGAGTTCGCCGGCCGCGAGTTCGATGGCGCCAGACCATGGAGTCGCAGGCGCCTGCGCGCCGTCAATTCGAAGGGTTCCCCCGAAACCGACATTCGTCACACTCCCGGCGTCCGCGTCGTGATCCTCTTCGATGACGCCGAAGGCGGTCGAGAAGACGCTGAGCGAAGATCCAGTCGTCAGGCTCACGGGGCCCTGCATGCGCAGCGCGCCTGAGGCGACGTCCACATCTCCCTCGACCGTCATCTCGGCGCCGCTGATGCGCGCCTCGTTTCCGATGCCTGGGTCCGCCTCGAGCGTGCCCGCGATCGTCCAGGCCTGCGCAAAATCCGCTTCGCAGTCTTCGCCGAGGTTCATGTCCATCGCAGGGAGGAACTGCGGAGCGTCGACGGCGAGTGTCGAGCCCGGATCCACGATATTGAGCGTCGGTGGATAGGCGATTGAGCCGCCGCCGTTGACCTCGATCGAGAGCACATCGCCACCCGTTGCGTTGATGGACAGGCCATTGAGACCATTGAAGGCGGCCGGACTCGCAGAGTTCACCTCGATCTCGCCACGACCGACGATGCGCGCATCGTCCATCAGGGTGAGCTGATCGTTGATGCGCGTTCGCCCGCTGCTCATGAAGAGACGAGCGTCGTTATCGACGAAGAGCGTGTTCGTCTCGAAGCCGATGCCGTTGCCCGGGATCGGCACGACGAAGATGCGCGAGTCAAGACCCGTGATCTCGGTCTCACCGGTGCTCATTGTGGCCTCGAGCGCGAACCCGTTGTTGGAGAGGGCTCGGGCTCCGGCGACGTAGAGAGTGTCGAGATTGGCCGAGTTCGCCTGGAGATAGACATTGCTGGGGCCGCTGTCGATGATGACGCTGTCGTCGGCGCCCGGCACGGCGCCGCCCGTCCAGTTGCCGCCGACGTGCCAGTTGTCATTGACGGCGCCGGACCAGATGAATGCGTCTCCTCCGGGGTTGATGAGGCCGGCGAAGCTCGCCGTGCCGCAGCCCAGGAGGAGCGCCGCAGGCAGTCCGATTCGACGGACCGGCTCTGTGCGCGAAACGATGCTTTGTGTTCGAGATTGCATGACGTTGTCCTCTGAGTGGTCGTTCACGCAGGGGGCCGGAGTCGTCGTGAGGAACGTCCGCACGATCAATCCGGTTCGCCCGATACGACCGGTTCAGGGGACGACGCGTAGCGAGGTCAGGAATCGCGCCACACCCATCTTATTTTTTTCAATGCCCTCTCAGGCCGCAGTAGGGCGGATTCCAAGGCTCAGTCACCTTCGGTGGTCAGCGCGCGCCAGCGCTTCGCCTGCTCGCCCCGTTCGGCCGTGGGGTCCTGCGCGTTCCAACCGGCGTAGATCTCCGAGAGCAGACCCGCGATCGCTTGCGTTCGCTCATGTTCGACGCCATACGCCTCAAGGTGCAGGTCGTACGACTCGACCGCGATCGGCGCAGCCTCGGCATATCGCTCGAGGCCCGCGAGCGCTGCGGCCTCAATCCCAAGAAGAAGCCCGATCCGAAAGTGCCGCGCTGGCAGATGCGCTCGGCTCAGCGCCACTGCCTCGGTCGCCAGCGCGAGCGCTTCCTTGTTCCGCCCAAGACCGATGAGGCTCTCGCTCACATCGCCCATCGACTGCTGCGTCATCTCCGATTCATCGCCGAACAGACTTCGACGCGCCTCCAGCACCTCCCGATGCGTCAATTCAGCTTGTTCGAAGTCGCCGCGATATCGATAGATGTCGGCAAGAGCGGCCTTCGTCGCCAGTGTGTTCGAGTGGTCGGCGCCGAGTGACGCGATGCGCCCCTCGAGCACGGTCTGCATTGCGGCTTCCGCCTCATCAAATCGGCGCAATGTGCGCAACGAGACGGCGTAGCTGTGCATTGCAGCGAGCGTTCGAGGATGCTCATCCCCGAATCGGACGCGCCGTCGTTCCAGCGACTCGCGCAGATAGGGCTCAGCCTTTTCAAACTCGCCCTTGTCCATCATCATGCGCCCTAGATTTGCGATGAGCACCGCCACGTGCGGATGATCGTCTCCGAAGGCGCGACGGCGTCGCTCCAATGCCTCGGTCCAGTGGATCTCCGCTTCATCCAACTTTCGCTGCATCGCAAGCGCCACTGCGAGATTGTTCAGCGCTTCGATCGTCTCGCCGTTGTCCGGGCCGGCGACACGGCGCTGCGTCTCGACGAGTTCTCGGTAGAGGGCTTCGGAGCGTTCGATCTCACCGAGTCTCCGAATGACATGCGCATAATTCGTGCGCGCATTGAGCGTCTCCGGATGGTCTGCGCCGAGCGCCTTGGTGCGTCCCTCGATGACGCGCTCCATCAGTGGCAGTGAGTCACGCCATCGGCCCTGCGAGAGCCGATGCGCGGCAAGGGCGTGCACGACCTCGAGCGTCTGCGGATCGTCGCCGCCGAGCTCCGCCTCGCGAATCTCAATCGCCTTCTCCAGAGACGCCTCGGCGCGATCGAGCAGTCCCAGTTCATTGGCCGTCCCGGCCAGCGCAAAGAGCAGTCGCGCCCGAATCAGCGGCTGATCTCCGAATTGCTCATCAATCGCTGTCGCCGACTTGATCAGCAGCTCCTCATCGATTGCTCCGCGCGCAACATCAATGAAGTTGACAAGCTCCAGCTGCGTTCGCAGCTGCTCGGCGCTCTTCGCATCGACATCGGGCGACTCCTGAGCAGCCGTTTCATACCGTTCCAGAATCGCGCGCTCGAGGCTCCCCGCCATGGCGCGCACATCGATCTCGCTGAGCTGCTTCGATTGGAACTCGGCGACCTGCTCGAGCTCCTCCTCGCGCTGCTCAGCGAGCATGCGCTGCTCCCGCTCTCGATCCCGGGCGATCGTCGCGATGTACGCCTGACGAGCCGTCGCCGCGACGCCCAGCGCAATCGCCAGCGACACCGCACTGATGGAGCCGACGAGACCGCGCCGGCGCTGCGCAAACTTCCTGAGCCGGTAGACCGTCGTCGCAGGCCGGGCGAGAACGGGCACATTGTCGAGATATCGCCGAATGTCCGCGGCGAAATCCGGCACGGCCTGATAGCGTCGATCACGATCCGGATCGAGCGCCTTCATGATCACCGCCTCCAGGTCCCCCCGGAGTTGCGGATCCACGGCGCCCGGACGCTCAGGCGCCGACTCGCGCACGATCCGCGCCGCCTCCATCAAGCCGACCTTGGAGAAATCATGCGGCAGACGCTCGCAGGCCAGCTCGTACAGCAGCACGCCCAGCGCGTAGATGTCCGTGCGAATGTCGAGACTCGCCGACTCGCCCGCATGCTGCTCCGGGCTCATGTAATTCAGCGTTCCGATGACACGCTCGCCGCTCTCCTCCTGCGTCAGCGCCGCGCTCTCAGGATCGATCGATCGGGCGATGCCGAAGTCAATCACCTTCGGATTGCCCGCCGAATCCACAAGGATATTTCCAGGCTTGAGATCGCGATGAATGACGCCGAGCTGATGTCCGTGGTGGACGGCGTCGAAGACGGGAAGGAGCATCTCAAGGCGCTCGCGCAGCGTGAGATCACGCTCGGCGGCATATGCCGTGATCGGCAGCGCATCAGGAATGAACTCCATCGCGAAGTAGGGCGTCGAGACGCCATGACCGTCGTCGCTGGCGCTCGCTTCATAGATCTGCGCAATGCAAGGATGCCGGAGACTCGCCAGAACCTCTGTTTCGAATCGAAAGCGCTCGACGGCCGACGTCTGCGTGAGCGCCTGGCGCATGACCTTGAGCGCAACACGCCGCTTCGGGCTCTCCTGCATGGCCTCGTAGACCGTGGCCATGCCGCCAACGCCAATCGCGCGGATGATTCTGTATCCGCCCATCGCATCGGGCGACGTTCGAATCACCGCCGATTCAGGCCTGGCGATCGCGGGCGACTCCAGAAAGCTCTTCTGCTCATCAAGGGCCTTGAGAAGCGCCCGCATGCGATCGAGGAGTTCGACGTCGTCGCCACACTCCTGCGTGACGAATTCGAGCCGGCGCTCGGCGTCCTCGATCTCGAGCGCCCGCATCATGAGCGCATGCGCGCGTCTGGTCAGGTCATGCCCCATCCGCGGGCTCCGCATCGCCACCTGTGAGCTGGCAGAAGAGCCACGCCTTCGCGCCGCTCCAGTCTCTATCGACGCTGCGCTTTCCAATCGAAAGCGTGTCGGCGACCTCGTCGATCGTCAGGCCGCCAAAGAAGCGTAGCTCGACGACCTGGGCCTGCCGGGCATTGATCTCCCGAAGCTCCTTGAGCGCATCATCCAACGCAATGAGATCGACACCGACGTCGAGATCAGGCGGATCCGTGTCCCCGAGTGAGACGCGCTGGCGAGCCCCGCCGCGCTTCTCCGCACGGCGTGCCCGCGCATGATCAACCAGCAGGCGTCGGATCAGCCCGGACGCCACCGTGAAGAAGTGCACGCGATCGTTCCAGTCCGTTGTGCGCTGGTCAATCAACTTGAGATAGGCCTCGTGGACGACGGCCGTCGGCTGAAGCGTGTGGTCGGTCCGTTCTGAACGCATGTGCTTGATGGCGATCCGGTAGAGCTCCTCGTAGATCGCCTCCATCAGCGCATCGAGATCGCGCCGCTCGCCTGACGCCGCGGCGCGCAGCAACTGAGTCACATTCGCGCTCTGCTCGTCCATCGCTGTCCCAGTCCCCGGCACAGTGTACCGGGCGACCGGCGAGCGCCGCCGCGACCAGTCCGAATGGCGCCAATTCGCGACAGCGCAATCTCGAATGGGACTCAGACATGGCGCAGGAAGCACGAGGCCCTCCATCAGCAGCGCTGCGAAGATGAGGATCGCAGGCGTCGTCGATCGACACCGAGCAGTCTTTTGCAACGCGTCAGAAGATCGAGAATCGCGCCAGTAAGTGAAGCAGATTGTCAGCGATGCCCGGCGGATGCCCCATCAAGGTCAGCGTCCTCATCCGGAATGAGGCGGCCATGGGGATCGAGCCCCTGCCCCTGCGCCGGCGCCGGAGTTACATCGACATGCTCCAGCTCCTCGGCAGTCTCGTGCACGTGATCCACCGGCAGACCCGCCTGATCAACGAGATAGCGCTCCCAGAGACGATGTCGCCGAACGAGAGCCGCCGCAGCGCGCCGACCATCAGGCGTCAGCACGATCTCATGCTCGCGCTCGTCCACGAGACCTCGTCGCCGCACCCGCGCGAGCGCATTGTCTGCGGCGCGCCCAACGAGCGCATTTCGAATCCCTGCGCGCGAGAGACCCGACATGCCGCGCTCCTCGGCGCGATAGAGCGCCGCAATCAGGTCATCGACGGCGACCGATCTGCCCAGACGTCGGCGCCGCCAGACTCGTACGACCACGCCGTGGCGCGGCGCCAGCACGATCGCCACGCTCAGAATGAACCCGGCCACCATTGCCATCGATCCCGCAGCGTTCACCGAACCACGATCGAAGAGCCCCGGGATTGCGGTCGCAGCGAAGTAACCGAGAATCCCAGTCGCCGCCGCGATGATGACGCTGAAGACAATCTGTGACCGCAGGCGATCCGTCAGAAGCCGGGCAGTCGCCGCCGGACACACGAGCATCGCGATCACGAGAATCGAACCGACGGCCTCGAAAGACGCCACCGTCGCCGACGCGACGAAGATCATGAGCACATAGTGCATGAGTGTCGGATTGAAACCCTGAGCCGTCGCCATCGCCGGGTCGAAGGCGGCGATCCGAAGCTCCTTAAAGAGCGCTGCGATGAAAACAACGGAAAGGAAGCACATGATCGCCAGCACCACGACCTGCCTCGGCGCCGCGTCGAGCGTGGACCAGGAGAAGAGATCGACCCATCGCTCGGGCGCACCGATCCAGAAGAGCGTCTCGAGCTGGCCGTGAAGCACACAATCCGCGTCAAGATCCACGCTTCGCGCCGCGGCTTTCTCGATCAGCAGCACGCCGAATGCAAACAGCACGCTGAATACCACACCCATGGCGGCGCCTGGCTCGACGCGCCCAAGACGCTTGACGAGTTCAACGAGCACGACGGTCACAACGCCCGCGATCGCGGCGCCGGCGAACATGACGAGCGGATTCCTGGTGGACGCGATGAGGAAGGCGATGACGAGGCCCGGGAGGACGCTGTGGCTGATTGCGTCGCCCATGAGGCTCAGGCGGCGCAACACGAGGAAGTTCCCGAGCAGGCCGCACGTGATCGCTGCAAGGGTGCCTGCCAGCAGCGGAAAGAGATCGACGCCGATGTCGAACTCAATCATCGCGCGGCCCTTTCACCAGTGGGCGCCGGAACGACGATGCCGCGCGCTGCAAGCTGTGCCTCGAGCTCCGCGATCAACTCATCCGACAGCACGTGCTCCACCTGATCCACCGACCAGTCAACGTGACTCGGCGCGATGTCCGCATAGCTTGTCAGATACTGCTCCCAGAGCTTGTGATTCCTGCTGATGCGCGCTCCGCGCTCGAGACCTTCGTCCGTCAACAGCAATGCGTTCGCAGAGCGGACTGCCTGTCCCCGGCGCAGAATCGATCGCACGACAATGGGTCGCATCCAGAATGGCCAAGCGCGTAAACGCGCGACGCTGGTGATATCGGCCTCAGAGAGCTCGGCGCCGCCACGCTCGTACGCGAACTCGAGCAGATGCTCGCCGGCGAACCGAATTCGCAGCCGGACGCGCCGCACGAGCGACGCCAGAGCGCCGCGTTGCGGCGCGAATACGAGACTGATCGCGAAGATCGCTCCGGCTGTCAGAACGATTACGGCGCCTGCTGGCTTGCGTGGGAGGAGCGCCGAGACAACCGAACCGAAGTACCCACTCGCCCCACCAATCAACGCCGCCAGCACAACCAGCAACCACAGCCGATCCGTCCAGAATCGCGCCGCGACGGACGGAATGATCAACATCGCCACCACGAGAATCAGGCCGACCGCCTGGAGCCCGGCGACCGTCACGACGACCACGAGCGACATCATCGCCAGGTCGATCAGGCTCACCGGCCACCCATCGACCTTCGCGAAGGCGTCATTGAAGCAGACGATTGCAAACTCCTTCAGGAGCACGAGCGCCGCAACGACCGCGAGCGCAGCGATGCACGCCATCAGGATCGCATCCCCTCTTCCCATCGCGGCCGTCTGTCCGTAGATGAACTTGTTGAGCCCCGCCGCGCCGGACGCGGCATTCGCTTGGATGTAACTCAATCCGACGATGCCCGCCCCGAAGAAGACGCTCAGCACGATCCCGATCGCAGCATCCTCTCTGAGGCGCGTGAATCGAATGATCGCCTGAATGCATACAACACCGAGCGCCCCGGAGAGAGTCGCCCCGACAAGCAGGACAGGCAGCGAACGTCCCTCGGCGCCGAGCGCCGCCGCCACGAGAAAGGCCAGCGCGATGCCTGGCAGCGTCGCGTGACTCAGCGCATCCGTCATCAGCGAACGCTTGCGGAGCAGTGCGAAGACGCCAACAACACCGGCCGCGATGCCGAGCATCACTGTTCCGAGAATGACCGTGTTCGTGTTGTGTCCAGCGCGCAGCGCCATGGTCTCGAAGATCTCACTCCACGTCGGCCATTCATCGGAGACATCCGTGAGCGAGCCGCCGCCATGCGAGTGGCCATTCGCGGCGATCGTCGGGATGAAGAACGAGAGAAACTCCAAATCACGCTCCGCCGGCCGCTCGCGCGATCGCTTCGGCCGCCTCGGAGAGCAGGGTCAGCCGTCCGCCATACGTCTTGTGCAGATTCTCCTCTGTGAAGACCTCGTTGACGGATCCTGAGGCGACCACGCGCATGTTCAGGAGAATGACCTCGTCGAAATACTCGGGCACGGTCTGAAGATCGTGATGTACCACGATCACAGTCTTCCCCTGTGATTTGAGCTCACGGAGCACGTCGACGATCGCGCGCTCGGTCGCCGCGTCCACGCCGGCGAACGGCTCATCCATGAAATACAGGTCCGCTTCCTGCGCCAGCGCCCGCGCCAGAAAGACGCGTTGCTGCTGCCCCCCTGAGAGCTGGCTGATCTGTCGCCCGGCCAGACTCCGCATACCAACGCGCTCCAGGCATTCGAGCCCCGCCTCCTTGTGACTCCTCGAGACCGGGCGGCACCACCCGATGCGCCGATACCGACCCATGCACACGACATCGAGCGCCGACACCGGAAAATCCCAGTCCACCGACTCACGCTGCGGCACATAGCCAATACGAGATCGAGCGCGCCGGTACGACTCGCCCCAGAACTCGACCTGACCCGACGCACGCGGCGCCAGCCCGAGACACGCCTTGATCATCGTGCTCTTGCCCGCGCCATTCGGCCCGACAATCGCAATCAACCGATTCGGCTTCGCGTCGTAATCGACATCCCAGAGCACTGGCTTCCTGTGATACGCGACGGTCATCGCGTGAATCGAAAGAGGACTGTCAGCGGAATGCTCCGGGCGCACCGAGAGCCCGCTCCTCGCCGCCTCGTTCGGCGATGTAGTCGCTTGGGCGCTATTCATTCCGTCAGCGCACCATTGAGGCCGCGCTCCGGCGCATCGCCGCCCAGCGCACGCGCGATCACCGTCGCATTGTGATCGATCATGCCGATGTACGTCCCTTCATAGGTTCCGTCGTCACCCATCGCGTCACTGAAGAGTTCGCCGCCGATGACGACTGTGTGCCCCCGCGCCTTCGCGCCGGCGATCAACGCCTTGATATTGCGCTCGGAGACTGTCGACTCCACGAACACGGCGCTGATGTTGCGCTCGACGAGCAGATCGACAAGCTCCTCGACATCCTGTACGCCTGCCTCCGACTCCGTCGAGATGCCCTGGATGCCCACGACCTCGTATCCAAATCGGCGACCGAAGTAGTTGAATGCGTCATGCGCGGTCACCAGCACGCGCTGATTCTCCGGCACGCTCGAAAGCACGCGCACCGCATACGCATCCAGAGCCTCGACCTGTTCGATGTACGAAGCGGCGTTCGCCCGATACGCCGAAGCGCCGTCCGGATCGAACTCAATCAACTTGTCGCGCACGGCTTCCACCGCCTTCGCCCATGCTGATGGATCCATCCAGACGTGCGGGTCGTAGAGCCCGTCGAACTCATCGGGCTCGAGCAGATACTGCTCATCGAGAAGCTCGGTGACGGCATGCACCTTCTTCCCCGCAGTTGCCGCCCTGATGAGCGAATCCGTCATCTTCCCCTCGAGCAGCAAGCCGTTGTAGAAGACGACATCCGCTTTCATCAGCCGTCGAATGTCCGATCGTGTCGGCTTGTAGAGATGAGGATCTACGCCCGAACCCATGAGCCCGATCACGTCGGCGCGTTCGCCGGCCACATGACGCGCGATGTCCGTCACCATGCCGACTGTCGCCACGACCGTGTATGGACTCTCGAAGTTCGCCTCGGCGCGAGGCGCCCCTGCGAGTGAGACCAGGGCCGCCAGCGCTGCAAGAAGAAACCATTTCATACTTTTGTTCTCCGGATGATGAGAAGCGCGTCACGCTTCCGGTCAATCGCTAGAAAGCCACTCCTGCCCGTATTCCGGCCACGAGCGCGTCGTCGATGTCAGGATCCCCGGAGGGATCCACGATGTACTGCAATTCGGGCTGCACGAAGAGACCGGGCGCCAATTCCAGCCTGTAGTAGCCGTCGATGACGAACTCATCGCGCGCAAACTCGGCGCCGCTCTCGTCGGACAGGTCCACAAAGCTCAGATACAGCCCCGCGCTGTCCGACTCGCGCGTTCGGAACGTGCCATGCGTCACGACGCCTCCCGCGATGTGCTGGCCGAATTCGCTGACCTCCTCATCCGCCCAGCCATACTGCGCGAAGACGTACACACCGCGATCGTCTTCGACGTCGCCGCGCACGAACAGTCGCTGCTCAAGCGTGATGAAGAATCCGAAGGGATCGCTCTCTCGCCCGCCGTCGAATGTGTCGAAGGTCCCGGTATGCAACCAGGCGCCGATCGAGAGCCGCCCATCCGAAAGCCACTGGTCGGCGGCGTCATGCAGGTGTCCCCAGAAAAACTCGCCTTGCGCGATGTGGAAATAGTCGTCCGACTTGTCGTCGCTGAAGAACGTCGAAGGTCCGCGGCTGCCCGTGCGCACACCATCCGCCGCCGCAGCGCCATCGAAAAGCCCATACCCGGCCACCAGCGTCACCGCATCCGTATCGATCGCATTCCAGAACACGCTCACACTCGTCGCCGGATCCGGATAACTCGGAAACGTGAAGATCGTCGGACTGAATCCGGCCGAAGAGTTCGCGAACTCGCCCGCGACATCGACGAACGCGAAATCAGAGTTCGCGTCGACCTTCCCCGCCTTGATCAGCAGACTGCCGTCAAGCAGCGCCTGCGAATACCAGAACTCGTAGATCACATCGAGATGCCGATCGTTCTCGATGTTCGAGTACACCTGGATGTCGCCGGAGTCCTGAGAGCCACCGCGCTCGGGATTCACTGAGAGGTATTGAATGAATACGGTTCCGCCGCTCAGTCCGGCGGCGAGCCCCAGATCGACCTCCGCGTCGATCGTCAGCAGATTGCGAAAGGAGTCGTCGCGATTGACGCCGCCATCCAGCACGCCGCTGTACTCGGCGAGATACTCGCCGCCGAAAAGCAGGCCATGCTCGCGCAATTTTGTGCGAGCGCCCCACCAGTCGCCGGTCACGCCCTCGAACGCGACGAGCGACTCGCGCCCGCTTGGGGCGTCCGTCGCCACGCGATCGCGCAGCGCCTGGTCGAGCTCAATCTCATCCGTCTCCGGTTGAGACTCCGGCTCATCTTCAGCCGTGTCGGGCGGCTCTGTCTGCGCAGTGGCGCCCCAGCCTGTCGCCAGGGCCAGCGTCGCGAACAGCATGGAGCGTCGAAAAGTCATGGGCCAAGTTGTAGCATGTGCTACATGTAAGAAGTGTAGATCGGGCTACAAACACTGTCAAGTCATCTGTGGCCGCTTCTCCGCTCCAGATTCAAGGGATCTTCCCGCCGTCGGCGATCGTTCGGAGGCGGGCCAGCGTCTGGGGGCTCACGTGATGCTCGATGCCCTCGGAGTCGATCGCCGCCTGGCGCTCCGACACGCCGATCGCCAGCAGGAACCGGTACACCACGTCGTGGCGCTCTTTGCAGTGATTCGCCAGCCGCCGCCCCTTGGCTGTGAGCTCGATGGGCTTGTAAGGCTCCGTGCTCACGAGATCTTCGCGCTCCAGGCGCTGCACGATGCGGATCACCGTGACATGCGAGACCCCGAATCGCTCGGCCAGATCCCGCACCCGACACGCGCCACGCTCCTCGATCAACTCCGCCACGGCCTCGACATAGTCCTCAGCCGTCTCCGTGGAATGATCACGCCGCGTGCGCTGATGAGCAGATGTCGTTGTTCGCGTCGCCAGGGCTGATGCCTCCTGAAGGTCCACATCATAGTAGCCTTGTCTACATTCGGCCGGGAGCCCCCTGCGCCAGGGGCGCCTACCATCACCGGCGGTGGAGGACGCCGCGTCCAGGAAGATCATCACGTGAGGAGGCAATCCATGAGCACATTCGACATCACCGGCAAGAACGCACTCGTCAACGGCGCCAATCGCGGCATCGGTCGATCACTCGTCGACACCTTCCTCGAGAATGGCGCGGCAAAGGTGTACGCCGCCGTGCGCACGCTCGCAAGCGCCGAGCCCCTCGTCGCCGAGCACGGTGACAAGGTCGTGCCCGTGCAGTTCGATCTCGCCAGTGCGGATCAGGTCAAGGCCGCGGCGAAGACCGCCAGCGATGTCCATCTCGTCGTCAACAACGCTGGCGTCCTCAGCGCGACCGGGATCTTTGACGCCAATCTCTACGACGCGATGAAGCACGAGTACGACATCAACGTCTACGGGCTCCTCCGCACAGCCCGCGCCTTCGCGCCTGTGCTCAAGGCCAACGGCGGCGGCGCATTCGTGCAACTCAACTCGGTCGTCTCCCTCAAGGCGTTTCCCGGATACACGCCGTACTGCAGCTCCAAGGCCGCGGCGTACTCCATTACGCAGGTCCTCCGCGCTGAGCTGACCGAGCAGGGCACCGCCGTCTTCAGCATCCATCCCGGTCCGATCGCGACTGATATGGCGGACAACGCCGGGCTCACCGACATCGCCGAGCCGACGTCGCTCGTCGGCGATGCGCTCATGGAAGCATTCCGAACCGGCTCATTCCATGTCTTCCCCGACACGATGGCGAAGGAGTTCGGCGAAGCCTACGCGAGCTTCGCGGAAGCGGTCGTCGAAGCCGAGATCGAAGTCGAAGCCTGATCGAGTCGGGCGCACGCGCCGGGCGCTCTGCTGCTGGACATTGTGAACGCGCATCACCTGCAATATCATGGCTCTTCTACATGAGCTTTCGCAGGAGCTGTGCCTATGAGCAACAAGGGCGAGAAGAAGAACAAGCTGTCGCGCAAGGAGTATGAGAAGGAGCTTGAGAAGCTCCAGATTGAGCTCTGCCGTCTCCAGCGATGGACGAAGGAGACGGGCTTTCGCGCGGTAATCATCTTCGAAGGGCGCGATGCGGCCGGCAAGGGCGGCGTCATCAAGCGCATCACGGAGCGCGTCAGCCCACGCGTCTTCCGAACCGTGGCGCTTCCTCCGCCATCGGATCGTGAGAAGACGCAGATCTACCTGCAGAGATACATCGCGCACCTGCCTGCCGCGGGCGAGATCATGCTCTTCGACCGGAGTTGGTACAACCGGGCTGGCGTCGAGCGCGTGATGGGATTCTGCTCCGACGAGGATGTGCGAAGATTCCTGATGAATGTCTCGCGATTCGAGCATCAGCTCGTCGATGACGGCATATTCCTGCTCAAGTACTTCTTTGACGTCAGTCAGGAAGTGCAGGAGCAGCGCTTTGTCGCCCGTGCGACGGATCCCCTGAAGCACTGGAAGCTCAGCCCCATGGACGTGAAGTCCTGGCAGCACTGGTGGGATTACACAGCCGCCTATTGCGACATGATCGAGCACTCTGACAGTGACTGGGCGCCCTGGTACTGCGTCCCGGCGAATGACAAGCGCCGTGCCCGCCTCAACTGCATCGCGCATCTGCTGTCGAAGATCCCGTACGAGCACATTCCATTCGAGCCGCCGGATCCCGGCAAGCGCAAGAAGCGCGGCGTCGGCGTCCCGGACGAAGTGCCCTTCCGGCACGTGATCCCCGCTGTGTACAAGTAGCTCGTCGGCACTGATCATCGCCAGGAGCGCGCGATGGACGAGATTGCGATCGGACAACTCATCATGGGCCTCTTCGGAGGCCTGGCGATATTCCTGTTCGGCATGGAGCAGATGACCGACGCGCTCAAGTCGGTCGCCGGCGCCGGCATGAGCCGAATTCTCGGCAAGCTCACGAGCAACAGGTTCACCGCCGCGATCACCGGCGCGTTCGTCACGGCCGTCATTCAGTCGTCGTCTGTCACAACGGTGCTCGTCGTCGGGTTCATTTCCGCCGGGCTCATGTCCCTGCAGCAGTCGGTCGGCGTCATCATGGGCGCCAACGTCGGCACGACGATCACGGCTCAGATCATCGCATTCAAGGTGACCGAATACGCGCTCGCGCTCGTGGCGATCGGGTTCGCCTGCACCTTCTTCACGAAGCGCCAGCGCTGGAAGCTGTACGGCGCCATGATCATGGGTCTCGGCATGATCTTCCTCGGCATGGGCCTCATGAGTGAGGCGACCAAGCCCCTTCGAACATTCGAGCCCTTCATCGAACTCATGCAGCGCATGGACCGCGCCTACCTTGCGATCCTCGTGTCGGCGGGATTCACGGCGCTCGTGCAAAGCTCGTCGGCGACGACCGGCATCGTCATCGTGCTGGCGTCACAGGGATTCATTTCGCTCGAGGCAGGGATCGCGCTCGCATTCGGAGCGAACATCGGAACATGCGTGACGGCCGTGCTCGCGGCCCTTGGAAAGCCGCGCGAAGCCGCCCAGGCGGCAGGGGTGCATCTCTTCTTCAATATCCTCGGCGTTCTGATCTGGCTGCCATTCATCGGCGCTCTCGCAATGGTCGTCACGCGCATCTCGCCATCGAGTCCCGACCTGGAGGGCGCCGCGCGGCTTGCTGCGGAAACCCCGCGCCAGATCGCCAACGCGCACACGCTCTTCAATATCGCAAACACGATTCTCTTCATCTGGTTCACGAAGCCCATCGCGCTCCTCGTGACGAAAGTCCTTCCAGTGAAGTCGGTTCCGATCCCTCGGGAAGCCAGGCCGAAGTACATTCAGGACGCCTTCCTCGAGACGCCCGGCATCGCGCTGGACAAACTCCGCCTGGAGATCATCCGACTCGGGGAGCACGTCTCCGAGGTCGGGATCGAGATCGGCCATGCCACCGCTTCGGGAACCGCTGAAGATTTCGAGCGGGGAGTGTACAAGGAGCGCAACAACCAGAAGCTGTTCGAGGCGATCACGGAGTACATCCGGCGTCTGTCAACCATGTCGCTCTCGCGCAGCGAGTCGCGTCGTGTTGCGGCGCTCACAGCGATCGCCGCACACATTCAGAATGTCGGTGAAACAAATGCGGTCAATCTCGTTGCGATCGGACGAGAACGCCTGCAGTCTGGCGCTGCATTCGGCGACGAGACCGTGACGCGTATGAATGAGCTCGTGCGACGCATGCGCGATGCGTTCGACTTGGCGATTGACTCACTGGAGAGGCCGGCCCTGGCCCACGAGGTCATCGCAATGAAGTCCGAGATCCAGCAGCTAGCCGCCGGCATCACGGAGCATCTCGCCGCGCGCCTCATTGCGGATGATCCGAACCGTGCGCTGCTCTTCCGCCTCGAATCCCAGGCCGTGGAGATCATCCAGCGCGAGTACTATTTTGCGAAGAAGATCGCCAAGACTGTCGTCACCGAAATCGAGGCCTCATTCGAGGACCCCGCGATCATCAACGAACTTGAGGACCTGCAGGCGGACATGAAATCGGACGCGCTGTCGTCGTGAAGGCATGGAGCCCGCAGCGCTTGCGATAATTCTCAGAATGGAGGATCGCCCTGAAGAATCGGTCCTTGGGGAATACGGCACGTCCTCGGGCGGTTTTCCGGAGCATGGCGCAGTCCTCGCGAGCATCCTGCCGGGTCGCAAATGCTCAACCGGCGAATCCAGGTGTCAAATGACGGCGAATACGTGGCATGAACGGTCCACTCACCATTCCGCCGGAAAGGCTCATGGAGTCGGTCGACGCAGTCTGTCTCGTCTTCGCCGAAGAAAACGGGAACGCACTCAAGGCCATGCCTTCCAGCATGCTTGGGCAGCCCGATCAACCGGAAGCCCTCCTCGACTTCACGCGATTCGAGATCGAAGAAGCAGAGCGCTTTCTGATTCGCTGCGGCCTGATCAGGAAGATCCCGGACGATCGGCCCTCCGCACACTGACGCAACCCGTCAACGCGGCATCGCGGATCCATGGAGCTCTGCTCTGTGCCATGGACCGTGACGACGCGGCGGATGGACAAGGGCGCTCCGGATGCGCCTGAAGGTCCTGCTCGATGAAGTCCGCGCTTGCACCATCTGCGCTCCGGATCTCCCGAACGATCCGAACCCGCTGGTGCAGGGATCGGCCCGATCGCGACTGCTGATCATCGGTCAGGCGCCCGGCGCCGCGGCCGACAAGACCGGTGTGCCGTGGGACGATCGAAGCGGAGATCGCCTGCGAGACTGGCTCGGGCTTTCACCGGATGCCTTCTACGATGAGCAGCGTGTGGCTCTGATGCCCATGGGCTTCTGCTTCCCAGGGAAAGGCAGGTCGGGTGATCTGGCGCCGCGTCCCGAATGCGCTCCACAATGGC
This sequence comes from Phycisphaerales bacterium, assembly GCA_028279375.1. Lineage (GTDB taxonomy): Bacteria > Planctomycetota > Phycisphaerae > Phycisphaerales > UBA1924 > JANQNW01. Next base: position 145,139 of record JANQNW010000010.1, read on the forward strand.
ACCAATCGCTGCTCAATGAGTTCACCGGCGTGCGATTCACCATCTTCGTCGGACAGTACGCGTTCAAACGCTATCTCGCGGACCAATACACGTCGCTCACGAGCGCGACCCAGGCTCACAGTGACCTGTTGCCCAAGCGAATTGCGCTCCCACATCCGTCGCCTCGCAACAACATCTGGCTTCGACGCAACCCGTGGTTCGAGGAGGAGTGCCTCCCCGCGCTTCAGAAGCGCGTTCGCAGCGCCCTGCGAGCGAAGTAGGCGCACGAACACGCCGGTCGGGCTGACGCCGGAGATCGCATCGTGGCGACCTGTTTCCCGGCGGCGCCCGGACCGGCGCAGTCAATGACTCGGATCTCGTGCGACTTCAGCGCCGCGAAGTCGAGCCTCGAGCGACATTGCGATCAAGAAACTCCAGGATCAGCTCGCCGATGAGAGCGCCATCCTCCTCCAGGACGAAGTGACCGGTGTCGATCAGATGCAGCTCCGCGTTCGGAAGATCACGCAGATAAGGATGGGCGCCCTCGGCCGGGAAGATCGGATCATTCGCGCCCCACGTGATCAGCGTCGGGGGCTGATGCTCCCGGAAGTACGCCTGCCACGAGGGGTACAGTGGGGGGTTCGTGCCGTAATCGAGGAAGAGCTTGAGCTGAATCTCCTGGTTGCCCGGTCGATCCAGCAGCGGCTGCACGACCAGCCAGTTGTCCGGACTGATCGCCTCGACATTCCGCACACCGTGGGTGTACTGCCATTTCGTGGCGTCGAGCGTCAGGAGACCGCGAAGCGCGTCTCCGTTCTCTTTACTGGGATCCGCCCAATAGGCGCGGATCGGATCCCAGAACTCTCGCAGGCCCTCTTCGTAGGCGTTGCCGTTCTGGACGATCAGCGCCTCCACGCGCTCGGGATGCGCCGTGGCGATGCGATAACCGACCGGAGCGCCGTAGTCCATGACGTAGAGTGAGTACCGGTCGATCCCCTTTCGCTCGAGCAGCGTGTCGACGATTTCGGCGATGTTGTCGAAGGTGTAGTCCCAGGAATCGACGCTCGGCGCCGAGCTCAATCCGTACCCCGGATAATCAGGCGCGATCACGTGATATCGATCCGCGAGCTGGGGGATGAGATCCCGGAACATGTGCGAGGATGTCGGGAAACCATGCAGCAGCACGATGCTGGGGGCGTCCTTCGGTCCGGCCTCGCGATAGAAGATGTCGAGCCCGTCGATCTTCTCCGTCCGGTAGCGAATCGCGCTTGTCCGCTCCTGCTCGGCGGAGGGCGTCTGAACGAGGCGCTCGGCCGCGACGCTCCTGGCGTTGACCTCACTCCAGGCGGACTCGATGGAGGCGAGGATGCTCAGTCCCGCGATGGCGATCTTCATTGACTGGTTCATTGACTGTCTCCTGCGTTGAAGGCTTCTGATTCGCGAGGCCTGCTTCCGCTCGGTGGCCTCGCCATGAGTACATACTGACTGATCAGTAAGTATATTTCAACCCTGAATCACGGATTCTGGCCTCGCGCGGGGCCTCGTCGTCGTAAGTCCAATAATGACAGTGCTTTGGGTGAATCAGTTTTCTTTCGAGAACGACCTTGGCATATTGACCGACCAGTCAATATGCTTCTGGACACGCCCTCGCAGCCGGAGACCGCTATGCCGCCCAGCAAACGAGACGAGCTCATCGACGCCGCCATGCGCGTCTTTCATCGCAACGGCTTCCACTCCAGCGGCCTCGACCTGATCCTTCAGGAAGGGGGGGTCAGCCGGATGACGCTCTACAACCACTTCAAGTCCAAGGACGATCTGATCGTCGCCGCGCTCGAGCGCCGAGACGAGATCTTCGCCGCGCAGATGATGGAGTTCGTGGAGAAGGTCGGCGCCGACCCCCGCGAACGCATCCTCGCGGTCTTCGACTTCCACGAGTCATGGTTCAATCAAGACGACTACTGCGGCTGCATGTTCATCAATGCGTCGTCGGAGTTCGCCGATCCCGCAAGCGGAGCACGCAAGGTCGCAGCGCGCACCAAGCGCGCTCTGATCACATATCTCGCCGGTCTCTGTCGTGACGCCGGGATTGACAACCCCGAGCAGGTCGCTGAACAGCTGAACCTGCTGCTGGAAGGCGCCATCGTGACGGCGAAGATCCTCGGCCAGTCCGATGAAGATCCAGACGACACCTCTGCGATCGCGCGACTCGCGCGGTCAACGGCCGAGGGGATCCTGGGCGCCGCAGCGCCCGTTCATTAAGAGAGGCTGCTGAAGCATCGGCGAGCGCCGACGCTCCATGCGATCACGGACCCGCGCACGGACCCCAGGAGCCGAGCATCTGCGCGAGATCGGCGGCGTCGACGTCGCCATCGCCGTCGATATCCGCAGCCAGCGTTGGATCGCTCGTCTCGCCCCAGTTGCCGATGAGCACCGCAATATCGCTTGCGCCGATCGAGCCGTCACCATCCGTGTCGCCCGGACAGGAGATCAGTCCGTTCATGTAGCGAACCGCGAGGCGATACGCGTCCGGCCCGACCTCCTTGCCGATGTGGCGTCCCGGCAGGTCGTCCGCCGGCGGGTGGATGCCGCCCCAGATGCGCGAGAGCGAGCACTGATCGCTTGCATCGACATACGACGCCCACTGAAGCGTGACGTCAACGCTCGGTCCCTCTTCGAAGACGAGGAAGTCATTCTGAGGACAGAAGAACTCGCCAACGCCGCCCGGGAAATACGGGCTTCCTGTGAGGAGCTCCATGACCTCTGCAGCGGCGCGACTGTAGGTGCTGTGGCCTGACACATATCCCGCGAATGGCGGCGTCACGAACGACGGCCGCTGATAAGGCCACCAGTTGTCAGCGAGAATCCAGCCGACGCCCGCCTCATCTGTGTCAGGATTCGAAATGAAGTCCGGGCCGCGCCATGCGTACAGGGCGATCTTGCCCTCACTCCCGAAGAGATGCTGATGACGCTCGCCGATCGCCGTCGTCTCGCTCGTCACGAGTTCGATCAGGCCAGGATGCAGCGTAATGCCGTTGGGATCGTACGAAGCCCCCATCGGATCGCTGCGCTGGCCAAGATCGGCGAGGTGACGCAGCGCAGACACCGGGCGAATGTAGTCGTACCAGCCCTTGATGCCCCACGCGGCGACGGCCGAATCATGCATGGCGCCCGCCATCGCAAAATACGCCTTCACGTCGAACTCGAGGTCGTCGAGGATCGGACCCGATCCGCCGAATCGCTTCTCAAAGAGCGGATGATCGACCACGTAATTGAGAATCGTGAACCAGTGTCCGGGGGGCGTCTCCGAATCCGGACCATCCGCCCAGAACTCTGCGAGGATTCGCCCGTAGTCGCCACGCGGCACGATCTGCTTCTGATACTGCAGCCCGGTCACCGGATTGAAGAGATATCCGGCGCTCGCGTCGCCGCCCTCGACGAAGTCGTAGAACGTCTCGTAATCAGCGGAATCCGGCAAGCCCGCGTCGCCGATGGCCACCGGCGAGATATCGATCTCGACACCATCTGAAGGATCGAGATGGGCGCTCCAGACTGAGACCATCTCGAATCCCCAGCGGTAGTAATCATCGCCCATGTCGCCGAAATAAGGCGGCGCTCCGGGATCGTGGAAGACCCAGTAGTCAAAGCCATCGCGCTGATACACCGTCAGATCCTCAGAGCGAAGGGCGAACGCGTTCACCTGGCCCCACTCCGGACTGAGAAACTCCGGATACCCGCCGACAATCACGTTGCCGCCCTGGTCGACGAAGAAGTCCAGCGCCAGCGGCTGCCAGCGATCCGGATCCGTCAGGTCCGGGTTGCCGGGAAGCGCGGGAACAAGCGGAGCATTCTCGGGCACGTAGAACTGATTCGCGAAATCCGCGATCTCGTTGGAGCCGTCGAGCACGCCGAAGAGAATGCACTCCTGGGCGATGCGATTGCCAAGAGCTGACGGTGTGTCTCCCATCGTGTCGTTGTCGTTGATGTCGTAGCCGAGCGTCGCCATCAGCGCATCGAACTCGGCTTGCGATTCCACGGCGCCTGGCGAGCCGGAGAATCGATATGAGAGCAGGCGATAGCTCGCGTAGCTGATCGCTTCCTCGCGCGCCGCCTGAATGTCAGGCGCCGTTGCGGTCTCGTGGTGCAGATACGTATCCGCTGTCGCGTCGTACGCGGCCCACGCATCCCACATCGCGATCGTCACATGGAAGAGATTCCGCGCATGCACCGTGGGCCGAGCGAGGTCGCGCCGAATGGCGTTCAGCATCGCCTCATTCCAGAGGCGGGCGACGCTGTGCACAGGGGCGCCGCGCTGCGAGACCACGTGGCCCTCTGCGTCCCGGTAGACCCAGTGTCCGCCGCGAGCCTGAACAACACCTGCCAGCGATAGCGATGCGATCGTCAGCGCGCTCAGCGCGATGATCCGGGTGCGATTCCCATACATATCTTGATCCCTACTCTCCACGAATGTCCTGATCCGTCGGAGGCCCACCAGCTGGAGTCTCCCCGATCCTGCTCCTTAAAGAGGTTAGCCCCGAGGACCCGCGCAGGGAACTGAATTCCGGACAGCGCGAGGGCTGGGAGCGCCGGCTGTAACGACTCTGCCGACTGGCGCGATCGTGTGGATCGCTGACTTGTCCCGCCGGGAGAACGCGCTGAGGGATGAGCGCCGGACACCGGGAGCGGACTTACATATCCGGAAGGCTCTCCGACGCCACGTATACTGACCTCCTGTTCGCGAGAAGAGGTCCGCCGGGGCAGTCGCGGGAGGCGACAGGTGACCAACGACCACGAGACCGCTGGTTCCTCCGGCGGCCAATTCACTCCTGAGCCAACCACGAGATCGCTCGACGCCAACGATTCGAGTGAGCCCACCCCTCCCGAAATCGACGGCTGCCGAATCCTCGAGTCCCTCGGTGAGGGAGGAATGGGCGTCGTGTACCTCGCGGAGCAGGAGCGGCCGGTCCGCCGAAGGGTCGCGATCAAGGTCATCAAGCTTGGCATGGACACGCGCCGAGTGGTGGCCCGATTCGAGGCCGAGCGCCAGGCGCTGGCGCTGATGACCCATCCGAATGTCGCTCGCGTCTTCGGGGGTGGACAGACCGCAGAGGGTCGTCCCTACTTCGTGATGGAGTATGTCCCAGGCGTTCCCATCACGGAGCACTGCGACCGGCTCAAGCTCGACGTCTCCGAACGCCTGCGACTCTTCAGCGATGTCTGCGCGGCCGTCCAGCACGCCCACCAGAAGGGCATCATCCATCGAGACCTGAAACCCGCGAACATGCTCGTCGCGCTGGAGGGCGGCGTCGCCACGCCGAAAGTCATCGACTTCGGCGTCGCCAAGGCGCTGCACCAGAAGCTCACCGAGAGCACCGTCTTCACGGAACACGGCCAGACCATCGGCACACCGGAGTACATGAGTCCGGAGCAGGCGGAGTTCACGACACAGGACATCGACACGCGCAGCGACGTCTATGCGCTCGGCGTCATCCTCTACGAGTTGCTCACAGGCGAACTCCCATTCGCGTCGGACGATGTCCGATCCCTGTCGCTTGCAGAGTTCCAGAAGATGATCCGCGAGCGAACGCCGACACGCCCCAGCGCACAGGTCGGTACACATTCGGATCAATCGCGCACGTCCGCTGAGCGTCGCAGCGCGACGCCCCACGCGCTCGAATCAGAGCTGCGAGGCGACCTTGACTGGATCGTTATGAAGTGCCTCGAGAAGGATCCGGCGCGTCGCTATCAGACGCCGGCCGAGATCGCGGCCGACATCGAGCGGCATCGACGCAGTGAGCCTGTGCTCGCCGGACCGCCGAGTCAGGTCTACAGATTGCGCAAATTCGTGCGACGCAATCGTCTCAGAGTGTCGGCCGCCGCGCTGGTTACGCTCGCGATGGTCGGCGCGACCGTGGTCTCCGTGACGTTCGCCGCATCCGAGTCAGTGCAGCGCCGACTCGCAGAGGAAGCGCAGCAGCGCGCCGAGTTCGAGGCGGAGAACGCGCAGACCATCAGCGCGTTCTTCACGAACGATCTGCTCGCCGCGGTCAAGCCCTCGGCGTCGAAAGGGGAGGGGCTCGATGTTCCGATGCGCGATGTTCTCGACGCCGCCTCGGAGCGCATCGAGGAGGCGTCGCGCGTTGGCGGACGCTTCCAGGACAAGCCGCTCATCGAAGCGAGCATTCGTCTTTCAATCGGATGGACCTACCGCGAACTCACGGCCTACGACGTCGCTGAGCGTCATATGTCCCGAGCGCGCGATCTTCTGCTTCAGGAGTTCGGTCCGGATGATCCGCGGACGCTCCAGTCTTTCTTGAGTCTCGGCGCCGTCTACAGCGAGCAGGGTCGATATGAAGAGTCGGTGGCGCTCTTTGAGCAGTGCCTGGAGGGTCGGCGTCGCGTGCTCGGCGAGGAGCACCCGGACACACTCTGGGCGTTGAATAACATCGCCGTCGTTCGATTTGCACAGGGCAGGCATGAAGAGGCGGATCCACTCCTTCGTGAGACACTCGAGCTTCGAAAGCGTGTGCTCGGAGAGGATCACGCCCTGACGTACTGGTCAATGATGACGCTCGGCAACAACTGCCGTGAACTCGGGCTGTACGAAGAAGCGAAGGCGCTCTATCTCGCCTCAGTTGAAGGCCGATCTCGAATACTGGGAGAGAAGCATCGAAGCACGATCTGGTCTCGGGCGAGCCTGGCGCGCTTGTACGTCATGAGCAGGCAGCTTGATGAAGCTGAACGACTCACACTGCGCGTCATCGAGGAGAAGAGGGAAATCTTCGGTGAGGACCAGCCTGATCTCTATTGGTCGATGGTCTCGCTTGCCGAACTCCGTGAGGCTCAGGGCGATGTCGTCGCCGCGATCGAGCTGCTCGAAGTCGCCACGAATCGACAATCCGAGCTGCTCGGCGAAGAGCATCCGGAAACCGTGGAGTCGAGAAGAAGGCTGAATCTGTTGCGAGCGGGCGAATCGACGATGCCGGAGGGCTGAGGGCCCTCGCTCGACTGTGTCATCGTCGAGTTCATCGCCAGTTCATCTCGACGACGACGAGTCGTCGAGACCCGCATCGATCTTGTTGGTCGTCGCCGCATCCCTGACACACCGAAACCCCAGATGATTCATCGCCGAGTCCGGCGGCCTCGGTCTCGTCGAACATCCAGTCATGTTGAAACCAGAGATCGCTTTGGATCACGACACCTGCAGGTACGAGGTCGAGAGCCCTCTGGCGCACACGCTGACCTGAGGCGCCGCGAACCCGAACAATTCCAGAATCGACGGAATTTGTTTCGTGCGAGTCTCGGGTGCAGCAAGTGCCACTGCTCCGATTACTTGCGCACGAGCGCGAACGCGCAACCCCCTTGCAAGGTGTCCCCTGGCGGGGGACGCGAATGCCGTGTTCGCTCGATAGACAGTTGACCCGAACAGAGGCTTACAAGCGCGACGCATCCAGTCTGCGATGACGTACTGATGCCGAGTGCTCTGACCGGGGATCAACGATGAAAACTCGAATGACAGGATTTGTGCGAGCCTCGACGCTCGCATGCGCAGCAGGCCTTGCCCTGCTCGCATCGGCCATTGCGCCGATCGTGCCGCTCACGCCGTCAGTGCAGGCCCAGGATGGGATTGCATATCCGGCCTTCGAAACGGAGGCGCCGCCGCCACGTCCGGTGCGCCCGCGCGAAGCGAGATTCGACGTCAATCTTGACGGCGTCATCGATTCTCTGGTTGCGCCTGAGTCTCGAGCGTGGACGGAATCTCAGTCTGCCACGCTTGAGATCATCTCCGGCGCAACCGGACAACACCTCTATGCACTCGATTCCGATGATCCCGACGATCTCTTCGGCTATCTGTCAGAGATCATTTCAGATCTGGACGCGGACGGAGTGCTCGATATCGCGGTCTCGGCGCCGCGCGCCGGCGTTGAGACTGATCGCATCGGCCGAGTGCATCTCTTCTCCGGCGCGACGGGCGATCTCATCGAGACATTGCACGGCAGAGCAGGCGATCGCTTCGGCCTCGGGATCGACGCAAGTGCTGACTACGACGGCGACCTCCAGCCGGATCTCGCAATCACGGCGATCGGATACGAGACAGCGACCGGCCCGGAGATTCCGCTCGGCGATCTGGACGACGGCGTTTATCGCAAGCGCACGCTTGTCTTCGCGGCGTCCGATCGCGAAGTGCTGCTTGATCTGGAGGAGACGCTCGATCCCAATCTCCTGCTCTCCGAGAGTCAGCAACTCACATCGCCCAGCCCCGATGTCGATCGCGACGGCGATGTCGATCACAGAGATCTCGCTGACCTGCTTGGCGCCTTCGGCCTGACAACGGCGCGCACATCGCACCGTGATCTCAATCAGGATGGCGTCATCGACACGCAGGATCTTGCAGAGTTGCTTGCGTCATTCGGACAGGTCATGGCGACAGAACGAGGTTTCGAGAGCCCTGTCGACGGTCCCCTCGACTACTGCTTCATTTTTCCGTGTGATCCGATTTGCGGCGGCTGCGGCGGTGGCAATGAGGCTGAGGACGCCAACGGAGACCCGACAGCCGTCGATGGAGACCTTGGCGGTCCTGCAGGTGGAGGCGGCGGCGGAGGACCACTGCCCGCGTGCAAGCTCTCGCTTCATGGTTACAGGGACTTCGTGTTCAACGAAATCGGGGTCGTGCTCTCGATTCCGAACCCGGCGCCGACAGGAAACGTCGAGTGGACGATCATCGACGGGGCACATCTACTCGCTGATATCTGGATTGATGAAGATGGCTTTCATTTCACCGCCGGCGATCAGCCGGGCCTGGTCACACTCGAAGCTGAGTATCAACACTCGAACTGCGTGGGCGAGGAGATCGAGTCCTACACATTCGAGATCAGCGAGTGCGTCCTTGAGTTACACAACTTCACGGATCTCGAGATCGGTGAAGAGAACATCATCAGTGTTCTCGCGAAGCCGGCTGGCGGCGATGCCTCCTGGCAGTTCCTGGAGGGCGCCCATCGAGTCAGGACAATAGATCAGACTCCCTATCTCTTCCGGCTGATTGCCAACGGTGAACCCGGGCCCGTGAGACTGCAGATCTCGCGCACCGTGAACGGATGCATGCTTCAGGCCGAGGCCGCCTTCGAAGTCATCCTGGTCGAGGGCCGCGACACGGATTTTGATGGCCTACTCGACTCAGATGAGATCGTCATCGGTACGGATCCGACGAAGGCTGACACCGACGAAGACGGCCTGACTGATTCGGAGGAGATCGCTGTAGGCACGGACCCGCTCGACCCCGACTCTGACGACGATGGTCTCGAAGATGACTTCGAGGTCGACAACGGTTTCGATCCAAATAATCCAGACTCTGACAACGACGGCGTTCTCGATGGCGACGAGGACATCGACAACGACGGACTTACGAACGCCGAGGAAGAGGATGCAGGAACGGATCCGACGTTCTGGGACTCCGACGACGATGGCGTGTCTGACGGCTGGGAGTCGGACAACGGTTTCGATCCGACGGACCCGGATTCTGACGATGACATGACGCCGGACGGAGAAGAGGACTCGGACGATGACGGCCTGTCGAATGCTGACGAGGAGGCCAACGGCACCGATCCGCATGATCCTGATACGGATGACGACGACACGAACGACGGCGGCGAGGTCGATCAGGGGAGTATCCCGACCGATCCGTCAGACGAGGGACAGCCGCTCGCATCGCGCGAGTCGCTGACGCTTGATATCTCAATCGGCGATCACAGCATCAGTGAGTCTGAGCGATGGAGACTGAGAATCGGCGAGGTCACGGTCACGGCTCCGTCCGGAGATGTTGTTCAGAAACAGATCATGGTCAGGCGCGGTGAGGTCTATGAGGTCGCCGTCGAGCATCTCGGCTCCGAATTGTCGACGCCGGACTATGACTATGAGGCGACGATCTCGATCGTCGATGAGGAGCTGGTGACCTCGATCGTGCTGGACGACGAGGAGCTGTTGGGCACGCACAATGATGGCTGCAAGAACGGCGTTGGAGGGCAATGCAACCACGCGGACGGCAAGATCGCGTACCTCGTCGCGCCAGCGCTCTCCGTCGACGCCGATGGCGATGGTGCAATCGGCGGAGATGATCATGGATTACAGGAGCCTCCGAATGAACAGGAGCCCGCAGCCGGCGCCATCTTCACCGTCAATAACGATGACTCAGACGGCGACGGCGTTCCCGATTTCGCTGACGGCCTGGTCGGCGATGACAACAGCGAAGTCGAGAACATGGACCCGTCAGGCAGCCGCACCTGGCGCCTCGTCGAGTATCGCCTCAAGGGCCTGGAAGATCGCCCGGACGAGCGCATCGAGATCAACTACGACGCATCGAATCCGTCGTCGATTCAGGAAAGCACGGACTCGAACGGCAACCCAACGTACGCACCGGCGCCTGGCGCCCTCCGGCTCTGGCGATACGACATCGCCGCATCGGGCCCGCCGACGGAAGATCGCGATCCCACGAGCGCAGCCTCCGACGGCGACTACATCGCGCCCGGCGTCTCCTACTCGCCATCGCAGCTTGGATACGACGAAGAGAGCGGGACGATCCGTTTCTGGGCTGAATCAGTCGCAGTCAGCGGCGCAATGGGCGATCAATCGATCTCCGTCTATCTCGAGGAAGCGAACCTGACGATCGAAGCTGTGGCGACGTCGATCAAGACGACTTTCGTTGAGATCGACGAGTCCGGCGCGATGACGCCCATCGAGCGCCCGTCGATCTCACATCCGACTCCGACCATCCAGGTCACGGGCTCACTCGTCTACAACGTCAGGGCAGCGCCCGAAGGCGACGCCATCCTCGTCGACATCGCCGTCGCCGGCACGATCGACGACGCTGCCTCCGACCTCATCGAAGGCGCCGAAGGCGTCATCAGCCATGCGGAGATCCTGATCAATGAAGAGCCCATGCTTATCGATGGCCAGGAAACGCCGGCTGAACTTGTAGTCAACACGAACAAGACGGCGGATCCGAATTCGATTCTGAAGCCGTTCGATTACTCGGGGAGCTTCGGGCAGTTGTACACGGGTGTCGTGGTGCAGCCGGGTGTCAACACATTGCATCTCATTGCGACAAACGCGCACGGATTCAGCGGGTACGCGAGATCGTCTTTCGAAGTATTCGTCGAGCGACCCTCATTCGAGATTCGACTCGACTCGCAGGGCCATGCGCTCTACCCAGATGGAGTCAACCCGCAGTCATTGGCGGTGGATTTCATCGTCGATGGCGTGCTCCAGAACTCGTACTTCCTTGAATCGACCAATCCAGGCGTTTACTCGCTCGTCGCCGGGCTTCGCTCGTTCATCGAAGTCCGTATCGATGAGGACATTCCTGAGGATCCGAGCCAGGTTGACGTGCGCGGCGTCTGCGTGATCGAGCCCAATCTGGCGCCAACGGGCGAGTCCATCGTCGTTGTCGAGTCAGATGATCATTCGCACATCTTTAACGGAGAGAGTCCACCACCTGTCGATTACTCGCAGCATCTCATTACCTCATCGGAACTGGAGCCATGGGAGGTCTCGACCGGAGGGACAATCAGCCCGGTACTCATCTCGCTTGCGGGGCCGTCAGACCTCCGGGACACCGTGATCGAAGCCACCGTTCAGGGTGAATCAGGAGAAATTAGATACCACCTCGTCGAGCATGGGGACTTCAACTTCATCGCATCCGAGAATGCGCTCTCCGCGCGAGCGTTCCTCGTGCTTCCGGGCGCAGAAAACGGGCTCATAGTCGCCGATGAGGATTGGCTCGGTGATGCGAGGTACGGGTTCGATCAGTACATGCTCGGAGTCGTCGCGGGCATAAGCGATGCTGGCGCGGCATGGTTTGATGGCGCGTCGTCGATCGTTGATGCGGGAGCGTATCTCGTCCAGAACTACAACCCGATCACAGTCATCTATCGAATCGCTGTCGACGATGTGGAGATCTACATCGAAGACTATCGCGCAGTCGAAACCGCAGCAAAAACAACATACGAGGTAGGAACAAAGCTCGGCGAAGTGCTGTGGGAGTTCGTCAAGACTCGATCTATCTCAATGGTCGACGCCCTGACCGGAGATGAAGAGGCGGCACAGGAACTCGGCGAGGACTACCTCATCGTTCTCGAGTTCGCGGCCGAGATCTTCGACGCGATCGGCGACGAGATCGCCAACATGGACGACTACGAGATGGGGAGACTCGTCGGACGAGTTGGCGGGGAGATCCTCATCGAGATCGGTGTGTCTCTGGCGACAGGGGGAACGATCACCGCCGCGCGCAAAGCGGCGACCATGACGAAGGTGGTGAGTCGTCTCAAGACATCATCGATCTTTCAGAGGAATCCGGGCGTTGTTACGCGCCTCGAGACGATGGAGACCGACCATCTGCCCGAAGCCCGGACCGCTCGACAGTGTTTCGTCGTCGGAACGTTGGTGCATACTGCTGGCGGGCTTGTTCCGATCGAGCAGATAGAGGTCGGCCAGCTTGTTCTGTCACGGGACGAGGCGTCCGGCGTTACTGAGTATCGCCCGGTGCTATCGCGCTTCGTGACGCATCCGGCACGGCTCCTGCACATTCGATCGCGAATCTCGAGCGACGAGGATTCGTCATCATCCGAGATAATCTTCTCCTGTACACCGGAGCATCCGTTCTATAGCTCAGCGCACGACAAGTTTGTGCTGGCGGAAGATCTCTTCATCGGCGAAGAGATTGACCTTCTCGATGCGCGAGCTACGGCGTTCATCTCAGATATCGAGGTCGAACGGGGGCCGCCGACCACTGAGAGCCTCTTCACGACATACAACATCGAAGTCGCAGACTTCAATACCTACTTCGTCACAGAAGCGGGCCTCTGGGTTCACAACAAGTCACGCCCGTGCGAGCGCGCCTTCGCAATCGTCACCGAGATCAAGAACGAGAATTCAGGTATCTCGCATTGGGATGCATTCGACGAATTCATGGAGCGAACGGACACTCCAGAAAGACGTAAAACGGTTGATCAAGTGCTTGATGGAGTCGTCGAGGCCCTCATGGACGCTTCGTATAGGGAGGCAGTGCGCCCAGATGGAACGGTTGATCTCAGTCAGGTCCGTTCATGGCAACAAATCCATGAGACACGTGCCCCTGATATGCCCGGCCGTCGACTGGCAGGTCTCGATCTTGAGAATCATCACACCGTTCCTCAGTTTTGGGCGGCAAGGTTGTTTCGCCTGTCGCTAGGCCGAGATCCGGTGCCGGGAGAACTCGATGAGATGCCGGGGCTGCTGATTGATAAAGTCCACCACAGGCTTAGGAACAGGCCGAATTCGGCCTCGTTTCATCACGTTCTTGACGCGAGGCTTCCGATGACTGAGATCTTCTCTGCTAACGAGATTCTCGACAGTCTAGAGGTTGTCTATTCTGAGTGGGACGCTGATTTCGGGCCGGTCGTATGGCAGGTTGCGCAGGAGTGGCTTCGAACGAAGGGGATCGAATGAAGCAGAGAGTTACTATCGAGTCGATTCTGCGCGCGCATGTGGATCCACAAATATTCTCCGCACTTGAGAAGATCTGTCCGGAGGGTGTTCGTGGAGATGCGAAGCAGTCGTTTGGGATTACGCTCGAGTCTGCTGATCCTCGGCTTTCTCGGATAGAAGAAACACTGAAGTCTGCAGGGCTCAGTCCAAAGAAGCGCTATGCGGGCCGACGGATCTCGCGCGAATCGGAGTATTCTCGCATTGTCCACAAAGAGTATTTCGAGACGGATTTGCGGTCATTCGAGCTTCTGGAACTCGTCCCTTCCAGACTGATAAATGTCGTCTACACAGAGGCGAGCCTGCCTTGCCTTGATGCGGGGGAGCTGACACAACTGCAGAGAGAGACGGATGTGTTAGTTCTGCCGAATGGCGAGATCGCGATCAGTAAACGAATTAAGGATCTTCTTGAGCGGGTACCCAGTCCGAACGCAATCTTCGATAACCTTGGATTGTCCCAGTGCTACGACGATGGTGACCGTGAGGCGCTGGAGTGGGAGGACTTCCTTGATCAGTGGTGGCGACTCTCTAGCAGCGCGATCATGCCCCCGCTTTCTTCAGTATGTGACATCGTTGATCAAGATGGGCAGTCTCGATCACCTGGATTTAAGGGTCAGTGGTATCTTCGAGATGGCGATCTGGGAAGGCCAGAACTCGTGTACCAACGAGACTCTATCGCAGGTGGGATTGAGGCGACTGATGTCGCTCTTACGTTGGAAGGAGACGAAGCGCTCTTCAAACGGATCGTGGTTGGCCAGCACATCTACGAGCGATGCATAGATGCGGCAGTCAAGGCGGAGTGGATCCCCGTACACATTCGGGATTAGCAGCGATACGAGTCTTTCTGCGGTCGTGAGTTGTTCTGTAGCAGCGATGTCGAAATTGCTGTTCACGGTTCGTGATACAGCCCCTGGTTCGCTTCTTCGACACAAGGATCTTGAGATCCATCATACGATTCCGAAGGAGTATCTCTCAGTGTTCGATCTCTCTGAAGATCTGCAGGACGAAATGCCAGGATTCATGATGAATGTTGTGCATCATCGGCTGAGCAATACGATGGACCACGCATCATTTCATCAGCGACTAAGAGCCGCGCTCCCAGCGAACGGGGCTTTCGATCGTGAGTCGGTCTCCGAGGCTCTCCAAGATGTATATGAAGAGATGGGCATGGACGATGTATGGCAAGTGGCTGCGGAGTGGCTGAGATCGAGAGGGGTAGAAGTGCCGTGAGAACCTTGGTTCATCTACGCGTATCGAAGAGCAGTCTCAGCGACCCAGGTTTGGTTGAAGAACTTCGCATTCGATGTCCAAGCGGACGAATGGGAGGGAGCTTTCTCTTATTTCGTCCCGAGGATGACCCTGAGATCCAGTTAGCACTCCAGATTCTCAACCAGGCAGGAATGAGGCCGTGGGACAAGAAGAATCGGCGTCCAGAGAAAGACCGCGAGTTTGTCATGTATCTCTTCCGGGAGTATTCGCGAGTCGACGCAGAGGAATGTCGACTTCTTGAGTTCACCCTCCAGCGGCAGTGCCCCGGTACTTTTCGAACAGAGGAGGGCGTCCTGAAGCTCCTCCATCGGGCTGTGCAAAGTCGCCGCCGTGGAATGTCGCAGGCTGCTCCGAACTGGTTTGTCGTCTCCGGAACACTTCGAGACGAGATGATCTCCGCCGGCCTCAAGGGGCTCAAGTTCCTGCCGACTCTTGTCGTCAACGATTTTGGCAAGAAGGAGAAAACGATCACCTACGACTGGTCTGAGCTTGGAGAGCCCTTATGGGAACTGACGAGCGATGTGGTGCTGCCTCCGGTGGCGCCGTCCGTTCAGCTCGTCAATGCGACGGGCGGGCCGGTCGAGTCTGATTTTTCGACTGGCTGCTATCAACGCGAAGGTCTCCATGCACAACCAGAGCTCCGGTATAGATCTCGTGACCTCCCTGGTTTGGATTCATTTGATCTTGCGCGAACGTACGAGCCATTCGGCACGAAGCCGAAGGACTGCGATCGCCGGTTGGTCGCCTCGCGCCGATTCTACGAGTTCTGCCGACAGCAGAAGTTGAGGATCGACTGGCGTCCAGTTCACATCGAAGGTGATGAGTGAGCGAACAAATGGGATTTGAATGAAGCTGCTTGTCGCAATCGGTAGCATCAGTGAGCCGGAAAATGGTCAAGAACTACTCGGCAAATTGACCCGTGCATACCCTGCCGGCGCGGTAGGAGCCACGAAGAAGTCATTTAGAATGTTTCTCCCCTTCGACGATCCTCAAGCCCGAGAAGTCTTGGAGGTCCTTGAACACGAGGGACTTCGTCCTTGGGTTGACCGATCGCGTAAGCGACGCAAAGGCACAGAGTATTCGTTCCAACTCCATAGAGAATACGAGCCCTCTGAGCTCGATCATTTCGGTTTCTTCCATCCTCTACCCATTTCGGAGATCGGCGAAACATATATATCAAAGACCGGGCTGATCGAGGTCGTGCCACAAGCGTATAGCGCTGCTCCGGAGCGACCACTTCAATTCGTTGGAGCCTTCGGTCATCACTTGATGTGTTCGCTCGACGTTCGCGAGATGTGTGGTCACGAGAGATTGATCGGTGCCGAGTTCCTGCCGTTAGAGTTTAAGGAGGCCGGCGCCGATGCCTTGAGAGAGGCCTCTGCTGACTCGCAGCCCGAGTCCTGGTGGGAGATCACCTCTGGCCGTGTCATGCCGGCGCTGTCGGCATCGAACGATATCTTCGATTACAAGGGTAGGTCGATCGACTCAGAAGAAGCCCGCGGCATGTTCTGGTATGTGCTCGAGGAGTCCTACGCACACGCCGAGCTGCGCTATGATCGCGCGGACATTGATTCCCTCCCTGAGTTTGATGTCGCCCTGACACTTGAGGGACAGAAACGCGAAGACAAAATGATCATCGTCAGCCAGCGCTTCCGCCAGGCATGCGTCGCCCGCGGCTTCGATGTGAAGTGGATCCCCGTGCGTATCGACGACTAGTCGCTCTCGGTCGCGAGTTCGCGCGCCCCATGCCTCGCCTCAACCCGCGCTTGCCTCCTCGCTGCCCCAACTCTCGAATCGCTCCCAATACTCCTGCTGGCGCGGGTCATCCGCAGGAAGGCAGTCGGTCGCCGCCTCGCAAAGTGATCGCGCTTCCTCGATGCGGCCCTGATGGTGGACGGCCTCCGCGACACGCATGAGCGTCACCGCTCGATACGACCTGGCAGGGAGATTTCGAGCTTCTACAACGGCGAGTGCGCGTCGCGCGTCCGACTCAGCTTCCTCATACCGCTGCGCGCCCATAAGCACCATGCTTCGAGTCGTCCACATCGTGACAAGAAAAGGATGATCAGATCCCAGCAGCGACGTGGCGAGATCAATGGCTTCATCGAAGCGCGCCAGTGATTCCTCTGTTTGGCCGCGCCGTGCGAGAAGATCCGCGTGCATGGCGATCGCGATTGCGATGCCGAAATGCTCGTCGCCGAAGATCTCCCGGTGAGCGACAATGGA
This sequence comes from Phycisphaerales bacterium, assembly GCA_028279375.1. Classification (GTDB taxonomy): domain Bacteria; phylum Planctomycetota; class Phycisphaerae; order Phycisphaerales; family UBA1924; genus JANQNW01. Next base: position 162,125 of record JANQNW010000010.1, read on the forward strand.
GTCAAGAATGTGCTTTTCCGCCTCGTCGAGTTCGCCCAACTCGAGCAGCAAGCGCGAGAAGTTGGTCAGCATGATCGCCATGGTCGAATCGGGGCGAGGGTCGAGATCGCGGCGCAGTGTGATCGCGCGGCGGTACATCGCCGCTCCATCTTCTCGCTGGCCTCGTGTGCGATAGATGATCGCAAGCGAGTTCAAGGTGTCGACGATATCCCGCACCGAATAGTGCTCGTCAGATTCATACACCTCAAGTGAGCGACGGTACGACTCCTCTGCCTCCTCGAGCCTGTCCATGCGACGAAGCGTGTTGCCGCGCACGGCATGCACGTTCGCGAATGCAATCTCATCATCGCTTCCCGCAAGCTCCGCCAGCGCCTCATCAGCAGTCATCATGGCGGCCTCGAAATTGCCTTCGAGGATCTCGACCTGCGCCCGCTCGCGCAGGAAGTTCACATAGAGCAGCAGATCTCGCGCTGCCGGATCTTGCGCTGCGAGGGCCGCGATCGATTCTTCACCGAGCGCCGCCGCGGTCTCTGCGTCTCCTATGATGCGATGCGTCCCCATGAGCACATATGCGGCGCGCAGCCGATCCGGATGATCGACAGTTGTGATTCGGTCATATGTCTCAATGGAACGCCGCAAAGAAGCGACCGCGAGATCAAGCTCCCCGATCTGGCGATAGGCGGAACCGACAATCGAAAGCATCTCCGCCTGAATCTCCGGATAGGCCGACAGATCCTCATCAATCGATGCCGCGGCGTTTCCCAGAACCATCAGCATCAACTCTGTATCGCGCCCCGCCGCCTCATCGGGAGTCACGCTGAGCAGCGCCGATTCCAGGAACCCGGTCGCCGCGTTCGATCGCTCGAGCAGAGCTTCAGCTTCCCGGCGCGCCTCTGATTCCTTGGCGAGCGCGGCGCCAGTTGCAATGAGGCCGCCCAGAAGAGTGACGAAGACCGCGGCGACGCCGGCGACAAGAGCGCGATTGCGTCGAGTGAACTTGCGCAGCTGATAGAGGGTGCTCGGCGCGTGCGCTGCGATCGGCTTGTCGGTGAGATACCGCCGGATATCTTCCGCGAACTCGCCCGCCGACTGGTATCTCCGGTCCTTTTCCTTCTCGAGCGCCTTTCCGACGATCGTATCCACGTCGCCGCGCATCCGGGTGTCGATGCTGCTCAGTTGGACCGGATCGACCTCGCGAATCAGGCGAGCGATCTCCAGCAGGGACGCCTTCTCCATGGCCAGAGGAAGACGACCGGCCAGCATCTCGTACAGCACGACTCCCATGGAGTACACGTCACTGCGCGTGTCTACTTCGTTCGGATCTCCCGCAGCCTGCTCCGGGCTCATGTACGCGACTGTCCCGAGGAGTTGGCCCGCCTCAGTTTCGCGCGTCATCAGGGTCTCGTCCTGCGTCACGCGCGCGATGCCGAAATCCAGGACCTTCGGCTGCCCGGAGTCATCAACAAGGATATTGCCCGGCTTCAGATCCCTGTGAATAACGCCCTTCTGGTGCGCATGCTCCACGGCGTCACAGACGCGCGCCGCCAGATCCAGCTTTTCGCGCAGCGTGAGCTTGTGCTCTGCGGCGTGCGCATTCAGCGGTTTCCCTTCAATCAACTCCATGATGATGTACGGGATCTCGCGCCCTTGTGACTGATCGACGCCCACGTCGTAGATCTGCGCGACGCCGGGATGTTGCAGAAGGGCCAGCGCCTCGGACTCGCGCCGAAATCGACGTAGGACAGAATCGCTCGTCACGCTCGGACTGAGCACTTTGATCGCGACCTTCCGTCGCGGCTCATCCTGCTGCGCAAGAAACACAACGCCCATGCCGCCGGCGCCAAGCACTCTGAGCACACGGCAGTTGCCGATCGTCGCTGGCATCCATGAAGCGGCGCCAACGCCGCCCTCCTCGAGCGGCGCCGTGACAACAAGATCGTCGTTCTTGAACTCGTGATCCGATTCACGAACGGTTCGTTTGGTCTCGTCATTCATGAGCCGCTTGCTCCCCGGCTTCCATCACACACCGAAACCCCAGATGATTCATCGCCGAATCCGGCGGCGTCGCCATCTTCGCGCTCGGCCTATAGCTCGAGCAGTAGCTCGCGTGACACAGGAAAGATCCGCCCTTCTGCACGCGTGAATCGAGCGCGTAGGGGTTCCGCGGATCGCTCGTCCGCTCCGGGCCGCGCGGATTGACGCACACGTCGCTCGCACCCAGGTCCTTCGTGCGCCGCTGGTACTCGGCGACGTCGAACTGGTCAGCCGTCCACTCCCACACGTTCCCCGCCATGTCATACAGGCCGAGTTCGCTCGGCGGAAAGGACTTCACGGGCGAAGCGCCCGCGAAACCATCTCGTTCCAGATTCCGATCCGGAAACGATCCCTGCCAGATGTTCGCCATGTGCGTCCTGTCCGGCTCGAGTTCGGGGCCCCAGAGATAGCGCTCGCAGTCGGCGCCGAATCGCGCTGCGCGCTCCCACTCCGCCTCCGTCGGCAGGCGCTTGCCCGCCCAGTCGCAATACGCCTGCGCATCCTCCCATGCGATCTGCACGACCGGATAGTCATCCTTCCCCTCAATCGAACTGCCCGGGCCCTCCGGATGGCGCCAGTCCGCTCCCGGCGTCCATGTCCACCACTGGGAATAGTCGCGCAGATCCACCGGATGCTCCGGCGGCGTGAACACCAGCGAGCCCGGCGCCAGCACCTCATCCGGCGGCTTCGGCGTCCCCGGCGCCACCTGCTTCTTCAACTCCTCCCAGTCGATCGGGCGTTCGGCGACCGTCACGTACCCGGTCGCATCGACAAACGCGCGGAACTGCGCGTTCGTCACTTCCGTCACGTCGATCCAGAATCCATCAACACGCACCCGATGCGACGGCCGCTCATCCGGCCGCCCCTCCGGACCATCCCAGCCCATCGTGAACTCGCCAGCCGGAACCCACACCATCCCCTCTGGCTTCGAATCCTGGCTGATCGCGTGAGGAGCACATACGACAGCCCCGATCATCAGCGCCAGTGTGTTCCGAAGTCTCATCAGGGGCCGCTCCATGCAGTGGGGGACACGCCAAAGCCTACCCTCCAGAAGCTGGCTGTTGACATATAAGAGAATGCTTATATGATGGCCTCATGCCCCGGCAGCCTTTCGACACCTCCGTCTTCGCAGCAATCGCCGATCCCACGCGTCGGGCCATTCTCGATTCACTGCGGGATGACGAACTCTCCGCGGGCGAACTGCACGAGCGCGTGGGATTCGACTCCTCGCAGCCGGCGTTTAGCCAGCATCTGGCCGTGCTCCGGCGCGCCGGGCTCGTCGAAGCGCGCAGCGAGGGCCGCCAACGCATCTACCGAGCGCTGCCCGATCCGCTTCGCGGAGTCACGGACTGGGCGACCGACTGGCTCGATCACTACGACCGCTTCTGGGACGAGTCGCTTGGTCGTCTGGCGAAGCATCTCGATCGCAGACACGCCATGAAGCCGCGCAAGCGCATCCGAAAGGGGGGCGCCGCATGAGCAAACGCCTCTTCAAATCCGTCTATCTGCCGCACGCGCCCGAACATGTCTGGGAGGCGATCACCGATCCCCATGCCCTCGCCGAATGGCTCATGCCGAGCGACTTCAAGCCCGAACTCGACCACGAGTTCACGTTCCGTGCGGATCCCCAATGGGGCTGCGGCGCCGGAATCACCGAATGCCGCGTTCTCGAACTCGAGCCCGAGCGAAAACTGACGATCAGCTGGCGGCACGCTCCCGACAAGAAGGGCAGACAACATCCACCGATGCGCGTTGAGTTCTCGCTCATTCCAGTCGGCGAGGGCACGCGCCTCAACCTCGAACAAACCGGCCTCGAGGGCCAGCCGAAGCTCATGCTCTTCCTGATGAACATTGGCTGGGGCTACATGCTCAAGCGACTGCTGCCCAAGGTCATCGCCAATGTCCGCGATGGCGACGATGGTCCGCGCTTTGAGCCAGGCGCCATCCCCCTTGCAAAGCGCACTTACAAGGTCAAGACCGTGCCGAGCACACACGCCTACTGATCAACAGAGAAGCTCCCAACTGCGGCAAGATCACTTACGTCGATGTCTGCGCCGATACGGCGCCCTCTTCTTCATCGATAATCTCGGTGATGTGATCAGCGAATCCATGGCCTGCCTCACGCAGCCCTGTGAATACGACGTCTGCGCCCTCTTCGTGGAAGAAGGACTTCTCGTCGTCGAAGTCCACAAGCGCCGCGACCCGACCGGGAAACTCCATCTCCTTCGCGAGACGAATGACGTTCAGGTTCGCTTCACGCTTGGGCAGCGCAAGCAGAATCCATTCGTTCTCACATTGCTCCAGTCGCTTGAGCCGATCGATAAAGTCCGGATCGCTCGCATCGCCGAGTATGACGCGCCGTCCCTCTGCCAGGCTCTTCTGCACCTGCTTCGGCCTGAAATCCACACCGACAACGATGTCGCCGAATCGCGCGCGCAACGCGTCGTAAGCGCCCGTCCCCACACGCCCCATGCCCGCGACGAAAAAGCGCACGTCCTTGAGTTCGATCGGCGATTCATCAGGATGCCACTCTTCGCGCTTGAGCTTCCCGAGCGGCCGCTCAAACATCACAAGAAACTGCTCGCAGCGTCGCGTGAGCATCGGACCGGTGACGAAGCTCAATGAAAGCGCGATCGCGAGAACCACGAGCCAGTCGCTCGATATCCACTCCTGCTTCACACCAACGCTCGCCACGATGAGGCCGAACTCACTGTAGTTCGCAAGAATCAGGCCGCTGCGCATCGCCGTGCGCCGTTTGAGACGCAGGAGCGTCAGCAGCGCAACGAACAGCGCCCCCTTTATCGGCGCCGCGATCAGCACGACGAACGCCAGCCCGGCCAGCGCAATCGTCGGATCCGCATCAAGCCCGATAGTCAGGAAGAACCCCACCAGAAAAAGATCCTTGAAGCTCAGCAGACTCCTGGCAAGCTCATTCGCCTTCGGATGCGCCGCCACGAGCATGCCCGCCGCCAGTGCGCCGAGATCGCCCTTCAGGCCGACCTCATCGAATGACGCGTAGCCGCCGAAGGTCATCAGGACCCCCATCAGAATCAGCAGCTCGCCGTGCCCCGAGCGCGTCAGCAGCAGCATGAGGATCGGCCGCGCGACGATGATCCCGGGAATGATGAAGATCGCGTACCACTCCGGCACCTTTCCGTCGGCGAAGACGAGAAAGAACACGGCGAAGATGTCCTGGATGATGAGAATGCCGATCGCCGTGCGCCCGTAGAGCGCGCCGGCGCCGCCGGAGTCCTCCAGCGCCTTCACCGCGAAGACCGTGCTCGAGAAGCTCAGGGCAAACCCCACCAGCAGCGCCGTCCGCCAATCCAGATCCACGAACACGACGACGCCGATCAGACCGAAGAGAAGCGCGATGCCGCCCATCACCAGTGTCGTCGTCATCATGTGCGCCGATGCCGTGACGAACACCTCCCGCCGGAGCAGGTCGCGCACATCCAGCTTCACACCGATTGTAAAGAGCAGCAGGATGACGCCGGCTTCCGCGATGCGCTCCAGCGTCAGACTGCTGTCAACGCCGAACCCGCCCAGCACGAAACCAGCCGCGAGAAAGCCGATCATCGGCGGTAGGCCGACCTGCCGGACAACCATGCCCAGCGTATACGCGACCAGAATCCACATTGGGTCCATGCGAGTGGCGCCTCCCTTGGCGATTAGCGCACAATCTACTTGGTTCACGCCGACCGCGCCGATCGCGGCGCACGCCGCTATCGTGCGGCGCTCGATTCGCCGACACGATCCGGAGAACTCCGCCCGATCATGACCATGGACGACGCCTCATGGGTGCTGACAATCCTCGGCGTCGCCACGCTGCTCTTCGCCTCCGGACGCGTGCGACTCGACATCACCGCGCTTCTGGTCGTCGTCGCCCTGATCCTCACGCAGGTCCTCAGCGTCCGCGAAGCGCTCTCCGGATTCGGCGACCCCATCATCGTGCTCATCGGCGGACTCTTCGTCGTCGGGGACTCCCTCGTCCGAACGGGCGTCGCCCAATCCATCGGCGACGCCATTCTCAAGATCGGCGGCGGGCGCGAATCACGCCTCATTATCCTCTTCATGCTCGCCGCGGCGCTCCTCGGCAGCATCATGAGCTCCACCGCCGTCACTGCGATCTTCATCCCCATCGTCGTCGGCGTCGCCGCCCGTGCCTCGCTCAACCCCGCCCGCTTGCTCATGCCCATGTGCTTCGCCGCGCTCATCAGCGGCATGCTCACGCTCATCGGCACGCCCTCCAACCTCGTCGTCTCCGCCGCGCTTGAAGAAGCGGGCTACGCCGGATTCCGCATGTTCAGCTTCGCGCCCATCGGCTTCGCCGTCCTGGGGATCGCGATCATCTACACGCTTGCGCTGAGCCGCCGCATGCTCGGGCCCAAACGGATCAGCGCCGAATCGAAACGCGCCGGAAGCTCGATCGAGGACCTCATCGAGCGCTACGAACTCACCGGCATCTTCAAGAAGCTCCGCATCGAACCGGGCTCACAGCTCGTCGGCGATCCGGTCATCCCCGCGCGTTTCCGCGACATCTGGGGCGTCGATGTCTTCGCCGTCGCGCGGCGGGAGCGATTCGGCATCGTGATCCATCCAGCGCGTCCCGACACGATCATGCTCGAGGGCGACATCCTCCTCGCCGGCGGCGATCCGGAGGATCTCGATCACGCCATCGCCGAGATGGGCGTGCGCCGGCTCCCCATCGGACCCGCGGACCGATCCCGCCTCATCCGCGTGCTCGGTCTGATCGAGCTCCTGATCCCGCCAGACTCGCAGCGCATCCGTATGACGTCCAAGGAAATGCAGCTGCGCTCCCGCTTTGGTGTCACAGTCCTCGGCATCCGGCGCGCTGGAGCCGTCGCCAGGGGACTCGTCGCCGACAAGCGCCTGAAAGCCGGCGACGTCCTCCTCGTCGCAGGACGCTGGGAGGATCTCGATCGACTGAGCTCCGATCCGAAGGACTTCGTCGTGCTCGATCGCCCCGCCGAGATCGAGAACGTCGCCCCGACGCGCGCCCAGGCGCCGCTCGCCATCGCCGTCATGGCCGCGATGATCCTGCTGCTCGTCACGAACTGGATCCCGATGGTCGCCACCGTCCTGCTCGCCTGCCTCGCGCTCGTCGCATCCCGATGCATGACGATGGATCAGGCCTATCGAGCCATCAACTGGTCCATCATTATCCTCGTCGCAGGACTCCTGCCCGTCGCTGATGCGCTTGACAAGACGGGTGTGCTCGAGAATGTCGCGAACACCATCTCATCCGTCGCCGAAGACTACGGTCCGCATGCGCTGCTCACCGCGCTCTTCGCCTTCACCGCCGGCCTCAGCACGATTATGTCCAACACCGCGACCGCCGTCATCATGGCGCCGCTCGCCGTCAAACTCGCCGAGCAGATGGAGATTTCTCCCACACCACTCGCCATCACCGTGATCATGGCCGCCTCCGCGGCCTATTCCACGCCCGTCGCCTCTCCCGTCGTGACGCTCGCCGTGACACCCGGCAACTATCGCTTCATGGACTTCGTGAAAGTCGGCGTGCCGCTGCTGGTTCTCACCTGGCTCGTCACGCTCCTGCTCACGCCCCTCGTCTATCCCTTCTAGCGGACCGATCGCATGGTAACGCTCCGCCAATTGACCATCGACGACGCAGAGTCGCTCTGCGCGCTGAGGCGCCAGGCGCTGCTCGATTCCCCCTGGTCCTTCGAGACCTCACCGGAAGAGGACTACTCGACGAACCCGGAGATCGTGCGTCAGAAGCTGAGCGAGAGTGAATCCGCGGTGTTCGCGACGGCGCTCAATGATGATCCCGCGCATCTCATCGCCATGACCGGCGTCGTTCGAATGCAGAAAGCCAAGTCGCGTCACCGGGCGCTCATCTGGGGCGTCTTCTGCGACCCGGCCCATCGCAGGCAGGGCTATGCGCTTGCCCTCATGAAGGCCGCGATCGATCTCGCCTTCTCCTGGCCGGGTGTCGAAACGATCGGACTCGGCGTCTCGGAGAACGCGCCCGAAGCGCGAGCGCTCTACGAAGCGCTTGGGTTCAGAGCGTGGGGCACGGAGCCGGATGCGCTCCGTATCGATGGCCGTTCCTACGCCGAGACATACCTCGCGCTCGATCGCGAATCGTCACGCTGAAGCCGCGACCGCTCGGCACGATGCGACGATCTCCTCGACGATCTGCGGCAGCGATCGCGTCAGCTTCCAGTCCGGATAGTGCGAGCGGAGCTTCGAGAGATCCGAGTAGTAACAGATGTGATCGCCGCGACGATTCTCTTCGGAGTATGTCATCTCCGGGCGACATCCCGCCATCTCTTCGATCAGGTCAACGCACTCGACCAGACTCGCCGCGTTCTCCTTGCCGCCGCCGAGGTTGTACACCTCACCGGGCCGAGGCGCCTGCGCAAACTCCCAGAACGCGCTGATCACATCATGCGAGTGAATCTGATCCCGCACCTGCTTGCCCTTGTAGCCGAAGATCGTGTACGCCTCGCCCGCCAGTGCGCAACGCACGAGGTAGTTCAGGAATCCGTGTAGCTCCACGCCTGAATGAGACGGCCCCGTCAGGCAGCCGCCGCGGAAGACGCCGACGTTCATGCCGAAGTACTTGCCGTACTCCTGCGCCATCACATCGCCTGCGACCTTCGAAGCGCCGAAGAGCGAGTGCATCGTCCGGTCAATCGGGAACGACTCATCGATGCCATTTGCCTGCGCTGCGTCCGCATACTCGTACCGGGTTTCAAGCTCAGTGAGGTTCACGAAATTCGGTCCGTCGCCGTACACCTTGTTCGTCGACACATGCACGAACGCCGCGTCCTCACACGACCGGCGGCAAGCCTCCAGCAGATTCAGCGTCCCGACGGCGTTGACGTCAAAGTCGTCAAATGGCCTTGACGCCGCGAGATCATGACTCGGCTGCGCCGCCGCGTGAATGATGAGATCAAACCCACGCGACGCAAAGAGGGCGAGCACGTCCTTGCGATCACGAATATCAAGATCGAGATGCTCGAAGCGCGAGCAGTCTGCAAGCAAGCGGTCACGATTCCAGGTCGTGTCGCCCTTCGGCCCGAAGAACGACTCGCGCATGTTGTTGTCGACGCCCACAACCTCGAGTCCGAGATTGTCGAAGAACGTCACTGCCTCCGAACCGATCAGTCCGCTCGAGCCCGTCACGATCACGCGCTTCATCTGGAATCCCTTCCGCACCTAGGAGCCTGCGGCCGCCGCGCGTCCCGTGCGCATGCGGATCCCCGCTTCTTCATACAGACTGACAACACAGATCCCCGCCTCCAGCGCATCGTCACAGTTCGCGATCAACTGCGCCTCCGCGCGATCAGACGACAGCACGATCGCCCCGACGCCGCGCTCGATCGCTTCGGCGCGCGACACGACTGGCAGTCCCCACAAGGCGACGCGTCGATCTGCGGCGTCATCGATCACGCAGTCAATTTCAACCGGCGACATCGCGAGCGTCTCGCCGCAGGCGAGCGTATGAGCGCCCGCGCCATACAGCGCAATGCGACGCAGGCCCTCTGCAGCGCACTTCTCGAGCGCCGTCTGCATGCGCACACATCGCTGCAGGCCGCCGGTTTCAACGGCGCGCGGCGCCGGGCCGCGACGCACACGTTCGAGGACATCGCTTCGCAGCCAGAGCCCGTCGCAGCATGAGGGCTCCGCATGCTCACCCTTCAGACACAGGTCCGTCATCTGGTACAGACCGAAGCCGTGGTTGCGCAGGAAGCCGTCAATCTCGGCGAATGTCGTCGCGCCCTCGTACTCCGGGATGATCTGCGCCTCTGAGTAGATTGCTTTCACGCCCTCGAGGACCCTCTCGCATCCGGCAAGCGCTGGACCCTCGAATCCCTGCAGATCAAACTTGATGACATCAATCGGCGCTGCGCCACGTTCGCTCGCCCAGTCATCAAGGCGTACGACCTGCACGCGCTCGGAGCGAACGGTTTCGCACCAGTCGCCGTGGAGCGCCAACCCGCGCTCGCTCGCCGGAAGCAGGCTGCACGTCCAGAGATTCCGATTGACGTGCATCTCGGCCTCGCCCGCTCGGTCGCCCAGCGCAAGTCGCTGCGCCGATGTCGAGCCGCCAAGCGCCTGAACACGACGTTCAAGGACGGAATAGGCTTCTTCAATGGGCTCGAACGCATGCACCTCGGCGTTCGGGAATGCTCGTCGCATGCGCTCCGTCGCCTCACCGACATTCGCGCCGCCGTCGATCACGCTCCCGCGCACATCGCCGAGTATCTCGGCGAGCAACGAGAAGACATCCATTGACAGCAGCACCTTCTGCCGGGGATTCACGCGCCCGCTCCCTGCGCTGTCGCCGTCGCGCCATAGAGCCGGACGACCTCCACGCCCGCAGCCCGTAGCGACGCGCTCGACTCCCACAACGCGTCTTCGAATGAATCCGATGAGAGCACCACGGCTTCCACCTCCGCCGCAAGCGCCTCGCGCGGCGTCATAATCGGATATCCCCACATCCGTTCGCCCTGCCGTGAGGCGTCGTCATCGAGGATGCCGACGATGTCAACCGGAGGCGTCGCCAGCGCCTGAGCGGCCTTGAGCGTATGCGTTCCTGCGCCATAGATCGCCACGCGCGCAGCGCCGCGATCCTTGCACGACTCAAGCGCATCAGCAAGGCGCTTGGCGACCGGCTGCGTAAGCGCATGCGGCGCATAGTTGTTGTTCCATTTCCACTCTGCGATTCCGGGCTCATGCCGAAGAAGCTCATGTCGATCGAATGTCGTCTCGACACCGCGCGGCTCATACCCCGGGAAAAACATGTGTTTTCTCGAAAGAAAGAGCTCGCAGTCCCTCCGGTCCGCGGCCGCGACATTCGTCGTCCACCACTCCGGCTGCTCCTCGCCTTCACGTGTGAAGTGCGCATGGTGCTGTGTCGCGTCGTCGCGCATCCACAGTTTCCCGATGCATCGAGCCACCCAGTACAGCTCGTAATCCGCCCAGTTGTGCCGATACCCGCCGCACATCGGGCCGTGGCCGCCATACATCGCGCTGAAGAAACGACGCCCGAACCAGGGCGAGCCGCAGTAGTTCTCCGCCCACATGAACGAATCGCCGGCGGGCTGCATCACGCCGAATCCATCGGGGAATCTCTCAAAATACTCCGCGGCCAGCTCTTGCGCCGTCCTGTCAGGGTCCGGCAACATGTCATCGCCGCCCGAGACGATAATGTCCGCGCTCTCGGGCACAATCGAACTGCACAGGATGTTGATCGACTCTCCCCACCCCGGATAGTCATCGCTCCACTGCACGATATCCGCCGGAATCTCGCCGCGCTCCACATTCTGGAGAATCGCGATGCGATACCCGCGATCGCGCCACGCTGGCAGACGCTCGCGGCAACGTTCCACGCTCGCGCTCGGGATCGCGAACCAGACCTCAGACATGTGCTTTCCCCTGATGCGCAGGAGCGCCCACATGAAGGATGTGCGCCCCGCGGCCGGCAAGCGCCGCAGCGCTCCGCTCCATCGAATCTCCACATGATCGTGATGAGATCAGCACCGCGTCCACGGCAAGTCCGCGCGCCGTCGCCTGGTCCATCGTCTCGATCGTGTATCCCCAGAGTCGCCGTCCAGTCATGCGCGCGTCATCGTCGATCACGCCCACGACCTCCACCGGCGGCTCCATCAGCGCGCCTGCTGCGCTCCTCGTCTCTGTGCCCGCTCCGTAGATCACGACCGTCGTGAGCCCGCGATCGGCGCAATGCTGAAGGGCATCCCGCATCGCCCGCTCGCTCGACTCTGCAAGCCGTCGTTTGCCGTACCGCGTCGCCCAGTAGCGCTCGGCAAGCCCGGGATAGCGCTCGCGCCACCAGTCCGCTGAGCAGCCGCGGCGTCCGCCCAGCGGCGCGTGCCCCGGAAAGCCCTGCCAAAGCCTCGAGATGAACAACTCGACATCCGATCGGTCCGACGCCGCCACCGTGTCCGCCCAGAATGAGGGCGCCGCCTCGCCGGTGCGCGTGAAGTGCTCATGCGCCTGGCGGATCTCCGGCTCCTCCGCAAGCGCTCCGAGACCGCGCGCCACCCAGTGCAGCTCATGATCCGCCCAGTTGTGCCGATAGCCGCCGAACATCGGCCCGCGCCCGCCATACGCCTCTTCAATCCACGCGCGACCCAGCCACGGGCTCCCGCAGTACTCGCGCGCATTCATATGAGGGTCGCCCGTCGGCTGCATTACGCCGAATCCATCTGGAAATCGCTCCCGGAAGAGCTTCAGCAGCTCGTCGGCGTCGTGATTTGGATCCGGCAGCATGTCGTCGCCGCCCGTCACCACCACTGGCGCCTCGCGCGGCACAACGCCTCGGCAGAGAATGTTCACCGATTCCGACCACCCGGGATAGGTGTCGCACCACACCACGCGATCCGCCACGATCTCACCGCGCTCCCGATTCTGAAGCACCGCCACGCGATAGCCCATCGAGCGCCATTCCCCCAGACGCGCACGGCAGCGATCCACGCTCGCCGACGGAATCGCAAACCAGACCTCGTCGCTTCGCACCAGACGCTCCCGGGACCAACCGCGCACGCGGCGACCGCGCCGCACACTCGGCGTCCACATCGCTTATCGGCGCCGCGCAAAAACCGCCTTGATTTCTACACTGCCTCCCCCGAACACCCCCGCGGAAGCGACTCCATGCCCCGAACACAAACCCTTTCTCACGCAAATGGCGACGCTTGGCTGATCTAGAAGGAAGCATGGACCCCGGCGGAATCTCCCTGACCAAGGTCGTCTCGCTCGACCAGCTCCTCGAACTCCGCGCCGAGCTGCGCGCGGTCGGTCGATCCCTCGTCCATTGCCACGGCTGCTTCGACATCGTCCATCCTGGACACGTGCGACATCTTCAGTACGCCGCCACCCAGGGCGATCACCTGCTGGTCTCCATCACCGCCGATCAACTCGTCGACAAGGGTGACAATCGGCCCCTCTTCAGCCAGAACCTCCGCGCCGAAAGCCTCGCCGCCCTCGAATGCGTGGACTGGGTCTACGTCAATCCCGATCCCACCGCGGAATCCCTCCTTCAGCACGTCCAGCCCGATGTCTACGTCAAGGGCCGGGAGTACGAGGAGAACGCCGATCCCCGCTTCGAAGCTGAACGCAGGGCCGTCGAATCCGGCGGCGGACGCGTTCTCTTCTCCTCCGGCGATGTCGTGTTCTCATCGACAGCGCTGATCGACTCTCTCGAGCGCGGCGCTGACGCCGACCGCTCCGCCGATGATCCCGCGAGGCGCCAGGTCAAACGCCTCATCGACGCCCATGACCTGAGCCTGCGCAACCTCAGCCTCTGCCTCGAACGCATGCGCGGCAAGCGCGTCGCCGTCATCGGCGAGACCATCATCGACACCTACGTCCACTGCGCCTGGCCCGATGTCGCCGGCGAATCACCGGTCATGTCGCTGCGGCCGATCAGCCGCTCGGCCTTCGATGGCGCCGCCGCCGTGCTGAGCCGTCATCTCGCAGCATTCGGCGCTGTCCCCACGCTGATCACGCCACTCCCCGAGAGCGCCGAGGCTGATCTCCTTACCGAGCGCCTCGCAACCGAGGGCGTCGAAGTCATCCCGATTCACCACGAGGGCCCCATCCCTGAGAAGCAGCGCTTCCTCGTCGGTGGCGAGAAGGTCTTCAAGCTCGACATGGTGCGCCCCATCGCGCTCGATTCGCGCAATCGCGATGCGCTTCAGCAGCAGGCTGCCGACGCCGCACGCGACGCTGACGCCGCCATCCTCGCCGATTTCGGTCTCGGCATGCTCAGCTCACGCGTCCTCGGCGATCTCGTCAAGGCGATCCGTCCCCACGTGGACATTCTCGCCGGCGATGTCTCCGGCCGGCGCGCCTCGCTCCTGTCCATGCGCGACGCCGACTGGCTCAGCCCCTCCGAAGCTGAACTCCGCGACGCTCTGGGTGACTATGACTCGTCACTCCCCGCCGTCGTCTGGAAGCTCATGGGACGCACCGGCGCCGAGAACGTCCTCGTCACCCTCGGTCCCGACGGCCTCGTCGCGTTCCGCAAGACGCCGGACGCCCATAGAAAGGACGGCTGGCCAAGCCGCACGATCAGCGAGCATCTCCCGGCGCTCGCGCCGCCGCGCGTCGTCGATCCCCTCGGATGTGGCGATGCGCTCCTCGCCGTCGGCGTCCTCGCGCTGTCGGCCGGCGCCGACCTCATGACCAGCGCCTACCTCGGCGCCCTTGCCGCCGCCTCCGAGGCCTCGTTCATCGGGAATCTCCCGGTGAGCCCCGCGGAGATTCTCTCGCGCGCCCGGCGCGTCGATGAAGCGCAGCTCGTCGCCCACATAAGGCCCCAGGCGCTCCGACTCGCCGGACACCGATGATCTCCTTCATCATCCCCACGCACAATCGCACCGAGGCGCTCGTCCACACGCTCCGGCGCCTCGCGGCGATCGATCCGAACACGCTTGCCGACGACCCCGAACTGATCATCGTCGACAACGCCTCGCAGATCCCGCCCGACCTGCCGGTGTCGCTGCCCAATGGCGTGCGCGTCCGACGCATTCGACTCAATCAGAACATCGGCGCCGCGGCGCGCAATGTCGCCGCCAACGAGGCCACGGGTCGCTGGCTCGTCATGCTCGACGACGACTCGAGCCCGGAATCAGGAGATCTCGCGGCTGCGCTCGATGCGGCGCCGGATGAGATTGCCGCGATCGGATTCGAGACCATCCTCCCGAATGGCGATCACGAGGCCGGCGGCCTGCCCGAGGTCGTCATCGGCTGCGCCTGCGCTATCCGTCGCGACACCTTCCTCTCGGTCGGCGCATATGACCCCGCCTTCGACTACTACGTCGAGGAGTACGACCTCTGCGCACGCCTCATCGCCGATGGCTATCGCATCGCGCACACGCGCGCAGTCCTCTTCGAGCATCGCAAAGTCGAGTCGGGACGTTCTTTCGAGCGCATCATCAGCCGCCTTGTTCGCAACAACGGCTGGGTCATCCAGCGATACGCGCCGGAATCAGAGCGCGAACAAGCGCTTGAGCGCATGATGCGGCGTTATCGAGAAATTGCCCATCGAGAGTATGTCGAATCCGGTTTCCGCGATGGCGAATCGCAACTTCGAACATCACTTGATGCCCAGCCACGAACGCCTCTGACACAGCGACAGTGGGATCGATTCACCGGCAGGAGCGCGGCGCAACGCACTCTCAGCCGCGAACTCGCCCCCGCCGGCGCCTGCGAATGTCGACTCGTCGAACGCGGCAAGGGCGACGACATCATCGAGGAGATTCTCGAAGATCTTGGCGCATCAGTCGTAGACGACGCTCGCGCTCCATCTGTCATCGCCACACTTTCGCCGGGACCGCTCCTCGACGCCATGGAGCGCCATCCCTGCGCGATCGCGCCGTGGAGACCTATGGGCAGCGCCGCTGCGTTCGCAGAAGCGACGATGACAGGTTCGCATTCCCACTGAGAGCTTCTCGCGATCCGACGAACACGCTCCGCGAAAGCCCGGTCGATGACGGCGTCACATGCTCCCAATCCAGCGGAAACTCCTCATGCGCCGGCTGCGTCGTCGTCACATACACACGCGCCATCGAAGCCGCCAGTTTCGACCACAACCATGATCGCGAGGGACGGCATCCGTCGCCCGCGAGCGCCTGCGACGGCGCCGCTGCATCCTCCGAGACAGGATTGACGGAGTCATCCTCGCCCGGCGTCACGCACGTGGAGAGCAAAACGAGACCCGAGCATCGCTCGCACATCCACTGAATGAACGCATCCGGCTTCGCCAGGTGATACAGCACGCCATACGCGAAGACGATGTCCCACTGCTCTGTCCAGGCTGGCGGCGCATCAAGATCCGCCTGACGCAGTTCAACGCGCGTATCGCTGGCGAAGCGCTCTCGCAGCAGCTCGACATTCTCATCTCGCCCCTCGACAACTGTCACATGACAACCCCGGTCGAGAAAGAACGTCGTCAGATCTCCGATGCCGGCGCCGAGCTCGAGCACACGCTTGCCAGAGAGATCGAGTCCGAGTGACGCCAGATGCTCCAGGCGCCGGTGATTGATCTGCAGGTAATAGTCAGTGCGAAAGTGGCCCCGAATTTCCTCCGCACAGATCGCTCCCGCGCTCACGACGCCGCTCCCTCCGGCTTGCGGATCACGAACCAGAGGCTCGACCAGTGACCGTTGAAGACCCGGTCGTCGCCCTCCGCCATCTGGTACGTCAGCATCACCGTCGATGGACTCTCAATAAGCAACTCATTGAATCGGGATTCCCAGTTCGGCGTCTCGACCCGGTCCATTTCGAAACCGGCCTGCCGAATGGCGTCCACGAATGGGTCCACGCGATCCGTGTGCTTGAGCTGCACATCGAAGGAGCCCGCGAACATTCCGCCCGGCTTCAGCAACTCGTAAGAGTGTGCGACAACCCGCTCGAGAACCTCCGGCGGAAGCTCCTCCAGCACCGAGACGGAAACAAGCAGATCGAACGAGTTCGCAGCCAGACCCTCGATGTCGCCATCGCCCAGCAGTCCGCGATGAAGATGCGCATCCGGGCACGGCGTGCGAATCCAGTTCTCATACAGCTCCTCCCACTCATGCTTCGGTGGGAAGTAGGGCAGCCCCTGGTAATCATCCACGCCATGCGCTTCGCACGCCGCGCCGAACTTCGCCAACAGCGTCGAGTTGAACCCATGGCCGAACTCGAGAAAGCGGCAGGGGGCCTGTTCCTCGATCAACTCCATCAGCGCCATGTAGCCGAAGTCCTTCAGCATCGCGTGCGACTGCTTCCGGAACTCCGGGTACCGCGCGCTCAGCCGCCACCAGTCATCCATGGTGGCGCCGCGAAACGACGTCGTTGCTCCAGACAGCAGGGTGCTCATCAGGATTCCTCCAGCCGGCGCACCAGCGCACGAGAACGCGCCCGACGACGCCGGACTCACTCTCTCGAATCGGCCGTGGTCGAAGCCGATCTTGAATCTCTTGTTCAGGCCGTCAGCCGTAGTGATTGCACCGTGAACACACTCCGACGTCGAGGCGCGTCAGCGCCTCGGTCCGCAGTCGACGCCGCGCCGGATCGTTGTAGATCTCCAGCACATGCCGCTCCCGCACATCGCCGTAGCTCCGCTCGCCCTCATGATCGAGCGTGCAGTACGCCACGCGGCCCGACGCCAGAATCGGCAGATGAAACCACTGCCAGCAGCCGATCGCCGGGATCGAGCCGAACGTCCGGATCGAGAGGCTCCCGATCCAGTCGAATCGCTGCGTCACCCGCGCCTCAAAGCCCGGCCAGCGCGTTTGGCACCACGCGATGAAGGAGTCATCCGCATCCGAGCCGTCGCCAACTCTCGAGATCAGCGGCGTGAAGCCCAGATCACCCGACGTGTGCTTCTCGTGTAGGGCATCGAGATTCGCGATCGTCCGTGCGAAAGGAAGCCCCATCACCCGCTCGTACTCGGCTTCCCGATGATCATTGAAACTCACCACGAACTGCGTCACGCGCGAGAGCGCCTCCAGCCGCGCTGCGACTTTCGGAACGAGTGGCGATGCGTTTGTGAAGAACCACAGGTTCGCCTGCGGCAAGCGCCTGTTCACTTCCATCGCGACATCCATCACGCGACGATCAACGAACGGCTCATTCATACGCGAGAAGCTGACATCAAACTCCAGATCCCGCGGCATCTCCTCCAACTCCGACAGAATCTTCTCGATCAGGGCGTCCTCCATCCGTTCGCCCTTACGAGACATGGACGGATACGGACAGAAGTCACACGTCGCGTTGCACACCGCCTGCGACTCGATCCCCACCTGGTGCGGGTAATCGACATACCGGGAGTCGCGCCAAGCGTCGATCTGGCCCTGATACACAGGATCGAAGGCGCTCAACGCGGCGGCGCGCTCCTGACTGGTCCCACCGCATTCCGACGCGCGAACCGTCAACGCGACCAGCGCTGTATTCGAGGAATCAGTTGTTCCAGAGGTGGGCACGCCGGATCACGCTCGCGCTCGACTGAGAAGGGGGGCGCCATGCGCCGCCGCTTTCCGTGTATCGGCCTCAATAGGGAGTCAGCGACAGCCACTGGCGCGGGCATCGCAAAGCTCATTCGAGCTCAATCACTAGCCACGGCCCGCACCGGATCAGGCTCGACCCACTGTAGACAACGCGTAATCAGGCGGTCGCGACTGATCGGCTTCGTGTCGTAGTCATCACAGCCAGCGTCGAGACAGCGACGGCGATCGCCGCTCATCGCATGTGCGGTCAGGGCGACGATCGGCGTCGTGCAACCCATCTCCCGAAGCTGGCTGGTGGCGCTGTAGCCATCCAGCTCCGGCATCTGCATATCCATCAGAATGAGATCGAAGGCGCCGCCGGAAGACAGCGCCTCGTCATACTCCTCGAGCGCGACTTTGCCGTTCTCCGCGATCGTGACGATCGCCCCTGCCTTCTCCAGGTGAAAGCTGATCAAACGCTGATTGTCCTGGCCGTCCTCGGCGAGCAGGATTCGAACGCCCGCAAGCGCGCGATCCGTCGGCTGCTCGCAGGAACCATCGGATGGCCCTTCGGTCACGTCCTCGAGCCGCATGCCCAGCGCCTCTCCCGGCGCGATCATCCGCACATCCGTCAGATCGCCCGCACGGATCACGACGCTGAACGTGCTTCCGCGCGACAGCCTCGACTCGACACTCAGATCGCCTCCAAGCAGTTGAGTAAGTGTCTTTGAGATACGCAGCCCGAGCCCGGTGCCGCCGTACTTCCGAGTCGTCGAGGAATCCGCCTGCGTAAACGCCTCGAAGACGCGATCACACTGCTCCGGCGTCATCCCGAGACCCGTATCTGCGACGTCGAAACAGATGCGGCTGTTCTGCAACTCCTCATCGAGGAGGCGTGCGCGAATCGTCACGGAACCGCTCTCCGTGAACTTGATCGCGTTGCTCAGCAGGTTGCCCAGGATCTGGCGCAGCCGAACCGGATCCGTCTCGATCTGCTCCGGCATCTCACTCTCATAGGCGATCCGAAGAGCGACATCCTTCGCCTCGGCGCGCACCTTGAAAAGCCCGATCACATCCTCAATCACCTGGATCGGCGACGTCCACACATGATCGAGCGTCATGCGCCCGGCCTCGATCTTCGACACGTCGAGAATGTCGTTAATGATCGACATCAGGTTCTCGCCGTTGCGACGAATCGTTCGCAGCGCCTCCGTGCGCTCCAGCGCTGAGACCTCGCGCGACTCGTCGAGGAAATCCAGGAATCCCAGGATCGCCGTCATGGGCGTGCGAATCTCGTGACTCATATTCGCGAGGAACTCGGACTTCGCGCGGCTGGCGGACTCCGCCGTCTCTTTCGCCGCCATGAGCTCATCGCGCGTGCGCACGCCCTCCGTCACATCCTGGAATGCGCCCCAGAGACGCCGCGCCTTGCCCTCAACGAACTCCGCCTTGCCGATCGCGCGGACCGTCAGATCGCGACCCTTCGCCGTCCGGAAGGGGAGCTCGAGATCCCAGGGATCGCCAGTCTTCGTCGAGTGGTCAATCGCCTCCTGGATCCGATCCTGCGCGTCTCCGACATAGAAGCCGATAGCGCCCTCGACGGTCGGCACATAGTTGGAGTCCACCTCGTGGATCTGACGAACCTCGTCGGACCACTCGAGCTCCATCGTTTCGAGATTGAGCTCCCAGCCGCCAACGCGTGCGAGCCGCCCGGTCTCCGCAAGCTGGGTCTCGCGCTTCTTCAGCTTCGCCGTCATCTGCGCCGCCAGGCTCCCCGCTCGACTACTCGCGCTCGTCAGTGACGCCGTCAGCGCCACGACCAGTACGGAAAGGAACGTTGCGACGAGCGACACCGGCAGCACCGAGACCGCCATCGCCATCGCCGACGGCGGCGCCTGGTCAAACGCGAGCGTCCACTTCCGATCCGCGAGATTCACAGTCACAGTCTCGCTCCAGGGATTGGACGAGACTGCAAGATCCGAGTCGGCGCTCTCCCAGGACGCCAGTAGCGTGCCTTCGCCGACACGATCGCCCTCATGAATCTCCGTGGCGACGAATGCGTCCAGATCCTCGGCGGCATCCTCAAGAAACGCATCCATGGCGATCGATACGCCGATCCAGCCATGGAGCGCATCCAGCGCCCGGTCATCCGCCTGCGGAACGTAGTCTTCGTAGTAGACGGGGAGATACAGAACCACACCCCAATCGCTGTCCCCCGTCTGCAACAGGCGGAGCCGATCTGTCGCGGCGCATTCCCCGGAGTCAACGCTCCGCAGCAATGCCGAACGCGCCTCGGGAACGGACGCAATGTCGTAGCCCCGCGCTATCTCATTCCGGAAATGCGGATAGATGTACAGAATCGGCGCCGCGAACACTGAATCCGTCAGCCCGCCGTCCTTCCGAAAGATCGTGTACTCAGGGTCATGGGTTGTGCGAATCTCGCCTCGGAACGAATCAACCTCGTCCAGGTACAGGCGCTTCGCAAAAGCGATCCCCATCGCGCTGTCGCGAGAGTGGTGCGACAGAATATTACGGCAGAACGCAGTCCACTCCGCCGGCTCCACCGACTGGCTTGCCGCAAAGAGGCCGCGCGCCGCGTACATCGTGGAGTCAAGATCATCCAGGCGCTTCTGGATGTCTGACGCCGCCCGATTCGCTGCGAGTCTGAAGTCGGCGCGTCGTTCATGCGACGTATTCCGATGCGCCAGGAACGTCGCGCCAACGATCATCGCCACACCGATCGCAGCCGCGACCACCGATGGTGTGCGCCGATTCAGGAAGGTCGTCATGGATCGTCCGGAACTCGAGTACACGACTCGGATATCGGATCCCGGGACACGTCGCATAAGCCCGCATCATCGGGGACGGACCACTCGGGCGCGTTGCGCAAGAACACGCGCGGACGACACCTACATAGGTGACGCCCCGGACGCGTCAGGAAGTGGGAATCGACGATGAATCGACGTCCCGATCGGCGGAAAAGCGATCTGATAACGCGACCCGAGAAACTCCTCCGCACGACGCCCGGATCGCGCGCACATGAGTTCGATCAGGCGCGGATACCAGGGAATGTGGGCCGTCACCGAGCCACTCGATCCGGGGGTCAGCGCCATCGCGCGCTCCGGCGCCGGCAGGATCTCAGCGTCAAAGTCGAACTCCTTCGGCTCATGCGCATGCGTCATGCGATCAAGCAGATACGTCTCAACTTTAAACTCTTCGCGCAGCGATTCATGCGCATACAGGTCGAATATCAACAACTCGACCGGCGTCTCAAGCAGCACATAGAACCCGACGTAGTTGTGCTCCTCCGTCACCTGATTCGGAAACAACCGCTTCAAGTACGTTCCGAAGACGATATCCGTCGCCCCGGCGTTTCCAACCGGGCCCGCCGCAAGTTCAAAACGGCGCATCTTGCGGCTCGTGACAACCTCGATCTCGGGCCTCGGCGGATTGCAGAACTGCGAGATGATCTGCAGCTCGCCCTCGCTCGATCCTTCAGGATCCAGCGGCTCCTTCTCAAAGCGAATAGCCTCACCATGCTTCTCGTGCACGCCCTCATACGAGAGCGGCCAGGACACCGAGCGCAGACGACGGAATCCCAGGTACCCCGTCGCATGCGTCACATCGAGCATCGAACTGTCGGAGTCCGAGGGAAACACCATCGCGGTCACAAAGCGAATCTGCGCCTGCACGCCCCAGACAGCGCATGAGCCCTCAAAGAACTTCCGCCTCGACCGATCCAACTCGATGCTGCTCGAGGCCGCCCCGCGACTCGCCACCAGCATCGCAAGCGTCTTCTTGTCGCCGGAGCAGAGACCCACCGCCGCCTCGTACGCGGCCACGGCCTGCGCGAGACCGTCAAGCGTCTCCTCGGAAGCCCCGCGCATGCGACACGCCTCGATCACTTTCCCGATGCTCGATCGCCCCGGCACATCGCTTGCCGCCGCCGCGAGGTCATCACATCGAATGATGCGCGAGATGCGCCACATCAGACCGCGATTGAGATCGAGATGACGCGCCGACTCCCGCGTCTTGCTCGGATCAGCGCCCGCCTCGTTGATGGACTCCGCCAGCGAGGCGCGCACCTGGTGGAACGCGTTGATCACCTGCTCAATCGTCGCAGAGTCCGGCGCCGAGACACTCATGGCGTCTCATCCGCCGGCTCGATACTCGCCTCACGCGCCAGCGCAGCTCGCGCATCCTCATATCCCTGCTCGCGCGCCTCCAGCGCCGCCTTGACGGCGCCAAGCTCCTCCGCCGCCATCCGCTTCGCCTCGCTCGAAGTCAGGCCAAGGCGTGGATGATGCAGCAGAGACTCGAGTTCCATCGCCATCACCATCATCGTCGAATCCGCGTCAATCAGCGGTTCGCCTGCCTCATGCGCCACCTTGTCCAGCGCCTCCAACTCGGCGATGATCCGGCGCGTGTCCTGCCCGACGTCGAATCCCTCGCCGAAGAGCAGCAGCGCCTGACGCGTCTGATGACGACGCTCCTCGATGCGGTCCTCCAGCTTCTCCGCCGCCTCAATGCTCTTGCGCTGCGCCGTGTCCTTCGGCGTCGGCATCGCCGGCGGCACGAACGGCGCCGATCTCACCTTCGCGCCCCGCTGCACCATCGAGCAGTACCACGACGACACGCGATGCGCATCCCTTAAACGGCGCATCGCCGCCGGCGCTGGAAACGGATTCCCATGCACCGCCGCGTTCCCGTCCCGACGAATCGCATGCATCGCATCCGCCCGCTCACGCGGCAGGCTCCCTGCCCGCTCGAGCGCCCGAAGCATCGTGCTCAAATCAGGCGATACGAGATCCGGCAGCTGCATCTGCGTCAGGCGCCGCGCCATCATCTCGATCATCAGTCGCAGCTTGAAAAGACACGACTCCGGATCCGAATGCACATACCCCTCAGCCTGGTTCGCCAGCCGACCGGCGTCCGTGTCGTACCTCGAAAGGAAGGAGAAGTTGTGCGGCGACGGATCGCTCATGACGCCGCATCCTCCTCACGTCGTCCAAGCATCGAGGAAAACACACGCGCCGACGCGCAGCAACGCTGGAAGTCGTCATTGCTCAGCTTCGCACTCGAAGCGAGCATCGAAGCCCAGCGCACCTCCAGTGGCTGCAGCTTCCGATCCGAGAATGCGATCATCATCACGCCCGTGACGATCTTCTCCTGCAGATCACGCGGCAGTGTCGCAAGCGAGGCCAGGCAATCGATAAGCGTCTTCACACTGCTCGACTCCGCGGACTTCGCCTTCAGACACGACGCCTCTGAGACACCCAGAATCGCCTGCGCATACAACCCGGCCGACGCATCGTCGATCTCCGCCGAGCGCTCGCCCGCAAGGAACATCGCCCGCGCAGCCATCAGCCAGGTCGCCGCAACCTTCGTCTCGTCGTACAGCGTCGTGCCCATGATTCGCCGTGAGAATCCTCCCGCTGCAGGAGGATAGCCCAAGAGCCGCGCACCGTCCTCCGCCGACACCTGATCCACGTCGTCCCTGCCGCCTGTATCATCCGAATCGCCGGGCCCACGAGTGGATCCACCGGCAGGGGACACCATGACCACGTCAATCCGGCGACGCATGATCGTCCTGATCGCGCTGCCGACACTGCTGATCTATGTCGTCGCCATCGGGCTCACCGTCCGCTCGCTCCACGAGCAGGCGCTCCGCGAACTCAAACAGGAAACCGAACGCCAGGCTTCCAACCTCGCCGCCCGATTCGATGGCGCCTTCAGGCAGGCCGCGGCGTTCGCGCGCTCCACCGCCCGCTTCATGGAGAGCCACCCCGAGATTTCCGAAAGGCAGATCTTCGACCAGCTGCGCGCGAACACCCTTCTCGAACCGGAAATCTATGGCGCCGCCATGGCCTTCGAGCCGGGACGCTATCTGCGAGACAACTCGCTCTACTGCCCATACGTCTATCGCGGCCCCGAGGGCATCGTCGAGATGAACATCACGCGCGATGTTCTCGACTGGTACGGCGAAGAGCGCTGGCAGTGGTGGAGCGTCCCGAAACGCACCGGCGGCGAGGTCTGGACGGACCCGTACTTCGACGAGGGCGCCGGAAACGTGCTCATGGTCACGTATTCCGCGCCATTCCGGAAAGAGAACGAACTCTGGGGCGTCACCACCGTCGACATCATGCTCCCCACGCTCGAAGAGAGCATCGGGCGCGACATTCTCACCGATGTCGAGTTCTTCATCGTCACGCAGACGGGCGATTTCGTCTTCAGCCCCAACAAGTCGGACATCATGATCCGCTCCATCTTCGATATCGCCGACGATCTCGAGCGCGAAGACATCAAGGCAGCAGGTGAGCGCATCGTCTCTGGCGACACCGGCGTCGTCTCAATCGACGCCTGGATGACGCCCGAGGGTGAACCACTCCGCGCGCGCGGCAGCCGCCAGTGGGCCTTCTACGCGCCCATCGAATCAACCGGCTGGTCATTCGTCGCGCTCGCGCCTGAAGACGAAATCGTCGCCGACGTCCGCACGATGACCACCCAGGCTTCCATCGCCTTTGGCGCGACACTCGTGCTCATCGTCGGATCCATCTACTTCGTCTCCGGCCGCCTCTCGAGACCCATCCAGGCGCTCCGCTCAAAGGTCAACCAGATCGCCGAAGGCGATCTCGATGCTCGCGTCGATCATGTCGGCGCTCGCGATGAGATTGGCGAACTCGCAGAGAGCTTCAATCGCATGACCGCCGATCTGCGAGCGAACCTCGATCGCCTCGCCAACGAGCGCGGCGCCCGCGAGAAAATGGAGCGCGACCTCGACCTCGCGCGCGAGATCCAGATCGGTCTGCTTCCCAAGCACCTGCCCAAGGCGGATGGATTCGATATCGCGGCATGGAACAAACCCGCCGACCAGACCGGCGGCGACTACTACGACTGGCTCGACCTCCATGATGGGCGAACCCTCATCACGCTTGCCGATGTCACCGGGCACGGCATCGCCCCGGCGCTGATCGTTGCTGTCTGCCGCGCCTACATGCGCGCCGCAGCAAGCACGGAGCACGAGTCACTCTCCAATGCGCTCTCGCGCGTAAACGGACTCCTGCAGGCTGATATCCCTGCGGATCGATTTGTCACAGCCGTCGTCGGCGTCCTCGATCCAGCAGGCGACTCCATGGCGATGGTCTCCGCCGGACACGGCCCGCTGCTCTTCTATAGAGCGAAGACTGGCAAAGTCGAGAGCTGGAGCGCCGACCACATTCCTCTCGGCGTTCTGGACAACATTGAGTTCCCCGATCCGCGCATCATCAACTTCGAACATGGCGATCTCCTCCTCCTGCTCACCGATGGCTTCTTCGAATGGGCCGATCCCGATGGCGAGTTCTACGGCACGGAGCGTCTGGACAGCTTCATCCGCAAGAACCACACGATGAACTCGGCGGAGTTCATCCAGTCCCTGCACGCCGAGGTCCTCGAGCACGCGCGCGGCACGACTCAGGCCGACGATCTCACCGCCATCGTCATCCGCAAGCTCTGACTCAGCCGCCCGCCGCCTTCGCCGGATACCCGCGCTCCTTCAGCATCGCCACCACGCGATCCCGATGATCCCCCTGAATTTCAACCTGGGCCTCGCCGCCCTTCCCCGTCACCGATCCGCCCGCGCCGAGCGTCGACCGAAGCTCCTTCGCCAGCCCCACAAGGTCCGTCGCTGTTGAATCCAGCCCGGTTACGACCGTGACATACTTCCCGCGCCGCTTTTCCCTGCGCACGCGCGCCTGCTGATCACGCGGCAGGAGCAGCGCCCCGTCCGCATCCCGCGGACACCCGCACGCATCCATCGCCTTGCCGCAATGCTCGCACGTCACAGGACGCTCCAGTGGCGTCCCGTCAAAGAGCCCGGCCATCACGCGCGCTCCCTACGACTCATCCTTGTTCACCTTCACGGCCTGCTTGATCATCTTCTTCAGCGCGGTCTTCGGCGCTTTCGATCCAAGCGGAATCTTCACATGCCGTAGGTCCTTACCCGTCCCCTCGAGCAACCCATCCGGATCATCGACGCTCGTCCCCTTCATCATCTGCAGCTTCACATACGCCTTCGCGCCCTTCCCGTGCACCGACACCGCGCACATTGGACCGTCACTGTCCCAGAACGGAATGCCCCACTTGATCGAAGCCGCCGCCTTCGGCGCCGCTGACTGCACAAGCTCACTCATCTCCACGGCAAGCGCCTGCAACTCCTCATCCTCGATCGCCTCGAGGTACGTCGAGATCTCCGCGCCAAAATCATCTCTCGGTCCATGCTTCATCTGCGAGACTCCCGTTGGTCGGCAATCGTCTTTCTCCACCTAGGATACACTGAGTTTCGCGATCCTCTCTCGCATCAGGGACACCGGAACGACACGAGGCATGATCCATGGCGACATGGCGCGAGGCGGCTCAAGAGCGAATCCCGGAAGTCATTCGCACGAACGAATCGCTGGCAGAAGAACTCGATGAAGACGAGGGTGGCCCATATTTCTTCTTCCGCACGCTGGTTCGTGTAGCTCGACGGGCGCACGACTCGGGAGATCAAGAGACCCTCCGAAGAATCTATGGATTCGCGGCTTGGTGCGCTGTGCAGGAAGAGAAGGAGTTCTGGAATCCGGTCGGTGTCTCTTTCTACGAACATCTCTTCGATGATCCGAAGTACACGGATGCTGTGCTCCCGTGGATCTCGCCCGCGATGGCTTGGCAGCACTTGGACCTTTGGAAAGATCGAGTGCCTCCGCAGACTTTCGAACGACTCAGAGTCCTCGCATCGAAGAACCGATGACCACTGACGCCTCCGAACAACCCGCTCTCGCCCCGCAAAAGAAGAAACGCCTCGCCAGCGTCGACTGGATGCGCGGTGTCGTCATGGTTCTCATGGTCATCGACCACGCCTCGATGGCCTACAACGGCGACCGCGTCTCGCGCGACTCCGCCGCCACCTTCAGCCAGGGCGACCCCATCCCCCATCTCGAGTTCTTCGTCCGCTGGATCACACACCTCTGCGCCCCGACATTCCTCTTCCTCGCCGGCGTCGCGCTCGCCATCAGCATCGAACGCCGCGTCCAGCGCGGTATGGAAGCAAAGAAAATCGACCGCGACATCCTCACCCGCGGCTTCCTCGTCTTCCTCGTCGACCCCACCCTCATCTCCTTCGGCGTGCGCATCTTCTCCTTCCAGGTCATGTACGCAATCGGCGTCGCCATGATGTGCATGGCCTTCCTGCGCAGACTTCCCTCGAGCGCTCTCCTCATCTTCAGCGTCGGCTGGCTCGTCGGCGGCGAGATCCTCACCGGCATGGTCTGGAATCTAGACGAAGGATCCTCCAGCATTCCCGCCGCGCTCCTCTGCGCATGGTTCGTCGAACCTGACATGCATCTGCGCATCATCTATCCGCTGCTCCCCTGGCTCGCCATGATGACTCTCGGCTGGGTCTACGGCCGCCATCTCCTCGCCGCGCGCGAAGGCAAGGCGAAACTCTCACCCGCCCAGACGATGTTCCTCTGGGGCGCCATCGCGCTCGCCATCTTCGCCGTCGTCCGCTACTTCAACGCCTACGGCAACATGTGGCTCTTCCGCGACGGCGCCTCATGGGCCCAATGGCTCCACGTCAGCAAGTACCCGCCCTCACTCTCCTTCAGCGCCCTCGAGCTCGGCATCCTCTTCATCATGCAGGGCCTGCTGATGGTCATCGAACCAAAGATCGGCGTCCGCGACAAAGGCGTCCTCCTCGTCTACGGCCAGACCGCCTTCTTCTTCTACGTCGCCCACCGCTTCGTCTTCGACGTCACCGCCAACTGGTTCGGCACGAAAGGCATGTGGAGCCTCCCCGGCACACTGATCGCCTCCTCGATCATGCTCATCGCGCTCTACCCATGCTGTCTCTGGCACCGAGCATTCAAGAAGAAGCACCCGGAGACAATCCTGCGCTTCTTCTGACCCCCCTGATCGGCTCGCGATAGGGGGGTTCTGGCGTCCGAATTCGACTGAGTTTGAAGCCCATTCCGAATATCATCGGAGTCGCGCATCGATCGCATCGCGCATGGTCGGGAGGTCATTCAATGAGCGCAGTCGTATCCATCCTCGATGACAACCTGGGCGCCGGCGCCGCGGAGTTCGTCCGCGAGCTCGAGTTCCCCAGCGAGAGCATCACCGTCCGCGAACTCATCCGCGAGCGCGTCTACCAGGAGGTGGACGACTTCAACCGCATCCTGCGCGAGCAAGCCAAGGAGCCTGCCCCACGCATGCTCGTTGCGCCGACGGAGACGGAGCGTCGACTCAATGATCACAGCGATGGTCAGTCTGTAGAAGTTGACTGGAAGAGACAGTTCGAGATCGCAACCGACGCCTACGAACGCCGCCAGATCCTCGTTCTCGTCGGCGATCGCCAGACCGAATCACTGGATGAGACCGTCGAGCTCACCCGCGGCGTCGATGTCATATTCCTTCGCCTGATGCTGCTTGTTGGCGGCTGATTCACATGGCTCCGTTTCGTTCGCGTCATCCTGCTAGAGCTTTCGCATCCCGGTTTCTGAAGCTTGCTCGAATGAGCCCGAAGACGTTGGAGAACCGGCAACGGCGATCTGACGAGCTCTACGAATGCTTCGATGAGCTCGCAGATCTCGATCTGGAGTTCCAGAAATCTGCACTCGTCGAGATCGCCGATGAGTTCGTCGGGCTGGCGACTGTGGAAGAGCGAACTCGCGGCGAGAGTCACTCGCTGTCTGGTGCGCCAAGCTGGTTTGATCCAATCTCAGAGCTCATGCATCGCATGCTCCGTCGCAAGATTGAGCTCGACGAGCGGACGCTTGCAGCTTGTGCAAGAGCCGCGGCCGCAGGGATGCGAATCGATGCATGGAATACGAGCTTCCGAAGCGGTGTCGTCAACCAGGTCGAGATAAATATCTCAAATCCGCCGGGCGACGAGCTCAGGGAGGCGCTGGGGCAACTCTATGCAGAGATTCAGAAATACGGCTACAGCGAGTGGGACAAGCTCTGTGCTCGACTGAGAGCGATTCTCTTCGGCAATGTGACGACCACACTCGACAGAGGGGAGCCATGGGCAGACCGTGCGATTGAGGACATCGCGCAGATGCAAGCAGAGGCGCAAGATGCGTGGCGCTCCCTCATCAATCACTGCACAAGGGCGACGAACGCCAAGCCCACAAAGAAATGGTTGAAGGAAGCGGAAGAGTTCGTGAGTTCAGTCAGCGCAGAGGCATTCCAGACGGGGTTTTGCAGATGGATGGAGGAGTTTCCCCGCGAACGATCCGATCTGCGCGCTGAAGAGCCGGAGTGGCGTCGGTTCGCGGTCCCTCGTCACAACGCATATGTGCTTCGTGGGCTCTGTTGGGCAACGATGCTGGCGCCCGACCGATCCACGGCCGAGTCGCTCGCTGTCGTCATCAAGGCTGCATTCAGGAATCTGAAGTCGTCTGGGCCACGATCCCTGGTCGTTGGGAACGCAGCTGCCTACGCGCTTGCAAACGGATTCGGACACGAGGGCATGAAGCAACTCGCGATGCTCAGATTGTCAATCCGGAAGGGCGCGCCATTCAGAACACTCACTCTACGCCTCAACGAGATCGCCGAGCGCGAAGGACTGACCACCGACGAAATCGAGGAGATCGCAACGCCAGCATTCGATATGCAGGATGTTGGTGTGCATAGACGCACACTCGGCGAGTACGTGGCCGAGATTGTCATCGGAGACGAGACGTCCTCCGGCGCCGTGCGACTTCAATGGATCAATCCGAAATCTAGGCGAATCAAGACCGTCCCAGCTGCTGTCAAAGCTGAGCATCCTGATGATCTGAAAGATCTCAAGGCCATCGTCAAGCAGATCCGCGCGCTCCTTCCCGCACAGCGCCACCGACTCGATCGGATGTTCCTTGAACAGCGCGCATGGCCATTCAGCCAATGGCGAGAGCGCTACCTGGACCATCCTCTTGTCGGAACACTCGCGCGACGGCTTATCTGGATCTTCGAGGAGTCCTCAAGAGTACATGCAGGCATCTGGCGTCCGCTCTCCGAGGAGGAGACGCCACTCTCTGGTGTGAGCGGAGATGGGCACATCGTCGGCGCCGACGGCGAGCCGATCGACATTGATCCCAAGAGCGCCTCCGTGAGTCTCTGGCACCCAATCGATGAGTGCGATCAGCCCGGAGACCGCCAGACTCGACCTGATGTCGAGGCTTGGCGATCATTTATCGAATCCCATCAGATTCGTCAGCCGTTCAAGCAGGCCCACCGCGAAATCTATGTGCTTGCTCCAGCGGAGCGCGAGACCGAGAGATACTCGAATAGATTCGCGGCGCACTTCCTACGACAGCATCAACTCGCGGCTCTCTGCCGCGAACGAGGCTGGGCGTATAAGCTGCGGTTGCCTGTTGATGACGAGGCGCCGCCGGCCTATCGACTTCTTCCGAGATGGGGCATGCGTGCGGAGTATCGCGTCGAGGGCTTCATCCCTGATCCCGACAACTTCGACTACGGCACAAGCCATGCGCTCCAGTTCGTACTCGCGGATCAAGTGCGCTTCTACGACGAATCAGTTCCGCTGAGCTACGCCCACGTCATGGGCGGTGGCTACAACGCGCGCCGACGACCGGACGAGCGAACAGACCCCCTTCGGCTTGAGGATATCCCTCCGCGTGTCTTTAGTGAGGTGATGCGCGATATCGACATGTACGTCGGTGTCACGAGCGTCGGAAATGATCCCGATTGGACAAATACCGGTCTTCACCCGCAGCTCCGGAATTACGCCATGTCCTACGCGATGGCCCCTCTTGAGATCTCCGCGGAATCTCGTCGTGAGATCCTCAAGGTCGTGATCCCGCGACTCTCCATCGCCAAACAGTGCTCATTCGACGATCGCAACCTTATCGTTCAGGGCAAGGTCAACAAGTACGCGATACACATCGGCAGCAGCAGCGTCATGAAGCTCCCCGAGAAGCGATTTGTCTGCATCGTGCCGGCTCGCCGGAATGAGAAGAACGTGCCCTTCCTTCCATACGAGGGCGATGCGCGACTCTCCGTCATCATCAGCAAAGCCTTCATGCTCGCCAACGATCACAAAATTACCGACTCTCTCATCCTCGATCAGATCGCAGGCGTCAAGCCCATGTTCTGATCAGAGATAATCACTAATAATCGCCGCGAAGTTATTCAGCACATTCGTATTCAGCCGCTCCGTCATCTCCACGGCAGTCTCGAAGTCCTTCTCAAAGAGCCGCTCAACCAACTCCTGCACGGCCTCCTCATCCGTGTAACAAAGGTTGATCTCCTCGTTGATCCGAAAGCTCAGCTTGTCGAAGTTCGCTGATCCCAGACACACCCACCCGTCATACACGGCCGCCTTGACGTGCGTCATGCGCGGATAGAGATATACGCGAATCCCAGCCGCGAACATCTTGTTCGCCGTTGTCATCGCGCCCTCGCTCAGGACGCCCCAGTTCCCCTGCATCGGCATGATCACCCGCACATCCACGCCGCGCTGCCGCGCGTTGATCAACTCCTGCAGAAAAAGCTTGTTCGAGAAGTACAGGTTCTCGATGTAGATGTACTTCTTCGCGCTGCGAATCGCCTCGAGCTGCGCCTTGTAGATCTGCGAGCTTCCCGGAACCGTCTTCAGCATCCGAATCGGATAATCGCCCTCGCGCGCGTCGCCCGGCCGCGGCTTCTTGCCGAAGAACGCATACACCGCGAACTGCCAGTCGCCGAAGAACGACGCCAGCTGCCAGATGTTCTCGAACTCACGCTGAATCGCCTGCACGATCGGGCCCTGCACCTCGATCATCACATCGTGCCATTCGTATCGATACTCGCGCGCGATATTCATCCCGCCGACGAAGCACCGCTCATCATCGATCGTTGTCGATTTTGCATGGTCGCCCATCAGGAACGGATTCGTCTGGCTTCGAAACTTCACCTTCGAGCCGCGACGCATGTACCAGCTCATCTTCGCCGGAGGATTGAAGTCCGCCGGCATGTTCGGCGAATCCACCGTCGCCGCCACGATCGTCCCGAGACCATCCACGAGCACACGGACCTTGACCCCGTCGTTTGAGCGCTCCCTCAGAAGGTCTGCTAGATTCACCGCATAGTCATCGTTGTCCCAGAGATACGTGCGAATGTCCACGCTCTCCTTCGCCTGCAGAATCGCTTGACGCAGCACCGGGAAATACTCGTCTCCACCGATCAGCACACTTACGACCTGGCCTGGAATCGTGCGCGTGCGCGTGATGCGATCCAGGCGCTCGTTGAACGCGCCCAGATCCATTCCCGGCCCCTCATACAGCGGTGGGGGATCGCCCGACTTCTCGCCGATCGCGCGATTCGCAAACGTCGTATCGCCGACCGTGTACCCAAGCCCGAACGCCGAACGCGTGAACATCCGCACCGGGCTGCGCAGAAGCTCCAGGAAGAAACTCCGCAGCACCACGTGAATACCCGTATCCACAGTCACGCCAATCGCCGTCAGCCCGCGCGTCGTCTTCGGAGTCTCGACTTTCAGCAGATTGACGAGGCCCTCGTCAAGATCCGCATACAGGAACGGCGTCGAAGCCCGACCGCTCCGCCCCGTCACGAGAATCGCGCGCTGCGCATCAGCCGGCAGTCGCTCGCGCAGATCCTCGAGCGTCGCTCGTCGCAAGTCGTCCGGCGTCAGCGTCTCGACCAGTTCGAGATCGGCGATCACTTCATCCAGAACGCTGATCGTCGCCTCGCCGTTCTCGAGGCGGTGAATGACGAACTCGTCCAGATCCGATCGAACCGACACACCCTGCGATGGATCCCGCGGCGCAATCGACTCGACGACATCATCGATCATGTCGCGATACACATCCGAGGAAAACACCGTGATCGGCCGGCCGTCCGACGCAGCCTCGACCCATTGCCGCGGCGTCAGGAAGTTCATCTGTGAGATCAGATCAACCTCACGCACCGGCTCCGCCTTCGCATACAGATCCTCGCGATACTCGATATCCGTGATCTGCTCCACCGCGCCCGTGTACTTCACATAGATCGCGTCATCAGTCGCGCGAGCGTCATCGATCTCCAGCGCCACGACATTCTGCGCGAGCCGCGCCTGCCTCGCCTTGCGCGGATTCGCGCAGCCGACGACGAGCGTGCACCCCAGAAGCGCGATCAACAAATGAGCGCTGCACAGACGACGAAGAGATCTCGAGGAGTTGGTCGTAGTCAACGGAGAGCTTCCTTTCGAAGACTGAGCGTCACTCGTTGTCCTCTCGCGGCGTTCCCGGAATCAGCCCTGGCACACCCTGGGAGGGATGATAACTGCGCACCTCCGGCGGCAGTTCCTCCATCGCGCCCTCCCATGCTTCCAGCACCGGGATCACACGCACAGGAGTCGACGGTGGAAGCACTGTGTACACCGCTTCCCGGAGCTCGTAACCCAGCTCCGGCGTGATCAGGTCGTCAGATATCAACACGACCGTGAGCCCCTGCTCGGGCTCAACACTGATTCGACCCATCGAGAGAATGTCCACGCCCGGCCATTCGTCCACCGTGGCCCGGATCACCTTGCGCACCTTTGGCGACAGTGGATACGTCAACGGTCGGGCCTGACCCTGCGAAATCTGCGAAACGAATCGCTCCCGAAGCGGATACATCAGAGCCAGCGTCGCGGCCAGCAGGCCGAAGATCGTCACGCGCGCCCAGATTGGTGAAGCGCCTGAGATCGCAGCCCGTCGAACGCCCGCCAGTCGAAAGATGATCGCCGAGCCGAACACGATCGAGACGATGTTCGCGACGAAGAGCACCGCAGCCAGTCCCGCCACTGAGGGCCGCCCGTGCGCGATGCCGATTCCGACAACCGACAAAGGAGGAACCAGCGCCGCCGCGATCGCCACACCCGCCACCGTCGCCGCAACCTTCGGACGCGCAATCGCATACGCGCCCGCCATGCCGGAGAAGAGCGCCACGGCGAGATCGAGAATGTTCACCTCCGTCCGCGCCTGCACCTCGAGCGTAGGATCATACGAGGGCGTGACAGCCCCAACGGCCATCGCCACCGCCAGACCCATCGCGATGCCATAAAGCATCGCGCGAATCGACTGACGAAACAGACTCAGATTGCCCTGCACAAGCGCGAATCCCGCGGCTACCAGCGGCGTCATCAGCGGCGCGACGAGCATCGCCCCGATCACGACCGCCGTCGAATTGAGCAGCAATCCCAGTGAAGCCAGCGCCGTCGAGAGACCCATCATCACGATGAAGTCGATATCGAATACTGAGTCCGATGAGAACTTCCCGACAAGAGCGATCCGCTCCGCACGCTCCAGCTTCGGAAACCACCGAAACGCCCGCTCGCTTCGAGTCTCCCTTCCCGGCCCCTCATACGGCATGCGCCACATCCTCCGTGGTCCCCATTGCCTGATGCAGAAAACGCTCCAGCGTCTCAGTCTGATCATGGCCCAGCCGCTGACCATACCCCGCCGCAATGTAAATCAGCGCGACGAACACCGCCGCGATCGGGATCGCCCACAAGGCCCAGGGCGACCGGTCCATCATCAACTGCGCCATGCCGTAGAACGAGCACACGATCGCGCTCAGCACCACGAATCCGTAGCACGCCATGAACATCGTCCACACGTTCCCATTCGGACCGAAGTGACCAACCAGCGCCGTGCCGCCGGTCTCGCCGGCCTTCAGGTGCACCACCAGCTGCGGCGACCAGAACCGGCGCTCCTCACGCCGGATCTGCAGATCGACCTGCCGATCCGACACAAGCCCGATGCACGCCGCATCCGGCCGGTCCAGACGCGCCTGCACACGCGCCGCAATCTCATTCGCGGGGAACTCGGACTCCACTACGAGGAGCGGCCGAAGCCGCGGCGTGATCCCGGCCATGCCGGGCACTCTACCGCGCGACCACCACAGGCGCAGCGCCTACGCCGGATCCGGCTTGATCCCGTAGAAGCATGAGTACAGAACGGGAATCACGAACATCGTCAGCAATGTGCCGAAGGCGAGCCCGCACATGATCGTGATCGCCATGGCCACCCAAAATGGATCCTGCAACAGCGGCACGACGCCGAGCACCGTCGTCGCCGCCGCATTGAAAACAGGACGCAGCCTCGAAAGCGCCGAATCCACCACGGACTGATACGGGGTCTTGCCGGCGGCGAGATTGATCTTCACTTCATCCAGCAGCACGATCGCGTTCTTGATCATCATTCCGGCGAGGCTCATCAGCCCCAGCAGCGCCAGGAATCCGAACGCGCCATTCAGCGCCAGGAACCCCGCCGTCACGCCGATGATCGCGAACGGAATCGTCAGGAAGATCACCATCGCCGGCCGGAACGCGTTGAACAGAGCGACCACCGTGAACGCGATGATGATCACCGCCGGAATTGTGCCCGGAATCAGTGAGTCGCGGCCCACCGCCGTGCTGTCGTCTTCTCCCATCCAGCGCAGGTCATATCCCGGAGGCAGTTCGATCGCCTCGAACTGATCGCGCACCGAATCCAGAAGCGTCGGAAGCGTCACGCCGTCGATCGGACTGCACTGAACCCGCACCGACCGCCGTCGATCCCAGCGACGAATGATCGGATCCTCCCATCGCATCTCGACGCCATGCGTCACTTGCGCAAGAGGCACAGTGCGCGTCGAAAGCTCGCGCACAACCGGGAGCGTCTCCAGCGTTCCCGCCGCCTGGCGCCGTTCGCCCTCCGTATGCCGCACGAGAATCGGATACAGATCCTGACGCTGTCGATACAGTCCGATGAGCTGACCGTCGAAGGCGCGCTGCGTCGCGCGACCGACCGCTGTCCGGTCGATCCCCGCCCAGCGAGCCCGCTCATTCGCGAAGACCGGAGTGATCATCGGCGTGCGCTGCCGCATGTTCGAGCGCACCTCGCGCGTCAACGGACTCGCGTGCAGAATCTCCATGCCCTGATTCGCAAGATCGCGAAGGACTCCGAGATCGGCGTCCGCCGGTCCGCTGAACAAAGCCTCGAACTTCCAGGTGTCCATCGGACCAACACCGAACTTCCGCACGCGCACAAGGCCGTCCGCGAAATTCTCCTCAATCCAGTCCTCGAGTCCAGCCGCGAACTCGAAGCCCTCCTTGTAGTCGTCGAAGCTCAGAAGCAGCTCGCCATACTCCGGATACGGGAGCTCGGGGTCCATCGGCAGATAGAACCGAGGTGGCCCCGTGCCGCTGAAGCTCGCCACCGCTGTCACCAGATCGCTCTCGAGGCACTTCGCCTCCAGTTTGTTCAGGGACTCGATTGTTTGCTCAACGCGTGTTCCCTGTGGCGCCCAGTACTGCACCATAAGCTGCGGCCGCGACGAATCCGGAAAGAACATCTGGCGCACGTATCCGAATCCCGCCATCGAGACAACGAGCAGCGCGACCATCGCCGTCATGAAGATCCACTTGAATCGAATCGACTGCCGTAGCAGCAGAGCAAAGCCCCGGTAGAACTTCGTGTCAAACGGGTTGCTGTCGGCAGAGGTCGTTTTCGGCGTCGGCAGCATCCCGATGCACATGAGCGGCACGATCGTCATTGCAAGCACCCAGCTCAGGATCAGCGCCACCGCGACGACCTGGAAGAGAGACTTGCAGTACTCGCCTACATCCGAGGGCGCCGCGTAGATCGGGAAGAACGCCATCACCGCGATCACCGTCGCGCCCAGCAGCGGGATCGAAGGCTGCGAGGCCGCGCCCACGGCTGCCTTTACCCGGTCCTCACCGCGCTGCATGCGCACCACGATCCCGTCAGCCACGACGATCGCGTTGTCCACCATCATGCCCATCGCGATGATCAACGCGCCCAGAGACATCCGCTGCAGATCGATGCCCCACACCATCATCACTGTGAAGCTGCACAGAATCGTTAGCACCAGCCCGCCGATGCCGATGATCACCGCCATCCGCCAGCCCATCGTCAACCACAGCACGACGAGAACGATCCCCACGGCCTGCATCAGGTTGACCATGAAGCCATCCGTCGCCGCTTGCACCAGGTCGCCCTGCCACGCGACCTTCCCGACCTCGATGCCGACCGGCAGCGTCTCCAGCAGTTCGGCCACGCGAGCGTCAATCGCCTTGCCGACCGTCACCACATTCGACCCCGCGCGCGGCGAGATCTGCAGCGCAATCGCCGGCTCGTGCCCGTTGTAGCGCATCCAGCTGAAAGGCGGCCGACGATAGTCCACCGTGATGTCGTCAACGACGTCTCGAAGACGAATCAGATCGGAGCCGTACTCGCGAAAGTCGCTCGACGCCGACGGCAGAGGAGACGTGTTCGCCGTGACATTCGCGCCTTGACTGAAATCGAGAATCAATTCGGTGAATCCTGGACGAATCACGAGATTCCCGATGTCTTCCGGCTCGCTGAACTGCCCAGTCGGCGATACGCGCAGCCGGCGCTCCTGCACATCGATACCGCCCGCATTGACGACGAAGTTCTGATTCTGAAGCTGCGCAATCACCGTCGCTTCGGTGAGTCCGAACTCAGACAGACGGGCGGAGCTGATGTCGATGTACACCACCCGCTCCGGCTCGCCCCACAACTCGCAGCGAGCGACGCCCGGAACGAGACTCAGCTCCTTCTTCAGGATGTCCGCATAGTCATCCAGCTCAAGAAGATCGAAGCCGTCGCCCGTCACCGCCAGGACGAATCCGTAAACCTCGGAGAAATCATCCGACACGAGCGGCGTCGATGTCCCCGGCGGAAGATCGCCAGTGACGTTGTTGACCTTCTTGCGCACCATGTCCCACAGCTGCGGCATCTCATGCTTCTTGTGGGATTCATCGATGTAGACCTTCACGATCGAGACGCCCGCGCGCGAGATCGACTTCTGCTTGTCAACCTCCGGGATCTCCTGCATGGCGCGCTCGATGACGTCCGTCACCTCGAGCTCCACCTCCGCAGGGCTCGCCCCCGGATAGAACGTCGTGACAACGCCCGTCTTCACCGTGAACTCCGGATCCTCCAGCTGTCCGAGCTGGAAATAGCTCAACACACCCGCGAGCGTGAAGAGGAAGATCCCGAAATACGTCGTCGTCCGGTTCTTGACTGAAAACTCGGCGAGACTCACCGTGCGACCTCCTCGGTCCTCGCGAAGAGCTGCGATTCATCGAGAAGCGTCACCTGCTGATTCTCCTCCAGAGAATGCACGCCCGCCGTCACGACCCATTCGCCCGGCGAGATGCCGTTCACGAAGGCGCCGCGTGGCGTCAGCCGGATGGTCTCGATCACCCGGCGCGTCACGCGCCCTTCATCCGGATCGAAGATCCAGACAAACGTCTCCCCGGCCCGCTCCTGACCCAGCGAGGACATCGGAACCTCAAATGCGATTCCCTCTTCTCCGGGCAGAACCACGTTGCCGCGCGCCGCGCCCGCCATGCCCGGCAGAATCGTGATGTCCTCCGGCTGATCCATGACGAGATTCACCGGATACGTCCGCGTCAGACGCGAAGCCTCAGAGCCGATCTCCCGGATCGCCGCAGGAATCTGCCGCCCCGGAAACGCGTCGAACTCGACCACGATGTCCCGCACATACGGAGCGTTCGAGATGAACTGCTCCGGCACATCGACCCACAACTCGATCTGCGAGATATCAACCATGCGCAGAATCGGCTGCCGCGCCTGCACGTACTCGAAGTTCTCGACATACGTCGCCGTAATGATCCCGTCGAAGGGCGCCCGCAGATAGGTGTAGTCGAGATCGTCTTTCGCGCTGTCAACAGACGCTTCGAGCGTCGCCACGTTTCCCTGAGCCGCATTTCGTGCTTCACGCTTCCGGACCAACTCGATCTCGGAGACCGCATCCCGCTCATACGCGTCAGTCGCCCGCTGGAATTCCTCCTCAGCCCGCGCAAGATCCGCTCGGGCGCTGACCAGTTGTCCCTCGACGTTCCGGAGATTCACTTCAAAGTCGCGCGGATCAATGCGAGCGACGACATCGCCCGCCTCGAACTGATCGCCGACATTCGCCCCGCGCTCGACAAGAGGCCCCGCAACGCGAAACGACAGGTTCACCTCCTGCGTCGCCTGCGCCTGGCCCGTGTAGATCCCCTGGTCGCCGATGTTCGTCGCGCCGATCTGAATCGCTCGCACCGGCCGCACCACCGGCGCCGACTCAACCTCTCGCGAACACCCTCCCAATCCCAGCAAAGCGCCGCAGCTCGTGACGAGAACAACCGATCGGAAACTCAAAACGAAGCGCGCCATGGCCGCCTCCTGCGCTGTGATGTGATTCGAGCGCCGTAGGGAATGCTCCGGCGTCCGCCGCCAGTATACCTACACCCGGGCGCTCACCACCGAGCCCAGGCAATCCACCAGCCGAGCCACCTCATCCTCCGTGTTGTAGTGCAGCAGGCTCGTCCGAACGACGCCGTCATCCACATCATGCAGCACACCCGCCTCCGTCAGACGCGTGCTCAACCGATGCGCATAGAAGTGCCCGTACCGGATCCCGAATCCCTTCGCATTCACCGACCGCACGATGTCCGCAGACCGCAGATGCTCATGCGCGAAGCTCACCGTGCTCACACGCGACGCCGCGTCCGACCCCTTCGGCCCGACGAATCGCACGCCCTCGATCTCGGCGACGCCGTCCATGAATTGCCTCTGCAGCGCTGTCTCGCGCTCGGTGATCAGGTCGAAAGCGCGCTCCACCGTTCCATGCGTCAGCTCCGCATTCGCATCTTCATCCGCAAGGAAACTCAGATACGCCCCCAACGCCACCAGCCCGGCGCATCCCTCATGACTCGCCCCCCCGGGCTCCATCTTGTAAGGCACATCATGCCCGTCGATGAAATAGTGATTCGGCCCCTCGATCTCCGCGTACGCCTCGTGCGTTCCGTACAGCGCCGCCATGTGCGGCCCGAACACCTTGTACGTCGAATACACCAGCCAGTCCGCCCCCAGCGCCTGCATGTCAATCGCCCGATGCGGCGCATAGGCAACCCCGTCCACCACCACTCGCGCGCCGACTCCATGAGCAGCTTCGATGAACTTCTTCGCATCCTCGATCCCGCCGAAGAGATTCGAGACCCACGGAAACGTCACCAACAGCGTCCGCTCACTCAGCAGGGGGGTGAGATCCGAAATCTCCTGACGCATCGTCTCCACGTTCACCGGCCACAATCGAATCTCGAACCCGTGCTTCCCGAGGCGCTCCCACGCCCCCGCATTCGCCTCATGCGCGCTCTCCGCGATCACAATCTCAGTCCGATCCCCCGCCCGGCGCTCGCCATACGCCCACGCCAGCATGTTGCACAACGCGGTCGTCGATGGCCCCAGCGTGACGACCCCCGCATCGCCCGCACCAAGAAACGTCTCGATCGTCGTATGCGCCCGCTCCACAACCTCCGTGCACACCTTTGACGTCGCATAGTCAGCCCCAAGCTGCACGTAACTATTCAGCATGTACGAATGCATCGCATCCGCCACGCAGCGCGGAACCTGCGATCCGCCCGCGTTGTCCATCAACACATCCGAACTCACGCCAAGCGCCGGAAACTGCTCTCGAATCGCGTCAATCGTCGGCACGCCTCATTCTCCTCTGTAGTGCGCACGAGGTCCTCGTCGCCATGGTAGCTCCCGATCAATCCGGACAATCGTGTACGATCCTCTCCCTGATTCCCA
The DNA here is from genome assembly GCA_028279375.1 of Phycisphaerales bacterium. Lineage (GTDB taxonomy): Bacteria > Planctomycetota > Phycisphaerae > Phycisphaerales > UBA1924 > JANQNW01. The sequence continues at coordinate 202,755 of JANQNW010000010.1, forward strand.
TGCACGATTTCACCAAGCTCATTGATCTCGCACAGGAACGCCTCGGCGCCCGCATCCTTGTCGCCAACGACGAGTTCTTCGCCGCCAAGGAGAACCTCCTCAAGCCCGGTCGAGGCGTCTTCATCGAAGACAAATACACCGATCGAGGCAAATGGATGGACGGCTGGGAAACCCGCCGCCGGCGCACGCCCGGCCACGACTGGTGCATCCTCGCCCTGGGACTCCCCGGCGTCATCCGCGGCCTCAACATCGACACCAACCACTTCCGAGGCAACGCGCCCCAGAGCTGCTCCGTCGACGCCTGCGAACTCCCCGCTGAAACCAACGCCGACGAACTCATCGCAGACAACGCCCACTGGAAGCCGCTCCTCCCGGAAAGCCCCGTCGATCCACATGCAGAAAACCACTTTCCCATCGAGAGCGACGCGCGCTGGACGCACCTCCGCCTCAACATTCATCCCGATGGCGGCGTCGCGCGCTTCCGCGTCCACGGCTACGCAGCGCCGGATCTCGACAAACTCCGCGCCGCGACCGAGGACATCAATCTCCTCGCCGCCGAAAACGGCGCTCGTCCAATCTCCTGTAGCGACGAGTTCTTCTCCAGCCCGCGCAATCTCCTCATGCCCGGGCGCGCAAAGAACATGGGCGACGGCTGGGAAACAAAGCGCCGCCGTGGCCCAGGCCACGACTGGGCGATCCTCGCCCTCGGTGTACGCGGCGTCGCCAATGCGCTCCTCATCGACACCAACCACTTCAAGGGCAATTACCCGGACTCCTTTTCGCTTGAAGCCTGCGATTGCCCCAGCCTTGATCCCCACGCGCCGCCGCCCGATGACGCGCAGTGGCGCACACTCATCGAACAGACCAAACTCAACGCGCACGAAGAACACCGATTCGAATCGCTCGACAACGCCGCCGAGCCCATGACGCACGTCCGCCTGAATATCTACCCCGACGGCGGCGTCAGTCGGCTCCGCCTCTACGGCAAACCCGTCTCCCCATGACCGCCGACGCCCTCGCACAACACATCAACGCCCTCGCGCCCCAAGACGCTCACCAACTCCTCTTCGACTGCTGCGCCTGCTCGCAATGGGCCGACTCGCTCCTCCAGTCGCGCCCATTCGACTCCGACGAGCGCCTTCTCGAATGCGCCGATCGAATCTGGAAGTCCCTCGACGAAAGCGCCTGGCGCGAGGCCTTCACGCACCACCCGCGCATCGGCGACCAGGCACCGAAACCCGATCAATCGCAGGCCTCGGGCGAACTCTCGAAGTCTGAACAATCCGGCATGGCCGCCGCCTCCGAAGAGACTAGAGCCGAGTTCGTCCGCCTCAACGAGGAATACGAATCCCGCTTCGGCTTCGTCTTCCTCATCTGCGCCTCAGGGAAGAGTGCACAGGAAATGCTCGACACTCTGAGATCGAGACTCAACCGCGACCCCGAATCAGAACTCGCCGAGGCCGCCGAACAGCAACGCTTGATCACGCGCCTCCGCCTGACGAAACTGGCCCAACCATGAGCACCCTCTCCACACACGTTCTCGACACCGCCGCCGGCAAGCCCGCAGAGGGCGTCGCCATCCGACTCGAACGACAGGACCAGCACGGCGACTTCAAGCCCATCGCCACTGCCACGACCAACGCCGACGGCCGCGCCCCCAACCTCCTCGCCGACGACCATCCCCTCATGCCCGGCGTCTACCGACTGCGATTCGAAATCGACAACTACTTCAAGAAGCAGGGAGTCGACTGCTTCTACCCCTACGCCCAGGTCGTCTTCCGCATCGACAAACGAGGCGACCACTTCCATGTGCCGCTCCTCGTCGCGCCCTACGGATACTCCACCTACAGAGGAAGCTGAATCCATGACGGCAAAGCTCGGACACAACACCTACGGCAAGACCCGCGTCCGTGTCGTCAAGGTCCAACGCCACGGCGCCACCCACGAACTGCGCGAACTCAATGTCGATGTCCGCCTCGAAGGCGACTTCGAAACCGCCCACACAAAGGCGGACAACTCGCGCGTCGTCCCCACGGACACGATGAAGAACACCGTCAACGTCTTCACGAAGCAGCCCATAAAGTCGATCGAAGACTTCGCCGAGCGCCTCGCGAACCACTTCGTCAATTCCTTCGACCAGGTGGACTCCTGCCTCGTCGAAGTCGCCGAAGTCAAATGGACCCGCGCCAAGGTGGGGGGGGAGCCCCACCCGCACACCTTCCTCAAGGGCTCCGACGAAAGACAGACCTGCTCCGTTCGAGTCGGCGAAGGCGCCGCGCGCTCATCAGGCCTGCGCGACCTCGCCATTCTCAAGACGACGGACTCCGCCTTCTCGAACTTCAACGTCGACAAGTACACAACGCTGAAGGACGCGAGCGATCGCATCATGGGCACGCGCGTCGAATCGACCTGGGAGTTCGCGGAGGATGACGTCGATTACGCCTCCGTGCGCGAGCGCATACGCACCGCCGTCATCGAGACCTTCGCCGATCACAAGAGTGAGTCCGTCCAGCACACGCTCTTCGACATGGGCGCCGCGGCTCTCGAGGCCTGCCCCGAGATCAGCCGCATCCATTTCGCTATGCCCAATGTCCACTGCCTCGTCATCGACCTCAGCCCATTCGGACTGGAAAATAACAACGAGGTCTTCCTCCCCATCGACGAGCCTTCTGGCTACATCGAAGCTTGGGTCGAACGCGACTAGCTCTCGCGCCGCGAATCCATGATCTGCTTGAAGCTCCGCGTGCGAATCTCCGCAAGCGTCAGACCCGTGCGCGTCGCCACATCCTCCTCCGTCACCGCCGAGCAGTTGATTGCGCGCAGGAAGTAGTTCAGCAACCCCTGCCCCGTCGCTGCGTCGTCGAAGACATCGCCCACCAGCGTCGCCTGCGCCGCCTTCTCGACGAAGTTCTTCAAGCGCTCGCTCGCCGCGTCCAGACCCTCCAGGAAGAACGCATACAGCGCCGCATACCGGCTCACCAGCTGCCCCGGATGCAGATCCCATCCCTGGTAATACGCATGCTCGAGCGAATGACGCACGTCGTCATAGTGCATCCGCCACGCGCGCTGGACTGAAGCGAGGTTCTCCCGCTCCTGCTCCTCCGTCAGCTCCTCGCCCTCCGCCGCCCGGTGCGGCGCCGCCGGCATGATGTTCGTGGCGCCATCCGACAACCAGATCCCCGTCCCCGCAAAACTCACCTGCATCATGTGACGCGCAAAGTCACACGCCGCATGCCCCATCCGCTGATACTCCGCCGTGATCGAGCAGCAGGCCGTGTAGTCATACACGCCGAAGTGCGCCGCAACGCAACGACCCTCCGCCGCCTCCAGCATCGGCGGCATCGCGCACCCGCCCCGCGCATCGAAGATCGACTGTGTCGTCTCGATCATGAATTCCATCTTCAGTGAGCCCGACTCGAGCCCCAGCTTCTTCTCCAGAGCCTCGAACACGCGCACCAGTGTCCGCACGGCCGCCGGATCAACGATCTTCGGGAGCGTCACCACGAAGTTGTCAGGAAGAGCCCCGCCCGTCCGCTTCACCAGCGACAGCAGAAACAGATCCAGCGTTCGCAGACTCCGCGCATAGAGCTCCTGGCTCAGCGGCTTGATCCGGATGCCGATGAACGGCGGCAGCGTCCCCTCCGCCATCCCGCGCGCCACTTCGTTCGCCGCCCCGATCGCAACACCGTCCTCCTCTGCATCTGGGCGCACGCCGAATCCATCCTCGAAGTCGATTCGGAAGTCCTCAACCGCCTCGCGTCGAAGTTTTCCCAGCACGCGCCAGTGCACCTCAGCCGCAAGCTCCTGATCCGTAATGCCGAACGCCTCGGCAAGCTGCGGCGAATCACTCGCATACCCATCCATGAACTTCAAAGCCAGATCGCCCAGCCGATGCGCTGTCTCTGCGCGAAACAGATGCGCGCCGCCATACACCGTGTGCACCGGCTGCCGCGCGCCGGACTCACCCGGGAACTGCGCGCTGAAAGCCGCATTCGCCTTCGCCAGGTCAGTGACGATCGGCGCCAGATCCGCCTCGCTCAGTCGTGTGTCAGTCAACGCGTCGCCTCCAGCCCAACCACAGCGAACTCGTTTACATCAACAAGCCCCAGGTCCGTCAGCTTCAGCTTCGGAATCACCGGAAGCGCCAGGAAACTCAACGGCATGAACGGATCCTCGATCGGACACCCCGTCTTCCGCGCGCCCACCAGCAGCGCCTGTTGCTCCTTCGCGACTCTGTCTCCCGGCGCATCGGAAATCAGTCCCGCGATCGGAAGCTCCAGCAATGCGACCTCCTCGCCGTCGATCACCACACTTTGCCCGCCGCCGCACCGCGCAAGCGCCCGCGCTGCGATCACCATGTCCTCGTCATTCGTCCCCACGCAGATCAGGTTGTGCGCATCATGCCCCACGGTGCTCGCGATCGCCCCGCGCTGCATCGCAAACCCGCGCACGAACCCAAGCCCCACGGCTCCGCTCCCGCGATGCCGCTCGATCACCGCCATCTTCAGAATGTCCTTCGACACGTCTGAAACCAGCGCGCCTTGATCCTCCCGCGGCCGATCGACGATCTCACCCGTCACGATCTGCCCCGGCAACATCTCGATCACGCGAATCTGCACATCCGCCGCCGGCGCCGCAACGCGCAACGAATCCCCACTCAAACCCGGATCAATCCGCACAGTCTCCCCGCGCGCCGGCGCTGCGAGCGCATCGCCGGCAGGAAGCTCGGCGCGCATGCTGCCATTCTCTGCAATCAGCGCTCCACGGAAATACACCTGCCGCGGTCGAAACTCCTTCAGATCATCCAGCACCATCAGATCAGCGAACCGTCCCGGCGCAATCGCGCCCAGGTCATCACGACGATAATGCTCCGCCGGATGCAGTGATCCCATCGCAAGCGCCAGCAGCGGATCGAGCCCCCGCGCGACGGCCTCGCGCAAGCAGTTGTTGATATGCCCGTCCGCGATCAGATCCGCCGGATGCCGATCATCCGTGCAGAACGAGAATAGATGCGCATTGGCCGGCGACACACACTCAATCAGCGCCTCGAGATTCCGCGCAGCGCTCCCCTCGCGGATATACACCCGCATCCCGCAGCGCATCTTCTCCAGCGCCTCCGCAGCGCTCGTGCACTCATGATCGCTGCTCACGCCGCTGGCGCAGTACGCTTGCAGCATGTGCCCGGTCATCCCGGGACAGTGCCCATCCACGCGCCCGCTCTCTAATCCCTGCCGAATCTTCTTCAGAACCTCCGCATCGCCGAACGCGGCGCCCGGGAAGTTCATCATCTCCGCGAGGCCCATCACGCGCTCATCATCAAACAGCGGCGCCAGATCCTCCGCATGTAGCGTCGCGCCCGCCGTCTCCAGCGGCGACGATGGGACGCACGATGACACCATGAACATGATGTCCATCGGCAGATCCTCGGCCGCCTCCATCAGATAGCGAATCCCGGGCACACCCAGCACGTTCGCAATCTCATGCGGATCCAGCACAACACCCGTCGTCCCATGCGGCGCCGCAGCGCGCACGAACTCCGGCGGCGTCATCATCGTGGACTCAATGTGCATATGCGCATCAATGAGCCCCGGCGCCAGATAGGAGCCGCTCACATCGACCCGCTCCTTCGCGTCCGCATACGACCCCACCCCTGCAATGCGCCCGCCGGTGATCGCGATATCCGCCTCGACCAACTCGCGCGTGAACACGTTCACCACGCGCCCGCCCGTCAGAACGAGATCAGCCGGCGCATCGCCACGCGCCGCGGCAAGAAGCTCTGGATCAGTCCGTGAGATGCTCACGCTCATCAATTCCTCTCGCATGCAGCGCCGCAACATCCGCTGGCGTATTCAGATTCATACACACGCGCAAATCATCGACCGCGACCCGCACAGCGTCCGGCCGGATCAACTCGTCCAGCCGCATCGACGAAGAATTCGACTCGGCGCCCGAAAGCGCCTCGTCAATCCACGCCGACGGCAGAAACACCGGATGACCAGCTTCACCTCGATACTCGGGAATCGCAACCGACGCCGCGGCGCACAGCGATTCGAACACATCCGCCGCCGCGCAAGGCACATCCACCGGCAGGATGAACACATCACGCCCGCCGGCCGCCCGAATCCCCGCCAGTGCGCTGACGAACATCGGCGCATTCGGATCCGAAACTGCGAACTCCATCCCGCTTGATCCCGGCTCGCGTTCGATCGCCTGCCGAACCTCTTCAGACACGACCCAAACGACGCGCGCCCGCAGCGCCGACAGCGCGGCCCGCTGCAGCAGCCACCACTGGGATCCGCCAACCTCCATCAGCGCCTTCGGTCTTCCCATGCGCGTGCCGCGCCCCGCCGCCAGCACGACCACCGCCGTCTCACTCAGCACGAGAAAGCGCCCGCGCCTCGAGATACAGCCGACCCGCGATCGACATCGCAACCTGCCGCGGCGTCTTCCCCATGTCGCCCAATCCCATCGGACACTCCATCCGCCCGATGTGCGCTTCGCCGATCCCGCGCTCCTGCAGACGCGACACGAAACACGCCCGCTTCGACGAACTCCCGATCAGCCCCGTGTACGCGCAATCATGCTTCAGAAGCTCCGCCACGATCTCGAGATCCACATCATGCGAATACGTCATCACGCAGCACAACGTCCGCGCCGGATCTTCCAGCGCTCGCTCGACGCCTTCTTCAAAAGAATCCACCAGCTCCGCCCCGTCAAATCGCTCCCCATCAAGCCACTCCGCACGATCGTCCGCAACGACGACAGACACTGGCGCATCCTCGAGAAGCTCGGCGAGCTCCAGCGCCACATGCCCCGCTCCGAAGATCACCACCCGCGCCGCCGGACCGACGTACTCATAGAGCACTTCCATCACACCGCCGCAGCACTGCTCCGCCTCCTCGCCAAGCACGAACTCCTCGCGCCCATGCGACCGCGCAGCGAGATGCCGCTCCGCGCTCTCCAGCGCCAGCTGCTCGAACCCGCCGCCGCCGATCGTCCCGATCTGCGCGCCCTCCGCCGTCAGCAGCATCCGCGCGCCGACGTCCCTGGGCGTCCGCCCGCGCGCGTCGATCACCGTCAGCATCACGTACGCCGTCCCCGATTCCGCAAGCTCACTCGCCACCGCCAGCATGTCGCGCACATGACTCATCGCGCCCGCCGATTCTCTTTCACGTCACAAACGAGACCCGCCCCTTGAGCGCGTGATACACCACCCGCGCCATCGTCAGCTCACGATACGCCGCCGTCGATCGCAGATCATCAATCGGCGACACATCTTTCCCAATCGCCTTCAGCAGATCCTCTGGACGATTGATCGCCGCCTCCTTCGTCAGGAGCTTCTCAATCGCAGCGCACCGCCGAATCGTCGGCGCCATGCTCGCCGCCACCACGCGCCAACCCTCATCACCCTTCGTGATCGCAAGCCCCACCTTGCTGATCGCCTGCGCGCGCCGTGAACCAACCTTCTCCCACACCTCGATTTCATACTCCGCTCGAGGCACGCGCACGCGCGTAATCAGCTCATCCGGCCGCTTCACACTCTGCTTGTAATCCGTGTAATACGAATCCATCGCAACCCAACGCGCCCCGCCGCCGGCGCTGGCAAGCTCAACCTCCGCGCCATACGCCATCAGCACCGGCACGCCGTCCGCGGCAGGGGACCCATTCGCAATGTTCCCCGCCCACGTCCCGCGCGACTGAATCTGGATCGCCCCCACCTGACGCGCCGCTTCGACCATCAACCGAAACTCGCGCCCCACTCGCGCATCCGTTACGACCTCCCAGTACGTCGTCAGCGCCCCCAGCGTCAGGAACGCATCGCTCCACTCCATCCCGCGCAGCGACTCAACACCCGACAAGTCCAGGTAACCCCGCTCCCGCGCCTCCAGATGCTCCGGCCAGTGCACCAGAAGATCAGTCCCGCCCGCCATCGGAATCAGATCCTCTTCCACGGCAAGCATCGCCACCGCCTCCTCCACATTCGTCGGCGTCAGCACCCTCACGAACTCTGCCCATCCACCGTCAGCGTCGCCTCCACGCCTTCAATGACACCGTCATACCCCGTGCAGCGGCAGAGATTCCCCGCCATCAACTCCCGCAACGTATGCGTCTCCAAAAGCTCCGGATGCCGCCGCACCCACTGCGCCGTCACCACGATCCCCGGCGTGCACGCCCCGCACTGCGTCGCGCCCGACGAAAGCAAAGGCTCAACATCCGACTCCTGCACATGCTCCACCGTCTCGATCACGCGCCCGCGCGCCTGATACGACGGCACGAGACACGAATTCACCGGTACGCCATCCATCAGCACGCTGCAAGCCCCGCACTCACCCTCGCCGCACCCTTCCTTCGTGCCCGTCAGCCCGAGCGCATAGCGCAGCGTGTCAAGCAATCGCTCACCCGGATCGACATCAGCGCTCACTTCCTTGCCGTTGAGCGTCATCGAAATCTGCATCATCCCCGCGCCCTCAGACATGCGCTTCCCTCGCCAGCTCCATCAGGTGCTCCGGCGTCAGCGGAATCGCCGTCGGCTCGACATCCAGCGCATCCGCCACCGCATTCAGAATCGCCGGCGCCGGCCCGTCAATCGGAAGCTCCCCGATGCCTTTCGCCCCCTGCGCGCCGTGCGCATACGGGTTCTCCATGAACTCCACTCGAATCGGACACACATCATCCGCCGTCGGAATGATGTAGTTCGTCATCTGATTGTTCGCCATCGCCCCGTCGCGCCACTTGCACTCTTCCATCAGCGCCCAGCCGATCCCCTGCACCACGCCCCCCTGGATCTGCCCGCGCGCCAGCGTCTCATTCAGAACCTTCCCGATCTCCTGCACCGCGACGAAATCAATCACCCGCACATCGTCCGTCCGCAGATCAACCTCGACCTCCGCCACATACGTCGCCCACGCAAACGTGCCGTACGCATGCCCGGTGTACGTCTTCTCGTCCCACACCACCTCCGGCGGCTTCTCATATTCACTCCTCCCAACCACACGCTCCGCGCCATTCGAACTGCACCAAGCCCGAATCGCATCTGTCAGCGCCGCGCCCTTCGCATCCGCCGCCGCGCCAATCTGCGCCCGCAGATCATCAATCGCCTTCTCGATCAGCTTCCCGACCACCATGCTCGTCCGCGAAGCCACCGTCGGCCCGCTGTTCGGCACCCGATGCGTATCCGGCGTCGCAATCACCACCTGCGAAACGTCAACGCCCGCCGCCTCCGCCGCAATCTTCAGAAACACCGTCGTCGCGCCCTGCCCCATCTCCGTATTCGCCGTCAGCACCTCAATCGTGCCGTCAGCGAGCCCCGCGACATGACACTTCGAAGCCAGATACACCTCGCCCGCGCCCGTGAAACCGGCCCCGTGATAGAAACTCGCGAACCCGATCCCGCGCCGCAGATAATCATGCGTCGCATTGAATGAAGCATGCTCCTCGCGCTTGCGCTCATAAGCAGCAAGCTCCAGCCCGCGCTCCATCACGCCGACTCGATCCGTCCCATCATCAATTACCTGCCCCGTCGATGTGCTCTGCCCGTCCCGAATCAGATTGATCCGCCGAAACTCCTCCGGCGTCATGCCGATGCGCTTCGCCACGACATCCATATGCCGCTCCAGCGCAAACAACGTCTGCGGCGCCCCGAACCCGCGAAACGCCCCATACGGCACGCTGTTCGTCAACACCGCCCGCCCGTTGATCCGCACGTTGTCACACGAATAAGGCCCCGCCGCATGAATGATCCCGCGGCTCAGCACCACCGGCGACAACGTCACATACGCGCCCCCATCAAGCGTCACCTCAATATCCTGCGCTACAAGTCGCCCGGACTCATCAACACCCGTCCGATGCCGCACGCGCGAAGGATGCCGCTTCGTCGTCGAAGCCATGTCCTCGCCGCGGTCATACACGATCTTCACAGGCTTCTGCGCCTTCATCGCTAGCAGCGCCGCGTGACACGCGATGTTCGAAGGATAGTCCTCCTTCCCCCCGAACCCGCCGCCCGTCGGCGCCTGCACCACACGGCAACCAGCCTCATCCCGACCAAGCGCATGCGTCAGCGCATTCAGCACGTAATAAGGACACTGCATCGACCCCTGCACGACGACCACGCCGTCGTCATCCACCCACGAGATCATCCCCTGGTTCTCGAGATACACATGCTCCTGCGCGCCGGATTCATACACGCCCTCGACCACATGCGCAGCCGACGCAAGCGCCGCCTCGACATCGCCCTTGTTGATCGAAAGCCGACTCAGCGAATTGTCTTCACCCCACTGAACCCGCGCAGGTTCTGCTTCGACACGGAAATCCAGGGCCGCTGGCAGCTCTTCGACAACTACCTCGACCCCGCGCACGCCCTTCCGCGCCATCTCCCGCGATGGATGCGCTAAGAGAACAACAGCCTCATGCACATGCCGCACTTCACCCGCGCAGAGCACCGGCTGATCCTTCTCAATCAGAAACACCTCATTCGCGCCGGGAATATCCCGATGATCGACGATCACGAACTCCGACCAGTCAATCTCCGGCGAGAATCGAATTTCCTTGATCCGCCCCCGCGCCACCGGACTCCGCACCGTCATCCCCCACAGGCAGCCCTCCACCTGCAGATCATCGACGTACTGCTCCCGACCGAGCAGCTTCGCGTTCCCTTCCAGTCGCTTCAAAGACGCGCCTCCTCCGACCAACGCGGCAAACCCGCCGCGCCACCCGCAATCGCGTCATTCTCGCACCCCATCCCTCACCATTCAACCACCAACGAGATCCGCAAACACCCGTCAACGCCTGCGTCCCCTCCCTCTCCCGCGCAGGCGCAGCCGAGTGGGAGAGGGCCGGGGTGAGGGCTCCCCAACCTACTCCGATCTCCAGTGCTCAAGCGCCAAGAGCGCACGCGCAACAGGACGGCCATCCGCGATCGCCTGCGTCCGCCACCCTCTCCCTGAAACGCGCAGCGTTTATGGGAGAGGGCAGGGTGAGGGCTCCTCTCTCCTACCCTCTCCTCCATCTCTCAAAAACCAACACCCCACGCCAGACACACGCAACACCCGCCAACGCGTGCGTGCATCCCTACTCCTTCCCAAACTCCCCCCGCGGCAGCGCCTCAAACAGCGCCCTGTACCTCGACACCCACCCAAGCCGGATCGGCGTCATCACGCGCCTCGACCCGACTCCGATCTCAACCTCACTCTCGAGCTCGATGAACAGCCACGGGCGTTCCAGATCCCAGTACTCCGGCGCCTCAACCGGCCCGCGCACCTGTCGAAGCTCCTCAATGCGTCCGAGACTGACAGGAAACTCCACCGTCGTCCCAGTCGGGAAGTCGTAGTGATGACCGCGTCCCGCGGCCTCGCTCCCCTTGGCTTCCTCAAACACCCACATCTGCCCGCGGCAGTCACGAATCCGCGCCTTCCCGCGAATTCCATGCGCGAACTCCGCCTCATACAGATGCACGTCCTGTCCGCTGAAGTTCCGAACCATCAGCGTCCCGATGACCTCGCCGCGCGCGACCTCGAGCCCGAAGAGCATGGCAGAGAGCGCAGGCCCACGCGTCGCCGGGTCCGGCAGTGATGACCCGACGGAGACCTCCACACGACGCGAATCTCGTGTGTCCAGGGACGCGATCTCGATTTCGCTCGTGCCGACAATGTCGATCGGAGCCCACTTCTCGTCAGTCGGTTCAGGGTTGAGTTCGTCGTGAAGTTGACCAACCGCCCAGTGATAGTGGTGCGTGTAAATCACGCGCTCCCGCGGCTGGACAACGAGCATGCGCCCCGGCGGAATCGGCTGCCCGAGCGGCGTTCCCGCGGGAAGACAGCGCCGCACCTCCGCGTCATCGCCAACCCAGACGAGATTGCTCCCGAACGACGCAAGAGAAAAGAGATCGACCCGCACTGGTTCGTCCCAAACATTCTCGATCGCGCACGCGAGTGACCACTTGCGTCGCCCTGCGGAATCGATCTTCCGCGGATACGCATCAACAATCTCAAGCCGCACCGGCGCGTCACGAACGACCTCCGCCTCATCCGCCGCGCGCGCGCTCGGAAGCTGAACCAGCCCACTCAGCGCGAAGGCGCCGAGGAACCCGAGAACCAGCACAGGAAACAGGTCAGTTGCCTTCGTCATCACCCTCGCCCGCAGAGCCTCTCCGCGTCCCACACTCAGGACACACCGCCAACCCCTCTTCTATCGGCAACTCATACCCACACTTCACACACAACCCCCGCCGCCGCTGCAAACCCCGCCGCACGACGCCCGGACCGAAGAAGAGAACTCCCACGAGCAACGAGTAGACCGCCACATTCGCAATCAGCCCGCCCCAGATCGGACGAATCGGAAGCGCACGCTTCCACTCTGGATTGCGTCGGTAGTCCTGCAGAAAGGACGGAAACCCGGAGGCCCCTTCGTACTCCGTCAAGAATGGCTGCAGGGGTCGAGCTCGACGTTGCGCCCCGCGCAGGAGCGACCGGCTCAATCGATAGTCGAAGCATCGAACAGGCCATCCGGCGCCAAGGAGTTCGATCTTCCGCTCGCCCTCGCGCAGTAGCGCGAGTGATCGGCTTGCGAATCTGGGAGCAGCCGGAGAAGACTGCGAGAAGACTCCCGTCGAATACGTGTCTGCGAAGCCCTGGACTTGCGCGAGCGACGGCTTCCCGCGATAGGTCCCGTGCTCGGTTGCCCCGCGACAAGTCAGCAGGGACGTCCGCCCTTCATACACAGAGACAACACGTCGGAGCATCCCGTCTTCAAGCACTTCGAGAGTGTCTGACTCGCTCGACACCGGCCACTCCGCCCGCAACACCGAGAAAACCACAACCCCATACGTCAGCGCAAACCCAACGCACACAATCCCCGCAATCTTCAAACTCAGGATGACAACCCGTCGCGCCACAAGCGCCTCCCGTATTCCATCCTACGTGCGCCCCAACGCCTGCGTCCGCCACCCTCTCCCGCTTGCGGGAGAGGCAGGGTGAGGGCTCCTCTCTCCTACTCCCTCCTCCAATACTCAAGACTCAAGAGCGCACAGCAAACTCACTCCGCATCCGCCCCGCGCGTTATTCCCCGCGTCCCACACTCCGGACACAATCCACGCAGTCAGCCGGATCGGCGTAGCGGTGCGCCTTCGTGCTTCTCCAGATCGTCGACATGGAAATATCGCATGGCAATCTCGCCGCGCCATGGCCAATTCCAGCCGGCGCCGATAACTGCATCGCGCCGCTTGGCATTCTCCAGTTCATCTTCACTTGAACAGATGTCTTCAATTCGGACTGCACAACACAGTGCAGGCACTCGAGAGACTGCGTACCAATGAAGAGGTTCAAGCGCGTAATCGTGATATCGCAGGTCGGGATAGAACGTCATCTCCTGGAATAGGGAATCTCTCACGTACGCGTAGCGATAGTCTCGCTCCAGAAACCACTCAAGGGACTCCGTACGCGGCATGTAGAGACCAACAGTTATGAGAATCTGCGCACCAAGATCTGGATGTTCGGAGAGGTGACTCAGGTACCACTTGTTGTCGAGCTTGGTCAGTACTCTCATGGGGCAGGCCGGAAGTACGCGGAAATAGTCTCCTGCGCCCGACGAGGTCAGAGCGCACCCTTTGGCATAGGAACGGCAGTCTTTTCAAGCTCATCTACATGAATCACCCGGGATCCACCCTCCCGAGCATCCCACCACCAGCCGTCGATTATGAGTTCGTCACGCCAGTGCTCCCATGCGTCTCCGTGTCGCTCATAGAGTTGTGTCGAACAAAGACTGCATTCGATAAGGGGCCTAAGCGCAAATCGATGCCAATGATGAGTCCAGATTGGATAGCCGCGATAGCGCAATTCCGGATAAATGAGAGCGCTCGTAAGCAAGGTTCGATCTACGAGCGCCGTGTGCATTCCGCTCGGAGGGTTGTTCCATTCATACGCGCCTGATCGTGTCATCTTCCGCCCGACTCGAAGCGAGATCTTGTTCTCAGACCGCGGGTCTTGAGAAGCCGCTGCGAGATACCAGAATTCATTGTGGCGAAGAAGGACCATCAGCAATTTCCAGTGCGATCATGCACATCGTATCGTCTCGCAAACCCCTCACTCCGACACCACCCCAATATCCTCATCCCAAAGCTCCGGCCGCGCCGCAATAAACTCCTCCATCAGCGCAACACACCGAGGATCATCCACAACACGAAGCGAAACCCCGTGCTCCTTCATCAGATCCTCCGCCCCCATGAACGTCCTGTTCTCCCCGATCACAACCCGCGGCACCTTGTGCAGAATCGCCGTCCCGCTGCACATGATGCAGGGGCTCAATGTCGAAGCCAGCGTCAACGTGTGCCAGTCCCGCCGCCGCCCCGCATGACGCATGCACACCGTCTCCGCATGCGCCGTCGTGTCGCCAGACTGCTCGCGCTCGTTGTGACCAACCGCGATGATTCCATGCTCGAGCGAGCCGATCGCGGAACCGATCGGAATCCCGCCCTCTGAGAGCGACTTCCGCGCCTGCTCCAGCGCGGCTTCCAGCAGCTCCATCTCAAAACGATCCTGGGCGTCATTCATCATCCCGCCATTCTCCACCCGCCCGCGCCCCGCCACAAGCGCATGTGCGCCCAAGCGCACACGAATCGCGTACATGCGCCCAAGCCCACGAACAAATCTGCGCGCATATCGCCCGCCCGTGCGCCAAGTCAGTCACCTGCGCCGCTTTTTCATTGAAGGCCCTTCCGGCACTTCTAATCTCGATGAGTCATGCAGCTCAACACACCACACAACCCGCAAAGTGTCCTTCACCTCGACCCCGAAACCCTCAGCCACCTCCTCAACCCCGAAGTTACGTCCGCCCGCATCGCCGAGTTCGCCGCCTTCGATCCCCTCCGCCTCGCCCAGATCGCCGACTCCGACGAACTGGCCAGCAGCCTCGACTCCCTCTCCCGCATCGAGGACGCCCGCTACGCCCACTCCATGAAGGCCGCCCGCGCCATCGCCCTCCAGCTCCTCCTGCGCATCGCCATCGACAACGTCGCCGAAAACCCCGAAACCGCGCGCAAGGCCGCCGACACCATCCTCTCAGCCAAACTCCCCGAACCACACGCAGAACCCGACAAGCCGCCGAAAGAGAAACGCCCCTCGAAGCGCACCGAGTTCGAAGCCACCGAGCGCCTGCGCAAGTGGGCGGTCGAGCAACTCCACGCAGACGAGATCATCCCCAAGCCCGAGTTCAGCGACGAAGAGGAACACGCCATCGCCCACATTCGCGAGAGCGCCGCACAGCGCATTGTTGAAAGCGCCGGATCCGCCGAGCCCTGCGACCAGCACGAATACGAACCCGGATTCCACACAGACGCCCCGCCCGAATCGCCCATCCCGCCCCCCGCATAACGCGTTTCAAACTGCCATCCGAAGCCGTTTCCCGCTATCCTGACCGTTGCGCATCGCGCTCGACACGAGAAAGGAAACGGCAATGGCCGACCTCAGCGTCACCGTCAACGGCATCAAGTTCCCCAATCCCTACGTCATCGGATCCGGACCACCCGGAACAAACGCCAACGTCATCAACAAGGCGTTCGACGAAGGCTGGGGCGCCGTCATCGCCAAGACCATCTCACTCGACGCCTCCAAGGTCATCAATGTCGCCCCGCGCTACGCCCGCATGCGCGCCGAGAACTCCAAGGAAGTCTTCGGCTGGCAGAACATCGAGCTCATCTCCGACCGCTCCTTTGACATCTGGATGGACGAGTTCCGCCAGGTCAAGGACAAGCACCCCGATGGCGTCCTCATCGCCTCCATCATGGAGGAATACAACAAGGACGCCTGGCAGGAGATCGTCCAGCGCTGCGAAGAAACCGGCGTCGACGCGTTCGAGCTCAACTTCTCCTGTCCCCACGGCCTCCCCGAGCGCCGCATGGGCGCCGCCATGGGTCAGGACCCCGACCTCCTCGAAGAAGTCTGCGGCTGGGTCAACGAAGTCGCCACCATCCCCGTCTGGGCCAAGATGACGCCCAACATCACGCACATCTGCGACCCCGCAGAAGCAAGCCTCCGCGCAGGCTGCGAAGGCGTCAGCGCGATCAATACCATCCTCTGCACGATGGGCGTCGATCTCGACACGCTCCGCCCCGAACCGACCGTCGAAGGCTACACCGTCCCCGGCGGCTACTCATGCAAAGCCGTCCGCCCCATCGCGCTCCGCATGGTCATGGAGCTCGCCACCATGATGTACGGCGGCAACTCCGGCGGACCCATCCCGCCCGAACTCGACGCCCTCCCCGCGCCCGACAAACGATCCAAGTCCGGCATGGACGTCAAGGCGATTCCGATCGGCGCATTCAGCGAACACACGCCGAAGGGTCACTATCCCGACGCGACCATCTCCGCTATCGGCGGCGTCGAAACCGGCGACCACGCCGCGCAGTTCATCCTCCTCGGCGCGCAGACCGTCCAGGTCTGCACCGGCGTCATGATCCACGGCTACAAGCTCGTCAAGACCATGTGCGAAGAACTCAGCGCCTTCATGGACCGCCACGGCTTCGCCTCAATCGAGGACTTCCGAGGCCACTCACTTCAGTACTTCACGACCCACGCTGAACTCGTCCGCCGGCAAGCCGCCATCAAGGCTGCAGAGAAAGCCGCAAAGGAAGGCATGGTCACCGAGGACACCAACTGGGACGGCGACAAGTTCGTCGAACAGTCAGACAAACTCGTCGCAAACGACTAACACGCAGACGAGGCCGCTCATCACCGTCTGCCTCTTATAAAAACCCGCCGATGGCGGGCCTCCCTCTCCCGCGCAGGCGCAGCCGAGTGGGAGAGGGCCGGGGTGAGGGCTCACCAATCTACTCCGTTCTCCAACGCTCAAGAATCAGCGGCGTCCGCCCAACACGACAACCTTACGCCAACGCGTGCGTCCGCCACCCTCTCCCTGAAACGCGCAGCGTTTATGGGAGAGGGCAGGGTGAGGGCTCCTCTCTCCTACTCCCACCTCCACTCCTCGAAAACCAACCGCGCAGCAAGAACACACAACACACCAAACAACGCCTGCGTCTGACTCTTAGAAGTGCGTGGGCTCGCGCGGAATATACACACCCGTCCCCGCCTCACCGACATACTGCCCGTCCTTCGCCACGACCTTCCCGCGAAGCGTCACCACGCTCGCGCGACCGCGCCGCTGCATGCCCTCATACGCGCAGTAATCAATCTGCGAGAGGTTCGTCTCGACTGAGAAGATCCCGACGTCGCTCGGGTCATACACCACGAGATCCGCATCCGACCCAACCCGGATCGCGCCCTTCTTCGGGAACATCCCGAAGATGCGCGCCGCCTCGGTGCTGCACGCATTGACCATCGTGTGCAGATCGATCCGCCCCGTGCACACGCCGTACGTATGAACCAGATCCACGCGCTCCTGCACCGACGCCATGCCGTTGGGAATCTCGGTGAACGAGTTGATCCCCATGTCCTTCTGACCCTTGAAGTTGAATGGAGCATGATCCGTCGCGATCGTCGAAATCTCGCGACCGCGCACGCCGTTCCACAGGATCTCCTGCTCGGTGCGCTCGCGCAGTGGGGGAGACATGATGTACTTCGCCCCCTCGAAGTTCTCCTGCTCCGCGTACGTCTTGTCGAGAATCATGTGCGGAATCACCGCTTCGACCCAGACGTTCACGCCGCGAAGCCGCGCGTCCATCGCCCGGCGCACCGCCGCCTCGCACGACGTGTGCACGGCGTACACATGCGCGCCCGTCAGTTCGGCGAACGAGCAGATGTGATTCACACCCTCCGCCTCGACCCCGCGAGGGCGCGATGGCTCATGCCACTCCGGCCCCGTCTTGCCCTCGGCGACCAGGCGCTTCTGCATCCGATCGATCGCCACCGCGTTCTCGCAGTGCGCCGTCGTGATGACGCCAAGCTCCTTGGCCATCGTCAGCAGCTCGAAGAGATTCTCATCCGAAACATCCAGCGCATCCAGATACGCGAGAAAGACCTTGAACGACGCCAGCCCGTCGCCCGACACCAGCTCGCGCAGCTGCGCCTTGGCCAGCTCGTCGAAGCGCACGACCGCCAGATGGAACGTGTAATCGCAGCACGCCAGCGACTCGGCCATGTTCGCCCACGTCGAGAATGCGACCGCCGGCTCGTCATCCGGTCCCGGGCAGATCATCTCGATGATCGTCGTCGTACCGCCTGCCAGCGCCGCCTTCGTCGCCGACGCATGGTCGTCGATCGCGTTCGTGCCCATGAATGGCAGGTTGATGTGCACATGCGGATCGATGAAGCCCGGGAAGACATACTTGCCCGAAGCGTCGATCACATCCGTGTCCGGCGGCAGATCGCGCGAATCGATCCCTGGAGCGATGCGCGTGATCGTCTCGTCTTCACAGTAGATGTCCGCCGTGTAGTCGTCCGTCGAAGTGACGATGCGTCCGTTGCGAATCAGAAGCGGCATGAATCAGTCTCTCCGGTTTGCTGTGGAAAGAAGCGATCAGGCGGATTCGAGTTCAGTCAGGCAGATATCCAGCACGCGGCAGAGGAACTCGCAGTCCTCCTTCTCGATGCACATCGGCGGCTTGATGCGAAGCACATTGCCGAAGACGCCGCCCTTGCCGACGAGCAGGCCAAGCTCCTTCGCCCGCTCGTGCACAGCCGCGGTCGCAGCCGTCGCCGGCGCCTTCGTCGCGCGGTCCTCGACGAGTTCGACGCCGATCATCAGGCCCTGCCCGCGCACGTCGCCGATCAGCGCGTGGCGCGACTGCAGGTCTTCGAGTCCCTGCTTGAGATAGCCGCCGATTTCGAGGCAGCGCTGCTGGTAGTTGTCCTTCAGCAGCACTTCAAGAGACGCCTTGCCTTGCGCCATGGAGACGGGGTTGCCGCCGTAGGTGTTGAAGTGCAGGCGCTGCGCCATCGTCTCGGCGATCTCGGGGCGCGTCATGCAGCACGCCAGCGGCGCGCCGTTGCCGATGCCCTTGGCCATCGAGATGATGTCCGGCGTCACGCCGTGGTTCTGGAAACCCCAGAAGTTCGTGCCGGTGCGACCGAAGCCCGTCTGCACCTCGTCGGAGATGCAGATGCCGCCGGCGGCGCGCACGGCTTCGTACACCTTCGGCAGGAATCCCTGCGGCACCTCCACCGCGCCGCCCACGCCCTGGATCGGCTCGCAGATGAACGCGGCGAGCGTGCCCGAGGTGCCGTAGCGGATGAGATCGACGACGTCGTCGGCGTACTTGCCGCCGGCGTCGGGATCGTCATAGCCGAACGGTCCACGGTATCGATCGGGGCACTTGGCGTGATGGACGCCGAAGCCGTGCGGGTACGGGTATTTCCAGTTGTGCAGCGCCGTCAGCCCCATCGTCTGGTTGGCGAGGCCGTGGTAGGCGTTGCGCAGCGCGATGATGTCGTAGTTGCCCGTGAAGAGGCGCGCCATGAGCATCGCCAGTTCGTTGGCCTCCGAGCCGGAGTTGGTGAAGTACGTCACGCCCAGTCCAGAGTCCTTCGGCATCGTCGAGGCGAGCAGCTTGCCGAACTCGGCGATGTTCGGATGCAGATAGATCGTCGTGGTGTGCTGGAGTCGCTCGTTCTGCTCGCGCACGGCGTCGATGACGTGCGGATGGCAGTGGCCCGCGGCGACGGTGACGATGCCCGCGAAGCCGTCGAGATAGCGCCGGCCGGTCTCGTCGAAGAGCCACTGCATGTGGCCATCGACGATCATCACCGGATCCTTGTAGTAGGTGATCAGCGCCGGCGTGAGGAACTCGCGGCGCATGTCCAGCACGTCCTGCTTGCTGGGGCCCGTGTACGGCGGCGGCGTGAAGGAGCACGCCGGCATCGCCGGGGTCGTCTGTGTCTGTGCCTGCGTCATGATGACCTCTCCTTAGTTCTCCCCAGAGTCTATCGGCGCCGGCTTCACGCGCCCTACGGCAAATATGAAGTAGAGCACGGCCGCCAGCCCGAGGCCGATGAACCATGCGTAGCCGTAGATCGAATCGAAGAACGCCGGGAAGATCTCCCTGCCCGTCGCGGCGTTGATGAACCCTGGAATGTTCGGCAGCACGGCCAGCGTCATGGCGAGCATGGCCCGGTGATTCACGCCCTTGTAGGGGCCCTCGGCGTCGTACAGGCCGTCGAGATCGAGGCGCGTGCGCCGCAGGATGAAGTAGTCGCAGAGCATGACGCCCGCGATCGGTCCGAGCAGCGCTGAGTAGCCGATGAGCCACGTGAAGATGTAGGCGCCGAGATCGTTGTAGAGCTTCCACGGCATGATGATCAGGCCGATCACGCATGTGATGATGGCGCCGGTGCGGAAGCTGATGCGCCGCGGCGAGATGTTCGAGATGCCGTTGGCGGGGCTGACGACGTTGGCCGCAAGATTGGTCGAGAGCGTTGCAATCGTCAGCGCGATGAGCGAGACGGCGACGACGGCCGGAGATCCGATTTTCGCGATCAGTTCGACCGGATCCCAGACGGCTTCGCCGAAGACGACGACGGTCGCACTGGTGACGACGATTCCGATGAAGCAGAAAAAAGCCATCGTCGTCGGCAGGCCGAGGAGCTGGCCCATCGCCTGCTCGCGCTGCGACTGTGTGTAGCGCGTGAAGTCGGGGATGTTGAGACTGAGCGTCGCCCAGAATCCGACCATTGCCGTGAGCTGCGGCACGAACACTTTCATGAAGTCTGCGCGCGAAGTGAAATTGGACTTCGTGTCGAAGAGGGCGCCGATGTCGTCGACTTTCGTCAGCGCCCAGATGAGAAGCGCGACGCCGCAGGCGAGGAGGAACGGCGCGGCCCAGGATTCGAGGATGCGGATGGCGTTGACGCCGGTGACGACGATGCCGAGATTGATCGCCCAGAAGGTGAGGAAGCAGAAGAACTCCAGCGCCGTGATTCCGAGGACCGGCAGATCGGTGGTGTCGGAGGCGATGTTGATGATGTTCATCGCGCCGAGGGCCTGGTAGATGGCCCAGCCGCCGATCCAGGACTGGATGCCGAACCAGCCGCAGGCGACGAGCGCTCGCGCGAGCGCCGCGACATGCGCGCCGCTGATTCCGAAGGTGGAGCGCACGAGCACCGGGAAGGGCACGCCGTACTTCGTGCCTCCATGACCGTTGAGGATCATGGGGATGAGGACGATGAGATTTCCGAGGAGGACGGTGACGACGGCCTGCCACCAGTTCATGCCGGCGGAGATCATGCCGGCGGCGATGGCGTAGGTGGGAATGCAGACGCTCATTCCGATCCAGAGTGCGGCGATGTTCCAGGTGGACCAGCCGCGCTTCTCAATGGGAACGGGCGCGAGATCTTCGTTGGTCAGCGTGTTCGTCGTCTCGGTCGTCACACGACTCCTTCGGCGAATCGCGGATCACACGCCGACTTTTGTCTCGGCGATGCGCTCGTAGCTCTCGGGTCGTCGGTCGCGGAAGAACTGCCAGACATTGCGCACTTCCTGGATCTCATCGAGATCGAGATCGGCGACGACGACTTCGTCCTTGTCGCGGCTTGCTTCGGCGATGATCTGGCCGCGCGGGTTGCAGAAGTACGACTGGCCGTAGAACTCGCCCATGTTCCAGGGCGCTTCGGTGCCGACGCGATTGATGGCGCCGACGAAGTACTGGTTGGCGACGGCGTGTGCCGGCTGCTCGAGCTTCCAGAGGTACTCGCTGAGTCCGGCGACGGTGGCGCTTGGGTTGAAGACGATCTCGGCGCCATTGAGACCGAGTTCGCGCGCGCCTTCGGGGAAGTGGCGGTCGTAACAGATGTAGACGCCGATCTTGCCGTAGCGCGTGTCGAAGACGGGATAGCCGAGGTTGCCGGGCGTGAAGTAGAACTTCTCCCAGAAGCCGGGATTGCAGTGGGGGATGTGATGCTTGCGATACTTGCCGAGGTACTCGCCGGTCTCATCGATGACGGCGGCGGTGTTGTAGTACAGGCCGGTCATATCCACTTCATAGATCGGGACGACGAGGACCATGCCGAGTTTTTTCGCCTGCTCCTGCATGAGCTTGATGGTCGGGCCATCGGGGATGGGCTCGGCCGTCTCGTACCACCGGACGTCCTGCTCTGCGCAGAAGTAGGGGCCGTAGAAGATCTCCTGCATGCAGCAGACGTTGGCGCCCTTGTTGGCTGCTTCCTCGAGAAGCGGGATGTGCTTCTCGATCATGGCGCTCTTGATCGCCTGAAGATCATCGGAGCCGGGCAGCGCGTCGGAGGCCTGTATCAGCGCAGCGCGTGTCACTCGTGGCATATCAACTCCTCGGAAGCGCCGCGAAGGCGCGGTGATTCAGGTTCAGATCCAGCGCCGGACAGTGACGCGCGACTTGGTGAAGAAACGCACGCCGTCCTCGCCGTTGGTGTGCAGGTCGCCATAGAAGGACTTCTTCCAGCCGGCGAAGGGGAACGCGGCCATGGGCGCGGGAACGCCGACATTGACGCCGAGCATGCCGGCCTGGACTGTCGTCTCAAACTTGTGCACGGCGTGGCCGGAGTCGGAGAAGATGACGGCCATGTTGCCGTACTCACTCCGGTTGACCATCTCGACGGCTTCGTCGAGGGTCCCGGCGCGCATCACGGAGAGCACGGGGCCGAAGATCTCTTCCTTGCAGATGCGCATGTCCGGCGTGACATGGTCGAAGATGGTCGGGCCGGCGAAGCAGCCTTCTTCGGGCATGTCCGTCTTGCGTCCATCGAGAAGCAGCTCGGCGCCTTCGGCGACGCCGATGCCGATGTAGCTCTGCACGCGCTCGAGGGATTCGGCGTCCTGCATGGGTCCCATGCCGGTGGCGGCGTCGCAACCGGGGCCGACCTTGATCTTCTTCGAGCCTTCGACGAGCGCCGGGACGAACCAGTCGGGGCTGTCGCCGACGAGGACAACGACGGAGCCGGCAAGGCAGCGCTGGCCGGTGTTGCCGAAGGCGGAGCCGATGACGCCGTCGACGGCGGCTTCGCGATTCGCGTCCGGCATGATGATGGAGTGATTCTTGGCGCCGCACATGCACTGGACGCGCTTGTCGTGACTGGCCGCGGTCTCGTAGATGTACTTGCCGGCGCGCGTGGAGCCGACGAATGAAACGGCGCGCACGTCGTCATGCTTGATCAGATGGTTGACGACATCGGGCCCGCCGTGAACCAGGTTGAGAACGCCGGGCGGGAGTCCTGCTTCGAGCGCGATCTCGGTGGCGCGCACGGCGCTGGCCGGATCTTTTTCAGATGGCTTGAGGACGAATGTGTTGCCGCAGGCGACGGCCATGGGCCACATCCACATGGGAACCATGACGGGGAAGTTGAATGGTGAGATGCCGACGCAGACGCCGACGGGGAGTCGATCGACGGAGGAGTCGATGCCGACGCCGCCTTCATCCTCGGTGCGGCAGAAGGATGATGAGACTGCAATCTGCGGGAGCGTGCGTCCCATCATGAGGACGGGCGCGGCGCAGGCGTGCTCGATGCAGTCGATGCCTCGGCGGACGGAGCCGATGGCTTCGGCCTTGGTCTTGCCGTGCTCCTCGACGACGATGTCGGCGAGTTCATCGACGCGCTCTTCGAGGAGCGCCTTGTATCTGAAGAGATGCTGGACGCGATCGCCGACGGGGGTGGCGGCCCAGGCGGGGAAGGCCTCGCTGGCTGCGCGGACGGCCTGTTCGGCGGCGCTGGTCGCATCGAGCGGCGCCTGCGAGATCTCGGCGCCGGTGGCGGGGTTGATATTGGAGCGGGCGTTCTTGCCCGGGTCGGAGACTGATTTGCCTCCGATGACGTGGTGCAGTTGTGCGACAGACATGGATCCGGTTCCTTAATAGGTAGGGACCGGGCAGTGTCGCCGAGAATGGGGGATGTCTCAAGTGGGAAGAAGGGCAGGAACGGAGTCTGCGCTACGAAAACACGGCGCCGGGAGGAGGGTCTCCGGCGCCGCGCGCACACGCGTGTTCAGGTTCGGGGTGGGATCAGCAGGGACCCCAGTTGCCGATGAGGGTGGCGAGATCCGAGGATCCGACGCCGCCTCCATCGAAATCGGCCGGAACGCCGGTCTGTCCCCAAAGTCCGATGAGCTGGGCGAGATCGGATGATCCGACCTGGCCGTCGCCATCGAGATCGGCTTCGCAGGCGCCGATGCCGCTGATCATCTCGAGCTCTTCGTAGGTCATGTCGCGCGAGCTGGGGACCATGTATCCGGAGACGCCGGCTTCGAAGTTGGGGCAGCCGGTGAAGGCGAGGTTGATGTTGGCCCAGTCGTCATGGCCAACGAGGACTTCACCGGGCATGGTGTCCTGGGTGTTGATGACGCCGTCGCCGTTGGTGTCGAGGTTGGGGAGGATGTAGTTGACGTTTGCGACGGCGCTGGTGTTGGTTGCGCTGCCGTCGCGGTCCCAGTCGATGGGGCTGCCATTGACGCCCGCTTCGAAGACGAAGCGCGCGGCGGGTGGACCTGTCGGAACGACGTCGGTCGAGTGCGTCAGGTCATTGGAGATTGGCTGCGTCTCGTCGAGGTTGTTCTCGTCGAGTGTCGGCCACTGGGAGTGGGAATAGTCGGCCTTCCACGCCTGCCAGTAGAAGAGGTTGTTGGGCGGCGTGAGCGGCGGGACGGTCCACGTGTAGTTCATGACGCTGTTGTAGTTGGGCTTGTAGTTGATGGGATCGCAGCCGCCGTGATCGAGACCGAGGTTGTGTCCGATCTCGTGCATGAGGAGTCCCTGCTGATCGCCGGGGCGTCCGCCGGCGGGCGTCCATGCGCCGAGGGTGATGATGGTGTCATCGCCGGGGAACTCGCCGACGCCTGAGACTGTCGTCGTCCCAAGTTGATCGGCGTAGACGCAATAGCGGTAGACCATCTCCTTGGCGGCTCGGATGTTCGTCCAGTTGGGATCTGCGCGTTCGGCGACGGTGCCGAAGAAGTTCGTCTTGGTTGTGGCGAACTCGGGCGGCCAGGTGATGGTGGGCGGGTTCCATGTCCATCCCGCGAGGGGGATGTTGGTTTCGTCGAGGAGGACGACGCCGATCTGGTCGCCCTGCGTGCGGAAGTTGATGCCGTCGACGCCGTCGGGATTGGGAACGGGGGCGTTGAAGAATGCGGAGCCGACGACATTGAGCGTGCCGACGGCGGGCGCGCGGCCGACCATGGCGTCAATCTCGATGTAGAGATCCTTGTGGAAGGGATCGGAAGTTCCCGTCGGGAGGAATGTCTGGCTGTCGAGTTCGCCGTCGCCATCCCAGTCGATGCCGGTGTGTTCCCAGGCGTCGAGGATGGCGTCCTTGTCGGTGTCGAGGATGGTCTCCTCCATGTAGACATCGGAGGCGGCGTTGAGATCATTGCCGAAGAGGTTGTAGGTGGAGGTGTAGAAGATGTTGCTGCCGGAGGGTGAGACCGTGCTGTCCACGGCGCCGAAACCGGGCGCTGGATTGGGGTCGGTGACTTCGACGAGGTAGGACTGCGTCGCGCCGGGTTCGTCGTAGACGCCGTCTTCATCGGTGTCTCGGTCGTGCGCCATGATGCGTGAGCCGACGGCGCCGCCGGGCATGTTGGTGGCGTCGGTGATGAAGGTGACGAATCGGCCGTCGTAGGAGATGCGGGGCGTGAAGCTGCCGCCGCCGGTGGCCTGCGCGCCGCTGTTGGTGACGCTGACGCGCACGGTGGTGTTGTTGGTGAGATCGCGGACGAAGACATCGGGCTGGTTGTTGGTGTCGCCGGGGACGAGATTCGTAGCGCGGCTGTAGAAGGCGACGTGATTGCCGTCGCCGGAGATGTTGGCGGTGAGGCCGCCGGGCGTGGGCTGGAGGGGAAGCGTGTGGTCCTCATCCTGCTCGACGCCTGCGGTGGAGACGCTGACGCGTGTGGTCGTGCCTGCTGCGATATCGCGCACGAAGACATCGTTCTGGAAGTTCGTGTCATTCGGCACGAGGTTGTTCGAGATATCCCACCACGCGATGCGATTGCCATCGGCTGACATGGTGGGGGCGCCGACCGTGAACGTGTTTGCCTGGAGGCCGGCGTTGTCAACGGAGACGCGGATCGTGGAGATCCCGCCCGGCTCATCGAAGAGCCCGTTGCCGTCGGCGTCGCGATCGTGGCGGAAGACGTCGGGCGCATTGTTGGTGTCGCCTGCGACGAGGTTCGTCGAACGGCTTGTGAAGCAGACATAGCGTCCGTCGATGGCGCTGAGGTTGCCGTTGTCACTGAGTGTGTATGAGAGTGATGCGCCGGTGCTATGCATGTCGCCGATGACTCCATTGGAGTCGACGGAGACGGGCACGACAGCGCCGGTGAGTGGCGCCTTGACGTAGATATCGATGCGGCTGTTGGTGTCGATGGGGTCCCAGGCGGCGGCGGTGCTGAATGCGACGTACGCGCCGGAAGCGCCGACGAAGGGATTGGCGGGCTCTGAGAAGCTGTCCTGCGCGCCGGTTGCGGATGTTCCGATTCGGGTCGTGGTTCCGAAGACGCGATCGCGCAGGAAGAGGTCTGCGGTCGGGCCGTTGTTGTCGGGCACGACGAGATTGGTTGCGCGGCTGGTGAAGGCGACGTAGCGGCCATTGGGTGAGGAGCCCACCCAGATGACGGCCTGGTTGCCGAAGTTCTCGTTGGAGTCGACGCTGATGGGCGACTCCTGTGCGATGGGTCCGGTGGCGTAGGCCGCGGAGGTGAGCAGGAGTGTTGTGAGCGCGGCGAGGTTGGTGGTGCGCCGCGTGTTGTGGTTCTTGTTGTTCGGGGCAGCAAGCATTTGAAGTTCTCCAGAGGTTGGCGCTTCTGCCGAAGGGTTTGCCCGGGAGGCCGTTTCTTTCCGACGTCCCACCCTTCCTTCGCGGCGAGGGTTGGCGATCTGTCAGGCGCGAGGGAGAAAGTTCGAAAATGGCCTCTGGAGGCGCACCAGGGCCGATTGTGGAACTGACGCGGGGTGTGCGGCGGTATGATTCGTTGTGAAGGCAGGGGGCCTTCCGTATGCAGACACGGACGACAACGGCGCTGCTGGAAGATCTGGCCGATCCGGAGAACGAGTCGGTCTGGGTGGAGTTTGATGCGCGCTTTCGTCCGATCCTGGCGGCGTTCGGCCGGCGCTTGGGGCTCAATGAAGAAGACGCGGCGGATGCGGCGCAGGATGCGCTGGCGCGGTTCGTGCAGGCGTATCGCTCGGGTGGATATGACCGCGAGCGCGGGCGTCTGCGTTCGTGGATGATCGGCATTGCGCGCAATGCGGTGCGGGAGAGTCAGCGCAAGCGTCTGTCACGGCGTGAGGTGCGCGGGGCTTCTGCGGTGATCGAGATGCCGGACAACGGGGATGTTGAGTTGATCTGGGAGGAGGAGGCGGAGCGGGCGCTCCTGCAGGAGGGATTGCGCGAGCTTCGGAAGCAGTCGAAGGCGAATGAATCGACGATTCGGGCGTTCGAGTTGCTGGCGCTGGGCGGGCGCTCGCCTGCGTCGGTGGCGGAAGAGCTTGGGATGTCTTCGAATGATGTGTACCTGGCGAAGCATCGGTGCCTGCAGAAATTGCGGGCGATCCTGACAGATCTTCGCGAGGCGTACGAAGGGTAGTTAGAGAGCATGCCTGACGTGACTGCCGCATCTTGTCCTTCGATGGAGGCGCTCGAGCTGAGCGCCCTGGGGGATGTGGGCGACGAGGCAGTGCTGCGGCATGTAGACGTTTGCGCAAGTTGCCGTGATCTCGTGGAGGAGATCAGAGAGAACAATGCGCTGCTGGCGAAGCTTCAGGAGAGCTGCGCGGGCGACGACGCGGCGCCGGTCGCCAGCGCGCTGACGCCGGATGCGATCGATGGGTACACGATCGAAGGCGAACTGCATCGCGGGGGGCAGGGCGTCGTCTATGAAGCGACGCAGATCGCGGCGAAGCGGAAGGTCGCGCTGAAGGTGTTGATCGCCGGGGCGCTTGCGACGAGCAAGCAGCGGGCGCGCTTCGAGCGGGAGATCGAGCTTGTCTCGGGTCTGCGTCATCCGAACATCGTGACGCTGTATGACAGCGGCGAGACGGAATCGGGACGGCGGTACCTGGCGATGGAGCTTGTCGCGGGGCGGCCGATTGATGCGCATGTTGACGCAGAGAGCGCCCGCGGCGCGATGTCGCGACGGGAGCTGATCGCGCTTTTTGCGAAGGTGTGCTCAGCGGTGAGCGAGGCGCATCGGCATGGTGTGATCCATCGGGATCTGAAACCGGGGAATATTCTGGTTGATGAGCGGGGCGAGCCGCGTGTGCTGGATTTCGGGCTGGCGACGATCGCTGGCGAGGGCGCCGAGGGGATTGGCGTGACGCGTTCGGGTGAGTTTCTGGGAACGCTGGCGTATGCGAGTCCGGAGCAGACGCGCGGGGCGCCGACGAGCGTGGACATTCGCAGCGATGTGTATGCGCTGGGCGTGCTGCTGTATCGGTTGCTGAGCGGGCGGCTTCCTTACGACGTGGAGGGGTCGCTGGCGACGGCGGTGAAGTCGATCAATGAGTCAGCCCCGACGCGTCTGCGGGGGAAGGGCGGCGCGTTCGGTGTTGATGATGAGCTCGAGACAATCGTCTTTCGGGCGCTTTCGAAGGAGAAGGGGCGGCGGTATCAGTCGGCGGAGGCGCTGGGAGAGGACTTGCGGCGTTACCTCGCGGGCGAGGCGATTGACGCGAAGCGAGACAGCCGCGTGTATGTGCTTCGGAAGACTGTCGCGCGGCATCGGATGGCGGCCGTTTTCAGCTGCGCGTTTCTCGTGGCGCTGATTGGATTCAGCGCGACGATGTCGGTGCTGTATCAGCGGGCGGCGCGGGAGGCTGAGAAGACGCGGCAGATCAATGTGTTCCTGGAGGACACGCTGGTCTCGGTCGAACCGGCGGCGGGGCGCGAGCCGACGATTCGCGAAACGCTGGACGAGGCGGTGCACTGGGTTGAGCTTGCGCTTTCGGATGATCCGGCGTCGGCGGCGGCGATTCGGAACACGGTGGGGAACAGCTATCGCGCGCTCGGGGAGTATGAGCTTGCCGAGGCGCAGCTCGTGGAGGCATTGCGGCTGCGGCGGGAGGCGTTTGGCGATCGGCATGTGGAGACGGCGCGGAGTCTGAACAGTCTGGGGAATCTCGAGCTTGCGCGCGGGAACTTCGGCGACGCGGCGGTGCACTTCGCCAATGCGCTGGAGATTCGCGAGGAGTCGGGCGGGGCCAGCGCGCTCGAGATTGCGCAGACGATGTACAACATGGCGCGCGTCGAGCTGGCTTCGGGCGATCCTGAGGCGGCGGCCGGGCTTTTTGAGCTGGCTGGCGATTTGCGCGGGAAGGCGCTGGGGAGCGCGCATGCCGATGTGGCCATGACGGTGTATCAGCGCGCCCGGTGCATGGCGGCGCTCTCTCGGTTCAATGAGGCGCTTGCGCTGGATGAGCGGGCGCTTGAGATGCGCCGGGCGGCGCTGCATCCGGAGCATCCGGATCTGCAGCGTTCGTGGCTCGCCGTGGGGGATGACTATTTGACGCTCGATCAGCCGGCGCGGGCGGCGGAGGTTGTTTCGGCGTGCCTGCGCGTGCGACAGCGGAGTCTGCCGGCGGGTCATTGGCGTATCGGTGAGGCGCTTGCGCGGCTCGGTGAGTGTCGTGTTGGGCAGGGGGAGACGATCGAGGGGCGGAAGCTCCTCTTGGACGGCGGCGCGCTGCTTCTCGCCGGGCGCGGGCGTGACGATCCGCGCACGCAGCGCGCGGTGACGGCGCTTGCGGAGCTTGACCGGGCTTCGGATTCGGAGTGAGCGTCAGACGAGTTCGTCGTCGAGGGCGATGAACTTGAGGCCGCCGAGGTAGTCGCCGCCGGCGAGTTCCTTGACGTGAACGACGCGCGCGGTGCGGTCGACGACGGAGCCCTCTCGAGCGCTCATAGCGAGGAAGAGCACTTCGCCGGGGCGGATGCGCTGATTCGTCTGGATCTGGACGCCGCCGAGGCTGAGGTTCTTCGCCTGGGCCTTGAAGGTCTTCTCTTCCTTGAGGCCGTTGACGATGAATGCGGCTTCGACCGGGAAGTCGCAGGCGTGGCGCGCGTGTTCGCGGTCGCTTATTTCGCGATCATCTGCCTTGTAGTCGTCGTCGTGGGAGAAACCTTCGGGCGGCGCGACGAGCAGCTCATCGAGGCTGACGAGCGGCTGGCCGGTCGAGACGATCGGCGCTCGGCTGGGATCATCCTTGAGAGACTGGCTGATGTACTTCGTCCACGCCATGAGCGCATCGGCGTCAAACTGGGCGCCGGCGCCCTGCGCGAGGATCTTGAGCGTGTCGAGGGGCGGTGTTGGACCGCGATAGGGGCGCGCTGCGCTGATGGCGTCGAAGACGTCCACGACGGCGCAGACGCGGGCGGCGAGGCTGAGATCGTCGGCCTTTCTGCCGCTGGGATATCCGGTGCCATCGAGGTGCTCGTGATGATCGCGCGTCATCTCGAGAATGACGGAGTGCAGGCCCCCATGCTCGCTGAGGATTTCGTAGCCGAGGGAGGGATGGCGCTGGATCTGCTTCCACTCGCTTTCTTCGAGCTGGCCTTCCTTATTGAGGATGGCCTCGGGGACATCGCGCTTGCCGATGTCGTGGAGGAGTCCGCCCTCAAAGGCGAGCTGGACGAGCTCGGGCTCC
This sequence comes from Phycisphaerales bacterium, assembly GCA_028279375.1. Taxonomy (GTDB): domain Bacteria; phylum Planctomycetota; class Phycisphaerae; order Phycisphaerales; family UBA1924; genus JANQNW01. Next base: position 233,299 of record JANQNW010000010.1, read on the forward strand.
TCCGGGCAGAGTCTGCTCATGAGGATGCCGCACCCGATGCCGACGTTGAGCATGTGTGTCGCGGTGTAGAAGTCGTGCTCGGAGATATCGAGCAGGTAGGAGAACTTCTGCGGGTCCTTCTCGAGCCAGTTGGCGAACTGATCGCCGAGATCGGTGACGCTTTCGATCGCGCCTTCAGCGGTGGGGTCGCTGAGGGCTTCTTCGATGAGTTGCGTTGACGCCGTGCGGATGATGCGCGCGCGTTCATCGTGCTTGAGCTTGGGATCGTCGTAGAGTCGATCGAGTCGGGCGACGAGCGCCTTGCGATATTCGCGATGCTGCTCGGCGGGGATGTAGACGAAGCGCACGCCGCGTTCGACGAGTCTCTTGTGATCCTTGGATGAGAAGGGGATTCCCTTGCCGCGATAGAGCGCGAACTGGCCGCGCTCCGCCTGGCGGAGGTAGATATCAAGCGTCAGCACTTCCTCATCGAGGGACTCGATGGGGATAGGCAGATAGCGACTTCCCAGCGCTGCTTGTTTTTCAGCGGTCGCTGCTGACATGCGAATCCTCCGTGGACGCACGACGTCCCCTATCCGTAGTGGGACGATTATGCATCGGACGGATTCGTCGACTTATGGAGGCGGCATCTCGTGAGAATCGCCGCAGGCGGCGTCAGAGGGCGGGTCCGGTCGCGTTTCGTCGTTACAGGCGTGATGTTCGTCGCAGGCGCACGCCTCCGATCAGGGGGCGTCTGCGGAGGGTTCGAGTCGCACGTTCACGCAGGGCTTCGAAAGGAAGGAGCCGGCGGCGACGTGTGACTCGAGGAGTTCGCGAACGACCTGGCGCAGGTCGGGGTCGATGACATTGGCGTCGAGGAAGGCGTCGCGCTCGGAGGCTTCGAGTTCGAGGGCTTCATTGAAGATCTGCTTCGCTCGCTCGTCAGACACGTTCAACCTTTCGCTTCGTCAGATTCTCCGTCCTTCAGGAGTTGGTGGAGGCGCGCGCGTGCGAATGACCATTCGCGCATTGCGGTGCGTTCGGAGACGCCGAGGGCTTCGGCGGCTTCCTTGACTTCGAGGCCCGCGAAGAAGCGGAGCCTGACGACGGAGGCGGCGCGCGGATCTTCTTCTTCGAGTTTCGTGATGGCGTCGTCGAGCGCGATGATGTCTTCGGCGTCGCAGTCGGTGGCGAGGTCGAGGACGCTTGCTGGGAGCTTGCGCCGGTCGCCGCCGCGCTTGGCGGACTTCTTCGCACGGGCGTGATCGATGAGGATTCGTCGCATGGCCTCGGCGGCGGCGCCGTAGAAGTGGCCGCGGCTCTGCCATTTCATGTCCACATCGCCGACGAGCTTCATGTACGCCTCGTGCACGAGCGCCGTGGCCTGCAGCGTGTGGTCGTCTCGCTCATTGCCCATGCGCTTCTGCGCGATGGCGCGAAGCTGCTCGTAGACCAGCGGGAGCAGCTCGTTGGCGGCTTCAGGGTCGCTTGCGAAGTCACGGAGGATTCTCGTGACGTGGTCTTTCTGTTCGTCGGTCATGGCGCAGGCTCCCTCGGCCTGGATCACGCGCTCGGCGTGATCGGAGGCGCGCGTCTCGGCGCGTTCCTCAGGCGAAGGAGGCGATTGTACCGGCGACGCTCCGGACGCCTTGCATGTTGTTTCGGCGGCGCGGGTCATCAGGCGGCGAAGGCGCAGCGCAGACCGGCGCGACGGCGGAGGAGGCGCTCGGAGAGCTCGGAGAGCTGTCGGCAGCTGTCATCTTCAGAGATGTCGCCTGCGCGGCGGGCGTCGCAGATCTCGGCAACGCGCTGGGCATGCTGCTCGAAGCATGCCGCGAGCAGTTCGTTGACGGAAGCGTGGTTGTTCGAAGACATGAGGAGATCCTCCTGAAGGAAGGCCCCCGCTCCGCGAGGGTTGTCGATGGGGTGCGGCCAACAGCTCGCCGCTCATACGACGTGGCGTGAGATGGCGGGACGGGCTGCCTTGATCAGGAGAAAAAAGTGTGTTTTTGTGCGGCATGGACGGTCTTCTTCGGAGCCGTCGCGGGTGGAGGCTGCGTCAAGCGGCTGACATTCTCTTTCCATCAAGAGAAGAGACGCCGCGCTCTGTCATGGTGCACGGCGTCTTTCATTTGGGAAGAGTGAGAATGAGGAAGTCGCAGCGCGCCGGTTGCAGCGTCAGCCGGCGGGATTTGGATCGGTGGGCGGGTTGAAGAGCATCGCGACCTGGGCGCCGTAGATCGGGTAATCGATCTGGCAGCGGTAGACGCGGAACTTGCGTCCGTTCCAGTCCATCTTCTGGCAGACAGTTCGGACGATGTCGCTGTAGCGCGCGACGGTCGCGGAGCGGCAGCAGGAGATGCCATTTCCGATCTTCTCGACAGACTCCATCATCGGGAGGATGTCGATGTCGCGCGCGGGGTTGTTGACGTCGGCGACGCCTTCGAGGGCTGTGTCGTAGAGGCGGAGCGTCGGCTCGGAGTCGGGATAGACGTCCTCGTGGACGAGGACATCGAACTGGAGCCTGCGCGCCGGGCTGGAGACTTCGGCGAAGACATAGCCCTTGCGATTCGCGCCGGGGTCGATGTAGCGGCGCATCTCGGCGAGGTTGACTTCGCAGAAGACGAGATCGACGGCGGATTTGGGGCCGAAGCCTGTGTCGGCCATCGTGTAGTGGACGACTTCTCCGACCTTGTGGACATTGAGTTGGGGGAGGGGGTTGGTGCAGAACTCGGGGAGCTGCATGCGCTCGAGGTCGTCCACGGATTCGCCATCGAGCGTGCGCGGTTCGCGTGAGCTGTCCTGCGGGGTGAGGCGGCGCGTGGCGAACTTGACGCCCGCGTCGGGGCGCAGGCGATGGAGGCCGTGGAGACCGCTGAGCCAGACTACATCAAGCATGCGCTCGTCTTCTGATGGATGGAGGAAGACGGTCGCGATGATGGTGTTGGCTTCGGCGCCCTTGAGCTGGCTCATGGCCTTGAAGGCGGCCTGTTTGCGGCGGAGTTCGAACTCGCGTCGCGCTTCAGGGACCCAGGCGCTGATGATGGCGTCGAGGGAGGAGCGATCGCCCATCTCTTCGCGGATGAGAGTCTCGAATCGGTCTACGGCGTTGGAGGCGCCGGTGATGAGTCGCGGGTCGGCGCCGTGTTTTGCGGAGGCCTTGAGGAGTCGGCGCAGCGGATCGGGTCCGGGGATGCGATGGACGACGGCCATGGGGTCGGAGGTTCGCAGCGCCTTGAGGAGGCGGCTTGCAAGGACCTTGTCTACGCCGAGTGATCGGGCAAGGGCCTGTGGTCCCTGTTGCGCTTCGGGCTGATCTTCGAGGAGGTCGGCGAAGGTGGAGTGGAGCTGATCTCCAATTGAGTTGATGAGGTCCTCGAGATCGGCGGGCGCAGCGGGGGCGGGGCCCGGGGCGTCGGGAAGTCGATCGGGCCTGGAGGTGTTTTCGAGGTCGCTCATTTCGGTGTTTCTGCACCCGGAAGGGGTGATCCGGATGGGTCTCCTTGCAGCTCCACGAGAGCAGGATAGGGGCTGGCGGGTGATTTTCCAGCGACCTTCGAGGCATTCGGGAAGAATCCCAGAGGTTCCCTCACTATTTCAGCGAAGTTTCCCAGAAACTATTGACACGGTCGAGAATCCCACTAGGATCCTCGCTACTTGGATCCGACCTCCTTGCCTGGGGCGGATGACACACACGGACATGCGGCATTCGACCGCAGGAACAGGATTGGGGAATCACGTCATGAAGAGCACTACATTCGGCGCCGTCATGCTTTCGGCGATCGTCGGCGCCGGCGCGGCCAGCGCGGCGAGCAACCACGTCAGCAACTTCGAGAGCGGCGAGGATGGCTGGGAGGGCCCGCAGGGTCCCGGCGGTTCGAGCTTCATCAACCCGACGGGTGGTCTCGGAGGCAGCGCAGGATACCAGACGCAGTTCAACAACTTCGGGATCACGTTTTCGAACGACACGAACCCGGCGTTCCTGGGCGACTACACAGCCCACGACGAGGTCACGATCTCACTCGATCTCAAGATCGATCAAATCGGCACGTTCCTGCCCGTGGCGCGCCCGTTCGTTGTGGAACTGCGCGACTATGACTCCGCCCAGGGCGGGTATCCCTGGACGAGCGTGTGGTACGAGTTCGGTTGGTTCGGGCAGGATGCCTGGTCGGACTTCCAGGAGTTCTCGGTCACCATCGACGATACTTCCTCCACGACGCTTCCGGCGGGTTGGGGCGGCTTCGGCGCCGAGGATCCGATGACATTCGAGCCGATCCTGCCCGCGGGTGTGACGTTCGCCGATGTGCTGTCGGGTGTGGACGAGATCGCGATCACCACACTCGAGCCCGGCTTCTTCTTCAGCTTCGACGACTATGACGTCACGCTCGACAACATCAGCATCGCCGTTCCGACCCCTGGCGCGATCTCGTGCCTCGCCGCCGGCGCCGGTGTTCTCGGCCTTCGCCGACGTCGCAATTGCTGAACAACCAGCATCTGTTTCTGAATCTCCAGAGGACGGCTCCCTGCAGAGGGGGCCGTTCTTCGTTGTTCACCGAGAGACTCGAATCAGATTCGTTTGTGACTCTCTTTGAGTGAGGGACCGCGGTAGACCCATGACGCCTGCCGCGGTTTCTCTTTGCGCTTCTAGTAGCCGACGGCCTGACCATCGGCGCGGAGGTCCGAGGCGCCGACGTAGCCGTCGTCGAGTTTGAAGATGATCTGGCCGCGTCCGAAGGAAGCGTTGCGCATCATCGGCTGCTTGATGTTGTGGCCGAGGGCGCGGAGGGACTCGTAGGTTTCCTTCGGGAATCCGGGTTCGACCGAGACGTTGAGATCGGTGAAGACCTGCCAGCGCGGGGCGTCGAGCGCGGATTGGGGGTTCTGTTTCCAGTCGGCGATGCGCATGAGGACCTGGGCGTGTCCCTGTGGCTGCATGTAGCCGCCCATGACGCCGAATGACATTACGGGAACTTCGTCGCCTGATTCGTCGATGCGCGTGACGAAGCCGGGGATGATGGTGTGGTAGGGGAGCTTGTTCGGGCCGACTTCGTTGGGATGGCCGGGCTCGAGGGAGAAGCAGCAGGCGCGGTTCTGCATGGCGACGCCGGTTCCCGGGATGACGACGCCGGAGCCGAAGCCGGTGTAGTTGGACTGGATGAAGGAGACCATATTCCCTTCGGCGTCGGCTGTGGTGAGGAGAACGGTGCCTCCTTCGAGGGGTTTGCCGTGGTCGAAGTTCTGCGCTTGCGCGGGGTCGATGAGCGCAGCGCGCGACTGAAGGTAGTGATCGTCGAGGAGCGCGGCGGGGGAGACCTCCATGTGGTCGGGATCGGCGACGTGGCGATGGGTGTCTGCGAAGGCGAGCTTCATCGCTTCGATCTGGAGGTGGAGCGACTCGACTGAGTCGACTTCGAGTGACTTCATGTCGAACTGGCGCAGGATGCCGAGGGCGATGAGCGCGGCGATCCCCTGTCCGTTGGGCGGGATTTCGTGGAGGCGCCAGCCTCGGTAATCGATGGAGATCGGCTTGACCCATTCGGGCGCGTGCGCGCTGAGATCTGCGCGGGAGAGCGCGCTTCCACCTTCGGCTGCGGCGTCTGCGATGCGGCCGGCGAGTTTGCCTTCGTAGAAGTCGCGGCCGGTTGTTTCAGCGATGGCCTGGAGTGTGTCGGCGTGGTCGGCGCTCCTGAAGAGGTCGCCGGCGGCGGGAGTCCTGCCATCGGGGGCGAAGGTGTCATGCCAGGGCTTGAAGACGGGATCGCCGACGTAGCGGCTGGCGGCGATCTTCCAGTAGCGGGCGACCTCGGGGGAGACGAGGAATCCATCGCGGGCATATCGGACTGCGGGTTCGATGATCCTTTTAAAGGGAAGGCGGCCAAAGCGCTCGTGCATGGCGGCCCAGCCGGAGACGGCGCCGGGGGTGGTGACCCCGTCCCAGCCATAGAAGGGGATACGTCCTTCGGTGGAGTAGCGCGACCGGTCGAGTTCGATCGGGGCGCGGCCGGAGGCGTTGAGTCCGTGGACGCGGCCGGCGGACCAGACGAGCGCGAAGTTGTCGGATCCGATGCCGTTGGAGGTTGGTTCGACGACTGTGAGCGCGGCGGCGGTCGCGATGGCTGCATCCATGGCGTTTCCGCCGGCGCGGAGGATGTCGAGTCCGGCCTGTGCTGCGAGGGGCTGGCTGGTTGCGACGATGTTGCGCGCCATGACGGGCATGCGCTGGGAGGTGTAGGGGAAGTCGTAGTTGAATGGGGCGCCGCCGCCGGCTTCGGCGGACTGGGCTTCGGCTTCCGAGCCGAGGGACGCGGCGATGAACGCGGCGGCGCCGACGCTGCCAGCGGCGCTGGAGATGAAGGTGCGGCGTGACATCTCGGAAGAGCGGTCGTCGTGATCGCGCGTATTCATGGTGGTGTCCTCGGCGGCGCAGTTGGTTCCTGGATGCACGGTAGGCATTCGGGCTCGGGGGTCAACAGATAGCTGCGCGATCGGGGCTGACGGCGCGGTAGACTCGCGGCTCGAGTGGTTCTGAAGAGCTCTTGCGAGATGGGGCGGGCAATGAGTGATCGACTGTTCATCAAGGCGTATGAGACGAATCCGAGCGAGGGGTACGCGCTGGAGCCGGCGCCGACGGCGCGGGACTGGATGGAGCGCCTGCCTCGGAACATACCGAAGCGGTGTCTGCCCCTGACGATGGCGAATCGCGCCGGGTGGGTTGTCAGGACGCCGGTGGGATTCAAGGCGACGTGGGGCGGGAAGACGGAGTCGGCTTCGCTGAAGATTGAAGTCACGGATGGCGAGGAGCGGCTGGGCGCCGGCATCACGAACTCTTTTGGTTCGGGGATCATCTCATTCGTGATTCCATGGCTGTTTCGGACGAGTCCGGGGATCGGGATGCTTGTGCGCGGTCCGACGAATTTTTCGGTGGACGGCGCGACTCCGCTGGATGGATTCGTTGAGACGGACTGGTCGCCTTACACATTCACGATGAACTGGCGCGTGTTGCGCCGGAACAAGCCGGTGTTCTTCAAGAAGGGGGATCCGTTCGTGATGCTGACGCCGTTTCCAACGGATCTGCTCGAGCGGTTCGATGTGCAGTTTGCGTCGCTGGAGTCTGATCCGGAACTGAAGGCGCAGCGCGAGGAGGTGCGCATGATGCGCATCAACTCGAAGGAGAAGTGGCGCCAGGCGCAGATCGAGGCGGCGAAGACGGGCGACGAGGCGAAGACCTCGGAGCCGGAGTTCGGTTACCTCAAGGGGAAATTGCCCAGCGGGTATACGGCGCCGCCGGAATCACATCGGACGAACTTCAAGCTGGACCGGTTCGACTGAGCATCGCCGTGCGGGCTTCGGCGGCGCGGGCGTGGGCTTCCAGACCCTCGGTGCGCGCGAGCGTCGCTGTCTCGGCGATGAGGGGCTCGAGGTTGGCTTCGGGGTCGATGCGCATCCAGGTGCGTGGGCGGAGGAAGTTGAATACGGAGAGACCGGCGCTTGTGCGGGCCGTGCCGCCGGTGGGGAGTGTGTGGTTGGGGCCAAGGCCGTAGTCGCCGAAGACCTCGGCGGACGCGGCGCCGATGAAGATCGCGCCGGCGTTTCGCACCTGGCGCGCGAGTGTCGTGGCGTCTTTCGTAATGACCTGGAGGTGCTCGGGGGCGAGTCGATCGGTGACGCGCAGGGCCTCTTCGAGGTCGGTGACGACAATCGTGCGGGCGTTCTCGAGCGCGGTGCGCGCGACGTCCGCCGTGGGGAGTGATTCGAGCTGTTCGTTGAGCGCGCTGTCGACGGCGTCTGCGAGCTGATCGTCCGGCGTGACGAGTGTGACGCGGGCGTCCGTGTCGTGTTCAGCCTGGGCGAGGAGGTCCGCGGCGATGGTCTCGGGGCATGCGGTGTCGTCGGCGATGACGAGGAGTTCGGAGGGGCCGGCGAGCATGTCGATGCCGACATCGCGGCTGACGATGTGCTTGGCGGCGGTGACGTACTTGTTCCCGGGGCCGACGATGATATTGACGGGCGGGAAATCCTCGAAGCCGTAGGCGAGCGCGGCGATTGCCTGCGCGCCGCCGGCGAGGAGGAGGCCGTCTGCGCCGGCGATCGACGCCGCGGCGAAGGTGACGGGATTGAGGCGCGGTGTGGCGACGATGACGCGTTCGACGCCGGCGGTCTTGGCGGCGATGACGGTCATGAGCGCGGTCGAGGGGAGTGGGAATCGGCCCGCGGGGACGTAGCAGCCGGCGCTCTGCACGGGTTCGATGGTGTGGCCGATCTGGCCGAAGTCGGTGTCGATGGTGACGGGCGCGAGGGCTCGCTTCTGCGCGAGCGCGAATCGCTGGATTCGTTCTGCGGCGCATGCGAGCGCGCTGCGCAGATCGGCGTCGATGGATGCAGCGTACTGATCGAGGTCGGCGCGGGCGAGGAGAATGGGCGCATCGGTCGGGAGATCGTCGAAGCGCCCGGCATAGGAGCGCAAAGCGCGCTCGCCGCCTGTTCTGACTTCGTCGATGATCGTCTGTGCGTCAGCGAGGGTGACATCATCGAAGGCAGCGGGCGGGCGTTCGGCGATGTCGATCGCCACTGCGCGGTTCAGTGTGATTGGCGCGGTCTTCATGATGTGGCAGTTCCTGCTGTCACGACGCTGCCGTCGCGGCGGCGGACGCGGCTTGTGCGTCGCTCGAGTTCGCGCTGGACGAGTGTGATGTCGACGCCCTTCTGCTGAAGGGCTGTGAGTGTGAAGTAGAGAAGATCCGCGGCTTCCCAGATGACGTCGTCGCGCGCCTCAGCTTCGGCGAGTTCGCCAGCTTCTTCGAGGAGTTTGCGCGCGAGGAGATCGGGATCGGCGAGGATCCGCTTCGTGTATGAACTGGTGTCGGCCCCGGCGGCGGAGTTCGCGATGTGGCGCTGGAGATCTGCGAAGGTGGCGGTCCTGCCGAAGCAGGAGCGGGATCCGGTGTGGCAGAAGCCGTTCCGCTGCTGTCTGACGATGAAGAGGAGCGCGTCGCGATCGCAGTCAGTCTCGATGCGGACGAGTTCCTGCGTGTCGCCGGAGGTGGCGCCTTTGCGCCAGAGTTCATCGCGGCTACGCGACCAGTAGACGCCGGCGCCTTCGTCGAGGGCGGCGCGGACACTCTGTTCGTTCGAGTAGACGAGCCCGAGGGTGTCGCCGTACTCCTCCTGGACGATGGTGGGGATGAGGTTGTCCGGGCGATCGGACGTAACGGGCGCGAGGAAGCCTTGCGCGAGATCGACGCGTCCGGAGTAGAGCGCCATGCCGATCTGGATGTCGACGCCGGCGTCGTCTGCGCGTTTGATCTCGCCGGTGGTGGCGACGCCGCCCGCGAGGGTGAGCGCGGCGTCGCCCGCTTCCTTCTTCAGTTCGTTGAGCGTGTCGAAGGGGAGGCCGCACATGCGGCCCTCGGTCTCGACGAACGTGACGAGGAATCCACCGACGAACTCTCTGAGCTGTCGCATACGGCTGGACACGGTGTCGGACGTGGACTGAGTCCAGCCGTGGGAGAGAACGGCGCCATCGCGTTGATCGAGGGCGGCGATGACCCGTTCACGTGGGATCTGGCTGAGGATCTCGGGGGTTGCGGCGGTGCCGAGGATGACGCGCGTGGCGCCGCGCTCGAGCCACTTGAGCGCGTCCTCTGCGGAGCGGATGCCTCCGCCGACGCGGCAGGGCGCGAGCTGAAGCAGCTCGGTGATGAGCTCTTCGTTGTCGCCGACGCCCATGGCGGCGTCGAGATCGATGACGGCGATCTCGCCGACGCGGCCGAACTTGCGCGCAAGGGGGCGCGGGTCGCCGGCGTCGATCTTCTTTTCCTTGCCGCCGACGAGTTGCACGGCGGCGCCGGACTGAATGTCGATTGAGGGGATGATCACAGTCGTACTCCGGCGCCGAGCGCGTCGAGTTGCTTCTTGAGTTCGCAGACGGTGGTTTCGCCGTCGTGGAGGATTGAGGCGGCGAGGACGGCTGTTGCGCCCGTCTCGAGCGCATCGGCCATGTGCTGTGCGCTTGCGGCGCCGCCGGAGGCGATGACCGGAACATCGACAGCGCTGCAGACGGCGCGGAGGAGTGCGAGGTCATAGCCGGAGCGTTTGCCGTCCTGATCAAAGCTGGTGAGGAGGATCTCGCCGGCGCCGGCCTGCACGGCGCGCTGCGCCCACTCGATGGCGTCGAGACCGGTGCGTTCGTTGCCCGATCGGATGACGACTTCCCAGCCCTCGGCGTCCTGACGTTTCGCCGCGTCGATCGCGCAGACGACGCACTGGCGGCCATAGCGGAGCGCGATCTCGGTGAGGAGGGCCGGCCGCCTGACAGCGGCGGTGTTGACGGCGACTTTGTCGGCGCCGGCGAGCAGGAGTCGTTCGGCGCTGTCGAGATCGGCGACGCCGCCTCCGACGGTGAGTGGGATGCGCAGGCGCTGCCTGATATCGCGGACGGTCTGCAGCGAGGCGTCGCGCTCTTCGAGCGTGGCGCTGACATCGAGCATGCAGAGTTCGTCTGCGCCGGCGAGGTCATAGCGGCAGGCGAGTTGTCCCGGGTCGCCGACATCACGGAGGCCCTTGAACTGCACGCCCTTGACGACGCGACCGGCGCGGACGTCGAGGCACGGGATGATTCGATTCATGAGCATGACGCGGCGGTCTCCAGTTGTGCGGCTGCGCCGGCCCATCGCGCGATGAGCGCGTCTCCCCAGGCGCCGGAGAGTTCGGGGTGGAACTGGCATGCGAGGACGCCGCCGCGTGAGATGGCGGAGATGTAGCGCGTGCCCGCGTAGCGTGACCAGGCGCAGCGCCAGTCGGATCCGGGTTCGTCGACAAGCGCGAATGAGTTGGCGAAGTAGGCGGCGCCGCGTTCGAGGGCGCATCCATTGTCGGGTTCGACGGGGGACCAGCCCATCTGCGGTCGGCGTGCGCCTGGTGGGAATGCTCGGGCGACGCCGGGGATGACGCCAAGACCTGCGGCGCCGACGGCTTCATCGCTGCCATCGAGGAGGAGTTGCATGCCGAGACAGATGGCGAGCGTCGGTCGATCTGCGTCAATGCGATCGCGGAGGGCCTGGTCGAGTCCTTCATCGCGCAGCTTGTCGATGGCGGGCTTGAAGGAGCCGACGCCGGGAAGGACGACGAGCGGCGCGCTTGCGACGGCGTCCGGTCGCGCGGTGGAGCGCGCGAGCATGCCCGGGCGGCCGAAGGCGGCGATGATCGAGGCGGTGTTGGAGACACCGGTGTTGATGATGAGGCAATCGCTCACAGGAGCGCTCCCTTGGTGCTGGGCGCCACATCGGCGCCGGTCAGGGTGATGGCTTGTTTGACGGCGAGGGCGAAGGACTTGAATGCGGCTTCAGCGCGGTGGTGATCGTTGTCGCCTTTGAGCACATCGACGTGCAGGCTGCAGCGAGCGGCGGTGGCGAAGCTGGAGAAGAAGTGGCGGATGTTCTCGCAGGCGACAGCGCCGAGCATCTCGCGCTGAAGCTGCAGGTCGATGGCGCTTGCGGGCCTGCCGGAGAAGTCGATGACAGTGCGCGCCAGGGCTTCATCGAGGGGCGCATAGGCGGCGCCGAAGCGCGTGATGCCGGCGCGATCGGCGAGCGCGCGGTTGAAGGCTTCGCCCAGCGCGAGCGCGCAGTCCTCGACGGTGTGATGATCATCGACCTGGAGATCGCCCTGGCAGTCGAGGAGGAGACCGACGCCGGCGTGCAGCGAGAAGGCGTCGAGCATGTGATCGAGGAAAGGAAGTCCGGTGTCGATGGACCGGCGCGTCGAGACATCGAGGTCGAGTTCGACGACGATGTCGGTTTCCTTTGTCGCGCGTTTGACGGTCGCCTGTCTCATGCGTCGCTCCCTTCGGTGAGGCCGAGCTCGATGGCGGCGGCACGGATGCGCGTCAGGAGGAGTTGGATCTGGAGCGCATCGCCGGGGCAGGTGATGCGGATGGCGTCGGAGAGGGAGGGGTTGTCATCGAAGGTGCGCGTGGCGACGCCGCGGTTGCGGAGGGCGGCGGCGAGATCGCGGGCGCGGAGGCCGCGTGCGAAGACGAAGTTCGCCTGCGATGGAAGGGCGTTGAGTCCAAGGCCCCCAAGGACCTCCTCCAGCAGGCGACGCTCTTCACGCGCCTGCTGGAGGTAGGCCAAACGAGGGAGGGAGGAGGAAAGGGACAAGCGCGCCTCGAGGACGCGCAGTGAGGGAGCTGCGATGGCGTAGGGCTGGCCGAAGGCGCGGGCGCGATCGAGAAGCGTCGGTTCACCGATTGCGCAGCCGAGACGAAGTCCGGCGAGGCCCCAGGCCTTGGAGAAGGTGCGTACAAGGACGACGTTGTCGAAACGGCGGAGCGCATCGGTCGGGTCGTCGTCGGAGAACTCGATGTACGCCTGGTCGACGATGAATGGAATGTCGAGATCGCGCGCACGACGCGCGATGGCGACGAGATCGGCTGTGCGAATGGCGAGGCCGGTGGGGTTGTTGGGCGACGTGCAGAGAATGCAGCCGAGTTCGGGTGTGATCAGCTCGAGGAAGCTCACCATCGGGAAGTCGCCGACGGACCAGTTGATCGCACGCATCTCGGCGCGGAGGCGCTGGGTGTAGCGCGAGATCATCTCGAACGTTGGTGTGAACGTGAGCAGGGGGCGATCTGGTCCGCCGAAGGCGCGGATCAGGCGCTCGAGGGCGTCGTCGGCCCCTGCTGTGAGCATGACCCGCTCCTTTGGCTCATCAAGCGCCGTCGCGAGCATCGCCTCGGTTGCGACCGGGTCGGGATAGCGGTTCAGGTCTTCGGGCGCAAGCGCGGTGAACGGCGCGAGGTCTTCGGCGCCTGGAGGCGGTCCCTCGTTGCGATCGAGGCGCAGATCAATCTGCGTCGATGTCGCAGGCGGCGTGTAGATGGATGGCGTGGTGAGCGTGGTCATTGCGGTCGCGTCCGAGGTATTCACGGGATGATTTGCGAGGGAGCGGTGACGATGATGTCGCAGCCGCCTGCGCTCTTGATCTGCGGGAGGATCTCCGCGAGTTGGTCGCGCTCAACGGCGATCTTGACGGCGCACCATCCGGCGTCGCGGAGCGATGAGATGGTCGGTTCGCGCATGGCGGGGAGCGTGCTGACGGCGCGATCGAGGTCGGCGGTCTGGATGTTGAACTCGACGAGGCGACGCTGTCTTGCGGCGAGAACGCTGGCGAGGAGCGTGGTGAGCGATTCGATGCGCTGGGCGAGATCGGGATCGCTGATCGCGGCTCGGCTGGCGTAGAGACGCGTGCTGGAGCGGCTGACTTCGTCGATGACTGCGAGGTTGTTGGCCTTGAGCGTGGAGCCGGTGGCGACGTTGTCGATGATGACGTCGGCGTCCTCCGGCGGGAGGGCCTCGGTGGCGCCGAAGGAACGCAGGATGCGCGCGTCAGCGAGGCCGAAGCGCTGCGCCCAGTCTCTTGCCAGATTGACGTATTCGGAGGCGACGACGAGGGGACGATCCGGGAGGCGACCATCGACGAGGAGTTCTATTGGCGCGGCGGCGACGATGCGCACGGGATCCAGTCCTGTATCGAGAAGTTCGACGACATCGGCCTGGCGCTCGCCGATCCAATCGGCGCCGGCGAAGCCGAGATCGCGGGCGCCCTGGTCGAGCATCTCGACGATGGCCTGCGGCTTGAGGAGCTTCGCCTCGCAGCCATCGAGGGAGACGGCGGGGCGATAGTCACGCACGGTGGAGATGATGCGCACCCCGGCGTCCTGCAGGAGTTCGACGACCTGCTGCTGCATGCGTCCCTTGGGGATGGCGAGGCGGAGGTCGCGCGTCTGCGGCTGCGAGTCGAGCGAACGGGGATTGGGTTGTGTGAGCGTCTGCGACATTGGATTCCTTCTCGAGGTGAGCCGGAGGAACCCAGGGGCGGCGCTTGCGGGATACGTGAGGGCCCGAAAACGAACAACGCCGACCCTGGGGCCGGCGTTGAGGTCATTTCAGCTTACGGGGCGAGAGAATCGCTCCAGACCATCAGCCAGTCCCATGCATCGGATGCATGTGAAGATGATGGACGTGATGGAGGGTCTTCGCGCTCATGTGTCCGGCATGGTAGCCCTCATCGGAGGGCGGTCAAGCGTCCCTGGGAGAATCTTCAGCGTGTATACGGCGGGCGCCCGTGTCGGGATTCAGGACAATGGGGGCTCGCGGGAGGTTTTCTTGGGATGGGCGTGATCCGAATTGCGATGTGGTCGGGGCCTCGGAACATCTCGACGGCTCTGATGCGGTCGTTCGAGAGTCGCCCAGACTGTGCGGTGACGGATGAGCCCTTCTACGCCCACTATCTCTCGCGCCTTCCAGAGGAGCGGCGGGAGGAGCATCCGGCGTGGGAGGCGGTGCTGGCGGCCCAGCCGACGGACTGGCGAGAGGTGGCGCGGCGGCTGACTGGGCGCCCGCCGGGTGGGAGCCCCGTGTGGTACCAGAAGCACATGGCGCATCACGTGACGGGCGAGATGGAGACGGACTGGGTGAGGAACCTGGTGAACTGTTTCCTGATCCGGAATCCGGAGGACATGATCACGAGTTTCATCAGGGTGATCCGTTCGCCGCGGGCGGTGGACCTGGGGCTGCCCCAGCAGGTGTCGCTCTTTCGACGCATGCGTGAGCTTGCGGGGGATGCGCCGCCGGTGGTGGATAGTGACGACATCTTGCGTGATCCGGAGGGTGTGCTGCGGGCGCTGTGCGATCGAATCGGGATCGCGTTTGAGCCGGCGATGCTCTCATGGGCGCCGGGGGCGCGGGAGACGGACGGCGTGTGGGGTCAGCACTGGTACGCGAACGTGTACGAAAGCACGGGGTTCGGCGCGGCGCGAATGAAGGATGAGCGGGCGCCGGCGCGATTGCGGGGTGTGCTTGCAGAGTGCAACGAGTTGTATGACGAGCTGAGCGCGTATCGGATTCGTGCGATGGCGCGGGGCGCGGAGTGAGGCTGGACGATGCTGCAGAAGTTCGATCCGAGAAACGCCGACCTGCTGGTGAACATCAACGGGGAGCTCGTGCATCGCGACGAGGCGGGTGTGAGTCCGTTTGACTCGCTCGTGCAGGGCGGCGACGGCGTCTGGGAGGGCCTGCGTGTCTATGACGGGCGGATCTTCAAGCTGCGAGAGCATTTGGCGCGACTGCGCCGATCGGCGAAGGCGCTGGCGTTTGCGACGATTCCGAGCGATGAGGAGATCATCCGCGAGATCACGCGCACGCTCGAGGCGAATGGGATTCGGGACAATGCGCACATTCGCCTGACGCTTTCGCGAGGGGTGAAGATCACGAGCGGGATGGACCCGCGCCTGAATCAGTCGGGGCCGACGTTGATCGTGCTGGCTGAGCACAAGGCGCCGGTGTATAACGACGCGGTGGGGAGCGCGGGTCTGGAGCTGATGACCTCGAGCATTCGCCGGTTCAGCCCGGACACGCTGGATCCGAACATCCATCACAACAACCTGATTCAGTCGATCATGGCGAAGATCGAGGCGAACGCCGCGGGCGCGGATGATGCGCTGATGTTGGATATGAACGGTTTCGTCGCGGAGACGAATGCGACGCATGTCTTCATCGTGACGGAGGGCGTTGTCGAGACGAGTTTTGCGACGGCGTGCCCTGAGGGGATCACGCGGCAGACGATTCTCGATCTTTGCGGCAAGCACGGGATTCCGCATCGAGAGCGCGACTTCTCGCTGACGCATGTGTATTGCGCGGATGAGTGTTTCACGACCGGGACGATGGGTGAGATTGCGTGGGTCGGGAAGGTGGATGGTCGCGTGATCGGCGCGGGCCAGCGCGGTCCGGTGACGGATCGACTGCGCAGTCTCTTCAGCGCACTCACAGCGACGACGGGTGAGGTCGTGGTCGGGGCGGCGGCGCGTTGAGAATCTGAGCGCGGGGCGTCCGGCGGGCCGACGAATGGGGGTCGGAATGACGCCCTCATGTCAGAAGAACGCGCCCATCCCGAGAGTCCGAATGCGGAGCTGAAGGAGCGGATCCACCGGATCATCTTCGAGGCGGATACGCCTGCTGGGAAGCTCTTTGATGTCGTGCTGCTGGTCGCGATCCTGGCGAGCGTGCTCGCGGTGGCGCTGGAGAGCGTGCACGAGATCGACGCGGAGTATCACGCGGCGCTGGCGTTTGCGGAGTGGTGCTTCACCATTTTATTCACGATCGAGTACGTCCTGCGGCTCTACTGCGTGCGCCGGCCGGTGGCGTACGCGCGGAGCTTTTTCGGGATCGTGGATCTGCTTTCGATCCTTCCGACGTATCTGAGCGTTCTGATTCCGGGGGCGCAGTCGATGCTCGTGATTCGCGCGCTGCGTCTGCTTCGCGTGTTCAGGATCTTCAAGCTGGTGCGGATGCTGCGTGAGGCGCGGGCGCTGCGCAGCGCGCTGCTGGCGAGCCGTGCGAAGATTGGCGTGTTTCTCTCGACGGTGCTGATCATCGTGGTGATCATGGGCACGGCGATGCACCTGGTCGAGGGGGGCGAGAATGAAGGATTCGACTCAATCCCGCAGTCGATGTACTGGGCGATCGTGACGATGACGACAGTCGGTTACGGCGACACGACGCCTGTGACGGTCTTCGGAAAGACGCTGGCGGCGCTGATGATGATCCTGGGGTACAGCCTGATCATTGTGCCGACAGGCATTCTGTCTGCAGAGCTTACGCGGCATGATCGGATCGACGCCTCGTCGCGTAGTTGCCCATCGTGCCTGGCGGAGGGGCATGATCCGGCGGCGAAGTTCTGCAAGTACTGCGGATCGGACCTCAATCCGGTTGAAGACAACGGGTCATAGTCTTGGCCCTTGAAGTTGGGGGGCGGCGCGCCTTCGGTGTCCGGATGTGCGGATTGTGTGGGCGGTTGTTGAGACAGGGTGTTGTTCTGGCCGATTCGCAGGGAACATGATGCGCGATGTGGAGTATCATCGCGGGTGACTCGCAGGGGTGAGGCCCTGAATTCCGGAGGGCTCGACGACATGCGCAGCAAACGACGATTCGCCATGCTCGGGCGATCGCTGTGTCTGAGTGTGTTCGCCTGCATCGCGGCGTGCGCATCGCAGAAGAATCCGTCCTTTCCCGTGACGATCCTGGAGGCGCACTCGGAGTGGCGCGAACTGCGACGCGATGAAAAGGAGCTCGAGCGTCCGCTGGTCGTGGCGGGCGGCTACCTGGGAAGCGGGTTCACGGATGGTCATCTGAAGATCAAGTTCCGCGAGATCTTCGATGACGATCGGATCGAACGCGTGTCATTCGTGGGGCTCTCGACCTTCGAGGAATGCCGCGAGCGGTTGATCGCGGAGGTCGACGCGCGGTTTCCCAGTGATGATCCGGAGTGGACGACGGAAGTCGATGTCGTCGCGTTTTCGATGGGCGGCCTGGTGGCGCGCTATGCGAGCGATCCGGGCGCCGGCGCGCGGGCGCTGAAGATCCGACGGCTCTACACGATCTCGACGCCGTTTCGCGGCGCGCGCCTGGCGAAGTCGGATTCGAGCATCGGGGTTGTCGCTTCGATGCATCCGGAGTCGGCGTTCATTGACGAACTCAATGATCCATCGCGCGTTTACGAGCATGAGTTGACACCGTATGTCCGGCTTGGCGATCGCGTGGTCGGACCGGAGAACGCATCGCCGCCGGGTGAGCATCCGGTGTGGGTGGGGAACAAGCCGATGTCGGCGGCGCATCTCTGGGCCCATCGGGACATTCGGATTCTGGCTGACATTGGTCGTCGACTGCGATCGGAGCCCCCGTTGAGCGTTGAGCCGCGATCGCCGCTGCCGGATGGGTGAAGCGGGTCCGTTCCCTCGGTCTCGAGGACATGTCAGGTCCGCCGGCATCCCCTGGCAAGGTGACGCCAGGGATGGAGATTGATCTTAGGTTCGTGATCTGCTTGCGCTGAGACAGCGCCGGAGGGCACGACCATGGATCCGAATCTCTTTCATATTGACTGGGAGCGCACGCTGGAGGCGGTGGTCGGGATCATCGTCCTCGCGTTTCTCGTCGAGCGCGTGACCGCTCTGATCGTTGAGACGCGTCTCTTCGTCGGGAGCACGAAGATTCCGGATCCGGGGTCTGACGATGAGAAGCGCGAGACGCAATACGCGCTTGATGCGCTGACCATTCTCCGCGCCGACGGCGACGTCGAGAAGATACGCGAGGTGGCGGCGACATTGACATCGCGACATCCGATGTGGCCGCCGGCTGAAGATGGTGCGAATTACACGGCCGAGATGGAGCAGCGCGCGCACGAACTGATTCGCATGATGGAGAAGCGGAATGCGCGCCGCCAATCATGGACACGTCTCCCGCTGAAGGAGGTTCTCGCATTCCTCGTCGCCGGCGGCATTTGCAAGTGGTTCGATTTCGACGCGTTCGCGATCATTCTGCTGACGAAGGACACGTCGTGGTGGGGGCCCTGGCTGACCGGCGCCGTCGTCGCCGGCGGCAGCAAGGCTGCGATCAAGTTGTTCCAGGATCTGTTGGGCGTGCGCAGCATGGCGATGCAGGAGAATCGCGGTCCGACGAAGAAGGAGCAGCGCGAGCGCACCGCCGGGGGCCGCGCATCATGACTCGTCGCATTCAGCTTCTCATGTGTCTGGCGTTCGCGTTCATCCTCTCGACTGAGGCGCACGCGCAGGTGTTCCATGTCGTTGCGAGCCGGACCGCCGTTGTTCGTGAGCAGAGCAATCGGGACGCCGATGCGATCGTTCGACTGCAGCGCGGTGAGTCTGCGATATGCCAGACGGATCCCGCCGGCGATCGGCCTCTGCAGGTTGACGGTTTCTATCGGATTCAGCTCCGTGACGGGCGCATGGGATGGGTTTCTCGATTCGTCGTGCGCGCGCATGACGGTGCTCCGCCGGAGTTCATTCCGCCTTCGAGTGTGAATGCGGTTGAGGCGCAGGCTCGCGCATTTCATCTGCAAGTAGGAGCGCCGGTGGGCTATGTCGAGCTCTTCAACGAGGGATATGTCGTCGGGTATGACCCGCGGCTTCGGATTCCGGCCTGGGTTCAGTATCGCGTGACCGCGCAGCAACTCGCGTCGGATCTGCCGCGAAGCGACGCCTTCGCGGCGGACACGCGTGTGCATGCGCGCGGGCGGGCCGAGCTCACTGATTACGACGTGGCGGCGGACTGGGAGATCTGGGAGGCGATGGGCCTGCTGCCGGCGCGGAATCCAAACGATCGCGGGCCGATGTATGCGCGCGGTCACATGGCGCCGGCGCGTGATCTCGCGTACGACGTCGACGTGGAAGCGTCGAGCTATCTTCTGACGAACATGGCGCCGCAGGTGCACGCCGGATTCAATAGCGGCATCTGGAGCAGCCTGGAGCGCAAGGTCCGCGAGTGGGCTGCGGTGCGGGGCGATCTGACGGTGATCATGGGGCCGGTCTTCCAGACATCGGCGGCGCTGATCGAACCGCCGGTTGAGGAGGATGATCGTCTGCTGCTCTCATCGGAGTCGGTCGTCTTCGCGCAGCCGCCAACGGAGCGTCAGGTTCTCTACAACGTCGTCGGCGCGCGTGATGTGGCCGTGCCGACGGCGTTTTTCAAGATCGTCATCGACATGCACACGCTCGATGACCCGGATGTGATCGCTTTCGTGGTTCCGCACTATCGGAATCCGGATTCGCGCACATCAACGCAGCGTCTTGCGGAGATGCTCGTGAGCGTCGACGAGATCGAGCTCTTGACGGGACTCGACGTGCTGACGGATCTGGACGCTGACGTCGAGACCCGTGTCGAGAGTGCGCCGGCGACAGGTGTCTGGCGGAGTTCGAGATAGTCACGCAGCGAGCTCCTCACGGGATTTCTCGGGCGGCGCCTGGGCGACGCGGTCCAGGATCTGGAGCGCGTTGAGCGCGGCGCCCTTGAGGAGTTGATCGCCGCAGACCCAGAGCGAGAGCCAGCAGGCCCCATCCCGCTCGTGAACGCGCACCCGGCCGACGAGCACGTCGTGCCGATGCGCGGCCTTGCGAGGGGTTGGCAGATCTCCGTGATCGTCGCCGCAGAGTGTGACTCCGGGCGCCGCGCGAAGAGCTTCCTTGCACTGGTCGGCGGTCGCAGGCGTCTTGAGTTCGATGGTGATTGACTCGCTGTGGGCGCGCTCGACGGGCACTCGAACACAGGTGGGGATGATCTCGAGACTCGGGTCGCGCCAGATTCGGCGCGTCTCATCGATGATCTTCTGCTCCTCGGCGTTGCGCCCGGTCTCCAAATTCAGATCGGACTCATGCGTGAAGACGTTGTTCACGATCGGCTCGGGGAAGAATGAGCCGGCTGACTTCGACGAATTCGCACAGGCCGCAAGTTGCGAATTCAGATCGTCAAGCCCTGCTCTTCCGGCGCCCGACACCGCCTGGTAGGTCGATACGATGATTCGCCTTACGCCGAACGCCTGCCTGATCGGGTGAATCGCAGTCAGCAGGATGATCGTCGAGCAATTCGGATTGGCGATGATCCGAGTCTGACTGCTCTCGGAGAGCGCTTCGCCGTTGACTTCCGGAATGACGAGCGGCACGGCCGGATCTGCGCGGAACGCGCTGGAGTTGTCGACGATGATCACGCCTCCTGCCGCTGCCGCCGGCGCATAGTCGCGGGCGACCTCCGCGCCTGCGCAGAAGATCGCGGCGTCGGCCTCGAGCAGACGCTCGTCAGTGAGGCGCCGCGTCGTGAGCGGGCGATCGGCGTAGGGAATGTGCGAACCGGCGGATCTCTCCGACGCAAGAGCGCTGATGTTGGCGCCGGGATGTTTCGTCATCTCCAGCACCCGCAGCGCCTCGCATCCGACGACGCCGGTTGCGCCGACGACGGCGACCTTCAAATCGGGATCAAGCATGACAGGGCTCCGGTGCAGAGTCTTCCGACCGGTTGGCCGACGCTTCGCGCACATGACGGCTGTATTCGAGAAGATCGGCGAGCACAGACTCCGCGGTGGGCCACCGGCCTGCGCCTCGGCCGCGCAGTGTCTCTGTGGCGCCGTCGGCGAGCTCGAAGACGACGCAGTTCATTTCATCCGGAAGATCGAAGAGCGGGTCGCCCGGCTCGGTTTCCTCGATCTCGACGCTCGCGTGTCCAATGATCGAGAGCGTTGCGATTTGTCGGAGCCGCCCGGCGCCTGCACCGACGGGCATCGAGAGCGCCTCGATATCACAGTTGGTGTTGGTCGTCGCGAGCGGGACGCGGAGAGCCTGCGCGATGACCACGAGCTTGTCGAGCGCGTCTCGTCCGTCAAGGTCACGCGTGGGATCCGCCTCGGCGAGGCCCTCGTCCTGGGCAGACCTCACCGCCTTGCAGAGATCGACGCCGGAGCGCATCTCATTCAATACGAAGTTGGCGGTCCCGTTGAGCACGGCGCGAATCTGCGTCGGGCCCTTCGCAGCCTTGCATCGTTCAAGCACCGGAAGGGCGCCGCCGACGGAGGAAGAGGCGAGGATGGCGCCGCCATGCGTGCGCGCCAGTGAGAGCAGTTCCTCCGCGTGATCGGCCAGGAGGGCCTTGTTCGCTGTCACGAGCGCGGAACCCTGCCGGAGCGCTGACTCAGCGCATGTGAGCGCTGTGTCCACGCCGCCGATCGTCTCGACGACAAGATCGACACCGGAGTTCGCGGTGGATACTGGATCGGATGAGAGCTGGACACTCTCGGGGAGCCTGCCAATATGCTCTTGCGGCGTCCGTACGGCGACCGTCTGAAGCTCGAACTGCTCGGGAAGCTGGCCGATCAACTCGGCAACGCCGGCGCCGACACTGCCGTGGCCAAGCAAAGCGACGGTGAGCGGTCCTGGTTCTCGTGGCGCGTCTGTCAGTTGCGAAGGGGCGCGGGAGATCGTCGTCGGCGCCACAGAGTTGAAGGCGCCGAGTTCGAAGGGAATGGACTCGCGTCGTGCGAACTCGACAGCCTTGTGCTGGATGATGGCGCCGTCCGTCTCGAGCGCATCTTCGTAGGAGCATGCGGTGTAGCGAGGAGGTGGGGGGCCCTCAGCGTTCGGGTCGCGTTCGAAGAGGCCGTTGACATCCTTGATGAGTCGACACTTCTCGGCGTCGAGCGCATGGGCGAGGACGAGCGCCGTCAGGTCTGAGCCGCCTCTTCCGAGCGTGACGCGCCGCCCAGCGTTGTCGCGTGCGATGTAGCCGGGGACGACGACGACCTCAGCGCGCTCGAGCGCCTCTGCGATCGCCTTCGTGTCTATCGAGACGGGGGAAGCATCGAGCGGATCTCCGGTCGCGATGAGGTCGAGGGTGTCAGTCGACAGGACGCATCCGGGGACGCCTGCGCGATCGAGATGCAGCCCGAGCAGTGCTGCGCTCTCCTGCTCGCCAGTCGCGACGATGGACGCCCGGTCGAACGAACTCGCCGTCGGATGATGTCGCTGGCATCGATCGATCAGTTGGTCGGTGCGTCCGGCGAGCGCAGAGGCGACGGCGACGACCGCCCATCCCTCACGTTTCCAGCGATAGATCTCGTGCACGGCGATGCGAAGCCGGGATTCATCGAGGAGCACGGACCCGCCAAACTTCAGGACGATTACGCGAGGGCGTGGCATGCGCGAATCTCCTCCTGTGCAAAGTCGATACCACGAGCGGCATCAAGGGCGTGATCGAGATCTTCGATGATTTGCGCTGGCGGCTCGACTCCGACGGAGAGTCGAAGCAGGCCGTCCGAGAGACCGACGGCGCGGCGCTGATCTGGCGGCACATCGGCGTGGGTCATGGAGGCGGGATGCGTGAGCAGGGTCTCGACGGAGCCGACGTGCTCGACGAGCTTGCAGAGCGACACCGCTCCGGCGAAGGCGCGACCAGCCTCGAGTCCGCCTGCGATCTCAAACGTGACGACGGCGCCGTGATCTGTGTCATGCTGGGACTCGGCGAGCGCGAGTTCGGCGTCGTCGGCGAGGCCGGGATACCGAACACGTTCGACTCCGGGTTGGCTGGCGAGCCAGCGCGCAACCGTTGCGGCGGTCTGCGACTGGCGTCGAATTCGTAGTGGTAAGGTCTTGAGCCCGTTGAGCGTGAGCCAGGCGTTAAATGGGCTCTGTATCGCGCCGGTGCACTTGCGGACGAATCGAATGCGCTCGAGCAGCGCTTCGTCGCGGCTAACGAGAGCGCCTCCCAGGGCCAGCGAATGTCCTTCGACGAATTTGGTGGTCGAATACACAGAGACATCGGCGCCGAGATCGAGTGGACGCTGCAGGACTGCGGTCAGGAACGTATTGTCAACAGCCAGCAGCGCGCCGACGGAGTGGGCGATTTCAGCGGCGCGACGGATGTCGGTGAGCTCAAGCGTGGGATTGGCGGGTGTTTCGACGAAGACCAGGCGCGTGTTGGATCTCACCGCTTGCTCCAGCGCCTCGGCGTCGGTTGCGTCGACAAAGTCGACACTGATTCCGAGATCGGGCAATAGTTCGCGCAGCAATCGTGTCGTGCCGCCGTATACACCCTGTGCGCACACGGCGTGATCGCCTGCTCGAAGCGTCGCGAGAAAGAGGGCGGTCTCGGCGGCGAGGCCTGTCGCGAAGCATGCCGCAGGGGGCGCGGATTCGAGCGCCCCGAGCTTCGCCTCCAGTTCTGCGACCGTGGGATTCGAGACTCGCGAGTACTGATGCTCGGCTTCACTGCCTACCCGATCGCGGGCGAATGTCGTGGACTGGCAGAGCGGGGGCGCGAGCGGATCACCGTCGCCAAGCGCGGCATGTCGATGTGCGCAGATCGACTCGACGGAGCCCTGCGTGAGGTGGAATTGGCGTCCCATGCTGTGAACCCTTTCACAGCATCGAGAGCTTCCAGTGCTGGCGTGGCTGCGGCGACGCTCGCCGCTTGTCGTTTTGCCGAATCCTGTCATTGCGAGACAGTTTCGACCGCATCGGTCCCCACGCCGGGGCTGGCCTCGGCACCGTGGCGAGTGATTCTCGCTCGGTTGCCGCCCGGGACCTTGGTCGCATCCCGGGACTCTTGATGCAATGGGGGGGAGCATAGCGATCACGGGGGGCGCGTCAAGGGAAAAAAAACTTCGCCGTGGTCGCTGAATGCGGCGGCGCATCCGATCGCGGTCCTCGGCAGAGCGGAGATTTCGTGTTTCGCCTTTAGTGATGAGTTGACTCGTTTTCGACGCATCGCACGCCCCGATGGCGCCCTGCGATAAGCGACCGATATTCGCCGAAGCCAACACGAAGACCCCATGCGCGATGTGTGAATTCCGCAATTCGCGGTCTGGTCTCTTGACTTGTGTCATCGTCTCGGGATAATCCCGCCGGAAATGGACTCACGCACGAGCCATCCCGTTTCGATGAGCACGGACGCCCCGCAAGGGCTGTCTGCTCGCTTCAGCCGCAGCTGCATGTGTTGTTGTCGCATGTTCACCATGCGTCGCAACCTGCACGCGCTGCAATGCGCACTCGGCTGAATCTGATCACTCTTGATCGCGCCAGGCCCGCAGGTTGCTTCGACCGCGGGCCTTTTTCGTGCGCATCTCACCTGATCTCACATCGAAATGGACGTTCCCTTGCAGCTTCCCGTACTTGCTATCGACGCTCCGTCTCGTTCTGAGCCGAACGTGCTCGAGAACGGCTCGCCTCCGGAGATCACGGCCTGGGCCGTGCGGCGATTCGCTTGCTGGCGACTCCTCGCGACGACACAGTTCGGCATGGAGGGCTGCGCGCTGATCGATATGCTCGCGCACACCGGGTCGCAAGTCGAGGTCGTGTATCTCGACACACAGTTCTTCTTCGCCGAGACCTATGCCCTGAGAGATCGGCTGGTGGAGCGCTATCCGTCGATCACGTTCAGGAATGAGGGTTCTCCATTGAGCGTCGCCGACCAGGCGGCAACGTATGGCGATGAACTTTGGAGGCGCGATCCGGACGCGTGCTGCGAGCTTCGGAAAGTCGCGCCGATGCGCCGTGTGATGGAGCGAACGGACGTGTGGATCACCGGCTTGCGTCGAGGTCAGTCGGCTGCGCGGGGGGAGCTTCAGGCCGTGCAGTGGGATTGGCGATTCGACGTCCTCAAGATCAACCCGCTTGCTCGCTGGTCGCGTTCTGATGTGTGGCGATACGTGCAGGAGCGGGAAGTGCCGTTCAATCCGCTGCATGAGCGCGAGTACCCGAGCATCGGATGTGTGCACTGCACGAAGCCTGTGCCGGGCTCTTCCATCGGTGAGTACTCGCGCGAAGGGCGCTGGGCGGAGACCGAGAAAACGGAGTGCGGACTGCACCTCGGCGAGAACATCTGAGAGCGACATCGAATCTGGATCCACTGATGACCCATGTGCCAAACACACCGCCTTCGAAAGTCGAGCGAGCCAAGCTCGAGAGTTGCCGACTGCGCGGCACAATCGCCGAGACGATTAGTTCCGACGCGACGCACTTTTCCGAAGATGACGTTCAGCTGTTGAAGTTCCATGGCGTCTATCAGCAGGATGATCGTGATGTGCGCGCGGCGCATCGGCGCGCGGGACTCGAGAAGTCGTGGAGCTTCATGAGCCGCCTGAACATCCCTGGGGGCGCACTTTCGAGCGAGCAGTACCTCGCGCTGGATGCGCTGGCCACTTCGCACGCGAATGGCTCGCTTCGGATCACATCGCGGCAGAGCATCCAGTTTCACGGGACGCTCAAGGGCGATCTTCCGGCGCTCCTCCAGGAGATCGACCGCGCGTTGCTGACGACGATGGCTGCGTGCGGCGACGTTCTGCGCAATGTCATGGCGCCGCCAGCTCCGATCAAAGACGACGCGCATGAGACGGCGCGACGGCTGGCTCGGGAGATCACGCTGGCGCTGTCGCCCAAGACTGGCGCATATCGCGAGATCTGGATAGACGGCGAGCGCATTGATCTCGATGACGAGCGTGAGCCTGTCTACGGCGAGGCGTACCTCCCGCGGAAGTTCAAGGTCGGCATCGCGCTGGATACCGACAACTCGATCGACGTGCATTCGTATGACTGCGGCCTGCTGGGAGTGACCCAAGGCGGACGCCTCGTCGGATTCAATCTGCTCGTCGGCGGCGGATTCGGCATGACCCACCGGAAGCCGGACACATTTGCGCGCATCGCGACGCCGATTGGATTCGTTCAGGTTGACGAGGCCATCGAGGCTGTTCGCGCCGTGGTCGAGGTGTTCCGTGATTTCGGCAATCGCAGTGATCGACGTCATGCGCGCCTGAAGTACCTGATCGAGGAATGGGGCCTCGAGCGCTTTCGCGACGCCGTAGCGCAGCGCGCCGGCTGGACGTGGCGTGAGCCTGTCAGGTCAGCGCGCCCGAAACAGCCAGATCATCTGGGCCTGCACGAGCAGGGTGATGGCAGATTCTACTACGGAGTCTTCGTGCAGAGCGGGCGGATCGTCGACAGCGACGCTCACCATATTCGCGGCGCGTTTCGCGCGATCGCGCGAGAGCTCTCTCCAAGTGTTCATCTCACGCCGATGCAGAGCGTGATATTCGGCGAACTGACGCGCGACGACGCAACCGGGCTGCTCGAGATTCTCAAGTCGCATGGGGTGGCTCGCAGTGAGGAGGTCTCGAATGCGCGTCGGCGATCGGTGGTCTGCCCCGCGCTTCCGCTCTGCGGACTCGCGCTGGCTGAATCCGAGCGTGTGGCGCCAGAGCTACTCGATGCGCTCGCGGACACTCTTGCGCTCCATGGTCTCGAGGATCTTGAGTTGAGCGTGCGCATGACAGGGTGCCCGAATGGTTGCGCTCGGCCGTACAACGCGGACATCGGTATTGTCGGGCGACGGCCGGGTGTTTATCACGTCTATGTCGGCGGCGGCGAGAGCGGCGATCGGCTCGCGGAGTTGTACGCGGCGGATGTCGCGATCGGCGATATTCCCGCTGCGCTCAGCCCGTTGCTCGGGCGATACGCTGCGGAGCGGACCGACGGGGAGTCGCTCGGTGGATTCCTGCGCCGGATTTCGAAGATCGACGGTAGGCGCACGATTGTCACGGGAGATGAAGAGCCCGTCTCGAAGTTCGTGCAGGTGGGTCTGCCATGATCCGACTCGACGATCTTCGCGGCTGGTCCCTTCGGAGGCGCTCTTTGTCGCATCATGATCAGCGCGCGCTGTCCCAGTGGGTCGATGCGCAGCGGCGATCCGCGCGGGGCGTCGTGCTGTCAACCTGCGAGCGTGTCGAGGTGTATTCAGAAGGCGATTCGAAGACGCCGCCAGTCGGGTCCGGACTGCGCCTGGCAGGGGCGTCGATGGTTCACCATCTCTTTCGGGTTGCGGCGGGCGCGGATTCGCGCCTCGTAGGCGAGTCTGCGATCGTCTCGCAGATCCGGAATGCCGCGGATGAGGCGCAACTGCGGATCGGGCTCGGCGCCGCACTGACGACAGTTGTACGCGCGGCGCTGCGCGCGGGGCGCATTGCACGGGCGGAATCAGGTCTTGAGGGCGTCGCCCAGTCGTACGCTCGTGTCGCTGCACGGGCGGCGCTTCGCGGCGGCAGTCTACGGATTGGCGTCGTCGGAACCGGAGCGCTCGGCGCGTCAACTGCCCGTCAGATTCGGCGTCTCTCCGAGAAGCGGGTGTCGGTCGTGATATTCGGTCGACACCACGCGCGGACTGCGGCGCTGGCGGAGTCGATCAACGCGTCGTCAGCGCCCCTGAGCGCATTGCGATCTGGTCTTCGGCACCTGGACTCGCTGGTGTCGGCTGTCTCTGTCTCTCATCCGATTCTCGGCGTGGGAGATCTGGAGGCGACGACTGGCATTCGCGTTATCGATCTCGGATCGCCTGGAAACGTCGATCCTCGCGTCGCGTCGATTTCGGGTGTGGAGCGTCTCGACATCGATGATCTGATGCGCGGCATTGATCCGTCGGATTCTGCGCGGGCGCAACTTGACATGGTTGTGGAGCGTGAAACTCAGCGATTTCTGTCGTACATGGACTCAGCGAGCACACGTCACGCGCCGCGCATATGGAGCGCTCGGCGCGATTTAACGGCCCTGGAGGTTGCTTGATGAGGCTGCAGCATCACGTCATACTCGCTGCGCACGGCGCTGGCGATGGATCGAACGCCAACCTGAGGATCGCAGCGCTTGCGTCTGAGATTCGGGATCAAATCGGTTGCTCGATCAGCGTCGGTTTCAATCTCGGGTCGCCGACGTTCGCGGACGCCATTGCCGCGGCTCCCGGACGCGATGTCATCATTGCGCCGCTCATGACCGAGAATGGACACTTCGCCGCGCGCGTCCTGCGCGAGCGATGCGACGCGGCGGCCGCAGCGCATGGCAAGACCGTTCGGCATCTCGAGCCCGTTGGCGCCTGGGATGAAATGCATGATCTCCTGGTGGATGCTGTCTCTTCGACATTTGTCGGCGCGCGGGATCAGGATCGATCAGTGCTTGTCGTCGGTCACGGCACGGACCGGTCACGCCGATCTGGTGAGGTCGCGATGCGTTTCGCGGAGCGCGTGCGCGACGAGCTTGGCGTCCGGAGTTCTCGTGTGGCCTTCCTCGATCAGTCGCCGAGCATTGAAGAGGCCGCGGCGGGTATCGACTGCGACTCTGTGACTGTCGTGCCGTTCCTCCTTGGGGGCGGCGGGCACAGCCTCAATGATCTGCCTCGGCGCCTCGGCGCACTCGGCGCCGGTCGCATCGTGTCGACGACTCCCGCCCTTGGTGAGCTTCCGAGGCTCGCAGAGATCATCGGCGCACGAATTCGATATGAGATCTCCCGATCCGAGATTCGTCTCGGCACGCGCTCGAGTCGACTGGCGCTTGTCCAGGCGGATCGGACGAGGGCGACGCTGGAGCAGGCAGGAGTCGCTGTGCGCGTCGTGCCGCTCAAGACCCACGGGGACCAACACGTGACGACGCCGGTAAGCGAGCTCTCGCAGAGCGCGCCGTTTACGGATGATCTGACGCAGGCGATTGTCGATGAGGAACTCGACCTCGCGACGCATAGCCTGAAGGACCTTCCGCTCGCGCGAGACAGCGCGGCGCCCGTGCTTGCGTATCTCGAGCGATCGGCGCCGGGAGAGGCGCTCGTCACCAGGAGCGGTTCCCGGTTGTCGGAGCTTCCATCAGGCGCGCGAATCGGCGCCAGCTGCGAGCGTCGCGCGCTGCAGCTCCGGTCAATCCGTGCTGATCTCGTCGCGCTCCCCATGCGCGGGGATGTTCTTTCACGAATCGAGCAAGTGGAGCGCGGCGACTACGAGGGCGCCATTCTCGCCGAGGCGGGCCTGCTGCGGCTGGGTCGCGAGGACGCAATCGCCGAGCGGCTCTCGTTGCGCTTTTTCATGCCCGCCGCTGGTCAAGGCGTAATCGCGCTTCAGGGTCGTCCGGGCGACGCGCATCACTGGATCGAGGTCGTGGATGATCTCAATGTGCGGAGGGCTGCGATCTCGGAACTCACATTCGCGCGCGAGGTCGAGCGGCTTCGTCCTGATGTTGTCGCTGCGGCGTACGCGAGAATCGACTCCGAGGGCATGGTGCTGCTTCGTGGACGCGTGATCAGCGCATCCGGAGACCGTCTTCTCGACGCGTCGTCATCGGGACGCAGCCCAAGCGCCACGGGTGGAGCGCTCGCGCGGCATCTGCTCTCGCTGCTTGCGGCGGCGGAGGGGGCGACGACATGACCGTGCGATCAGGATCTGTCTATCTCATCGGCGCTGGTCCGGGCGATCCGGGTCTGATTACGGTGCGCGGACTCGAGATCCTCGGACGCGCTGATGTCGTTCTCCACGATCGGTTGATCGCGCCAGAGCTTCTTCGCCGCGCTCGGCCGGAGGCCGCGCTCATTGATGTCGGCAAATCGCCGGCGAATCACCGGGCCAGCCAGGAGGAGATCAACGACTTGCTGATCTCGAATGCGATGGAGGGCAGAGCAGTCGCTCGGCTGAAGGGCGGCGATCCCTTCGTGTTCGGGCGCGGCGCCGAAGAGCTTGACGCGTGCGAGCGCGCAGGCGTGCCATGCGAGGTCGTGCCCGGTATCACGAGCGCCATCGCCGGTCCGGCGTCGGCCGGCATTGCTGTGACGGCTCGCAGTGTGGCGAGGGGCTTCGCCGTCGTATCGGGTCGTTCCGAGCAACGCGCGCTTGATCAGCTAGAGGATCTTCGCCCATATGCTCACGCGGACACGCTGTTGCTTCTCATGAGTGTGGCGCGCCTCGAGTCGATCGCGCGCACCCTCATGGAGCTTGGACGCAGCGCATCGACTCCGATCGCCATCGTCGAGCGAGCAGGCATGGCCGGCGAGCGAACAACGATCGGGGAACTGCAGACCATCGCCGCCGTCGCGCGGGAACGCGACGTGCGCTCACCCGCGGTGATCGTCATCGGCGATGTCGTCCGAGCGAGTCGGAGCGCTGACCAGCGCCTGGCTGGGCGCCGCATCGTCGTGACCCGGCCGCGCGGCGCTTCGAGTGAGCTTGCGGACGGACTGCGACGCCTGGGCGCCGACGTCGCGCTCGCGCCGTTGATCGAGATCGAGCCTGTCAATCCAAAGATCGGGTGGGAGCACAGCCTCAGCGATATCAACTGGATCGTCGCGACGAGCCGACACGGCGCCCGTGGATTCGCACGAGCGCTGCGGCGCGCCGATCTCGACGCGAGGGCGTTTGCGGGAGCGCGGATCGCAGCGGTCGGGCCGACCACGGCCCGCGAGTTCGCCGCGGCGGGCCTTCAGGTCGATCTCACGCCTGCGACACATCGAGCGTTGGGGCTGATCACGGAGATGCAGGTCGCGACTCCAGCGGGTGGTCGGGCGCTCTTCGCGCGCGGGAGTCTTGCGCGCGATGAGTTGGTCGATGGACTTGAGTCCGTCGGCATCGAGGTGACTCCGATGACAGTCTATAAGACGAATCTGGTCGATCCGGACGACTCGGTGCGCCGAATGTTCGATACAGGCGTGGATGCGACGCTTCTCGCGTCGCCGTCTGCGGCGCAGTCGCTTGCGCGTGCGGGGCTGATCGATCGGACTGGTCTCGCCATCTGCATTGGTCCGACGACGGCGAGCGCCGCCAGAGATTGTGGCGCGAGCAATATCGTCGTCGCCAAAGACCACTCCGACCATGGACTCCTCGAAGCAGCGCTCGCATCGTTGAGCTACGAGCAGGAGATCGCCTCATGATTCTTCAGGGCGCCACTGACGCATCGGTTCGACTCGATCGGTTTCGGCGCACGCCCGGCCTCCGCCGGATCGTGCGCGAGACTCGACTCTCGGCCGCTGATCTCATTCTTCCCATCTTCGTCTCAGAGCGCGCTATCGACGCCGGGCCCGTTTCATCGATGCCCGGTGTCTCTCGAATCCCGCTTGCGGATGTCAAGCGTCTGGCGCCTGTCATTCGGTCGGCCGGCGTTGGTGGCGTCCTGATCTTCGGGACGCCGGCGGCGAAGGATGAGATCGGGGGCGTCGCTTCGGATGTCGACGGCGTGGTGCCGCGCGCTGTGCGAGCTTTCAAGAGCGCCGATCCGGATGTTGTCGTCATAACCGATGTATGCCTCTGCCAGTACTTGACGCACGGTCATTGCGCAATTGCCGACAATGGCGAGTTTGATCGCTCGCGCACGCTTGCGGCGCTCGGTGAGATTGCGGCGGCCCATGGCGCTTCAGGCGCTGACATCGTCGCACCGAGCGCCATGCGCGACGGTCAGGTCCGCGCTATTCGCAGGGCGCTCGATTCGCGCGATCTGATGGACGTCTCGGTGATGTCGTACGCAGTCAAACACGCCTCGGCTTTCTACGGGCCGTTTCGTGAGGCCGCGGACTCGGCGCCGGCGTTCGGCGATCGGCGATCTCATCAACTGGATCCGGCGAACTCGCGCGAGGCGCTTCGAGAGGCGATGCGCGATATTCGCGACGGTGCGGACGCGCTTCTCATCAAGCCGGGAATGCCGACGCTTGACGTGCTCAGCGCCGTCGGGGCGCTTCCAGATCGACCGCCGATCGGGGCGTATCAGGTCAGCGGGGAGTTCGCGATGATCAAGGCTGCGGCGGAGCGCGGCTGGATTGACGAGCGCAGCGCGGTGCTTGAGTCTCTCGTCGCGATGAAACGGGCAGGAGCTGACTTCATCGTGACCTACTTCGCATTGGACGCGGCGGCCTGGATTCGAGAGGAGATTCGATGATTCAGTTCGCTGGTCATTCAACAGCGTTCGATCGAGCGTTGTCGCTCATGCCCGGCGGTGTGAACTCTCCCGTGCGATCATTCGCGGCGGTCGGAGGCGCGCCGGTGTTCATCGAGCGCGCTGAAGGCGCCTGGCTGGAGAGTGTCGACGGCCGTCAGCTGATTGATCTCGTGGGATCGTGGGGCGCCGCGATTCTGGGACACGGGCATCCTGCGGTTCGCGACGCTATCAGAGCGCAATCGGAGAACACCGTGTCGATTGGTCTGGCGTCGCCGCGGGAGTCCGATCTCGCGGAGGAGATCATCGCGCGCGTGCCATCTGTTCAACGCGTTCGTTTCGTGAACTCGGGCACGGAGGCCGTCATGAGCGCGCTGCGTCTGGCGCGGCACGTCACCGGGCGCCGCCGCATTGTGCGCTTCGAGGGGGGGTATCACGGCCACGCAGATGCGCTCCTCTCAGGCGCTGGCTCAGGCGTCAGCACGCTTGGTCTCGATGGCGAAGAGTACGACGCAACCTCGGATGTCACGATCCTGCCTTACAACGACATCGACGCTGTGAAGAGGGTGTTCGACCGAATCGGAGCTGAGATTGCAGGCGTCATTCTCGAGCCCATTTCGGGGAACATGGGTGTTGTTCCCGGCGATCACCCCTGGCTGCGTGCGCTTCGCAATCTGACTCGCCGGAGCGGGAGCGTTCTGATCTTCGACGAGGTCATGACCGGATTCCGTGTGGCGGATGGCGGAGCGCAGTCGCTGCTCGGTGTGCATGCGGATCTGACGACACTCGGGAAGGTCATCGGCGGCGGACTGCCGGTCGGAGCATTCGGCGGTTCTGCTGATCTCATGGATCAGATTGCGCCCGCAGGTCCGGTGTACCAGGCTGGCACGATGTCAGGGAATCCGCTCACGATGGCGGCGGGTCTCGCGGCGTTGCGCGCGTTGGATGAGTCGGCGTACGCCGCGCTCGAGCGGGCAGGAAAGCGCCTGCAAGCAGGACTGGAACAAGCGATTCAGGATTCGGGATTCACGGCATGCGTTCAGCGCCAGGGCTCGATGCTCACGCTCTTTCCCGGATTGGCCCGCGTTCAGAGTTTCTCAGACGCAAATCTCGTGAATCGGCGGCAGTTCAGTCGGTTCTTTCACGCCATGCTTCGCAGGGGGGTCCATCTGCCTCCCAGTCCTCATGAGGCATGGTTCGTTTCCCTTGCGCATGATGACGAGATCATCGACGCTATCGTGGACGCCGCCGCTGCGAGTCTTCGGGAACTCCGCGATCTCTCGACGAAGGAGACAACGTCATGACAACGATTGACTCGACCTGGGCGCCGCCGCGCGGCCATGTGATTGATGAGCTTCCGCAGGCAATCGGCGGCACACCTCTGTTGCGTCTTCAGCGCCTCCAGCCTGACAACGGCGCCGAGGTGCTCTTGAAGATGGAATCAGAGAACCCGATGAAGAGCGTGAAGGATCGCCTGGCGCGCGCTCTTATCGAAGCCGGCGAGCGGGATGGGAATATCACGACCGAGACGCACATCGTCGAGCCGACGAGCGGCAACACGGGCATCGCGCTGGCGTTCATCTGCGCGGCGAAGAACTACACGCTGACGCTGACGATGCCGGAGTCGATGAGCCTTGAGCGCCGGGCGCTACTGCGCCAACTCGGCGCGAATCTCGAGCTGACGCCGAAGGAAGACGGAGTCAACGGCGCGATCGTGCGGGCGCACGAGGTTGTGGAGCGCGAGGCGAAGAAGGGCCCGGTGTTCATGCCGCAGCAGTTCGAGAATCCGGCGAATCCGGATATTCATGAACGGACGACGGGTCCGGAGATCTGGGAGGACACGGGCGGCGCCATCGATGCGATCGTCGCGGGCGTCGGCACGGGCGGAACGATCACGGGCGCGACGCGGTTCCTGCGGAAACAGAATCCGGCTTTCAAGGCGTTCGCAGTTGAGCCGACGGACTCGCCAGTGATCAGCGGCGGCGAACCGAACCTCCACAAGATCATGGGCATTGGGGCTGGGTTCGTTCCGGAGAATCTCGACACGTCGCTTCTTGATGGCGTGGAGCTTGTGACGAATGAGGACGCGTTCCTGTGGGCGAAGCGTCTCGGCGATGAAGAGGGCGTGCTGGGCGGCATCAGTTCGGGCGCGAACCTCTGCGCGGCGCTCCGCGTGGCGCAGCGGCCGGAGTTTGCGGGCAAGCGCATCGTGACGGTGGTGTGCTCATATGGTGAGCGTTATCTGAGCACGGCGCTGTATGAAGATTCCGTTGGGTAGCGTTGAAGAAATCGGATAGACGAAGCTCAAATCCCGTATATTCGCGTCGCCATGATGCGCGATGTCGGATTGACAATGCTGATTGTGCTCGCGGTTCTGGTACCGCTCGAGAGCGCAGTCGCACAGGATCTCGGCGCCCAACGCGTGACGTTCGCCGAGAGCGTCGTGGACTCTGCGGAAACGACGGCCAGCGAAAGCACACAGTTCAGCGGTCGCGGCACGGGTCCGGACTGGGACGTGTTCTTCCAGCCTTACGTCTGGATTCCGGTGACGATCGACTACAAGGCGACCGTGAGCGGCGCCTCGGCTGACATTCGTTTGACGTTGCAGGAAGTTCTGGATGACTTCGATGAGGTCTACGCGCTGACGGGCCGACTCGAGGCGTGGCGCAGCGGCTTCGGGATCATCTTCGACGGCCTGTTCATGGGCATCGAGGGCGAGTTCGATATCGACATCATCGGCAGTCCGGACACCGCGCTGGATCTCAACGTCGAGGTCGATATCGCGATCGTGGACTTCGCGCTCGGGTGGCGCATTCTCAGCGAGCCGCTGGATCCGACGGGGAAGAAGGACTCACACATCGTCATCGACCTGATTGGCGGCGCCAGGTACCAGTATCTGAAGCAGGAGATCACGCTCGAGACCGGCGACGTCATCGGCACGAGCAAGGACTGGGTTGAGCCGATGATCGGCGCTCGCGTCGGCGTTCAGGTGAGGGAGCGTCTTGCGGTCGGGATTCGAGCGGACGCCAGCGGATTCGGCGTCGGTTCGGCGTCGGACTTCACGTACAACGTCATCACAGGATTTGAGTTGCAGGCGAAGGACTCGATTGAGGTGCTGCTGGCGTATCGGTGGTTCGGCATGGACTACAGCAACGGCACGGGCGTTGATGAGTTCGGGTTCGATGGCGTCATTCACGGGCCGTATCTGGGTGTCACGATTCGGTTCTAGCGTGACGGCGTGTGGAGAGCCGGAAAGGACAGACAATGATCAGGCATCGTTTGATGATCTGCGGCGCGCTGCTCTGCGGCGCGATCGCAAGTGTTGAAGTCGCGCAGGGCCAGCAGTTCGATGCGCCGTACTACGTCCTGCAGGAGCGCATGGCGAATCAATGGGCACAGGAGGATCGAACGATCGATCGCAAGCTCGCTGATCTCGAGCGTCGCTTCGGCAAGAAGCCGAACATCATCTTCATCCTGGCGGACGACGTCGGCTGGGGAGAACTGGGCTGGCAGGGCGGAGGCAAGCATCGAGGGACGCCGACGCCGGAGCTCGACAGGATGGCGTTCGACGGCATGCGCTTCTTCCATGCGTACGCCGAGCCGAGCTGTACGCCCTCGCGCATTGCGATCATGACGGGGCGCCATCCGGTGCGCACGGGACTGCTGACAGTGTTGTGGCCGGGTCAGGAGGACGGGCTGTCTCCTGACGAAGTGACGATCGCCGAGTTGCTGTCGGAGGAGGGCTATCACACCGGGATGTGGGGCAAGTGGCATCTCGGTGAGCTCGAAGAGCATGCGCCGGAGAATCAGGGTTTTGATTACGCCTACTACGGGTTGTGGAATGGCGCTCCTGACGGCTGGCCCGACAGTTACAAGCTCTATGACTCGCCCACCAACGCGAAGGCCGCCTGGTACGACTATCCAGGCAACGACGAGTACCTGCGCCGAACGGACATCGACTTGAACGGACCTGCCGGGTACATCGGGCGCAAGGGCCAGGCCCGTCAGCCAATTCGCGGCGAGGCTGGAAAGGTCGGGCTCTTCCGGCAGGACGCATTCGAGAATGAGTCGATCGATCAGATCGAAGAGTTCATTCGAGAGAAGAACAGCACTGATCGTCCGTTCTTCATCTACTGGGCGACGTACACCCAGCAGGTCACCGGCGCTGAGGCATTCCAGGATGCGCCGCATGTTGATCGTGTGAACGCGCAGGCGTCGATGATGGCGCAGCACAATGACCATATTCGACGACTGAGAGAGACACTCGAGACCGAGGGAATCGCGGAGAACACGCTCCTCGTCTGGTGGTCGGATAATGGTCCGATGTATGCGTTCTTCCCGACATCGGGCTACTCATGGCTTGACGGCGGGAAGGGGGACATCAAGGAAGGCGGCGTGCGCGTTCCGGCGATGGCCGTCTGGCCCGGCATGATTGAGGCGAACCAGGATCCGGTTGATTTCATGCATCTCGTCGATCTCTTGCCGACGGCTGCTCGTCTCGGTGGCGCTCTTGAGGACATTCCTTCCGATCGAGTGACTGACGGTGTTGATCAGACGGCTCTGCTCCTCCTGGGCGAGGGTCATTCGCGGCGCGACTACATGTTCCACTACTCTGGCGATCATCTTGGCGCGGTGCGCTACAACGACGCGAAGATCCACTTCAAGCCGGCGCACGGCGGTCTGCCGGGGCTGGACGCATACAACGTCATGCGTGATCCCAAGGAGATGTACGGTGCATTCTACAAGGCGCTCTACGTCGTCACGCCGATTCAGAACTTCATGAAGGCGCACATGCGCATGATTCAGCGATTCCCGCATCGAGTGTCCGAGGTCACGCCGAAGGGTGCAGAGATGACGCCGCACGATTGAGGAAATCGTCGGATACTGGAAACAACAACGGAGCCCGCCATCGGTGCGGGCTCCGTCTTGTTTTGTTCCGAGGGCTCGCGCAGTGTGTCTTGTTCAGTGCGCCTGATGGAGCTTCGTGAGTTCGTCCTTGAGATGGTCGCGGAGGTTGGCGTCGTAACCGGAGTGGGCATAGGTGATGACGCCCTCGTGATCGATCACGATAAGCGCAGGGAAACTCGACGCACGGAAGGCGCGGGATGCTTCGTCATCCACGTCGATCACCCATGGGAGCGAGAGATTCAGACTGTTCCACCACGTTGTCGCCGCCGCGACGCGCTCATCCCGAGTCTCGTGCTTCTCGCGGGAGTTCACGCAGAGGAATTCGACATCGAGTCCTTGCTGATCCGCCCAGTCGGCGACCTTCTGGAGATCGGGGAGTGAGAAGAAGCAGTTGCCGCACCAGGTCGCCCAGAAGTCGATGACGACGACCTTGCCGCTCAGGTCGGAGAGATCGAATCGATCTCCGTTCGGTCGTTCGAACTCGAGGTCCGGCGCCGTGGATCCGATCTTCGGTCCGACGTTCATGAGATCCATGACGGAGTCGACCCGGATCCTGCCGTCGGTCGTGAAAGCACGGATGGAGTTCGTGCTCGTCTCAGTCCGGGGATTGAATTGAACTTCCGCCTTGATCTTGCCCTGATCGGGCGAGCCGCCGGCGAGGGCCTGGAGGGACATTCTGTGAACGAAGTGCGTTTTGGGATCGGCGAGAATCTCAAGCGTTCCGCGATCGGATTGTGCTTCGAATCGAATCCAGTTGCGACCATCCCTCGTCACCTCATCGAATCCCGTGAATTCAGGGATGCCGAGCAATCCGAAACCGAATCCGGTGAGGATCTCCTGCTGAGGAGCATTCTCGCGCATGAAGACGTGGGGAGGAGATGGGATGCGCGTCGCGCCGCCGAGCAGCGTCTGGAACGCTGCGTCATAGGTTCCCTTGTGCGGCGCCTGGAGATATGGACCGTCAGGAGCATCTGCCGCGAAGTACATGGTTCGATCACGAGAAACCGCGATGAGTGAGCCATAGTCGACGCCCACGAGATCGTCGGGGCCGAAGACGATTGTGAACCCGTCTTCGTGCGGCTCGGCGCCGGGCATGTGCACGACGTATTCCATCTGGTCGACGAGGGCGTCGGCGTTGCGATAGGCCTCGACGATGTTGCGGAAGGCGATCTCGGCTCTCGGGTCCCCGGCGTGCGCGGCGGACGGAAGGGCTGCGGCCACGGTCAGAGAGGCGATCGCAAGGCGGAGATGCATGGGTTCGCTCCGTTGGAGGATGGGGCCGGGCTGCGCACGCGCGCACGTCGCCCTCAGGATTAATGGGAATCAGCGGCAGGCGTTGCATTTTGAGCTGCGGCGAACTGGAACCCGATCCACCTGATTCGGAACAACTGAAGGACGCCCGCGAATTGCGCGGGGTGGAGCATCGTGGAGAACGGGACTGATCATGCGGCCTCAGGCTCGATTGCGCAGATTGGGATGGAAGCGGGGACTCCTTGTCGGTGCGATGCTCATTGCGCTGATCGTTCTCGGCGCTGGGCTCATGCTCCGGGCGGCGACGGCCGATCTACGAGCCCGACTGGCGCCTTTCCAGGAACAGGGATATCAGATCGACCTTGCGGTCGTGAATGTCGTTGACGAGGATCCGGGCGAGGCGACACTCTTTCTCTCGTATGCCACGTCGATCGAGACGGAGCTGGCCGCTCCAGTCGCATTCGAGGCGCATCGCG
The DNA here is from genome assembly GCA_028279375.1 of Phycisphaerales bacterium. Taxonomy (GTDB): domain Bacteria; phylum Planctomycetota; class Phycisphaerae; order Phycisphaerales; family UBA1924; genus JANQNW01. The sequence continues at coordinate 271,960 of JANQNW010000010.1, forward strand.
TGACGTTCGCAGGGGAAGCGCACAAGGACGTGCATGTGAATGTGCACGCGTTCGAGATGCTCGAAGGAAGTCGCGTTGAGGGCGACCTGACGATTCTTGGATGCCACACGGCGTTCATCGACGGCGTCGTCGAAGGTCGGCTCGAGGTCAAGGGCGCCCATGAACTCGTCTTCGGTCCCCACGCGCGCGTGCAAGGTGAGGTTCTTGTGAACTGCGCGACGGTCGTGATTCGCGACGGGGCGTCGCTCGAGTCTCCGATTCAGGGGCGATATGCGCATCTGCTGCGCGATGCCCCTGATTCGCAGAACGGCGCAACTGCGACTGAGTCGCAATAAGGTCCGACGACGGCAGGCGGGGACCGGAATGAGTCTCTGCGCGTGTTCGATCGCGATTGACACTCCGTCGATCCCACTTAGACTGCCGACGTTCGGAAGTCCGTTACGAATGTCGAACGAGTCGAAGCACAAAAAGCAGATGATCGTCGGCGGCACGCTGGCGACTGCGTTCGGCGCCATGATCGGCGTTGTTGTCTTCACCTTCGCCTATGCGGACGGGGCTTCCTACCTCAGCGACAATCCGGACGCGTGCATCAACTGCCACGTGATGCAGCCGCATTACGACTCGTGGTCGCGATCGAGTCATGCGAGTGTTGCGACGTGCAATGATTGCCATGCGCCGCCGGAGGGTTTCGTGGCGAAGTACCAGTCGAAGGCGTTGAACGGGTTCAATCACTCGTGGGCGTTCACGACGGGCAGCTTCCCGGATGAGATCATGATCACCAAGTCGAACCGGCGCATCACGGAGGCTGCGTGCCGCTCGTGCCATGAGTCGATTACGGCGACCGTTGATTCCGCGCATGCGGGGGCCGAGGCGATCTCGTGCATCCGCTGCCATTCGAACGTGGCGCACGGTCCGTGAGGCGAGACAGAGAGGCGATGCGAGTTATGACGAATACAGAGGCGCGTTCTTCCAGACCTCGGTTCCTCGGCATGTCCACGGCGGGACTCGTCGTGCTGCTGGTGGTGGTCGCGGGGATCACGTTCGGCGCGCTTGCAGTGCTGGTGACGATCGTAGAGCGCAAGCAGGAGGCACAGGCGCCCTTCTTTACGGTCGTCGAGATCACGGATGAGACTGAGGATCCAGCGGTGTGGGGGAAGAACTTCCCGCTGCAGTACGACGGATTCAAGCGCACGGTGGACATGGTTCGCACGACCTACGGCGGAAGCGAGGCTGAGCCGCGTGAGCCTTCGTCCGAGGATCCGCGATCGTTCGTCGCGCGTCAGAAGCTGGACCTGATTCCGCAGCTCCGCCGGCTCTGGGCGGGATATGCGTTCGCGGTTGACTATCGCGAAGCGCGCGGTCATGCGTATGCGCTGGAGGACCAGACATACACGGCTCGCCAGCGCGTGGTGCAGCAGCCGGGCACCTGCATGCAGTGCCATGCGAGCACGTATGTCGCCATGATGAGGCTCGGCGAGGGCGATATTCACGCCGGCTTTGACGCGATCAACGTCATGAACTGGCAGGATGCGCGCGAGCATGTCTCGCATCCTGTGGTCTGTATTGATTGCCATGATCCGTCAACGATGGCGCTGCGGATATCGCGTCCGGCGTTCATGAACGCCGTGGTCGACTGGAAGGCGAGCCAGGGCGAACCGGATTACGACCTTTCCCAGGCGACACGTCAGGAGATGCGGACATTCGTCTGCGCCCAGTGCCATGTCGAGTATTACTTCGCGGGCGATAAGAAGGCGCTGGTCTTCCCGTGGCACAACGGCCTGAAGGCGGAGGATCAACTCGCGTACTACGACGAGATCGGATTCAAGGACTGGACGCACGCGGAGACGGGCGCGCCCATGCTCAAGGCCCAGCATCCGGAGTTCGAGATGTGGATGCAGGGCGCGCACGCGAACGCCGGCGGATCATGCTCGGATTGCCACATGCCGTACATGAAGGTGGGCGCGATGAAGATCAGTGACCATCACATCCGCAGCCCGATGCTGAACATCAACAACGCGTGCCAGACGTGCCACAATCGTCCGGAGGATGAGATCCTCGCGCAGGTCGAGGCGATCCAGGGACGGCACAAGCATCTCACCGAGATGGCGCTGGACGCGGTGCTCGACCTGATCGACGACATCAATGCGGCGAGGGCCGCTGGCGCGACGGAGTCGCAGCTCGCCCGGGCGCTCGATTTCCAGCGCAAGGCGAGTTGGTATGTCGATTTCGTGGACGCGGAGAACTCGACCGGATTCCATGCGCCGCAGGAGTCGGCCCGGATCCTGGGCGAGTCGATCAACGCGTCGCGACTTGGGCAGTCGGCGCTGCGTGAGGACACCCAGCCGCTCGTGATGACGACGCAGCGGTAGTGCGCGTGAGTTCGTGTCGGACGTAGAGGCCGGGGCAGTCAACGCTGTTAGAGGACATGCGCTGGTTGTCGAGGCAGATTGCGCCGGCTTGATCTTATGAAGCACGGATCCTCTCTTGTTCTTCGTGCGTACCTCAGAGAGGTGGCGCGCGCGGGAGCAAGGGGCGCCGCGTGTCTCATCTCCTGATCGCAAACTCACTCTCTCCAGTTATGTGGGGGACGATCTTCCTTCTTTACTACGGGAACATCGTCCTGGGAATCATCGAAGGGCTCATTGTCGGACGGATGCTCCGCGTGCCCTACACGCCTTCGATTGCTCTTCTGATCCTTGCGAACTACGTGTCGGCGTTCGTTGGCTCGGTGATGTTCGGCCTCGGCGAGGCGCCCAGCCCACTCCCTGAGTCGCTCTTCGAGATACCTCTTCACCATCCGAGCTTGATTACCTGGATCTGCGTGCTTGTGGCGTTCGGCGCGTCCCTGCTCATCGAATGGCCGGCTTGCCTTCTACTCGCCGAATCATCGCCTCGCCGCATTCGATCATCCCTTCTGGCGGCGACTGTCGCACAAGTCGCCACGTATTCGCTGCTGGCCCTCTACTTCGCGGGCGGCTCGAACACGATCGGGCGTGAGGTCGTCGTCTCGCCTTTGGAAGAGGTTGTGTCTGGCGGCGTTGATGCGCGTGTGTACTTCATTGATCCAGTGAATGGCGATCTCTGCAGCTTTCGCCTCGACGGCTCAGATCGGCAGACTCTCCGAGCGCTCGGCTCGACGCATCGGAACGATGTGCTTGGATGGTGGCCGCCAGAGTTCACTGGCGAAGAGCACTGGCGTCTTGAGTTCTGGAGCGCTGCGAAGAGGGAGACGATGGTCGTGCTGGAGCATCCACCCGGCGTCTGTGAAGCGTTTCGCAGTCGGTATGACGACGACATCGTCTGGGATGGCTGGTGGCTCGGATTCAATGGAGTTGCAGATCTCAGAGCCCCTGAGAACCGTGAGATCGTTGCGAAGCCTTCTGGGAACTCCGGTGTCTCTTTCCGGGCGCCAGATGGAGACGATTCCATATTCGTCTCATATGACACCCCCTTCGTCTCGTGGTGGGGCAGGTGCATCACGCTGCTACCCGATGACCTCGCCGTCTTCGAGTTGGGCCAGCAGGTCTGTGTGCTCTCGCTAGAAACTCGGAAAATCGCGTTCCTTGCGCGAGGCAGAGGGCCGTGCGTGCTCCTCGGCGATTCTGAGTAGCTGTCTTTTCGAGAGCATCTTCGGCTCAAGCAGCGCTAGGGTGGGCACGTGCTTATGAAAGTGCCAGGAGCTATTCGCCAATGAAGGGAGAGGAGCCCGGCCTGCGCCGCCGGTGCGTCCGTCTCGTGGATCATTCTGGTGGTGACATATGCAGATTGTCATTCTCGGCGTGCGTCTTGCGATTCTGTGCTTGATTGCGATCATCATTCGCATCGCCTCTGGAATCGTCGTGGCGGGCGCTGTCCTCGGGGATGGGGAGAACGCCGCCGCCGCTCCGGGCCCTGAGACGTCAGCAGCGGCGGGCCCCACACCTTTCGAGCAGATCATGCTGCTTGTCGTCGTCGTGGGCGTCGCAATGCTCGAGGCGATCGCGCTGGCGCCGTGGATCTATCGCGCGCGGACGCGCATGCTCCCGCTTATTCCCGTCGTCGCTGCTGTCATCTTTGGCGTTCTCACACTGCAGCCAATGATCGAGGCGACTTATTTCGGCGTCGCGCACGGCGAGACGATTCGTCTGATGACGTATATGGGCGTTGCCGTATCGGTCCTTCTGGCGCCGGTCGCGGTGATCGCGCTTCGCTGGCGACGGCGCGGCGCTGATCAGGGCGACCTCCTGCGCGATGCGCAAACACCTCGTCGCTGGCGAGCGCTCGCCATCAAGATCGGCGTCGTGTCGTTGGTGTATGCAGTGGTCTATATCGCATTTGGATATGTGGTCGCGTGGCGGACGCCCGAAATTCGAGCGTACTACGGTGGTGGCGAGTCGGCAGAGCTTCGTCCGTTCGTGGACCACATGCTGAACCTGATTCGGCATCATCCGTCGCTGCTTCTGCTACAGGTCGGACGGGGGGTTCTCTGGAGCCTGATGGCGCTGGCCATCGCGCGCACGATGCGTCGCGGGGCGCTGGAGACGGGGATCGCCGTCGGCCTTGTCTTCGGAATCCTGATGAATGCGCAGTTGCTGCTTCCGAATGACGCGATGCCATCCGACGTGCGCATCATTCACTTGCTCGAGACGGCGCCTTCAAACTTCCTGATCGGACTCCTGGCAGGCGCGCTCTTCGCCACGAAGCAGACACGTCCTACTCAGGAAACCCCTTAAGCATGACCCGAATGGCGTGTGTGAGGCGTTCGCGCGTGAGATTGAGTGTGGCTGGTCCGCCCTTGGTGGATTGCGCGCTTCCGACCCAGACGAGTTCACCGGTTTCGGAGTCTGCGAAGAGAACCGCGAGCCCGCGCGTCGGGACCTCGAAGGTGATTTCGATGTCGTGGTTCTGCGCGATCAGGCGAAGTGTGGGTTCATCGATGTTGAGACCGTAGATCCCGAGGAGACGGCCATTCTCTGCCACCTGTCGAAATCCCTTGCGGCGCATCTGGAGGCTGGCGAGATGTTGGATCTCCTGCTTCAGGTCGAAGTCAGCGCGGGAGACCGTGCGGCCGGTGTCGCCGACGAAGACGAGGGCGCCGATCCATTGGAAGGTCGTGCGACGCGCAAAGCCCTCATCAACGTGGGCGCGTGAGTCGATCGAGATGTCGGGGAATGTCGGGCGCGAGCAGGCGCTCAGTGCGCAGAAGGCCACCGCGAGGGCTGAGAGCAACCCGGCGGCGCGCGTTCTGTGCGTTTGATTCACCATGTGTCGCTTCGGCATGCGACTCGCGATGTGTCAGTCCGGGAACTTCTTGAGCATCGTCGTGAGCGCGTAGTCGATTCGCTTCTTCGCGAGTTCGATGTCGGGCTCTTCCATGATGTCGGCCTCGGCCGTGCCGATCCAGACGATGCGGCGCGTCACGGGATCCGCGAACATAATGGCGACACCGCCCTTCGGGGCTTCCTCAAGGCGATTCACGTTGTCCTCGTCGGCAATGAGCTCCATGTTCTTCATGTCGACGCCGACGGCGTAGACGGCGAGCAGATCGGGATCGACGGCGACCTGGTTGAGACCCTTGCTGCGCAGTTCGCGATCGACGATGAACGTGATCTCGGCGCCGATGTCGAGATCGGTGGGCGTCCAGTCGTCGTCCGGATCGCGCACGAACGCAGCGGCGGCGGCCCACATGTACGACTCGTAGTTCGCGGCGTCGCTTGCCCGGGACTCGGTCTCAATCGAGATGTCGGGGTACGGATTGCTGGCGCAGGCGCCGAGCGAGGCGCACACGAGCAGCGTGGTCGCGATCCTGGCGAGATTCTTCACGAGATCGACTCCAAGTTAATAGTCGTGGAAACGGGTGAGTTGGCCCCCGCCGAGCCTGATTCTCGGACCGTCATGGTAACCGCGTCGAGTCGGGGTGTGAATCCAGTCGGCGTTCAGCAACGAACTCAACGGGATGGAGGATCGCCGATGCGCCGACTGCTGATTCTGACTCTCGTCTTCCTTGGGGCGGCGGCCGCATTCGCGTCCACCCCGACGGTGAACCCGGAACTCGTTCGCGCAGCGGACTACGAGTTCCGGTATTTAGGTCGTGATCTTGGCGACGAGACCTTCTCGGTGATTCGCACCGGTGAGGGCTATGTGATCAACGCGGAGCTCGCGCTGAGCGTCGGCGACCAGAAGCCGTCACGCTCGCAATACGTGCTTGATCAGAACCGTCGGTTGGTCTCGGCGACATATGAGGAACTCGTGCAGGGCGGCGCGCGAGCCGAGTATCGGATCGAGGCAGGCGTGCTCATCGCGCGGCGGCTCGATGCTGCCGGCGCCTCCGAGATTCGCATTGAGCTCGAGGAAGGTGCGATCGTCACGGGTCCACACTACGTGACCGATTTCTTCGTGCTCAAGCCGCTTGGACTTGATGTCGGAGATCGCCACGAGCAGGTCGCGTACGCCTTTGGATTCGACGGGTGGGCGCCCTCGCGTGTCGGGCTCAAGAGCAAACGCGAGCGAAACAAGCGCGTCGCCGATCTTGACGGCGCGAAGGTCGACACGATGGTGTACAGCTGTGTCATCGATACGGGCCGCAAGAAGTACAGGACGCGGTCCTACCTCGATGCGGATGGGATTTCCGTGCGGATCTCCGTTCGGGCGCCGATCGGTTCGATGAAGGTGATCCTCGATCGGGAAGAGCGCGAGGTAGCCTCCGCGGCTGAGTGACGATCCTGCGCCATGCTCGCAGGCGGGACTCATCCGAGCCTGCACTCGCCCGACTCCGCGGGCCAACGGGCGCCAGAACGATCATCATGCTGTGCGCGCAGAGTTCGAGGAACTCTTCGGTGTCGGCGCAGATCGCTCGTTCGTGCGGGATGACTCCGCGGGAGGCCTGCGCGAGAGCCGTGATCGTGGCGAGCGTCACGACGACCTCTGAGAGGACGGCCCCGCGGTAGAACAGCGTTCTGGCGCTGTCAGGGCGTTTTCCTGCCGATGATGTGAAATAAACTAGACACAAAGTACAATAAACTGTACAGTGTGCCTGTGAAGTCTCGGCATGACATCGAGAGCCAGGTGCGCCAGCACCGGCAGCTTGCGGGGATGACGCAGCAGGGGCTTGCGAGCCGTCTTGGCGTGACGCGTCAGACGGTGCTCTCGATCGAGAAGGGGAAGTACACGCCGTCGGTGGCGCTGGCGCTCCGGCTGGGGCAGGTCTTCGGGGTGAGCGTTGAGGCCCTCTTTCAACTCAGGAAAGGAGAGGGTGATGATGACGACAAGCGCGGGTGAGCTGTGGCGTCCGGGTCGGACGCAGCTGGTGGCCGGGGCGATGATCGTGGCGGGCTTCCTGCTCGCGGGCTTGAGCTGGTGGTTCCTGATGCTTGCGGCGGCGGGGGCGCTTGGTCCCGGGATGCTGCGCGAGTTCGGCGCTCTGGGCGACAAGGACGAGTTTCAGCGGCGCACTGATTATCGCGCCGGGTATCACGCGTTCATTGCGACAGGGGTCGTCGGGTTCCTGCTGCTTGCCTTCGTGCGGAGCGGCGGGGAGATCGAGAATCCCGAGCAGCTGCCGGACCTCTTCCTGACGCTGCTCTGGTTCACTTGGATTCTGAGTTCATTGATCGCATTCTGGGGCGCACAGAAGGCGGCGACGCGCATTCTGCTGGGCTTCGGCGCCGTGTGGCTTGGATTCACGATCCTGAGCAACACGGGATCGGAATGGACGGGCTGGGCGGCGCTGCTGCTGCATCCGCTGCTTGCGGCGCCCTTCTTCGCGCTTGCGTGGACGGCGCGGCGCTGGCCGAGGGTTTCCGGCGCGCTGTTGATCGCGGCGTCGTTGTTCTTCTATGTGTTCTTCGGCGGTCCCGGGTTTGGCTCGGGTGGCGGCACGGGGATGATCACGAGCGTGACGACGCTGACGCTGTTCGTGGGGCCGCTGCTTGCGAGCGGCATCGGGCTGGTGTGCTCGTCGCGGGACGTCGACGGCTAGGATCTTCACGAGCAGAACCAGTTCGCTTGAGCGATGGTCGGCGTCCGGATTGTGAGTCAGATGATCCTCTCGATCGCGATTGTTGGCTGTGGGACCGCGGGACAGGCGTCGGCGATCTTGCTTGCGCGCGCGGGCCATCAGGTGCGAGTGTTTGAGCAGGCGCCGGAAATCGGCCCGGTTGGCGCCGGTCTTCTTCTCCAGCCGACAGGTCTTGATGTCCTCCTGCAACTCGGAGCGGCGGATGAGATTCTCCAGATGGCGGCGCCTGTGCGCAGGCTTCACGGAACGACGATCTCAGGACGTACGGTGCTCGACCTGAAGTATGCCGATCTGCGCGCAGGGCTTTGTGGATTCGGCGTCCAGCGATCGGCCCTGAGCGCGATACTCCTCGATCGAATGCGCGAGGCGGGGATCGAGCCGGAGCTGGGTGTCTTGATTGAGCGCGTCACAGATGACGACCGTCCGTTCATCGAATCGTCCGGGGAGCGTGAGGGACCGTTCGATCTCGTCATTGTCGCCGACGGCGCGCGTTCGCGCATTCGTGCGCAGTATCCAGAGCTGGTTCGTCGGGACCGAGCCTATCCGTGGGGCGCTCTCTGGTTTATGGGTGAGGATGAAGCGGGCACCTACGGCGATGTCCTGCGGCAGGTGTACAGGGATTCAAGACACATGCTGGGTTTCCTGCCCTCGGGAAGCACTGTTGAGGATCCTGTTCAGCGCGTCAGTCTCTTCTGGAGCGTTCGAGCGGCGACGTGGTCCGGCCCGGAGTCTTTGCATCTGGATGATTGGAAGGAACGAGTGCGCGGGCTCTCGAGTCATGCTGAGCCGCTGCTCGAGCAGATCTCAAAGAGCGACCAGTTGATCTTCGCGCCCTATCGAGACGCGGTGTTGCGGCGACCGTTCAGAGGCGCCGTGGTCTTCATCGGAGATGCGGGGCATGCGATGAGTCCGCAGTTGGGGCAGGGTGTGAATCTTGCCCTTGTTGACGCCGCGGAGCTTGCAGCGCAGCTTGCTTGCCGATCTTCTGTCGCCCATGCGCTCCGAGCTTTCGAGGCCGCCCGACGCGCCCATGTCGCGTTCTATCGGCGGGCGTCGAGATGGCTAACTCCCGTCTTCCAATCTCGATGGGCGCCGCTGGGGTCGGCGCGTGATGCGCTGCTTGGGCCGATGTGCAGATTCAATCCGATCCGCCGACAGATGCTCCTTTCGCTCGCCGGTGTAAAGACCGGGATCCTTGGCTCGCGCGAACTTCCTGCCGATCGCTAACGAGCGTCGTCGGTGTCGCGGCGCCGTCATCGGTACGATGCGCGTGAGTTCCGTTGAGCCAGAGCGTCAGGCGTCGTGACCCCCTGCGTCTGGCTGCTCTCGAGGTGAGTGCACGATCATCGGCATGTATGGCGTCACGCTGACCGCAGCCCTGTTCCTCATTGTCGAGGGAATCGGCATCGCCTTCGGGATCGACGCGGTGCTTCGTCGGCGCTCATCGCAGGGCGCGATCGCATGGTTCATCGGGCTGGTGGCGCTGCCGATCGCTGTGATTCCGCTGTACCTCGTCTTCGGGCGCACGCGGTTCCACGGGTATGTCGAAGCGCTGCGGGGGGCGGAGGCGGAGGTCGGCGAGCGCCTGTCGGCGTGGCATGCTGACATGGAGGCGGTCGCGGCGACCGGTGATGAGGACCTCGCGCCCGTCGAGGGCGTCGTACGCGCCTTGACGGGCATTCCATTTACGCGCGGCAATCGCGTCACGCTCTTGATCGACGCTGAAGCGACGTACGGCGCGATGCTCGATGCGATTCGGAGCGCCGAGTCTTATGTGCTCGTGCAGTTCTACATCGTGCGTGATGACAACAGCGGTCGCGCGCTGCGCAAGGCGCTGATCGAGCGGGCGAAAGCCGGCGTGCGCTGCGTCTTCCTGTATGACGAGGTCGGGTCGATCAAGCTTCCAGCGGAGTTCCTGGCGCCGATGCGCGACGCGGGCATCGAAGTGTCGGCGTTTCGAACGCGCCAGGGGATTCGCAATCGCTTCCAGATCAACTTCCGCAATCACCGGAAGTTGCTCGTCGTTGACGGCAAGACGGGCTTCATCGGCGGGCACAATCTCGGCGATGAATACCTGAAGTATCGGGATACGCACCTGCAAATCGACGGCCCCGCGGCGCAGCAGATGCAGCTGACCATCGCGAAGGACTGGTGCTGGGCGACGCGCCGGATTCTGCAGCTTGATCTGACGCCGTATGTCGTGGAGGGGCATGACGTCGCCGTCTCGATCGCGAACACGGGTCCGGCGGACCTGACGCCCAACTGCAGTGTTCTGTTCTCCACGCTGATCGGGGCGGCGAAGGAGCGCGTCTGGATCACGAGCCCGTATTTCGTGCCGGATGAGGTCCTCTCACGAGCGCTGCAGGCGGCGGCCCTGCGCGGTGTCGACGTGCGCATTCTTCTGCCTGACGAGGCGGACCAGCGCCTCGTCGAGCTTGCGTCGTTCACCTACTACGACGACATGACGAGTTGCGGTGTGAAGCTCTATCGCTACCGCAACCGCTTCATGCATCACAAGGTGATCCTGATCGACGATGCGCTTTCAGGTGTGGGCACCGTGAACATGGACAATCGGTCGCTCTATCTCAACTTCGAGGAGACGGCGCTCGTTGCAGATCGGGATTTCGCGAGGAAGATCGAGGCGATGCTCGTCGAGGATTTCGCGTCTAGCGACGACGTGCACTGCACCCATTTTGATGAGCGTTCAGCGCCATTCCGAATCGCCGCGCAGCTGGCGCGCCTGACGTCGCCGATTCTCTAGTTGAGTCGCACTACTCAAGGAAGCTGTGCAGCATCCAGATGGTCTTCTCGTGAACCTGGATGCGCTCGATCATGAGATCCTCGCTCTGGGTGTCGCCGAACTCGCCGGCGAGATCCCGCGCCTTGACCGCGTCGCGGACAAGATGCTGATTGCACGCCGCGAGGTGGCGGACCATCGTCGTGGCGTCGGCGTCTTCGTGGAGTTCCTCCATGCCCGCCATCTTGGCGAGACTGGCGAGCCCTCCCGGGGCGAGCGCGCCGAGGGCGCGGATGCGTTCGGCGATCTCATCGATGCCCGCAAACAGTTCGGTGTACTGCTCTTCGAACGCGGTGTGCAGCGCGAAGAAGCCCGGGCCGCGAACGTTCCAGTGGCAGAGATGTGTCTGGGCGAGGAGTGCGTAGCTCTCGGCGACGACAGTGCGAAGGGCGTCAACGACGGCGGGATTGGAAGGTGCTTGGGTAGTCATGGATCAAACCTAGGCGTGGATGTGAGGCGAGGCAATGCGCAGACGGGAGGATGGTTCAGCCGAGCCGGCGCTCTCGTTCTGGATGCAGGATCATCATATCCGTAAATCAGGTATCGATGACAGCGTCGACGTCCGACCGCCTTATTCATGCGGCATCGAATCGCGCTGCCTGATGCAAGTGAGACGCATTCGCATCTACTGAATCTCAAGTGAATTCCATTGCGGAGAAGGGCGGCGAATCGCAGCATGGAGACTCAGATCAAACTTCCGTAGGGACAGGAGATTCATGATGGTCTCGATCAGCGATGGACAGTGCGGCGCATGTGCGCATTTCGGTGGCGATCACGCGAATGATCAGCAACTGGTGCAGATTCGCATCTCGCATCAGGCGGAGCCGGACATGGTTCAGCCGTGCGGCCTGCCGGACAACGCAGCGCATGCCTTGAAGGTCTCGCCGCTCAGCGGCTGTGATGGCTTCACGGCTGCGAAGGTCGCCTAGTCAGAGTCTCGAAATCGGAATCGCATCTATCGAGCCCCTGCGCCTCGGCGTGGGGGTTTTTCTTTATCCGAATTGGTCTCCACACGGGCACTCCTTTGCAAACGAAGAATGCTCGCTATCCCGTGCTCTGCATCGCAGCGGCGAGCGCGTTGACGCTGAGCAGGATCAGTGGACGAAGCTCGGTGCGCTCGTTGCCGTCCGCACTTCGCCACTTCGTCAGAAGCGCGAATTGCAGCGCGTTGATGATGTCCGTGTCCGGGTTGCGCTCGCGGATTGATTGCTGAATGACGGGGTTGTTGTCCAGCAGCGCCTGCTGCCCGGTGATCGCGAGGATGGCGCGTTCGGCGTTCGCGAACTCCTCTTCGAGGCGCCCGCGCAGGCCGGCGGGGGCGCCTGCGGTGTACCAGCGCGCGACCTCCAGGCGCGCCCGGGCCATCTCCTGCTGGGCGTTGTCGATGAATGCGCGGAAGCAGCCAACTGACTCGTAGGCATCGCGGCATCGCTCGAGTTTCACGTCGTCATGCAGCACAAGCGCCTCGAATGCGGCTCCGACGCCGTACCACCCGGGGGCGTTGTAGCGCATTTGCGTCCAGGCGAAGACCCACGGAATCGCGCGGAGGCTCTCGAACTCGACGTCCTTGCCGGCGCGCGACAGCGGGCGGGAGGCGATGGGCAGTTCACCGATGAAGAGCACCGGCGAGTCCTTGACGAACCACGGCCAGAACTCTGTGTCGTCGATCAACTCGCGATACGCGGCGCGGGAGTCGCGCGCCATATCTCCCATGAGCTGCGAGATGTCGTCTTGAGGCGCGGGATTGCTGGCCGCATGCGCCTTCGCTTCGACGACGGCGCTGACGATCTGCTCGAGATGTCGCCGGGCGATCTCGGGCATGGCGTACCGAAATGAGATGACCTCACCCTGTTCGGTGAACCGAATGCGCCCGTTACAGCTCGACGGGGGCGCGGCGAGGATCGCACGGTGGGCGCGTCCGCCGCCGCGCGCGACGGTGCCGCCGCGCCCGTGGAAGAGTCGGACGGAGATATCTGCCTCGGCGCATGCGCGGGCGAGATCATCCTGGGCGCGATCGAGGTTCCAGTTCGCGGCCCAGTAGCCGCCGTCCTTGGAGCTGTCGGAATAGCCCAGCATGATCTCCTGGAAGCGGCTTCGCGCCTGAAGCTGCGCCGCGTAGGCGGGCTCTGCGAAGAGGTTTCGCATCACGTCGCCGGCGCGAGCCAGATCATCGACTGTCTCGAAAAGTGGGGCGACATCGATGGGGCACTCGCAGCCATCGTCCGAGATGCGCCAGAGTCCGACCTCGCGGAGGAGGATGAGGACCTCAAGGATGTCGCTGCATTCGTGCGCCATACTCACGACGTAGGAGCCGACGCGTTCGGGTTCTTCCGCCGCGGCCTGCGCGAAGACGCGAAGCGTGTCGAGCAGCTCGATCGTCTGCTCGTCTGCGCGTGCGGCGTCTCCGAGGAGAGGACGGGAGGTCGCGAGCTCGTTGCGCAGGAGGCCGAGGCGCTCCGGCTCATTCAGGGCGGCGTAGTCGTCCGTCACACCGGCGATGTGGAGCATGTCCGCGACGGCGCGCTCGTGAACCGCGCTGTGCTGGCGGATATCCATCGCGGCCAGGTGAAATCCGAACGTGCGCGTGCGAACGATCGCTTCCGAGAGGAGGCCGCGTGTCGCGACTTCCTCAAGGCCGGCGGTCTTTGCGGCGCTCTGGAGCGTGCGGAGATCATCCGTGAAGTCCCGCGCCGAGTAGGTCGCCGACTTCAGCTTCGACTGCATGTGGCGAAGTTTGATTCGGAGCGGCTCGTGCTGGAGATGGCGCAGTTCTTCTTCATCAAGTGCGTGGTCCTGCTCATCGCGCCTGATTGACTCAAGAAGAGCGCGATCGATGGGCACACGCTTGTCGGAGACGCTGAGTTGCAGCTCGAGCGCATTGAGCGTCTCCGCGTGGCGCTTCAGGGCGACGCGCCGCATGACGGCAAGCGCATCGCGCGTGAGTTCAGAAGTGACGTTGGGATTGCCGTCGCGATCGCCACCGATCCATGTGCGATAGCGCAGGAGGAGGGGGATCTCCGGGCGCTTGCCATAGTGGAGTTCGATCGCGGCTTCGAGATCGCGATACAGCGTGGGCACGGCCTCCCATATCGAGCCGGCGAGATAGTGCAGTCCGTTGCGAACCTCATCAATCACCTCAAGGCGCTGCGCGCGGACTTCATCGGTGGCGAGCAGGAGCGAGAGCGTCTGGCGGACCCCGCTTTCGAGACGCAGTCTTGAGGCTGGAGTCTGATCCGGCTCGTCGTGCGCCTGCAGGAGATCGCCGATGCGGCGCTGCTTGTCGATGATCGAGCGGCGTCGGGATTCAGTGGGGTGAGCCGTCAGCGTGGGCTGGATATCGATTCCCTCGAGCAGTTCAAGAACGCGCTCGAGCGGCTGACCGGATGCGGCGAATCCATGAATGAGCGCGTTGAGCGACTCGGGCCGCGGCTTGCCGGTCGCTGACTGGCATTCGCGCTGATGGTTGACGCGCGCGATGTGAACCTGCTCTGCTTTATTGCGGAGATGGAACTGGATCGTGAGCAGCTTGAGGACGGTGTGGATCTCGCGCGGATCGAGGCCAGCGATCACTGGATCGATGTCCTCGGCGCCGATCATGCGCTGTGCGGCCTCGCGCACGCGATTCATAAGATCGCCGGACTCCCGCGGGATGACCTCGGAGAGTCGTTCGAGGAGCCAGGCGATGTCTCGCGCGAGGGGTGCGGTCATGGGGTGGATGGTAGGCGACCGGAGATTCGACGCGAGTCGGGGCGCTGTCGTGTGTCGGGGCGAATGAAAGGATCTCGCTTGCCGCGTTGCGGCTGCGCGGCGCCTTCGGCGTGATCCTGCGTTGTCGCCTGCTCGCTGCGCTCGCATTCGCGTTGCAGAGCCCAGTCCTGATCCTGGGAACGAAAAACCCCTGACCAATCGGTCAGGGGTCATTTCAATAGCGGGGACAGGATTTGAACCTGCGACCTCCGGGTTATGAGCCCGACGAGCTACCAGACTGCTCTACCCCGCAATCATTCTGATTGGGCCCGCGATACGCGGGACGGAACAGGGTACGCATCCAATCGCGAGTGTCAAGTTCGTGTGTCTTCGCGGCTTCTGCGCGTCTAAATCACGCGATTCGATCGTTGATCGCCCGGATTCCGGGGGCTGCTGGCGGCTCCTACACTGAGCCCTTCCATGGGACGACCTCTTGTCTGGTTTCGGGCCGACTTGCGCGTGCGGGATCACCGTGCGCTTGCCGCGGCGTGCGCTGGGGCCGATGAGCCGCCGGTCGGCGTCTTCCTGATCGCACACGACCAATGGAAGCGCCATGACTGGGGCGCCAATCGCATCTGGTTCATGCTGTCCTGCGCGATCGAGCTTGCCGAGGCGCTTGCAGCGCATGGCGTCGAACTCGTCGTGGCGCCGGCGCCGCGATTTGAAGAAGCGCCTCGGGCGATCCTGCAAGTTGCGAAGGATCACGACTGCGATCGACTCTTCTACAACATCGAGTACGAAGTCAATGAGACGGCGCGGGACCAGGCGACACGCGCGCTCCTCGAGTCTGAGGGGATCGAGGTCTCGTCGTTCCACGACCAGATGATGGGGGCCGGGCAGGATCTTCGGACGGGCGCCGGTGACTTCTATCGCGTGTTCACGCCCTTTTCGAAAGCATGGCACGCAAATGCCGAGGGCGACGATCAGCATGAGGTCGTCAGCGTGCGCTTTCCGGATGGGCCGAGGGTTGATCCAAAGCGCGTGATCGAGGCGCTCCGGTCGGCGCTGCCGAAGCCCACTGCGGATCTTTCGGGCTGGAAGCCCGGTGAGCAAGCCGCACTCGAGAGACTCGATGAGTTCATCGAGGCGCGTGTGTCGCGATACAGCGAAGATCGCGATTTCCCAGCTGTGCGGGGCACATCAGGCATCTCAGCTTATCTCGCAACGGGCGCGATCTCGGCGCGCACGTGTCTTGCGGCGGCGCGGGATGCGAACAAGGGAAATCTCCACGGCGGCGACAAGGGAATCGACACGTGGATCAAGGAGTTGATCTGGCGGGATTTCTATAAGCACGTGCTGATCGGGTTCCCGCATGTGTGCATGAGACGGCCGATGAAGCAGGACGCCGCGAGCGTGCCGTGGCGGGATGACGATGAGGGATTCGAAGCGTGGTGTGAAGGACGGACGGGGTATCCGATCGTGGACGCCGCGATGCGTCAGCTCACATCGACCGGGTGGATGCACAATCGACTGCGCATGATCGTGGCGATGTTTCTTTCGAAGCATCTGCTGATTGACTGGCGGCGCGGTGAGGCGTTCTTCATGCGTCATCTCGTTGATGGTGATTTCGCGTCAAACAACGGCGGCTGGCAATGGTCGAGTTCGACTGGCGCAGATGCGGCGCCCTACTTCCGAATCTTCAATCCGACGACGCAGAGTGAGCGCTTCGACAAGAAGGGCGAGTTCATCCGCCGATTGGTGTCCGAGCTCGCAGATGTCGATGCGCCGGCGATCCACAATCCGCCTGACCTGATGCGCTCGGCGACGGACTATCCGATGCCGATGGTGGACCACGCGGCGGCTCGCAAGCGCGCTTTGGACGCCTTCAGCGCGTCCTGAGGGCCGATTTCAACGGAAAAACTGCGAATCGAACATCTCGCTGAGAGATTCGCGATCGCTGCGCACACCACTGGTAGAGCCGGCCCCGCTCTGCCGGCACGAACTGGGCATCGCTCAACCCGGTCACGTGAGTGACAGCATCGAAAGGATCAGCCATGAAGAGGTCTTCGGGAGTCTGTGCGCTTCTCGTCTCTGCGGCTGTTGTTTCCTGTGTTTCAGAGACGACATTCGCCCAACCAGCGCCAATGCATAACAGGAAAGTGAGCCAGATCGCCGTCGTTCCGTCGGACCCGGGCCCGAGGGGAGACGCTTTTTTCGATGTCTGGGTCGTCGTGGAGATCGCGGCCGACGGTCACTCCGCGCCGGTTGATCTCTCCTTTGAACTGGATGCGTTCGTCAACGGCATTCCCGTCGCGACTGTCGGTGAACAGGTCATCGTGACCGGCGCCGGTGGCGGCTGCGGGGATAGCGGCTGCGGCTCGGGCTGCGGCACGGCGTCTCTCGGTGGCGGCGCCTTGGTTGTCTCCATGATCTGTGCGCCCGATCTGCCATGCGTGCCATTCAACGACTGCGACTGCAGTTGCCAGATGCCTCCGATCTCGCTTCCGATTCCACTTCCCCAACCACTGCGCCCGAAGGACTATCTCGAGATCCTCCTTCGTCCTTCGCCCGGCGCGCTTCCGGAAACGAACCCGTCTGACGATTCGCTCGACCTGACGCACAACGGCAAGCCCTCGTTCTGGAATCGGAAGATCGAAAGTGTTGAGCTCACGCCCGCCCCGACAGGGCCGAACAGGTTTGACGTGAAGGTGACCTGGGGATTCGCGGCGAACAGTCTCCCCGCGCCGGCGAGCCTCGGCACACAGATCGCCGTCGAGAGGAACGGCGTCGAGGTTGTGTGCATTGACACCTGCGGCGGATGGATCCAGGCGCCGGGCGGCGAGGAGTGCATGTTCTGCGACGGCACCCCATGCGGACCGGGCGCCGAGTCCGGCTGCGGAAATCTTCCGACATCGTGCCAACTCGTCGAGGACGCCTTCGGCGACTTCCACTGCGGCTGCGGCACGGATTCACTCTGCGATGTGATCCCCGACATCGAGGTTCTGCCCCTCGACACTGTCGAGATCATCCTCAAGCCGATTCCGGGCGCACTCCCCGAGCTCCCGGGATTTCCTGAAGACGACGAAGAGGAAGCCTCGCGCTGCCCGTGGGATCTTGACGGCGACGGCCAGGTCGGCGCCGGTGATCTTGCGGCGCTCATCGGCTTCTGGACGCAGTGCGGCGTGCCCGCGGACTTCTTTGATGACTGCGTCGGCGCAGACGACCTTGCGGAGCTGATCGGCCGCTGGGGGCCGTGCCCATGATCTGATCTCTCTGTCCTTTCGTCGCGAGAGCCCACTTCAGCTCACACGCATACGTTCGAAACAGTGGGCGTTCTCAACTCCTCGCACGCAGCAACCCCCGGCGCAACTCAGCACGCCGGGGGTTGTTGTGTGGAGGAGAGTTGCATCTGAGAGATGATCAGTCGCAGGGGCCCCATTCGCCGAGGAGTTGAGCGAGGTCACTGCTGCCGACGGCGCCGTCGCCGTCGAGATCAGGAAGACACGGTATCGAGAACGACGGGCACGGTCCCCATGAGCCGATCAGGAGCGCGAGGTCACTACTGCCGACACCGCCATCCGCATCGAGATCTGATCGCTTGCACAAGATTGTGAACTCCGCGCTCCATCCGAAGTCCACGCCGTTCTCATGCTCGACCTTCACCCTGAATCGAGATCCGGCTCCCCAGGACGATGGAAGTGACGCTCTATTCGCATCCCCGTCATTCGCGGTCGTCGAGTGGTATAGATCGAGGAACGTCGGACCGTCGTAAAGCAGCGGAGTCACGGTTGTTCCAGCCTCGCCGGGGGACCAAAACACTGAGCATGGATCCCCGTGCGCATAGATCGTAAGAGTATCTGGGAATGTCACGTCGAGCGTTTCAGTAACTGGCCCGATCGCGACATGGTCGATCTCGATGTAGTCATTGTTGAGAGGCGCCATCGATTTGAGCACGATCTTCCTGATCGAGGGGCCGCCCTCCGCCGTTGAAAGGATCAGATAGCCGTTGCGATTCGGCTGGTCTTCAACGAAGAACGGAAGATTGAGGACATCCGCTACAACAAGCTCGTCATTCACGAAAACTCGCATGCCGTGAAAGCTCAAGTGAGAGAGACCGACGCCGACGAATGCAGCTCCATCTGGAATCTCTATGCAGAAGCTGTAGCCGTCATCGCCCGTCATCTGAATGGAGTTGCTGTAGCCGTACTCGCCATCCCAGGTTGCCGGGACGTTATCGTTCCTGAGCTTCCCTGCGGTCGGAGTTCCAATCAATGAGAACTCCGCCTGAGCGATGAGAGATGTATCCTCGAAGTCCTCGATTGTCGCGCCGGGCATCGCCGCGTCGGCGCTCGTCAAGTCGTCCGGGCCGAAGGACTGCACTGAATAGAAGCTCGATCCGGCGAAAGAGTGGCCGCCCAGCAGCGCTAGTGCGATCGCGCCTGGGCCGATGATGTGCGAGCCGCAGCGGTTCTTGATACCCATGTCGGATGCTCGATTCATAGTTCTTCCTCGTAATTGAAAGCGGGACCAGATGCTCCCGATCAGGTACGACCGCTATGCCGCGGCGCAGGAATCGCTCTGGTAATCGAGCTGGGATTATGCGAAGAATCTCAATCGACCTCGGTGGCAGTCCGCCAGGCGCCGTGGGTCAAGCGGATTGACTCCGTAAGAGCGCCCCTATCTCCGGATCATCCGCCGTCAGCTCCTGAAGCAACTCAGCAAACCTCCGCTTAACCGTCTGTACGGCGGCCGCGGCGGCTTTCGAGGTGTCGAAGCCGTAGTCGGCGTGGATCTCATTGAGCGCGTGCGGCGTCGTGCTGGCCGTCGCAGGGTCGAGCACGCGATTGCGAAAGAGCTCCCAGTGGGCGGACTTGCCCTTGGCGCGAAAGTGCTCTTCGCAGAGGTCACGCGCTTCGGCGACGATCGTCATGGCCCAGCGCCGGTCGAAGAGGTCGTCGGCCTCGACGCCGCTGATCGACTGGAGGATCGACTCCTCGGCGTTGATCGCGGACTCTGTGATCGTCAAACTCGCCGCAGATCGAGCGTCCTTCCGATGCTGCTCGATTTCGAAGTTGCGAAGGGCGGTTCGGAGAAGCGAACGAAGTCTGCCACGGCTGCGATCAGCTTTCAGGAAGAGTTCGCGATGCAGTACGACGGTCGTAAAGAACGCCTGCGCCAGATCTTGTGCGCGGTCTCGCGCATGGCCTGATGCGCGATAGAAGGAGTAGACGCAGGGCCAGTACGAGGCGCAGAGTCGCTCTTCCGCCGCTCTCCTTCGCTCGGGAGCGTCGGCGCGCAGATCATCCACGAGCGTCCACTGAGTTGTCTGGAATCCCGAGTACGAAGCGTTCGCATTCAAAGGGCTCGTCCTTCCCAACGGTCCTTTCGTGCGAGATCCTATATTGGCTCCCGATGCGCGTACAGGATCTTCGGGCGCATCCCCTGCGTGGGTGACGGATGGCGTGTGCGTGCCGTGAGGTCGGTGCATGGATGGGCGCGGTGAGAAAAGCAGCGTCGGGTTCGACTACGACGGCATGAGTCGTTTGGTCAGCGCCGTGCATGCGAAGGACGAGATGCATGACGCAGGACCTGATCCGTCACCCGGCCTGCCTGCCGTCGATGGGTATCGCCTTGAGCGATTCGTCGGCAGCGGGTCCGGGGGCGATGTGTACTCGGCGTTTCGCGACGGCTCGGATCGTCGCGTCGCCGTCAAGATGCTCAAGGGGAGGCCGGGTGACGATCGGCAGATGAAGCGCGCCCGACGGGAGCTTCAGATTCTGGAAGATCTGCGTGTCGCCGCGGCGCCTCGTCTGCTTGATCATGGCATGCATGAGGACCGTCGCTTTCTCGTCACGGAGTTCGTCGAGGGTCTCCCGCTCGTTGAACACTGTGAGCGTGCCGACCATTCGATGCGTGAGCGCGTCGAACTCCTGGCGCTCGTTGCGGATGCGGTGCAGTCGATTCACGAACAGGGCGTGATTCATCGCGACCTGAAGCCGTCGAACATCCTGGTGACGAAGCGTGGGCGGCCGATGATCGTCGATCTGGGCGTCGCGACGCTGAGCGAGCCTTCGTCGCTGGAGACGCTGACGGAAGAGGGCGCGCGAGTCGGGAGTCCGGCGTTCATGCCTCCTGAGCAGGCGCGCGGCGAGCGCGCAAAGATCTCCACGCGAAGCGACGTGTACGGTCTCGGAGCGACGGCGTACTTCGCGCTGCTTGGCGCCGCTCCCCACGGCGACGACTCGGCGCGCGCAAGGAACTTCCGCACCTCGGCCTTCGAAGAGGCGATTCGTCCCCGCGAGGTGGATCGGGCATTTCCGAAGGACCTTTCGGCTGTGCTCATGAAGGCGTTGTCGCTGGCGCCGGAGAATCGGTACGCGTCGGCGTCGGAGTTCGCCGCGGATCTGAGGAGATGGCTCGCCGGCGATGCGGTCGAAGCACAGGCGCCGCGGTTTTGGACGCGCCTGACTCGATTGATGCAGCGACGGCCAGTGATGACGGCGATCGCGATCGGACTTCTCATGGGAACAAGTATCGGCAGTGGCTTTCTCGCGTACTCCGCCTGGCTAAACACAATGGCAGTTGGTCTCGATATCACGAATGAGCGCCGTACTGTGATTGTGCGAAGTCGAAATGGGCGAGAGCTTCATCGATGGGGCGATCCGAACTCGAACCCCCCGGTGCAGTACAAATTCGCGGACTTATTCCAGGGTGTCGGCGACAGTCGAGCCGACGACCTTGTCGTCATCGCACTCCCTCGCGAGACCCAGACGGAGCATGCCGGTTCTGTCGCGGCGTTCCGTCCGCCTGACTTCGAGAATCCTGTCTGGACGAGCACATGTGCGTTTCCTCCGGAACGCGCTGTGCCGACCTTCGGTCGCGAGGTCACCGGCGAGTTTACGGTGAACAGAGGGATTCGAGCCGACGTGTTTCCCGAGATCGGGGGCGATGAGATTGTCGTGTGCTTCGCGCATCATCCGTGGTCGGCTGCGTGCATTCGCGTGCTCGCCCCGACCGGAGAACTGCTCTATGAACGATGGCACGACGGGCACGTCATGAGCGTGATGTGGCACGCTCCGAGCAATCAGCTTCTCGTCACGGCGCACTATTCGAGGTTCACGTGGGCATCGCTGGGACTTGCGGGAAAGTCTCTCACCTCAGCGCCGGTCGTCGCATTCGCACTGCGTCCAGAACTCGGAAGCGCCGGCGACATATTGCGCCCGATGGAGCGTTCACACTCGCTGCCATGGGAATCGTCGGCGGTGTGGTATCGGATGCTGCTGCCGGCAGAAATCCTGGGCAGATATGACCTGAATCGAGCTGTCGTCAGGCCCGCAAGCAATCCTGTTTCGCCGGACGCGGTGGCAGGACTGAATGTGTACTCGTCCGATGGGGGAAACGGGGTTCATTTCCTTCTTCGCCCTGATGGTCGGACGACGTACTGGTTTGCCGCAGATTCCTACAAGGAATACCTTGACGCAGACGACGATCTTCGGCGACTTGAGTGGTCAGTCGTGCCTCCGCCGCTTCCAGGGAAGACCTCCGGCAACTGACAACAGATGGCGCCGTTTAACCGATCTTCTCGCGCCCGCCCATGTATGGCCGGAGCGCCTTCGGCACCGTCACCCTGCCGTCGTCATTCTGATACATCTCGAGAATCGGAATGAGAATGCGCGGGCTGGCGGCGACGGTGTTGTTCAGGGAATGACACACCGCGGGTTTGCCGCCCGTGGATTCACCGCGATAGCGCATGTTCAGTCTGCGGCACTGGAAGTCGTAGAGGCGCGAGGCGCTGTGGGTCTCGCCGTAGGCGCCGGTGGGGCGGCCATCGGAATCGTCGGCGCCGCGCCCGGGCATCCAGCATTCGATGTCGATCATGTCTGCGTTCTTGACGCCGAGGTCGCCAGTGCAGCACTGAAGCAGGCGATAGGGGAGCTCGAGCGACTGCAGCAGTTCCTCGACGTAGCCGATCATCTTCTTGTGCCAGTCGCGACTCTCCTGCTCATCCGCCTTGCAGATGACGACCTGCTCGACCTTGTCGAACTGATGGATGCGGAAGAGACCAGCGGTGTCCTTGCCGGCCGCTCCGGCTTCGCGCCGGAAGCAGGTTGAGACGGTCGTGTACTTCAGGGGAAGCACGGACTCATCGAGGATTTCGCCTTCGTGCAGCCCCATGAGTCCGACCTCGCCGGTGCCGGTGAGGAAGAGGTCGTGGCCGGAGCCGCGCTTGGACTCTTCGATGTGATATGCCTGATCGCGCCCGTGCGGGAAGAAGCCGGTGCCCTCCATGCACTCCTCGCGCACGATGACGGGGACGCTCGTCGGGGAGAATCCGTGCTTCTCGACCATGAAGTCGAAGGCGTAGCGCAGGATGGCCTGATGGAGTCGCATGCCATCGCCGGTGAGGACGTAGCTGCGTGAGCCAGCCATCTTGACGCCGCGCTCGAAGTCCACGAGGCCCAGTTCGTGGATGAGCTCGATGTGGGTCTTGTGGGGAAAGCCCTTGTTGTCCTTAAAGGGCTTCGACTGGTCGAACCAGTCTGGGCTCCAGGTTCGGAGTTCGATGTTGTCGTCGGCGGATTCGCCGACCGGGACGTCGTCATCCGGCGGCAGGGGCACATGCAGAATGAGATCGTTGAGTTCCGGGTCGATCTCGCTGATGGCGGCTTCGAGCGACTGGATTCGATCCTTGAGGGCGGCGGGGCGGGAGCGGAGCGCAGTCAGTTCAGCCTCGAGGCGGGTCTTCTCATCGCCTTCGGCCTTCTTCAGCTGGCCCATGAGCTTCCCGATCTGGGGGCCCGCGGCTTTCTCGAGCTGGCGCTGCTCGGCACGGAGGGATTCCTGCTCGGTGAGCGTCGCGCGTCGCTTCTCGTCGAGCTCGATCAGTCGATCGATATGCACATCGACGCCCTTGCGCTTGGCGCCGAGTTGAAAGCGAACCGGATCCTCCCTGAGGAGCTTCAAATCGATCATGGCGGGATGTTAAGCAAAGCGCCTGCGATGCGCGCAGAGGTGTGCGAACGAGCGCCGACGCGCATATGCGATGGCGCCGAGCGCGCATATGAGGAAATGTGATGAGTCAAAAAAAGCCGAGGCCACCCGTCACCAGGTGGCCGCGGCTTCTGCCACACAGCGCGGGGCGCTGCGTGTTTAGTTTGGTGGTTGGGCTATCTCCACCCTCCCCCTGACGCCGAATCGCTCAACTGCAATTCGGTTTGACGTGTCTTCCATGGCTGCCAGCCCAGCGACAACCATTCCTTGTTCTCCCGGCGAACCGGGAACCTCAGGAATGAGGCGGTGACGTGTCTGCCCCATTTCTAGGGCTTCCCTCCAACCCCCGCAGCCGAGGCCGCGGGTGCTTCCACTCCTACCGCTGGCAACATAACCACCGCCTCATGCTCAGGCTAGATGGAATTGCCGGAATGCCTGAAAAAACCGGCATTCCTGACGCAGCTTGCGCGCATTCCCCATCTTCTCAAGGGCCCTGATTCTGAGGGAGCATTGCCTGGATTAACAAGGACCCGTGCATCGCCTACTCGGCGACTATGAGAACCCGCCTAGCGACCCGGGAATGCGGCCCAGTGCATCTTGCGATGGAGCGTTTGCCAGTAGTGGGCGCCGGGGTTGCGCACGAGCTCAATTGTGCGCGAGTGCTCAGTCAATTCGATGATGTCGCCCTTGCGGACGCGTCGATCGACCTGGCCGTCGAGGACGAGCGTGGAGCCGCCATGAGTGCCGTCGTTGGCCTCGAGGACCTCGATTCGAACGGTCGAGCGCGATGGCGCGACGATCGATCGGAACGCGAGCGAATGCGCCGCGAGGGGCGTAATGACAATGGCGTCGAGATCAGGAGAGATAATGGGGCCGCCGGCGGAGACGTTGTAAGCCGTTGAACCGACGGCGGTTGAGACGATCACGCCGTCGCCGCGGAGGGGCGGCCCCGGTTCGCCATCAAAGGTCAGGCCGAGTTCGATCATTCGGAATGGCGGGCCCGCGGTGACAACGCAGTCGTTCATCGCCAAGCCTCGGAATTGAGACTGCGGATCGCCTGCGCTGGCGTGCGTCACCTGGAGGAGCACCCTGCGGCTCGTTGTCAGGGCGGCTCCACCCAGAAGGGCAGGGCCGTGCTCGCGGAAGGCGTCGAGATCGAACTCGGCGAGGAAGCCGAGGTTCCCGAGATTGACGCCGAGGATGGGGAGGCCGAGAGCTTCGGTGCGTCGAGCCTGTGCGAGGAGGGTGCCGTCGCCACCGAGAACGACGACGAGATCGGCGCCCTGGGCGTCGAGGATCGGCTCGTCGGTGTCGGCTTCGAGTTCGGCGGCGATCGTCGCATCCGCGCTGATGATCGAGCGCGATTCGTCAAGCGCGTTCTCGACACGTTCCTTCGAGCGGTTGACGAGGAGGAGGACGGATCGGCCCATGGGCGGGAGGTTCCTTCGGGGGCCTCAGCGGGCGCTCTGCTCGCCGGCGCCGAGATCGATTGAGCGCGTCTCGACGCGGAGTCGCCTCGCTGCGTGGGCGCTGCGAAGCGCCGCAGTGATGGACTCGACGTCGAGCCCTGCCTCCGAGAGCTGCGCATCCCGAGGGTTCTGGCGGATCCACGCGTCCGGCAGACCGAGTCTGCGAACGCCTGTCGCATCCAGTTCGAGACGGGCGGCGGTCTCGAGCACGGCGCTTCCGAATCCGCCAGTCAGGGCGTGATCTTCTATGGTGAGAATCGGGACGTCCCGTGTCAGCAGGCGCTCGAGAAGTTCTTCGTCGATGGGCTTGGCGAAGCGGGCGTCGAACACCGCGACGGACATCTCGTCATCGAGCCCTCTCGCAGCTTCGAGCGCGGTCAATGCCGGCGCCCCGAAGGCGAGGACAGCGACATCAGCTGTTCTCTCGTCGCCCGCCAGCAGTCGGGCCTTCCCGATCTCGAATGCCGGGCACGGCTCTTCGAGCAGATCCTCCGGCACGTTGGCTCGCGGATAGCGGACGGCCGAGAGTCCCTGCTCGTAGTGGCGCATCAGCTCGAGCGCCTCACGGAGTGAGGGCTCATCGATCGCGGCCATCAGCAGCGCTCCCGGGAGCGATCTGAGGAGTGCGACATCGCAGAATCCGTGGTGCACGGCGCCGTCGCCTCCGACAAGGCCGGCGCGATCGAGGCAGAGTCTGACGGGCAGCCCTTGCAGCGCGACTTCCTGGAACGCCTGATCGAATGCGCGCTGGAGGAACGTGGAGTAGACGGCGTAGAAGGGCTTGAATCCCGTTCGGGCAAGTCCGGCCATCATGTCCATCGCATGCGATTCGCAGATGCCGGTGTCCCAGGCCCGATCCGGGAAGCGCTCGATCGCCTTGACGACGCCTGTGCCATCGGGCATCGCGGCGGTGCAGGCGACGATCTTGTCATCCGCCTCCATGAGATCGACCAGCGCGTCGGCGAAGGCGCTCGTGAAGCTCCGCCCCTTCTTGTTGATCTCGACGCGGCATCCATCGACCTTGAAGGCAGCGGGCGAATGGAAGGTGGTGGCGTCGCCTTCCGAGAAGTCGAAGCCCTTGCCCTTGGTGGTCTTGACGTGGAGCACCATCGGTCGGTCAAAATCCCGCGCTTCTACGAGCACTTCAATCAGCGTCGGGAAGTCGTGGCCGTCGATGGGGCCGACGGTGAGCAATCCGAAGTGCTCGAACCACGAGTGCTCGGCGATCATCGCCTTGGTCGCTTCACCGGCGCGGTGGTAGGCCTCTTCGAGCATGTGTCCGCCAGGGATCCGGTCGAGCACGCGATGCGCCTGGCGCTTGAAGTCGGTGTAGAGGGGACTGGTGCGTACGCGATCGAAGTACCGCGAGACGGCGCCCTGCGGCCTGGCGATCGACATGCCGTTGTCGTTGAGCACGACGAGCATCTGGCGGTTGAGCGTGCCGGCGTTGTTGAGGCCTTCCATGGCGACGCCGTTGACGATGGAGGCGTCGCCGACGAGCGCTACGACGCGCCGGCCATCAGGATTCTCGACGGGATCGAACGACTCGCCGCTCAGCACGTCGCCGCGGGCCATGCCGACGGCCGTCGAGATTGCAGTCCCTGCGTGACCGACAGAGAAGAGATCGAAGTCAGATTCGAGCGGTTCGGGGAAGCCGGAGATGCCTTCGCGCGTCCGCAGACCCTCGAGCTGATCCTGCCTGCCGGTCAGGAGCTTGTGCGGATAGCACTGGTGGCCGACGTCGAAGAGCAGCCGGTCGACGCCGAAGTCGAAGACATAGTGGAGTGCGATCGTAAGTTCGACGACGCCCAGGTTCGGCGCGAGGTGACCGCCGGAGCGGCTGACCTGATTGCAGATCGCGCTTCGCATCTCCTCCGCGAGCTGGGGGAGCTTCTCGAGCGGGAGCTTCCTGAGGTCGGCGGGGCTCTGGATGGTCGACAGCAACTGCATCTGGTCCTTCACGATCGGGGCCGACACTATAGCTCCGCTTCCGGCGACTCTCGCCTATGCAGTTCGTACGGTGAGGAAGTCTGCGAGATCGGCCAGACTGCCGCCGGCGGGCCCGAATTCAGCGATCGAGGCCTTCGCCACTTCGAGTTGTTCGTCGATGACGGCGCGTGCTTTCTCGACGCCGAGGACGGAGGGATAGGTGAGTTTGCCGGCAAGCTGGTCTTTACCGGTCCTCTTTCCCGCGCGCTCCGTCGACTGCTCGACATCGAGGAGATCATCGACGACCTGGAACATGAGTCCGATGGCCTCGCCGTATCGGGACATGGCCCCGATCCGGTCGTCGCCGGCGTCCGCGCAGATGGCGCCCATGCGGCAGGCGGCGCGGATGAGCGCGCCAGTCTTGTTTCGATGAATCAGCTCCAGTCGTTCCTGGTCCGAGAGCTCGCGATCGAGGCCGCCGAACGTGTCGTAGACCTGTCCTTCGATCATGGCCATCGCGCCGCGGGAGAGCTCGCCGACGAGGGCCGCCTGACGATCGGCGGGCGCGCTTGCTGTCGAGAGCGCGCGAAAAGCGAGGCTCATCAGCGCATCGCCTGCGAGGATGGCCATGGCCTCACCGCGCGCGATGTGCAGCGTCGGGCGACCGCGCCGCAGATCGTCATCATCCATCGAGGGAAGATCGTCATGGACGAGGCTGAACGCGTGAATGCACTCCAGCGCCATGCACGCGGGGAGCGCGTCTTCGATCGCGCCGGCGCATGTCTGGCACGAGAGCGCAACGAGCAGCGGGCGGAGGCGCTTGCCGGGCGCGAGGAGGGCGTAGCGGATTGCATCATCAAGCGACTCGGGGAGGCTCTCCGCAGCGAGTCGCTCATCCATGAACTGATCGACGCGCTCAATGATTGCGGCGCTCTCTGCTGGCAGGCGCAAGTCGCTCATGTCGGTCTGTGAATCTCCGGCGACTGAGGTGTCCGCACGCGTGGACATGTCCGAAGTGTAGCGATGGCGCAAGTGCGGGCTGCGGAGCGGGGATGCACGTCGGGCGCCGTGAGCCGATATGATCGATTCTCATGGATCAGTACCTGGACATGCTCGGGCGGCTCTTTTCCTCAGGCGGATGGGTGATGTGGCCGCTCTCGGCGCTGAGCCTCTTCTCCGTCACGATTTGTGTGGAGCGCACGATCTTCTGGGTGCGGACGAACAAGGGGCATCGCGACCGGTGGATCCGGACGCTCTCGCATCGCCTTCGCAAGGGCGATCGCTCCGGGGCCGACGAACTCCTGGCGGATGACAGGTCGGTGTACGGTCGAGTCATGACGACGGTGCTCGATCACGGGACGTCGGAGGCCTCGGCGATCGATGCGGTGGAGGGCAATCGGCACACGATCGAAGCCTACTCGAGCGCCCTTTCGACGATCATTACGGCCGCGCCGATGCTCGGCATCCTCGGCACCGTGACCGGCATCATTCAGAGTTTTCGCCTGCTGGGAGCGACGAACGCGTCGGTGACGGATCCGGCGCAGGTCGCCTCTGGCATCTCCGAAGCGCTGATCACCACGGCGTTCGGACTGATCGTCGCGATGGTCACGCTCTTTCCCTACGCGATATTCCGCTCGATGGCCGATCGATGCCTGAGCAACCTCGAGCATCTGATCGCGGCGTCGCTCGCCGGCGCACAGCGCGCTGCGCAGGCCCCCAAGCCAACCCCGGCGCCGGAGCCGAAGCAGGTTGAGCTCGCGGCCGGAAGCGCAACCTAAGCGCGGATTCTCCGCAACTCATTCTCTCGTTGTGTTGCTTCGTCAGGACGCGACCTGCTGCTCGGATTCTTCGAGCAGCGAGAAGATCTGCTCGGCGCTCGTTGCGCCGTAGATCGCGTTGCGGAAGTCTTCCTTCGTCATCAGCCTGCTGACGCGCGCGAGCGCCTGGATGTGATCGCTCGTGCGATCGACCGGGCTTGCGAGCAGGATGACAAGGCTGACGGGTTTCTGATCGATCGCGGCGAAGTCAATCGGATCAGCAGGCTTGCCAATTGCAATCGCGAGGTCGGTGAGACCTTCACACTTGCCGTGCGGAATGGCGAGGCCATGCCCGATGCCGGTGGTGCGCGTCTGTTCGCGCGACCAGACGGCTTCCTTGAGGCCGTCGGCGTCAACAACTTTGCCGGCGCCGGCGAGCACATCAACGAGTTCGTCGATGACGCCCTTCTTGTCCGTCGCGACAAGCGGCGCCTTGATGCATTCGATTGTGAGAATGTCGAGCAGGTTCATGCGCGGCCTCGTACAGCGAGGGCCATCCGACCGAAGCCGGATTCGAAAGCCAGATCAGAAAGTGCGGGGCGGTCGAACTCGCCATGTCGGCCGAGCCCACATTCCTCCGAATGAAACATAGTACCTTGCCATTCGCCCCGGCAAAACCAACCGGAATGTGCGGATCTCACGCGAGCAGGACAGCGTAGGCGCCGTCGGAGTAATTCTCGGGCGCCTGTCCCGGGCCGCCCTCAGGAAGGCGTCTATTCTCGCGCTCGAGTTGCAGGTCATGCCAGCGGGCTGCCCAGGCAGCCTGCTCCTCGTTCTCGCGTGCGTCGAGGCTACATGTGGAATAGAGAATCCGTCCGCGTCGGCTGCCTGCGGGCCCGGCGGTGAGACGCATCGAGTTGGCCACGATCTGACGCTGAAGTTCCACGAGGCCCTTGGTGCTCTCTTCCGAGGCTCGATAACGGGCCTCGACTCGGCGCGCGAGCACGCCGGTGTTGGAGCAGGGGACATCGAGGAGAATCAGATCGGCCTGGCCAGCCCACTCGTCGAGATGGCGGAAAAGGATGACCTCGACCTGCGGGTGACTCTCGAAGACGCTCGCGAGGTCGCGCTGTCGCGCCGGGTCGATGTCGGTGGCGACGATCCGGGCCTCCGGGAACGCGCTGGCGAGCTGGCGCGTCTTGGTGCCGCGCCCGGCGCAGGCGTCGATCACGAGCTCTGGTTCGAGATCCACGACGCTCATGGCGGCGAGGCTCGACGCCGGGTCCTGCACCCAGAGGTCATCGCGCTCGTCGAGGAGCTGGATGAGGCCTGCGCGATCGCCAGTGAATACGTGATGGCCCGGCGCTGCGTGGGGAATGAGGACGCGGCTCTCGAGGGCCTCGGGCTCGAGGGGGCGCTGGAGGTGCGCGGTGTTCAGGATGATCGGCGGGCGAGCGAGGCCATGCGTCGCGAGCTTGCGCACGTCTCGAAGCGTCATCGAGCGCTCCCAGAGATCCAGAAGCGAAGTCGGGTTGCTGGTCGCGATCGAGAGGCGCTGCTTTGAGTCCTCGGGGAGAATCTCACCAGCGAGCGCAAGCGCACCGCCATCTTCCAGTGGGAGCTCGTCCCGCCGGTCGGTCCATGACTCGCGCTGGGGCTCATCTGCGCGCATCTCTGAGACGCGCCGGAGGATGGAGTTCACGAAGCCGCCGGCGCCGGGACGCACTGCGCGCTTGGCCCACTCGACAGTCTCGTTGATCGCCGCATGGTCCGGCACGCGGTCCATGAAGAGAAGCTGGGCGGCGCCGGCCATGAGCGCGGCTCGCACGCGCGGCTCGATCTCGTCGAGAGGTCGGCTTGCGCCACTCGACAGCAGGAACTCGATCGTCAGCCAGCGCCTGAGCACGATCTCCTCGAGCGCGTGCGCAAAGGCCGCATCGCGCGTCGAGAGGTCGTCGAGCGCCATGGGCTGCAGATCGAGATCGGGGAATCTGCGGACCTGTTTGGCGATGCGGCGGATGGCGCGATCGCGCGCAAGATCCGTGATTTCGACGGTCTGGGGATTCTCCACGCGCCGAGTGTAGCTGTCGGGGCGGAGGCTAGTCGTGGCGCAGCGCGACGATCGGATCCTGCCTCGCCGCGACGATGGCGGGGTAGATCCCGAAGATGAGCCCGGTCGCCGTCGCCACGCTGAACGACAGGATGATCGACCATCCGGTGAGCGTGGTCGGGAGGCTCGCGTCCGCGGAGAAGAAGTCACCGATGACAGGAATCTGATAGGCGATTTCCGATCCCCATCCGATGAGGACGCTGAGGCCGACGCCGAGGGCGACGCCCAGCAGCCCACCGATCGCGCTCAATACGCCGGTCTCGACGAGGAACTGCGAGACGATGTGCTTGCGAGTCGCGCCGAGGGCGCGCCGGATGCCGATCTCGCGCGTCCGCTCGGTCACTGAGGCGAGCATGATGTTCATGATGCCGATGCCGCCGACGAGGAGTGAGATGCCGGCGATGGCGCCGAGGACGAGACTCCAGGTCAGCGCCGTCTTGCGTGCGCTTTCGAGGAGCTGATAGGGGACATGCAGCTCGTAGTCCTTCTCGCGCGGGTGGAGGGCAATGAGGAGCCGCTCCAGCCGCGCCGCGTCGGAAAGGACTCGCTCGCGATTGGGGGCGACGATGTAGATCTCGTAGAGTTCGACTTCCTCGGCGCTGAAGGAGCCGCTGGCGCGCCGCACGACAGTGTCGCCGAAGAGGTCGCGGGCGCTGGTCTTGGGAATATGGACATCGAGATTGAAGTCGCGTCCGACGAGCGTTCCCGCTGCGCCCCCGGCGAGGCCGACAGGCTCGAGTTCGCCAATGACCGTGACCACTTGCTCATCAATGCGCATCGACTGGCCGAGCGGATCGTCAAATGGGAAGAGGGCGCGGGCGACTTCGGAGCCGATGACGGCGACCATCGCGCGCTGATCGAGATCTTCCCGCGTGATGTAGCGGCCGCGCTTGAGTCGCAGCCGGGCGACATCAAGGACTTCGGGCTCGACGCCGAAGGCCTGCGAGACGAGGCGCCGATCGCCCTTGAGCACCTGTCCGCCGACGGATTTCAGCGAGACGATGGCTTCCGCGTCGGGGAAGTTCTGCTCGATCACTTTGAGGTCGCCGAAGGTGAGGCCGTACTTGAGGACCCATGACCGCTGCTGCCCGCCCTGCGCTTGCGCTGATTCGGCAGGTTTCAGGGAACGAATGATGAGATTGCGAGCGCCGAGGCGCTCGATCTGATCGAGAGCCTGTCGCTTGGAGCCCTCACCGATGGAGACCATCGTGATGACGGCGGTGACGCCGAGGATGATGCCGAGCGCGGTGAGCGTAGAGCGAAGGAGATGCAGGCGCAGGTTCTTCAGGCCGAGCCGGATTGTCTCGAGGATGAAGAACATGTGGTCGTCTGGCGTCCCCTGTGGAGCGCGCGCGGGCGCCTCCTAATCGTCTACTCTTGGATCGTACCGGCGAGAGGAGCAGGCGTGGCGACGATTGACGTCATCAGCGAGACGGAGCAGGACGGCGGCTGGGAGTTCGAGGTCGTCGTGCGCGCGGGCGAGGAGTCGCCGGATCGCACCTGCCGCCTCCAGCTGAGCTGGGTTGACTATGAGTTCTGGAGCGGCGGAAGCGTGGCGCCGTCACGCGTCGGCGGCGCGGTGGTGCGCTATCTGATCGAGACTCATCCGGAGGAGGGGCTGCCGGCGGCGCTGGACGCATCGACAGCGCGTCGGCGTCATCCGGACATCGATGAGCGTCTCCGCGCCTACCTCTAGGTCAGAACGTCAGGACCCGGTCGCGACGGCCGACTCCTCGACCGACTCTTCCTCATCGTCGAGCGTCTCGCGAATGTCCGGCACGTAGTTGAGCTTCGCAGCGAGCCGATCTTTGCTGAATGGCCAGTCGGGCCCGTTGGCGAGGCCGCCGATCTCGGGATTCGGCGAATCCGCAATGCGCGGCTCCAGGCGCCGGTAGGTCTCCTGCGCGATCGGCTCAACCGAGTTGATGCGCACGAGCGCCAGCTCGAGAAACTCGGGCGACGGCACGACAATGATGTTCTGCTCAGGGCCGCGATCGATGGCGCCGAGGCGCGGATCGAGCGACTCGACGTGCGTCATGATGGCCGTGCGCACGTCTTCATTGTTGAAGTTCGAAGGCACGCCCTGGCCAGTCGCGGCGTTGCTCATGATGTTGTGACGAACGTTGATATCCGTTGTGAGCGTCACGTTCTGGTCCGTGATCGCGCGATTGAAATCGACGATAGCGTCGGTGCGCAGGGTGTCCTGAAGTTCGATCATCGCTTCGTAGGCCTTCAGGCGCTTGAGGTCGGCGACGATCTTGCCGCGGAGATCCTCGAGATCGTCGGCGGGTCGCGCCGGTCGCGCGTCGAGCAGTCGATAGAAGTAGATGTTGCCGGAGGGATCGGTGAGGAATCGCCGATCGACAGGGCCGACCTGCACTTCGAGGGGGGTGTCCTCATTCAGTTCACGCGTGTTGAACGCGAGGTCGTCGAAACGAATCCGGGTGGGGCCGCGGCGCTGGGCCGCGCCGCCAATGTCATTGCGAAGCAGTGAGTTCATGCTCTCGCGATCGACGGCTCCTGGCGTAAGGCGAGCGTCCACGACGGGAAAAACACCGCCGAGAAACTCGGCGAGATCCGCGTTGACGGCGTCGGCGATCTCCTGGAAATCGGCCTTACGCGAGTTCCAGTCTTCGGGGACCTCCGTCACGCCGTCGACGGTTGGATAGTCGGGCTCGCGCTTGAGCAGTTCGGCCTGCAGAAGGCGGACGGCCCTCTGGGCGACGTCTTCAGCCTGCTCGTTGCGCATTTCGCGCTCGACGATCGGACGCGCTTCGGAGAAGTCCGCGGCGTATCTCGACTTGTCACGCTGGTAGCGCGCGGAGACGGCGATCGGATCGAGCTGGACGTTCTCGTCGATGAGATTCCGGTTGATCTTGAGCCACTCGGCGGAGACGACGGGATCGAGGCGATAGCCGAATCCGTGACGCCCCTCGCCTTCGATGATGTCGCGGAACTCATCAAACTGCGCCTGGATCTCCTCCTCGGTGGGCTGGGGCATGGAGTCGACAAGATCGTTGGTCCCGATCATGGCGTAATCGACGCGCGCCTGATCGAACTGATCGCGCACGTCGCGGATGGCCTCGAGATCGGAGAGCTTGATCGAGCGCTCGTACGCGTTGTACATGCGGATGACGCCACGAGCCTCGGCGAGCATCTGATCGACCTCACCCGGGGCTGTGCGGTACTGCCCGATGCCGGAGAAGTTCGCCCGATCGGCCGCGGCTGTCATGGCGTTGAAGAGTTCGAGCTCGAACGCGACCTGATCGAAGTTATTCACTCCAAGAATGGACGGATCGACGCCCTGGGACTCGAGCAGTCGGCGCTGATAGTCAACCTG
The DNA here is from genome assembly GCA_028279375.1 of Phycisphaerales bacterium. GTDB lineage: Bacteria > Planctomycetota > Phycisphaerae > Phycisphaerales > UBA1924 > JANQNW01. Next base: position 306,036 of record JANQNW010000010.1, read on the forward strand.
CTGCTGTTGGGCGGCGGCGATGTTCTGGGCAAGCTCGCCGATCCAGTTGCGGCCATCCTGGGGGCCGCCGACGAATCCGCCTTCGCGCGCGTTCTCAACGAGCAGATGCCAGTGCTCATCGTCGGGTCGGCCCTCGACGAAGTTGACGCCGATGAGCCGGTGGACGATTGAGCCCTGCCCGCGAGCTTGCGGCGGGAGCATTGACTCATAGAAGTTGAGCGCCGCTCTGGAGTGCATGAGCTCGGAGTTGAGCACGTCGCGACCTCCGATCGTCGCGACCACCGGGTCGCGCGATCCCTGGCCGACCTGCGTGAGGGCCTGCGGGAGGAGGAAGACGACCATGAGCAGCGATCCGCCGACGGCGAGGATCAACTTGTTGTACTTGCGAAAGAACTTGAGCATGACGCCACCGTTCTCGAGTCAGTTTCAGTTGCGTGCGCGCGATCCGGCGCGCCCCGATACATCGAGTCGTCCCTGCGCGGCACGCAGGGCGCCGAGTCCGCGCATCGCCCGCCTCGGCGGGCCAGTGCGGACGAGACCGACTCTATTAACGATAGAACTCGACGATGAGGTTCATGTTGACCTCGAAGGGCACCTCGTCGGGCGCCGGCAGCGAGGCCACGGTCGCGCTGAGTTCGCTCGGGTTCACTTCGAGCCAGCCGGGGACGATGTGGCCGACGAGCGACTCCATGTTGTCGCGCGCGAGATTGTGGATGCCGTCCTTGAGCGTGATCTTGTCGCCCGGACGCAGCTGGTAGCTGGGACGATCGACCTTGTGGCCATTCACACGCACGTGTCCGTGGGCGACCATCTGGCGGGCGGCCCAGATACTGCGGACGAATCCAGATCGCCGGATGGCGTTGTCCAGGCGACGCTCAAGGAGCTGGATCAGGATGTCGCCAGTGTTGCCCTTGCGGCGCTTCGCTTCGGCGATGTAGCGCCGGAACTGCTTCTCCATCACGTTGTAATGGAAGCGGAGCTTCTGCTTCTCGTTGAGGCGCAGGCCGTAGTCGCGCAGACGACGACCGCGGTAGCCGTGCATACCGGGGGGTGAGAGTTGTCTCTTGGCGGTGTGCTTCGGGAGGTCTGCGATGGCGACGCCGACGCGCCGGGACAGCTTGACCTTGGGGCCGAGGTAACGAGCCATTTGTTTCTCCGTCAAATCCCGGGGACTTGCTCCGGGAGGTGCTCATCGCCGCCTGTGGCGATGTGGTGAGCGATCGGCGTGGGTTCCCGCGACTGCGGCCCAGGCTCCGGCTCGCGCGACCCTTCGGGGTCGGGCGTCCGGTCGATCCGGTCTGTCAAAACGAAACGAGCCGGGGATTTCACCAGAGGCGGGCCGATTCGTCAAGGAGCCAGCGAATTCACCGATCCGGGGGCACTCCTTAGGCCTTCGTGAGGGTCCGGCAAAGCTAGTATTGGCGCGCCGTTCGCCACGATTCCGTGCTCGCCATTTGCCGAGGGGTTCAGCAGTGCCACCGGAGAGGATTCCGCTTCCCGTGCTGGCTGCCCGTCCATCCGGACGGGACGATGTGGCATGGGCGGACGCGGGTGAGAAGAAGGAAAAATGCGGCGTCTTCGGCGTCTGGGGGGCCTCGGGCCCTGCGAAGCTCGCATATTTCGCTCTCTACGCCCAACAGCACCGGGGGCAGGAGTCAGCGGGCATCGCGGTCACTGACGGCAAGTCGCTCGGCGCCCACACGGGTATGGGGCTGGTGGCTGAGGTGTTCGACCGGCGGACGCTGGCTGATCTCGACCTCATGGCCTGCGGGGCAAGCGGGTCGCCGATGCCGACGGGCGGGGCAATCGGACACAACCGGTACTCGACGACCGGATCGAGTCTCTCGTGCAACGCGCAGCCGCTGCTGGAGTCCTACATCGACGGCCAGGTCGCGCTGGGGCACAACGGCAACCTGATCAACGCGGCGGGTCTCCGCCATGCGTTCGAGCAGGGAGGTCACATCTTCCACACGACGAGCGACACGGAAGTCGTGATTCATCTGCTCGCCTCTCCCGAGCAGCAGCGCACGGGCGATCCACTCGGCGCGACGCTTCGGCGCTTGCAGGGCGCCTTCAGCATGGTCTTTCTCTTCTCCGATCGTGTGGAGGCGGCGCGCGACCCATGGGGATGGCGCCCGCTGGTGCTCGGTCGCATGGAAGGCGGCGAATGGGTCGTGGCGAGCGAGACGGTCGCCTTCGACGCCATCGGAGCGCGCCTCGAGCGCGAGGTTGAGCCGGGTGAGATCATCACGCTCAATGACGAGGGGATGAGTTCGCGACGCTTCGCCGAGCCTGCTGACCGCCCGGCGCACTGTGTCTTCGAGCATGTGTACTTCGCGAACCCCTCCAGCCGCGTGTTCGGTCAGAACGTGCAGGTCGTTCGGGAGCGCATGGGCGAGGAGCTCGCGCGCGAAGCGCCGGTGGAGGCGGATTGGGTCATGCCGATGCCGGACTCGGGAAGGTCCGCCGCCAACGGCTACGCGCGCGCCTGCAATATCCCATATCGGGAGGGCATCGTTCCCAATCGCTATGTCGGTCGCACATTCATCAAGCCGACGCAGGGTGAGCGCATTGACGCCGTGCGATTGAAGTTGAACGTGGTCGAAGAGATCGTGCGTGGGAAGCGCGTGATCGTGGTCGACGACTCAATCGTGCGCGGCACGACCACGAAGGCGAAGATGGACCAGCTCAGGGGCGCGGGCGCCGAGGAGATCCACTTGAGGATCTCGTGTCCGCCGATCCGGCATCCCTGTTACTTCGGCGTCGACTTTGCGCGGAAGGACGAACTCATCGCCAACGGGCGCAGCGTCGATGAGATCCGGGAGTTCCTCGGTGTCGATTCGCTCCATTATCTGTCGCTCGAGGGGCTGCTTCGATGCGTTGAGACGACGGCTCGCCCGGGGACCAACTACTGCACGGCGTGTTATTCGGGCGATTATCGTTTGGACATCGAGCATCCGCTGGCGAAGGGCATCCTCGAGCGGAACCAGATGGTGATGTTCGAGTGAGGTCGCCGAGTCCGTAAAGAACGTGATTTCTTGAACTTGTGAGACGGATGCGATTGCCCAGGCGGCGCGTCCGTCGTTGTTTCACGCGCAGGCAGTCGAAACCGGATTTCGGGCGTGAAGGCGATCTCCGCCGAGGTCGATCTTCTTTGCGTCGCCAACCCGCATTGCCTGTTTTGACAGGCGGCGAGAGGGCGTCCGAGAACTCCAGATTCGACGGAACAGACGCGTCCGAGTATTCGTATCGACCAATCCCTGGGGAAGTCGATTGCGGCGCTCGGGAACCGAACCTCGCAACTTCCGCCAGGAATCTGAGTCATGCATCATCGCCCCACGCTGACATCATCCGTTCTGATGACCTTCGGCTGCGCTCTTTTCGCCAGTCAGATGGCGGCCGCCGACACGCTCTACAGCGTGAACACCGGCACGGACCAGCTTGTGTCCATCGATACGAACTCGGGCGCAGTGACTGTCGTCGCGGATCTTTCCGTCGATGTGCATGACTGCGACATGGCGATGCACGGCAACACCGTGTTCATCTTCAACTCGAAGTTCAATGCGCGCTCCCGCCTGTATGCGGTCGATCACCGCACCGGCGAGGTTCTCTCGAATGAGCGCGTCCACGGGCGCGGCGACGGCCTCGCCAGCGCCGGTCAGTACATGGCGATCAGTCTCGACTTCGACGCCAACGGCTCGTCCGAGATCATGCGATTGATCGATCAGGATGGGCGGTATCACGCGATTCTCGACTTTACGCCTTACGGCGCGGATTTCGACGGCATGGCGTGCGATCCCGATGGGAATCTCTACACAGTGGACGTCGCGGGTTCCGGATTCACGTCTCACTCGCCGACGCTCGAGCCCATGTCGTATCCGCGCATCGGAAACTCCAGTGGAGGCACCGTCAATGACGTCGCGTTCTCCAATGGCGTCCTCTGGGGTATGGACAATCTCAACGGCAAGCTGCTTCGCATCGATCCGGCAAGCGGTCGCGTCGTTGGATCCGTCTCGCTAAATCCGCCGATGCAGCTACTCGGCCTTGCCGAAGCGCCTTCGTGCAATGGCGATCTGACTGGCGACGGAGTCATCGATGCGGCGGATCTGTCTGAGTTGCTTTCGCTCTGGGGCGAGAATGACATGGGCGCAGACATGAACGGCGACGGCATCGTGAATGCGCCCGACATCGCCGTCGTGATCTCGCTGTGGGGTCCCTGCCCGTAAGAGCGCCGTTCGACACGGGTGCGCGAACAAAGTTGATTCAGGATTCCAGCGCGTGCCTGCCCCAGGGCAGGTCGAAGCGATCGCGCGTCGTGCAGTAGGTCAGCCCGGCCATGCGTCCGACGGCGTCGAGGCGCTGCGGGTCGATGCGACAGGCGTCGTCGATGATGTCGTCAGCCGCATGCACGCTGACGACCTGGCCGATGACGATGTTCCCGCCGCTCGGTGCGCCGGGCGCCAGCCGGATGATCTGCATCAGGCGGCACTCATAGCTGAGCAGCGCCTCGCTCACGCGCGGAGGCGACACAACTGCCGAGGGCGACGGCGTCAGGCCGGCGAGGTCAAACTCGCTGTCGCCATAGGCGAGATCCTCGGCGCATGCCGCCATCGCGCGGCCGATTCGTTTGGAGACGACGTTCACAACGAACTCCTTCGTGGCGTCGATATTGCGCAGCGTGTCCTTCTCGCCGCCGTCGTTGCGATTCGCCGGGCAGAAGAGGAGCGACATGGGCTCACTGGCGACGCCGGCGAAGAACGAAAAGGGCGCCAGGTTGAGCGCGCCATTGGCTGCGTGCGTGGATACAAATGCGATCGGGCGGGGGACGACGCCGCCGATGAGCAGCTTGTATCGCTCTGAGACTTCAAGTTGGGCCGGATCGATCTGCATGTGGCCAGTGTAGTCCTCGCCCCCGAAGGGAATACACTTGGGGCGTGAAGACCTACACCGACTCACTGTGCGTGACATTCGCCGATGTCGAGTCGGCGGCGAAGCAGATCGAGGGCGTCGCCCATCGCACGCCGTCGCGGACGTCGCGCACCTTTGATGAGTTGACCGGCTGCACCGCGTACTTCAAGTGCGAGAACTTTCAGCGCATTGGCGCGTTCAAGTTTCGCGGCGCGTACAACGCGCTTTCCCGCCTGCGTGAGGAGCAGCGGGCGCGCGGTGTGCTGACGTTCTCTTCAGGGAACCACGCGCAGGCGATCGCGCTTGCCGGCAAGCTGCTGGGGATTCAGACGACGATCGTGATGCCATCGACAGCGCCGCGCGTGAAACTGGCGGCGACGCGCGGGTATGGCGCGGAGGTCATCGAGTACGAGATCTCGGAGATCGCGCGCGAGGAACTTGGGGCGAAGCTGGCGGCGGAGCGCGGGCTGACCGTGATTCCACCCTTTGATCATCCGCACATCATCGCCGGGCAGGGAACGGCGGTGAAGGAGCTCATTGAGGACGTAGGGCCCCTCGACTTGCTGGTCGTGCCGACGGGCGGGGCCGGTCTGCTCGCTGGCAGCGCTCTCGCCGCAAAGGCGATGTGCCCGGCGTGCGAGGTCGTCGGCGTCGAGCCGGAGGCGGGCGACGACCTATGCCAGTCATTCGCCGAGGGCCGGATCGTGACGATCGACGTGCCCGACACAATCGCCGACGGCGCGCGCACGCCGCGGACGGGCGACCACAATTGGGAGATCCTGCAGGCGCTGGTTGATCGGATGATCACGGCGCCGGATGAAGCGCTCGTGCGCTTGATGAAATTCTTCGCCGAGCGCATGAAGATGATCGTGGAGCCGACGGGCTGTCTGGGCGCCGCGGCCGTGCGCGACGGCGCGTTGGATGTCGAGGGGAAGCGCGTCGGCATCGTGCTGACCGGGGGAAACGTCGATCTGATGCGCATGTTCGAGCTGATCTCGGCGCAGGAGAGCGCCCTGGAAGCGGCGTCGTGAGTGCGGCTGCGTCGGCTATTTCACTGTCAACGGCATCGAACGTCTCCTTCAAGGAGATCGCGGACATATTGAACGATGTCTACACCGGCTACATCACACCGATCACCTTCGAGGAGGAAACCGTGCGGGTCGTGCTGCGCGCTGACAGCCTTGATGCGGATGAAAGCTGGATCGCGATGCGCGATGGAGCGCCGGTCGGTTGTGCGCTGGTGGGAAGGCGCGACCGGCGCAGTCGTCTCGGCGCCATGGGTGTGACGCCGGCGCTTCGCGGCATGGGCGTCGGCCGTCTCATGCTTGAGCGTGTGGTCGAGCGCTCCCGAGATCGCGCGGATGAGCGCCTCGAACTCGAAGTGATCGAGGGCAACACGCATGCGATCCGGCTCTACGAGAGCGTTGGCTTCGTCACGCAGCGACAACTGCTCGCCTTCGAGCACGAAGCAGTCGGAGGCGGCGAGGTGGCGGAGCTGGTCGATGTCGCGCAGGAGGAGGCGGCGAATGTGATCGCCGACCACGGGCCGGATGATCTGCCCTGGCAGATCTCAGGCCGGACGCTCCGGGCGCCGCGCGAGCTCTACAAGGCGCATCGGCTGGGGCGGGCCTGGGCGGTCGTCGTCGATACGCCCGAGGGCCCCCGGGCGATGCGGGGCCTCTGCGTTGAGCGCGATGCGCGGCGGCAGGGTCAGGCCACGCGGCTCCTGCGGGCTTTGGTGGCGCAATACAGCGACCGCCCTTGGATGGCCCCGGCTCTCTGTCCGGAGGACCTCGTCGGCGAACTTTTTCTGCGGGCCGGATTCACGCAGGCAGACATCTCCCAGCGCCAGATGGTCCTTCGGGATTGAAGGCTGACGCCCGATAGGGAGGGCGAACTGCCCTCCTGGCGTCCAGAACCTCCAGATACGAGGGCCCGATATGGCCCGAAATGTCGATTTGAGAGTACAGATGACCGACTCTTCGCAGGAGGCGGGGGCGCCCCGCCGACAGCCGTGATTCGGACGGAAATGCCTTCTGGAACGAAGCTTCCGAGCGTTATGATGGGGCCGGGCACGCGAAGGTCCCTTGTCTGTATGTGGGGTGCGCACATGAGCACTGGAAACAGCGCTGAAACCCGATCGTCAGCCCGCCTCTCATCGCTCCTGGCGATCGGCGTTCTCGTGGCGGCGATTCCGGGGTTGGTCCTGGCCGTGGCGTTCAGCGCCTCGGGTGAGCCGAATCAAGGCGTCTATCCGGGGGGCGGCCAACTGCTTCTCGCGGCGCAGCCTGATGATGACGATCTCCTCGACGACGATGATCTTCTGGGTGACGACGACCTCCTCGACGACGATGATCTTCTGGGTGACGACGACCTCCTCGACGACGACGACCTGCTTGGCGACGAGGATGAGGACGAAGCGGAGGAGGAAGAGGAGATCGATGTGACGGCGGCCGCGGCGGCGCTGGCGCACGAGCGGCTCTTCCTCGAAGACACGTATCCCTCAGCGACATCCTGCGCGACGTGCCATCCGGGTCACTATCGCGAATGGTCCGCATCGCAGCATGCTTATGCACAACTGAGTCCGATCTTCAACGCGATGCACGGCACGATCGTGAAGCTCACCAACGGCACCAACGGCGACTTCTGCATTCGCTGCCACACGCCGATCGGCATGAATCTGAATGAGCCGGTCTATATGTCCAACATGGATCGCCATCCGGCGTCGCGCGAAGGCATCACGTGCATCGTGTGCCATCGGCAGACGCAGGATTACGGCAAGCTCAGCGGGCGCCTCGCGATCGCGCAAGGCGACATCCTGCAGCCGGTGTATGGGCCCACGGGCAACGAGGTGCTGTCGGAGGTTCTCGCGCAGCCCGACAAGTTCCGTGTTGTCACTTCTGCCGATGAGTCCGGTCGCAAGATCCACACCGAGGCGATCAAGTTCGACTCGATTTCGCACTCAGGATTCTGCGGCGCGTGCCACGACGTGACGCTCATCAACGGCTTCCGCCTCGAAGAGGCGTTCAGCCATTACAAGCGATCACCGGCGGCGAAGAATGGCGTTTCCTGCCAGGACTGCCACATGGGGACGGAGCCGGGCGTCGCATCCGGCTACGCGATGGGGCCTGCAGCCGTGGTCGGCGGCGTGCCGACGCCTGATCGCAAGCGCACGAATCACTACTTCGCCGGTCCTGATTATCCAATCATCCATCCAGGCCTCTTCCCGCTGAACGTCGAAGCGCAGGAGATGGCGACGATGCGTGAGTGGATCACCTTTGATCATGAGGCTGGCTGGGGCACGGATGAGTTCGAGGACAATGTCCCGGACGACTACGAGTTCCCGGAGCGCTGGCGTTCGATCGACGACCGCTACGACGCGCGAGCGATCATCGAAGACAACCAGGAGCTCCTCGAGTGGGGCGCTGAGCAGCGCCTGGCGCTGCTGAAGGTTGGGTATGTGCTCGGCGACATCGTCACGGATCGCGCCGATGAGAAGGGCATCAAGTTCAAGGTGCAGGTGAAGAACGGGACGGATGGCCACGCCGTGCCGACCGGCTTCGACGCCGAGCGCCTGGTCTGGCTCGAGGTGACGGTTCGCGATCGCAACGGCGAAGTCGTGATGGAGTCAGGCGACCTCGATCCGAATGGCGACGTGCGCGACCTTCACTCACTCTATGTACACAACGGCGAGTTGCCGCTTGACAAGCAACTCTTCAGTTTGCAGGGCAAGTTCATCACGCGCAATGAGCGTGGCGGCGAGCGTGAGCAGATCCTCTCCATCAACTACTCGCCGGATCCGTTGCCTTTCCTACGTCCGTCGACGCGCTCGAGCGTGCTGCTCGGTCGACCGGCCGGCGCGCGCAAGCATCGCAAGAGCATTCCGGCGCTTGGCGATCGCTGGGCGAACTACAAGGTCAACAGCGACGCTCTGACGGGCGAGGGACCGTACACAGCGACCGTGCGCTTGAAAGCTGCGATGATCCCGGTCAACCTGCTCAGTGAGATCATGCTCGTGGGGTTTGACTACAACATGACGCCGCGTGAACTCGCCGACGGCATCAGAGAAGGTCATCTCGTGCTTTGGGAGCGCGAGGTTGATTTTGACGTGCACGCCGAGCCCGAGCAGCGGGCGAACGCGCAAGACTGACATCCAATCACCTGCAGCGCTGGAAGGACTCAAGGCTGATGGTGAGAACACGCTCCTTTGAAATCTGGACAACTTTGTCCGCCGCGATCGTCTTCGCCGGTGTCGCGATCGCTGAGCCGCCCGACGATGACGCGTCAAGCGAACTGTCGGAGGCGTATCAGCATGACGACGAGGATCATGCGGACGATGACCACGGCAGCGACAGCCGCTTCCCGGACAAGCCGCAGCCATTGCGACTGCATGACTTTCCGGATCGACCGAAGCCGTTGATCGAACTCGGCGATCCGTTGCTCGGCACGGGGCCGATCGGCGAGGGCATCGAGCTTCCGACGGGCGCCGTCTGGCAGCCTTCGTTCGTCGTCTTCGGAACGGCGCGAAGTGCGATTCAGGTCTTCGACAACGGGCCGGAGACGTTCTCCGAGTGGGCGAACCGCATCGATCTCTTCGGCAATCTGCAGCTCAGCGGAACCGAGCGCATTCTCGTGGGCATTCGGCCACTCGATCAGGACAACCGATTCACCGGTTACTTCTTCGAGCCCAGCGGCGATCGCCAGCATGAGGAAGAAGAGGAGTTCAACGCCCGCATCACGACGCTCTTCTTCGAGGGTGATCTTGGCGAGATCTTTCCGAATCTCGATCCGACGGATTCAGGCGAGCTGGATATCGGATTCAGCGTCGGTCGCCAGCTGCTCTTTTACCAGGAAGGCATGCTGATCAACGACACGATCGACTCCGTCGGCATCACGAAGAACAACATCCTTCCCGCCGGCGCCTCAAATATGCAGGTGACGTTCGTCTACGGCTGGAATGACATTCATCGCGACAACAATATCGAGGACAACTCGGCCCTCCTCTTCGGACTCTTCACGGAGCTCGACACGCCCAAGAGCACGTTGAATTTCGATCTCGTTTATGTGCATGATGAAGACGAGGAGGAATCGGGATTCGTCGGCGGCGTCAGCGCTGTGCAGCGCATCGGCTACGTGAACACCTCATTCCGGGCGCTCGGTTCGATTGCGACGGACGAGGAGAGCGATCGACTGCGTGACGGCGCACTGCTCTTTGGCGAGGTCTCGTGGGTGCCGCATCACACGCACGACAACATGTATGTCAATGCCTTCTGGGGCATCGACAACTTCTCCTCAGCGGCGCGCGCGCCGGACGCCGGTGGTCCCCTCGGTCGCACGGGCATTCTCTTCGCCGCGGTGGGCCTCGGTCGATATGGCGCCGCGCTGGGGAATCGGGCGGATGACTCGGTCGGCGCCGCCGTCGGCTATCAGCATTTCTGGGATGAGACGCGTCAGCAGTTCATTGTGGAGGCCGGCGGACGTGGATCGACCAAGGAGAGCGACTCGGCGATCGCGATCGCGGGGCGTTATCAGCGGGCGGTGGGGCAGCACACGGTGCTTCGTGTGGACACCTTCGCGCGCGGGCGTCGGAATGAGCCTCCGGGCTGGGGCGCTCGATTCGAGATCCAGTTCAAGTTCTAATGGATGATTGAGTTGGCGATGGATCGTCGCTGCGCCGGTTGTTGCGGCGTGACGGCGGGAGGATCCGGATGAACGTGCCGCAGCTCATCGGGGGCGCTCTGCTTGTGATCGTGGCGCTGCGCCTCGGTCAGGCGCTCTTCGTCGCGAGCCGCCGAATCACGCACGAGCGTCGACGCCAGGCTCTCTCACTGGAGCTTCTGCAGGCCAGGATCGAACAGGTGCGCCGCGTGCGCCTGCCGTCGGCGATGGATGAGCCGACCTGGAATGGCGAGCGCAAGTTCGAGATCGTTCGCAAGGCGCATGAATGCGAAGGCGTCTGTTCGTTCTACCTGGCGCCCCATGACGGCAGGCCGCTGCCCCGCTTCCTTCCTGGTCAGCACCTCACGTTTCGATTCCGAATCCCAGGGCAAAGCAAGCCGGTGATTCGTTGCTACTCGCTTTCTGATTGTGCGCACGCGGATCAATACCGCATCAGCGTGAAGCGTGTGCCGCCGCCGCCGGACAAACCGGAGGCGCCGGCCGGGCTTGTCTCGAGCTTCCTGCACGATCAGGTCGAGGAGGGCGCGATCATCGACGTTCGCGCGCCGAGCGGCTCGTTCTACCTCGACATGACAGTCGAGACGCCTGTCGTTCTCATTGCCGGCGGCATCGGTGTGACTCCGATGATGTCGATGCTGAATGAGGTCGTGGAAACAGGATCGAATCGGGAGGTGTGGTTTTTCTACGCCGTCCGCCACGTCGGCGAGATGATGGCGCGGGAGCATCTGATGCGCATCGCGCGCGAGCATGACAATGTGCGCCTTGTGGTCATTGTCGGGAAGGCAGGGCCGGATGACGTCGCCGGCGAGGACTATCACCATGAGGGCTACCTCGATCTCAATCTGATGAAGTCGTTGCTGCCTTCCAACAACTTCGAGTTCTATATCTGCGGTCCGCCGCCAATGATGACGGCGATCACCGACAGCCTGAGCGAATGGGGGGTTCCGGAGCGATCGGTGCATTTCGAGGCCTTTGGTCCGGCGAGTGTGAAGCGCGGATCACAGGCGGCGCCCGCGCAGACAGACGCGTCATTCGAGGTCGTCTTCGATCGATCAGGGAAGCGATGCACGTGGACGTCTGAGTCGGGATCGATTCTCGATCTCGCTGAAGCGGAGGGCGTGGCGCTGGATTTCGGATGTCGGGCCGGTAGCTGCGGCACATGCCTGACAGCCCTCAAGTCCGGGCGAATTACGTACCTCAGTGAGCCGGGGCAACCGCCCGAAGAAGGATCGTGTCTCGCCTGTGTGGCGGCGCCCTGCTCGGATGTGACGCTTGATGCATAATCATGGCGCCATTGGGCGAATGGAACTGAACTCGGATGGAGGCTGCAGAGTGATGTCACGTCTTCGTATGAGCGTCGGCCGTCAGGGATCCCGGGCCGGAGTCACCCTCGTCGCTTTCATGCTGGGCGCGACCGGCGTGAGCGCCGGTTCGCCGAATCCGGAAAAGGTCGTCGGCGCCCAGGCGTGCGGCGAGTGCCACCAGGATGAGGTCGAGGCCTGGAAGGGCTCGCACCACTTCAAGACGTTCGCGGCGCTTCCACGCAGCGACAAGGCGCGCGAGATCGCGGACGCGCTCGGCATCCGACGCATCAAGGCGGAGAGTGACTGCCTCTCGTGCCATTTCACGCAGAAGATCGAAGAGCGCGGCCCCAAGGCGATCTCGGGCATCTCCTGTGAGTCCTGTCACGGCGCCGCGGCTGACTGGGTGGACGTGCACAACGACCTCGGCGACTACACGTTGGAAACGGAGCCGCCGGAGCATCGCGAGGCGCGTCTGCAGCGCGCCGCAGAGCTCGGCATGCTGCGCCCTTCGAATCTCTATGACGTGGCGTCCAACTGCTACTCATGCCATTCGGTGCCGAACGAGCGTCTCGTCAACGAGGGCGGGCATGCGGCGGGCAGCGCGTTCGAACTTGTCGCCTGGTCGCAAGGGGAGGTTCGGCACAACTTCGCCAGGACGAACAACGAGCGCAATGCGGAGTCATCGCAGGAGCACCTGCGGATGATGTACGTTGTCGGGAAGATGCTCGACATGGAGTACGCACTGCGCGGCATCGCCGTCGCGACAACGAAGGGCGACTATACGAAGGCGATGGTGCGCCGTTATCGCCGCGCGCTGAAGAGTCTCGAAGAGATCCAGGCTGCGAATCCGATTGAGCAAGTCGGGAAGGCAATCGAGATCGCAAAAAATGCCCCGATCAAGCTGAATCGCGAAGCGGAGTTGACTGCGGCCGCGAATGAGCTCGGATCGCAGGCCGCCACGTTCGCGGAGTCGGCAGATGGCGGCGCCCTCTCCGGGCTCGACGCGTTGCTGCCCGCGCCAGGCAAGTATCGAGGTGAGGCGTACCAGAAGTAGTCTTGCCTGATCGAAAGCGGGGCGCCATGGGCGATGCGGCAGGGCAGGAGAAGATCGTCGGGTTCGAGCGGCCGCGCCGCTGGGATGTGCCCTACGACAGCGCGATGAGCGACGCAGACGTCGATCGGATTCTCGCGATCCCGCCCTTCTCGCAGATCGACGAATCCAACTTCCCCGAATCGACGCCGCTGCGCGAAATTCTTCGCAATGATGCGCGCATCATTCGCCCCGGCGTCGGCGACATCCTCGTGCGCCAGGGGGATTACGGAAGTTCGGCGTTCTTC
>JANQNW010000015.1 GCA_028279375.1 Phycisphaerales bacterium
GCTCAGCCAGCCGCTCTCGACCAAGTCGGACTCCGACTCGGCGGACGACATCGACGAGAAGACGCTCGGCGCGATCGAGGATGAGGACGCGGTGGACGCCGCGCGCGACGAGGTCGCAGGCGAGATCGCCCAGATGGCGGGCGCCGTCTCACGTGGTGATGGCGAGCAGGTCGAACTCGAGCGCGTGCGCATCGTGCATCGACCGCTGCGTCAGCGCCTGCCCGACACGCGCCGCTCGCTCACGCACAAGTTCAGCGTCGCCGGACACGAGGGCTATCTCACCGTCGGTCTGTACGACAACGGCAAGCCGGGCGAACTCTTCATCACGATGAGCAAGGAGGGCTCGACGATCGGCGGATTGATGGACTCGCTGGGCACGGCCGTCAGCGTCGCGTTCCAGTACGGCGTGCCCGTCGAGAGCCTCGTCAACAAGTTCACGCATCAGCGCTTCGAGCCCAACGGCATGACGCTGAACCCGGACATCCCATTCGCCAAGAGCATCGTCGACTACATCTTCCGCTGGATGGGAATGGAGTTCGTCGAAGGCTATCGCGAGGCGAACTCGCCCCAGCGCACGGCGCCGGAGCCGACCGCTCCGGAAACTCCGTCGAACGAGTCGGATCAGAAGACCGAAGACGTCGCGCAGGAGCGCGAGACCACGCCGGAAGTCGTCATCGAGACGAAGGCGCCCGTCGGCGCCGAAGCGGATGCGATCGTCGCGCCCAATGCGCCGCGCGGGCCTTCGGGCAGCGTCGCCGTCGTGACGCGCTCGCTCAGCACGACCAGCGCCGTCGTGACGCCGGATGGCGCCGCGATGAGCACGCTCTCGGTCGCGATGCGCGACTGCCAGGGCGATGCGCCGGCGTGCGATGAATGCGGAGAGATCACCGTGCGAAACGGCACCTGTTACAAGTGCCTCAATTGTGGCCATTCGATGGGCTGCAGCTGAGGCGCATACGAACGAACTGAAGGAACGACTGAAAACGAGTCACGAAAGGAACGGATTCACAGACTGATCTTGATATGAGACGCGCCGGCGACTGCCGGTGTGACGAGCGCCTCCGCATCGAGCTCCGAGCGGATGCGTTCGACCGAGGAGGAGCGCCAGAAGGGCGAGCCTGAGGTTGGCGAAGGAAGGATCCTCCGCCCGCGCAGTGTCGGAAAGGACCCCGCCTGCGCGACTGTGACGACTCCGGAGGGGCGACTGATCGTCCTGGTCACAGGGGCCAGCGCAAGAAACGGAAGTGCAGACTGCGCCCTTCCACTCCTCCTCGGATCTTTCGACATACGTCCGCAGGATCTGCGGACACACGGGCCACCCCCCACCCGAAGGGCGTCGCCGCCTTGCAATGAGGCGACACGCGTCGCCCTTCACCTCTTCGTTCCCCGAGCGGAGCCCACCGCCGCTCGGGGAATTTTTGTGCGCGCACAGACCGCCCCTCGCGCGCTTCGCGATTTCAAATTCAACCCAGGGACAGGCATCAGAGGCGTTCGCTACGCGCGCGTATAGACAGCGCGCATGAACTCGCACCACGACCCGTCGTCCTGCTGAAATTGCGAACGAAGCTCGCGGGCGCCGTCGTCGCGCAGCGTCACGATGTCCTGGTAGTTCGCCATCTGCGCGGGATCCGTGAAACTGGGGCCGGTGGTATCGAGCGTCAGGGTCCGGCGCGCCGCGTCCAGTTCGCCTTCGTAGACGAACATCGACGCCATGATTGATCCGATCCACGTGCCGATGAACTTGCCCTTCGCAGGATCGAAACCGAGCGTCATGATCGCCTGCATCATGCCGCAGCCGGGCATCTCGCCTTCCATCAGTCCCTGCACCCACAGGTCGCCGAACTTGCTCACGACCTCGCTGCCGGTCGAACGGATCTCCGGCTCGCCCGGCCCTCCATCGCACACATTCTCGTAGGTCCATGCGCCGATCAGCTGCATGAGCCACTCATGTTCCGGTGTCGGATCGATGTTCATGTGATCGCTCCCGGCCGCCTGCGGCAGGTGAATCTGAACTGCGTACGGTATCAGATCAAGTGGATCGAGCAGGCGCCGAAGGGTCTACGAGACGAGGGCCGCGATCGTCAGGATCACGCCCACAAGCCCCGCGATCGTCGACTTGATCACGATGGCCATTGCGCGACCCTTGGCCGCGCCGCCGCCGACGCGCATCGCGTCCTTCCACGGACGCTCGTCCTTCGTGCGCTCGGCGATCGCCGCGAAGAGCCCGGCGCCGACGATTGCGCCGATGATGGCGCCCACGATCGGCACGGGAATCAGGATCTGACCGGTGACGACGCCCACGACGCCGCCGACGATCGACATAATCATCGCGCGCTTGGAGCCGCCCGCTTTCTTCGCCGCCGCGCCGCTGGCGAGCAGTTCAATCACCTCGCCCGCCACGGCAAGCGCCACGACGATCACGATGGGCGTCAGGCTGAAGAGATCGGGCTGCCACCACCACGCCGCCAGCGCCGCGGAGATGAGGATCCACACGCCCGGCAGTCCGACGATGGCCATCGCCATGGCCAGCAGCGTCATCAGCGCAAGCCCCACGCCGATCGAGATGGTGATGACTGTTTCCATTGCTCGGGAAGCCGCCTTCACGCAGGCGAAGGCGTCCACTCTTCTTGGGATTCAGGGCCGCTGAAGTTCGATGGATCAGCTGACGCTTGATTCGACCGGCGTGGCCTGCTCCTGACGCATGTCGGCGAGCTTCACGCGCACCGAGCCGTTCGATGTCGGCGTCGCGGGCTCGGGCGTCGGCTCCGTCTTCTTCGGCGCCTTGCTCGTCTTGGCGTCCGCCTTGATGGCGCCATTCGCTGACACCTGGTCGAGTCGCACGCTGACGCGCGTCGAGACGCCCCGCTCCTGCATTGTCACGCCGTAGAGTTGATCTGCGGCCTGCATCGTGCGCTTGTGGTGCGTGATGATGATGAGATGGCTCGTGTCGGTGAACTTCTTCACCGTCTCGCAGAAGCGGCCGACGTTCGCTTCGTCGAGCGCCGCGTCCACCTCGTCGAGCACACAGAAGGGCGATGGCTTCGACTCGAAGATCGCCAGCAGCAGCGCGACGGCCGTCAGCGCCTTCTCGCCGCCGGAGAGCTGGCTGATCGAGCGCGGCTCCTTGCCTGGGGGCTTGGCGCGCACCTCCACGCCGCTCTCGAGCCAGTCGATCTCGCCCGTTTCAGGATCAGGCATCAGCCGGACCTCGGCGCGCCCGCCGCCGAAGAGCTTGCGGAACATGCCGTCAGGACCGGCGAAGTTCGCCTGGATGGCCTCGAATGAGTCCTTGAATCGCTGCTCGCTCGCGATCGAGAGCTTCTCGATGAGATCCTCCAGCTTGACGCGCGCCTCGTCGATGTCGGCGACCTGCTGAATGAGATCCTCGTTGCGCTCTTCGAGCTGGGTCTCTTCTTCGATCGCGTCGAGATTGACGTTGCCGAGCTTCTTGATCTGCTTGCGGAGTTCGTCGATCTCACCCTGCACAAGTTCCGGATCGATCGGCGCGACATCGCCCGCGGCCATCAGCTCCTGGTATTCCGGATGCTCGGCATTGAGGTCGAGATTGACATCCTCCATCGCGCGCTGTTCGACAGCTTCGCGCTTCACCTCGATCTCTCGTCGGTTGATCTCGAAGTCGTGCCACTCGCGCTCAACAGCGCGCATCTGCTCGCGCGACTCATTGAGCGACTCCGCCAACGACTGCGATCGGCGATCAGCGGCGCTGAGGCGTTCGGACATGGCCCCAATCTGCACGCCTGCCTCCTTCGCGAGCGCAATCGCCTGCTGTGCTTCGCGCTCGGCGCCTTCGATCGCCTCACGTCGCTCCGCGACGCGCGCCTCATGGCGCCGAAGCTCTTCGCGCGTCCGATCGGCGCTGGCGTTCGCTTCGTCCTGCTCGACGGCGACGCGCCGAAGCTCGCGCTCCGTATTCCGAAGCTGATCGGCGCACTGGCTCGCGTGCACCCGAGATGTCGACATGTCCTCGGTCGCCTGGTGCAGTTCGTTCTCGCGCTCCTCGAGTGATTCCTCGGCCTTCCTGGCAAGCGCCGTCTGCTCCGCGTGAAGACGCTGGAGCGACTCGGCTTTCTGCTCGAGCTCGGCCTGCTCCGACCGAAGCGCCGCGCTGCGCTCGACGAGCGACTGAAGCTCATCGTATTGCCGCGCCTGATCACGCTTCGCCCGGGCGTCTTCGCCCTCGATGCGCTCGAGCGTGGACTCCGCGAGCACGAGCGACCGCTGCTCGGTGGCGATGCTCTGCCGCAGCTCGGTGCGCGTCATGTCAACGCGCTCCCACTGCTCGCCAAGGGCGGTCAGCGTCTCGCGATCGCGCTCGATCGACGCGTCAAGACGCGCCATCTTCTCATTCAGCTCGCGCAGCTCGGTCGTGCGCTGCAGGATGCCGGCGCCATCCTCCTCGCCCGCCACGTGCGGCCCGGCGATGATGCGTCCATCCGCCTCCAGAACCTCGCCGGCGGTCGTCACGAATCGCGCGCCTGGCGCATGAGCGCCGGCGCGGAGCATGAGAGCCGAATCGAGATCCGGCGCGATGTACGTGCGTCCGAGCAGGCGCTCCAGCACGCCGCGCGCCCGGTCATCGGCGCTCACGGCGTCCAGCACACGGCGAATGCGCCCCATCGAGTCGACGACGATCGGATCATGCTGCTGATCGCTCGCGGAAGCGCCTGCGATGCGCTCGATGAACGTCACGCGACCCGGCAGCTCCGCAAGGGCGCCGTCGTCGATCAGTCGATGCGTCGATTCGATCACAAGCGCCTGCAGATTCGCGCCAAGCGCCGCCTCGACGGCGCCCGCATGCTCTGCGTCAGTCGTGATGAGATCAGCCAGCGGAGCAATGACGGGACTGAAGACGCCTTCCGGACCTTCCTCGTCCCGTCGATCGAGCACGGCTCGCACGGCGTCGCCGAGACCGGCGCGCGATTCGATCATTTCAGTCAGCGCCGCGCCGCGACTCTCATGCGCAATGCGTCGCTGTTCGAGACTGTTCAGTCGTGTCGACGCTTCCTCCTGGTCGCTCGACAACGCCTGGGCGGAGCGTTCAGACGCCGCGAGTTTCCGCTCCAGATCCGCGGTCGACTCCCGAAGTCCCTCGATCGACGCCTGCAGTTCGTCCTTCTGCTCAGCGAGGCGAAGGCGCTCGGCCCGCGTCTCCTCCATCACGGCGCGGATGCGATCGGCGTCATCGCCCATGGACGCAATGCGCTGGCGCTCCGACTCCAGGCGGCTCACGAGTCCGGTGCGATCACGATCGATATTCGCGCACGCCGCCTTGAGCTCCATCAGGCGCGCCCGATCGTCCGCCATCTCCGTTTGGATGCGCGCCCGGCGTTCTGTCACGCTCGTCAGGCGCTCCTCGGCCTCCTTGACGTTCGCTTCCAGGCGCCCGCATTCGTCCCGGTGGCGCTCCGCCTGCTCGGCGAGCTCATCCGCTCGGGCGATCAGCTCTTCGAGTCGGGCGCGCTCGACTTCACTCTGCTGCAGCGTCTCCTCGGCGGAGCGCTCCAGCAGCGTTTTCCGCTCGCGCGCCGTGTGAGCCCGATGCTCGGCGCCCGTCTTCTGCGACTCGAGATCGCGATGCTCGGCGACGAGATCATGGCGAGCCAGATCCGCTTCCTGCTTCTGCGCCTCCACGCCCTCGACCTCGGCCGCGGCCTCCGTACGCAGCGCCGAGAGCTCCTGCAAACGCGACGTCAACTCGTCGAGCTTTGTCAGCAGCTCGTGATGCAGGTGGAACGCATGCGCCATCTTCAGGCCGCGAAGCTCCACGTCGAGCGTCTTGAACTTGCGTGCGCGCTCGGCCTGCCCCTTGACGATGCGCAGGCGGCGCTCCGTGGACTGGAGCTGCTCGCGCACGCGCACGAGATTGACTTCCGTTCGCTCGAGCTTGCGCTGCGCCTCGATGCGTCGCACCTTGAACTTCGCGACGCCCGCGGCTTCCTCGAAGATCGTGCGCCGCTCCTGCGGCGACGCCAGCAGCATCGAGTCAACCTTGCCCTGCTCGATGATCGAGTACGCGTCGGCGCCGACGCCCGTATCGAGGAAGAGATCGCGAATGTCGCGCAGGCGCGCTTTCTTGCCGTTGATCAGGTAGGCGCTCGTGCCGTCGCGATAGAGCCGACGTTCGACATCGACCTGCTCGGTGCTGATGGGCAGGGCGCGCGCGCGTGTGGCGCGGACGCCGTTGTTCTTCACGTTCGATTCCGCGTCGCCGTCGCCGAACTCGTCATCGAGCCCGAGTTCGTGCAGCGCGATGCGCTCGGAGGCGGCGCTGGAGGCGGGCTCGGTGTCGTCGATCAGCGGGTTGTCGAAGGTGAGGATGACGCTGGCCATGCCCGTGGGCTTGCGGCCGGCGCTGCCGGCGAAGATGACGTCCGCCATCTCCTTGGAGCGCAGCGACTTCGCGGAGCGCTCGCCGAGCACCCACTTGATCGCATCCACCACGTTGGATTTGCCGCAGCCATTCGGTCCGACGATCCCGGTGATCGGCGCGTCGAACGTGAACTCGGTCCGGTCCGCGAAGGACTTGAAACCGACGAGCGTCATCTTGGCCAAACGCATCAAGGATGAGACCTCCATGTCTTCGTCCCGTCGCCGGCGATCACCAGGCGGGAATCCTCATGCGGCTCGTCCATGAGCCGGGTCGAACCGGGCGCACGCCGCTGCGCCGCGCGATCGGGGCAGTATGACCCCCGGTCGGGCAGGGCACAACAGAACGGGGCGCCTGTCCACATCCTCTTATTTCGGCTCTTTGGGGCCTTGGAGCGGCACAACGTAGATCCTCCGCTCCTCCTCTTCGCCATCCTCGTCGCCCTCGCCGTCGATCCCCAGCGAGCGGTCCTGCTGGCGCTGGGCGAACTCGGTCTCGTCGAGCTCATCCTCGCTGAACTCCGGGCGATCCGCGTCGAACATCCGCCGCATGGAGTTCATCATCTCCGCGGCGACCTTGTCCTGCTCCGCCACGAATCCGGCGTTCATGCCGTCGCCCTTCCATACCTCATACAGAGCGCCGACCACCTCCGAGTAGGAGAGCCCAAGGCCCGGCGACGGGTCCTCCGGCGTCTGATCGTGCCCAAGGAATCGAATGAAGCGCGAGAGATCGGGATCGATCGTCGTGTTCGTCGTCTGGCCCGTCTTGTAGTCGCGGTAGTAGAGTCGCACCGGGTCCAGCGCGGACTCCGACGCCAGCATCAGCCGGTCCGCCCAGCCGAAGACGAGCGACGGACGACTGAGCTCGGCGCCCGTGCCGAAGAGCACGATGCGCGGCTCGCCGATCTGGCTCACGTACACCATCGGGTTCGTCGACTCGACCTGGTCGAGGAAGAACTTGCCCGAGACGCGCTGACGGCGCACGGCCGCGTCTCCCCGGCGCGCCAGGGCCTCGTAGGCCGCGACGCGCACATCGATCTCATTCTGGTTAACCAGGCGCATCAGCGCCTGGCTTACTTCAGTGCTCGTGTCGGCGTCCGCGAGCAGGCCGATTGCGTCCGCGCGGATCGCCGATGGTCCATTCTCGGCGAGATCGATCAATGGATCGATGGTGAGCGCATCGCCGAGACGAGCGCCGGCGCGCAGCGCCGCAAGTCGCGGGCGCGCCTCCGGATACGTGTACATATCACGCAACTGCGGGATCGCGCTCTCGCCCAGCGCCTCGAGACGCCAGCTCAGCGGCTGCGCCAGGCCAGGCGACTCCTTCAACGCACGGATGTACCGGCGCGCATGCTCCTGCGCGAAACGCTGATCGATGCGCGTCGCCATCATCAGCGGGATGAACTTCTCAGTGTCGTTGATGTACTTGCGCGGCGTGTTGATCTCCACCGCTTCTTCGCTGCGACCGACGGCGACCTCCGTCGAGTCGTAGGGTCCGCGCGGGAAGCGCGAGTTGATCGCCGCGACGACCGACTGCGCCCGCGCGTGCGAAGGCGTGTCGAGCATGAGGAAGAGCTCGCGCTTCTTGATCACCTCGGCGCCGTCGAGCACGCGTCCCGTGCTGCGATTGATCGCGTCCTCGCCATCCTGGGCTGGGTCGGCGAAGGGATTGATGAAGATGTCGCCGCTGGCCGTCGCGATGACGGGCGTGTCCGGCGAAGCAGGCGAGGCGAGGCCGGCGCGCAGATCCGTCGTCCAGAGCCTCCCGCCCTCGATGCTCGTCGTCGACGTGCCAGGCAGCGCCGTGACGATCACATCAACGCGCGTGCCGGCCTGGGCGCCCGGCGGAATGATCGCCTGCACCATGACGACGGCCGTGTTCTTGTCGTTGAGCATGCGCGTCGGCGTCGTCCAGCCGTTGCCCATGACCTCGCTGCCGACGCCCTTCTTGGTCATCTCGCGCTCCATGAGCGCGCGAACGCCGGTGGGGACGTCAGCCGAGCCGGTGCCGTTCAGATTCACGACGACGCCGTAGCCTGAGACGAGCATCGACTCGGTGCCGCGCAGCGTGGCTGTTGTCTCGACGACGCCGCGCAGGATCGCCGGCTCATCGCGATTCACGGTGACCGGATTGGAAGCGCGCGGGCGGCGTTTGGCGCCGGAGGAGCACGCCTCCAGCGGCACGGTGATCGCCAGCAACGCCAGACTGATCAGCGTCAGACGGAGCGCACGTGGCGCGGCGCGACCGCGGAGGTGATTCTCTCGAATGACTCTGCCCATGTGACGAGCAATCTCCGGCAGAACGCGCGGAAGCCTCCGCTGACCTCTCAAGCCCCCCGTGGGCCGAGTCAGCGGACGCTCGCATCCTGCGTCACGAATCAATTGTGGCGGCGACGAACGCCGACCCCTCAGGACTTCTTCCCGAGGACGAATCCTATCCCGGCGCACACGAGCGCAAGCCCGCCAAGCGCCGCGACGATGATCATGAACTGGTCCGACAGCAGCTGCGAAAGCGTGTTGTCGCCGATCTCCATCAGCCCGCCGATGACCGCGATCATGCCGACCAGCAGCGCGACGAGCATCGCCAGCGAAAGCCCGCCGACCAGACCGCTGCCCGGACCGTCATAAGGCTCGGCCGCGATCATCGCTCCACCACCCGCCATCGCGGGCGCCATGCCCGCTGGGCTCGACATGTCTTCCTCTTCACCCTCGAAGAGGCCGCTCGCGCCCGCGGCTGAGTTCGCCGACTCCTCGTCGGAATAGAGATCATCAAGGAACTCGACGGCGCCAAGCGATGTGTCATCGCTCTCGCGCGTCAGGTCGAGCAGGCCCGAGCCGGAGCCGACGGATTCGAGCGTCAGTTCGCCGATGCCGTCGTCCGTCACGAGCGTGTCGGCCCCCGCGTCGGCGGAGTCGAGTTCGTCATCGGCGTCGAAGATGCTGACGCCGGTCTTCTGCTTCGGATTCTCTTCAATACCCAGTTCGCCGCTGCCGGTCAGATCGCCGCCGGAGTCGCCGAGTACACCGCTGTCGCCGAGCGAGATCGCTGGGCCTGATCCGCTTGACAGACCAGCCTCCGGTGCGCCCGTGTCGAGATTCAGGTCGCCGGAGCCGATGCTGTCCGCAAGGTCCAGCGCGTCGCCGGCGAGAGAGTCTGCCAACGGAATCATGCTGCTCATGTCAGCGGGATCGACATCCTGGTCATCCGCATCGTCCGACGAGAGCAGGTCGATCTGGTCCACCTTGAACATCAGTTTGTCGCGATCGCGAAACTCCTGGATCCGGCCGCTGGCGGCCATTTCCCGGATCTCGTCCTCGCTGACGCTGAGCTTCGCAGCGGCCTCTTCGAGCGTGTAGAACATCTTGGCCATTGAACTTGGCCTCCGTAGACATGCGGCTGATTGGGCAAACCCCCGACGGCCGCTCAGTATCGCAAGTAGGGCGGATCTTGCAACGCTATCCTCCGCCCCAGAGTGCCTCGATTCACCCCCGAGACAGCCTTTCGCACCCCGGATCCGTTCCATCGAATCCGGCTCCGCCATCCAGACCTCCCAGAGGCCCTCGAAGGCGTCTCAATTCTGCATCTCACGGACCCCCACGTCCGTCGGAATCGACCCCGATTCCAGCGCCTGGCGAACGCCCTCGCAAGGACAAAGGCCGATCTGGCGGTCATCACCGGCGACTGGATGAGCTACGCCGGCGATGAGCCCCAGGCACGGACCGTGCTCCTGGAAGTCGCGGAAGCCCTCCGAACGAGATTCGGAGTCTTCGGCGTCTTCGGGAATCACGACACCCAGATCTTTCGCACGAAATACGCCCCGGATCCCCGCGTCTGCTGGCTCGACGACGGTCTCCACCATCTCCCAGACCTCCCGCTGAGCCTCCTCGCCCTCAACTGGCCCGAGGACTGGCCTCGCGCCGCGGAAGCCTGCCGAGCCCGCCGCCAGAAGGGACGACTCACGATCGGTCTCGTCCACCACCCCGGCGTCGCGCCCGGAGCGATGCGCCTCGGCGCCGAGATCGTCCTCGCCGGCCATACCCATGGCGGCCAGCTCCGCCTGCCGGGCCGATGGGCGGCGTACACCTCGAGCGAGATGCCCAGGCGACAGGCCGCCGGCCTGTTTCGCATCGGCGACGCCCAACTCTGCATCTGCCGGGGCATGGGCGACGCCGGGCTGGACTTCAGACTCTTCTGCCCGCCGCAGATCACCCGCTACGAGCTGGCGCGCGGACCGCTGCCCAGGGCGCGCGACGATCGCACCGGACTGGTGGAAGCGTGGTGAGTGAGAACGGAAGGGGGCGTCAGCTGTTGCGCGGCGCCTCGGCGCTGCGATGCGCCTCACGCCCACGACCATGCACGCCCAGATGAATGCGCTCCAGTGAGTCGCAGAGCTTGAGCACGGCGCGGCTCTGGCCGGGCGTCGTGCGAAGCTTCTCGACGCTCACCTGCATCGGCTCATCCGGATTCCGGAAGAGCATCTTGAAGGCGCCGCGCAGGCCTTCGATGTCATCCACCGACCACCCGCGACGCACGAGCGCGGTGGTGTTCACCTTGCGCGGCTCCGCGGGGCTTCCCTCGACAACGAGGAAGGGCGCGACGTCCTTGGTGATGCGCGCCATGCCTCCGACGAACGAGAGCATGCCGACGGTCGCGAAGTGGTGCACACCGGCGCCGCCGGCGATCGTGGCGCCGTACTCGACAAGACAATGTCCGCCGAGCATCGCGCCATTGGCGATCACGACCTCATCCTCGATGACACAATCATGCGCAATGTGAATGCCGACCATGAGCAGGCAGTCGCTGCCGATAACGGTGCGCCCGCCGCCGAGCTCCGTGCCGCGATGAATCGTGGCGTGCTCGCGAATGCGATTGCGATCGCCGATGACGAGCTCCGTGTGCCCGCCCTTGTACTTGAGGTCCTGCGGCTCGGCGCCGACGACGGCGAATGGATACAGAACGTTGTCTTCGCCCATGCGCGTCGGGCCATGGACGGTGACGTGATTGTGAATGACGCTGCGAGCGCCGATGGAGACATCCTGTCCGACGACCGCGTAAGGGCCGATCTTCACGCCTTCGCCGACGGTGGCGCGCGGATCGACGATGGCCGTCGGATGAATCTCAGCTGTGGCGCATATGCTCATTCAGTCCTGCTCCGCGTCGACCATCATGAACTTGACCTGCGCTTCGGCGACGAGCTTCCCGCCGACGAACGCCCTGCAATCAACCTCGCCGAATCGGCTGGTCGCGCGAATAGCCTGCGTTTCCATCACGAGTTGATCCCCCGGCGTCACCGGCTTCCGCAGCTTCACGTTCTCGAGCCCGAGCAGCACCGCGATCTTGCCGGTGCGCTCCAGTTTCTGGCTCAACATCAGTCCCGCGAGCTGGGACATGGCCTCGACGATGAGCACTCCAGGCATGATCGGCGATTCGGGATAGTGCCCCTGGAAAAACGGTTCGTTCATCGTGACGTTCTTGATGCCGACCGCCTTCAGATCGCCGTCCATGCTGACGACGCGATCCACGAGCACCATGGGATAACGATGAGGAAGCAAGCGCAAAATTCGCCGGGTGTCCATCGCCGGCGCCAGGGCGCCGCCATCCGGTGAGTCCTGTGCATTTCCCAGCTTCACAAGCTCGCGCGCCATCCGGTGATTCAGGCTGTGCCCCGAACGCGTCGCCACCACGCGGCCGCGCAATGGGCGCCCGGTCAGCGCAATGTCGCCCACCAGGTCCAGCAGCTTGTGACGCGCCGGCTCATCCGCGAACCGGAAACTGTTCTCGATCGGGCCGTCGTCGCCGATGACCAGGATGTCCTTCGGCGTGAGGTGCGTGCACATGCCGCGATCCTGCAGCGCCTTCGCCTCTTCAGCCGTCGCGTATGTGCGCGCCGAAGCGATGCGATCGCGATACGCCGAGGCTTCGAGCGTAAAGGCGCATGCCTGTCGCCCAAGTGAAGAAGACATTCCGTAGTCAAGGTCGTACACGTAATCCGTCGCCGGCGCGTCATTGGGAAGCACGGCCACGGTCGCGCCCTCGTCGCCGACAGTGATCGGCTCCGTCACGACAATCGGACGACGGAACGACTCCTGCTCGACCGCGCCGACGGATTCAATCGCGTCCACGAACAGGCGCGCCGAGCCGTCGCCGCCGGGAAGCTCCGTCGCGTCAAGATCGACAACAGCATTGTCGATGCCGAGCCCGGCAAGCGCCGACATGCAGTGCTCAACCGTCTCGACGACTGCCTCGCCCGACTGCAGCGCAGTGCGCCTGGGTCGATCGACGACGAAGTCGACATGCGCCGGAACCTCCGGCGCGCCGGGCAGATCCACGCGACGGAAGCGCACGCCCGTGCTGTCGTCCGACGGCTTCATGGTCGCCGTCACCGGCGCGCCGCTGAAGAGTCCGGCGCCGCTGATCGTCGCCTCGCCGGCGAGCGTGCGCTGCTTCTGTTTCACGCCGTTCGTGCTCATCCCTGCGCATCCTCCAGGCGCGCGATCCTTCGCATCGCCTCTCTCATCTCCTGGATTGTCTTCGGAAGTCTGCGCAGCGCGGCCTCCGACCGGAATGCGCGCTTCGCTTCATCCGCTGGATACCCGAACCACGACTCACCGGCGGGAACATCATTCATCACGCCCGCTCTCGCGGCGAGCGTCGCGCCGGCGCCGATCGTGTGTCCGTCCGCGACGCCCACACCGCCGGCGATAACACATCCGTCGCCGATTGTGACGGATCCGCCGATACCTGTGACGCCGCAGATGAGACACGCCCGGCCGACGACGCAGTTGTGCCCGATCTGCACCTGGTTGTCGATCTTCGTGCCCGCGCCGATCAGCGTGTCGCCGAATCGACCGCGATCGATCGATGTGCACGCGCCGATCTCGACATCATCCTCGATGCGCACGGCGCCCGCGTGAGGCACTTTGCGATGCACCGGCAATCCCGATGAGAGATCCGGGTGATAACCGAAGCCGTCAGCGCCGATCGCCGTGTTCGCGTGAATACGGACGCGATCCCCGAGAACGCATCGATCCTCGATCGTCACGCCGGACCGCAGTTCGCAGTCCGCGCCGATTCGAACCTGCCCCCCAAGCGTCACGCTCGAATGAATGACCGTGTCGTCGCCAATGAAGCACTCCGGCCCGATGACGGCCCCCGCGCCGATGCGAACGTTGTCGCCGATCGTCGCGCTCGCGTCGACGATCGCCGATGGATGCACGCCCTCCGGCATGCGCGTCGGCGGCGTCACGACCTGCAGCAGATCAATCAGCGCGTGATCGGCGTCGTCCACGATGAGCAGCGCCCGCGTCTGAGGGTCATGGCCCGCAGCCTCGACATCGCGCGTGATGATCGCGGCGCCGGCGGCGCTCTCGGCCCACAGCGCCGCGTGCTTCTTGTCGCGAATGAAACTCAGCGTCTGGGCATCCGCCCGATCGAGCGTATCCATGCGCGTCAGCGGCAGATCATCGCGCCCGACAAGCTCGGCGCCGAGCTTCGCAGCGACCGCGCCCGTCGTCATCACAAGGTCTGCAGTTGTAGCGCACTGGGCCATAGAAGAGGCGCTCGGCGCAGGAAGCCCCGCTCCCTGCGCGGAACGATTAGTTCGCCCCAGCCTTCCACTCGTTGTTCATGAGCTGAAGAACCTGGTCGCTGATATCGAAGGAGTCGTTGACGTAGAGAAGGCGCCGCACGGCGATCTGGCGCATCACGCCGGTGTTCCCGCCCGGCTGCAGCGCGATGTTGAAGTCGTTGCTGAAGATGACGTCATACCCTTCCTGTTCCGCAATCCGCGTCACCGCTTCCTGCACCTTCCCGAACAGATGGGACATGATCTCACCCTGCCGCACCTCGATGCGCTGCTGGGCGAAGTTCTGCTCCGCGTCGAGCTGCACCTTGAACATGGCCAACTGTTCGACCTTGGTCCTGTAGGCGTCATTGCCTGGAACCATGATCTCGATCTCATCGGCCGCGATCTTCGCGTTCGCCTGGATCTCGTTGATCTTCTCCTGGCGCGAACTCACGAAGGCCTGCAGATCGGCTTCCATCGAACTTCGCTCTTCGAGCTCGTTGATCACCTTCTCGAGGTTCACGAAAGCCGTGCGCGGCGGCGCCGGCAAGTTGTTCGCGGCGTTGTTGGCGCCCGCCTGCCAGGCAACCGATCCGACGACGACGATGGCCGCGGCCACCAGACCAATTCCAGCGCTCTTGCTGCGCATACCCTGTCTCCATCCCGCCCGTGGCGGATTCTGACAACATCGCGAGGGTCGAAAACACCATGATAGCGGCAGCCTCGTATGCCGACCGCTCCCCCGAATCGGCCGCTCCCCCACGACTGGGGGGGCTCAGAACGGCAAATCGATGCTGAAGCTGAAGAGCTGGTCCTCGTCGTCATCCTCGTCCTTGATCGGGAAGCCGAAATCGAACGCCAGCGGCGCCGGACTGATGGGCAGCAGCAGGCGGACGCCGACGCCCACGCTCACGCGATACTCCTCCAGCCCGAACTCCTCCCGCACCGTGCCCGAGTCCACGAACACCACACCAGAGAGGATCGCCCGCCCCTGGGCGTTGCCCCAGATGGGCTGGAGATACTCGGCGCCAAGGAAGAAGGAGAAGTCTCCGCCGATCGGGTCGTCGCTGGGCTCGCCATTGTCCGCGCGCACGCCCCGCGGCGAGACGCCCCGGAAGTCGAAGCCGCGGAAGCTGCGGCCACCCAGGAAATAGCGCTCGTAGATGGGCGCCTCACCCTCCTGCGGGTTGTAGCGCACCTGCGTCCGGAGCGAGAGCACGCTCTTCCGCTCGAGAAAGTCCTCGGTGATCGGAATCCAGAGTTCGTGCTCGAAACTCAGCTTCGTGAAGTCGAAGTCGCCTGTCACCTGCTCGACGCTGATCTCCGTGCGGGCGCCGCGGCTGGGTGAAAGTCGCTCCGCCGGCGGCACCGTCGTGCGCGTGCCGGCAAACCCGATGCCGATGACGGTGTTGGCGTCCTCGACCTCGAAGAGATCCGTCGGCGCGTCGCTGTCAATGTCCGAGAGCTCGACCACCTCGTACCGAATCGTGATGCCGCCGGCCCAGCGATCGCCGAAGCGACGCCCGATGCGACCTCGTCCGCCGTAGCGCTGCTCGTCGTGATCATCGAACTCGCGCTCGCGGAAGAAGAGCGCCGTCGTCAGAGACGTGTCCGACTCAAAGAGCGCCGGCTCCGTGATGCTGATTGAATACGTCTGCAGCTCGAAACCCGGCGCCAGCGTCAGGTCGAACTGCTGACCGCCGCCTCGAAACGCGCGCCCCGTGAAGAACTCGCCCAGCGAATCCGGCGTATCCCGGATGTCGAAGTTCTCCTGCACGACGGAGATCGTTCCGATGATGCCCGAGTCGGAGCTCACGGCCGCGCCGAAGTTGATTTGCCCCGTGTTGAACTCGTCGATCTGCACAAGCACATCGCGGCTGCCGGGATACTCGGCCTGCTCGTTCTGGATCGTGACGTTCACACCCTCGTCAGGTTCGAGGGGGCTGGGCGGGCGAAAGATGCCCGTGCTCGTGAGGCGCCGTCGGGAGTCGCGAAGAGCCGTGGAATCGAGCGGGCGCTCGGGGCGCACCTGGATCTCGCGCCGGATGACATTCTGGCGCGTGATGTCATTGCCCTGGACGATGACCTCGCCAGTCATGAATCGCTCGCCCTCGAAAATGCTCAGCAGCAACTCGATGCGCGGCGCGTTCACATCCCGGATCTCACTCGAGCGGACCGTGGCGTCGACATAACCGAGCTGGTGGTACGCATTTCGGATCGCGGTGATGGAGCGCCGGATGGCGCTGGACGAGTACACATCGCCCGGCTTGATCTCCATCAGGCCGATCACTTGCTCAGATGAAAACAGCAGCGGCGCATCCGGAGCGCCGCCCTCAAGCGTGACGTCGCGCAGTGTGTAGCGAGAACCTTCGTCGATCAGGAACGTGACGATCGCCTCCCGCCCATTCGGACTCGGCGTCACGACGCGGTCGGCGCGAGCGTCCAGATATCCCTGGTCGCGATAGAAGCGCATGAGCGCCGCGATGTCGGCGTCCAGCGTCTCGTTGTCGAGCGGCCCCTTGCGGAAGATCCCCTGCACCTTCGTCCGGATCTGCGTGCGCAGGCGCCGGTCGGTGAAGGAGATGTTGCCGTCGAATCGGATGCGCGTCACCTTCACGCGCTCGCCCTCGCGAATGCGGAAGAGAATGATGCCGTCCGGCAGCTCATCCTGGTCGATGCCAACCTCGACCTGGTAATAGCCCTTCGTGCGATAGAGGTCTTCGATATTGCGTCTGGCGCGATTGAGGGAGAACTCATCCACCGGCGTGCCGATCACGAGTCCGGCCTGTCGCACGGCCGTGTCCAGCTCCTGGTCGCTCAGCTGTTTGTTGCCCGTCACCTGGACAGCCTCGATAATCGGCGCCTCCTCGAGGATGTAAATCACCGTCAGCGTGCCGTCGGCCTCCTCGCGCACGCGCGGGAAGACACGCATGAACCTGCCCAGGCGGTTGATGCGCTGGAGGTCCTGGCTGATGATCTGATCATCGAACGGGAGGCCTTCCTTGGTGCGGAGTTGATTGCGCACGAGCTGAGGGGGCTCGCGCTCGAGGCCGATCAGCTCGATCCGGGAGACCATGCGCCCGTTGAAGCGACTCATGGCGCCCGCGTCGTCGATTTGCGCGGCCGCTGCGCCGGGGAAGGCAAGCAGCGCAAGGATCAGCGCAGCAAATGCGCGAATGAGGAGCGCGCGCGCGCCGCCGAGCCCGCGCAAGCTATGGTCGCCTGTCAGCGCGCCCGCGCCGCGCTCGAACGGTCGGTCCCGAACACTCTGGCGAAGGCGCATTGGTAGGCGGAAAATACATGAGTGCAGCGATCGGACGATACCCCTGAGCGCCTGTGCCCACAAGCGCCCGGCGCGCTGATGCCCACTTCTTGTCCACAGGCGCCGAATCTTCGGTCCGCTGGCGCCTGCGCTGCTAGCGTGTCCGGGACCCTGACTGTGCGTTGCCAGTCGAACGGCGGACCCATCGAAAACGCCGGGCGTCGGATGCTGCGAAGGGGTGGGTGAGTCCAGGTTGACTCACAGGCGTGCTCAATGAGCGTGTTGGTTTGATCTGTTCCGAAGGGGTCGCTGCATGCGCCGTATGGTTGTCGTTGGTCGCCAGATGATGCTCGTGGTCGTCGGGTTTGTCAGTCTCTGTGTCGGCGCCGTCCTCCTCTGGAGCGCCCGCCCCGACACGATCTCCGACGCCCCCATGCTGCTGCTGCTCTCCGTTCTGGCGCTGATTCTCCTCCCTGCATGCATCGTCGCGCTCATGGAGATCGAGCGACGGCGTCGCGCCCAGGGCGCATCGATGACGTCGGGAAGCCCCGGCCTCATCTGGCCCGATGATGGCCGCGCCGATTCCGCACGCGCGCGTCAACGCCTTG
This sequence comes from Phycisphaerales bacterium, assembly GCA_028279375.1. Lineage (GTDB taxonomy): Bacteria > Planctomycetota > Phycisphaerae > Phycisphaerales > UBA1924 > JANQNW01. The sequence goes on from JANQNW010000015.1 coordinate 17,823, forward strand.
CGACGTCATTGATCACGCATGATGAAATGCCATCCCGTGTGCATCAGGCGCATGAGCCAGGCGCCAGACGCCAGCGAACGTGGCGGGCCGCTACTCCCGTTCGAGAAGAACACGCCCGGCGCCAAGGCCGGACCAGTGAGTAGCTGAGGCGTTCCACCAGAGCACATCGTCGGGATTCGACGGCGCCGGGATCGGCAGCGCCTCCAGCGCCGGACGCACCTCGAGCGTGACGCAGTGCTCGACCAGGACATCCAGAAACGCGTTCACCGCCTCCGGCGAGCGATGCATCGTGATGCGCAGCTCCTCCGGCGCCTCCAGCGCCGGCTCACCTTCAGCCGCCGGTCCGGGCGCCGGCGCTCCGACGCCGTTCCAAGCGAGAACGCCTCCGGCGGACGCGAACAGACGCCTCCCCTCGACGTCTGTCCACGCGACACTGTCGCCGGTCGCGGCCACGACCTGATGCAGTGAGAAGACCTGCGGGCGGTCCTCCCTCAGAGACGCCACGATCAGCAGTCGGCCTTCGCCGAGCAGTCGCAACGCCTCATCGCGGTCCTCGTCCGTCAGTGTCGGCGCAGTCGTGCGTGCAGACTCGCCTGCGCTTCCGCCATCGGCTGATCGTCGTCCCTGCAACGCGCCCATGCCGCGCGAGCCGTCCGAGACCACCGGCCTCGCGTCAAGCGACTCATCGGCGCTGCGCATCGCGATCTGCGCGCCCGGCTCGGGCGTCTCCTCCGCGGCGTCGCCGGCGTCCGCCATCGAGGCGACCGGCTCATGCTCTGTTTGATCGTCGTCAGCGCTTGCGACGGGGGCCGGGCGCGAGGCAGGCGTGGTTGAGCGCAGTGCAGTGACTGTCACGCCTGCGCTCGCGGCCAGCAGGAACATCGCGGCGATGCCAACGCGCCAGCCCGAAAAAAGCGGGCGCCGGCCAATCGTCGCGACAACGTCATCCGTCTCGTTGGCGGCCCCGCCGAATGTCTCGCTCAACGCCCGACGCTCGGCGCGGGCGTACACCTCGGTCAGCAGATCGTCAGGCGCAGAGAGCGCCGCGCTGCGACCCCAGAACTGAAGCTGAGCGCGATCGGAACGAGCGCCGCGCAGGAACACCTGCAACGACTCGTCGTCGGCGATCTCCGCCTCAAACGCCTTCGCCTCCTCGGGGGACATCTCGCCCTCGATCCAGGCCAGCAGGCGCTCTTCATTCGGAGGTGTGTTCATCGGGTCAGACATCGGGGCCGGATCGCTCCATTTCCTCGCGAAGCGCTGTGCGGGCCCGGAAGAGACGGCTCTTCACCGTGCCCACGGCCACATCCAGCACCTCGGCGATCTGCTTGTAATCCAATCCCCGGACATCCCGGAGAATCAGAATCGCGCGCTGCTCGGCGTCCAGGCGGGACATCGCCCCCTCCAGACGACCGAACTGCTCCTCCTCTTCGACGCCTCCCGCAGGCCCGGGTTCCCGAATCTGTTCCCTCTGGGCCGAAAGTGAGGGGCCTTCCTCCCCCGATCCGCCCGCATCGAGGCTGGCATGCCGACGCAGGCGTTCTTTCCGGAGGTGGCTCAGGCAGAGATTCATCGTCACCCGCGTCAGCCAGGTGCTGAAGCGGGCCCGCCCGTCAAACTGGTGCAGATTCTCGATCACCCGGAGCATGCACGCCTGCGAGAGATCGCGCGCGACCTCCCGGTCGCCCAGCATGCGCAGGCTCACCGCGAAGATCAGGCGATCATGACGCTGCAGCAACTCCCCCAGCGCTGCCTGGTCGCCCTGCTGGGCCGCCGCCACGAGCAACTCGTCCACGCGATCGGGGTCCTGCGACTCCTCAGCAGGGTCCCCGCGCTCGGGTGGATCGATCTCATGAGGCTCGGACATCACGCAATCAAGAGTATCGGCTGCCGGAATCGGTCGTGACACACGCGAAGGCCGATCCCCGGCCGGATTCGGCGCGATCGGAAGGACCATGCGATACGATCGGCCGCGTCGCCTGTGCAGCGTGACAGGGGGCCTTCGCTTCCTGACCCGACACCATCAAGAAGAGGCTGGCGCGAGAGCGCCAGGATCGACACGTGACGAGCGAGGATCGCTGGTCTGCCTACGAGTCGCCGCTGGCGACACGCAACGCCTCACCCGAAATGCAGCGCATCTGGTCCCCCGGACGCAAGTTCGGCGCCTGGCGTCGGCTCTGGCTCGCGCTCGCCGAGGCTGAGCAGGAACTCGGGCTCGACATCACCGACGAGCAACTTGCCGAACTTCGCGCCCATCTCGACCTGACCGATGAGGATTTTGAGCGCGCCGCCGTTCACGAGAAGGCCCTCCGCCACGACGTCATGGCCCATGTCCATGCCTACGGCGAGCGCGCCCCCTCCGCCCGCGGCATCATCCATCTCGGCGCCACCAGCCAGTTCGTCAACTGCAACGCCGAGCTCATGCTCTTCCGAGAGGCCCTCGACCTCATCTGCGGCAAGAGCGCCCGCGCCATCGACGCCCTCGCCGATCTCGCACGCGCCCACCGCGATCTTCCCTGCCTCGCCTTCACCCACTACCAGCCCGCCCAGCCCACGACCCTCGGCAAGCGTGCCGCCGGCTGGGCGTACGACCTCAGCCTTTGTCTCGAACGCCTCGAGCGCACACGCGATGAACTCCGCCTGCGCGGCGTCAAGGGCGCCACCGGCACGCAGGCCTCCTTCCTCAATCTCTTCGAGGGAGACGCCCGGAAGGTCGTCGCGCTGGATCGACTCGTCGGCGAAAAGCTCGGATTCCAGCCCGACCAGCGCTATCTCCTCACCGGCCAGACCTACCCCCGCGTCGTGGACGCGTTCGTGCTCTCGGAGCTCGCGGCCGCCGCCAGCGTCATCCACAAGACCTGCAACGACATCCGCCTCCTCTGCAATCGCAAGGAAGTGGACGAGCCCTTCGGCGACCAGCAGATCGGCTCCTCGGCCATGCCCTACAAGCGCAACCCGATGCGCTGTGAACGCGCGACCGGTCTCTGCCGCTTCGTCATGTCCCTGGCGCAGAATCCACTCAATACAGCGTCGACCCAATGGCTCGAGCGCACGCTCGATGATTCCGCCAATCGCAGGCTGAGCCTGCCGGAGTCATTCCTCGCCTTCGACGGCGCCATCGATCTGCTGCACAACGTTGCCTCCGGCCTCGTCGTCCACGAAGCCACGGTCCGCTCGAACCTCATGGCCGAGTTGCCCTTCATGGCGTCAGAGAACCTCATGATGGAGGCGGTCAAGCTCGGGCGAGATCGCCAGGAGGCGCACGAAGCGATCCGGCGCCACGCCCAGGCCGCGGGTCTGGTCGTCAAGGATCAGGGTCTGCCCAACGATCTCATCGATCGCCTGCGCGCCGAGCCCCTGCTCGATGGCGTCGATCTCGAGTCCATGCTCGACCCGGCGGCCTACGTCGGCCTCGCCCCGGCCCAGGTCGATGAGTTCCTCGAGAAGATCGCCGAACCCCTCCGCCAGCGCTACGCCGGCCAGCTCGCCCCCGCGCGCGAGCCGAACGTCTAGCTCAAAACGAAAAGGCCGCCCGCAGCTGTCTCCAGCGGTCGGGCGGCTTGGCGGTCACTCGCTGCACCTCGGTGCAAGTCTTTTGGAGTGGGGTGGCTGTCCCTCTTACTTGTCCGCAAACAGAGGCGGACGACACAACGCCCCAGACCTCTGATGCAACCGTGACCGAAAACGGCGCGCCTCGCTTTCACGAGACGGCCGTTCGCTTTCGCGAAGGAGTGCGTTGTGCGCAGAGTGAAGATGACGGCGACACTTCTGCCTGCGCAACGGCTCCATCCCGCATTCGCCTCAAGCGCGCGATGCAGGAACCGCAGGAAACCGATCGTCCGACTGACGACGAACCCCGTGCGCAGGATGGTGGTAGGAGTGGCGCGCAACGAAAGCCCGGTGTCATCCGAACAATCTTGATTGTCTATCTCGTTCTGCGGCGCCCTGTGCAAAGACTCCGGCCGAGATCCAAGCATCCTAGTGGGGACGCGTGCGCTCGCAAGAGGTATTTACCCTTTTTTTGTGGGTTTTCGGTCGTTCCCCGGAACAGCGATCAAAGCGCGTAGCGCAAGTCAGGGAATCTGAACGAGTTGGCTCGGCTGCAATCGTGTGCGTCCGCCCGGCATCGTTTCACGCAGACCCATGCCGTTGAGCAGGTTGTTCGGATGACGCTGCTGCGCCGCTAACAGCTCCGGACTCATCTCGCCTGTCTCGATGTTGAAGTCGCCATCGTTGAAGACGCCGATCGTCACCATGCTGCGCGTCGGGCCGTGGTAGTAGAAGGCGAGCTCCCCGTCGCGCCGCAGCGCCACCGCCGCCTCCTCAGCCGAGCGCGCCGCCTCCCTCGCATCCGGACTCTCATACACCCCCACCTGCAGCGTGTAGCGAGCCGAGGAGCCGAAGCGCTCCCGCACCGTCGCCAGGTTCAGTTCCGGAATCGAACCCCGCCCGATGGCCGTCGAGTTCGGCGAGAGGAACGAGCGCTGGAAGAGATTCCGCCCCTGCATTTGCGTCGTCCGGACCCGCTCAAGATCCCGCACCGCCCGGGGCTCGTCATAAGCGTCGTAGCCCCCGTAGGCGACGATCACGCCCCGCGGGCGTTCCGCGACGTAGGCGTCCCGGAGGTTCGTGCTCTGCTGCACCTGGATGAGGAAGGCCTGGGCGCGCTCGAAGGCGCTGTCGCCGCCGAAGCTGGCGAGCACGATCGTCCAGCGCCCGCCGCGCCGCCCGGGCTCCAGCGCCCCGCCGCCGGCGTCGCGCCCAAAGACCTCGCGTCCCTCATCGCGCAGATCCTGCGCGCTGCGTCGACCCGAATCCGACCCTGAGGCACAGGAAACGAGGAGGACGCACGCCGTCATCACCAGCGATGAGATGAACGCGCGCCGGGCCCCGGCCAGAATCCCCGGAGAAGGGGAGATGAATGGGATCGGTCTGCGCTCGTGAATTGGCGTGTAAGTCATTGCTCTCCATGCGCTTGCATGCGGGGGTCGCGGAATTCCAAAGGTTCAAGCGTTTGCGCGCGTGCCGTCGATATTCTTGGTGTGCCCGCCAGTCCCTGCAAGGGGCAGGTGATTCGAGGGGTTTCGAAGACCGGGTGGCGGACACTGGTGCTGCGTAATTCGAAGACCGTGCGACGGGTGCGTCCAGGGCTGACGTCGTTGCTGTGACCTCCTCACCCCGACTCTGTAACTGTGGAGTTTGGCGTCATGTCAGATATCACACCTATCCCTTCCTCCAATCGACTCGCCCCTCCGGGCAGGGATCCGGTTCGTCTCGATGCGTCTGAGACGGGCCATGTCAATGGACAAGCCAAGACGGAGACCGATCAGTTGGACCTCTCTGAACTCGCCCTTCTTCGCAGCAGACTCAAGGACCTCCCTGAGGTGCGCGCCGAGCTCATCGAGCGCGCCCGCCAGGGGCTGACCGACGGCGCCTACGACACCCCTGAGGTGCTCGACAAGGCCATCGACGGCCTGCTGGGCGAGGTCGACACACTCTGATCCGGCGCCGGCCTCGCGCCGGTTCGACATCACAAATCAAAAAGGACCGAGGCCCCCTCCGCAACAAAGGGGGCCTCGTCTATTTTTAGTGCTTGGATTGTGCGTGTGAGTGTCGGGGCCACATCACACACGTCTCTTTCGAGACGTCAAGAGTCTTGGATTCATCGTCGAATCCGAATTCGAGGATCTAGCCTCGCTTTCGTCGTCCGACGGCCGCCAGAAAGGCGGCGCCTGCGAGAGCCGCGGAGCCGGGTCCGGGCAGCGCCGTCGCCGCCTGAACCTTGTCGCTCAGCGCGACATCCGTCTCCCTGGAGATCTGCTGAGACCGAGTCTGCTCCCGCATCTGAACCCAGGCGAAGTCCGAACGCGTCTGAACAGACTGCGTTTCGTTCCAGCTCAGGATTCCGACCTGGTGAGCGACCGGCCCAAGCGATTTGCTCAGGGGGCTCGAAAGATCAAATTCAAACGTGGGTCCCGCGCGAGCCATGGGAGCCGCCATGGCGACACCCGCGATTGCGCAGAACAGAGTCCTGCAGTGCATAGTCAACTCCTCCCGATCAGACCAACAGCCCGACACCGGAGCACGGCCCCGAGCCTGAATCCGACCCTCGTGAAATGTCCATGCATCAAGTAGGAGCTTGATGCGGCACAGGCCTTCTCCCGCGACACGTCAATGAAGACGGGAGAACGCATTCAATACACCAACGCCTGTTCCTGCGACCATCGGCCTGAGCGCGCTCACGTCAACAAGCGCACACGAAACCGCCGGGCATCTCCTCGGACGAGTCCATACGGACACCGCAGAGACAAGCGGAAAACCCAGATTTCGTCAGGCTGAAGATTCCGGACGACGGTCTTACTCAAGGACCGGCTCGTCCCTCTCCAAACCCCTGCTTCCCCTAATGCTTCGTACTCAACTCCGTCCAGCAGTGCGTGCTGACAACCCTTCTGTGCTGAACGGCCCCCGTTTTACTCCGTATCCGGACGTTGGGCAAACCAATTCCAAGGGATTTTCGAGACACGTCGGCCTCCCCGAGCGATCCCCCGCGCGCACGAAAAACGCCCCGGAAATCCGCTATTCCGGGGCGCTGACCCAGGCGTTTGTCGCCCGTTCAATCGGGTCTCGAAGAGGCCCGTGCGCTCGCCTATCTGCCCACCGTTGTCGAGTACTTCACGCCCTCAGGCACGTGCACCGGCTGCTGTACGCTGACGCCATACGCGCCCTCCGTCTGCGACAGCGAGTCGACCGCGACGAACGCCGTGTACGCGCTCACCAGGCCGAACTGAAGAGCCGTCTGCTCGATCGCCATCGGAATGCGCGCTGCCTCCGCCGGGTCCACGCTCATCGCGTACGTCGCCTCGTCGGCGAGATCTGCGATCTTCGTGCGCGCCCACACGTTCGGGATGCCCTTGTGTCGTCCCTCGCACTCGCGCGGATCGACCTCGATCAGCACGTCGCGGAACTCGCCCCCGGCGCGACCGCGCAGGCGGATCGTCGTCGGCTCATTCCCGTTGAATCGCCCCGTGAGCATGATCGGGCGATCGACGAAGAGATCCGGCGTGCGGCGCGGATACACATCCGTCACCTCCATCGAGCCCCAGTCCACGTACAGGTTCGATAGCGCCGGATGGCTGATGCGATCAAAGAAGAGATCCATCACCTCGCCGGCGTTGTCATTCAGACCCACATACGCCACGGCGCCCATGCCCAGCTTCGCCATCCGGTTCATCAGGAAGCGATTCGGCGATGAGCCCACGCCGAAGCTGAAGATGCGCGATTCGCCGAGCTTCTCGTGCACCGCCCCGAGAATCTGCGCCTCGTTGCCGATGTAGCCATCCGTCATGAAGCAGACGAATCGCAGACGGCGCTCGTCGTGCGGGAAGTCGAGAGCCGCCCTGATGCCCTCGATCATCATGGTCCCGCCCGAGCCACTGAGCCCGTCGAGATAGCTGAGCCCGCGCTCCACGTTCTGCGCCGTGGCGAGCACCGGCGACGGGCCCAGCTGGCTGGCGTTATTCGAGAAGCGGATGATCTGGAACGTGTCATCCGGACGCAGCTTCTTCATCGCACGGCTGATCGCCGTCTTCGCCTTCTTGATCGGCGCGCCATTCATGCTGCCCGAGCAGTCGAGGACGAAGATCATCTCCATCGGCGCCCGCTCCAGCGACTCGAGCTCGGCAGGGGGATACGCCAGGAGCGTGAAGAACCCGCCGCGCTCGTCGCGATGCGTCATCAAAGCCGTCTTCACGCGCTCGCCCGCCACGCGATAGCGAAGCACGAAGTCCTTGTTCGGAATCGAATCGAGGCGCGACAGCTTCACCACGGCCCGCGTCGAGTCGATCGTCTCAGTCTCGATCGCGTGCGAAGGACTGTGGATGTGCTCGATCTCGACGCCGGCGTCGATATTCAGTGTCAGACCGATGTCATGACCCGTGCGCTCAGCAGGGCGCAGGTACTGCACCTGCGTCGATCCCGCCGGCGCCGGATGCCCGCCACGCGGCGACGCGATGACCGGATCCGCCGACCCCGCCGGATTGAATCGCGGCCCAACGACCATCGGGAAGACGAACTCGTAGCCGCCGCGCGCGTACGCCAGCGTGTTGAAATACGTGATGTCGATATCGATCGACTTCTTCGGCTCGATGTTGGCGACCTTCTGCGTGAAGATGTTCGCCCGCTCCTGCGTCAGCAGGCTCGCGTGATGCCCCTGGCTCTTCGCGGCTTCGTAGATCCGCTCCGCTTCCTTGCGCTCGCGCACAACGCCACGGATCTTCCGGTCGCCGACGGTCATGACGAACTCGCTCACCGCCGCATTCTGCGGCAGCGGGAAGACGTACACCGCCTCGATCTTCACATCGAAGGGATTCTCATACTGCTGCTGCACATTGACGGCGGAGATGTATCCGCTCATGGAAGCGGAGACCTCGGTGTGCTTCAGAGGCGCCGCGACCGGCGTTTCGATGCTGGGCCGAATGCACATGAGCGCCCCGGCGCCCGGAACCGCGTCCTCGGCGCCAACACGACGCTCGCGCTCGGCGTCCACGTCGGATGACTTGCTGATGACCCAGAGTTCTTCGTCAGGGTCGAGACGGGCGATGACCTTGATCGAATCCCTGGACGCTGGGAAGGCTGGCCGAGATGCTCGCGGGCGGACCGGAGCATTGACAACATTCCCATTGGCGTCGACAGAGACCGTTCCGATCAACCCTGAATCCGGAGTGACTGAGTTGGCGAAGTTGACCTGCCCCTGGCTGAGTTTGCTCCGCTCGTCCTGCGCGTTGATCTCCACGTCGCGCTTGCGCTCGAGATACTTCGTTCTGAAGTCGATTCCGGGCTCTCGCCTCGTCTGGAATGAACTCTCGTAATCATCTTCTTCTGCAGCCTGCCTGAATGCCTCTTCGGCGATCGCAACTGATGGATCGAAGCGCACTTCACCCGCTTCGCCGCCGACGCGCCCGTCAGCATCGGCGGTAACGCCCCCCTCACCGGCAGGTGCGTGCACGGTGCTCGATTCGCTCATGTGCCCATAGTTCGACCCGCCGCAGCCGACCACGATCGCCGACAGCGTCACGCCCAGCGCGAGGATCAGAGAACCCGCGATCGCGAACTTCGTTGCTCTCATCATTGATCAGTCCCCTCGGATTGTTCCTTTGTGACTCGTTCCGTTGATGCCTGCGCTCGTATTGGTTTGCCGCCGCGATCGGCCGCGGCTTCGATCTTCAGTTCATATGCCGGCTCGCCCGCGCCCTCGAGCATCACATGCACGCGCGCCACGCGCGTCCTGCCCGCAGGAAGATCCGCAGCTGTGCTGAACGCTGCGACGATCACACGCCCGCCCTGCAGCGCTTCCGGGTCGTAGTAGGGGGCATCACCGAACGCAGGATGATCACCACCCTCAAGTCCGACGATCTTCACGAACGCCGTGCCTACTCTCGCTTCCTTGCGCTCGATGCCCTTCAACTCGACTTGGTAGGCGCCAAGTGAGGCGTCGCCCGCGTCGACGAAGATGTCCACCGCTTCAAAACGTGGCTCGCCCGCGAATGCGAATGTCGCGCGCGCCTCGTCGCGCTCTTGGGTGTCACCAGCGCCGGGTCCTGCCGCGAGGATCGAGACCAAGAGAATCAGCAGGAACTTCATTGCAGCGACCTCCGGCTCAGACTCACCGCCGCGTTGGCGATCAGATCCACATCCGTCATCGACACGCTGCCGTCGCCCGTCATGTCCCACGCCGGGTCGAGCGACTCGCCGCTCTCGACGGCTCGCGCCACGAGAAACGCATCCAGAATGTTCACCTGCCCGTCGCCATCCACGTCTTCCTTCACCGACGCGACCATGGCGTCAGATTCAGCGAGCATGCTCGGCGCATCGAGCGCCTGGAATGCGCTGCGCTGACGCATATCCCCGGAAGCCAGTTGATCAGCAGTGTTCGGTGGCGGCGGCGCCTGCGGCGTCGGCTGACCCTGCAGCCACACGATGAGCGTGAGCCCGGCCGCGGCCGCCGTGATGCCGGTCGTCCACCAGATTCGCTTCGCTGAGCGCCATGGAATCGGCGCCGGCGCTTCATGCAGAGAATCGAGAATCGCGCGATCGACGGCCTCCGGAATCCGCAGATCGTCCTGGTACAGACGCTTCAGATCCGAGATCAGCGCCTCCGGCGCCTCGCCGGAATCGAAGTCGGTCGGGTTGTTCGTGTCGTCGCGCATGGGTGCGTTCTCTGGGGGTGAAGTGCGCCGGGTTCAGCAGGGGTTCACGCGATTTCGAAAAAGAAGCCCGGGCGGCAAGGGAGGCGGGATTACCGGTCGAAATAGCGCTTCGTGTTCTCATCCTCACGCAGGGCGTTCAGAGCATGATGGAGGCGGGATTTCACCGTCCCCAGCGGGATCTCGAGCGCCTCGGCGATCTCCGCCATGCTGAAGTCATCCACGAATCGCATCAGCACCACCTCGCGCTGGGGCTCCGGAAGCAGGCGCACCACGGCATGCAGCGTCTCGAGCTCCCACCCCGTCTCGTTCGGCGCGTGAGCCGCGATATCCAGCGACTGCGGATCAACGGGGTTCGCCCGAGCCTTCTTGCGCCGGTGAGAGAGGGCGCAATTGCGCACGACCGGATAGAGGAACGTCGTCAGCTTGGCGCGCAGCTCAAAGCCCGGGAAGCGTCCGAAAAAGTAGATGAACGTCTCCTGCAGCACGTCCATCGCATCCTCTCGATCGCCGGTGAAGCGCAGGGCGAGACGGGCGACGTAATCGCGATGACGCTCGTAAAGCTGCGAGAGAGCGCTCTGGTCGCCCCGGTTGGCCCGATCGACGAGGTCGAGATCGACCCTGGGAATGTTGGCGCGGGCGCCGGATGGAGGAGGATCGCTCGTCATGGAGAGGACCGAAGGAGCGCGGGCGCCCGAGACCATGGCGTCGCCCATGAGACTATCGATGCGCGCCGAAGTTTCACGAATTGCTCACAATTCGGAGGCACAGGTCGCCTATCATGGGATGGACAGGTGGTGGGCGCTTCTCGCGTGGGGGCGAGGGCGCTCCTGCTTCCGCAAGAGGAGCAGATCATGTTGATTGAGATGCCGAAGAACACTGGCGAGCGCCGGCTGATCGATCTCCGTTCGGTTGGACCGGCCACGATGGACGACTTCGAGTTGCTCGGCGTGTCGAGCGTGCAGGAGCTTGCGGATTGCAACGCTCAGGAGTTGTTCGACCGCCTCTGCGAACTGCGCGGCGAGCCTCTGGATCGCTGCTGCGAGGATGTCTTCGCCTGCGCAATCGCGCAGGCGCGCGATCCGGAGCTGCCGCGCGATCAGTGTGACTGGTGGTTCTGGTCAGCTGAGCGCAAGCGCCGCGAAGACATCTGATCTCTTCGATCCAAACTCAAAAGAAAAACACCCCCGGCTTTCCTGGCCGGGGGGTTTTCTTTGAGTGCTTGGTCTGTTGCGAGCGTTGACCGCGTCCCGGTGATGGGGAGGTGTCGCGGCGCCCTGTTGGCTTCGCGTGCGTGTAGTGCGAAGGCTGTCGAGGGCCAGGCCGTCAGTCGCAGTCGCGACTCGCGTGATCGTGACGACACGTGCGCCTGTCTTCGGGGCGGCGCTGCCCGTCTACGCTCTTCGGTGGATCATCTCGCATGCTTCGAAACTCCCTCATGAGGAAGACAACAAGTCGGATGAGCTACAACGATGAGCGCATTCTAAATCGCGCGCACGCGACTGCCAGCGCAAAACACCGAGTTTGCGCGCGCTCATGCAAAATGCCCAACGCAAGGGAGTTGCGCGCATGAATAACGACGATTGAGACGGCAGGAATTGCCGAAAACATGTCCGGACGTTGTGCGCGCTTCGCCTTCCGGCTTCAGCGCGCTTCCGCCTACATCTTCGTCAGCGTCTCAGCGTGCAGATCGAGCGCCTTGTGAATGCAGTCGATCGACTCTTCATACACGCCGTCCGCCGCAGCAGACCAGGCGCGATTCACCTGGCGCTCCATCGCGGCGAAGCGATCCATGAGCTCCGCGTAGCCGCCGAGATGGAGTTTGTTCACCAGCGCCGGGCGCGCATCGATGAACGGCATGATGTGCAGCTTCATCGCCTCGTCCAGGCGCTCGATGATCATGTGCAGGCGATCGTCCTCGTTCGCCGTGATCGGCAGATCGCGCGCAAGGCCCTCGAGAATCCCGCCGATCGCGGCAAGCGCCGCCTCCGGCGACTCCTCTTCCGGCGCGCCTTCCTTCGGCGCCGCAGCCTCGATCTCAGCCTTCGTCGCCGCGCGAACCATCATCGAACCCACGAAGAGCCCGACCGACGACAGCGCAAAGACCCACCAGTACTTCCAGCGGCTGAACGAGAACTTCTTGAGCTGAATCGCGTTCGCGTTCGTCGCGCGAAGCTCCTCGAGACGCTCCGGCGTGACCATCGTGCCATCCGTGTCGAGATCCGACGCGATCAGTGGCCCCGGCGTGCGCCGCTGCACCGTGTATTGCTCAGCGGTGATTTCACCCCGGTCGTACTCACGTCGCACGTCGGCGCGCATTTCATCAGTAATCGGCGTGATCCCCGCGCCGCCCGCGAGGCGGGCGAAGTCGTCCTCGCCGACCCGGAAGGCGTCGTCACTCAGCGAGACCGGCGCGAGATACGCCGTCGCCGCGCTGAGCATCGCGGTGACAAGGCTGATCGTCAGGAGCAGGTTCCCAATCAGTTTCATGGCTCTTTCTCCCCTAGCTCTGCAACAGCACGACGAAGTTCACGCTCAGTCCGAGCAGGGCGTCGCCGACGATGAAGCCCGCCGCCAGCGGCACGCCCCATTCCTCAGCCCAGCCTCGACCCTTCCACTTGGCGATGCAGATATTGATGATGCAGCCGACGCCATACGTCGCGATGTAGTTCATCGGCAGATACATCGAAAGACCAACCAGCACGCCCAGCCCCGAGAATGACCCGAGTCCAAGCAGCGCGCCGGCGAGCGCGCCGAGCCCGTACAGCATGTAAGGCATGCTCTCGCCGCGAACACCCGTGATGATCGCCTGCAGCGCCTGCGCCTGCGGGGCCGTCGTATCCGTGCCCGGCCCCATGGCGATGCCGAACTTCTCAATGTTCGCCGCCGCAATCAGCAGCAGCACCATCATCGAGATCACCGGCCCGATGCCCGTCGAGATCAACTCGAACGTCTGCTGACGCTTCGGCTGGGCGCCGACGATATAGCCCGTCTTCAGATCCGCCATCATGTCCGCCGCACAGGTGATGGCGACGCAGAGCGCCGCTCCAATCATCACTGCGCCGAGTTGATCGCCGACACCTGCTAACACCATCACCAATACGACGGTGATCAACGCCATGCCCGAGATCGGCGACCAGTCCGTCATACCCGTGCATTGCGAGATGATGATGCCTGCGAACCAGATCCATCCCGCGCCGATGAGCGCGATGATCAACGCCCGCATCGGCCTGCCGAGACCGAACTTCTTGAGAATGCCCGGGCGACTCGCCTTGATCGTCTCGAGATACGCCAGTCGCTGAGCGTCGTCCCATTCGTTGACGAAGATGTCGCGCGACGCTTCGGTCTCGAAGCCGAGCGTGTATCCCGTCGTTGTCTCATGCGTCGCCCCGACGTCGATGAGCACGCGCTGTGAGACTGGATCCGTCGTGTTCACGGCTCGCCCGCCGACGTAGTACGCCGCTCCATACAGGAACAACGCCGACACGATCACCGCCGCGATCAGCACGCCGATGCCAAGCTCATCCTTCGCCGCCTTGCCGCCGCCGGCCGAGGCGATGCTCTTGAGCGCTTCCTTGATCGCCGGCGCCGAGGCGATCACGCCCATCAGGGCGCCGCCCAGCAGCAGCCCGATGCCCAGCGGCCGGTTGATCCCGCCATAGCCAAAGCCCGGCGCCTGGTCGGAGCTGATCGTGTCCGGCATCCATCCCATCGAATACAGGAATGGGTTGATCACCAGATACGCCAGCACGCCGCCCGCGAGCACGAAGAGGCCCGCGCGGCCCGTCAGGTATCCCGCGCCGAGCGCAAAGGGCGCCAGCGCAAAGAGCAGCTGCGCATGAGGCGGGAAGCCGAGAATGCGCCCCGCGTCGATATTCGTATTGTCGATGAGCAGGTCCGGCCGCCCGTTGCCATCGCGATCGACCTCGCGCGTCAGCACCTCGTCTTCCGTGCCGAGCCCGTTGTACGCGTAGTCCACCGTGCCGGCGGTGTCATCGACCTCCCGACCCGCGCGAACATTCAGATCGGAGTAGCCGAACATGGGCTTGCCCGCCCAGTCCGCTTTCTTCGATCGAAGGTCGCCCCACTCGGCGGAGCCCTCTGAAGCCGCAAGCGCCCGCCGTGCAAGCTCATCCTTGTAGCCGTTGATCGTGTGAGCGCCGACCGCGTACTCATCATTGATCGACCGAAGCGCCGAGACCTTCGCCTCCGCCACGCGATCCTTCAAGGCCTCGACCGCGTCCACTTGCTTCGGATCAATCCCCGTCGCGCGGCTCGCCTGCAGGTCCGCCCGCGCAAGCTTCAGCTCATTCTGCAATCGCCCGTGCGCGTAGACGGCTTCCGGCGCCGACTCCTGGTCGATCCACGAAGCGATCATCTCCGTGCGGATCTTGTCCTCGAAACTTATTTTCTCGTTGTAGACAAGCTCATCCAGCTCATCGAGCGACGCCAGAGATTCAATGGCGTACAGCTGGTGCGGCGCCGCAAGCAGGGCGCTCACGATGATGCCGATCAGCAGGATGACCGATTTCTTGGCGCCTGCGCCGGGCGACTTCAGAATCGCGCCGACCGCCGTCGCGGAGGGGAAACGCAGACGCTCGATATCGAGCATCTGCTTGCGCAACGGCACGATGAATGCGCCGCCGAGGATCGCCCCCGTCACGCACGCAAGCGTCAGGAGCCAGAAGTTCGTATTCGGTGTCTTGCCTTCGACAAGTGGAATGCCAATCAGGAAGAGCACGGGCACCGTGAAGATCACGCCCGAGTTCGGCGTGTTCACCGCCGAGCCGATCGTCTGCCCGATGTTCACCTCGAGGATCGTGCCGCGCCGCAGCACGCCGCGAAGCACGCCGAAGCCCAGCACGGCCGCAATCGCGCTGCCAACGATCGTGAAGCCGATCTTCAGACCCGCGTACGTGATCGCCGCATTCATCACGGCGCCCACGATCACGCCGAAGATGATCGCGCTGATCGTCACCTCGCGATACCGGGTCTGGAACAACCCGGTGGCCTTGCCCGAGGGCGCGTCCAGGCGCCGCTCCTCCGCCTTCATCTCGGCTCGGCTCCCGATGCCGGGGGTCGTTGGCTCCTCGTGCGGAGGAATCGGCCCTTGGTCGTCACTCATCGCGCGTGTCTCCCGTCGGCGGCGTCATGCCGCGCCGTGGTCGTGGCATGGTGCAGTCTCCGCCTTCTTTTCACAAGCGCAGAAAATGACTCCGAGGGATCATCCACACCCCGTCGAATGGCCCATCAACCCCGTTTTTTCGATTTCAGGCGCGTCGCCGACGCCCGGAGGAGCGCGGCGCGCTCACTCCTCGGCCTGGGCCGCGACGAACTCGTCCGCCAGCGCCTCGGCGTCCTCATCAGAGATCGGCTCTTCCTCGTCCTTCTCGATGGCCACGCCCACCGGCCCGAGAGCCTCGATCCGCGTCCGCACGTCGCCCACGAAGGAGAGCTTGATCCCGAAGTTCTCGCCGATCTTGAAGGCCACCCCGGATCCCACGGGCTTGTTGTTCACCCGCAGCTCCAGCTCCTCCTCGGCGCTCTTGGGCAACTCGACGATCGACCCCGGCGTCAGCGCCAGCACGGCGTCCGTCGGCATCTCCGTCTCGCCGATCACCACGACGATCGGCACCTCCAGCCTCAGAATGCCCTCGACCTTCGAGTCCATACCCGGATATCGGCGAGGTCGGGCAGAGGGCTGCAGATGGATCAGGCCGCGATCTCTAATCCTCCATCAGCAGCTCCAGCAGATCCACGATGTGCGCATTGAGTTGCGCCTGCGTCAGGCCCGAGATGTACGAGTCGTACGCCTCGATCGTGCTGAACCCGAGCTGCTGAAGGACAGCCGGAGCTGGCGTTCCACTTGTTGACTGCGCGCTCTGCTGAGTTGCGGAGGATGCGAGCGAACCACCGCCTCCGCCGCCCATCATCATCGACGCGCCGCCGCAGGGACCCCAGTAGCTCAGCACATTCGCGAGATCCACCGCGCCGACGTCCCGGTCGCCGGAGAGATCGGACGTGCATTGCGCAGGAGGTGGGTTCGGGCATGGTCCCCATGACCCGACGACGATCGCCAGGTCGGAGGCTGCGACCTGTCCATCCCCATCGAGATCTCCAGGGCAGGACGTCGCCACGGTGAAGGCGTATACATAACCCTCGTCCGTCGCGTCATCAACGCCCACGAGCGGTGCTCCCGTAACGCCGTCACATACGAGCGCGCCGCTTCCGCTGCGCACGGGACGAATCTCATAGTCGTAGTTCTGCCACAGCTTGAACTCTGACGATGGGTCGTTGTGGATTCGAAGGCTTCGATCTTGTTCATCGAATGAATATGTGAAGCCGTCGCCCGTCGGGTCTCCGGTGACGTCATCCCAGCTTCCGGCGGAGTTGACATGCCGGCGCTTGATGGTCACGGGCGCATGTTGACTGAGGTCCGTCGATGTCACAGGCCCGTATTGACGCGCGAGCGCGCCGCCGGCGAGATACTCGCCTGAAACGGGGAAGACTGCCGACGAATCAACCGGATCGCAGGATTCCTCGTGCAGTTTGAACGGCGCCAGCCCGACGCTGCCGCCGCCGAGTGAGGCGGCGGTGTTTATGTACTCGTCTCCGGACAGGGACGCGCCGTTGACTTTGATATCGCCATCCCACGAGGACGATGAGTTTGCCTGATTGATGATGATCTGGCCGGCGAGACCGTCAGTTCCCATGAGATCGAGCGACCCACTTGCATCGAACGTCCCCCCGATCTGATAGAGCGCAGTAGCGCTCATGGGCTCCTCGATCTCAACGTCTGCGAAGAATGAACCGGCGACATCCAGCGATTGGAGACTCTTCATTGTCATTTCGCTCGGCGCAGCGAGTAAGTCGCCTCCGATCGCCACGGAGTCGACATCATGATGTCCCGTAAAACCCTCGCCGGTTGAGCCAATGCGGATTGTTGCGTCGCCTTCTATCTGAATCTGACCAATTCTCTCCGGTGAAAAGATCTCAGGCGTTCTGTTATCGAAATCTGATACGGACCCCATTACGACAACGGAGTTGATCTCACCGGAGTTGTTCAAGATACCGCCGCCCAGAATCGAGCTATCCGTTTGCGCCAATTCGAAGTCCTGTCCCACGCCGGTTGCTAAATCATTCGCGATCACGTCGGCATACCAATTTCCGCCGATGTTGATTTCACCGCATCGGGAGACTTGGAATGACCGAGGCTCTCCGAGGTTTGGACTTCCGATGTAACCAGCAATGCTGATTTGGCTCAATGTTACACGAGTCGTAGTTGGTTCAACTACCTGTATCGACTCGATTCCGCTGATCGTAGATCGAGTCGACGAATCGAACTCTTTATAGATTATAAGAGTGTAGATTCCTTCGACGAATTCCATGTTCTCATCGATTGCTTGCTCGAAGATTATCTCCTCGATTACGTCCGTCGTGCTGTTTGAATCTAGACCGACTAGGCACGGTCCGCCGCCCTGTCCGGCGTCTTGCTGAATAGTCACTTTGTATCGATTTGATCCGGGCAACCCGACTTCATCGATGGTGATGAATCCGTTGGAATTGAGCCAGGCGTAGACTGCAGCTTGCGCATTCCCCAGACCTAACCCAAGTGCCGCAGCAACGGCTAAAGCCTGACAGACTGATCTTCGACCAACAATCATCTTCTTCTCCTCATGAACAAGAGTGATCCAGCCATCAAGGTCGAGAGGACTGTGCTCGAAGGAACTGCTGCAGCAATCCTGAGCCCGTTGCCACCTATTAATGCGCTACGAGAGATACCTGACCCGATGATATCCAGCGGAAAGAACTCGTCCTGGTATGAATCCTGCGACCATCGCGAACCGAGCAAGACGCGTCGCTCGGGATCACCGGCGACTGTCTCAGTCCATTCTGCCTCACCTCCGGCCATATCAAGAAGTCCCCACGGACTCAGAACATCATCAAAGGATCCCGCATCCAGCGGGAATACACTGCCGGCAGGGCCAGCGTTCCGCTCGCCGCCTTCTTCTGGAAGCAGTCCCGGCACGCTCTCGATGTCGGAACTGTTCGGAAAGAGCCAGTAGCCGCCTTCGCCTTCGTTCTTCTCCGGATCCCAGTAACCAGCCTTGATCCACTCATCCCTCGTTGGGAGCCAGAATCGCGCATTCGGTGCATGTGATTCCTGGTGGTTGTACGTGCCATCCGGATTCTGCGTGAATGTGCTTGTGTCGTAGACGCCCGTCTCAAACGCCTCAACGGAATCGGCTTTTCCGTTGTGCAGCCAGTTGACATAGCGTGCGGCATATTCCCAACTCATAGTCGTGGGACGATCGGGCGAGATTCCCGGCCTGATGAAGGTGCCGCTGAATCCGGCAGAAATACTGAAGCCTGTGAAGTCCGGGCTCGCAATCGTGTCGCCCGTGAGTTCGAAGTATCGCGGAGCATACGCCTGCACGAACTCGAAATGCTGCCCGACAGTCACCTCCGTCGTCGCCATGCGATACACATAGCCAACGGAGCCCCGCGGAACGTGAGAGTCCACGAAGAGCGGATTCCCCTCTTCGGGGAGCGTCGCCCGGTTCCCCGGATCGCCGATCGTGACGAAGTCAAAGTCATAGTCATCCGACGGCGGGCTTCCGCCCCGGGCCATCGGCCCCGTCATCGACAACACTACGATCGCGCATGCGGCAGCTACAAAACGCTTCCAACGGCTCAGTTCAACCATCTGCGTGCCTTTCCGGCGTCTGACTCTGCAACTTTCCTGTCGGATCCCTCAATCCGGTGCGCCTGCACCATACCACGGATCGAGATCTCCACAATCCCCCACCCAAGGTGAGATCGGCGCGCAGGGCCTGCGCGCTTGCGACAAGCGGCGCCTCCGCCACCCTCTCCCTGAAACGCGCAGCGAGTATGGGAGAGGGCAGGGTGAGGGCTCCCCTTCGATCCCTCCTCTAGCGCACAAGAATCAACAAGCGCACACCAGCGTTATGCCCATCCAACCAACGCCTTCGCTCCGATCGCAGATGCGCGCATATACGCCTCCCATGTGCGCAAAGTGACCTCGCCATTTTGAAAATCACAACTCCGTGAAAAAAATATTGCGCCTTGTGCGACAGGCACTTGCGCAAAATCGCCCGCGCGCATCGCGCCGATTGCGCACACGAAACGCGCACGCCTCTCCCAATGGTGGAGGCCCACCTGATTCGCAAGGGTCGCTCTCGAAGAAGCTGATCGGCGGCAAGTCAACCGGTGGCCGAAGACGCCGCAAGACACAAACGCCGAGGCGGAGCTTCCCAAAGGCCGACCCGACCGAAACAGCGAAGCCCCCAACCCGCGTCGGTCAGCGCAAGCTGACGACACCCGGCAGCCAGCCGATCAGTCGTGCGCCCGAAGCGCCCAAGGACGCCAAAGCGCTCGATTCCGCCTCAGCATCCGCCGGCCGCCCGAAGAACCCCGAAACCGCCCGCCAGGGCGAACGACAACACGATGACGAACGCACGCAATGCCCAGAGTGCGCGAAAGCACGCCTGCGTCGCCTCCCTCTCCCGCGCAGGCGCAGCCGAGTGGGAGAGGGCCGGGGTGAGGGCTCCCC
This sequence comes from Phycisphaerales bacterium, assembly GCA_028279375.1. Taxonomy (GTDB): domain Bacteria; phylum Planctomycetota; class Phycisphaerae; order Phycisphaerales; family UBA1924; genus JANQNW01. The sequence goes on from JANQNW010000015.1 coordinate 37,599, forward strand.
CCTCTACCCCTCCTCCATCGCTCAGGAACCAAGCGCGCACGCAATACGCAGATCTTCCAGACCAACGCTTGCGTCTGCACCCTCTCCCTGAAACGCGCAGCGTTTATGGGAGAGGGCAGGGTGAGGGCTCCTCCCTCTACCTCGTCTCCAACGCTCGCGGACCCGCTGCGCACGCAATGCGCCGATCCCCCGAGGCCAACGCCTGCGTCTGCCCCCTCTCCCGTTGCCCAACGGGAGAGGGCTGGGGTGAGGGCTCCTCTCTCTACCCCTCCTCCAACCCTCGAGAACCAAGCGCGCACGAACACCGCAACAAGCGCTCACCAACGCATGCGATCCGAACATCAGTTGAAAGGAGAACTCAGCCTTCGTACTTCTTCAGAATAAAGGACACATTGTGTCCACCGAAGCCGAAGGTGTTGTTCATCGCATATCCCACCTTCGCGTCGCGCGCGTTGTGCGCGACGAAGTCAACGTCGAACCCGTCATCCGGGTTGTCGCAGTTGATGGTGGGGGGCGCCATGCCAAGACGCAGGGCGTTAATGCACGCGATCGTCTCCACGCCGCCTGATGCGCCGAGGCAGTGCCCGTGCATCGACTTCGTCGACGACATCAGCAGCTTGCCGCCCGCGCTCTTGCGCGCGTGGTCGCCGAAGATCTGCAGCACCGCCTGCACTTCCGCCGAGTCGCCCAGAGGCGTCGACGTGCCGTGCGCGTTGATGTAATCGATGTCGCCCGGCTGCAATCCGGCGCTGGCAAGCGCCAGTTTCATCGCGCGAGCCGCGCCGCGACCTTCAGAGTCCGGCGCCGTGATGTGACCCGCGTCCGTCGAAGCGCCGGCGCCGACCATCTCGCAGAGAATCGTCGCGCCGCGCGCCTTGGCGTGCTCCTCCGTCTCGAGGACGAAGACCGCCGCGCCCTCAGCGAGCACGAACCCGTCGCGATCCTGATCAAACGGGCGCGACGCTTTCTCCGGGGCCTCATTGCGGGCGCTCAGCGCCTTCATGGTCATGAAGGCCGCCAGGCAGATGGGCGTGATCGCGCCCTCGGCCCCGCCCGAAACCATCACATCCGCCTCGCCTCGTTGGATGATGTGGAAGGCGTCCGCCATCGAGTGACCGCTCGAAGCGCACGCCGTGGCATGCGCCGACGAAGGCCCCTGCAGGTTGTATCGAATGGAGACATGCCCGGCGCAGGCGTTGACCATGAGCCTGGGCACCGTGAACGGGCTGATGCGCCGCGGACCCTTGCTGTCCAGCAACTGCACGCCCGTCTCGATCGTGTCGATGCCGCCGATGCCCGAGCCGATCACCACGCCGCAGCGCTCGGGATCCTCACGCCCGAAATCGATGCCCGAGTTCTCGACGGCTTCGATCGCCGCGCACAAGCCAAGCTGCGCCGAACGATCGATGCGCTTCGCCTCACGCGGGTCGAGGCGCGACGTCGGATCGAAGTCGTGAATCTGTCCGCCGATGGTGACATCCCACGCGTCGCCATAGCGCTCGAACGACTTGCCCTGAATGGGCGTGATGCCGCTCTTGGCGCTGACCATGCCGTCCCATGTGGACGCGGCGTCGAGACCGAGATTGGTCACGCTGCCGGCGCCGGTGAGGACGATTCGTCGGGATGTGTTCGCGTTGGCTGTCATGGCGCAGGCGCGCTGCGTCGATCGGCGCCGCAGTGGCGCGGGAGACCGACGAGAAGCGCGAAACCGAATTCAATGCGGAGGGAGATGAGTCTCAGCTCGCAGCCGACTGGGCCGTGACGATGAACTCGACGGCCTGGCCGACAGTCTGAATCTTCTCGGCCTCTTCGTCGGGGATCGTCGTCTCGAACTCGTCCTCGAGCTCCATCACGAGCTCGACCGTGTCGAGGCTGTCCGCGTTGAGATCGTTTACGAAGCTGGTGTCTCGAGAGATCTCGTTCTTGTCCACGCTCATTTGCTCGGCGACGATATCGATCACCTTCGCTTCGATCTCTTGCTCGGTCACGACTTCTTCTCCGGTCATCTGCCGCCTGGCCCGGGACCACCCCAAAGAGCCGGCGACGGCGGTTGGCACTATATCCACTGGACTCCACAACGCCAATGAAACTGGCCTTGCGAGCGTCCCAGCAGGGTTTCTAACACATTGTCAGGCCGCCATCGACACAAATGGTCTGGCCCGTGAGATATCCGGCGCCGTCTGAGGACACGTAAGACACCGCTGCCGCGATGTCATCCACGGTTCCCAGCCGACTGCAGGCTGTTGACTTGCGAACGGTCTCCACCACCGACTCGGGCAGATTGGAGGTCATATCCGTCTGGATGAACCCCGGGGCGATCACATTCGCCGTGATCCCCTTGCCGCCGAGCTCCCGGGCGATCGACTTCGTCATGCCGATGAGCCCCGCCTTGGCGGCCGCGTAGTTCGCCTGGCCCGAGTTGCCGATCACGCCCGAAGTCGAGCCGATGTTCACGATCCGGCCGAACTTGCCGCGCATCATCGATCGCGCCGCCGTGCGACACGCGATGAACGCGGCGCGAAGATTGACGTCGATCACCGACTGCCACTCGTCGTCGCTCATGCGCAACATCAGGTTGTCCCGCGTGATGCCGGCGTTGTTGACCAGGATGTCGAGGCGACCCTCGTCGCTGATGACTTCCTCGACGGCGCTCTGCCATGCGGCGCCGTCGCCGATGTCCGCGGCCTTGCACGACGCGCTCCCGCCAGCCTCTTCAATGAGGGCCTTCACTTCCGAGAGCGGCCCCTCCGTGCGGCTGACGAGCACGACATGGCGACCATCAGCGGCAAGGCGCATCGCGACCGCCTTGCCGATGCCTCGACTGGCGCCGGTGACGAGCGCGACTCTCTTGTCCTGATCTGTGGTTGCCATGCGTCCGTGGTCCTGTTGAGAGTTCGTAGTGAATCAGCGCCCGCGCGGCGCTCTGCGCGAGCCGCCGCCGCGTCGTCCGCGACCGCGACGGCCGCGCTTGTTCTGCTTGTCGTCGGCGCGCTTCTGAAGAAGCAGCTCCTCGACCGAGGCTTCGGTGAAGCCCGAGCCCGGCGTCGGCACGCCGACGGCGACGAGCGAGGCGCCGTCAAGATCCGAAGCGCGCGGCGCCGTCACGTCCTCAGCCGCAAGGCCGGAGAAGATCCATGTGTCGCCCTCGGCGCGGCCTTCCCACGCGAGCAGATACGCGCCATCCGGATCCTGCACACCGAGCCCGACGGAGAACTGCGTGTCGTCGCCCTCAAGTGAGACGACGCGCACGACTTCGATGCCGGAGGTCGAGGATCCCCAGTCGCCGCTGGCGACCAGGTCCTCGAGTACGGCGCGCATCGGTCGGTCGAGCATGCCGGAGAGCGAGGAGTCATCGCCCGTCGCCACGGCGTTCGCCAGATCGGCGACGGCCTTCGCCTGCTCAGGCGACGCAGGAGCGCGCTCGCGCGGGAACTGCACACGCGGATCGAGCTGCAGATTCTCAAGCGGATCAACCTGCTTTACGACCGCTTTGCGCTGCACCGGCTGCGGCGCCGGCGCCTCTTCTTCCTTGCTGCACGCCGTGGAGAAGACCATCGCGCCCATCGCTGCGAGAGCGACCAGTCGAGCAGGGGTCGGATTCCAGGATTCGTTCTTTTTGATCATGTCAGTCACCGGCTGGCTTGTCGTGGTTGGCGACCTTGATGGAGCGCTCGATGCGCCGCATCAGGCCCGAAAGCACCTTGCCCGGGGCGAGTTCGTGATATTCACCCTTCACATTATCCGCAAGCCAGCGGCAGCTTTCCGCCCACCGGACGGGCGCCAGCAGTTGCTCGACCAGTCGCTCGCGAATCGAATCGCAGACATCCTTCCCCTCATCCGGACCCGTCCCGTGCGGAACGCCCGTGACATTCGACACCACCGGGCACTCCGGCGGACGAATCTCCACACGCTCAAGCGCCGCCGCCAGTCGATCCGCGGCAGGCTGCATGAGGGGCGAGTGAAACGCTCCGGCGACCGCCAGCTTCGTCGCGCGCAGGCCCATCTCGCCCGCGATCTCGACGGCGCGATCGCACGCGGCGCTGTGACCGGAGAGCACGATCTGGCCCGGCGCGTTGAAGTTCGCCATCACCAGCACCTCGCCCTTGGCGGAGCGCTCGCACACTTCGTGCGCCTGCTCTTCTTCAGCGCCGATCAGCGCGACCATCGAGCTGTCCACGGCTTCCGCCGCTTCCTGCATCGCGCGCCCGCGCAGCGCCACGATCTCGAGGCCCTGCGTGAATGTGATCGAGCCAGCGACGCACAGCGCGCTGTACTCACCGAGGCTGAGACCTGCGGTCGCGACCGGATGGCTGGCGATTTCCTCGCGCCCGATCATCGCCTGCAGGCAGGCGATTGAGGCGGTGAAGATCGCCGGCTGCGCGATGTCCGTGCGATTGAGTGTTTCTTCGGGGCCCGTGAAGCAGAGTTCGCTGAGACGTCGCCCATCGAAGCGATCGCCGAGCACCTCGTCAGCGGCGCCGAACGTGCGCGCGGCTTCGGCGGACGCGTCGAACCATGCCTGGCCCATGCCGACGGACTGCGCGCCCTGTCCCGGACACAAGATGACCTGTTCTGAACTCATCGTTTGCTTCTCGTGCGCTCCAGTTACAGCTGCCAGAGGCTGCTGCCCCAGGTCAATCCGGCGCCGAACGCGAGCAGCATGACGCGCTCGCCTTCCTTGATGCGCCCTTCGTTCCAGAGTTCGGACAGACAGAGCGGAACGGAGCCCGCCGAGGTGTTGCCGTAGCGATCGATATTGATGTAGAGCTTCTCTTCAGGAATCCCGAAGCGTTCGCGCGCCGACTCGAGGATGCGCGCATTGGACTGATGGCAGACGAAGTGATCGACGTCCTCGGGCTTCATGTTCGCCCGCTCGAGCGTCTCCTCGATCACCTCGCTGAACTTCGAGACTGCGAACTTGTAGATCTGGCGACCATTCATCTGGAGCTTGCCGACGATCATCGACTTTTCCTCGGTCTCAGGATTCACATCCCACTGGTGACGCGGGCGATAGAGCTCTTTCCACGCCGTGCCGTCGGAGTGCATGACCTGGGAGATCATGCCCTTGGTGGTGTCATCGGTCGCGCGCACAACCGCGGCGCCGGCGGCGTCTCCGAAGAGCACGCACACGGCTCGATCCTTGTAGTCCATGATCGAGCTCATCTCGTCCGCGCCGACGACGCCGATCGATCGATATGAGCCGCTCTTGATGAGATCGTGCGCGACGTTGAGCGAGTAAACAAATCCGGAGCAGGCGGCCGTGATGTCGAAGGCGCCCGCGCCCTCGCAGCCGATCATCGCGGCCACGCGGCAGGCCACGCTCGGCACGGTCGATTCACCCGTGCATGTGCCGATGATGAGCAGGTCAAGCTCCGACGCCTCCATGCGCGCCATCTTCAGGGCGTTCTGCAGGGCGCCGGCGCACATCACGCGGCAGGATTCGCCTTCGTCCACGTTGCACTTGCGCCGATTCTTGATGCCCGTGCGCTTCGTGATCCACTCGTCGGATGTATCGAGAATGGTCTCGAAATATGTGTTCGGCAGTTCGCCTTCGGGCAGGTAGTGCCCCACGCCGGCGATGCGCACACCGAGTTTTTCGCTTCCGTACTGGCCGGCGGTTCGAGGGCTCATGCGATCTCTTTCGTGGGGACCTGCGTCGCGCCGGGATCGACGACGGGGGCGATCTCCTCCAGCCGGCGCATGATGGCCTCGTTCACATTCGCGTTGACGTGCTCGCGCGTTGCGAGGATGGCGTTGGCGATCGTCTTGGGCTTGCTTGAGCCATGACACACAACGCACACACCGTTGACGCCCAAGAGCGGCGCGCCGCCGTATTCGTGGTAGTCCTTCTTCTTGAAGAAGTCCGCCATGACCCCTTGGAACTGCAGCGCGAGATTTGGATCGGCTTCCATCACTTCACGCGCGATGGCGGTGAAGAGGCTCTTGGCCATGCCTTCGGCGAGCTTAAGGACGATGTTGCCGACGAAGCCGTCGGTGACGACGACATCGGCGACGCCTTCCATGATGTCGCGTCCTTCGATGAAGCCGACGTAGTTCATGCCCGGCGTCTTCTCGAGGAGTTCGCGCACCTGCTGGATCATGCCGGTGCCCTTGGTTTCCTCGGAGCCGATGTTCATCTGCGCGACGCGGGGGCGCTCGATGCCGTGGACGTGTGATGCGTACGCCTCGGCCATCACGCCGTACTGCGCCAGGTGCAGCGGGCGCGGCTCGGGATTGGCGCCGGCGTCGCAGAGGACGCAGGGGCCGCCGAAGGTCGGGAGCGTGACGGCGATGCCGGGTCGGTGGGCGCCGCGCAGGCGTTTCATGTGCATCGTCGCGGCGGAGACGCAGGCGCCGGTGTTGCCGGCGCTGAGCACGGCGTCGACCGGATCATCGGCCTTGCGGCTGCCGCGCAGGGCCATGCGCACCATCGACGAGTCCTGCTTCTTGCGGACCGCATCGACGGGTTTGTCGTGCATGTGGATGACGTCGGGCGCATGCTCGACGATCAGACGATCATCGCTGACGCCGTACTCATGGAGGGCGTCTTCGATGAGGTCGGCGGGACCGACGAGAATGAGTTGATCGTCAGGGCTGAGTCGCTCCAGCGCCTCGATGCATCCCTTCAGGATCGCGTCGGGGGCGTCATCGCCGCCCATGACGTCGATGGCGAGGCGCATCCGGGCTTACGCCTCATCGCGCGTCTTGAGCAGGAGTCCGGGGCGGACGTAGCCGCACGTTTGACAGGCGCGATGGGGGAGCTTCGTCGCGCCGCAGTTCGGGCAGACAACGGTGTTGGCGCCGCGCAGCGCGAGATGGTTGCGGCGGCGTCTGGAGCGCCCGTAGCTGGTGCGATGAGTGGGATGCATGAGAGAACCTCTGTCAGTCTTACAGCGAAGCGGATCTGGATCAATCGGTCGCGCGCCGCGTGCGGCGCGCGTCGATGGAAAGTGCGTGAACAGGCGGATTGTCGCAGGCGCCTCGCCTGCCGCAAGCGCGGCAGGTGGGGGCCGAGCGGCCATCCTTATATAGAAGGCTCCGGGGCATCACCCATCCCTGCGGCTGCGGCAGCTTGTGGAGGGGTTGAAACCCCGCCGCTTCCGAGCCCACGGCCCCGATTTCTTCCGAGTCTCCCACCGATCGGGAGGCGGAAGAAGGTAGTCCTGGAGGGGGTGGATGTCAATGGAAGCAGGGCGAACAGACCCCGAATATGGGGGTTCGATTGGGTGATGGGGGGAGTTGGCGGCCGGCGGCGCTGCCGAGGCGGGGGAGGAGCGGTGGCGAGCGCGGCCTGGCGGCGGGCGCGGGGGACTGGGCGGACGGTTTCTGCGCGCGATGGCGTGCGGTCGAGCGCGGGAGGGCGGCTGCGTTTGGCTGGACGAAATGGGAAGGGGTGCTACACTCTGCCGTCTGGCCCCGCGGCGGGCGCGCATTCGGGATTTCGAGCGCGTGTTTGAAGTGATGCGGCCGGCATTGCCCCTCTAGCTCAACTGGCAGAGCAGCTGACTCTTAATCAGCGGGTTGAAGGTTCGAGTCCTTCGGGGGGCATTTGTGCGCGCTAGACGGCGAGAACAAAGGCCCCCATCGGAGGTTGGTCCGGTGAGGGCCTTCGCTTGTTTATGAGCGATGTTGTGTGTGCGGCCTTGCGGCCTTTGGGTTACGGGCAGCCGTCGCCGAAGGCGCCGAGGAGCAATCCGAGGTCAGAGCTGTCGACGCAGCCGTCGCCGTTGAGGTCGCCGATGATCGGCGGCGTCGGCGGCGTTGAGAACATGAAGCTTCCGGAAGACAGGGTTGAGCCGACGTCGTTCACTGCCGTGACTCGCCAGTAGTGGTCGGTCAGGCCGGCGAGCGTAGGCGATGTGAGCTGGTAGAAGGGGGAGGTCAAGCCGGACTCGTTCACGACGGTCGCACCGGGGTTCTTGAAGCCGGGATCAGTCGAGATCTGCAACGTGTATGTGACGGCCGCGCCGGGTGCGGGCTGCCAGGTGAAGTAGGGATCGCTTGAGATCTCTGGGTCGGCGTCGAAGGGAGTCTGGAGCACGAAGTCGCCGGGTTCGTCGGGTGAAGTCTGATTCAGGAACACCGAGAACGATTCGTCGGTGCCGCTGAGTGTGACGATATCCAGGTCGGAGTCGTTGTCGACGTCGGCGAGTCGAAGTTCGATGGGCTGCGGGGCGTTGAAGTTGGTCACAGAGGCATTCGACCAGGTTCCGGAGCCGTCATTCAGCACGAACTCGACTTCGCCAAAGATCGTGTCGACGAGGACAATGTCGTTGGTGTCGTCGCCGTTCAGATCTCCGATCTTGAGGTCGTCACCGTCGACGGTGACGCCGCCCGAGCCAGTTGGTCCCTGGAGTTCTGAGAAGCTTGCCGTTCCATCGTTGATGTAGACAAATAGAGACGACGATCGGACTGCGATATCGGGGACTGAATCTCCGTTGAGATCTCCGACACTCATTGATCGGGAGGCCCTGCTGTTGGAGGCTGAGATCGCCGTGGTCTGGGAGGGAAATCCGATCAGAGAGTTCAACGCGATCTGAATCGGACTATTGGAACCGCCGAATCCTCCGGGCGCCGCCACAATGTCCAAGAGATCATCTCCATTGAGGTCCGCGAGCTCCACGTGCTGCACGTTGCCGGTGTCGCCGATGATCAGCGGCATGTTTGCGAAAGTCCCGACTCCGTCTCCCCAGAACACGAGTATTCCGGACGTTGACCCGGTGACCGCGTCGAGGAATCCGTCTCCATCGAGGTCTGCGACGGCGAGGTCTTTCGTGATCGCCGGCGCTGAACCAGAGTAGGAGACGTCGCTGAAGGAGCCGTCGCCCAGATTGAGTGTCACGCCGATGTCATCGCCGGAGAAGACCGCGTCCGTGACGAGATCCGGCGTGTTGTTGGAGTCAACGAGCGCTGCAACGGATGCAGATGCGGTAAGAACCGCATTGAATCTACTGGAGAAGTCAAAGACCCCGAATCCGTCGCCCGAGAAGATGTACCCATCTCTCTCTGTCTCCCCGACGAAGATCGCGAGATCAAGATCGCCATCGCGCGTGAAGTCGGCGATGTCGAATGTCAGCGGTTCAACTGTTCCGGATCCTGTCTGACTGTCGATCGGCTGCGTGGGGAGCGCGACAAAGTCCGGTACAGCTGGATCTCCGAACGCAGCGGGTGTGATCGCGAGGGAGAGAACGCTTGTGACCGAAATCAGCGCGCACCGATAGCCTGCTCTTTCTCGATTCAACATATTCCACCTACCTTCGTGTGCGATTCGCTCGGCGCTTGAGGCTCGGGTTTGCGCGGAGCCGCCTGACCCTGTGTCGTCCGAGGAATCAAGTTCCAGGCAGACGCCAGGGCGGCGCGCCCTTGTCAACGTCTGCCCACGATGATTCGGTGAGATGCGTGAAGGTGATTCAACGTTCAGAACTTTTGTGTGAATCTGTGCGCGGCGCGCAGGCGACCGTGCGCGCTTGAATGTGCGCGCGACTGTTGTGCGACAAACGTGCAGCGCATTAGGGGGTGTGCAGGGGAAATGCGTCGCGAGGATGCGATGGCGTCAGCATGCGCATCGTTCTTATCTTCTTGTGGATCGCGACGACGAATGCGAAGATCGTTCAGTTGAATCGAATGAGGTGGGTCGTGGGGGATATGCGCGTGTGCGCCACTGGGGCGTTCGACGCCTGCTTGCCGGTAATGCGATCTCCGGAAAAAAGGACGGCGCGGAATCTTCATTCCGCGCCGTTGCTTGTCTTGAACTGAGATGAACTGTGTGCGCGTTAGGAGCGCCGTCGTCGTGCGTTTGCGACGAGTCCAAGCGCGAGGAGCGCTGCGCCGCTGGGCGCGGGGATCGCTCGGTCGTAGCTGAAGCCGCCGCCTCCGAAGGCTCTCCAGTCGCGGAAGACTATGTCCACGTAGGTGTTCTCTGCTGTCATGTAGAGCACGCCCGGGCGGCCGACGATGAGGTTGCCGATGGACGTCTGGAGGGCGGAGGTGAAGTCGGCGAAGTTGAGCGCACCGAAGTTGCTGGCGCCGTCGCCGTAGGTGAATGACGGGTTGCCGTTGAGGTCGGAGAATGCCCAGAGCGTTCCGGCGGGGCTGCCGAAGCTCCAGGATCCTTCCTGCGCCGCGTTGTAGAGGGGTTGTGTATTGCCGCGGGCGAGGCGGACGTTTGGTGTGATTTCGTCCTGGTTCGCGGGGTCTGTTCCATCGACGAAGCTGTCGCGGAAGAAGAAGGTGTCGCCGTCGTCGGCGTCCCAGATGGTCTGGGCGTGGGCGCATTGTGCGCATGCGTACAGCGCGCATGCGAATGCAATTCCTGCTCTTCGGGTCATGACGTGTTCTCCCTACCGATGCCGCCGGCGCTTGGCGGATCCCCATCGCAGCCTAGCAGCGGGCTTGCCGGGCTCCAACGAAAAAGCGTCGCATCGGCGGGACGCGTGCGCAAGGGCTGGTATTGACTGGACTTTCGGACGCAGGGCGCGTCAGGGCGCCCGGCGTCTGCGGCCGAGCTGCGAGGCGCGCCCGAGCGCGATGAGCGCTGTGCCGCCGGGTACGGGGATGGCTCGGTTGTAGGCGAAGGCGCCGACGGGCACATCGCAAGAGCGCGAGGATCTGCAGACGCTGTCTCCGTCGTTGCTGATCGCGCCGCAGTATTGCGACGTGGCAGATGGGAAGCTGCGGCGGATTACGAATGCGTCAGTCGGCACTTAATAAGGAACAGCCAACTCCGGAATCCGCTGGCCGCGGGGAGTTGGCTGTGCGCCCGCAGTTTTCCACTGCCTTCACAATCGCCCGCCTTGATGTGAAGGAAACGTCAAGGAAATGCTAAGCTGGCTGGATTCGGCCTGAGCGAAGCGAGCTCCACACGAGGCGCCCGCGCGAGGTCGACGCCGTCCGGCCGGTTCGCCGGGGTGGAGATGACGACGCATGAGCGAGGCGTCGGGCAATCGGTTCATGTTGCATCACCCGCCGGGGTTTCGGCGTCGGCGCGGGATCAACTGGGGCTCGCTGGGCCTCATGTACGCCTCGTACTACATGTGCCGTTACAACTTCCGGTTCGCCACGCCGGGGCTGCGGGATGAGTTCGGATTCGACACGCAGAAGATCACCGATCTCTTTGCGATCTGGGCGCTTGCGTACGGCACGGGCCAGCTCATCAACGGGCTCATCTCCGATCGCATCGGCGGCAAGCGCTGCATGCTCATCGGCGCCATCGGCACGATTGCCATCAACCTGACGTTCGGCTTCTCGCCGCTGGTCAGCACCTTCACGACGTTCGCGATGCTGTCGCTCTTGAATGGCTACTTCCAGTCGTTCGGCGCGCCGGGCATGGTGAAGATCAACGCGGCGTGGTTCCATCGCACGGAGCGCGGCGTCTTCGCGGGCATTTTCGGCGGCATGATCCAGCTCGGGCAGATGGCGATCAGCAAGCTGGGGCCGCACATGCTGACTTCCGGCATCGTGATCTTCGGCATCACGATGGCGCAGCAGGGACAGTGGCGCGCGCTCTTCCAGATTCCGCCGATCTTCACGGCGTGCGCCGCGATACTGATGTTCTTCTGTGTGAAGCCGTCGCCGGAGGACGCGGGGTATGACGATCACGTGATCGTCGATGAGATCGACGACTCCGAGGGCGTGACGGTTCCGCTCGTCAAGTCGCTGAAGACGATCCTGACGCATCCGCTCGTGTGGTTCTATGCGCTGGCGTACGCGTGCACGGGCGGCGTGCGGCACAGTCTTGATCAGCTTTCAATTCTGTTCTTCGAGGATCAGCTGGGCTTCGACATGAAGGCGAACATCCCGGCGATCGCGAGCTGGACGCTGGTGCTGATGCCGCTGGTGGCGTTCCTGGGTTCGCTGATGTCGGGCACGGTGTCGGACAAGTTCTTCTCGGGCAAGCGCGCGCCTGTCGCGGCGTTCCTGTATTTCTTCGAAGCGTTCATCATTGCGCTCAGCGCCGTCATCCTGACGATGGGCCTTGTCGGGCCGACGAAGGCGGGCATCTGGATCGGCTGCATCATTCTCGTGTGCATCGCGATGACGGTGAACGCGACGCACTCGCTGGTGGGCGCGGCCGCGCCGATGGACATCGGCGGCAAGAAGATGGCGGGCTTCGCTGCGGGTCTGATCGATTCATTCCAGTACTACGGCGCGGCGATCTCATTCAAGATCACGGGCGCGGTGCTGGCGGCGACGGAGGCGGAGCACGGCTACCTGTACTGGTACGTGATCATGGCGGGGTTCGGCGTGCTGGGCGGGTTGGCGATGGTGGCGTTGATGGTTCGGCAGCGCGGGCTGAAGAAGCGCGGGGCGGTTGTGGTTGGTTGATCGCGCGGAATCTTGTCAGTACTCCAGATTCGCCCACTGATTCGTCGTCGTCACGTTTCCCGCGAGCGAGATGATCGTGCCGACGTGGTTGTTGGCGCTGATCTGGCCGTAGGCGTCGCCGGCGCCGGTGACCTTGTTGGCGATGATGAGGTTGTTGCTGTCGGTGGTGGCGATGCCGCGGTCGCCTCCGATGATCGTGTTGCCCTCGATGTGGTTGTCCTGGGTGTCGGCGTGGACGCCGGCGCCGAGGCTGCCGTTTCCGCTGAAGTGGATGGTGTTGTTGAGGACGACGTGGCTCGCCGTGTTGAGGAAGACGCCGTGGCGGGTGCTGGATCGGATCGTGCATTCGCGGACGACGGAGCCGCTGCTGGTGAGCGCGATGCCGTCGCTTCCACTGGTTTCGATGACGCAGCGCTGGATGTGGCAGGCGGATCCGGCGACGATGCCGTCGTCGTCGTTGCCTCGAAGCATGCAGTCGATGATGAGCGTTCTGCCCGCGGCGTCGATGCCGTCGTCCATGTTGTCGTTGACGATGCAGGATTGGATAAGGGAGCCGGCGGCGGTGTCGATGCCGACATCGGCGTTGTTGTTCGCCGTGCAGCCGATGAAGGACGAGGCGCCGTTGGATGTGAAGCCGTCCTGATTCAGGCTGCCGTCGGCGACGCAGTCCCGATAGACGGAGCCGTCTTCGCCGGCCATGAAGCCGCGTGTGAAGCTGGCGAGCGCGTGGCAGCGCACAAGAGTGGCGCCGTTGGTTGAGAAACCGGTCTGGCAGGACGAGGCGTAGACATCCTCGATGCGGACGCCGGTGTCGTCTTCGGCGTTGATTCCGATGGGGAAGAACTCCAGCGCGCCGTTGAAGATGTGGATGTTGTCCAGCGTGCTGGCGATCTCGATGCCGTTGAGCGAGCCGACTTCGGTGTTGGCGGTGATGGTGTAGCCATTGAGATCAAGCGTGACGTCGCTTGCGGTGATATGGATGGCGTGCTGGCTGTGGAAGCCGAGGATGGGCTCCTGGAGGTAGTAGGAGCCGGGCTGATCGATGAGGATCGGGATAAGGCCGTCGAAGTCATTCTTGATGGGAATGCGCGGCTCGACTTCGACGAGTGTCTTCATCGTGCCGGCGACGGGCCCGCCCGGTGGATCGATGTCTCCGGCGCGCGTGATACTGACGGCTGCGCACAGTCCGAGCCCGATGAAACAGAGGATCGCTCCGATCGCATGTGTCTGGTTCATAGCACATGCCTCCTTGTGTGAAGCTATCTCTCTCCCCTGGTTGTGTTGAACTCCGTGCGCCTCCATCTCAACGCGCCGCGGCGTGAATGCAAGTGGAATCCGGAGGCGGATGCGCCGTAGGGCCCTGGGGCCGGTTTTCAGTCGAAAATGAGCACCAGATACGTCACGAAGAGCAGCAGATGGACAACGCCCTGCAGGATGTTCGTGCGTCCGGAGCTGGCATTGATGACGGCCGTCAGGAGCGTGACGATGAGCATGAACACCTCGACCTGCTCGAGTCCGAGTTCGATGCGCTGGTCGGTGAAGAATCCGATGAGCAGGACGGCGGGAACTGTGAGGCCGATGGTCGCGAGCGCCGAGCCGTAGGTGATGTTGACGGTGCGCTGCAGTTGATTGCCCAAGGCAGACTTGAAGCCCGCAAGCGCTTCGGGCGAGAGGACGAGCACGGCGACGACGACTCCGCCCAGCGCCTGCGGCGCTCCGATCTCGGCGATGCCATGATCGACGAGTTTCGCCATCGATTTGGCGAGCAGGACGATTGGCAGCATCGTCAGCGGCAGCAGGAACGCGTGATAGGGAATCGAGCGTGGCGTGACGTCATGGTGCTCTGCGCTCTCGGCGCTGCCCGGCTGCACGAAATAGCCGCGATGTGCGATTGTCTGCACGCCGAGGAAGACGACGTAGAGCACAATCGAGACGCTGACGAGCAGGATCTCGACGGAGGCGGACGCCTCTCCTCCGCGGCTCGACAGCGTGTAGCGCGGGAGGACGAGTGTGATCAGTGCGAGCGGCGCGAGCACGCCAAGGTAGACATTGGCGCCCTGCATGTTGAATTGCGGCGCCCTGTGCTTGATGGCTGCGGCGATAAGTGAGACGCCGACCATGCCATTGAGCACGATCATGATGACGGCGAACATGGTGTCGCGCGCCAGTGTCGGGTTCTCAACGCCCGTCAGCATGATCGCGGCGATCATGATCACCTCGATGCTGATGACGCTCACCGTGAGGATCAATGTCCCGAGCGGTTCACCGAGCAGTGAGGCCAGGCAGTCGGCGTGGCGCACGACGGCGAATGACATCCAGAGCATGGCGCCGAAGATCCAGACGGAGAGCGCGCTGAAGAGCAACGGGTTCGAGAGATCGGCGAGCCACGGCTTCCCGAAGACGAGCAGGATGATCGTGGAGAGTGCGCCGAAGAGGAGGGCGCGTTCAGATCTGAGGATGCTGACCATGGAGGTCTCTCACTGTGCTCAAGGAAACATTCTGGAGAACGCTGCACCAGAATCAGACACGCTGACAGTCAATGTATCCCCTACCAGGGGATTCCGATTCGGTCTCCACTCTCCTAGTCTCGATCTTTCTCTCGGATTGTCTCCAGCGGGGCCTTCGGGTCTCGTGGAACTCGCGTGCGCGTCGAGGCTCAGCGGCTTCGGCGCGCCGTCTTCACGCCGTGCCCGGCTCGCCCGGGAGGAGGGATCGCCATGGCCACGACTGACATGAAAGAGGTCTTCACGATGCTCTTCACGGCGCCTGCGGAGGCGTCGGTTGAGGCCGAGCGCAAATACAGGCGCATCTGGAAGGAATGGCTGGGCGATCTCAGCCGGATGCACGAGGCCTTTGCGATGGATGCGCAGCAGTTCAGCGATCACATCGACATCGCGCCTGTGCTGTCGTTCGAGGCGGCGATCGAGGTGGGAATCACGATGCGCATCGCGTCGGTGCGGGAGATGTCTGGCGGCATCGAGGCGGGCCTGCGTCTGAGCGTCTTCGAGGCCTCGGGGCGATTCGGATTCGTGAATCGAACGAGCACCGAGAGCGTGATGCAGGCGCGGGCGCAGTATCAGATGGCGAATCGCGAGATCACGCTGCGCGACTATCTGGGCAGTTTCGGCGTGCCTCTGGCCGAACCTGACGACATCGAGGGCGCGCTTGATTTCATGACGAAGGAAGTCGAGGCGCTCGACTCCAACGCGCAGGCGCCGGCGCCGACGTCGTAATCGTCAGTTGGGAGTGATTGCCCATGGCGAAGAAGAAAGCCACGAAGAAGGCCAAGGCGAAGGCTGCGAAGGAGCCGGGCGTTGAGGACGTCGTCATCGCGCTGCAGAAGGCGTTCAGCCGCGTGAGTCGGGAGACGGCGAAGGTGCCGGAGCAGAATGCGCGCGCGATGGTGACGGGGAAGGTGCGATTCAACATCGCGCTTGCCGCGGACTATGAGAAGGAGCGCCTCGTGCAGCGCGACGATGGCTCGTTGAACATCATGCTGGATGGCGAGATTACGACGGATATCGACGTCGTCGAGGCGGATGAGAAGAGTGCGTGATGACTGACTACGACGATATGGACATGACGCCGAACCCGGCGAAGAAGAAGCCGAAGGATGCGATCGTGCGTGAAGCCGCATCGATCGAGGGCGAGCGCATGGAGTCCGCCTTCGCCCGCGCGGTGAAGAACCTTACGAGGATGCTCCCCGAGCATCCGGCGGCCGTGGACGTGGAGATGACGTTCCGGGCGGTCAAGATGACGAGCAAGGGCTTCATCATTCCGCGCAAGACGGATGAGTCGACGATGGAGATCCGGCTTGCGACGCAGATTCCGTCGGCGGCGAATCGGTGAAACACCACGGTTGTCTCGTGTCTCAGGATGGGGAGTACGAGCGCGTCGAGCGGGTGAAGTGAGCCGGTTCTGCTCCACATCCATGCAGTTGCTCGGTGATCAGGAATCTGGGTGATATCACCGCCTCTGGTGTGCCAAATCAGCGACATAGGCGGGCATCTTCTTGGTCGGCGGGCCACCCCTGCTAAAATGGCTCGTCTATGAGATCCATCAGCGTCGATCGCGTCATGGCCGACCAGCGGGCCGCTTCCTTTACGAAGCGATCCATCAAGACGTCCATGAAGGAGTCGGGACTTCGTCTTGCTCTTTCCATGGTCGATCTGACCACGCTGGAAGGGAAGGACTCGCCGGAGAAGGTGAAGTCGCTCTGCCGCAAGGCCATTACGCCGGACATCAACGATCCCACGCTGCCCTCGGTGGCGGCGGTGTGCGTCTATCCCGAGCTGGTCACCATCGCCAAGGACGCCTTGGGCGATTCGGGCGTCAAGGTCGCTTCCGTCGCGACGGGGTTTCCCTCGGGGCAGTATCCGCTGGATGTGCGCCTGGAGGACACGCGCCGAGCCGTCGAGGCGGGCGCCGATGAGATCGACATGGTCATCTCGCGCGGCAGCTTCCTCGCCGGCGATCGCACGAAGGTCTTCGACGAGATCGCATCCATCAAGGACGCCTGCGGCAAGGCGCATCTGAAGGTCATTCTCGAGACGGGCGAACTGGAGACATACGACCTGGTGCGCGCGGCAAGCGATCTGTCGATCGCCGCGGGGGCGGACTTCATCAAGACGAGCACGGGCAAGGTGGCGCCGGCGGCGACAATGGGCGTGACGCTGGTCATGCTCGAAGCCGTGCGCGATCACTATCTGAAGACGGGCAGGCACATCGGCGTGAAGCCCGCCGGCGGGATTCGCAAGGCGAAGCAGTCGCTGCATTATCTCGTGATGGTGAAGGAGACGGTCGGCGACGACTGGCTGACGCCCGATCTCTTCCGCTTCGGCGCCAGCGGACTGGCCAATGACGTGCTCATGCAGCTGGGCAAGCTGCGCGAGGGGCATTACATGGCGGCGTACGATTTCTCAGAAGCCTGAAGTGATCGAGGACTGAACTTGATCAAGTTCCTATTCAAGAAACTCGGCGTTTCAGCCAGCCGGAAAGAGCTTCAGCGATACGTACGGTTTCTAAGAACGGGTAAAGACTACGAAGTTGGCACTGTTTGGGCGTCGGCATGTCTCGCGCGAAAGGTGTTGATCGAATCACCAGTCGAAGGACTGGAATTTCCGAACGAATACCTAGACGGTGAGGTCCAGATTGATCGAGATGCTTCATTTCGCTTGATGAGATACAACTTGCAACTAGTTCGCACAAAGTCGATTCTCGCTCAATCAAGCAATCCCATACATGAGTACTACGTTTCAGGGCTCGCGGTTTGGATCATGACCCTTCGCTCGGTTTATCACTTCAATGATCCGTACCTTTTCACGTTGGGCCGCGAGGTATGGCAAGAGCTTGGACGTGGTATAGATGACTTGGCAGGTTGTATCTTGGAGCTTTCTCCCGAAGCGACTGACGAGGATAGGCTCCAGTACGCACCCGCTCTGTTGGCCCCTGCGCTTGCAGAATCGATGTCTGCGGTATTTGCAATAGAGGACGATTGACATGGCCGACGGCGAGCAGGCGACAGGCAATATGACGGGACTAAGCGGATCGAGCGCTTCGGACGTGTCGACGGGGCGGGAGACGAGCGCGGAGAAGCCCCGCAAGGGGAGGCCGCGTTTTGAGCTGCGCTTCGGCGACGCGTGGGATTACGCCCCGGCGCCGGAGCGGGCGCCGTGCGAGATTGCAGATACGTATGGCCATTTCATCAACGGCAAGTTCACCAAGCCGACCGAGACGTTCAGCACGATCAATCCCGCGAACGAGGAGAAGCTCGCGAAGATCGCGCAGGGCTCGACGCGTGATGTGAACAAGGCGGTCAAGGCCGCGCGAGAGGCGCTGCCGAAGTGGTCGCGCCTCAGCGGCAAGGAGCGCGGGAAGTACCTCTTCCGCATCGCGCGGCGCATCCAGGAGCGGGCGCGGGAGTTGGCGATCCTTGAGACGAAGGATGGCGGCAAGCCTATCAAGGAGAGCCGCGACGTCGACATCCCGCTCGTCGCGCAGCATTTCTTCTACAACGCGGGCTGGGCGGACAAGCTGAAGTACGCCTTCGCGGGCGCCGAGCCGGGGCCGGTGGGCGTCTGCGGGCAGATCATCCCGTGGAACTTCCCGCTGCTGATGGCGGCGTGGAAGATCGCGCCGGCGCTGGCGTGCGGGAACACGGTGGTGTTGAAGCCTGCCGAGACGACGCCGCTGACGGCATTGCGGCTGGCGGAGATCTTCGAGGAGATCGAACTGCCGCCTGGCGTGGTGAATATCGTCACCGGCGCGGGCGAGACGGGCGCGGCGCTTGCCAATCACAAGGATCTCGACAAGCTCGCCTTCACCGGCAGCACCGAGATCGGCAAGGTCCTCGCCGGCATCGCGGCGCAGCGCGGGATTCCGATCACGCTCGAACTCGGCGGCAAGAGCCCGAACATCATCTTCGATGACGCGAGCGTCGATCAGGCGGTCGAGGGCATCATCAGCGGCATCTACTTCAACCAGGGCCACGTCTGCTGCGCCGGCTCGCGCCTCTTCGTGCAGGAGGGCGTCGTCGAGGAAGTGATCGAGAAGCTGAAGATCCGCCTCGCATCGCTGCGCGTCGGCGATCCGCTCGACAAGAACACCGATGTCGGCGCCATCAACTCGAAGATGCAGCTCGAGAAGATCAAGGACTATCTGAAGATCGGCACGAAGGAAGGCGCCGAGCTGCACAAGGTCAACGGCAAGCCGCTGCCCAGCAAGGGCTACTACTGCTCACCCAGCTTCTTCACCGGTGTGCAGCAGAGCCATCGCATCGCGCAGGAGGAGATCTTCGGCCCGGTGCTGGCGATTCAGACATTCCGGACGCCCGAGGAGGCGATCAGCCGGGCGAACAACACGCCGTATGGCCTGGCCGCGGGCATCTGGACGGACAAGGGAAGCAAGATCTTCGAGATCGCGACGCGCCTGGAGGCGGGCGTCGTGTGGTGCAACACGTACAACAAGTTCGACGCGGCGAGCCCCTTCGGCGGCTTCAAGGAAAGCGGCTTCGGACGCGAGGGCGGGATGCAGGGACTGCGCCCGTATGTCTCACTTTGAGTCGATGGGAAAGGGACTGATCAAATGAATGCACGACTCGAAGTTACGAAGACCTACAAGATGTATGTGAACGGCGCATTTCCTCGCTCCGAGAGCGGACGATCGCTGCCCGTCGAAAGCGTCGATGGGAAGCACATCGGGCACATCTGCCATGCGTCGCGCAAGGATCTGCGTGATGCGGTGGGCGCGGCGCGCGGAGCCGTCAACGGCTGGAAAGCGCGAGCCGCGTACAACCGCGGGCAGATTCTCTATCGCATGGCGGAGATGCTCGAGGGTAAGGGCGAGGAGTTCGCCCAGGCGATCAAGCAATCCACGGGCGATGATCTGAGGTCAGCGCGCAAGGAAGTAATCGCGAGCGTCGATCGCCTGATCTCATTCGCCGGCTGGGCGGATAAGTTCGCGCAGGTGCTGGGCTGCAACAACAGCGTGGCCGGTCCCTATTACAACTTCACCGTGCCGGAAGGAACGGGCGTGTGTGTTGTGGTGGCGCCGGATGAGCCGTGCCTGCTTGGGATGATCTCGTTGATGGCGCCGGCGCTGTGCGGCGGCTGCACCGTGATCTGTGTTGGCAGCGAAGCGCATCCGATTCCGACGAGCATCCTGGGCGAAGTTTGCCAGACGAGCGATGTGCCGAAGGGCGTGATCAATCTGCTCACGGGTCAGCGGGCTGAACTGCTGACGTGGATTGCCGAGCATCGCGGGATCGACGCGATCCACGCGGCCAATCTCGAGCATGACGAAGCGAGGCAGCTCCGTCTCGGCGCACAGGAGAACGTCAAGCGCGTGCGCGTACGCACGATCGACGATGACGCCTGGTTCGAGACAGAGGAGTGCGAGAGCCCGTGGTGGATCGAGCCCTTTGTCGAGATGAAGACGATCTGGCATCCTTCGTCAGCGTGAGCCGTCGCCTCGAAAAGCAAGAGCTCAAGCTGGCGGGCAATGACGACAGCGAGTGAACTCGAGACGTGCGGATTAGAATGGCGTCATGAGACATCGCCTGCCGCCTGCCGTGTTCGTCGTCGCCGGGCTGTTGTTCGCCTCGGGGTGTGCATCTGCTGACAAGGCACAGCCTGATCGGCTCTATATCGGCGCATGGAATATCGAGTGGCTGGATCAGCCAGAGCGGCGCTCAGGGCCCGCAAAGGGCGTCACGCGCGAGGCGGCGGATCTTGCCGATTACATCGAGTGGTCCGGCGTCTCCATGCTCTCGCTGCAGGAGATCACGCGCAACGCCGATGACGGTTCGGCGCGCAGCGACACGCTCATCGAGACCTTCGCCATGGTGAGTGAGCGCACGGGCGGTCAGTGGGAGCACGTCGTGTTTCCGAGCTCGCGCAATCAGAACGTGGGCGTCGCGTGGGACATGACGCGCCTGACGCTGCTGAGCGAGCCTGACGGCTGGGAGATTCCGGTCGATCGATCTGAAGGCAGCCAGGGGCGCAATCTCTGGTCGCGTCCGCCGCGCGCGATGCACTTCAGCACCGGCGACGGCAAGACGGATTTCGTCGTGATCCCCATCCATATGAAGAGCAACTACGGCGGGGACTTCTCGCAGCATCGGGCGGAAGAGGCTCGGGCGCTCGTCGATGCGCTACCGGCGGTGCGCGAGCGCTTCGGCGATTCGGACATCGTGATCATCGGGGATACGAACAGTCCGAGTCATTCGGACGACTCGATCGCGGCGTATGAGGCGGCTGGATTCGTGGATCTCAATGACGAGGACGCCATCACCTACTGGCGCGGGACGGCGCTGGATCGGATCCTCGTGCCGGCGGATCAGCCGGAGTTCGAATCGCGTTTCTTCCTCGTGGGGTTCGACTTGTATGCGGATCGCGTCGGCACGGACCTGCGCGGATTCAAGGTGCGCTGGTCGGATCATTTCATGGTCATCAGCTGGATCGAGATTCAGCCGGACGACGACTGATCAGAAGGGCGCCGGACCCCAGTTGCTGATCAGCAGCGCGATGTCGCCGGCGCCGACGACGCCGTCGAGATCCATGTCCGCTTCGAAATCATCCATGCCCCAGCGCCCGAGCAGGACCGCGAGATCGACGGCGCTGATCTGCCCGTCCCCGTTGAGGTCTCCCGACTTCACGCGCGCAAACTCCGCGACGACCATCAGGTGATCACTGGCGAGGCTGTCGTCGGCCTGCAGGCCGTACATGGCGAGCTCGCCGGAGTCCATCTTCGTGGTGTCCGGAATGAAGCCCTTCTCGAATCGAAGCGGACCATCCTGAAAGGCGACAAGGTCGAGCAGACCGGGCGCGAAAGTGCCGGGGTCCGCATCGAAGTCGCGCCAGGTCGTGACGTCTTCGCCGACGAGTTGGGGGATGAAGACGTGCGTCAGGTCCGGACCTTCGGCGTCGAGCCACATGTCGAGCGGCGTGCGCGATCCGACGAGATTCCAGTCGCCCATGACGACGACGGGCGCATCGCGGTACTGCTCGAAGAACTCGCCTTCGAGGCCGTCGCGCAGTCCCTGGAGTGTCTGGATCATTTCCTCGGTCTCGTCGATGCGCTGCGCGTCTTCGCCGGATCCGATGTAGCCGCAGCACTTCGGGTGGATGCTGAAGACGATGATGGCGCCTCGTTCATCCCGAAAGTCCACGACGAGCGCGTCGTATCGACTGTTGTAAAGGTCGAGCGCGTAGATCGCCGCAGGAGCGCAGATCACGGTCCCGTTGTTCTTGTGCACGCGCCAGAATGCGCCGTCTTCGAGGGGGTCGGTCTGCTCGAGAAGCGTGTCGATGAATGTGCTGGTGTTGTTCCACTCTTCCTGGAAGCAGTAGACATCCGCATCGACGGCGTCGATGAGCCTCAGCAGCGCGTCCCGGCGTGGGAACTCGGGGCTGTTGTCGAGCAGGCCGTTGAAGAGGGTGTTCTGGCTGGCGATGCGGATGGTGTTTGGCGCGACGCGGTCCATCGACCGGCGCGTGGGCTCGGGCTCGGGCAGCGCGAACTGCCAGGTGATGTCCTCATCGAGAGAGTCGGCGCCGGAGAAGTTGAACGTGATGGTGTCGCCCAGGAACACGCCAACGGCGGCGAGATCGATGCGGACCTCGAACTCCGAGGCGGCGAATGTCGGCTGGCAGTTGAATCGCAGATCTGTCCAGGAGACGTTCCCGAAGAAGTTGCCATTGAGCAGGGCATTGCGCGCGCGAAAGTTGACGTTCAGGACATCGCCCGAAGGCACGTTGATGTCCATGCCGAGTGTGCCGTCGATGAAAAGGCCAGCCTGGAGATTGCGCACGGCGGTCGTGTCGAATCGCACGAAGAGGGTCGTGCCGAAGCTCTGCACGGAGACGCTGGTGATGTCGAAGACGCCGAGCTGATCTCCGGCTGGATCGGTCGCGATGGGGGCGACGCCCTGCCAGTCGTCAAAAAGGCCATCAGCCCGCGGCGGCGTCGGAGCGCCGGCGAGCGTGGCCGATACGAAGAGAAGATTGGGAAGCAGAAGAGCGGCCGCTCTTCTCGGCATGGGCATCAGCTGGGTCCTCCGCAGCTCATTCCCACGTCGGGGGAATGAGACGCACAGACTAACACGCGGTTCCGGGAATCCATTCCAAAACAGCGGTGGTGGGCGCCGGAGGCGACGAAATGGGGGATTCGCCCGCTAGCGCCGGCGTCGTCGGGCGAAGGCAAGCGCCCCGATCGAGAGCGCCATTGCGCCGGAGGGCGCAGGGATCACCGCGCTTGCAAAGAGCCATGAGCCGTCGGAGAGTTCGACGCGGAAGACGAACTGGCCGAGATCGTTGAGCGCGCGCGCGCCGCCGTCCTGACCGCCGGTTCCGTCATGCATCCGCAGGTCAGTGATGGTCGGCGCGTCGTCACCGCGCATGTCGCCGGCGAGCGGATCGCCCTCGCGCGCAACCAACTGGAGTCCGAGATCCGGATCGTACAGATAGATGGCCTCATCGTTCGTGCTGTCGACGCCTTCGCCGGTGAGACTGGTCAGGATCGCGGCCTGTCCGACGCCGTTGAAGCTGTAGTCGAATCTCCCCCCGAACTTGCCGCTGCCTGCGAAGATGAAGACGCCGTCGAGTTCTGGCGCCGGATCTCCGGCGCGCATTGCGATTGCGTAGTCAATCTCGCCGCGCGCGGCGCCGGGCGAGGCGATCATGAGGGCTGCGTCGTTGACTTCGAACTCGACACCTTCTCCTTCGATCGTCGTCGTGAAGATGATGTCGCCCACGGCGTTGATCTCGGGGAATCGCGGGAAGAGGATCGATTCGCCTTCGTTGAGCACGGAGGGTTCGTCGCCCGAGTACGCGATGAGATCTGTTTCGGCTCCATTCGTCGTCCAGAGACCGTAGTTGTCGAAGACGCCTCTGGATTGGATTTCAGTGCGCGTGCTCGCCGTGTAGACGACTGTTCCTGCGTCATTGACGCCGCCGAGTTCAGGGAAGTTAATGACCGTTCCCATGGGACGGCCGACAGCTTGATCGCCCTCGCGCACGGCGGGCGTGAGGCCGGCCGGCGTGCCCATCCAGATGATGTTCTGCGTTTCCGGGTCGACATTGTCTCCCTGGAGGAAGCTCTCGACAGCGAGAAGTCCGTTTCCGTTGATAGCGCGCGGCCGGATGAGATTGCCGTAGAGCACGTCTTCGCCCATGAGCGGCGCGGGCTCGTTCTCGATCGCGACTTTCTGTGTCGCCATCGACGGCGCGCCGTACCAGAGGCCATCGTTGCTGAAGCCAGCGCGAGCGACGGGTATGACCGTGCCGTCGCCTCCGATGGGCGAGGAGAAGATCACGCTTCGATATTCCTCACCGATCTCGGCGCCGACCGCCTGCTCGCCTTCGAGGAGGATGTCGGTGATGTCGCCATTGGGTTCGATCGTCCAGATTCCCCCGTCTGATGAACTGCCTGCTGGCCTGCGATCGCCGAGGAATACGATGCGCCCGGTGTCGGCGATGTTGACGTTGTCGAAGAAGTTGAAGACCTCCATATCTGGCGCGCCCGGCGCGAGATCGCCCTCGCGCGCGACGATCGAGGCGCCGCCGGGACTCGTGAACAGGCCCTTGTAGATGACGATGTTGTCGGTGAACTCGACGCTTCCGCCCTCCAGGTGCGCTTCGACTGCGAACTGTCCGGCGTTGTTGATGGCGGGGAGGTCGAGGAAGGTGAATGTCGTGCCGTCGTCGAATCCCGGGGCGCTGGCGCCGGGGGCGAAGACGACCGCGTAGGGGTTTCCTCCGGCGATCGTCGTGGCGCTGACAGCGAGCGCAACGATGGACGCAGTTACAGCGATGACTGACGGGCGCATGTGCGACATCTCTCGAACTCCTGACTCACCTTTTCTCTGACGCTCCCGTGCGAGGAGCGCGGTCCCTGTGTGCAGGGGTCAGGATACCGCCGGGGGGATCGGGAGTGGTGTGGAGATTTCGGTCGCGTCGGGACACGTCAGGCCATGCGATGCGATTCGGCGGCCGCGGCCTCGAGTGGTTTGCGGAGTCGTTTGCCGCGCGGCGTGAGCTGGTACTCGACCTGGGGCGGGTAGTCGTCGTACACAACGCGATCGACGAGGCGCTCGGACTCGAGGTCCTTGAGGGCGAGGGTGAGGGCCCGCGCGGTGACGCCGGGGAGGGCGGCGCGGATCTCGCCGAATCGCCTTCTGCGACACGCAATCGCCCAGATCGCGGGCATCGACCACTTGCGCAGGGCGACCTGTCGGATGCCGAGGGCGTCAATGATGGCGAGGAGGCGTGCGCAGGGGGAACCAAGGGGGGCGCCTTTGTCGGTGAGGATGTACTCGGGGCGCATGGGGTGGCCGTAGCCGGGATTCTTCATGACGCAGCCGGCTTCGATGAGCGCTTCGAGGGTGCGTTTGATGGTGTCCCGCCCGGCGCCGAGCGTCTTGACGAGCGTGACGAACTTGGCGCCCGCGGAGCGATGGAGCTCCGCGAGTATGGGGACGGCCCAGCGGTGATGGAAGAGCTCTGGGCGGAGCATGACTTCCAGCTCGGCCTCCTCGATGGTGGTGAAATCTGCAACCATGCCTCTTGACAAGAAGTATATCTGATATAAAAATAAGTCAAAGCCCGGATCCGGTGGATTCGGCGAAAAAGTTCAACCTGAAGAAGGACGAGGTGGACCGATGGGGCTCGAGCTTGGATTTGACGGCGGACTGAACTGCGCCCACAGCGTGAGGGACCTGGAGAAGGCGATCCAGTGGTACAGCGATCATCTTGGGTTCACGCATCTCTACACGAAGGACGAGATGGGCTGGTGCGAGATGGCGACGCCGATCAAGGGCGTGAAGATGGGTCTGTCGCAGGTGGAGGAGGTCGAGCCGAAGGGGGGCGCCACGCTGACGTGGGGCGTGCAGGACATCGACAAGGCGCGATCGGCGCTGGAGTCGAGGGATGTGCCCTTTGATGGCGACACGATTCGTGTGCCTGGAATGGTCGCGCTTGCAACCTTCTATGACCCCGATGGGAACAAGATGATGCTCTACGAGGATCTCGGCGGCCAGTGAATCGCCGGCGATCCGAGTCTTCCGGGGGGGAGACAACGAGGAGCTCTGCTATGAGACAACTGAAGAGGAACGGGATTCTGGTCGGGATGACGATCTCGGCGATGGCGCTGGCGACGGCGCTGTTGATCTCAGATCGAGCGCGCGCAGGTCATCACGAGAAGGAGCACATCCGCTGGCAGCCGACGCTGCTTGTGCAGTTGCAGGTCGCCGACCTTGATCGCGCGATCGACTTCTACACGAACACGATGGGCCTGAAGCTGGAGCTGCGCAACGAGGCGCTGCAATGGGCGCGCATCGATCCGGGTATTCCCGGCGTGACGATCGGGCTCGGTGTCGGGGAGCATCCCGGCAGCGGATCCGCTTCGATCAACCTCGGCGTCGGACGGATCGAGGAAGCGCGGGCGATTCTCGAATCGCGCGGCGTCGTCTTCGACGGTCCGACGCTCAACATTCCCGGCGTCGTTCAACTCGCCGATTTCAAGGATCCGGATGGCAATCGGATTCGACTCGCCGGACACTCATCCAAATGATCTGGCCCGAACGGGAGGATGCGCGCATGCGTCATTCAGGAATTGCAGTCGTCGTCGTCGCGCTCCTGCTTTCGGGCGGCGCGCTCTTTGCGCCCGTCAATGCGCCGGCCGTCGCCGGAGCGTCGGATGCAGAGCCTCTGGCGGAGATCGCATGGATCGGGCGCGCGTGGCGCGCCGAGCGCGATGGGACAATCATCGAGGAGATCTGGAGCCCGGCGGATGGCGGCTGCATGACGGGCATGTTCCGGCTTGTCGCGGGCGGGCAGCCGCGGTTCTACGAGTTCATGTCGATCGAGGCGAAGGCGGATGGGATCTTCCTGCACATGCATCATTTCAGCCCGGGGCTGAAGCGCTGGGAGGATACCCCGCTGCTCTGGGAGCTGATTGAGACGACGAGTGAGCATGCGACCTTCGAGGTGCGCAATCAGCCCGAGCCGAAGAAGCTCATCTTCATGAAGCAGGGGGATGATGGAATCATCATCCGGCTCCATGACTTCGAGGACGGGAAGCCGGTGAACCAGGAGTTCGCCATGCAGGCCGTAAACTGAGCGTTCAGCGCGGCTGCTCGAGCAGGATGTAGAGCACGAAGTTCTGCGAGGTGATGTCGCTCGTCAGCTTGAGATGCTCATCGTTGAGGAACTGCACGCCGCGCCAGTGAATGGGCGAGCGGAGGCGCGGCACGTAGCCTTTGCCGACGCGTTCGTCCATGAGAGCGCTGGAGCGCGTGACAGTGCCATCGCCGGGCGCGTCGCTGGAGATGCGCGTGGCGCCCGTCTCCGGATTGACGCTCATGATGTCCGGGGTGTCCATGGCGTCGCCGGCGATGAGATAGAGGTTGAGTCCTTCGGGCGGCGTGGCCTTCCGATCGATCGCGTCGAAGAACTGCTTCGCCTTGGCGAGCGACTTGCGTAGCTGATCGAGCGCGATGCGCCGGCGCTCGTCTGCGTCGTCGACGTCAGGAAGGAGCCATCGAAGGAACTTGTCCTGCTCCGGATCCGCGAGGCCCCAATCGAATCGCTCCCAGACATCGGGGTCAAGGATGTCGATGGCGTCGCCCGTCTCAGCGTCCACGACGCGCGCGTGACGCGGGCGCGGAAGGAGTTGGTAGATCGCCGGCATCGTGCCGAGCACGGCCGGCTGGTATGTCGGTGTAATGAGCGCGACGAAGTTCACGCCTTCGACAAGCTGGCGGAATGAGAGCACCGATCCTGCGCTCGGCGTTCCGATCAGGATCGCTTCCTCGACGTAGTCGGCGCCCTCCCAGGTCAGCGGCGGGAGCGAGCCATCATCCGGTAGGGGGTTCGGGCCATAGCGGAGGTAGTAGCGAAGCACGAGGCCGCCCATGGAGTGGGCGATCACATCGACCTTGCCGGGCGTGGTGTCGCCGCGGGCGTCCATCGCGGTGTAGCGCGCGTCCTGAATGAGTTCGTGCAGTTGGACGGCCTGCTCGGAGATATCGCGTCGCCAGTCGTAGGGATACTGGAAGCAGGTGTAGTGCAATCCCGCGTAATCGACGGCGCCGGATCGGCCCAGGCTCTGGTCTCGGTACTTGCCGGCGGCGAGCGTCTTGAGGATGTCGATGTAGGCGCCGATCTCGAGGCCGCGCAGGAGACCGACATCGACGGTGAGGGTGTCGAGCACTTCAGTCGGCTCGACATCGTCGCGGAGCTGCGAGAGTGGCACGCCCTCTTCCATCGGGAGGGCGAAGAGTCGGGCGCCGTCGGGGTAGTCCGGGTCGGCGGCGCCGTAGGTGAAGGCGCCCCAGACGGGCGTCTCCGAGCCGGGCTCCTCGAGCTTCGAGCCGAGGATGCCGGGGATGACGACGACCGGATTGCGATCATCACCGATGCGCTGCGCTGCGTCGTTGTAGATCGCGCCGAGGTCTGTTTTCTCAGGGTGATGCGCACAGGCGCCCAGCGTCAGCGGAATGACCAGCGCGCAGAGCGATCGCGCGATCGGCGAACGAAGTGACGACATTCGGGAACCTCCACAAGGCTCGTTGGTCAGAGAACGGCGAACGCTCGGCATAAGTTCACTATTCCGCAGTTGGGGAAAGGCGCAGGGAGAGTCAGGATACGGGCGTGGATCCAAGTATCATGCCCGGCTTCCGGGGTTGGGGACAAGGGGACGCGATGAGCACCACCATGACAGATTTCGAGCCGGGCGCCGGTGCGCTCGGAGACCCTCCGGCGGACGCCGCAGTCAGCGCCCGCGGGCTCGTGAAGCGATATGGCGATCTCACGGCCGTGGACGGGATCGATTTCGACGTCCGGCGCGGCACGTGCCTCGGCGTGCTCGGGCCCAATGGCGCCGGGAAGACGACGACGATCGAGATGCTCGAGGGCATCAAGCGCGCCGACGACGGCGAGATCGTCGTGCTGGGCATGCGCTGGGGTAAGGACGATCGCGCGATCCAGGAGCGCATCGGCGTGCAGCTTCAGGAGACGGAGTTCCAGGACAAGCTCAGCGTGCACGAAACGCTGCGATTGTTCGCAAGCTTCTTCGAGAATTCTGCGCCGCTGGATGAGATCATCGAGATCATCGGGCTCGAAGAAAAGCGGACTGCCTTCGTCAAGACGCTCTCGGGCGGTCAGAAGCAACGCCTCTCGATTGGCTGCGCGCTGCTGAACAATCCGGATGTGCTTTTTCTCGATGAGCCGACGACGGGCCTCGATCCGCAGGCGCGGCGGCGCGTGTGGGATGTCGTCGAGACGTTTAAGGCGGGCGGCGGCTCCGTGCTGCTGACGACGCACTACATGGAGGAAGCGGAGCGTCTTGCCGACGACCTGATCATCGTCGATCACGGCAAGGTGATCGCGCGCGGCTCGCCCGCTTCGATCATCGCTTCGCTCGGCGCCGAGAGCGTCGTGCAGTTCTCGATGGTGGATGCGGCCGTGGACGCGATCGAAGAGGCGCATCTGCTTGCGCTGGAGGGCGTGAACGCCGTGCGCGTGGAGGGATCGAGCATGGTCCTGAGCGTGACGGGCACGCAGGGCGTGATCTCGGGGCTCTTTGCGCTCGTGGATGAGCGCGGGCTCGACCTCGAGGATCTTCGCACACACAGACCGACGCTCGAAGACGTCTTCGTGGCGCTGACAGGAAAGCACCTTCGCGATGGCTAGTCTCAATCAACTCAAAGAGCTGACGCGCGTTCGCCTCTATGGCTTCTGGCGCGAGCCGGAGGCCATGTTCTGGGTCTTCCTCTTCCCGCTCGTGCTCGCGGGCGTGCTCGGATTCGCGTTCCGCTCCGGCGGCGTCGTGCCGACGACGATCGGCGTGGTCAACGGGCCGCAGGCCGCGGCGATGAGCGAAGTGCTCGCGCTGGATGAGCATCTGGAGGAAGAGCGCTTCGAGACGCGCGAGGAGGCGTACATCAAGCTTCGCCGCGGCGCCGTCGATGCGCTCTTCGAATCGATCGATCCGCCGGAGATCTCGATGGATCCGACGCGTCCGGACTCGGAGATGGCGCGCATGCGCGTGCTGCGGGCGCTGGCGCTCTCGGCGGGCGCCGAGGATGCGCCGCTGGAGATCGACGAGGTCACGGAAAAGGGCTCGCGCTACGTCGATTTCCTCTTCCCCGGCCTGCTCGGCATGAACCTGATGGGCACGGGCATGTGGGGCGTGGGCTTTGCGATCGCGGATATCCGGCGGCGGAAGTTTCTGAAGCGGATGCTGGTGACGCCGATGAGCCGCGGCTATTTCTTTATGAGCTTCATCCTCTCGCGCCTGGTGTTCCTGCTCTTCGAGCTGCTCATCCTGACGAGCTTCGGCGCGTGGGTCCTGGGCGTGCCCTTCCGCGGCGACATCCTCTCGTACCTGATCGTGTCATTCACGGGCGCGATTTTGTTTGCGGGCATGGGCCTGCTGGTGGCGTCGCGCGCCAAGACGATCGAGGGCGTGAGCGGCATCATGAACTTCGTGATGATGCCGATGTGGCTGGCTTCGGGCGTGTTCTTCAGCTACGAGCGCTTCCCCGAGTTCCTGCATCCGGCGATCAAGGCGCTGCCGCTGACGAGCCTGAATGATGCGCTGCGCGCGGTGATGATCGACGGGGAGACGGTGTTCCAGCAGGGGCTGGAGATGGGGATCATGGCGGCGTGGACGGTAGTTTGTTTTGTGATTGCGCTGAAGATCTTCAGGTGGGGATAGGTGTGACCTACAAGACGGACTCGAACGGCGTCATCATCGAGCCCGGGCTTTACGACGGGAAGGTAGTGAAGGTCGAGTTGGTCGGCTCAGATATAGAACTCACAATCAATCAGTCTTTGACTGTCGTCGTCATCGTCATGCGACTCGTGGATCCCAGTTGGGTGTGCTTGAACGAGTTTGCTCATCAGAGTTCGATCTGCACTGTGGAGGTCACAGAGTGTGCGTTCGAAGAGCGTCGGCACATTGAAGATTGGTACGACCGTCATCCCCATCTTGGCGCACCGCTCAGTAAGCGGGGATTCAAGCAGCGCGAAGAATTCGTTGAACTGGCGTTCAAAGAGAATCGTCTGTTTATCAGCATCGATGCAAGCATTGGCCTATACGGATTTGCCTCCGTCGAGCGGATTGAGTTTCTTGAGCTGGGGCAGTCATGACGCTCGTACGTCTTCGACAGACCTCGCGATCAGACGCCCTGCGCTATCTTCTTCCATGTCTTCGTAGCGCTCGTTTTCTCGGCGATATGCTGTGCCGCACAGTCGAACAATCAGATGGCTCGTTCTTTCTCCTGGCGCCTGACGATCTCACTGAAGAGGAGCTCGCGAAGCTCGTTGTGAATGACTACGGCGGGCTGCTGCCTTCGAATCGGAAGCCGATCTCCGAATCGCCGGAAGTAGACACGACGAATGGAGAACTCGCGGTCTTGCTTTGTCGCGCGTTTCGCGCCGTCGCCAGTTCGGCATCCATCATCGTGACAGATTGGAGAGATCCCCCTGAATCGCAGAGAGATTGCGTAGGCGCTGAACGCATTCCGATTGAGTTGGCAGATCAGAATCTCTTCCGACTAACTGAGCCGGTGGGAGAAAATGCGTTGCAGAATGTGATCGACTGGTTCGATCGGAACGGCCTGATCTGTGCGTTGACCTCGGGACTAGAGATCGACGATCAGTTGACGCAGCAGGATCTGGAGTCTGCGATCCGCGAGAATCTCGTGATGTTCTCTCACAGCGCGTGTGACGGTGAGAGCCACCTCATCTGGCTGCGCGGGGATCTTCAGATTGCTGAGGTGACCGCGGAGATCTAAAGCCGCCGGGGAGACTCGAACCCCCAACCTCCAGATTACAAATCAGGCGCTCTACCAATTGAGCTACGGCGGCTTGTGGACGTGTGCGACGAGTTCGCCGCACCCCTCCCTCACGGGTCACACGATATCACCCCGATCCCGCTCTCGCCTGCGAGAAGGGGCATGGACCCTACTGGGTTTCGAACTCGCGCACTTGGCTCTTTGCGAGAGGCTCCGCTGGCTCTACATTGGTCCGCGAGGGCGGGCCTGGTGGGATTCGGGGCCGCGCGCCGCATTGGGACGCGGCGCACGATGCGGGGGCCGGGGACGACAGTCGCCATTCGGCTCGCACGGACGCGCATGCGCCCGCCGTCCGGTTCGACGCGCCGTCAACCTTCGGGTTCGTCGGCGTCCATGGGAGCGCTTCGTGTCTGAACGCAAACACAAGCCGCCGGCGCTGAAGTGGATCTTCCTGATCGCAGCCGTGGCGCTGGGAACCGTGGCGACGGTGCGCACGTTTGATCTCGAAGAGCTTCGCGCACAGAACCAGCACGATGCAAGACTGACCTTTGCGCTCGAGGAGCTCGAGAACGACACGCTGCAACTCGTGCGCGCCGCGACGACGCTGGATGCGCACGACCAGGTCGAAGAGCGCATCGAGCGCGTGCGCTCCGGCACCGTGGCGATCGTGGAGGAGTTTCACGAAGACGAGGGCATTCCCGATCTGCCGATGTTCAAGGCGGAGTGCTTCGAGGCGATCCGCACATGCGTGGCGCTTTCCGCCGGGGATATGACAAGCGTTGAATATCTGGCGGCGGAGCAGCAGGCATGGCGCGCCAGCGGCGACTGCATGGATCACATCGACGATCTGGCGGACACGGCGGTCCAGCGACTGCAGGCGAGCCTCGTCGTCATTCCGGGACGCAAGGGCGCCGTGTACACGCTCTATGTGCTGACCGCCATCGCGATCATTCTCACGGGATGGCTTTTCGTCGATCGCGACTCCATCGAGCGGGCCAGGAGGCGCGCCGAGGAGACGGAGCGCCGGCTGCAGGCGATCGTCGAGCATCAGCTTGATTACTTCTGCCGCTTCCTTCCCGACACGACTGTGATCGACGCGAACGACGCGTACCTGCAGGCCACCGGCATGAAGCGCGAGCAGGTCGTCGGCCAGCGCTTCATCGACTGGATCGACGAGGACGACAAGGAGCGCATGCTCCAGCACATTCAGTCGCTGACGCCGGATCAGCCGGCGGCGGTCATCGTGCATGGCGTGACCACGCCCGCTGGCGAGCGCCAGCAGCGACAATGGGTCGATCTCGGCATCTTTGACCCTGACGGCAAGCTGATCGAGCTGCAGTCGGTCGGTCGGGACATCACCGAGCGCGAGCGCATGCGACGGGAGGCGGAGGAGCGCAGCGCTACGCTCTCGAGCTTCTTCAACGCCAGCCCCAGCGCGATGGACATTCTGCAGATCGAGGATGACGACATTCGCATCGTCGACATCAATGAGACCGCGTCGGCGCTCCTGAACTCCCGCCCCGACGATGTACGGGGCAAGCTCGCGTCCGAGTACGGTGTTGATAGAGAGACGATCGACCTCTGGATCGCCGAGTGTCAGAAGGCCGCGAAGTCAGGCGCGCCGCGCAGGTTTGAGTACCAGAGCAGCATTAAGAAGCGCTGGCTGAGCGTGCGGGTCTGCGCGATCGAGCGCCAGGACGCTGGTCCGCCCATGTTCGCCGCGGTGACGGAGGACATCACCGAGCATCGCAACACCGAGCAGTGGCTGCGCCTGCTCAATCGCGAGCTGAATCATCGCGTGAAGAACAATCTGGCCGTCGTCTCGGCGCTTGCCGATCGGACTGCCGCGAGCACGGATGACTTCGAGGCGTTCACGGATCAGCTCCGCGCGCGAATCCAGGGGATGAAGCTCGCGCATGATGTGATCTCTCAGCGCCAGTGGACGAGCGCCTCGCTCGAATCGCTCATTCGTCGCTGCCTCAGCGACTTCATGCAGCGCGGCGAGAGCGAGATACGCGTCGAAGGGCCGGAAGTCGATCTCAGCCCGCGCCAGGCTTCGATGCTCGGGCTCGTCGTGCGCGAGCTTGCGGTGAACGCGGCGAAATACGGCGGGTTGTCATTGCCCGCCGGCATCGTCGATGTGCGGTGGATTGTCGAGTCGATCGGCGACGGCCAGCGCATCAATCTGACATGGCGCGAGCGCGGCGGGCCGGAGGTGAAGGCGCCGTCAGAGACCGGATTCGGTTTCGAACTCATCGAGCAGATCGTCATGCACTCGCTCGAGGGCGAGTTTTCGAGCGCCTATGCGCTGGATGGTTTCGAATGCCGCATCAGCATTCCCGGCGGCGATCAGCATGAAGAGAGTCTGGTCGCGCAGGGGAGATCGGTCTCGCCGGACGACGCGAGCTGAATCACGTAGATTCCGAGCGCATGTCGGCTCGTCAGACGAGGAGCGTCGCCGGATTCTCGAGCAGAGACTTGAGCGTCTGCAGATACGCCGCGGCCATGGCGCCATCGACGACGCGGTGATCGCTCGACATCGTCATCGACATCTCGAGTCCGGGCACGAGTTCGCCATCCTTGACGACAGGCTTCTCGATCGCGGCGCCGACGGCGAGGATCGCGACATTCGGCGGATTGATGATGGCCGTGAAGTGATCCACGCCGAACATCCCAAGGTTCGAGATCGTGAACGTGGCGTCGGCCATCTCTTCGACTGTCAGGCCGCGTGTGCGCGCCTTCTCGGCGAGGGCCTTCGTTTCGGCTGAGATCTGACGGAGGCCCATGCGATCCGCGTTTCGCAAAGTCGCGACGACGAGACCGCCGCCGCGCTCCATGGGAAGCGCAATCGCCACGCCGACGTTCACCTCGGGCAGAAGTTCGATCGACACGTCGGAACCCTGCTCCACCCAGCGGCTGTTGACGAAGGGATGCTGGTGCATCGCCAGGGCGCATGCCCGGACGAGGAAATCGTTGACGCTCAACTTCACGCCCTGCGCTGCGAGCTGCTCATTGAGCTGCTTGCGGAGCGCGACGAGCGGCTTCATGTCGGCGCCGACGGTCACCTGGAAATGCGGGACGGACGTCTTCGACTCGACGAGGCGCTTCGCGATCGTGCGCCGCATGTTCGACAGCGGCACGACCTGGTGGGAAAGCTCGGCGGCCGGCATCGGAAGGGGCGCCGGCGTGGACGCGGGCGCTGCCGCCGGAGCAGGCGCGGGCGCCATCGCAGGCGCCGCGGCAGGCGGTCCGCCGCCGATGAGCGCTTCGACATCCTTGCGAATGATGCGACCGCCGGGGCCGGTGCCCTCGACGCTCGTGAGATTCAGTCCGGCTTCCTCAGCGATCTTGCGCGCGAGCGGACTCGCGAAGACGCGTCCGCCGGTGGTCGCCGCGCCGTTTGTTCCGGGCGCGTGCGCCGGAGCTTCCGGCGCTGCGACGGCCGTGCCGCCGCCGGTGTCCGCGGGCGCATCGTCGCCGCCTGCTGATGCGGTCTTTGCGCCGCCGGACGCAGCCGCGGCCTCGGCGATGTCTTCATCCTCTTCCGCCAGCACCATGATCGTCGCGCCGACTTCGACGGAGTCGCCCTCACCGAGCACGATCTTCGCGACCGTGCCTTCTTCGTAGGACTCGAGCTCCATCGTGGCCTTGTCGGTCTCGATGTCTGCAAGGACATCGCCGGGCTCGACGCTGTCGCCTTCCTTCACGTTCCACTTGATGACGGTCCCCGTCTCCATCGTGTCGGAAAGGCGAGGCATGGTGACTTCAATCGGCATCGTTCAACCTCTGCGCGCCGCTCGTGACGCGCGAATGAATCAGCTCAATCCCAGCGTCTTCTTCACAGCGGCCGTGATCTTCCCCGTGTGCGGCAGGTACTCCTGCTCAAGGCTCTTGGCGTAGGGCGTCGGCACATCGTCGGAGTTGACGCGCACCGGCTGGCTGTCGAGATGATCGAACGCCCGCTCGCAGATCTGCGTCACGACTTCGCTCGCCACCGAGCCGAAGGGCCACGACTGATCCACCACGACAACGCGATTCGTCTTCTGCAGACTCTCGATGATCGAATCGATGTCCAGCGGGCGGATCGTGCGCATGTCGAGGAGGTCGCAGTGAACGCCCTCGGCCTCCAGCGCATCACATGCTTCGAGGCAGAAGTGCACCGGACGGCCGAAGCTCAGCAGCGTGCAGTCATCGCCTTCGCGCAGCAGCGCCGCGCGTCCGAAGGGAATCGTGTACTCCTCTTCCGGCACGTGCGCCTTGTCGCCGAGCATGCGCTCGGACTCGAGGAAGAAGACGGGGTCGTCGTCGCGGATGCTCGTCTTCAGCAGGCCCTTGGCGTCGTATGGATTCGACGGGATGGCCATCTTCAGGCCGGGCACATTGGAGAAGAGCGCCTCGACGCACCAGCTGTGCGTGGAGCCGAGCTGCCCGCCGGCGCCGTCGTTGCCGCGGAAGACGATGGGGCAGCCCCACTGACCTCCGGACATATAGAGCATCTTCGGCGCGTTATTCAGGATCTGATCCGCCGCGACGAGCGAGAAGGACCAGCTCATGAACTCAATGATCGGGCGCAGGCCGTACATGGCGGCGCCGATGCCGAGCCCGGCGAATCCGTTCTCGGAGATGGGCGAGTCGATGATGCGCTTCGGGCCGAACTCATCGAGCATGCCCTGGCTCACCTTGTAGGCGCCGTTGTACTCGGCGACTTCCTCGCCGATCAGAAAGACGCGCTCATCGGCGCGCATCTCTTCCTCCATCGCCTCGCGAAGCGCCTCGCGGAACTGGATCACGCGATCGCCCTCGCGCGAGGGCAGACCCTCGACGTCGCGAACAACCGCAGGATGTGTTTGAAGTGTGGTCATGCGTCTTGCAGTCTCCGGCGCGGGCCCGCGTAGGACGCGCCGTGGTGTCTCTCTAGTCCTGGGCGTCAAGCAGCGCATTGGGGGCGCCGTCGTGATAGTCCTTCAAGGGGCTGAGGTTCTTCTCGGGATTTAGGTAGACATCCGAGTAGAGCTCCGCCTCCGGCGTCGGCTCGGCCGATTCCTCGGCGAACGTCACGCTCGCGCGCACCTGCTTCCGGATCTCTTTCTGCTTGGCCTTGACCTCGTCCTCAGTAAGGCACTGGCGATCCTCGATGAGATGCGCCTTGAGCAGGTCGATGGAGTCGCGCTCCTGCACGCCCTTGACCTCGTCCTTCGAGCGGTACTTCTGCGGGTCCGACATCGAGTGGCCGTGGTAGCGATACGTGTGAAGATCGACGAATCCCGGTCGCTGCATCTCGCGGCAGTTGTCCGCGAAGGGCTTGAAGAGGTCGTAGATCTTCAGGATGTCCATGCCGTCTTCGATCAGCAGGTTGTCGATGCCGTAGCCCTTGGCCTTGAGGCACAGATCATGCGGCATGGTCGTGCCGCGCCCGATCGAGGTGCCCATCGAGTATCCGTTGTTCTCGACGATGTAGATGACTGGAATGTCGAGCAGCCCGGCGAGGTTCTGCGCTTCGTGGAATGCGCCCTGGTTGAGCGCGCCGTCGCCGAGATAGCAGAGGCACACCTTCTTGGCGCCTGTGCCCAGGACCTCCCACTCGTAACGAGCGGCGAAGGCGAGGCCGGCGC
Organism: Phycisphaerales bacterium; assembly: GCA_028279375.1. GTDB lineage: Bacteria > Planctomycetota > Phycisphaerae > Phycisphaerales > UBA1924 > JANQNW01. Next base: position 74,832 of record JANQNW010000015.1, read on the forward strand.
CGACCGGCGTCTGCGCGCCGACGATCCCGTGGCCGCCGAAGAGCCAGTTGGGCTTGTCGAACATGTGCATCGACCCGCCCTTGCCCTTGGCGCATCCGGTGATCTTGCCGTACATCTCGGCCATGCAGAATCTCGGATCCATGCCGCGCGCCAACGCATGGCCATGATCGCGGTACGCCGTGATCACCGGATCATCATGATTGACGCTCTGGATGGTGCCGACGGCGCAGGCTTCCTGTCCTGTGTAGACATGGCAGAAGCCGCCGATGTGAGCGTTGGAGTACGCCTGCATCGTGCGCACCTCGAACTCCCGGATGAGCATCATTTGATGCAGCCATCCGATGAGCGTCTCGTTCGAGAGCGAGTCAGAGGGACGCGTGCTGGACATGTTCTTCGCGGTCGCAGTCGTGGTCATGGTCGTGCTCGTCGCCCGAGGCGACGTCAAAACGGCTCCATTCTGATATCGGGCGGACGGGGGGCCTCATCGAGCAATCGTCGATTTGGGCTGCAGCCCGAAACGATCGAGCGTCCGGACCAGTGCGCGGCCGGACGGGCCGCCTGCCTCGTGGAGTCTATGGGGGGCAGATGGGACCGGCAAATAGCGTCCCGTCCGGCCTCGCCATTCGGGGTCAGGAGGGCGTAAGCGCCGCGCTCGGATCGCGCAACACGCTTCGTCCCAGGTGGTTACTTCGAGAGGGCGTCGATGAGGTGCATCAGGTCCTGGGTGTCGACGGCGCCGTCGGCGTTGAGATCGCCGCGACTGTCATCCTCGCCCAGCATGCCGACCATTGCGCTGACGTCGCCGGAGTTCACGTCGCCGTCGCCGTTGACATCCAGCGCGGCGCGTCCGAGCGACCAGTCCGGCACGTCGACGAACATCTGTTCGACGGTGGTGGCGGAGTTGAGCGTGAAGAACTCGAGTCCGCCGCTCAGTGACGCCGTCTCGTGAGCCGTGAATCGGCCGACGCGGACGTAGTAGCGCTCGTCGCCGAAGGTGCTGATGTCCTGCACGCCGAGCACGCCGCCTCCAGCCACGGTCACGAACCATCCCGCGACCAGCGTCGAGCCCCACTCCTCGCCCGGGTTGCCGCCCGGCAGGAAGTTGATGATGGGCGAGATATCGCCCTCCATCGTCAGGTAGCTGTCGAACTCGACGCATGGGAAGAGCGGAATCAAGCCGTCATTTGGAGGCATGCTTCCGCCGAGGTCGTTCTGATAGAAGACGCCGCCGTCGATCGTGAGCGAATGTTCGCCCATGGACTGCACGAGATTCACGCGCAGCGGTTCGCGGAACGCGAGATACAGATCCGACGTGCGCATGCCTTCGAGTTCGACGCATGCGCTGTTGTCCACGGCCAGCCATCGCGCCAGCACCGGCGCATCCGTCGGCGACGATCCGGCGTCGTCATCACCGTCGTCGTCATCCTCCTCTTCGATGGAGGTGTCGCCCCAGCGTCCGAGGAGCTCCGCCTGGTCCGCGGCGTTCACGATGCCGTCGCCGTTGAGATCGCCCGGGCACGGTCCCGATTCAGGACAGGGGCCCCAGCGTCCGAGCAGCTCCGAAAGATCGCGCGATCCCACGAGCCCGTCGGCGTTCAGATCTGCGGTCAGCGGCTCCACGTTGAGTGCGCTGAATCCTGCGCCGCCTTCGCCGGCGCCGATCGTCGCGATGAAAGCGATCGTCTCCGAGGTCGTCGTCGGCTTCGACTCGATCTTGAAGGTCTTTTCCTGCTCGCCGGCGAAGAACTGGATGTTCACCGGATAGCTGAGCAGATTCTTCGGATCGTGGCCGGTGCGCACGGTGACGATCTTCCCGCCCGCCGGCGTCACGGCGTTCAGCGAGACAACCGCCTGGGCGCTGCGGCCTCCGATGACGACTGAGGGCTCGATCGAGAGCGATGCGACGCCGATGGGCGTCACGACGACCTCCGTTGTCTGCATCACGCCGTCCGCCGACGCGATGATCATCGCGGTGCGTCGATCGTCCACCGGAGACGTCGTGACATCGAAGGACGCAGCGCGCTCGCCCGGAAGAACAACAGTCACCGGCGGCACGCTCAGTGTCGAGGGATCATCACTCGCCAGCGTCACGACGACGCCTTCCGGTCCGGCCGGCGCGGTGAGTGTGACCACGCCCGTCGTCGGCACGCCGCCGGCAAGCACGTTCTGCTGCACGGTGACGCTCTCGAGCGTCGAGGGTGGAAGTGAGCCGTCGGCGCCCGACCAGCAAGTCGAGCAGTTGATGACGGGAACGAAATCGACGAGCGACTCTGATGTCAGCAGGTTGATGTAGCTGACCAGCAGCGCGCCGGAAAGCGCCGGGTTGTCGCCGCCGATGCTGAATCGACCGACCCACACGTAGTGCTTGTCATCGCCAAAGCGATCGGGATCCTGAATCGTCGCGACCGGCGGCGCCGCCGCCCATGTCGCCACGAGCTGCTGACCCCAGTTGAATGGATTCGGCTCCGACTCGGGGAGGAAGAAGAAATCGTCTTCTCCGAGCGCCAGGTAGCTGTCCTGCTTGAGTTCCGGGAACGCCTCCTCGAGCGCATCCGACGGCGGTTTGTTGCCGCCCAGACCGGAGACCTCCTGATAGAAGGACCCGCCGGTCACGCGCAGGCCGATGGTCGCATCCGAGCCGACCACGAGCGCCAGCGCCGGGTCTTCGAATCCGACGTACAGGTCCGCGGTGTTGAATCCGCCGACGCGCTCTTCAGGTGCGACCTCAACGGGAATCCAGTGCGAGAAGGTGCGGAAGACGATCTGCGGCGGGAGATCGCCATCGCGATCCTCGCCGTTCGAGTCGCCGCTGTCGCCGCCGCCAGATCCGCCGCCCGATCCGCCGCCGATGCCGTCGAGGATGTCGCCGATGTCGGGCGGGCCGTCGTCGATCGCATCGCGATCTTCATTTTGCACTCCGCCGTCGGAGATCGAGCCCTGCGAGAAACCGGTTTCGGCGCGGGTGGGATCACTTCCACCGCCGCCACCGCCACCGCCGCCACCGCCACCACCCCCGCCGCCACTGGAACCGCCGCCGCTGCCGTTGTTGGGGTTGAAGGAGCTTCCGCCGCCGCCTCCGCCGCCACTGTTTCCGCCAAGCGGGTTGAGTGGACTGTCGGCGCCGCGCGCCTGTTCGCGTTCGAGTTCGCCAATTCGATCCTGGCGATCCTGCTCCGCCTGCCGTTCGGCGTCGCCTGGGGCGTCGCTGTTCTCCTGCGGAGGCGCCTTGCGCTTCTCCTTGCGCGCGTCCTCGATCTGTTCGCGGAATCGCTTGGAAGCGTCCCGGATCTCCTCTTCCGACATGCTCCGCGGATTCGGCGCGTCGGCGCTGTCCGGTCCGCGATTGTTCGCCGCGAACGAGGAGGCTCGACGCACACCGCTTCCGTTGGTGCGCATGCCTGCTTCACGAAGCCGGCGATTGCGCTCTTCGAGCAGCGCCTGGGCGCGCTCGCGATCGCGTTGCACGCGCTCGCGCACGCTTTCGTTGCGCTGGCTCATGCTCGTGACCGCGCTCGTGTAGCCGCTGGTGCTCGGCGTGGCCCGATTGCCCCGATCCGGACGTGAATACCCGGACCGATCCGATCCGGCTGCGCGTGCGGGGGAAATGTTGCGACGCTCGCGATTCGCCCGCGCCGCCGCGACGGTCGCCGCGAAACCCTCGGTCGTCAGTTCGCCCGGACGGCGCTGGTTCGTCGGCGCCGTGGCGCTCGTCGAGTCTGTCGGATAGGTCGTGAGAACCTCGGCTGGCGCCACGTCGCTCGAGCTGCATCCGCGCTGCATAAGCCCGAGGGCGATGGCGCCCATAAGCACTCCGGCAACTGCGATCCAAAGCATGCGGCTCATGCGAGTCCGTTGGTCCTTCTCTTCTTGTTTTCGGGCCCGGTTCGCCCCGACCGGCAGAGATCGCCGGGACGTGTGCGGCCTGGTCCTCAAGAGTATCCCGCACCACGCGGCGAGCGAGGCTCACGTTCTTCATAACGCGATCGAGGCGCCTTTGTTCCTGCAAACTCGGCAGAGTCGGCAAAGTGGACGTCCGAATCCTCGGACCTGGGGAGAACGTCCGGTAACCGCTCCCGACGCCTCGCCCAGCTTCTCGCGAGCGCCACAAAAAAAGCCGAAGCGGGCCAACCCACGACTTGCTGGCCCGCTCGGCGAGAAATGCCACATCATCCTACGCCCGGAGTGTTCGTCCCGGCGGGGCTCGCGGTTTCCCAGTCCTCCACACGACGCTCAAATTCGCTCGAAACTCCCTTAAACAAGGCGGCCTGACATGTCCCGGGACACGTCAGGCCGTCGCTCGAATATCAGGATTTTACGAACGCGCTCAGTTGAACCAGAAGCCAAGCAGCGTCGCGAGATCGGACGCGCCGACGATGCCGTCGCAATCGAGATCACAGACGGTGTTGCCGGAGCCCCAGAATCCAATCAGGGTCGCCAGGTCGGTCGAGTTGACCGTGCCGTCGCGATCGACGTCGCCCTCGACGCCGACGGTGACGTAGATCTCCATGATCTGGTTGGACGAGAAAGTCGGGGGCTCCTGCGCGGGCATCGCCGCCTTCAGTCCGCCATAGAGTCGGCCAAGGAGCACCTCCGCCGGCGGCATCTCATCGAGCATGACCTGGTGGCTCGAGTTCGTCGGCAGCTTGGGGTTCAGAAGGAGTTCAACGTTCGACGTGGGATTCGGCATCGCGCCGACGACGTTGTCGATAACGTCCGCGAACACGTCGTTTGCGTCAGGCGTCGTCTGCCACACGCCGCCGATCATGCGCAGCTCGGTGATCTCATCGCTCCACGGCACGAGGAAATCGAACGTGTAGCCGCCGGCGCCATCGTGCACGTGCGACGAGATTCCCGAGAAGAGCGCGAAGCGATTCTCATCGAGCGCCGCGGAGTAGAAGCTGGCGCGCGGGCCGTCGTACTGATTCAGTCGCTGGTAAATGGCCTCGTCATACGCCGGCGCCGGATCGCCCTCGCAATACGTCACCGGGAAGTCCCAGGGGAAGACGGCGTTGAAGACGCCGCCCTGGATCACGTAACCGGGCGCCACGCCGCCACCGGCGGCCGGAAGCGTCGCAGGCGTGATGTTCATGTCGCGCCGCTGTAGAGCCTGTCCCTTTGAGTCGAAATACGACTCCACCGGAATCGCGACGCTCACCATCGGATCGAAGATGTGCTGTTCCAGCGAGTAGACATTCTGCCAGGGCTGGTAGCCGGGATTCTGCAGGTAATCGCCCTTGAAGTCGGAGCCGCCGACGAGGATCCACCGGTCATCAAGCAGCACGATGTGTGCGCCGGCGACCTGTCCTTCGGGGCTCGCTTCGACGGTGAAGGCCGCCTCGGGAACCGGCTGGGCGTTCTTGATCGCCGTGGCGACCATCGCGAGATCGATCGTCGTGACCGTGCCGCGCGTGTCCCAGTCGGAGTCATCGAGGTACGGGCCGTAGCCGCCGTAGATGTAGAGGTTGTCGCCGTACTCGATGTACGGCGCGTTCGTCACCGTGAGCGCCCGGCGCACAGGATCCGAGAGATGCGAGATGCCGCCCGAGTACAGCGTCTCGGTCGACTCGTCGTAGACATAGATGGTGCGATTGAACGCCTCCGTCGGGAACGCGAGCGTTCCGGCGGGCGCGATGATCGCGTGCAGCGCCATGCCTGACAGGCCGCAGAAGAAAATCACGTCATCGCCGTGGCGACCGACGCTCGCAGAGTGCAGCGTCGTGAATGTGTGCGCTGTCGTCTCGACGCGATAGCTCGTGTCAAGAACCTGCGCGTTGGCCGTCGTAGTCATGCTGACGGCAGCGCCAAAGGTGAACGAAAGCGCAAGCGCACGGCGCGCGGTGACTCCCATCGACATCACGTCTCTCCAGTCTGGTGCTCCGCCCCTGGGCGCTGGGGCGCCGGTTCCTCCCCGAACCGGTTCGTCACGAATATCCGCCTGGTTCCACAACCAGTCGGGTAAGCGTAGCACTCTGTCGGCGGTCCTCAATCCCCTGATCGGATTCTGGCGCCGATTCCGTCTGGTTCTCGGACGCAGCTGAGCAGGACGCGACGGTCACTCGGGCTGGAGCGGGACACGCAGGACCGGGAACTCGGCGCCCTCGCGGAGACCGCCATCGAAGAAGTTCCATGCCGCCAGCCCGTCCTCGGACTCCGGTTCGAGCAGAGAGACGGTGAATGGGGCCAGTCGCCCGCCGACCTCCACGCGATGCCAGCCCGGTCCGATCGCTCGTCGCTCCGACCGCCAATTTACGTCGAGCGTCGCCATGCGATGCCCCTGGAATGGCGGGTCGCGGAACGCGACCGAGCGGATCCGCGCCACCTCCACATCGACCGTGTGCAGGCGGATGACGGGGTCCACGAGCACGCCGTGACGATGCAGATTCTCCACGACGGCGTCGTGCCCAGGCGGAATCAGGTAGGCGAAGGGCGCCTCCACACTCGTCGTCGCCACGAAGCGTCCGAAGTGCTGCACGGTGACCTCCGCCGGCTCGTCGAGCACATCGACGACGCCGCCGGCGCTGCGCCGCAGCTTGTATCCCGCGACGACGACTGGGTCCTTGTACGCCGCCATCTCGTGCCGAATCCCAACCATGCGGCCCGGCGGGAGTCCATCGCCGAGGTCCGCATTCCGGTGGATCCGCTGCATCCGAGAAGCATGTTCGGCGCTGTACAGAGCGCATTCACGGAGGAACTCGTACGTCGCCAGCACCCGATCCTTATAAAGCACGTGCGCATACCCCTCCGAGAGGATCGACATCCGGCCCCTCAGGCCCCGGTATTGCGTCCCGAATCGCGGCATGCAGGAGTAGGTGGTCCACGCCGTGTGCTCGCGATTGAAGTTCCCGTAGAAGAACGTCGCCCGTCCGGTGCGTTCCAGCATGCGCCGAGAGACTTCCGGAAGCATCTCCGTGCGCAGGAACTCGCGCGGCTCCTCCGCGCCGGATGGGTGCATCGGCTCCGCATATGTGAGCTGATAGCGGTACCTCGTCCCGTTCGTCGTGTGCGTATCGATCGTCAGGTGCGGATCCCAGCGATTGAGCTGCGACACAAGCGCCCGCGCTTCCGGGCTCTCGAGCTTGACGTGATCGCGATTGAGATCCAGTCCCTGCGAGTTGGCGCGCTCGCCCATGCCCAGTTCCGGGCCCAGCTGCCCCGGTCGATTGTTGGGCGACATTCGATCGTTGCCGTCGGCGTTGTAAATCGGAGCGATGACGAAGACGATCCTGGAGAGCATGCTGGCGTTCTTCGGCGCGTGCGGCGTCAGCGCCAGGTCGCGCGCCAGCATCAGCGACGCCTCCTTCCCGCACACCTCGCCAGCGTGGATGTTGTTCAGGAGGAAGATCACCAGCTTGCCCGACGCCCGCGCGTCGAGCGGCGACGTCACGGGCGGATCCGCGATGATCATCAGTGGCAGCGACTTTCCCTCGGCGCTGCGCCCCATCGACTCGAGGTGCACGAGCTCCGACGCCTCATCGAGCGCCTCGCAGAACTGCATCACCTCCGCGTATGTCGATGTCGCTCGGAAGTCGCTCGCCTCGGCGACTGTCAGGGGCTCCGGGGCCCCGACGAGGGTGGCGACGATCAGCGTCAGTGCGGCAGGCAGCGTCATCGATGGGCTCCGTCCCCGCTCGTGGCGGGGGAGGGGGGGCTGGCGCGGACGAGTATAGATCGGGGCCGAATCGACGCCGCTCCGACTGGGGTGTGCAGGACCAGCGGATCCCCTTTTTCCTTTTGGGACGCAGCCGCCCCCCCTGTAGACTGGCCCGAGGTATTCGTGGGCGAGCGCGTCAGGCTGGCGCTGGAGGAATCCCTGCATCGCGGTGACCGTCTGCAGGTGGTGATGAAGGCCCGAAGACATCAAGCCAGCCACACGCCGAAGGCGTAGCCATCGGCAGGAGACGCATGCGGACTCTCACAGAGATGGTGCAGTCGGCGCCGCGCCCGCGCAGGCTGCAACCAGACGGGCCCCATCCAGGAGCAACATCACGTGAATTCAGGGATGAGATCGTTCTTCAGCGGCGGCGCGCGCACGCGTCTCGCCGCGCTCGCGGTGGTCGCCGGCCAGGCCGTGGCGTTCGCCGGCGCCTCCAGCGCTCAGGTGCAATGGCGCACCGGCGCCGATGGGCATCCAAAGATGGCCCCGGCGCGACTCGTGGACGCGACGATGAACCTCGCGAATCGCGCGAATGACTCGCGCGTCCTCGTGCAGTTCGACGCGCCCCTCTCCGATGAGCACAAGCGCAAGCTCGGGCTCGCGGGGCTCCGCCTCCTGAACTACGTGGGCGACAACGCCTACTTCGCGACGATCGAGCGCGAGAGCATCAACGCCGCGGCGCTCGCGACGCAGACGCCGCTCCGCTCCATCGGCGCCATCGAGACCGAATGGAAGCTCCATCCCGTCTTCGCCGAGCAGCGGACTCCGACATGGGCCGTCGTCCCGCGCGATGACAAGAGCCTTGTCGAACTGGATCGAACGAATCCGTACGTCGGGGCCTATGTGCTCTTCCATCCGGATTCGCCCATCGGCCCCGCCGCCAAGAGGCTCGTCGAAGAGCACGGCGCGCGTGTGCGCGACTCCATCCGAAGCGTCAACGGATTCGTCATCGAGATTCCGCAGCAGAATGTCGGCGCCCTCGCCGCCGAGGACGACATTCAGTACATCGAGCCCGCGATGCCGCGCATGAGCGAGCTGAATGCGCAGAATCGCGTCATCACCGATGTCGACATCGTTCAGACCGCGCCATACAACCTCGATGGAACCGGCGTCACGGTCCTTGTGTACGACGGCGGCTTCGGATTCTCGGCGCATGCCGACTTCAGCGGCCGCCACACCGTGCGCGACTCCTCGGGCCTCTCCGATCACGCCACGCACGTCGCAGGCACCGTCGGCGGCGACGGCTCGAACAATCCGGCGCACACCGGCATGGCTCCGAACGTCATCATCGAGTCCTACGGTTTCGACTACGACGGCTCCGGCATCTTCCTCTACTCCAATCCGGGAGACATCGAGGACGACTACGACGAGGCCATCAACACCTACGGCGCTGACATCTCCAACAACTCAATCGGAACCAACACTGCGCCGAACGGATTCCCCTGCGACATCACCGGCGACTACGGCGTCACGAGCCAGCTCATCGACACCATCATTTCCGGAAGTCTCGGGGCGCCCATTCGCGTCTTCTGGGCCAACGGCAACGAGCGTCAGACGACGCGATGCGGCAGCACGTATCTCACGACCGCGCCGCCCGCGTGCGCAAAGAACCACATCACCGTCGGCGCGCTCAACGCCGAGGACGACTCGGTCACCGACTTCACGAGCTGGGGACCGACTGATGACGGACGTCTGAAGCCGGACATCTCCGGTCCCGGCTGTCAGGACGTCGGCGACTTCGGCGTGACCTCGGCCTCGTCGAGCGGCGGCTACTCGGTCAAGTGCGGCACCTCGATGTCGTCACCCACCGCCGCGGGAATCGGTGCGCTCATCCTGCAGGACTGGCGCGCCCAGTTCCCCAGCGCCGACGATCCTCGCAACTCCACCATGAAGGCGCTCCTGGCGCACACCGCGGTCGATATTCAGAATCCTGGTCCTGACTATCAGACGGGCTACGGCTCCATTCGCGCCCAGGCGGCCATCGACGAGATGCGCACCGAGAACTGGGTTGAGAATGAGGTCAGCCAGAGCGATGTCTATTCGCTCCTCGTCGTCGTCGGCGCCGGTGATCCGCAGATGAAGGTCACGCTCGCGTGGGATGACGTCGCCGGTCAGCCGAACGTGTCTCCCTCGCTCGTGAACGACCTCGATCTCGAGGTCTTCGATCCGATGGGCGTGCAGCATTTCCCGTGGACGCTCGATCCGGCGAACCCGGCGAATCCCGCCGTGCAGACGCAGGCGGATCGTCTCAACAACATCGAGCAGGTGTGCGTGGATGCGCCCATGTCCGGCGTGTGGACCGTGAACATTCGCGGTTTCAACGTGCCCTCCGGCCCGCAGCCCTTCTCGGTGCTCGCCTCGCCGTTGCTCGTCAACTGCTCGCCCGCCGGTGTCGCGCTGCTCGACTCCGGGCGCTACGCGTGTGAGTCCATCGCTGGGCTTCGCGTCGTGGATTGCAACCTCAACACCGACGACATGCTCATCGAGCAGACCATGGTCATCGTCACGTCCGACTCCGAGCCGGGCGGCGAGATCGTTCTGCTCACCGAGACCGGCGGCCCGACCGCCGCATTCGAGGGCTCGATCGCGATCAGCGAAACGGATGCGCCCGGAACGCTCCTCGTCGCCGACGGCGACACGATCACGATGACGTACATCGACGCCGATGACGGCATGGGCGGCATGAGCGTCGTTGTCGATGACATGGCCGTCGTGGACTGCACGCCGCCGGTCATCTCCAATGTCGTCGTGGATTCCGTCGAGCCGCGCTCGGCGATCATCACGTTCGAGACGGATGAGCCCGCAAGCAGTTCGCTCGCGTTCGGCCTCGATTGCGGGATGCTCGATGGAACGGTGGACACAGGTTCACTGCGCACGATGCACTCCGTCGAGATCACCGGGCTTCAGGACAACACGACGTACTTCTTCGGTCTTTCCGTCGAAGACCAGGCCGGCAACGCTGGAAGCGATCCCGGCCCCGGCCCGTGCTACTCCTTCACGACGCCTGAGATTCCCGACTTCTTCACCGAGCTCTTCGAGGGCGATCACGACCTCGACAACATGATGCTCACGCTCTCGCCGAACGGCTCATTCGACTTCTACACGGCGTGCATCGAACCCATCATCACGCTTCCCGTCGATCCCGCGGGCGGCACGCCTGTTTCATTGAGCGATGACGACAGCGAACTCGTCGCCCTCACTGGCGGCGCGATGGTCAGCCTGTACGGCGTCAGCTATCCGCAGGTCTACATCGGATCCAACGGATATCTCACATTCGCCGGCAGCTCGACGGATTTCAGCGAAACGTTGGATGAGCATTTCTCCATCCCGCGCGTCGCGCTCCTCTATGACGATCTCAACCCGACGATCAGCGGCACGGTCTCCTACGAGCAGATGGCCGATCGATTCGTCGTCACGTATGACAACATCGCCGAATACAGCACCACCAACTCCAACACGATGCAGGTGATGATGTTCTTCGATGGAACCATCGTCATCAGCTGGCTCGATATCGACTCGGCGGACTCCATCGTCGGCGTCTCCGCAGGCGACGGCCTCTCGCCGGACTTCTTCGAGACGGACCTCTCCGGCGTCGGCGCTTGTGGACCACGTCCGCCCAGCGCCATCGCCCAGTCTCTTGGCACGCCGGAGAACACTTCCGTCAACATCACGCTCGGCGCGGTGGATGACGGACTGCCCGATCCGCCGGCCCAGCTCGAGTGGACAATCACGACGCTTCCCGCTGACGGCGTGCTGACCGATCTCGGCGGCGGCGTCATCAGCGCGGCGCCGCACACGCTCGCCTCCAATGGCGACCAGGTGATGTACACGCCTTTCCCGGGATTCCAGGGACCCGACGAGTTCATGTTCATGGTCAATGACGGCGGCGTCGCGCCCGATGGCGGCGACTCCAACGTCGCGATCGTGACCGTCAACGTCGGTGTGCCGGAACTCATCTATGCCTTCAATCTCGACTCATTCCCCGGTTGGACGCTGGATGGCGGATGGGACTTCGGTCGTCCTCTGGCCGGCGGCTCTCACGCCGGCGATCCAGGCGCGGCGCATACCGGAGAGTTCATCTTCGGCTACGCCATCGGCGGCGACTACCCAAACAACATGAGTGTCGAGTATCTCACGACGAGCGCGATCGACTGCTCCGAGCTCACCGAGGTGCGCCTCGAGTTCCGTCGTTGGCTTGGCGTCGAGTCCTCGACCTTCGACCACGCCGGCGTCGATGTCTCGAGCGACGGTTCGACCTGGGTCAATGTCTGGGATCACTCGGGCAGCGCGATCAATGAAGGCGCGTGGAGTCATCAGGTGCATGACATCTCGAGCGTCGCCGACGGCGCCGCGACGCTCTTCGTGCGCTGGTATATGGGCACGACTGACGGTTCCGTCACCTATCACGGATGGAGTCTCGACGACATCCAGATCTGGGGCGTCGCGCCCAGTGAAGGCAACAGCGGCGATGGGCCGGATCTCAACGGCGACGGCGTCGTCAACAGCACGGACCTCGCCACGCTCATCGGTGTGTGGGGTCCATGCCCGCCCGATCCGGCGCCGTGCATCGGTGATCTCAATGGCGATGGCACAGTCGGAAGCGCCGATCTCGCCATCCTCATCGGAAGCTGGAGCTGATCGACTGATCGACGCACGCGCGTCGAGAGACAATTCATGCGTCATCGCGCCCGCCGACTCCAGCAGTCGGCGGGCGCTTTTCATGGTTATGGGTCCGAACGCGCGTGATAAACAACGGATCCTCGGCCTGATACGAGTAGAAACACCGTATTCATAGGGATTTCATTGCTCGCGATGCGCCGTTTCGATACAGTCGCACCCGTGTGGGACACGTCAGCGGCAGCGTTCGACGTGTCAACCGGGGGGAGAGCTGATCATGGCGACGCGCGCCCGAAAGGGCAGCCATATGTGCCAGAGAGACCGCCGGACTGCGCAGCGCGGGTCACGCGCGGCGCTGGTCGCGCTGTCCATCAGCGTCTTCGGCGCCGCCCTGATCGCAGGGCTGACGACCGCGGACCCCACCGAGTTGGATCGCCAGGCCGATGACGCCGGCGCCCTTGCCGTCGTCGATCTGTCCAATCCCGGTCCGCAGTCCGATGCGCTCGAGCGACACCTCATCGGCCGACCTGCGCCTGGCGGCGTTTCGCGCGATGCAGGAGGAGAGCGCGGCGTGCTCGGTGAGTCCGTCGTCTACAGCCAGCGCACCGTGCAGGATGATGAAGGTGTCGGCCCGCTCTTCCTGCTGGCGGCGTCAGCGAGTTGCCCGTTCGGCTCCGCCGCCGCAGACGACTTCACGCTCGAGGAATCTTCCTTCGTCACACGCGTCACGTGGGAGGGCGTCTACTTCGGCGCCGCCGCCGACTTCCCCGAGCCCGGCGGCGCGTTCCACGTCACGATCTACGAGGACAACGGCGCCGGCAACGTCGGCGCGATCGTTCGCGACATTCCCAACGCGCCCATCGCCAGGGCGCTGAATCCAAGGCTGCCGCTCTTTCTCTTCCATCCTGTCTACACCTTCTCAGCGCCGATCGAGCCGCCGCTGCTCCTCGAAGGGGGCAAGCGCTACTGGCTCGCCATCAATGGCAATCCCGCGGGCGCCGTCGGCCCCGCTTTCGCCTGGATGGTCAGCGACGAAGGCAATGCGCTTGACACTCCTGAGTTCGATCAGCCGCTCATCAACAGCGCCATCAGTTGTAAGGACCTCCCCGTCACGCAGTTTGTCCCCGGCGGATCGCTCGGGTTCGACGCCGATCTCGCATTCACCCTCCGGACGGCGTGCGATCCCGATGACTGCGACTGCGATGGCGTCCCCGACGCCGAAGCGCTCGCCACCGGCCTCAGCGCGGACTGCAACGCCAACGGCGTCCCCGACGATTGCGACATCGCCTACGGCGTCTCCACCGACTGCAACGGCAACGGCGTGCCCGACGAATGCGAGATCATCCAGCAGGTCTTCGCCCACTCCGGCAAGCTTGCGCCCATCGGCACGCGCCAGCCTGTCGAGTTCGTCGTGCCCAACCCTCCGCAGGCGACAGGCGAGGTCTACATCAGCATCGCCGCCAGGGCAGACCTCAGCGCGTCGGATGAGTATCTCGATGTCAGCCTCAACGGAGTCGACCTGGGACGCATCTTCCGCACCGATGGCTCCGACTGCCCGGACCTCGACGACGCGGCGCAGCTCATCCTGCACGGTCCGCAATTCAATGAGATCGTGAATGGAGGCGACGCCGTCTTCACTGTCACGGCGTCGTCTCGCGTCAATCCCTCGCTCTGCACGAGCGAGCTTCCCTATGTGATCATCGCCGTGGACTATCTTCGCTCCGATGATCGCGACTGCAATGGCAACGGCGTCCTCGACGAGTGCGACATCGCCAGCGGTTTCTCATCCGATTGCAACGGCGACGGCGTCCCGGATGAATGCCAGGTCGAAGGGCTCATCGCATTCACGTCCGGCGCGCTGGCGCCCATCGGCGACGGCTCCCCGCAGACATTCCAGATCGCGCAGCCGCCCGTCGCGCTCGACGACGTCGAGATCAACATCTCCGTTCGCGCGGATCTCTCGACGACCTCCGAGTACATCGATGTCTCGCTCAACGGCCTCTTCATCGAGCGCATCTTCCGCACCAGCGGCGAAGACTGCACCACGGCGCCGCTCGAAACGACCATCACCGTCGATGTCGATCTCTTCAATCAGCTCACCGCATCCGGCAGCGCCGTGCTTGAGTTCGAGCCCAGCTCCGCCGTCAGCGCCGAACTGTGCAACCTCGGGTCCTTCATTGATGCGGACCTCGTCTGCCTCGCGCGCGGCGCCGGCGACTGCAATCGCAACAGCGTCCCTGATTCCTGCGAGATCGAGATGGGCCTCGTCAGCGATCGCAACGCGAACGGACTCCCCGACTCCTGCGAGCTCACCGCCGACTTCGACGCTGACGGCGATGTTGACGCCACCGATCTCGCCACGCTCCTCGGACTCTGGGGCGATCCTGGCCCGCTCGGGGATTTCGACGGCAGCGGAGTCGTCGGCGCCGGCGACCTCGCGGTCCTCCTCTCTGAGTTCCAGAGCGACTCCTGAGCGCCTGGCGCATTGACGCTGCCCGCCCCGCGCCCGTAGCCTGACGCAGCACGTCGAAGGACTCCGACCACCTGCGCCAGGAGGGCGATCATGCCGCATGGGAACCGCGCTCGCGTGTTCGCGCTCGCCGTCATGCTGATGACGGCGCTCACGGGATGCTTCCATCAGACGCCCAGCGAGAGCCTGCCGCGCCTCCAGTGTGAGTATCGCTTCGATGAGATCCCGCCCGAGGATCGCGAACGCGTTGATCGGCTTATCCGATACGCCTCCTATGGGGATCCAGTGAAGAAGGGGACCGACGCGAAGCCCATTTATCAGTTCGAAGCCAAGAGCTACGAGGCCCTCGATCGCATGCATGCGCTCCTCGTGCACAAGCCCTTCGGCTTCCCGGAAACGTACAAGGGGGAACGACGCACTCGACGCGTCTACTCCTCGTCGCGCCCGAAACTCACGATCAAGTACTCCGACGCCTCCATCGACGCAGGAATCGACATTCGCGTCACGTTCGATGTGACGCCAGGCGCCAGCGTCTACTACAAGCCCGAAGGTCAGCCCGAACAGGATGTCACGAAGTTCGTCGGCAAACGGGGCAAGGCCAGCGTGCCAGTCTCAATTCAACCCGGACAGAAATTCATCTATTGCCGCATCGATCACCGGGGCGTCGAGAAGTTCGTTCGAATCGATGTCTACACACAGGAGGTCGTCGAGATCCGATCCTCCGAGTATCCGAGGTAAGGCCGCGCGGCTACCATTGCCAATATGCGAATACTGCTCACCAACGACGACGGCGTACGCGCGCCCGGCATCATCGCCATGTACGAGGCGCTCACCAATGCGCGCGATGAATTCGACGCCCCGCTTGCGGAAGAAGTCGTCGTCTGCGCGCCGCTCACGGTGCAATCTGCGACGAGTCACGGCGTCACGTTCCATCAGCCGCTCATGGTCAGCGATCTCGTGGTTGACGACGTCATGCCCTCGACCGCCATCGACGGGCGCCCCGCCGATTGCGTCAAGCTCGCGCTCACCAATATCTGGGCCGATCGATTCGGCGATGGATCGCTCCCGGATCTCGTCATCAGCGGCATGAACTCCGGCGCCAACGTCGGCATGAACGTAATCTACTCAGGCACCGTCGCCGCCGCGCTCGAGGCCGCCTTTCTTGGCGTGCCGTCGATCGCGGTCAGCCTGCATCTTTCCGCCGGTCGCCCGCTCTACGACATCGCGGCGCGCCACGCGCGTGTAGCCATCGAGCGCATCCTCGAGACCGCCGGCGAGACCTGCGAGCAGGGGGTCCGCCGTCTTGACCCGCACACGTGCCTGAACATGGGCATTCCGCGCACGGAACAGGATGGACCGACGCCGCCCATTCGCATCTGCCCCATGAACATCCACGGCCACATCGACAACTACGAACGCCGCGTCAGCCCCGGCGGCGACACCTACTACTGGTCCGCCAGTGACGGGCTCACCTTCCGCGACGCCGACGAGGGCGCCGATGTGGATCTCATGTTTCGCCGGTTCATCACCGTCACGCCGCTCAGCTACGACCTGACGGCCCACGAGCAGATCAGCCGCTTCCGCTGCGCCGAGAACGCTGAGTCAACCTCCGCGTAGGCGCGCAAAAAAAGCAGGCGGCGCAACAGGGCTGCGCCGCCCGGAGGGAGAAAGAGAGACATGCTGTCCGCCGGAGGAGTGGCCCCGGCATATCTACCCTCAGTGATTCGTCAGGACATCATCTCGCCGACTTCCTGAACCTGTTCAGGAAGATCCTGAGCGATCTGGTCCAGCTGACTCTGCGTCAGCCCGAGCTCCTCGAGCACCGACGGATCCATGTCGAGATTCGGGAGATCGAGTCGGAACCCCGATTCGTCAGCCGCGGCAAGTCGATCCGCGACATACACGATCGAGGCGAGTGTTCTGTTGTTGGCCGGAAGCTCAAGCGGGTTGTGGTGATGTCCGGTGACGTACGCAAACGACTTCGGGAAGCGCCACTTCTCGCACAATGCGGCGCCGAAATCCTGATGCGTCGCGCCGAAGATCGTCTCCTCGACCTCGAGCATGTTCTTCGCCGGCACGCCGTCGCCATCGATTTCGAGATCCTGAATGACGTCAATCAGCTTGTGCCGGTCGTACTGCATCTCGACGACCACGCCGATGTCGTGAATCAGGCCGGAGAGGAACGCCTCATCCGGAAGGCCGAGCTTGAGCGCGTCGGCGACCATCTTCGAGGCCGTGGCGCACCAGATGGAGTGATCCCAGAGATTCCGCGCCGCAAACTGCGGGCTGAGTTCGCCGCCCCGGAAGAGCTTGGCGAGGCTCGCTGCGATCGCGATGTTCTTCACTGCGTTCAGACCGAGCAGGACAATCGCGCGATTGATCGAGCCGATCTGCCCCGGCAGTCCGTAGAACGCCGAGTTCACAACCTTGAGCAGCCGGCTGCACAGCGCCGGATCCACGGAGATCACCTTGTGAAGATCCTGCGCCGTCGACGATGGATCCTCGACGAGACGAATGATCTTCAGCGTCACCTCGGGAAGCGTCGCGATGTGGCTGATCTCGTTGATCGCTGCGGCGACGATTTCTGATTTGTCTGTTGTGCCAACGCTCATGCCATGTCTCCCGCCTGTTTCGTGCAGGCACTGGCATCGTCGGCCCCTTGAAAGTCCGACTTTGGCGATTGTTCCTGATGGGGCGATATTCTGGCCAAGAGGACACACGCATCCGGCTTATCACCGGACGACGTGCACGTCCGCCCGCGACACGCGCCGCGCACTTTCTTTCGCGGACATCTCCCCATGTGGAAACCACACGCGGACTCGCCAATAACCCACAATGGCGTCGCCCTCGCAGCGACCTATTCCGGGGTTCAGCATGCACAAGCGCGCATTCACGCTCGTCGAAGTTCTCATCGTCATCGCCATCATCGCCGTCCTGCTGGGAATCAGCCTCCCTGCGCTCGGAGGCGTCCGGGAGCGGGCTCGTGAGGCCCGCTGCGGCGCCAATCTCAGCCAGATCGGCATCGGGCTCACCATGTATCTCGGGGACCACAAGGGAAGGCTCCCCCAGGTCCGCGCGGATTTCCCCGGCAACGTCTACACATCAAACAACGCCCCCGCTGATGTCGGCGTCATCGGCTCCCTTTTCGGAGGCAAGCGGGGCACACTCCCCATCTTCGCGATCGAAAAGCTGGGCGCCGCCAGCAGGCCGCTCAATCAGTATCTGGGCGACTACGACTCCGACGACGAGGAGGTCGAGGTCTTCCACGATCCCGCGGACAAGGGCACGCAGGACCCTGGCGTCGCCTTCCTCATTAGTCAGCTCGGACTCTCACTCGACACGTCGAGCATGTACGAGCTCATCGGCACCAGCTACAACCTCAACGATCACGCGCTCGACGCCGACCCCCAGGCCGAGCTCTATCCCACGCTCGTCCCGGCGGGGGGCGGGAGGATGCCGGACGTCGCCAATCCCAGCCGCACCTGGCTCGCCGGCGATCAGCCCATCTACAACTATGACGACGGCGGCGACCGACGCCAGCGCTGGCACTTCGACAAGGTGCAGGCCGATCTCGTCTACGTCGATGGACACGTGCGCATGGGCATGCACGTTCCGGAAGGACTCGATCACACGACGACCGAGTACACCTTTCTCCCCGATCCGCGCTGGCTCGATCGCTTCACGACCGTCGAGACGGAGTGACTCGCTGGCGCGCAATAAAAAGGAGGACGCGCCCCCCGTACAAATGCGCGTCCTCCAGTCGTTGCTTGATTGTCGTCCAGCGTTTCCCGCCGGCGAAGTCGCCGGTCAGCCGCCTTCCTCCTCTTCGTCCTCTTCGACGAGGACGAGCTCAAGGCTTCCCGAATCCGAGTCATACTCGAACTCGTATCCCTCGGGAAGATTCGGCGCTTCGCTATTCGTAAAGAGGCTCGCCGTGATCTCCTCAGGCCACGTGCCATTTTCCATGTAATAGAGATCCAGCGCCTTGCGCGCCGAGTCGTAGGACGATTCCGCGCTCGCGTCGCTCGCGTCAGCGACGTAGCTGTTGAAGAGCGGGATCGCGATCGCGGCGAGGATGCTGAGAATTACGATCACGATCAGGAGATCAAGCAGTGTGAAGGCGCCGATGCGCCGATGCGTCGTAGTCATGACAGTCTCCTTCGCGCCGGCCCAGTTCCGGCGACGCAGGGAGGTATCGGCCCGCAATCCGACGCGCTTGACCATCCCCGTCGTAGGGGATCCATTGTTTGCGTGGATTCAGATGCGTGAAGACGACCGGACCTTGGCGGAGGCGCGAGTTACGTCCGCTTCAGATTCTCGCGAGAGATCATCAGCTCCAGCGTCTGCGACACCAGATCGATGTCCGTCGACATCAGGTTGTTGAAGAAGGGAAGCGCAAGCGTCCGTTGGCTCACGCGCTCCGCGACCGGGAAGTCGCCCTCCTTCGTGCCGAGCTTCTCGCGCACATGCGGCAGGAGGTGGATACACGGGAAATACGCCGCGCATCCGATCTCATGACGGCGCATGCCATCGATGATGCGATCCCGCTCCTCGGCCTCGAACTCCTCTGTCAGGCGCACGACGAAGACGAACCAACTCATCATCGTGCCCGTCTCGATCGTCGGCAGCGTGATGAAGGGATTCGCCATCAATTCGCGCATGTAGTTCTCGGCGACTGCCTGGCGCTTCGCGAGGATCTCGTCGAGGCGCTCCATCTGCGCAATGCCGATGGCCGCCGCCACATCGCTCAGGCGATAGTTGTAGCCAAGGCGATCGTGCGCAAGCCACGCACCGATATTCGTGCCCTGACCCTGCGCCGCGGCCGTATCCGGTCTTCCCTGGTTGCGCATCGAGCGGCAGGCGCTCGCAAGTTTCTCATCATCCGTCACGATCACGCCGCCTTCACCCGTCGTGATCTGCTTGTTCGGATAGAAACCAAAGACGCCGACGCGCCCGAATCCGCCGATGCGCTCGCCGCGCATGGAGCCGCCGAGACCTTCGCAGCAATCCTCGATCAGCGGAATCTCGTGCTTGGCGGCGATGCGCCGGTAGTCCGACATGTGGGCGGGATTGCCGAAGGCCTCCACCGCGAGAATCGCCTTGGTGCGCGGCGTGACGGCGCGCTCGACAGCCGCCGGATCCATATTCAGCGTGCGCGAGTCGATATCCACGAAGACCGGCGTCGCGCCCGCGTAAAGAATGCAGTTCGTCGAAGCGACGAATGAGAACGGCGTCGTGATGACTTCGTCACCCGGCCCGATCCCAAGCGCCAGGAGCGACAGGTGAAGCCCGGCCGTCCCGCTTGACACCGCGACGCCGATGCGCCGCCCCGCGCGCTCCGCGACCATCTCCTCGAGGCGCTCGATCGCCGGCCCGTTCGCCAGGCGACCGCTGCGCAGCACGTCATTGACGAGGCGGATCTCGCGATCCGTGATGTCCGGCCGACTCAGTGGTATCTCGTCAAGCATGTTCGTCCGTGAGGGCTCAAGTGGTGGCGCGCCGTCCCGCGGCCGCTCCTGGCCGCAGGCGCCGAGTCTACGCCGGGCGCCCGCCGCCTGAAACCCCCATGCGGCCCGATTCGGTCGCATCGGCTAACGCCTCCTGGCGGCCCGATCCGGCGTCTGCGTGCCGCGCTGCACATCCCGCGCAATCCGCTCCGCGAGGTCCGCCACCGACACCGACGCCAGGTCCGGACCAGCGTCGCACATCGCGCCGCTCCTGATCTGCTCCTCCACGCGCTTGCACGCCGTCACGACTGTCGAGTGATTCGGCCGCCCCAGCCCGCGAGCGATCTCCGGAAAGCTCATGTTCGTCATCTTGCGCGCCAGATGCGCCGACATCGATCGCGCCAGCACCACGCGCTTGTGCCGGCTGCGCCCGAGCAGATCCGAGAGATCGACGCTGAGCGTCTCACACACGCGCTCGGCAATCTGCTCCACGCGCACGGGCCGTCTCGGCGCGCTGCTCGCGTTCGTCACGAGCGCCCGCTCGACGACCCCGGCCGTCACGCCGCCGGTCGCGTCCGTGGCGCCGGGCAGCAGGCGCTGCAGCGCATCGATGCGCGTCAATGCGCCCTCGATCTCGCGCACCGATTCAACGCAGCGCTCGGCGATCGCGCGGCACGCCCGATCGTCAACCTGCAGGCCCCGCCGATCCGCGAGCTTGCGCACAAGCTGCTCGCGCATCGCCAGGTCGGGCATCTCGAGCTGCACGACCATCCCCGCCATGAAGCGGCTCGTCAGCTCGCGCGAGAACTGACGGATCTTTGAAGGATGCTCATCCGAAGCGAGCACGACGCGCGACCCATCCATCCCGATCGCATTAAAGGTGTGCAGGAACTCGGTCTGCGTCGCCGCCTTGTTCGACAGGAAATGGATGTCGTCGATGCAGAGCAGATCGACATCCCGGAACTGCTTCCGGAACCGGTCCACCTTCTGCTCGCGCACGCTCGTGATGAACGCGTTCGTAAAGGCCTCACCGGTCGTATAGCGCACCCGCGATCCAGGCTGGGACTCCATGAACCGGCGCGCCACGCCCTGAAGCAGATGCGTTTTGCCCAGCCCGCACTCCCCATGAATGAAGAGGGGGCTGAACCCCGGCGGGCATTGCGGAGCTGTCATCTGCAACGCGGCGTGGTACGCCAGCTCATTGGAGCGCCCGACGATGAAATCGTCGAGCTTGTGGCGCAGTCGACGCGCCTGCCCGACCGCCCGATGGGACGCCGAGCGACGTCGAGCCGCAGTCTCCCTCCGCGCGCCGGCAGAGACCGGCGACGCATCCCGCTCGCGGCGCTCAGGTGAGCATGCGCCGGAAGCGACATCCGCGGCGCGCTCCATGCGCTCGCGCGGAGGGGACTTGGGCTCGACATGAATCCGGATATCGACGTCGTCCGCGCCCATCTCCGCGCGAGCAGCCTCGCGCAGCGGGTCCGCGATGCGCTTCCCGAGCCACTCCGCCATGAAGGAGTTCGGCACGCGCACACGCACCTGACCCGGTTCGCATTCGACATCCGTCAAAGGACCGAAATAACGGCTGCATTTCTCCTGGCCGACAGAATCGCGAAGTCGCTCGAGAATCCGATCGCGCAGCGATAGCGCAGAGGAGATGGACACGTCGTTGCCTCAAGCTCAGATGGTCGGTGGAAACCCCCCGCGCACGGGAAGCGCCACGCCAACACATTCATGGTGTCAGGATGTTCGAGTCCGTTCCCACCGAGTGCGCGACATACAGCCCTCGCACGGAACCCCTTTCCGTGCGCCACTCGATCAATCCGCCGATTTCGATCTATCGCGCGAGACTCGCACACGCGCCTCGCTTCGGCTTCTCGTCACTTGTGTTGGCTGTGAGACCTCGTGTCTCTCGCATTTCTCGTAGGCCGTCCGATGACCTTCGCAGAGCCTAAGAGAACTCCGCCTCCGACACAACGGGTCATGTTCATGTGCGCTGCGCAAAAGTCGCGTCAACCCTGAAAACCAAAGCGTTTACGCGCTCCAAAAACTTTTGTCACCCTGTTTTCAACAGGCGCGCCAGGCGCGCGTGGAAAAATGTGCGAAGCCGCCGAAAACCGCGTGTTTTCAGCCGTTTTCCACCGAAGCTGCACGACGCGAACGGATCAGCGCCGTGCGCTCCCCGAAACGAACGAAGCCGTGCTGCGCGTAGAAACGGCGCGCCGGATCATTGCGCTCGTCAACGGCGCACGTCACCGTGCGATTTTTCTGCCGACTGATCGCCGTCAATCCCAGATGCATCAGGTGCGACGCGATCCCGCGACCGCGCAGCGAAGGGCCGAGTCCCATGTACACCAGCTCGATGTGACACTGCACGGGACACGCATTGAGAAGCAGCGCTCCACACGGTGTGCCCCGGTCCTTGACGATCCACCATATGTCGGGGTCGAACTCACCCGTGGAACGATGGCTTGCGATCACGTCATCGATATCACGGAGCCCGCACAACTCAGGACAATCGAGCGTGTCGATGTACGACGCCTCCAGCGCCTCCGCCAGCTGCGCGTCATCGCACTGGGCATATCCCTCGACCGTCACGCCCTCCGGAAGGGGAGGCGCCGTTCCTTCCGGCTTCTTCCACTCGCGCGTGAGATAAAGCAGGCGCCCCAGGCGCTGGAAACCCGCGCCCGCGTACGCCGCCTCCGCGCTGACCTCCGTCAGTGGATCCAGCAGCCCCTGCGCCAGGTCCACGCTCTCCGCGGCGTCGCATGCCTTCCGGATCACCTCCGAAAGCTCCGCCTCCTCCTCGGGGCCCTCCGGCTGGCTGGTGAAGGTCATCCCCACGCGCCCTGCCCCCGGCGCGACCAGGCACACCTGCCCGACCAGCCCCGAAGGCTCGTGCAGCGATCCCCAGAAGTGATGCAGATCGATCCCGTGATCCCCGGCCGCCTCGAGGAAGCGTCTCCCCGCCGCCTCGACATCCCCGTCGCCGGCGGCCTGCGCCACCAGCCGGGCCGCCGCCCGCTCCCGCAGGGGCTTCGGGATCCGAACGATCCGCACTCGCGTATCACTCTCTGCCGGCATCGATTCCTCGTCCGTCCGGCCGCTTCGGCCCGGTCCCGCTGGACCCACGCCGGACGCTCACTAGACTAGCCCCTCTGCACCCTTCGAACCTCCGCAGGAGTCCCGCGGCGATGACGCTCTCAGCCTTCAACCTCAACAGATTCCGCCAGGCCGGCCTGCTCCTGCTCGCCGCCCTCGCCACCATCGTCGCGATTCCCGCGAGCGTCGCGGCCCCGCAACCCGCGCCCATCCCCGAGCGCTGGCAGCTCGACCTCCGACCCGGGCCACTCCGCGTCATTGCTCTCGACACCGACGGCAAGGGCTTCCGGACGTACTTCTACTTCGTCTACGACGTCGTCAACAATTCCGGCGAGGATCTCCAGTTCGCCCCCAGCTTCGAGCTCGCCACCGACGAGGGCGACCTCATCCGCTCGGGCCGCAACGTGCCCGAGGGCGTCGTCCGCGAGCTGCAGCGCCGCCTGAAGAACCCGCTCCTGATGGATGAAATCAACGTCCTGGGCCCGCTTCTGCAGGGCGAGGAGCATGGCCGCGAGGGCCTGGTCATCTGGCCCGCCGAGGACCTCGAGGTGGACGAGATCGTCCTCTTCGCCAAGGGCTTCTCCGGCGAAACGCGCACCGTGAAGCGCCCCGACACCGGCAAGGAGGTCATCCTCCGAAAGACCATGATGATCGTCCACGAGACGCCCGGCGACATCACCGGCTTCGGCGACAGCCCCCTCACGAGAACCGAAGTCCGCTGGATTTTGCGTTGATCGATCGCTAAATTCCCCGGCCCTCCGAATTCCGCATGGAATGGGGGCCTGCGTCCAGCCGGGGGTGGCCGGACGCGTCATGAGACTGATTCAGAGACCGCAAGGGGCGCTCAGGCGTCCGACTGACTGAGAGGCCGATCGATATGGCTCATAAGAAGGGACAAGGCTCCACCAAGAACGGGCGCGACTCCAACCCGCAGTATCGCGGAGTCAAGCTCTACGGCGGTGAATACGCCAAGGCCGGATCCATCATCGTTCGCCAGTGCGGCACGCCCCTCAAGCCCGGCTTCATGGTCCGGCGCGGCAAGGACGACTCCCTCTTCGCCGTCTGCGAAGGCACCGTCATTCACCGCAACGGCAAGGTCCATGTGGATCCGAGAGACGACAGCGCCCCGCGCCCGTCCTGGCTCAAGGCCGGCTGATCGCAGCCACCTGCAAGACCAATCCAAAGCCCGAGGCGACATGCCCCGGGCTTTTTTCTTGCGCACAATGAACGCAGATGCCCAGGGCTGAGGCGCAATCTGATCTGAAGAAGCCGTTGAGCAGACGGCGCAAGCGCATCACGATCGCTCTTTGGGTCGTCGTGTGCCTGACGCTCAGCTGGTGGTTGCGCGGCAAGGCGTCGGTCTATTTCGGGATGCCGAATCCGAAAGTGGACTATCTCGCTCTGATGACTGAGCGAGCGCGGGCCGTGCCGGAAGAGGAGCGCGCGTGGCCGGTGTATCGGGAAGCGCTTGTCGAGATGGCGAAGCACCCGGGCTCCCCGACCGAAAGGACGAACAGGAAGATCCTCGCTCCGGACGGCAAGTCGCGCATCGAGCCGCCGCAGGTCGTCAAGTTCCTCAGCGAACATCGCGACCTGGTGGCTGAGATCAAGCGTGGCGCCCGGGTGCCGCGCCTGGGATTCGTTCCGACGACTGCAGTGGCGCATGAGGACGCCGAACTCTGGCCCTACGAGTATGCCGAGCCGGCGCTGCAAAACAACACAGAGGGGCCCCCGAAGCTCTTCGCACTCCCACTTCGGCACTTCAGGCAACTACGCGTCGTCCGGCGCATCCTTGAGTTCGAACTCGAGACGGCGATCGCCGCGGGAGATGGCGCCGAAGTCGTTCGAACTATCGATGGCTTGCTGACGCTGGCTTTGCAGATGAATGAAGTCGAGATTGGCATGTGCAATATCTTCGCACGCGGCGTGCTTCTGAGTGCGCTTCGTCGGACGCGCGCGGTCCTCACATCGTCGTCTGGCATCCTGACGGATGAAGATCTCGCCCAGCTCGCAACTTCTATTCGTCGGGACGACATCCGGGCCATTCTTGACATCAATCCGGATGTACAGCGATGGGAGTATCTCGACAACCTGCAGCAGTTCTACACCGACGATGGCGCAGGAGACGGTCGTCTCTCGCCCTGGACGGTCTATTACTTGCACTATCTTTCAACGATGCCGCAGGGGTCGAGCCTCTACCGAGTTGAGAGCTTCGCGCCATTCCTGGCGCCGACGCGCTCCGATCTCCTTTCGCTCTTCGAGGAAGCACACAGGTGGGCCACTGAAGAATACGGCCGCCCGCTGTGGCAGATCGAGGGCTTCAATCTCAACGACTTCCAGCGAGAACGACTGGACATCCCGAGTATTCAGAGGACATTCTCGTTCTGGCATAAGTTCGGGTTCTGGCTGCACACGGTCATGATCTATGCCGCGCTTGAGCGCGTGGATCATGACGCCACGCTCGCCGCCATCGCGTGCGTTCAGTATCGTCGCGCGTCAGGAGACTGGCCGCAGGCGCTCGCCGATCTCGTGCCCGCGTATCTCGACGAAGTTCCCATCGACGCATTCGATGGCAACGCGATTCGATACGCGCCCATCGACGGCGCGCCGGTCCTTTATTCTGTCGGCACAAACGGCATCGACGAAGGCGGCGTCCCCGGCCGCTACACGGAGTCGGATCCTCCCGACGATGGCTTCGCCCGCCATTGGTATCGCCCGGTTGAGATTCAGGAGCGACTCGATAACGGCGAGAATCTCGCCGGCGACTGGATCCTCTGGCGGGCCAAACCCCTCGATCCCGACACGGGCGAGACGCATCAGATCGAATAGCCTGTCGTCATGCCAAGAGGCAGGAGTCAATCCGCCGGAAAGAGCAAGTGGTTGTCACGAAGGCGCGCCGCAATCACTATCTGGGTCGTCGCATGTCTGGCGATCAGCTGGAAGGCGCGCAGTTGGTCGCATCTCTATTTTAGTGCTCCGAATCCGACGATCGACTACATCGCGCTTGCAACGAAACGCTCGCGAGCTGTTCCAGGGAATGAACGCGCCTGGCCGCTCTATCGCAATGCGCTGATACGCTTGAAACAGCACCCGAGATACCCGTGGCCAGGCGGGTACTTGGTAAGCGAGGATGGAGGAGTAGTCCTCGCCGACGCAGATGAGATGCGTAGCTTTTACGAGGAAGAGCGCGGAGCAATCGATCAACTACTCCGTGCCGCCCAGATGCCCTCTCTGGGATTTGTATCCCACTACGGAGTCCGAGCCGAAGACAGAGTGCTATGGCCCCCCGGCACCTTCGACGACGATCGTCTCTTCGCAAGTTTGATTCCGTCAGTGGCAGACGCACTCCTCCCGCATCTCACGGATCTCGAAGCTGTCGCGAAGATCTTCCAGCACGAGGCGGCAGACGCTCTCCAGCGATCACAATCAACTCGTTATGTGGATACGACGGTCTCAGCTCTCGGCATTGCGCGTCATGCCGCAGAGGACGAGATGTTGATAAGTCGCATTGTCGCGTTGACCCAGCTTCAGACGCTCTCGGAGACAATCGCGCGTGATGTCATCCGCAATCCGAGTGTCTTTACTCGTTCCGACCTCCAGCGTCTCAAGAGGCATCTGAGCGAGGCACCCATCGAGGACCTACTACGAGCGGATGTCGTGATTACACACGCACGGTTCTTCTTCGAAGATCTCGTGCAGCAAATCTACACAGACGATGGCAAGGGCGATGGAAGACTGTCGCCATGGTCCGTCGAGTCGTTGGAGCGCTTGCGCGGGATCCCTCGCGGCGCCGTCGCCAGCCCGTTGCTCTCGCCGCTTGCATCGCCAACCAGAGGCGAGGTGATGAGCGCATTCGATGAGATTCAAAAAGCGCTCGTCCATGCCAGGCTCAGGCCGATGTGGGAATGGGAAGATTTCAGCGCTCGGGCGGAGCGCCGTCGAGTCAGTCCGCCGTCAACGAGTCGTTGGAGCATCGACCTGACGTACGTCTGGGGATTCCGCTCGCAGATCTTCTTCAGATCCGAATACGCTCGTCAGGTGCGCGATGCGGCGCTGGTTGCGATCGCCTGCGCTGAATACAAGCTCGAGCGCTCCAGATGGCCAATTTCTTTGGACGAGCTTTTGCCGATATTCCTTCAGGAGATTCCGAGAGATCGTTTCGATGGCGCGCCTCTCAGATACGCATTGCAGGATGGCGATCCCGTTCTCTACTCGGTCGGGACGAACCGAGTCGACGATGGCGGCACACCCGAAGCGCGATGGCGCTCGGGCGAGTTCTATGACGACACTGCAAGTTACTGGCTTGGCGCCGAGGAACTCGCTGACCAGCAGGCGAGCTCGTCGGAGTTCAGCCATGACGGCGACTGGATCCTCTGGCGGGCCAATCGCCTCGATCCCGAAACCGGCGAGACGTATCCGATCGACAAGTGAACTTCAAAAACCTCGCGACCGCCGGAACACCCGCCTTATACTATGCGTACCATAGTATGCCACCCAGAACCTCCCCAGAGGCCCAACCCATGCGCATCGAACGAGAACTCATGCGCGGCGCCGGACCCGTCGCCGTCCTCAAACTCCTCCAATCCGGCGAGATGTACGGCTACGAGCTCGTCGAAGCCCTCGACACACGCACCGAAGGCGTCCTCGCCATGGGGCAGTCCACCCTCTACCCGCTCCTCTACAACCTCGAGGCCAAAGGCTTAATAAAGGGCAAGTGGCGCGAGGGCGACAACGGGCGCAAACGCAAGTACTACACGCTCACCGGCAAGGGCTCGAAGAAACTCAGCGCCGAAACCAAGCAGTGGCGAGCCCTCGGCAAGGCCATGCAGTCCATCGGCGTCCTCCCCGATCCCGCACGCGCGATCGCGGCAGGGGGCCTCGGCGCGTGAGTGAGCTTCCCGATCAACTCAAGGAACTGATTGCGCAGACGACGCGCCGCACGCGCCTCTGGCGCGCCGAGCGCCGTGACGTCGAGCAGGAGCTCAGCGCCCACTTCACCGACGGCCTCGCGACCGGCAAATCGGCTGAGACCCTCGTGAAGGACTTCGGCGATCCGAATGCCGCGGCCAAGCTCATCCGGCGCAGCAAGAAACGAAACCGCCCGCTCCCCTGGCGCATCATGCGCAACGCGATGCGCGCAACGGCAGGAGTCTTCGCGCTTATGGTCATCGTCTATCTGTATGCCGCCGCGCGTCTTTACTCAGCAGAGCCCAACGTCACGATCGACTATGCCGCGCAGCTCACGCAAAGAGCTCAGGCCGTCAGGCAGGAAGACCGCGCCTGGCCGCATTATCGAAGCGCGCTGACCGAACTCAAGCGGACACCCGAAGAGGAGCGCGAGATCAACCTCGGTGAATCTTCGCTTGATGAGGCGTACACCCGCACCGCCGCCTTCCTCGATCGTCACGCCAATCAGCTCGCCGATCTCCGCGCCGCAAGCGCGATCGAGGAACTCGGGTACGTGCCGCGCCATCGGATCAGCGATGAAGACAAGGATCTCTGGCCCGGGCTCTGGCGCGATCAGCAGCAGATGCTCCCTGAGGAGCAGGATCTCCTGAGCCAGTCCATCCTCGGAATTCTCCTTCCTTACCTGCAAGAGATGCGATACGCCGCGATCTGTCTCGAGGCCGAGGCCCAGATCAGCCTTGATCGCGGCCAGGATTCGTCGCTCACGATCGCCAACATTGAAGCGATGCTCAATATCGCTCGGCACGCACGAGAGACGCCCACGCTGATCGCAGAACTGGTCGCAGTCGCCGTCATGCAGTACGCGATCAACACGACGACGGGCGCCCTTCGTGATCATCCCGACGCCTTCACCGAGGCTAACCTGGGGCGCCTCGCGCATATGTTCAGCGCGATCGACACATCCGATATGGTCACGCGCGCCCTCCGCGCCGAGCGCATCTTCTTCCTCGACATCGTGCAGCGCGTCTACACGGACGATGGCGCCGGCGACGGTCGCTTCGCCGGCAACGCGCTCGAAGGCATTCAGTCACTCGCCGGCGGCGCCTACGACGACATCGTCATCACGAAGATCACGGCGCCCGCGCTCACGCTCGTGGCGCCCTCGCGACGCGAAGTATCTGAGCAGAATGAGATGCTCACGAATTTCGCGCTCCAGCGCGCAGCCACACCCATGTGGAAATGGAGCCCCGAGACCGTTGACGAGTATTTCGAGGAACTTCTCGGCGGCTACTCCCTCGCGAGCAAGCTCTCGCTCATCTATCTCATCACGCCGCATTTCGATCGCGTCATCGCAAGTAGGCACTGGTTCCTGCAAAACCGCGACGCTGCTCTCGTCGCCATCGCTCTCGAGCTCCAGCGCCGGCGAACAGGCGACTGGCCGCAGTCACTCGAAGAGATCCCGAAGACCATCCTCCCGTCGATCCCACCCGATCAGTTCACCGGCGAACCCATCCGTTACGCCATCGTCGACGGCGTCCCCACGCTTTATTCGGTCGGCGTCGATCGCATCGACGATGGCGGAACTCCCGCGCGACAGGCCGGCCAACTCAAAGACGAAGCCGCGCGCGAATGGATCCACGCCTCGCGTCTGAACGAGCACGAGCGACTGCCCACAGGCGACTGGATCCTCTGGCGCGGTCCAGTTCCCAACTGAACACACCATTCTTCTCTACCAGCTTCGCGCCGCACTCCGCTATAGTCGCCTCAATGACCAGAGAGCCTCTCACGCGCGCAGCGCTCATCACAGCCGCGCTCCTCACCACGGCCTGCACTTACGACAGGCCCGGCAAGGGGCCGCTCAACACCGGCGAGCTCGCCAAGCCCGCGGCCAGCGCCGTCGGCGATGACGCCGAGCTCTACCACCAGGCCGCCGCCATCCTGCGCAAGTACCCGCTCATCGATGGTCACAACGATGTGCCCTACCAGTACAACCGGCGCCATCACAATCACATCTGTGAGATGCACTTCGGCGACGACCTCGCGCATCTCGATCCACCTATGCACACGGACATCCCCCGCCTCTACGACGGCGGCGTCGGCGGGCAGTTCTGGTCCGTTTACATCCCCTCGACGGATGTCACCGGCGTGACGCCCGGCGACGCCAAGCGCGTCAATGAGCAAATCGACGTCGTCTATCGACTCATCGAGCAGTATCCGGATCACATGGAGCTCGCGCTGACGGCCAACGACGTCGAACGCATCTTCCGCTCCGGCAAGGTCGCGTCGCTCATCGGCATGGAAGGGGGGCATTCCATCGAGAACTCCCTCGCCGTGCTCCGCATGACGTACGAGCTCGGCTGCCGCTACATGACGCTCACGCACATGGACAACGCGACGTGGGCCGACTCCGCGACCGACGAGCCTCAGTTTGGCGGCCTCTCTCCCTTCGGCGAGCAGGTCGTCCTCGAGATGAACCGCCTCGGCATGATGGTGGATCTCTCGCACGTGTCCTTCGACACCATGCGGGACGCGCTGCGCATCACGCGCTCGCCCGTCATCTTCTCGCACTCATCCGCGTACGAGGTCTGCCGCTCGCCGCGCAACGTGCCGGATGACGTCCTCGCCCAGACCGCGGCCAACGGCGGCATCGTCATGGTCACCTACGTCCCCGCGTATGTGAATGAGACGCTGCGCATTTGGTACGACGAGCGCCAGGTTGAAATCGATCGGCTTGCCGAGGTGTATCCAGACGACGAGCAGGCTCGCGAGGACACGCTCCGCGCGTGGGGGACGCAGAACCCGAAGCCGCAGCCCATCGCCACCATCAGCCAGGTCGTCGATCACATCGATCACATCCGCGAGGTCGCGGGCATCGATCACGTCGGCATCGGCGGCGACTACGACGGCATCCGCGAACTCCCTGAAGGCCTCGAGGACGTCAGCACGTATCCCAGCCTGCTCGTCGAACTCCTTCGGCGCGGCTACACCGAACGCGAGATCCGCAAGATCATCGGCGGCAACATCCTGCGCGTCATGCGCGTCAACGAACGCATGGCCGAGGAGCTCCGAGCCGCCGAGGAGCCGAGGAGCGTGCGCATCGAGGAGATCGATCCGCCGCTCGCGACCGAGTGACGCGCAGAAAGAAAAACGGAGCGAGCCGTTGAAGGCCCGCTCCGTCAGGATTGCACACAAAGCACAGGGATGAGTCGAGAGGATTAGTCCTCGTCGATCTCGACCTCGGCGAACGTCGTCACCGGGACGCTCTCCGCGAAGAACTCGTCATTGTCGAAGTTCCAGTGCGGATTGACCGGTGAAGGCGTGTCGAAGTTCGTCGGCAGAGCCAGGCGCATGTCCCAGTTCTCCTGCGCGGCGAGCTCGAACGCGCGGACCTTGTCCTGCAGGTTCGTCATCGCAGCGACCGACATCTCGCGATACGCATTCGCAGCGGCCATCGCCTGCTCGACGCGAGCCTGGCGATTGCGCTCGTTCAGGTAACGCTGGGCGTAGGCGCGATTGCGATCAGCCTGAACCGCGGCGATGCGTGAGTCAAAGTGAGCGCGGATCGTGCCTTCGCGGGCGTCAGCCTTCGCGAGCATCGCACGGACGCCCGCCTCGGAGACCTGCGCATCCGCGAAGATCCTGGCCCGAACGGCCGTGTCCTGCGCCTCGAAGACACCGCGATCAGCGGCGGCCTTCGCGCGGATCCGCTCGACAGCGGCCTGGGCGACCAGGTGCTGCGCGTCGGTCACGTTGCGCAGGTGCTCGACATCCGCAGCCGCAATCTGACGCGTCGCGTCGTTGGCGGCGTGCATGTGCTCGATGTCGATGTCCGTCTTCGCCGCGAACGTGTCAGCGACAGTCGTCGCCTCCTCGTAGTTGGCGCGGGAGATCGCGATGAAGCTCTCGCCGGCCTGATCCAGGCGGGCCAGCTCGGCCTGCAGGATCATCTCGGTCGACTTGATCTCCTGACGAAGCTGCGCGATGACGGCCTTCTGGCTCGTCTCGAGAGCGTTCGCCTGCGCGAAGTACTCGCGAGCCTTCGCGTCGCCGCGACGACGCGTGGCTTCACGCGTGGCTTCCATGCTGCGGATCTCAGCCTCACCGCTCGCCGCGACAGCCTCGGCCTGCGCGAGAAGGCTGGTCACCTCCGCGACGGACTTCGTCTTGATCGACTCAGCCGCGGCGCGAACGTTGATGATCTCAGCGAACGTCTCCTTGCGCTTCGCGTCGGCCTCGACCTTCGCGCGATCACGCGTCGCCTCACCGACACGCAGGTGCGTCTCGGCCTTGGCGAGGATGTTGTTCGCCTTGGCGAGCGAGGACTGCTCATACGCCGCGGCGTTGGCGAGCATTTCCTCGTAACCGGCCTGCTGCGAACGCCACCAGGCGTCGATCTGGCTCATGCGCTCGTCAAACGTCGCAAGCACGCTGCGCTCATGCGCATCGGACTCGGCGCGAAGCTTGGCGGACATCGCCAGATTGGTCTTGAAGCGACCGACATGCGCCGGCTCAACAAGCATCGGCTCGGCGTTGACCTCGGCGATCGCCGGAACCGGCTCGTCGCTCGTGATCTCCTCACCGTTGAACTGCGTCTTCTCGACCGGGAAGGCGACGTTGCCAGCAGCGAGCTGCTGCGCGATCGTCTCCATCACCTCGGCCATGATGCGGCTCGCCTCGGCTTCCGCCTGGCTCTTGAGCTGCTGGAACTGCGCATCGGAGAGAACGACCTGGTGGACGCTCTCCTCGCGGATGCTGCGCGCCAGGGCCTCAGCCTCGGCGATGATGAACTCGGCGCGAGCCTGCTCTTCAACGCGATCAGCCTTGGCGCGACGCACGAAGACCTCGGCCTCGCCGTCGGCGCGGAACTTCTCGATGCCGCTGCGCTGGGCCTGGAACTCGGCCTCGGCCGTCATCAGCACGCGCTCAGCCTCGCCGCGACGACGCTCGAGCTCGCCCTCGGACGCGCTCAGAATCGACTCGGCCTGCTGACGCATCTCCTCGACCTCGGCCTCGACCATGTTGAAGTCGAGATCCGAGTCCTTCACGGCGAGCTGATACATCTGCTCGGCGTCGGCTTCCTCAAGAGCGGCGGCGCGAGCCAGCAGCTCCTGCACCGTGGCGGCGCTCTCCTCCTCGAGGGAGGTGGCGTTGCCGCGAAGCTTGGTCGTCTCAGCCTTCACGTTGTTCTGCATCGCCGCGATCTTCGAGTTCACGTGCTGAACCTGAGCGTTCGTCTGCTGCTCGAAGCTCTCGCCCGTGGTGCGAAGATGCGCCACCTGGCTGCGCATACGCGACTCGGTCATGTCCGCGATCTTGACCATCTCCGAGATCTCGGCGCGGCCCTTGTCGGCCATCGCGGAGCGCTCGGCGATCATCTTCTGATGCGAAGCCTGTGTTTGAATGAACTCGGACTCAGCGAGCGAACGCATGCGCTCGAACTCAGCCCGGCGCTCCTTCAGCTCGGCGAGGACCATTGACTCGGCGAGGCGAGCGTTGTTCTCGTTGGCGGACTCCTGAGCGTTCGCCTTCATGCCGAGCTGATCGATCTTCGCGTAGTAGATCTCCTCGACCTTGTCGGCCTCGGCAAGCGCGGCGTTCTCGTCGCCGAACGCCGTGCGGAGCTTCGCGTCGGCCCAGGCAAGGCGCTCAGCCTGGTCGGCCTCGTGCTTGACCTGCTCGGCCTGCGCCTGGGCGCGCATCGCAACGAGCTTGGCGTTGTCGCGACGAGCTTCGCTCAGCCAGACCTCGGGGAGAAACGCGTCGCGAGCGTTCTGCTCGTACCACGCGTTGTCATACTCGCCGGACACATCCGACGGATCCAGCGACACCGTCGC
This sequence comes from Phycisphaerales bacterium, assembly GCA_028279375.1. GTDB lineage: Bacteria > Planctomycetota > Phycisphaerae > Phycisphaerales > UBA1924 > JANQNW01. The sequence continues at coordinate 108,864 of JANQNW010000015.1, forward strand.
CAGGTTCGCCTTCTGGTCAAGCGTGTGGGTGCTGTGTGACTTGTAAGGCGACCACTTGCCGTTCGACGCGCGTCCATCGTTCCACGTCGAAGAGCAACCGGTCAGGCTCGCGGCCGCCAGACCGGCGACGCAAGCGGTGATGAAGATGGGCTTCCGAATCACGTCAGCCCCCTGCGTTCCCTTGTTTCTTGTGCTCATCCTGCTTCGCTCCTCCATCCGCAACAGACGGCCGGATTCCATTCGTGACGCCGTCGACAACGGCTGACTCCAATCACACCGGATGCACGACGTATCCGGCGAAGCAATGCATCGACATCCACTCCAAACCCCTGAAGGTTTGCCCCCGTTTCCGGCGCCGAGAACCCGCTTCTGACACACGTCCAACGCGCGTTCTCTCAGCGCAGCCCAGCCAGACCGCACAGACCGAAACGGCCTTCACACACCTCGCACACTGCGCATGCCGCCGGTCCGCCTCGCCGCCCCGCCGCTATACTCGCCCCCGGCAGGCGCCCGCTTCGTCCAGTTCGTTATCACCGCACTCGCGCGCCGTGGCGGATCGCCAAAGCCAATCAGGAGCAGCGCACATGACGCAGCGCAGACCGTGTGTCGGCGGCAACTGGAAGATGAACACGGATCGGGAGAGCGCCGTGGCGCTCGCGCGCGCCGTCGCGAACGCAGCGCAGGAGCACAAGCTCGAGCAGCACGCCGATGTCTTCATCTGCCCGCCCTTCGTCTACCTCGACGCCGTCAGGCTCGAGCTCGAAGCGGACGCGCCCGAAGGGCCGACGCTCGGCGCCCAGGATGTCTCCGAGCAGCCCAATGGCGCATTCACCGGAGAGATCTCCAGCGCCATGCTGCAGGACCTCGACGTCGAGATGGTCCTCACCGGCCACTCCGAAAGAAGGCACGTGATCGGTGAGACTGACGACGTGGTCAACGCCAAGACACGCTCCGCGCTCGACGCCGGACTCATGTGCTGCCTCTGCGTCGGCGAGACGCTCCAGCAGCGCGAGGCCGGCGACACCGATCGCGTCAACGAGACTCAGGTCCGGGCCGGACTCGCCGGCGTCGGCGCCCATCACCTCGACTCCCTCGTCATCGCCTACGAGCCCGTCTGGGCCATCGGCACCGGCCGCACCGCCACCCCCGACGACGCCCAGGCCGCCCACGCCCACATCAGGGCCCTCCTGGCCGACCTATACTCGCCCGATCTCGCATCCGGGCTCCGAATCCTTTACGGTGGGTCGGTCAAGCCCGGCAACGCTGCGGAGTTGTTCGCGCAGCCGGACATCGACGGCGGACTCATCGGTGGGGCGTCGCTCGACGCCGAGGGTTTCATCGCCATCTGTCAGGCCGCGGCCCAGACCTGTCATCACGCCTAGAGGTTCCTTTTCGACATGCTTACGCTTGCTCTCTCTCCCTGGGTCCCCGCACTCCTCATCGTGCTCTTCCTCGGGATCTGCGTCCTCCTCATCCTGACCGTCCTTATTCAGAGGCCGCAGGGTGGTGGACTCTCCGGCGCCTTCGGCTCCGGCGCCGGCTCCGGTCAGACCGCCTTCGGCGCCAAGACCGGCGACGCCCTCACCATCGCCACCATCTCGATATTCCTCCTCTATCTCCTCGTCGCCATCGGGCTCAACTACGCCATCAAGCCCGGAAGCGATGTCGAGGCGGAGACCGTGCCTGTCGCCGTCACTGAAGACGGCCTCGCCATCCCGGCTGAGGACGTCGTCACGGACGAGGACGCCGTTGAGACCGCGGATGCCGAATCCGGCGCCGCAGACGACCTCGAGACAAGCCAGACCACGGACGCGACCGATTCCGGCGCCGACGACGAGTCAGGCGGCCAGTAAGCCGATACTCACGAGCGCAGCGCGCGATCGCGCGCGCAGAGATCACCTCTCCCCAGGAGCGCGCCGACTTGATCCGCAGCATGACCGGCTTCGGTGAAGCCTCCGTCGAACACGAAGGCGCTCACTACTTCCTCGAGCTTCGAAGCCTCAACAACAAGTACTTCAAGGCCGTCATCAGGCTCCCCGAGCAACTCCAGGGACTCGAAGCCGAACTCGAGGCGCGCCTCCGCCGCAAGCTCACGCGCGGCGCCGTCACGCTCATCGCCAAGGCCTCCGATTACTCCGAGGCCACCGCCTTTGACGTCAACCACCATGCGCTTGATCGATACGTCCAGCAGCTCCACAACTCAAAGAGTGTGAACAACGGCGACATCTCGATGGATGTCTCCAGCCTTCTCAATCTCCCCGGCGTGCTGCAACCGCCCGCCAATGAGGAGGAAGTCCTCGCCCGCGCCCGCGAAGCCTTCTCCGGCCTCCTCGACAAGGCCTGCGAGAAGCTCGTCGAGATGCGCGAACGCGAAGGCAAGGCGACGCTCGAAGAACTCCTCAGCCAGCACGAGGTCATCTCGAAGCGCCTCGCCGTCGTCGCCGAACGTGCGCCGACCGTCGTGGACGAGTATCAGGAGCGCCTCCGGACCCGAATTGAGAAGATGCTCGCCGATGCGGGCGTCCCGACCGATCCGGGCGACCTCGTGCGTGAAGTCGCGGTCTATGCTGAGAAGAGCGACATCGCCGAAGAAGTCGCTCGCCTGTCCGCCCATCTCGATCAGTTCAAGGACCTCATCACCGCCAAGGACAGCCGACCCATCGGCAGAACGCTCGACTTCCTCGCCCAGGAGATGCTCCGCGAAGCAAACACCATCGCGAGCAAATCCAACGACGCCGAGATCGCGCGCGAGACCGTCGAAATCAAGGGCGCCATCGATCGAATCAAGGAACAGGTCCAGAACGTCGAATAACCCGCCGAGGAGGCGTCGACACCTGTGCCCACCAGCGAGCCGAGTCGCAAATCTGATGAACCGGCCGCGAACCGCAAGGACGCCGGACGCGACACACCCGCGCCCGCAGACCATGCAAGCGGAACGAGGCAGCAGTTCGACTCATTCGAACTCGCCGCCGTCCTCTCGCATTACAACACCGGCGAGATCGAATCGATCCAGCCATTCCCGCGCGGCTCATCCGCCTCGCCCAAGGCCATCATCAAGTGCGCGCGGGGCGTCTTCCTGCTGAAGCGCCGAGCGCGCGGACGCGCCGATCTCAACCGCGTCGCCTTCGCCCACGCCGTGCAGTTGCATCTCGTGCGGAGGAGCTTCCCCGCGCCGCGCATCGTCGCCACGCGCCGCGATCGCGCCTCATTCCTCGAACTGCGCGGCCACGTCTACGAACTCTTCGAATATCTCCACGGCAAGTCCTTCGACCACTCACCGCAGTCCGCGCGCATCGCCGGCTACGAGCTCGCGCTCCTTCACAAGCTCCTTGCTGAACTCGACACCGAAAACGCGCCCGCCTGGCGCGACTATCACAACGCCGAACCCATCAACGATCGGTTCGCCGAGATCACCGCGCGACTCGCCGATCAGCCCGAAGCCATGCGCGCCGCAAGCGCGCTCACCGAGGCGTACTGGGACGCCGCCGCTCGCGCGCAGCAGCAGGGCGCCCACGACTGGCCGAGGCACATCGTCCACGGCGACTGGCATCCCGGAAACATGGTCTTCCGCCAGACCGAGGTCGTCGGCGTCCTCGACTTCGACGCCGCGCATCTCGCGCCGCGCGCCATCGACATCGCCAATGGCGCCCTCCAATTCAGCGTCACCAGGGCGGGCGAAGACCCCAACCGATGGCCCGATGATCTCGATATGGAACGCTACCTCGCGTTCTGTCAGGGGTATGATCAAACGCCCGGCTGCCTCATCAGCCAGGCGGAGCTGCGGGCCCTTCCGTGGCTCATGATCGAAGCGCTCATCGCCGAGGCGGCCGTCCCGATCGCCGCCACCGGCAGATTCGCGCAGCTCGACGGAGGACACTTCCTCAGCATGGTCGATCGGAAGGTCCGATGGATTCAGGAGAACGCCCCCGCGCTCATCGACGCGCTGCCGCACTGATCATCCGGACCGAATCCTGAGTACGCATCCATGAATACGAATCGCCCGGCGCCACGCCTTCGACATCTCGCCTCCGCCGCTCTCGCGCTTGCCCTCGCCGCCGGCGCGCTTGCGCAGCGCAATATCTCGGTGAGCGCCAGCTCCGTGGAACGACTCATCGAGCAGCTTGGAGACGCCAGCTTCGCAGAACGCGAAGACGCGATGCGCAAGCTCATGACCTCAGACCTCCCGATCGAGCGCATCCTCGAAGCCGCTCAGCCGGTCATGCGACTGAGCCCCGAGCAGTACATCCGTCTGGAGCGCGTGCTCGAAACACGGTTCCGGGAATCACCGCGCGGCGCCATCGGCGTTCGCTTCGACGGCAAGCCCAACGAACTCGGCGTTCGCCTCCAGGAAATCGTCCCGGGATTTCCCGCCGCCGATCAACTCCAAGGGGGCGACATCCTCACCATCGTCGACAACGTCGATCTCCGGCGCGCCGACTCGCCGACCGTCTACCAGCTTCCGCACATCATTCTCTCCCACGATCCTGGCGAGATGCTCTCCGTATCGCTCCTGCGCGACAACCAGCAACTCAACCTGCGCATCCCCCTTGGTGACTACGGCGAGTTCAGCCGCACCGACAACGCCGCCGCCTCACCCGAGGTCATCTCCGGCGCATGGGAACTTCGACGCAAACGCATGGGATTCGATCACTCCATCATCCAGCCAATCCGTGTCGCCGCGCGCAACACCTCCTGGCTCTCCGCCGCCACCGGTCGGCCCGACGAAAGCAAGGTCGGCTTCGTCGCCGGCGCCTCGTCGCGCGCCGTCGCCGAACGCGCATTCCAGGTCTTCGCGCCCGAGGAGAACTGGGCGCGACGCGAGATCGACGCTCCCAAGGCCCCGCCGCTGCCCAAGCTCGCCGCCAGCGAGATCGATCGACGCCTCGAGATCGTCCAGCTTCAGCGCGAGCTCTCCAGCGAGATCACGCAGCAGCGCGCCCTCGCCGACGTGCTCAACGACAAGAACGCCACGCCCGAGCGCCGGCTCGAGGCGCGTCGCAGGCTCGAAGAGAGTCGCGATCGAATGGCCATCATCAGACTTCGCATCGACGCGCTCCAGAAGGCCGAAGAAGCGCGAAGCAAGTAGCGACCCGGAGCGCCGTCGGCGCGTCAGGACGCCTCGTGTAGCATGGCGTCATGCCAAGACTGACACGCCTCCGACAACTGACCACCCTGCCCATCATCGCCGTTGCGCTCGCGCTGCATCCTTCAGCGGGCGCCCAGACGGCGTCGCAGCCTGCGACCAGCCCCGAGCGGACCGAGACGCCGGCGGTCGTGGTTCCGGAGCGCTTCGACAGCCCGCGCTCCACGATGATGACCTATCTCAGCGCGATGAAGGCGTACGCCGAGGCGACCTCGAGCAGCCGTCGGAACTCCGCCATCCGCGAGGCCGTCTCCACATTCGATCTCAGCAACGCCGAGAAGGAGGCCTCCGACATCGCTGCGGAGAAGCTCCTCCTCATCATCAACCGAATCGGCGAGGTGCATCCCCGGGAACTGCCGAGCAATGCGGCCGCGGCGACGCTCACCTCCTACACGTTCTTCCCGCGTCAGCGCGCAAGCGGTCATCACAGACTCACCCAACTCGCCCCGGAAGGCCGCATCGAGATCGTCAAGACGCAGTCTGGCGCCTGGATGTTCAGCGCCGAGACCCTCGCCAATGTTCCCGAGCTCTATCGCAAGGTCGAAAGCCTTCCGATCGCGCACGGCGTCGAGAGCATCAGGCTCAGCAACGCGCTGCGCATCCGAAGCCGTATGCCCGACAAGCTCACGGACTATCAGTTCCTCACGCTCGAGTATTGGCAGTGGCTCGGGCTCTTCGTCGTCATCTTCCTCGCAGTCGTTCTCGACGTCGTCGTTCAGTTCGTGCTGCGCGGGTTCGCGGTCTTCCTGATCAGAAAGCGCGGCGGAGAGGCGCGCAAGAAGACGCTCAAACGAGCTTCGAGACCATTCGGCCTCTTTATCGCGGCGATATTCGCGCTCTTCGCAATTCGATTCCTCGGCCTGCCGCCGAAGGCGCTCGCGATCCTACTCGCCGCCGTCCGAGTCGTGCTCATCTCTTCCGGCGTCTGGGCGGCGTTCCGCCTCACTGATCTCGTCGCCGAAGTCGGCGCGCAGCTCGCCGCGCGCAGCGACACCAAGCTCGACGACCTGCTCATTCCACTCCTGCGCAAGACGATCAAGATCCTCATCGTCGTCATCGGCCTCATCTACATCGCACAGTCGCTCTACATCAACATCTGGCCGCTGCTCACTGGCCTCGGCATCGGCGGCCTCGCCGTCGCATTCGCCGCGCGTGACACGATCGAGAACTTCTTCGGGTCTCTCACCGTCGTGCTCGACCGGCCCTTTGAAGTCGGCGACTGGATCGCCGTCAACGACACCGAGGGCACCGTCGAAGAACTCGGCTTCCGATCCACGCGCGTGCGCACGTTCTACAACTCGCTCATCACCGTTCCCAACGCCACGCTCGTTCGCGCCTCTGTCGACAACTTCGGCAGAAGGCGCTACCGACGAATCAAGGCGAACCTCAGTCTCACTTACCAGACTCCGCCCGAGAAGATCGACGCATTCTGCGAAGGCGTGCGCGAGATCATTCGCCTGCATCCCTATACGCGGAAAGACTATTTCCATGTCTACTTCAACAGCTACGGCGACTCCAGCCTCAACGTGCTCCTCTACACCTTCCTTGAAACTCCCGACTGGTCCACCGAACTTCGCGAGAAGCACCGCCTCTACTCCGACATCCTCCGCCTCGCCCACGAGCTCGGCGTGAGTTTCGCCTATCCGACACAGACGCTCTTCCTCGAGCGCGAGCAACCAGCCGACGCGCCCCAGCCGCCCGACAAGGGATTCGAACGAGAGGCGCAGCGCGATGGCGTGCGCGCCGCCGCGAAGATCACGCAGAAGGCCGAATGGCGCGATAAAGTCCCCGCGCCCGTCGAGATCATCGGCAAGCCCACACTCGAAAAGACACGCGGCTCAGAAGGTGACGCCGGAGGCGAAGGCGGACACTAAGTCGCCGCCGCCCGATTCCGCTTCTTCTTCCCGCCTGCAGGCGTCAGCCAGTCAGGCAGCGCCCGAGGTCTCCCCTCCGGATCAATGCACGCCAGCGTGCTCGATGCCCGCGCCACTGACTCCTCGCTCGAATCGCCGAGACGCACGATTTCATACTCATGATCGATGCGCGCGCGTCCGCCGCCACTGACCCACGTGCGCAGCGTGAGTTCGTCGTCGTAGCGCGCCGGGAACTGGTAGCGAACCTCGAGCTTCGTCACCGCCAGCAGAATCCCCGCCGCCTCCATCTCCCGATAGCTCACGCCGCTCGGCCGAAGCAGCTCCGTCCGCCCCATCTCCAGCCATGCGATGTACGACGCGTGATGCGCAACCCCCATCGGATCGCACTCGAGATAGCGCACGCGAATCGTCATTTCCCCCTTCGCAAGTGGGGGGGCCAGCGGGATGAGACCATTCGGACTTCGATCAGGCATACGCCGAATATAGCCCCCGGCACGGCCTCCAACCCCCTCAGGAGGCCCCCAGGGGCCATCCAGCCCACCGCTCACCCCGAATTCACTGAATCCGATGCAGCCACCCGCCGACCTTCCTCGAATACTTAGGGGCCGGGCAGGGTCCCGGGCGGCAGCCACTTCTGCGGGGGCCGCCCACCCGTCCGGCATTGAGGGTTGAAGATGAGCATCGACGCCGGCGCCTATTGGTTCGGAGCACAGATCGTCGCGGGAATCCTCGCGTACGTCCTCGGCGTCTCCGCAGCGCGACATTCGCGCTCCGCCGCCGAACTCATCCTCGCGCTCACGGTCGTCTGTGTCTTCCTCTGGGCAGGACGAAACTTCATCCAGGATGTGCTCGTCAGGCTCTTCCCCGTCGATCTCATGATCTACGTGGAGTCCACGATCATCATCGTGCCCTTCCTCCTCATGGCCGGCTCCATCGGCGCGCTCCTCGACGACAGGCGCTCGCGCACCTACGGCCCCGTCCTCGCCATCTTCGCCTTCTCCTACCTCGGCATGAATGGCGCCTGGATGCTCACGCCACCCGTCACGCTCGCCAAGTCCAACATGAGCGTCACCGAAGCCGGCGTCGTGCGCCAGTCGCGCGAAGACACCTGCGTCGCCGCAGCGCTCGCCACCGCGCTCCGAGCCCCGGGCGTCAACATCCTCACGTCAGAATCCGAGATGGCTGAACTCGCGCAGGTGCGCCAGGGCCGCGGCGCCACAATGCTCCGCGCCTTCCACGCCGCCCGCGCCAAGCTCCTCGGCTCCGAACTCGACGCCGAACTCCTCTCTCTCAGCGCCCGCCAGGTCGCCGATATCGCAAGCTACGACCGCCCCGTCCTCGTGACGCTCCGGTCGAATCTCGCGCGCACGCACATGGTCGCCATCTGCGGACGCACGCCCCGAGGCCAGATCATCGTCGCCGATCCCTGGGTCGAGTCCTACACGCCCCTCGTCGGATCGGTGGACTCCTCCGGCATCTATCTCATGACGCGCGACGAGTTCGCCACGACCTACAACGGCCTTGCCATCGTCTTCGTCGATCGCGCGAGATTGCAATACCCGAGCCGCAACGCGCTCTGAAGAGATCACTCGATCTCCACGCGCGTCACATTCGCCCCAATCCCATCCCGCTCGACGAACGTCTCGCGAAACGTATTGATCGCGCTGCGCGCCGCCGCACGCAAATGCACTGTGGGAGTCTCGACAGTCCCCTCCAGGCGCATCCCCATGTCGCCGAATGTCGAGAGCTCGCGGATCTCATCCGGCGTGATCGCATACGACCCGATGTGCACCGCCTCCAGGTTCCCCGCGCGACGGCGCACCAACGACACCGAAGCCGCCCCCTCCAGCCGAAGCGTCCGCTCGCCGTCATCGAACTCGATCGCCGGAAACCGCGCCCGCTGATCGAGCACGATCGAGATCCACACCAGATATCCCGTCACCTGCGCATGCTGCTTGTTCCGAATCAGCTTCACGGCGCTCACCGCGCCATACTGCTTCATGATCGGAACCTCGTCGGTCCGCGAGCCGCGCCGCTCATCGATATGCGTGTAGGTCCGCCCCACGAATCGCGACGCCTGGCAGCCCGCCACAAGCGCGCAGAGAATCCCCGCGATCACAATCGCGCGCTGTCGTCGCGTCCTCATGTGTCTGCCTCCCGGCGCCGGCGCTAGAACCGAATCACCAGCGACCAGTACAACCCCGCCAGCGCGCCGTCGAACTCGAGCCGGTCGTTCGACGAGCCATCCTCGAGATCCATATAGAGAAACCGGTAACCCATCTGCGTGCCGATATTCTCGGTGATGTGCCACTGGAAGCCGACGAGAATGTCGAGAGCCGCCGCCGACGTGTCGCTGTACTCCATGTAGCCGAAGTTGATGTCCACGTCGATCGTGAAGTCGTCGTACATGTCGATCGACAGCTTGGATCCGATCATCGGATGCCAGAAGAACTGGTCATCAGACTGTGAGTCTCCGCCGAGGATGTCGATGTCCAGCTCATAATCGAACACGCGCGCCCCGAGCCCGAGATCAAGCGACAACGCCACGCCCGAGTCCATGTGCTCGGCGTCGAACGACCGCCGCCAGATCCGCTTCGCCACCACGAGCTGCGCGCTGAAGAGATCGAACTCGCTGTTGACGCGTTCATCCTCCGCGATTGAAAGCTCGCCGATGTTGATGGCCCGCCGCGCCCGGTGCGTCGTGTCGTTCTCGAACCCGAACCCGCTCGCGCGCACCTGCCACGCATCGCTTCGATACGTCACCTCGACGAACGGCGCAAGCTGCGGCTCATCAATATTCAGATCCTCGACATCAACCTTCGACCCCGACCCCGGCAGACTCACATCGCCCTGCAGCGCCGGACGCCACAGCATCGGCTCCACCTGCAGCGTGTACTCTGGCGGCTCCCACGCGAGCACCGTCTCTTCATCGAGTGAATACTGATCGCCCTCGGCGTCCGGTGACGAATCGCTCTGCGCCAGGCAGCTGCCGCCGCCCACCAGGCACGCCAGACCGAACGCAACTACGAAAGACCTATCCTTCCCTCGCATGGAGTCCTCTCTTTGGGCCGAAGATCAGACTAACCGATTCTCGAGTGACTCCCGATCGCAGACCAATGTTCGAACCCGGCGAAGACAACCTGATCGAACTCGCCCCCGGCGTGCGCGTCGAACCCGATGCGCTCCGCTTCTCGTTCACGCGCGCCACCGGCCCCGGCGGCCAGAACGTCAACAAGCGCTCCACACGCGTCGAACTCCGCGTCCACCTCGATGACATCCCCCTGACTGCCCCCCAGCTCGCGCGTCTTCGCACCCTCGCCGGAAGCAAGATCCTCCCCGCAGTCGAAGGACGCCCCGAGTCCATCAACCTCGCCTCCGAGGTCCACCGAACCCAGCTCCGCAATCGCACCGACTGCCTCCAGCGACTCCGCGAGCTGCTCATCCAGGCCCAGGCCATCCCCAAGACCCGCCGGAAGACCCGCCCCAGCCGCGGCGCCCGCGAACGCCGCCTCAAGGACAAACGCGAGAAGTCCGAACGCAAACAGCGCCGCCAGCGCCCCGACCAGGACTGATCCCGACTGCCGATTTGGCGCCTTCCGAGCCCCTCCCGGCCCCCGCTGGCAGCAACCCCTTCCGGGCCCTGCCGCTAAAGCCTTGAAAATCAAGCGCTTACGCCCATTCCCCCGGGCCCTGATCCGGCGCCAACCTTGCACTTCCTTTGGCACGCATGGTTCTCGCGCGTCACACCCCGGATCATTCCGATCCCACCGCCCACGTCGGCGGAGGGCAGGGGGGCGACGCGCGCCTCAATGTCCTCCTCTCCTACGGCGGCTGGCGCGAGAACTCCTGGGCCGACTCCCTTCCCCGACTCCTCACCCCCCTCGGCGTCCGCACCCTCCGCGCCGACTCCGGCGCCCAGGCCGCCGACCTCCTCCGCAAGACCCCCGACATCCACGTCGCCGTCGTCGATCTTCGCGTTCCCATGAACCCGCGCACCACCGACACCCAGGTCCCCGGCGAAGAGGAGGGGGGCTGCCGACTCCTCGAGATGCTCGGCCGCCTCACCACCAACCCGCCCACCATCGTCGTCAAGCCCTCGCGCTCATCGCGCGATGACCAGCGCGACCTCTGCCGCGCGCTCAACCTCGGCGCCTTCGCAGTGCTCGATCGACCCGTCGACCTCGAGCTCCTCCTTGAGACCTTCCGTCGCCTCCTCAAGAGGCATTACGCAAACCAATGGCCGGCCGGCTGAACGGCTCGCCGGATCACTTTCGTCTTTCACGAGACACAACGATTCCGACCTTCGGAATGGAGAAGACTGAACATGGCCGCAACCAAGAGCAAGACAAAGATCACCTTCCGCCCGCTCGGCGACAACGTTCTCATCCGCCGCGATGAGGCCGATGACCGCACCGACGCCGGCATCTTCCTCCCCGAGTCTTCGAAGGACAAGCCCAAGTCCGGCGTCGTCGAGGCCGTCGGCGAAGGCCGCGTCAACACCGACACCGGCGAGCGCATCCCCCTCACCGTCAAGAAGGGCGACCGCGTGATCTTCACCTCCTACGCCGGCAGCGAAGTCAAGCTCGAGGACGAGGAGCTCCTCATCATGGGTGAGTCCGAGATCCTCGCGATCTTCGACTGATCAAACGAGACGAAACACTCCATGACCTCCGACCAACTCAGAACGGCGCTTGGTGAACTCAACGGCGAACGCGACGCCGTCTTCCTCTTCGAAGGCTCGCACGAATGCCGAGTCCCAAACGCCATGCTCATCCCCGATGAGCCCGACCACCTCATCAAGGTCTCCGACGGCAAGCATGTCTACATCATCGACGCCGCCAGAGTCGCCTGGATCAAGATCGGCTGATCACACCAACACCAACCGCGTCACTACCGACGCGCACAACTGACTGAAGGAAACAGACAACCATGGCTGCAAAGCAGATCGCATACGACACCGACGCCCGCGACAAGATCCTGCAGGGCGTCAAGAAACTCGCCAAGGCCGTCAAGGTCACCCTCGGCCCGTCCGGTCGCGTCGTCGTCCTCGAGAAGTCCTTCGGCGCGCCCACCGTCACCAAGGACGGCGTCACCGTCGCCAAGGAGATCGAACTCGAAGACGCCTACGAGAACATGGGCGCCCAGATGGTCAAGGAAGTCGCCTCCAAGTCCTCCAAGGACGCCGGCGACGGCACCACCACCGCCACCATCTACGCCGAGTCCATCTACCAGGAAGGTCTCAAGAACATCACCGCCGGCGCCAACGCCAATCAGGTGAAGCGCGGCGTTGACATGGCCGTCGTCGCCATCGCCGACGAGCTCCACAAGATGTCCAAGAAGATCTCCTCCTCCAACGAGATCGCACAGGTCGGCTCCTGCTCCGCCAACCAGGACGAGCAGATCGGCAAGATCATGGCCGAGGCCATGGAGAAGGTCGGCAAGGACGGCGTCATCACCGTCGAAGAGGGCAAGTCCCTCGAGACCGAGGTCGAGCTCGTCGAAGGCATGCAGTTCGACAAGGGCTACCTCTCACCCCACTTCGTCACCGACACCACCGAGATGGAAGCCGTCCTCGAAGACTGCTACATCCTCGTCCACGAGAAGAAGATCGAGAATGCCAAGGATCTCCTCCCGATCCTCACCAAGGTCGCCGAGGCCGGCAAGAGCCTGCTCATCATCGCCGAGGACCTCGGCTCCGAGGCGCTCGCCATGCTCGTCGTCAACAAGCTTCGCGGCGTCCTCAAGGTCTGCGCCGTCAAGGCCCCGGGCTTCGGCGATCGCCGCAAGGCCATGATGGAGGACATCGCCGTCCTCACCGGCGGCAGCGCCGTGATGGAAGAGCTCGGCATGGACCTCGAGAAGATCGACATCAAGGACCTCGGCCGCGCCAAGAAGATCACGGTGGACAAGGACAACACCACCATCGTCGAAGGCGCCGGCGCCACGAAGGACATCAAGGGTCGCATCGAGCAGATCAAGAACCAGATCGAGATCACCGACTCCGACTACGACGCCGAGAAGCTCCAGGAGCGCCTGGCCAAGCTCTCCGGCGGCGTCGCGCAGATCAACGTCGGCGCAGCCACCGAAGTCGAGATGAAGGAGAAGAAGGCCCGCGTCGAAGACGCGCTGCACGCCTGCCGCGCAGCCGTCGAAGAGGGCATCCTCCCCGGCGGCGGCGTCGCCGTCCTCCGCGCCCGCAACGTCCTCGAGGCGCTCAAGAAGAACGCCAAGGGCGACGAGCGCATCGGCATGGACATCGTCTTCCGCGCAGTCGCCGCGCCGGTCAAGCAGATCGCCGACAACTGCGGCCTCGACGGCTCCATCGTCGCCAACAAGGTCGAAGAGAACTCCACGAAGAACTTCGGCTTCAACGCCCTCACCCAGGAGTACGGCGACCTCATCAAGATGGGCGTCATCGTCCCCACCAAGGTCGAGCGCATCGCCCTGCAGAACGCCGCAAGCATCTCCGGCCTCCTGCTGACGACCGACACGCTCATCGCCGACATCCCGGAGAAGAAGGCGCCTGCCGCTCCGGGTATGGATGACATGGATTACTAAGCCAGCGACCACTCGCTGACGACAACGAGTTCAATCTCAACGGCCCCGCCACTCCGGCGGGGCTGTTTTCATTTCCTAGATCAGAGGGAGTGTGTCCGAAGCGGACTAATCTCGCATGCCGAGTTCTTCTGCTCGCTGTTGTAGATCATCGGCAAGCCTCTGGAAAGTCTCCTCGATCTCTCGAAGGTCAGGATGGAAAGCACTCGAGAAAAAACCGCCGTCAGGGTCAGAGAGCGCTGACGGTGGGACGAGCACTTCGAGCTGAGTGGGAGTGAGTACGAAATCTGGCGAGAGATCCTTCTCGTCGAAATACTCCAGGTACGGCTCAAAGATATCTCGAATGCTCTGCCAGAACTCTCTGCTCTCCCTCGCGCGCCACCGCTTGCCTCGCACGACGTGATCGCCGCACTTGCCGACACTCTTCGTCCAGAGGAGGGTTTCGACGCCGCCGAGCAGATATCCCGGCGGGTAGAGGCCGCTATAGATGAAGAGCAGTTCCCCACGATCCGCGAACTCAACGCCGAAGAACGCATCCGAACAATCGTCCCCGCGCAGATTGAACTTCTGCGGCTCGTACTTGCTCTCAGTCCTGGGCATCAGTAGTCAGCCTACCGAGAATCCGATTCTCCCCAGCCCAGGGTTGCAGGGGGCGGCGCCTGAGCCCCCTGCATCAGCGACATCACGATCCCTCTACGCTTTCAGCTGCTTCTACCTCCGCCTCCTCCGCGTCCTCCTCGACAACCCACGCCCCATCTTGCCATTCCTGGTCCCTCGTGCGCCAGTCGTCAAGCGTGATCATCCACTCGAAGTCGCGCACCTCCGCAACACCGAGAATCACCCATGCGGCAGTGCTTCCGATGCAACTGTCGGACACTGAGAATGAATGGCCAAGCGGGTACAAGTCCTCGCTCCCGCGACCTCGCCCCCCGGGAGAATCGGGGGTCTTTCCGTCTGAATCTTCAAAATCAACATCGACGACATTCCATTGCCGAACGTACCGCGAGAGCAGTGTTCCGGTCTCAACCATCTCTCGATCGAACTCTTCCTCTCGTTTTCCGCGCTCCATGAGATCAAGAAACTCCTCCATCCACTCATTCGTCATTCCATGATCCCCGTGAATGACTCCCGTCAGGCGCCCGGGCTCGACAGATTCGATCTCGATGGAGCGTCCGAAGGCCTTGATGAACGCCCCCTTTCTGCACGGTAGTCGATATCTCGCATACCCGATCTGTTCAACTCCTGCGACGCGAAGATCGATCGATTCGATGTCTGCTGTATCAACTTCAACCGGAATCGTAACGGTATTCTTGAGATACCAGAACGAGCCGTACGATTCGCGATTGATGACGACTCTGCGCTCTCCGTTCTTCAGATTCAGCGCCAACTCGCTGATGTAACGCACGCTGGCTTCCCGCGAATCAGATCTGAACTCGATTCCTAACCCCGGATAATCCACGTCATTCTCGTCCACAAGCTCGATCGGTGCATCCCAGCCGATCAGAATATTCTGATGCACACGGTGCCGCATCCAGTCCCAACTGATCTCGCTTAATCGAAGGCTCCCATGCGTGAGACTTATGCTCACGTCGAGCACATCGCCGATCGAGCCGACTACCTGTAATGCTGAGATCTGCAATGGCACGCTTGTCGTGGTGAATCCAGTCAACTCCGGTGCGTGGAACTCAATTTCAGTTCGATCGCAGTGCTTACGCAGCTCTTCGATGAGATCAATGTCGCCATGAACTTCTATGGGCGTGCGATCAAATGTCAGCACGCGCTCCGCCGTGGCGCCCTCAGTCGTCTTCCGCGTCTCAGTTGAATCGTCACACGATGCGGCGCCGAGCGCCACAAGTGAACACACCATGAAGAGCCACAATGAACGAATCGAAGCCATCGTCGTGCCCTCGCTCTCATCGCACGGCGCCTCTCCGGCGCCGCGAAACCGTCAATGTAGCACGAGCCCCCTTCGGCCTTCTTCCAGCCCAGGGTTGCAGGGGGCGGCGCCTGAGCCCCCTGCAGTGCAACGCCAAGTCCTCGAGCGACAACCGCGCTCAATCGCCTCGTGCGCCGCGTCTCTGCCTTAGAATCCGCACATGGCCCGAAGAAAGCGACGCTCTGTCAAGAAACCTTCACAACGAGTCATCTGCGAAGAGATCTGGAGCGACGAGCAGTGGCGCGTCCTCGACGGCGAACTCAAGCGAAACCCAGGCCATCCGGGCGGCACGAAGAGCCTCTTCAAGGTCGTCGCTGAGAAGATTCCGTTCGACGCGCTCGACGCCGTCCGGAAGAACATGCGGGAGTACGGCCTCCCGATGGAAGGAGTCTATCTCGCCCATGACTCCATGGGATGCGTTCGCTACGCCGGTCGCGGCCATATCTTCAATCGCCTCAATACTCGGAGAAAGCGACAGCCACTCGAACTCGCCTACTTCTCCTTCTATGTGGTGGAAGATAAGAAGCACGAACGGGAAATCGAAACTCTCGTCATTCGTGCGGCAAGCCCGCTCCTGCATTTCAACGAACGCAAGAAGAGAGTGGATATCACCGCCGGCAGCATCGGAGACTACGAGCCCGGCACCATGTTCTACATCCGCCGATACACATGGGGAACGAGGCCGAAGCGAAAGAAGAAGACGACTCGGCGACGAAGATGATTCGATTCGATTCCCGGGGCGCCGCCCTTTCAACCCCTCCGCCCAACCAACCAAACCCCCGCCCCCACACTCCAAACACCAAGCCCCAGCACAAACAACCCATACCCCTGCACATCCAGCGTCAACTGCCCCGCAAGACGCAGCACCATCGGCGCCCCGCAACCGATGATCCCAAGCGCCCCGACGACGCGCACGTACATCCCCGCGCCGCGCTCCATGATCATTGCAATCGAGAACAGCGCAACGCCCAGGCCAAGCCCGTACACGCTCAGGGGCGACGCCGCATGATGAATCTGTGATGCAGATGCAGCCGCCACGCGCGCAAGCTCCAGCTCCGCGCCCTCGGCCTCCGCAAACCCCATCAACACCCGCGGCACAACAAACCCATTCATCAACCCCGCAATACAAGCCCCCAGCGCCCCCGACACATACGCCACGAATCCAGCCCGCGTCAGCGCCCGATTCCACCCCAGCCGATCGCACACACCCAGCGTCCCGAAGATCAGCACGCCCACGGCAAAGATCGCAAAGCCGTGCACGAACGCATTCACCCGCGCCTCGCGCTCGATCTCCTCGATCGCCTCGCTGAGCCCATGCGCCGACACCGTCGGATGCGTCACCATCACCAGCCCCATCATCACGGAAGCCCCGATCAGCGCCGCACCTGATGCGATCTCCAGCCGTCGCGCCGCGTTGTCCGAACTGTTCATGCCGCGTCCCTCGCCGTTGGTCATCATGATGCGCTGCCTCTCTGAATAGGTGGACCGAGTATCCAGTCTCACACACAGGATCCCGCCCGTCGCCGACGGCGTGGCGCCGATCGCCCAAACCGGACACAATCACGCAAATGTCCGGCGCGCCCGATCCAAAAACGACCTGCCCTGAATCCGCCGAAAGCGCCCGCGCGCAGCGCACGCGCAACGCATTCCTCAGCGCCTTTGTCTCGCTCGTCCTCGATCGCCCCTACGACCGGATCCACATCGCCGACATCATCGACGCCGCCGACCTCGGCAGGTCCACCTTCTACGACCACTTCCGCAACAAGGACGACCTGCTCATCAAATCCATGAGCGGTCCCCTCGCCGCCCTCGCCAGCGCGCTCGATGATCCACCCGACCTCGAGAGGATTTCCTTCATCCTCGATCACTTCATGGAGAACCGGCGCGTCGCCCGCGTCCTCCTCGAAGGCGCCGCCGCACCCCTGATCGTCCGCGCCCTCGCAGACAGAATCGAACCACTCCTCACCCAGCGCAGCGCAGACGCCCCGCCGGCCGCGCTCACCGCCCACCTCACCGCCGAATCCCAGATCGCCCTCGTCAAAGGCTGGCTCAGGCAACCAGACGAGTGCGCGGCAGAAGACCTGGCGGCCACGATCGTCCGATCCACCGCCGCCATCACGAATACATGACGATCGCGTTTCGCACCGGCCTCTTCTTCAGCCCGGGGTTGCAGGGGGCGGCGCATGAGCCCCCTGCAGTGCGATACAGGAATCACATGTTGCGCACGCACCCTCCAGCCGCAGCAAACAGGAGGCAAGGCGCTTGAGCCCCCCCCCATCAGCGACATCCAAGCGTGAGTAAGATCCGCAGAAGTCCTTAGCGATCGCCAATAGGACCAGTTAAGTACCGATGATCGAAGAAGAGAAGCGCAAGCGCGAAGAACTCCTGATACAGGCATTCATTACGCCGGCCAGGCGCGAACGCTATCGAACTCTCCTTTCAAAATCGGCGACAAGAACAAAGATCACGAATCGTCTCAATCATCATGTGGACGATCTCGATCTGCGATTCAGGAGTTCGATCCCGGCTGGTTCGAGCCTCGCCGAACTCGCCGCGTCCCTCGGCGGCTCCGGCGATGGCTATCTCATCTCCAGTGATCCGGAGTTGGATCAACTGGTGCTACCGCTCGACGATGCTCTCGAAGAAGCTGAGTGGGGGAACTGGGGCACGATCATCGATTGCGTGCCCGGCAAGCTTGCCTATTACCGAGGAGAGAACGGCGAGAATCGGACAATTCTGTTGCGTTCTAATCGCTCCTAGCTCTCATCCGCCTCGCAACTTCTGACCGTCCCTGCGCGCTCGACTACCCTGACCGCACCATGCTCCTCACCCGCATCCAAAACACCGAACGCCACATCATCCACTCCGCCGGCGAGACGACCGACCACGCCGACTACCTCATCACGCGCGCCCCCCAGTACCCCAACTGGTACCAAGCCAACATGATCGAACTGCGCGTTAGTGGCGGCCGCACACTCGCCGACTGGGAAGCCATCTTCCACGAACACTTCGATCGCGCATCCTTCAAACACCTCATGCTCTATCTCCCGCGCGTCGACGGCTTCGAAGCGCTCCACGACGAGATCAACACGATCATGGCGAGCGACGACCGAGGCGAACCCGAACTCCGCGTCGAGCGCATCACCTGGATGTTCGCATCCAATCCACCCGACTCCACCGCGCTTCCCGTTGGGCTTGAAGTCCGCCCCGTCGAAACCGAAGACGACTACGAAGACCTCATCCAGTTCGGCATCGACGAAATGCGCGACGAGCCCTGGGCCACGAACGACGACGACGCGCGCCGCTTCCTCAATTCCCGGCGCGAAATCGTCGATCGCATCGGCGTCCGATGGCTCCGACTCTGCGCTGAGGGCGATCGGCGCATCCTCGCCCGACTCGGCATCTTCAAACACGGCAATGTCTGCCGCCTCCAATCCGTCGGCACTCTGAAATCCCACCGCCGCCAGGGACTCGGCAGCGCCCTCGTGAAATACGCCATCGCCGACGCCCTCACCCAGGGCGCCGAAGGCCTCGCCCTCAGCACCGAAACCGACTCCGGCGCCCAGTCCATGTACACCAACGTCGGCTTCCGCCCCGTCGGCCACGATCTCTGGGCCATGCGCTACCCCTCCTGACGCACCATCCAGAGCTCGCCAAACTCCGCCCGAGCCCCTCATACGAGCGCCATCGGCCGGTCAATCCCCCCTTGGGAGGTCAATTTCACGACCGACTGCGCATCCCGCGCCCATCTTCCGCTCTCTTACATAGACACACAGACAGCAGCAGGGGAGCCCCACCAGGAAACCGCACGAGACAACGTCAGCAAGCAGCGAGGAACGGAAAGGAGCGACGAGCCATGACAAGCGCCAACGCAACCAGCAACCGAAGCACGGCACTCATCCTCTTCACCGCCACCCAGGTCGTCCTCAATATCGTCCTCGTCGGCGTCCTCATGAATGGCGGAGCCCCGGCCCCGGCGCAGGCCGACACCGAAAGCGCCTTCACATTCCGCTCCGTGCAGTCGACGAGCGCGCTGCCGCCGAAACTCACAGTCAGCACGGCTTCCACCGCCACCGGCGTCCTCTCCTTCGAAGCCGCCGACTTCAACGAACTCTACAACGAAGAGGGCGAGTTCCAGAAGACCTGGATCGCTCGCGCTACGCTCTCACCCTGCGAGATCGGCGTGCGCAACCTCCAGAATGCCCACGTCAGCGTCACCGACTTCAGCCCCGATCTCATGAACGCAAGCGCCGAGCACTTCAAGGTCAGCGCCAGCGTCATCCGCGGCAAGCTCGAAATCACCTGCCACATCTTCGCCGAAGATCTCCCCGAGTCTGCGTCGCAGCGTTTCGACGTCTCCTGGCTCGCCGTCGGTCAGCGCGAAACTCGAGCCCGATGCGCACGCTCCGGCCTGCGCAGCTGATCCATCTCCTTCGAAGGCAGCCCCATCGCAGCCCCGCAAAGCTCGCGGGGCTGTCTTCATGCGCAGAGGTCACACGCGCGCCGCAAACATCTCATTCAGCTCATCAAACGAAGTCCCGCCCGCAAGCGCCTCGAACTCCTCGCTCGCCCGGATCTCCCGCGCCGCATTGAGAAACCCCGTCCACGCCGTGCGCGCAAGCGCCGACCCCATCGAGATGCGCCGCACGCCAAGCTCGCCCAGCGACTCCAGCGTCATCCACCGAGGCTCACTCAGCGAAGCCAGCACATTCACCGGCTTCGGATGCGCCGCCTGCACCACCGCCTCCACCTGCTCCCGCGTCGAGAGCCCCGGCGCATACAGACAATCAGCCCCCGCCTCGCTGAACGCCGGCAGTCGTTCCATCACGAACGACATCGGATCATCGGCGCCGACAAGAAACGCCTCACACCGAGCCGTCAGCACGACCCCCGGCCGCGAACTCGCATCAATCGCCGCCCGCGCCGCGCGAATTCGATCCAGCGCCACATCGAACGAATACAAAGGCGACGCATCATCCCCCGTCGCATCCTCAATCGAGAGCCCGGCGACACCCGTCTCGACACACAGGCGCACGCTCTCGGCGACCTTATCAGGCGTCTTGCCATACCCCGCCTGGAAATCCGCATTCACCGGCAGCTCGCTTGCGCTCACGATGTCCGCGATGTTCGCCAGCGTCTCATCCCGCGAAAGCACGGCCGCCGAATCCGGCTTCCCCAAAGTAAACGCCAGCCCCGCGCTGCTCGTCGCCAGCGCCTTGAATCCCATCCGCGAGAGCGCCACGGCGCTCCCAGCGTCCCACGGGTTCGGCAGGATGAAACACCCGGACTCATGCAAAGAACGAAACGCCCGAACCTTCTCGTCAGAAGCAGTCGTCGTAGTCATGCGAACAGGATAGGCGCATACGACTTCCCGAATCGTGTTCAACAATCTGCGCGCCAATGCGGCTCCGCTCCGCCTCCCTCTCCCGCGTAGGCGCAGCCGAGTGGGAGAGGGCCGGGGTGAGGGCTCCTCTCTCCTACTCCCTTCTCCATGCCTCGCCTGCCCCGTGCGCACGTTCGAAGACTTCGACGTCGGAATACGCCTGCGTCCTCTCTACTACGCCTCTGCTCTACTCCGCCCGATCAAATCAACCTTATTCCCATACAAATCCTCAAACACCGCCACCCGCCCGAACTCCTCATCCACCGGCCCGCGCACGAAACGCACGCCAAGCGACGCATACCGCTCGAAATCGCGATCGAAATCATCCGTCTCGAGAAACAGGAACACGCGTCCGCCTGTCTGATTGCCAACGCTCGCGCGCTGCTCCTCCGTCACCGCCCGCGCGAGCAGCAGGGCCGTCCCCGACGCGCCCGGCGGCCGCACGCGCACCCACCGCTTCCCGTTGCCGAGATCCGTATCCTCGAGCAGCGTGAACCCGAGCGTATTCACATAGAACTCAATCGCCTCGTCGTACTCACGCACCGTGATCGCGACCAGCGAGAAGTGTTGCGTTGTCATAAGGACCGCAGCATACGACGCGAAGCGCCATTGCGCTCAGTCAACGACGGCGGCTCCGCTCCGCCTCCCTCTCCCGCGTAGGCGCAGCCGAGTGGGAGAGGGCCGGGGTGAGGGCTCCCCTCTCCTACTTTCTTCTCCCACGCTCGCACATCAACTGCTTTCGTCAAGCGCTCATGACACCGGCCGATGCGTGCGCTATCAACTCGCTCCGAGCGTTTCCTTCGCCCTGCGCGCGATCGCGATACCATCATCTCAGCTATGAAATCAGTCGGCGCCTCCCTCCTGATCCTGGTTTTCTTCTTCGCGCCTGCCTGCGCCTCACACCCACAGTTCGAATCCGTCGAGCCAACGCTCGAATCCTTCGAACCCTTCGACATCCCCCTCGAAGTCAACACCCGCGGCGTCGCAAGCCTCTCGCTCGAAACCTCCGAAGGCCCAATCGAGTTCCTCCTCGACACCGGCGCCGATCAGGCCCTCCTCATTCGCGCAGGCGCGCCCGTCGAAGATCAACTCACGCGCATCGGCTCCGAATGGAAAGCCAACGCCGCAGGACGCATGCGCCTCGTCCCCGTCTACGCCATCCCAGAAATCAATCTTGGCCCACTGCAGTTCACCAACGTCCGCGCGCCCGTAGAGCACGCGAAACTCCCGTCGTACATGCCCGGCCAGGCCGTCCTCGGCAGGGGGATGCTCGAAGGACTCACGCTCGACATCGACATGCCCGCGAGCCGCTTTGGCGTCCTGCCCAGTGGCGCGCTCCCCGATGACTTCGAAGACCACGACTGGATCACCACGGATCTCGTCGCCATCAACGACGGCCCCGTCATCCGCGCACAGATCGACGACAGCGAATCAACCGTCCGCCTCGTCCTCGACACCGGCGCCATCACCTCACACCCCGATGGCGCCTTCGGCATCGTCGAGCTCCCATCCGATCTGACATCCGATCCCTCGGATGAATCCCGCCCGCCCATCTATCGCGCACAGTCCGTCCGCATCGGTGAAGCAGACATCGGCCCCATGTCCTTCTACGACATGGTCCACCGATTCCCGCGCAACACCGAAGGCTTCCTCGGCAACGTCCTCTTCCCGCGCTTCCGCGTCCTCATCGACCCCGCCGCGCGAAAGGTGCACCTGCTCGAAGCCGACTGACGCGCCATCGAGCCGCCGAATCAGTCCGCAACCGGATCGACGATCCGCACGGCTCCGCACTCCAGCAGCGTCTCATACAGATTCGCCGCGCCCCCGTGCTCCACGATCAGCCCGTCCACCACGCGATCGACGTTCACCCCGGTGAACTCCATCTCGCGCCCCGTCGCGCGCATCCCCAGCCAGTCCCTCGAGTTCGTCCCGCGCACTGTGACACAACTCACGACCCACTCACCCTCGCCGATCTGCTGATCAACAGTGATTGAAAGACCCTCGAGCGCCGCCCGCACACCAGCCACATGCGCCCGCGCCCCCTCCAGCCCGATCGCATGGCGCACGCCCCGATACACCTCGACATAGTCAGGCGACACGAACTCCGCGACACGATCGACATCGCCCATCCCGACAACATTCTCGTAATACGCGCGAACGAGCTGCTTGTTCTGATCGATGGACATAGATGTCTCTCCGCGTATGCGAATCCGCATTCTACCCGCGAGATGGATCGCGCCGTCTCATGCGCAATCTCACGCACATACACCCCATACATCGCCCCGCGATCCGCAGTCTCAGCGCACTACCAAAAAGACCTCTTGTGCCGCCCCCAGCCAATGCTCAAATGAAAACACCATGACAACACAACTCCTCGAACCTCCGATCGCCAGCGACCCGCTCACCTCCGACTCCGCCACCCTCTCCCTGAAAGGCGCAGCCTTTATGGGAGAGGGCCGGGGTGAGGGCTCCCCATCTCTACCCTCTCCTCCACCCCTCGAAGATCAGCAGGCCAAGCCAGAGAACGAAGACTCCCGCAGGCCTCCTCTTCCCCTCCTCACCGAACAGGACTCCGACGCCCTCCTCCTCTCCTTCCTCACCGCCGCCGACCACACCGACGAACTCAACTCAGACGACTCACTCCTCCTCCTCGCCCGTCGCTACAACCTCACGCTCGATCAGCTCACCGACTGGATCCTCCTCGAAGAAACCCAGCGCAAACTCGCGCGCATCGAACTCCTCCTCCACTATCGCCAGATGGCGCGCGATCGACTCGCACGCGGCGTCGCCCGCTCCACACTCCTCCGCATCTCCCAGAACTGCGCGCACACCAAACCCGAGTCCGCGCGCAAAGCCGCCCAGTCGCTCATCAATCTCGAAGAACTCCCTGCGATCCCAACAGACCTCTCGATCTGGAAACGCGAACCCGAGCCGGCAGTCGAAGATTCCGAATCAGGCGTCACCGAGCCAACCCCGCCGGAATCGCCATCGCGCCCTCGCAATGCGCCGCGTGGATCGGGAACTCGTAGAACTCGGAGAAAGCGACAACGCCGCCGTAGTCGAAGAGCGAACCGATCCAATACCCGCGCGCGACGGCGGCTAAAATCCGCCCATGCCGCCCCAGAGACGTGGGACATTCCACCGCCGACTCCTCATCGGCTGCTTCGTGCTCAGCGTCAGTATCGCCGCGCTCTCCGCGATCCTCCTCTTCATCGCGTTCGAAGAGAATGAACGCGAAGAAGGACAGGCCTGGATGGCGGCCACCATCGTCCAGGTCGCCGATCGCATCACGCCCGATCTGCTCCCGCGTGGCCCCGGCGCCCCAGGCGATCCCGATCGTCTGCGCGCCATCCTCGCCGACGCGCGCAATGCGCTCGTGAGAGAAGTCGACACTGCCATCGGAGAACCCATCGCCCAGGAGACCATTCTCAACCTCGCCGTCATGATGCCGACGGATGATCCCGACGTGGCGCAGGTGTATGTCTCACTCGTCGAGAAGCACGAGGGCAGCCTGCATGATCTCTCGTTGACGCCCGAGCGCGCGCTCGCCTGGGAGATCGTCACCACCGAGTTGAAGCCCAGCGCATCCGATCCTGATGGACTCCTGTACGCCTACGTTCCCATACGCGATGAAGTCGGGAACCCGCTCGCCATTCTTCGCCTCGACTCCGATCGGAAGTTCTTCGATGAGCTCTACACCGAAGCCCTCGTCGGCGCCCTCCTCGTCTTCACCTCGGGCGCCCTCATCTCGCTGATCATCTCGCGCCGATTCTCAGGCGTGATGGCGCGACCAGTCGAACAGCTTGGCGCCGGCCTCGGCGCCGTCGCGCGAGGCGACCTCACGACCCATCTCCCGCCGGAGCGCGCCCGCGACGAGTTCAGGGATCTCTTCGAAGAGTTCAACGACATGGTCTCCGACCTGCGCGACCGTGAACGCATCAAGCGCGATGTCGACGCCGCCGCGGAGATCCAGAGACAACTCCTCCCCGCCGCACGACCAGAGGTTCGCTCCTACGACATCTATGGAGGAGCGCGCTACTGCGACGAGGCCGGTGGCGACTACTTCGACTTCTTCGAAGTCGGAAGGTGCGCCCGCGAAAGCGATGACGATCCACTCGGCGTCATCGTCGCAGACGTCACCGGCCACGGCCTGCGCGCCGCGCTCCCCATGGTCGCCGTTCGCGCCGTCCTTCGATCCACGATGCGCAAGGCCGGAGCGTCCCTCGAGTCCGCCATGGAGATCGTCAACGAGCAGGTGCGTCAGGACGCCGGCGCCGGCGCTTTCGTCACCGCCTTCGCCGCAATCCTCGATCCGTCCCGCGACTCCCTCACCTGGCTCAGCGCCGGACACGAGCCTGCAATCATCTGGCGCGCCGCCACCCGATCAATCGAGGAGCTCGGCGCAACCGGCGTCCCTCTGGGAATCGGGGATGAGCGCGTCGAACTCGGAGACCCGGTGCGCCTCGCGCCTGGCGACATCATCCTCATCGGCACCGACGGCGTCCGCGAACGCCGCAATGCCAAAGGCGTCCTCTTCGGCAAGGAGCGCCTCATCCAGATGCTCGAGCGCAATGCGGACTCCAGCGCCGAACGCATCTGGCGCGACGTCATCGACGAAGTCATGGCGTTCGGAGAAGGACATCCCGTCGAGGATGACATCACGCTGCTCGTCCTCAGGAACGTGCGGCAGGACCAGGAGCCAAACTCCCCGTGAGGATCATCCGAAACGTCCGAATCTCGACTGGATCGCCGAAATCCCCGTGCAATCGCAACGCCGATCGAAGAGACTGACCGCCATGAGCAGCATCGTTTCACCATTCAGATTCGCGCTGGCCGCCGGCCTCGCGCTCCTCCTCTCGACGCACGTCGCCCTCGCCGAGGATGACCGTGAGGCGCTCAGCGCCGTGGATGCCATGCGCGACCACTACGCCGCGCTCGATGAGGCCAGCGTCCAGGCCATCGCAACGCTCAATGGCCTCCCGCCCGGCGTCAAGGGCGAGCCGATCATCGCTGACGTCGCGCTCGCCAGCGACGGCCGTTTCTCCGTCAGGCCGACTTCTGTCTTCGAAATGCTGATCGGCTCCGATCAGTCCGCGGTCTTCGATGGCGAGACGCTCGCCATCATCATGCCCAGCATGAACCTCGCGAACGTGCGCAGCCTCGATGAACTCCAGCGCTACGGCGCCCATCCCGCCATCGGCGCCCTGCGCGGCTCATACCTCTTCGCCGAACTCATGACGACGCTCGACATCCTCATGACCGAAGCCGGCGCCCTCACACGCGCTCTCGTCGATCTTGAGTACGTCGAGCGCGATGACTCACACACGCCGCCGCGCCATATCCTCAAGGCCACCGGCGCCGGGCCCTACGCCTCTTCCCTCGGCCCCGCCGAGATCACCTTCGAAATCGACGACAGCGAGACGCCCTGGCTCCGCGCGATCGCCGTCGTGCCGCCGCCGGATCCAAGAGCGCGCCCTGGCTCGACGCCCCTGACCGTGCAGTTCAGGCTGGACGACTGGTCACGCTCGGCGCCCGATGGCGCATTCGAAATCCCCGAGATTCCCGCGGACTATGACTCGGTTCCCAACCTCAGCGCGGCGATCCGCCAGCGCATGGCGCGGGATCGCATGCCCGCCAACACCACGCGCGTCAGGCCGGCGCCCACCTTCGCGCTGCCCACGCTCGACGGCGACACCTTCGACCTCGCCGAATATCGCGGCAAGGTCGTCATCATCGACTTCTGGGCCACGTGGTGCGCGCCCTGCATCGCGTCGCTCCCAGGCGTCGCCAAACTCGCGAACGACCTCGGCGACGACGTTGTGCTCGCCGCAATCAACCTGCGCGAGCCGAATGCCAAAGTGCAGCGCTTCATCCAGGACCGCGGCTGGAAATTCCCCGTCGTCATGGACAGAGGCACGGTCGGTCAGAAATACGGCGTCAATCCGATCCCGCACACCATCGTCGTCGATCGCAAGGGCGACATCGTCTTCGAGCAGATCGGCGTCGGCCCGAACGCCAAGGAGCAGCTCGAGTTCGAAGTGCGCAAGGCGCTTGGTCAATAAAGAGACGGCGCTACGCCAACCCGTCGAGCAGGGGGCCGAGGTGCTTCTCGTAGCGTTTCCAACGCGTTACTGATGAGCCGTACATCGGCTTGCGCACTTGGTCGCGGCTCGCCGTCACCGTCGCGCGCTTCGCCTTATGAAACGCCAGGCAAGCGTCGTCCCACTCCAGCCCGAGCATGTCGCAGATCATCCGCCGGCTCATCGCCTCCTGATCCGCCACCAGTTCCTCGTACGAAATATCGAACAGTCCGCCTTCCTCCGTCGCCTCGAACACGCGCCGCCAGTGCGCCATAATCCGCTCATACGACTTGTAGAACGCAGCCAGATGCGCAAGCGACTGCGTCCACACCTGCTGCGCTCCAAAATCCTGGAAGAAGCACGAAATACACGTGTCCCGCGCATCGCGCTCGCAATGCAGGATCGTTCCCTGCGGATACAGCAATCGGATCAACCCGCAATGCAGCAGATTCAGCGGCATCTTGTTCGTGATGCGCGTGGCTTTCCGATCCCGTCGCTTGATCTCATTGAGGTACTTCCGCGCGCAACTGTTCAGCCTCTGCGGCGTCAGCGCCGGCGCCAGGCTGGCCATCGCCCACTGGTCATCGTCATCGCGCAGAAGCTGATGCGCAATCGCCGTCAAGCCGTCATGCTCACCCAACCCCGCGCCCAGTGGATGACTCGCAATGATCTGCTCGACGAGACTCGTCCCCGAGCGGGGCATGCCGACGATGAAGACCGGCGCCGCCGAGTCATTCGTCGAACGCGGAAGCCCGCGAAAGAGCTCCGGGGTCCACGTCGCGATCACGTCATCGACGAACCGATCGGTGTCCGCCGGGTCGTAGCGGCTGGCGCGCGACGCGTTCGCCTCGCTCACCAGCGCAAAGGCCCGGTCATACTCGCCCAGCTTCTCCAGCGCGGCCGCCAGATGGAACTTCACCGATCCCGCCGGACCCGCCGGCAGGTCGCCCCGCGCCAGGCGCTCCTCGAGCATCGCGACCACCGGCTCAGGTCCCTCCAGCACGCCGATCACCTGCGCGCGAAGCAGCTCCACCCCAATCGAGCCCGCCCCCGTCGCAAGCGCCGCGTCGATCGTCTCCAGCGCCTCTTCGTATCGACCGAGCACGCGCAGCAGCTCGGCCTTCTGATGCAGCGCCCCTGCATGCGCGGGCTGCGCCCGAAGCGCCGTCTCAACCGAGCGCATCGCGTCATCAACCAGCCCCTCGCGCTGGCGACACTGCGCCAGTGCGCAATGAAGCTCCGGCGACTTCGGCGCCAGGCGCACCGCCTGCTCCAGGCGCTTCTTCGCCTGTGGATAGGCCGCCGTGTACATCTCCGCCATCGCCAGCCGGTACAGCAGATCCGGATCGCGCGGCTTGGCGCTGACGAGCTGACGCAAGATCGCCGCGGCCCCTCCGAAGTCGCCGCCCTGATACAGCGCGCCCGCCCGTTGCATGAGTTGTTGCGCATCCGCCGGTTTCACGAGCGGCGAGCATACCGCATGAGGCCAAGGCGCTCGCTACGACGCGCTCTCCCGGCCCGTCACCTTCAAGACTGCAAGCGTCACGCCCAGCTTCGAAACGAGCTTCTCCATCCCGTCGCGCACGGCGTACACCTCCGCCTCCGAGATCACGAGACGCCGCCCGGGCTTGAGCACCTGCCCGCGGCAGCGCAGGCGCTCACCCTGCGCCGGGCGCAGCAGGTTGATCTTGAACTCGCTGCTCAGCAGCCACTCGTCGGCGCCGATCACGGTGAATCCGGCGGCCCCGGCCGTGTGATCCGCCATCGTCGCCTGCACCCCGGCGTGCACGCAGCCATTCTGCTGCTGATGACGCTCGTCGATGATGAGCTCCGTCTCGCACCAGCCCGGCCCGGCGTCCACCAGGCGCACGCCGACCTCCTCGGTGAAATGCGCGCGACGAAAGGTCTCGCGCACGGCGTCCATGTAGTCCGGGTTCATCACGTCCATTGCAGGCTCCTCGCATCCGGAGTTTCACGAGGCCTGATTCTAGGACATCCGAGGGCGCAGGCCGCACAGACGTTACAAACCGCCGATTGTGAAGCGCATGGCCCGCGCAACCGGAACATCCGGACTTGCCCGCATGATCGGGCGCGTGCATCTATGGGGACGTCTTCCGGCTCTTTCTGCGACCATCCGGATGACACGAAGCGCCGCGCCGGTGACGAGCGTCAGCGGAGCAGGCTTAACCCGGCAACTCCTTGTGCGCGGGCGTGGCCCATCGGACCACGTCCGCTCTTTTTTTGCACCAGATCAGTCTTCCGGCTGTATGAACGCGGCGCCGATGCGGTACGTGCAGCCGAGCACGCGTTTGCACTGCATGCAGCGCATGGACAGGAGGCACTCCTTGCCCACGACCGACTCCAGATCCAGCAGGTACTCGGCGCCTTCGGTGCAGCGCGTTTCGGAGAAGAGACACACGCCGCCCATCGAGATATTGGAGATGTAGACCGTGGCGTACGGCACGAGTCTGCCGATGTCGTCGGCGCGCACCAGCACGGCGGTCAGATGCACAGGGAATCTCGGATCCTTGCGCTTCGCCCCGTCTTCCAGGACCTTCTGCTCGAGTGCGTGAATCAGACCTTCTACGGGCGACTTCGCCTCCGTCGGTGTCGGCGTCTTCTCAGTCACGGCAAACCCCAACTCTCTGGCGCACCAGGCAGACTCGTCCGGGAGGCTGCACTCAGGCGCGCGCACATGGTGGTATCGACCAGCGCAGGCGCCTTGAATCGTCCGGTATTAAGAAATACGCGGTCCGGGAATCACGCCTGCGACGAATGTCGCATAGTCGCCTGTGCGCTCTGGAATTTGAAGACCATCCCCTGCGGCGGTGAACTGCCTTTGCCGAAGGCGCCGCCTTTACAGGCGCGCCGCGCGCACGATCAGCGGCCATGAAACAGTGCGCCGAGCGTCCGAATTCCCCCACGGATCCCTCAATGCGGTGCGCAATTCCGCAATCGGATCCCGCCCCATCTCCGACTCACGCCGGCGCACCGCTGACCAGGTATTCACGTAACTGAGGAACTCACCGAGCGTCCAGTCGATGCGCATCGCGAGTTCCGGCGTCTCGAGTTCAGGCGATGGGAAGGGGAGGGATTGATAGAGATCGTCGATGTGTGCGCGTTCAGGCGGCCAGTAGCCGTCGAGCGTGTTCCAGTAGAAGTCGTCGATCGCCGGATCGATCTCCGGGCTGATGCGCTGCAGGCCATATGCCCAGACACAGAGCAACCCGCCGGGGCGCAGCGCGCGCCGGGCCTCATTGAAGAACGCATCGCCCGCGAACCAGTGCAACGCTTGCGCAACGGTGACGACGTCAACACTGTCTGTATCGAGTCCCGAATCGAATGCGCCCGTGACGCGATAGTCGATGTTCGGAGTCGCTACGGCGGCCGCAATCTGCTTGGCGCTGGCGTCGGTCGCGATGATCTGTTCGAAGTGGCGTGCGAGGCCGCGGGAGGCCTGCCCGTTGCCGCAGGCGCAATCCCAGACGACGCGCGCGTCGGACGCCGCCGCGGATCGGATCCATGCGAAGAGCCCATCGGGGTAGGTGGGTCGGTGCTGCGCATACTCCGCGGCGTGCGCGGAGAAGTGATCCTTGAAGTTCGCCATCAGTCAGACTGTAGGCTCGCGAGTATGCGATTCGCGAAGTTAATCGAATTCAAGGGACGCGATGACGCCGTTGGCGATGGACTCGGCGCTGGCGGCGCGGGCGCCAAGTGGGGCGCGGCGGCTCCAGAGGATGGAGATCACGACGTCCTCATTGTTCGGATGGGTGCGCACGAACTGGCCGGTGTCGAGGATGAAGGTGATGTCCGGCGCGATCGGGTTGTCGCGCTCCTTGACCGTGGACTTTGCGCGCAGGACCTGGCGGCCTCGGTATTCCTCGATCCAGGCGCGGGCGTCGGTGACTTCGAATCGATCGTTCGCGTCGTCGTCGGTCGCCTTGTCTTCCCATTGCTGGCGCACGTGGCGATAGAAGCCGGCCTCGGAGCCGTACTGTTGCGCAAGGCCGCCCTCGTCGTAGCGCTCGACACCGACGACGAGCACGGTCGAGGTGTTGGTCGCGTCCGGCTCGGGGCGGCTGAAGTTGAGGACCATGACGTCATCCGATCGCTGCTCGGCCAGCTCCCAGAGTTCGCCGACGGGGGCGTGCACGGTGACGCCGGAGGCGCTGAAGTACTCATCGGGCTGGAGCGAACGCTGCTGGTTGGAAGCGCAGCCGACTAGCGCGCTGAGCGCGATGGCGAGGATGGTCGAGCGAAGAATGGGCGGCATGATCGCGCTGGAGGTTGTCATGGCGTGGGTTGTATCAGAACGGATGGAGGGATGAGTTCGTTGTGTTTCAGCCGGCGCCGGGGATGGCGGCGGCGCCCGTCTCGAGGGCGGGCCAGAGCCATCCGAAGAGTCCGGCGGTCAGCAGCGCATAGACGAGCGCGTCGAAGGCGTTGGTGATGAACGTGCGCATCGGCGCGCCGAACCAGATGCCGGTGGGGATGCCGCCGAGGCCATAGGCCGCGAAGGCGGTGACGCCCGCGAGTTGGAAGACCTGCATGTACTCGGCGCCCTGCTGCAGGCCGATCGTGCACACGTAGGCGACGACGACGCTGACGAAGATATAGAAGACGAAGGAGAGGCCCATATTGCGGCCCATGCTCGGCAAGCCGGGGAAGACAATGAGGCTTCCCCATGGTCCTGCCTCCCATCGCGCCTTGTTGTCGGGGTCCTGCATGTCCTTGCCGCACTCGACGTAGGGGAACATGTACTGTCCCGGCGCGACGTTGGAGTTCTTGATACCAGCGAGGATCTCGTCCTCGATGGGCGCCTTGTTCCACTCGGGCTTGTGGTGCGGCATGACGGTCCACGCCAGGGCGCTTGCGATGAAGACAACAACTCCTGAGAGAAGAACCGGCAGCCAGAGATCCATGATCGACACCATCGGATTCGCTCCTTCCTGGTGGTGTGGCGCGCAGCGGTCGCGTGCGCGAACTGGATGGACTCCCCTCCGTCAGCGTGACGCAATTGGAATATCGTGGAGCGCGCGGGGGCGCACGTCAAGGAATAACCAGGGCGGCTCAGTCGGAATCGGTGCCGGAATCTGCGGGACCGACGAGATAGAAGCGATCGATCATCGCCTCGAACTGGCGTCCGTCGGCGTTCCTGACGGTGTAGCTGCCTTCCATCGTTCCCCAGGTGGTTTCGATGGGCGCCCAGCTGGAGTACTCGAATGTCTCGGTGGGCTCGAGGATGGGCTGCTTGCCGACGACGCCTTCGCCGCGGACTTCGTTGCGCTTGCCGTTGGCGTCGATGATGACCCAGTTGCGCGAGAGGATCTGGATCTGCTGTTCGCTCTCGTTGGCGACGATCACCTTGTAGGAATAGATGTAACGATTGTTGTCCGGCGCAGATTCGCCGGCGAGGTATTCCGGTTCGACGATGATGCGCACGCCGTCGGTGACCGTCTCGGATCCATGTGTCGAAGCAATCATTGCCGCAGTCCCACCTGCAGGTACTCACTCTCTCCGGCCGGGGTCTCCTCCTCCGGCTCTGGCGACATTGTATGCGAGGTCTCGGAAGTTGGCGATTGCTCATCCCGGCTTCGATCGACGGCCCCCCCGTAGAAGTAGGTTCCGAGGCCAATTGTGAAGATCCAGCAGCCGTAGAGGGCGTGTTCGATGGTGACCAGAAGGAGGGATCTGGTGCGCGCGTAGGTGATGGAGAAGAGGAGGCCGCCGACGAAGGTGAAGGACACGGCGATCCAGTTTTCGAGCACGATGTGCATGAAGGCGAAGGCGATGGCGCTCGCCAGGATGAGCGCGCCGCCGCGTCCGAAAACCTGCTCATAGCGATGGAAGAAGAAGACGCGGCAGACGAGCTCCTGCGGATACACGCTGAAGATCGGATAGAGGATCATCACGATCATCCAGAAGAGGGGCGCCTGTCTGGGGAATCGGAAGAGCCAGTCGCGGTGCAGGACCAGCGTGAACAGGAGCATCAGGACCGCCAGGGGAAGGAATGCGAGGACGACGTTCTTCATTCCTGTGCGCACGGGCGCCGCATTCCAGAGGAGGCGTGACTGGAAGGTGCGGTCGATGAGGAGGATGAGGACGCAGCCGACGGTGAGGATGATCAGGAAGAGGATCATCGGGAGTTCAACGAGCCCGGCCGTGTAGATCGCGGGGATGCCGAAGAACAGGCCGACGAACTCGAGGAGGCGCAGGGTGCGCCTGAGTGTCCAGGGCGCAGGGGCGCCGGAGGCCTTGCATGGCTGCGTCTCGGTGGCGGCGGCGTCTTGCGCGCTCTCGTCGGTGTCGGTCATTCGATCAAGCGCGCTGGTGGCGGGCGATCAGCCGATGGGCCCGGCGTTGCGGACGTCCTCGGCGATCTCGTAGTTCTTCTCGTTGTCGCGGAAACGTGCGGCGAGGTCCTTCGCCTTCTCGTCGTAGGCGTTCTTGTCCTGCCAGGTGTCGCGCGGGTTGAGGACTTCGGCGGGCACATTGGGCACGGCCGTCGGGATGTGCAGGCCGAAGACGGGATCGGTCACGAACTCGGCGTTGGCGAGTGAGCCATCGAGGATGGCGGTGACCATGGCGCGCGTGTACTTGAGGCTGAAGCGTGAGCCGACGCCGGCGGGGCCGCCGGACCAGCCGGTGTTGAGCAGCCAGACGTTGGCGCCGTGCTTCTCGATGCGCTCGGCGAGTTGTTTGGCGTAGGACATCGGCGTGCGCGGGAGGAAGGGGCCGCCGAAGCAGGGGCTGAAGTTGGGCACGGGCTCGGTGACGCCGGCTTCGGTGCCGGCGAGCTTGGAGGTGTATCCATTGATGAAGTAGTACATCGCCTGCTCGGGCGTGAGCCTTGCGACGGGGGGCATGACGCCGAAGGCGTCCGCCGTGAGAAAGATGACGTTTCTCGGGTGCGTGCCGACGCTTGGGATCTGCGCGCCGGGGATGTATTCGACGGGGTAGGTGACGCGCGTGTTCTCGGTGATCGTGCCGTCGTCATAGTCGGGGACGCGCGTCTGGGGATCGACGACGGTGTTCTCGAGGACGGAGCCGAAGCGGATGGCGTCCCAGATCTGGGGCTCGGTCTCGCGTGTGAGCTTGATGCACTTGGCGTAGCAGCCGCCTTCGAAGTTGAAGATGCCTTCGTCGGACCAGCCGTGCTCGTCGTCGCCGATGAGGGCTCGCTGGGTGTCGGCGGAGAGGGTGGTCTTGCCGGTGCCGGAGAGTCCGAAGAAGAGGGCGACGTTGTTGGGGTCCTTCTTGTCGACGTTGGCCGAGCAGTGCATCGGGAAGACGTTGACATCCGGCATGTCGTAGTTCATGGCGTAGAAGATGGACTTCTTCATTTCGCCGGAGTACTCGGTGCCGAAGATGACGACGAGCTTGCGCGTGAGGGACTGGGCGATGCAGATGGGGCTTTCGATTCCGAGTTTCTGCTGCTCTTCGGGCGTGAGCTTGTGGCGGCCGCAGTTGAGGATTGTCCAGTCGGCCTGGAAGGACGCATGATCCTCGGCGCTCGGGCGGATGAAGAGCGTCTGGACGAAGAGGGCGTGCCAGGCGTGCTCGGTGACGGTGGTGATTCCGAGGCGGTACTTCGGATCGGCGCCGACGAAGCCATCGAAGACGAAGAGCTCGTCGGATTTGGAGAGTCGCGCGAGGGCGAGCTTCTCGATCTCGTCGAAGTGCTCGCTGGACATGGGCTTGTTGACCTTGCCCCACCAGATGTTGTCGTGGATCTCGGGTGTGTCTTCGAGTCGCTTGTCGCTCGGGCTGCGTCCGGTGCGGTCGCCTGTTGAGACGACGAGCGCACCGTTTGCGGCGAGTTCACCCTCGCCTTTTGAGAGCGCGACTTCGACGAGCGCGGCTGGTGAGAGATTGCGCTGGACGTTCTTGGCGTTGAGATTGAGTCCGGCGGCTGCGAGCGTTGCGGCGGTGGTCATTGGAGTACGAGCCCTGAGAAGGATGGTTGTGTTGCTTCGGTGTCGTTGGCTGCGCGATCAGTCGTGTCGATAGCGCCGCCACCGGCGCGCGTTTGGCCCGGTCGCCGGGGGGCGAGTCGCCGACAGGATCGGCGAGCCCATTTTAGCGTCCGGGGAGATTCCCGGGCCTTGGGGAGGGGAGTGATTTGTCGGGAATCTGGCGTGTGAGGGGGGTTTTTGGTGGCGGCGAGCGTTGACGTTTGGCGGGAGGGGTCGTAGGGTCATCGCTCTGCCGCGGGGTTTCGCCAGCGGCGGATGATGGTGGCCGTAGCTCAGTTGGTTAGAGCACCTGGTTGTGGTCCAGGATGTCGGGGGTTCGAGTCCCCTCGGTCACCCTTGATGTTGGATGAGGAAGCCGCGTGCCGAAGGGCTGCGGCTTTTTCTTTGGGTGGCGGCGCTAGTCGGTCCATCCTGCGATGAGGATGGCGAGGTCTGCGGCGCCGGTCTGGCCGTCGGCGTC
Source organism: Phycisphaerales bacterium (assembly GCA_028279375.1). Lineage (GTDB taxonomy): Bacteria > Planctomycetota > Phycisphaerae > Phycisphaerales > UBA1924 > JANQNW01. The sequence goes on from JANQNW010000015.1 coordinate 144,271, forward strand.
GAGGTCGGCGACGCATGGGGTTGGCTCTGCGGGGCAGGGTCCCCAGTAGCTGATGAGCGTGGCGAGGTCGACGGCGGTGACCAGGCAGTCTCCGGTGACGTCGGCGATGTTGGCGCACTTGCCGAAGATGACATAGGTAGCGCCGTTGAATCCCCGGGCTGGATCCGCGCCGCCAGCACTTGTGATCACATCGTCAACGCCATCTGCGTTGAGATCGCAGGCGCCTGAGACGGAGCGACCGCTTCGATCACCCTCGGCGGCGCCATTTATCACGAATCCATTGTCTCCGCTGAGCGCCGAGAGTTCGAATTCGCCACTCGCCCCGATATCACTCGCCCCGAAGACGACGTAGCTTTGGCCTGAGTTCGTGCCGTTCGGAGCGGCTCGCAAGGCGCCGATGATCAGATCGTCAATGCTGTCGCCATTGACATCACCGGCAGCGGATGCTGAATATCCACTCCGGTCGAAGGAGCTTATGCCATTCAGCACGAACCCATTGGCTCCATTGAGCGATGCGAGCTCGAGATCGCCGCCGGCGCCGATTCCGGTGGCGCCGAATACGACGTAACTTTCGCCAGAAATATTTCCGTTGGGATCGGCTTCATATGCTCCGATGATGACATCGTCCACACCATCTGCGTTGATGTCGCCCGCGAATGAGGCGGCGTGGCCACTGTGATCGTCCGCATCGATGCCCTTGATCACGAATCCATTGGCCCCGTTCAGCGTAGCCAGCTCTAGCACGCCGCCTGCGCCGACATTGGACGCGCCGAAGATGATGTAGCTTGCGCCGGCTTCGTTGTCGTCTGGGCCGGCATTAAGAGCGCCAATGATGAGGTCATCGATTCCGTCGTTATTTATGTCGCCGGCGGACGAGACGGCATCGCCGCAGCGATCATCTTCATCAGCTCCTCTTATCACGAAGCCGTTGGCGCCGTTGAGGCTTGAAAGTTCGAGCGCTCCGGTTGCGCCTATGCCCAAGGAGCCAAACACGACGTAGGCCTCGCCGGATCTGTCACCATTTGGATCTGCGCTCACTGCTCCTATGACGATGTCATCAACACCGTCGTCATTGAGGTCGCCTGCATAGGAAACGGTCACTCCGCTGGCGTCGCCAGGATCGACGCCAGCAAGGCGGAATCCGTTGGCGCCATCGAGTGCTGACGCCTCGACGCTTCCCCCGGCGCCGACATTCGCTGCGCCGAAAACGACGTAGCTCTCTCCTGATCCAAGTCCGTTTGGTGCGCCTCGGTACGCTCCTATGATCAGGTCATCGAATCCATCGTCGTTGACATCGCCTGCCGCCGACACTGATCTGCCGAAAGAGCTGAACGCATCGACGCCATTGATCGTGAATCCCTTTGCGCCATTGAGCGCCGAAAGATCCATCAGACCGCCGGCGCCTATGCCCTTATCGCCGAAGATGACATAGCACCTGCCCGATTGAGTTTCGCTCGTGTTCGCGAATTGGGCTCCGATGACCAAGTCGTCTATCCCGTCGCCGTTTATGTCACCTGCGTTGGATACGGAGCCGCCGCTGTATTCCGCCGAATCAATGCCGAACATCGTGAAGCCGTTGTCGCCATTGAGAGCAGCGAGTTCGATCGCCTGATCGAACACGCCCGACGATGCGGTTTGGGCCGTGCCTGCGAGGAGGATGAGCGCTGCGGTCTGGGTGGGGAACTGCTTCATGGTGAGGGTCCGGCGTCGCGAGGGCGCAGAGACTGTACGTCTTGCTGTGGGTGTCAGTTTGTCCAGAGGCTGATGAGGATGGCGATGTCGGATGCGCCGACCTGGCCGTCAGCGTCGAGGTCGGCGATGCAGGGCGTGGGAGATGGTGGGCAGGGGCCCCAGAGACCGAGCAGTGTTGCGAGGTCTACTGCGGTGATGGCGCCGTCGTTGTTGAAGTCTGCGGGGTTGCCCTGGATCCCGAAGACAATGAATGCTTCGCCCGCATCGTTCTGTCCGTAGGGGCGATCACCAATGGCGCCGATGATGAGGTCGTCGATTCCATCACCGTTGAGATCTCCTGCGGAGGAGGGGTAGGTCATACTCCGAGTTAAGGTGGTCAAGCCGCGCTCATCGGAAGGGGATGCGCCATTCGCGGCGTTGTTCGAGCGTACGATTCCTCCGAAGTCGCCGATGGTGACGCCGTTGGCTCCATTGAGATTGGCAAGTTCGAGCACTCCATTTGCGCCGACATTCGTTGCTCCGAAGATCACGTGCGACTCCGGTGCAACCGGGAATCCAACCTGATAGAGCGTCCGCTCACCGACGATGAGGTCGTCGACGCCGTCGTTGTTGAAGTCTCCTGCGGGGGCCACCTCTGCTCCGCTCCGATCGAATTCATCTATGCCGTTGATGACGAATCCGTTGCCGCCGTTCAGAGTCGTCAGATCGAAAGCCCCACTTGCCCCAAGGTCTTCGGCGCCGAAGATCACGTAGGTCTGACCGGCGCGCTCGCGCTCTCCGGGGCTCGCTGTAAGGGCGCCGACAATGAGATCTTCGACGCCATCGGCGTTGACATCTCCGGCTGCGTTGACCGACCAGCCAAGTTCATCCAGCGGATTGACACCGTTGACAACGAATCCGTCGGATCCGTTCAGAGAATCAAGATCAAGCGGCCCGTCGTCTCCGATGTCTGACGAGCCGAATACGACATAGGCGCTGCCGGCGGAGTTCTGACCAACTGGGCTGGCGTTTCCAGAACCAATGACGATATCGTCGACGCCGTCGCCGTTGATATCTCCAGCGCACGCGAGGACGCCGCCTACGTAGTCGAATGAATTGACGCCGTTGATCTCGAAGCCTGTGGGATAGGCGAGGGATGCAAGTTCGATGGATCCAGAGGCTCCGATCGCAGACGATCCGAAAATGACATAGGCCTTGCCGGCATCCGTGGCGCCGTCAACATTCGCTCGAGGTGAACCGACGACGAGGTCGGTGAGTCCGTCCGCATTCAGGTCTCCCGCGGCAGCGACGTCGCCACCGGAGAAATCGCGCTGATCGACGCCATCGAGCGTGAAGCCATTTAAGCCGTCGAGTGATGAGAGATCGAACACACCAGAGGCCCCGAGATTCAGCGCTCCGAAAACGACATACGACCTGCCCTCTCCAACTCCCGCGACAAAACCCGGCGCTCCGATCAGGGCGTCGTCGATCCCGTCGTTGTTGATGTCTCCGATTCCGGTGACGCTGAATCCGCACATCTCTCTCTGGTCAACACCATCAAAGATGAATCCATTGGAGCCATTCAGAGATGCTGGGCTCAATGATCCGGACGCGCCGATCTCGGAAGACCCGAATACGACATACGTCTGACCCTCAGCGAGCGGGCCAGTGGCTGTGGCGTTGTAAGCGCCCATGATGACGTCATCGAATCCGTCGCCGTTGAGATCGCCGGCGAACGAAACGGAAGATCCGCAGCGATCTCCTGACTCCACGCCGTTGAAGGTGAAGCCATTGTCTCCGTCAAGACCGGTGACATCGATCATGGCGGGCAAAGGACCTGCGGCGAGGGTGTGTGTTGAACCGGCGGCGAGCAGGAGGGCGGCTGCTGTCGTGGGGAACTTCTTCGTCATGAGGAGGACTCCGGCGGGGCGGACGACGGGTCGAGTTTAGAGGAGGCCGTGCGCATCTCCAATGAGAAATGTACGGCGCTTCGGCTGTGTTTTCGGGTGTTTTCGGGGCGTGGATCCGTTTTTTGATTTTCTTTGGAACGAATCCCGGGGGGTGCGCATCCAACGGTTGAGACGCGGATATCGGTGCGCGTTGGGAGCGCGATATGCGCGCTGATTGCGCGCAGCGTGCGCGCTTCGCGGCGTGCGCGATCACCTCGCGAGGTGAAGCGCTTGGCGGTGCTTTTTGTGCGCTGATTGTGTTAGTCGGTCCAACCTGCGATGAGGATGGCGAGGTCTGCGGCGCCGATCTGGCCGTCGGCGTTGAGGTCGGCGACGCATGGGGCTGGTTCTGCGGGGCAGGGTCCCCAGGCGCTGAGGAGCTGCGCGAGGTCGACGGCGGTGACGACGCAGTCGCCGGTGAGGTCTGCTTCGTTGCAGGGGATGCCGAAGATGACGTAGGTGGCGCCGGAGGAACGCCCGTTCGGATCGGCGTCCCTAGCTCCGATGACAAGATCGCCGATTCCGTCTGCGTTGACGTCGCCCGCAGATGAGACGGAGATTCCGCTGCGATCTCCTTCGTCGACTCCGTTGATGGTGAAGCCATTGGCGCCGCTCAGTGATGAGAGTTCGAGTGTTCCGCTCGCGCCAACGCCGGGAGCGCCGAAGACGACATAGCTCTCGCCTGAGTCACTGCCGTTCGGATCGGCGCCGCCGCATCCGAATAGAAGATCGTCGATTCCGTCTGCGTTGATGTCTCCCGCGGATGAAACTGAGCCTCCACTGAAGTCGTATGCATCGATCCCGTTGATGACGAATCCGTTGGCGCCATTGAGGGATGAGAGTTCAAGCGTTCCGCCTGCGCCAACGCTGGGGGCGCCGAAGACGACATAGCTCTCGCCTGAGCCATCGCCATTCGGATCGGCGCCCGAGGCTCCGATGACAAGATCGTCGATGCCGTCTGCGTTGACATCTCCCGCGTATGAGACGCAACTTCCGCTGTGATCGTCCGCGTCGATCCCGTTGATGACGAATCCGTTGGCGCCATTGAGCGATGAGAGTTCAAGCGTTCCGCCTGCGCCGACGCCTGGGGCGCCGAAGACGACATAACTCTCGCCTGAGCCATTGCCGTTCGGATCGGCGAGTACGGCTGCTATGAGAATATCGTCGATTCCGTCTGCGTTGACGTCGCCTGCCGATGAGACGGATCTTCCGCTGTGATCGTGCGCGTCGATCCCGTTGATGACGAATCCGTTGGCGCCATTGAGCGATGAGAGTTCGAGCGTTCCGCCTGCGCCGACGCCTGGGGCGCCGAAGACGACATAGCTGTTGCCTGAGCTACTGCCGTTCGAATAGGTGAAGGGGTGATAGGCTCCGATCACAAGGTCGTCGATTCCGTCTCCGTTGACGTCTCCAGCGGATGAGACGGAGGTTCCACTCCAGTCGTACGCGTCGATCCCGTTGATAACGAATCCGTTGGCGCCATCGAGTGATGAGAGTTCGAGCGTTCCGCCTGCACCGACGCCGGGAGCGCCGAAGACGACATAGCTCTCGCCTGAGTTCGTGCCGTTCGGATCGGCAAAGAGCGCTCCGATGACAAGATCGTCGATGCCGTCTGCGTTGACGTCTCCCGCGGATGAGACGGATACTCCGCTTTGATCGCCCGCGTCGATCCCGTTGATGACGAATCCGTTGGCGCCGTCAAGCGATGACAGTTCCATCGTTCCCCCTGCGCCGACGCCGAGGTCGCCAAAGATGACATAGCTTTCACCTGATTGAATGCCATTCGGATCGGCGAAGAACGCTCCGATGACAAAGTCGTCGATTCCATCTCCGTTGAAGTCTCCTGCGGATGCAACGGTGTCTCCGCTAAAATCTGTCCGATCGATCCCGTTGAGAACAAAGCCGTTGGCGCCGTCGAGCGACGAGAGTTCAAGCGACGCCCCGAATGGTCCTTCTGCCAGGGCGTGATTTGAGCCCGCGATGAAGATGAGAGCAGCGGCGGGTGTGCTGAGGTAGTTCATCGAGGCGATCCCGAATGTGTCGTGGGAAGTCTGATTCGGCGAGCTTCGGGGTGGTCTTCCAACGGATTCGCAGCGTCTGGTAGCGCGGTTCCTCTCGTGGCGAGGTATCGGCGCCATAACAAGCGGAGTTGTCAGTTGATCGCCATCCCGACGCGGATGGAATGATCCGACGAACTGACGTGGCCATCGGCGTCGAGGAAGGTTTTTCTTCCACGGATGATGGCGGGCGCAGGCTCAGTTGTTCCAGAGGCTGATGAGGATGGCGAGGTCTGCGGCGCCGGTTTGGCCGTCGGCGTTGAGGTCGGCGGGGCAGGGATCGGGCTCTGCGGGGCAGGGTCCCCAGAGGCTGATGAGTGTGGCGAGGTCGACGGCGGTGACGATGCAGTCGCCGGTGAGGTCGGCTTCGTTGCAGGGGATGCCGAAGATGACGTAGGCCTCTCCGATTCTCTCATACTTCGCGGTCGCGATTAGAAGGTCGTCAACTCCGTCCGCGTTCACGTCCCCTGCAGAGGAGACTTCTATCCCGAGCAGGTCACGCTCTTCGAGCCCATGTGTCACGAAGCCGTTGTCTCCACTCAGTGTCGCAAGATTGAGAGCACCTGGCGCACCGAGACCGGGGTCTCCGAAGATGATGTAGCCTTCGCCGGCGTGTAAGTCGGCGCCGGGCGCTCCGAGAACGAGATCGTCGATTCCGTCGGAGTTTACGTCTCCCGCTGATGAGACGGACGATCCGCTGCCGTCGAGGAATTCGATGCCGTTGATCATGAATCCGTTGGCGCCATCGAGATCGGCGAGTTCCCGTGTTCCATCCTCGCCGACGCCTGGAGAGCCGAATATGACATAGCTCTGGCCGGAGGAAAGTGGGAACCCGTCGGCTGCAGCGTGGGGCGCTCCGATGATGAGATCGTCGATTCCGTCCGCGTTGATGTCACCGGCTGACGAAACATCGAAACCGCTGTAGTCCCTCGCGTCTATTCCGTAGAGAACGAAGCCATCATCGCCATTCAGTGAGGTGAGTTCGAGTTCGCCTGTTGAGCCCAGTCCATGCGCGCCGAAGACAATATGGGTCGCACCTCGAGGGGGTACACGACTCAGATCGGTCGCTCGTGCGCCGATGACAAGGTCATCGATTCCGTCAGCGTTGATATCTCCGGCGCATGAGACCGAACCGCCGCTCTGGTCACCCTCGCCGTTTCCACGGATTACAAAGCCATTCGCACCATTGAGTGAAGAAAGTTCGAAACTCCCGCTTGCGCCGACGCCGGGCGCCCCGAAGACGACATAGGTCTCACCGACCGGCGGCTCCGACCTCGTGTCAACCGCTCCGATCACGAGATCGTCGATCCCATCTCCATTGAGATCACCGGCTGATGCGACGGATGTGCCGCTCCGATTGCCGGTCGCGATTCCGTTGATCACGAAGCCGTTGGCGCCATTGAGCGCGGATAGTTCAAGCAGTCCCTCCGCGCCGAGATCAGGGGCCCCGAAGATCACATAGCTCTCGCCCGCGCTTGACCCGTTCGTATCGGCAAATGGCGCGCTCAGCACAAGATCGTCGATTCCGTCGCCATTCAGATCTCCGGCTCTCGCGACGGAGTGTCCGCTGTGGTCGGAGTCATCGATCCCATTAATCATGAATCCGTCGATGCCGCTGAGTCCGGAGAGCTCGAATACACCGCTCGAGCCGAGACCGACGGCGCCGAATACAACGTACGTCTGACCTCTGTCTCTGCCGTCCAAATTTGAAGAGGACGCTCCGATCACGATGTCGTCGACGCCGTCTCCGTTGAGGTCTCCTGCCGACGACACCGAGCGTCCACAGCTGTCACCCGGGACGATGCCGCGGATGACAAACCCATTCGCACCGTCGAGCGAGGAGATGTCGAAGGATGCGCCGAATGGGCCGTTTGCGAATGCTCCGAGAGACCACGCGATGACGATGGTGGCTACCGCGAGTGTTCGAGCGGTCGTCATGGGGGGCACTCCGAGGGACGAACGGCGATTCGAGGGCGGGAGGGGACGCGTTTGAGACACGTTCGAATCCGGTCTGCGTTGCATTCGTATTTTCGAGTGGAGCTGTCGCGTGGTTCCGGCTCGCCGACATTTCTCCGGACTCGCGTCTCATACTGAGCCATATTTCACCTGGCGAGGGGTGGGCGCGTTTTGATTGAATCAAGAGAAAGGCCGTCGGCGCTTGTGTGCGCCGGCGGCCTTTTGTGTGTGTTTCTCCCTCGATTGATGTGGGTCGGAATCAGCGGCGACGGCGCACGGCCGCGAAGCCGGCGAGGGCAAGGAGGGCGGTGGCGCCTGGGCTGGGGATGGTCGAGATGGTGTCGATCTTGATCTGCACGAGGTTGCCGGGGATGACTCCGGTGACGGGGTCGCCGGCGATGATGATCTCTTCGAAGTCGGGGTTGGGTGTGATTTCGTAGTCGAGGAAATGGCTGTCGGAGAAGCCGCCGGAGCCTCCGACGAAGTTGACGGTCGTGGGGTCGGGATCGAATGCGGTGATGCCGATGTCGATGTCATCGAACTCGACGGCGCCGGCGAAGAAGAGCTGAATGCGCATCATCTTGAGTGGGAGATCATCGATGTAGTTCGGCAGGAGGATGCGCATGTCGAGGCCGTTGTCGGAGGCGAATGCCGGGGTCGTGTCGAGGGGATAGGTTGATCCGACGGCGTTGAAGAGCGAGGTGCTCCAGTCGTTGTCGGGCGGGCCGACGTAATCGAAGCACGCCTGCACGGAGTTTTCGTCTCCTCGATAGGCGGGCGGATTCTCGGTGAATCCGGCGATCGCCGCGGGGGCGAATGCGATGATGGCGGTTGCGGACAGAGCGATAGCGGTCGTGAATCGGGTCACGTTGCACCTCCCGGCGCGCGGAGTGGTTGCGCGCCGCACGATTGGTCGTGTCAGTCAGCGCAGCGCACGAGATTGATCGCGGGAGGTCACACACTCGGCTGTCGGCGGAGCGCGCGCATTCTGCGCAGCTCGACGACAGCCTGGGCACGGTTCGCGCGTGACAACACGAGCGCCTGCGAACGCAAGCGCAGCGAAACAACCGGACGCCAAACGTCCAGACACAAAGCAGATTTTCCGGTGTCTGCCACTCAGACACTCACGAGTTGTCGTGAGTTCTTCCCTTGCTTCGCACGGTAGTGCGTCGTCTTGCAGTTCGCAAGAAAAATCACGGTGTTTCCGCGCGGGACGTGTCTCCCTCGTGCGCGTGTTGCGGCTAGATTGGCGGCCATGCCACGCGTGCGCAACGCTTGTATTGGCGTGTGTCTGCTGACGGCGCTGTCGTTCTCAGGATGTGCGCCACTCGGCATCGGTCTCAAGGGGCGGCCGAGCGATGAGGTGATCGAGGCGCAAGGGTTTGGATCACCGCTGACGCGCGCTGAGGCGATCGCGCTGTATGAAGCATGGTTGGCGGAGCTCGAGGCGGAGGTTGCAGCGAAGAATCTCGAGCACTTGGGCTGGGGATGCCGCTTCGGGGAGTACACGTGGACACGATTCGGTCCGGCGTGGCTCGAGATCGGCGTGCGGAAGCGCTACACACTCGGCTATGGGCTCGGTGGGTATGCGACGTGCCAGGAGTATGAGCACCTTGGTGAATCGGATGTGCCGGTGTTCGTGCTGTTTCGCGATGGCGAGTTGTTTATCGGGGGGATGGGGGATCAAAGAGTCGTTGAGCAGATGGGGTTTCTTGATTGATGTCGCGCGCGCTCGCCATGGTGATAAGCGCGTTGTTCGCGGGGAGTATCGCTGGTTGTGTGACGAGCCAGGTGACGCCGACGTACGAGGAGCTGCAGGCCGCGGATTTCGGACGGGTGATGCCGCGGTCAGAGTGCGAGCAGCGCGCGGAGGTGGCGATGCGCGATGTGCTCGACCGGCTGGATCACGTGGCGCCGTATCGATTTCGTTGGAAGAAGCACGGCAAGGGATGGATGTACGTGGGCGCGTTCAACGAGCGACAGTACGGGTATCTGCTGTGGGGGAGTGTCGAGACGACGGAGGAGCATCCGCACCTGATGCCGTGGGTGATGCCTTGTGTGGTGCTGATGCGCGACGGAAAGGTGTTGGGTGGCGGGCACGTGCCGTGGGATCGGCCGACGCGCCAGCACTTCTGGATCGAGGACTTCGGGTTTGCGGATACGGTGGGCGCGGAGGATGCGCGCTAGGGCGACCAGTTTCCGATGAGCGTGGCGAGGTCTGTGGCGTTGACGTCGCCGTCGCCGTTGAGATCGGCGAGGCAGTCGTCGGTGCGCACGATGGGGCATGGTCCCCAGGCGCCGATGCAGATGGAGATGTCGAAACTGTTGACGATGCAATCGTCGTTGAGGTCGCCGGGGATGGCGGTGGGGGCGCCGAAGAGGATCGCAGTACGGCCGTTGTCGTACATGCCGGGGGTGTCCGCTTTGCGCGCGCCGATGATGACGTCTTCGAGGCCGTCGCCGTTGATGTCTGCGGCGCCGACTGCTTCGCCGCTGTAGTCATAGTCGGCGGCGCCGGTGATGGCGAAGACGAATGCGTCTGGGACGGAGTCGGGATCATCGAGATCGATCGTGCCGGAGTTTCCGACATCCTTGGCGCCGAGGATCACGTAGGACTCGCCTGAGAGGAATGAGCCGGGCTCTTCTGCGCGTGGCGCGCCGGTAATCACATCGGAGAAGCCGTCGCCGTTGATGTCGCCGGCGGCGACTGCGGAGCCTGACCGGTCGTACTGCTCAGCGCCCTGGATTCGGAAGCCGTTCGCGCCATCGAGCGTGGTGATGTTGAATGCGCCGGAGTCGCCGAGTGTGGGGGAGCCGAAGATGACGTATGTCTCGCCGGCTGAGTAGCGCATGCCGATTGTCACGTCGTTGTCTCCGAGGATGATGTCGGAGAAGCCGTCGGCGTTGACGTCGCCTGAGGCGAGGGCGGTCTCCGAGGCGTAGCCGGAGATGATGCCGGTGATGGCGAAGCCATCCGGGCCATTGAGCGCGAGGGTGTTGAAGTCGGCGCTGGTGTGGAGATCGGCGGCGCCCCGGACGACGTAGCGATCGATCAGGAGTTCGTCGAATCCGTCGCCGTCGATGTCGCCGCCGGAGGCGAGGGCTTGCCCGAGGTTGGCGTACTCGAATGCGCCCTCGACTCGGAAGCCGCTGGGCGCTGCGAGCGTGTCGAGGGAGATGGATCCTGAGGCGCCGATGTTGGCGGCGCCGAAGAGGATGTAGACGGCGCCGGCGAACTCGTCGTCGCCAACATCGGCCTGGGGGGCACTGACGGCGAGGTCGCTTACGCCATCGCCGTTGAGGTCGCCGGCGCTGGCGACGGCTGTTCCGGCGTAGGCGTAGCTCTCCGATATTTCGATCCTGAATCCGTTGTCGCCATCGAGGGCGGAGACATCGAGCACACCGGAGTCGCCGATGTCTGCAGCGCCGAAGATGACGTAGGCGGCGCCGAGGTTGGTTTCGAGCGGGCCGTCGCCATCGACGGCGCGCGCGCCGATGATGATGTCGTCGATGTCGTCGCCGTTGACGTCGCCAGCTGCTGCGATGGAGGCGCCGAGGTGGTCGTAGTCCTCTTCGCCGCGGATGGTAAAGCCGTTGTCGCCATTGAGTGACGCGAGGCTCTGCGGCATGTCGAACGAGAGACCCGGCTCGCCGAAGATGACGTAGGCCTCGCCGGCGCAGCCGTAGGTTCCGGCGCCGACAGCGCCTGCGGCGCCGATGATGATGTCCTCGAAGCCGTCGCCGTTGATATCGCCGGCGGAGGTGGCGGCGTAGCCGGAGTCGTCGTAGTTGCTTGCGCCAATGAATGTGAAGCCGGTGTCTTCGTTGATCGCGGCGAGATCGACGGGTGTGACGAATGGCTGTATGGCGAGTGCGGTGGCGGCGCCGGCGGCGGCGATGAGGCCGGCGGGGGCGAGTGCGCGTGGTTGGGTGTTCGTTTTCATGATGCGCGACGGGCCTCGCGACATTGATTGATATCGGCGAGGGTATCGCGCGGTTGTGAAAACGCTGAGCTAAATGTGGTTTGGCGCGTGCCGTGGCGTGCGCAGAATGAGGGGGCGAGCGGGGAGTTGATCTGCGCTGTGACGACTACGAACTCCAGAAGCCAATGAGGAAGGCCAGGTCTGCGGCGCCGACGTCGCCGCTCATGTCGAAGTCGGCGGGGCAGGGGTCGGGCATGGGTGGGCATGGTCCCCAGAGGCCGATGAGCGTGGCGAGGTCGAGGGCGTTGACTATCCCGTCGCCGGAGAGATCGGCTGGATTGCCTGCGTCGCCGAAGACGACGTAGGCCTTGCCGCCTGGCGCCCCGGGGGCGCCGATGGTGATGTCGGTTGCGCCGTCGTCGTTGACATCGCCCGCGCTTTCGACTGCGAGGCCGGCCTGTTCAGCGGCGATGGCGCCATTGAAGATGGCGCCTTCGTCAACTGTCAGTGTCGCGAGATCGATGGATCCGGATGATCCGACGGCAGCGCCGCCATAGATGAGATAGACGCGGCCGGCGTTTGCGCGCATGCCCGGGTCTGCGTTGCTTGCGCCGATGAGAATGTCATTGACGCCGTCGCCGTTCACATCTCCGGCGCCTGCGACAGCGCCGCCGGCCTGGTCGTCCATCGCTTCGCCGTTGAGAACGTATCCGTTGGTCCCGTTGAGCGACGAGAGTTCGAGCGCCCCGCCCGCGCCGATTCCGACAGCGCCGAAGACGACGTAGGCGGCGCCTGCGCTGTCGATCGCGCCTGGATCTGCGCGGAAGGCGCCGACGAGGACGTCATCGATCGTGTCCTCGTTGACATCGCCGAGCGCGGCGCAGGCGATGCCGGATGAATCGCTCATGGCGACGCCATTGAGGGCGAAGCCATTGGATCCATCGAGGAGCGCGAGGTTGATGGGGCCGGTGGCGCCGATGTTGGCGTCGCCGAAGACGACGTAGGTTCTGCCGGCGTACTGCCTGGCGCCGGGGTCGGAGAAGGGCGTGCCGATGAGGAGGTCGTCGATGGTGTCGCCGTTGATGTCGCCGGCGCTGGAGACGGAGTAGCCCGCGCCGTCGTATTCGTTTGGTCCGAAGAGTGAGAATCCATCGGCGGGCGCCAGCGCGGCGAGTTGGATGAGACCGGATGCGCCGACGTTGGCGTCGCCGAAGATGACATAGCACTCGCCGGCGTATTCATCGCCGCCCGCGAAGGCGAGGGGCGCGCTGACGATGACGTCTTCACAGCCATCGCCGTTGACATCGCCTGCGGCGCTGACGTCGTAGCCCGTGGAGTTGTAGGCGTCGGCGCCGCGGATCTCGATGCCGTTCATGCCGTTGAGCGATGCGAGGTTGAGCATCCCGGAGGCGCCGACGCCGACGGCGCCGAAGACGACGTAGCACTTGCCGGCGTAGTCCTGCTTGTTGGCCTGGGCGTAGGGGGCGCCGATGACGATGTCATCGATCATGTCGCCGTTGATATCGCCGATGGAGGCGACGGAGAATCCGGCGTAGTCGCCTTCGTTTTCGCCGTTGATGACGAATCCGTTTGTTCCATCGAGCGTGGAGAGATCGATGGAGCCGGCGCTGCCGAGGTTCTCGGCGCCGAAGATGATGTAGGCACGGCCGGTGTCTGCGCTGACGCCGTCGTAGGCGAAGTAATCTCCGATGAGGAGATCGGTTATGCCGTCGCCGTTGATATCGCCGGCGGATGAGACGGCGAAGCCGAGGTCGAAGCCATCGACGGGATCGGTGAGTGTGAAGCCGTTTGAGCCGTCGAGGGCGGAGAGCTCAATCTCGTTGGGTGCGCCCGCTCTTGATGAGGTTGCGGCGCCGGCGAGGAGGATGAGTGTTGCGGCCGGAGTGAGCGCGCGATGCTGCATGTGTGGGCCCCACGAGTGAACGAAAGTGGGGGGCACAGTAGGTGTGCGCGGTGGTTTATGGAAGGGGAATGGTGGGGATCGAGTGGGGAAGTTTGATTGGAGAGTTATGAACCCCAAAGTCCGATGAGTTCGGCGATGTCGGAGGCGCCGATCTGGTTGTCGGCGTCGGAGCGGGGAGATCAGTTAACCTTGCGCCATGACCCAGGCATCAACAGGACAGGCAGGGAAGGCGCCGGAGCTTGCGCTCACCGCATCCAGAGGGCTCGTCGAGTGGATGGCGCGGGAGCGCGTGAGCCTGGCGTTCACGACGTATCAGGTCGGCAAGCTCTTCATGGTCGGCGTGCAGCCGGATGGGAAGCTGTCGGTCTTTGAGCGCACGTTCAATCGGTGCATGGGGATGCATGTCGATGATGCGGCGCAGACGGTGTGGATGACGTCGCTGTATCAGCTGTGGCGCATGGAGAACTATGTGCCGCTGGGGGCGGCGACGAGCGACGGGTTCGATCGGCTGTATGTGCCGACGGTTGGATACACGACGGGCGACATTGACATTCACGATCTGCATTGCCGTGCGGATGGGACGCCAGTCTTTTGCGCGACGCTGTTCAACTGTCTTGCGACGGTGGATGCGGAGCGGAGTTTCGTGCCGTTGTGGAAGCCGCCGTTTATTTCGGCGCTGGTGGCGGAGGATCGGTGTCATCTGAACGGGATGGCGTTCGATCCGGTGGCGAAGGCGCCGGCGTATGTGACGATGGTGAGCCGTTCGGATGTGAGCGACGGCTGGCGCGATCATCGCGAGGGTGGCGGGCTCATCATGGATGTGCGGACGAACGAAGTGGTGGCGGAGGGGCTTTCGATGCCGCACTCGCCGCGTGTGCATCCGGAGTGGCCAGACCGGGTGTGGCTGCTGAACGCGGGGACGGGATTCCTTGGCTACGTGAAGACGAGCGGGAGCGACCGGTCGTTTCACGAGGTGGCGTTCTGCCCGGGGTTCCTGCGCGGGATGAGCTTTGTGGGGAAGAAGGCGCTGGTGGGGTTGAGCGCAAGCCGCGAGAACCGGACGTTCAGCGGGCTGCCGCTCGACAAGAACCTGTCCGATCGGGCGGCGGAGGCGCGTTGCGCGATTCACGTCGTTGATCTGGAGACCGGCACGACGGAGCACTGGCTGCGCGTCGAGGGGATCGTGAAGGAGTTGTACGACGTCGTCGCGCTACGGAACGTGATGCGTCCGAAGCTGTTGGGGTTCAAGACGGATGAGATTCGTCGGACGCTGCGCGTGGATGGGGAGGGGATGAGTGAGACGCTCTGAGTGGCGACTCAGTTCGTCCAGTGACTCAGCAGGATGGCAATGTCGAGCGCGGTGACGGCGCCTGATTGATCGAGATCTGCAGGGCAGGGGAGTTCGGCGTCGCACGGTCCCCAGAGGCTGAGGAGCTGTGCGAGATCGCTGGCGTTGATGAAGCCGTCATCGTCGAGGTCGGCGATGTGTCTGACGTTGCGACCGAAGATGACGTAGGCCTGACCCACAAGTGGGACGCCGTCCACCCAGGTGAACGGGGCGCCGATCATGAAGTCACGCACGCCGTCGTCGTTGAGATCACCTGCTGGCGCCACGCTCCAGCCGCTGTTGTCGCCGGTGGTTCCGGCGTCCGTCGCTGCGGCGCCGATGAGTTTGAAGGCGCCATCGCCGACGAGGTCGTCGAGTTGCGCATCATGGATGCTCGCTATGCCCGGCCCTCCGAAGACCACGTAGGACTCACCGGCGGCATCGTGCGAGAATTCGAACTCCCCTCGGGCAGCGCCCTGAGCGCCGATCAGGAGATCCTGGAAGCCGTCGGCATTGATGTCGCCGATCACTGACGTCGCAGATCCGGCGAGATCCAGCGGAAGGGCGCCGACGATCTCAAGTCCGTTGGCGCCGTTGATTGAGTCGGCTGAGACGAGTCCGCCGGCGCCGATGCCTGATCCGCCGAAGATGATGTGTGTCTTGCCGGTGTCGTCGTCGTCGTACATCTCGTCCGTTGAGAATGTGGGACTTCCGATGACCAGGTCGTTGACGCCATCGAAGTTCAGATCGCCCGGACCGGAGATGCACGATCTTGACCACACGCCGCCCTTGAGACCCGAGATGATGAAGCCGTCTGTTCCGTCAAGAAGCCCGAGTTCAATGGGATCATCGGCGCCGATCGTTGTCGAGCCGAATAGCACCTGACCGGAGACGAGCGAACTTCCGCTCACGGAATCAACGAGCGCCAGATCGTCGATTCCGTCTGCGTTGATGTCTCCGACGCCCATGACGCAGTTCCCGAAACGACCAAAGTCAACTCCCTGGGGCGCGTTGTCGAACCGGAGCGTCAAGCCCGAAGTCTCGTCGAGATCACCCAGGCTGAACTGGCCACCAGAGCCAAGGGCAGCATCGCCGAAGATGACGTAGCACTCATCGTCGGAGGACCCGAGGGCAATGTCGTTGAGACCATCATTGTTCAGATCCCCGGCGCTCGCGACGGACCAGCCGTCGCCGTTCTTCGCAGAGATCGGCTCAATGCGGAAGCCATCAGAGCCATCGAGTGCGCCGGCGTCAACGACGCCAGTCTCGCCGATCTTCGCATTCCCGAAGATCACGATGCTCGTACCCGGCAAGCCCTCCGCAAATCCGGCATATGGCGCGCCGATGATCACATCGTCGCATCCGTCGCCGTTGACATCACCGAGCGCATCGATGCTGTGCCCGAAGCCGTCTTCATCTGCAGGACCGGCGATTACGAATCCGTTGTCGCCGTCGATCTCGTCGGGCGTCGCCGGCGCGCTGGCCAGCAGGTCGCTGGCGCCGAAGATCACATAGACGGCGCCGACGCCTGTGCGGCCGAGCGGCGAGGCGGACTGACTCGAGACCATGACGTCATCGAGTCCATCGCCATTGATGTCGCCGGCGGGTGCGACCTTCCAGCCGACCACCTGATCGTATTCGGTTGCCGAGAAAGTCAGCCCGAGATTCGGCCCGATATCGGCAAGATGTATCTCTGCGGGGAAAGGGGGTTCGGCAAAAGAGACTGCGCCGCCGGCGAGGAGAGCCAGCGTCGCCACGATTGCAGGGCGCTGCATATTCATTTGTCCACCTCGACATGAGATTCGATGTGATGTGGATGATGGTTCCATTTCGTATTGCCGCATTGCAGAAGAATGCGTAGGGGATAACGAGGGGGATAGACGTCATCGCGAACATATGCGTTCGGCGATTAATGCAAAGTCCGAGTGCGCTATTGCGCGCCTCAGTTCGTCCAGTGACTCAGCAGGATTGCGATGTCGAGGGCGGCGACGGCTCCGGAGTTGTCGAGATCGGCGGGACAAGGAAGCTCGGCGTCGCACGGTCCCCAGAGGCTGAGGAGCTGCGCGAGGTCGTCGGTGTTGACGAGGTTGTCGTCGTCAAGGTCGCCGATGCGCGTGACGTTGCGGCCGAAGATGATGTAGGCCTGCCCTGTGAGATAGACATCGTCCACCCAGGTGAATGGGGCGCCGATTATGAAGTCGCGCACGCCGTCGTTATTAAGATCGCCTGCGGGCGCGACGCTCCAGCCGCTATGGTCTCCTGTGGATCCGGTTTCCCTTGCTTCAACTCCGATGAGCTTGAAGGCGCCGTCGCCGACGAGGTCGTCGAGTCGCGCATCATGGAAGACTCCTATCCCCGGCCCTCCGAAGACGACGTAGGACTCTCCGGCGCCATCGCGCGAGGAATCAAACTCCCCTCGGGCAGCGCCCTGAGCGCCGATCAGGAGATCCTGGAAGCCGTCGGCGTTGATATCGCCGATCACTGACGTCGCAGATCCGGCGAGATCCAGCTCAAGGGCGCCGACGATCTCAAGTCCGTTGGCGCCATTGATTGAGTCTGCTGAGACGAGTCCGCCGGCGCCGATACCTGATCCGCCGAAGATGACGTGTGTCTTGCCGGTGTCGTCATCGTCGTACATCTCGTCCGTCGAGAATGTGGGGCTCCCGATGACCAGATCGTTGACGCCATCAGAATTCAGATCGCCCGGACGGGCGATGCACGATCTTGACCACAGGCCGCCGTGAAGACCCGAGATTGTGAAGCCGTCCTCACCATCGAGCAGGCCGACGTCAATCGGACCTTCGGAGCCAAGCGTTGGTGAGCCGAAGACGATCTGGCCGGTGACGAAATCGCTGCCGCCGTCTACGCGATCAACGAGCGCCACGTCATCGATGCCGTCTGCGTTGATGTCGCCGACGCCCATGACACAGTATCCCAGCTCTCCAACCTCGAGTTCTGCGGGCACACTGTCGCGCCGCAGTGTCACACCGGATGTTTCGTCGATGTCACTGAGTTGGAACGATCCTTTGGCGCCCAGATCCGGATTTCCGAAGATGACGTAGCACTCACGGTCGGAGAACATGGTGGCGGACGACCCGAGAACGATGTCGTTGAGATTGTCATTGTTCAAGTCGCCTGCGCCGGCGACGACCCAGCCGTCGCCGTTTCTCGCAGTAATCGGCTCGATTCTGAAGCCGTCTGAGCCATCCAGTGCGCCCGCGTCGACAACACCGCTTTCGCCGATCATCGAATGCCCGAAGATGACGAAGCTCGTCCCCGGCAATCCCTCTGGGGCCCCGCCGTACGGCGCGCCGATGATGACATCATCGCATCCGTCGCCGTTGACGTCTCCGAGCGCATCGATGCTGTGTCCGAAGCCGTCTTCATCTGCGGGACCGGCGATTACGAATCCGTTGTCGCCGTCGATCTCATCGGGCGTTGTCGGCGCGCTGGTCAGGAAGTCGTCGGCGCCGAAGATCACATAGACGGCGCCGACGCCGAAGCGTCCAAGCGGCGATGCGCCCTGGCTCGAGATCATGACATCATCGAGTCCGTCGCCATTGATGTCTCCGGCCGCCGCGACCTTCCAAGCGACAACCTCGTAGTTTGCCGTCCCCGAGAAGGTCAGCCCGAGATTCGGACCGATGTCGGCCAGATGTATCTCAGCGGGGAAAGGGGGTTCGGCGAGAGAGACTGCGCCGCCGGCGAGGAGAGCCAGCGTCGCTACTGCGAATGGGCGCTGCATATTCATTTGTCCACCTCGACATGAGATTCGATGTGAAGTGGATGGTGGTTCCATGCGTGATGGTATCTCGGTCTTGATTCTGCACTGGGGGGCGAGGGGGGATAGACGTCTTCTTGAGGTCGTCTGAACATGTTATGTCTTCAACTGGTCGGCGCTGTATCTACCGAGCTTGGTGTTGACGAAACGCCAATGCTCTGCCAACGCCGTCAAGAACTGCTCGCAGTTGTATGACAATGTCGCACGCAAGCGCGCCCTGCGCATCGGCGCTGCGCGCAACTGGGGTGCTGATGAGTTCTTCGCGCGTGAGATCGATCGTCCGGAGGATCAGCAGTTCGTCGAGGGCGGTGACGGCGCCTGGCTGGGCGAGCATCGGCGGGGCGCGAGAGAGCCATCGACGGCTCCTGCGAGCAGCGAATTCCGCTCTCTCGAACATCGCGATTTCGGCGAGCTTTGTCAGGCGCTCCGGCACTCTGAGCGGGCGGATCATGCTCGA
Source organism: Phycisphaerales bacterium (assembly GCA_028279375.1). Lineage (GTDB taxonomy): Bacteria > Planctomycetota > Phycisphaerae > Phycisphaerales > UBA1924 > JANQNW01. The sequence continues at coordinate 163,316 of JANQNW010000015.1, forward strand.
CAATCTGCGCCAGGCGGCCTGAGGGGCGATTTCGGGCGTCTTAAGAGGATCGGAGGCGTCGGGATTGTGAAGCCCCTGACAGGGCCGGCGGTACAACGCATCTGGTTGATGGGGGGACGCCGCGGGTGCGGCTGTGCCTCTTTTTGGGGATCGAATGGGCGGCGACCTGGGTGGTTTCGGGACGCGGGCTCAGGTCGGACCGTCTGACAATTGGACTGATATTGGAGCGAAACCATGCTGAAGGAAATCGCACTGTGCGGGGCAGTTGCGGGAACGACGTTGATTGCCGTCGCCGGCGATCAGGCGTCTTCGAATTCGATGGAGATGCCCCCCGGGGCGATGGCGGCGATGATGGCGGCCAGAGGCGGCGGCGGGGCGCCCGGTGAGATGCCTCCCTTTGAGAAGGTGATCGAGAAGCTCGAGAAGGTCGTGTCGACGGCCGACGGCTCGAAGCCTCTCTATGACCTGTATGTGGATCGTGAGTCGGGCAAGCTGCTCGGTGTGCTTCCTCCGAACTACGCGAGCCAGCTTCTGATGATCTCGCCGACGGTGTCGGGCGGTCATCCGGAGGCGGGCGTGATGGGCATGACCTATTACGCGCAGTGGAAGAAGATCGGCAAGCAGCTTGCGCTCATCGAGCCCAATCTCTGGGAGCGCACGAGCGGCGACAAGAACTCCAAGAGTTCGATGAATCAGCTCTACACCGGCAGCGTCATCACGGCGCTTCCGATCATCACCATGTCTCCCGCCGGCGGCCCGGTCGTCGATCTCGGGCACATGGGGACGCACAAGGCGCGGAAGTTCTTCCCGCCGGACGCGTTCTACGGTCCTTCCTTCAGAGCGGTGAACCCGACGCTGGCTTCGCTGACGAAGGTGAAGGCGTTCCCGAAGAACGTGATCTTCGAGTACGAGATGCCGAATGAGACGGGTCAGCTGATCCGTCTGACGTATGCGGTTGACGTGCTGCAGGGTTCGCCTGGCTTCAAGCCGCGCAAGGCGGACAGCCGCGTCGGCTACTTCTACGACCTGTATCTCGACTACGCGAAGGCGCAGAACGAGGATGTGACGGATCGCTACATCACGCGCTGGAACATCGAGAAGGCGGATCCGTCGCTCTCGATGAGCCCGCCGAAGAAGCCCCTCGTGTGGTACATCGAGCACACGACGCCGGTGAAGTATCGCCGGTACGTGCGTGAAGGCATCCTGATGTGGAACGAGTCGTTCGAGAAGGTCGGCATTGTCGGCGCGCTCGAGGTGTACCAGCAGGACAAGGCGACCGGCGCCCACATGGACAAGGATCCGGAGGACAACCGGTACAACTTCTTCCGCTGGAACGTATCGAATCAGACGTATGCGATTGGTCCGAGCCGCACGAACCCGAAGACGGGTGAGATCCTGGATGCGGACGTCGTCTGGCACCAGGGCCTGACGCGCAACCTGGCGCAGTCGCTTGCCTCGCTGAGCGCCGGGCTTGCGGAACTCACGATGAGCCCCGAGGAGCTTGCGTTCTTCGATAAGAATCCGGACTGGGATCCGCGCGTTCGTCTGGCGACGCCGGTTGAGCGCAGCAAGATGATCCTCGAGAAGGAAATGAACCTCGAGATGGCGGCGACCGAGCCTCTGGAAGGTCGCGATCATCCGTGGACCAAGGCGCTGAACGATCCGACGAACTCGGCGTGCAAGATCGGCTCGATGATGGCCATGAACATGGCGATTGCGGGTCTCGCGTTTGAGGCCGGCCTGATGGACGCGAAGGGCGAGGGCGAGGGCGACGACGTTCCGATGATGGACGGCGTTCCCGAGGAGTTCATCGGTCAGATGATTCGCTACGTGTCGGCGCACGAGGTCGGGCACTGCATAGGCCTGCAGCACAACATGGCTGCGTCGACGATTCGTTCGCTCGAAGAAGTGAACACGCCGGGCTTCGAGGGTCCGACGGTAGGTTCGGTGATGGATTACTGCGCCGTGAACATCAATCACGAGTGCGGCGAAGAGCAGGGTCCCTACGCGACGACCGAGGTCGGGCCGTATGACGACTGGGCGATCGCGTATGGCTACGGCCCCGAAGACAAGCTCGACGAGGTGCTGAGCCGCGTCAGCGAGCCGGACAACATCTTCCTCAGCCAGATCGCGATGTCGGTTGGCTCCGATCCGCGCAACATGACGTGGGACATGGGCGCCGACAATCTGAAGTTCGCCGAGTCGCGCATGAGCCTGTGCGATGAGCTTCGCGAGAAGCTGCTCGAGGACATCGTGAAGGAAGGCGAGCCGTGGGCGGTTGCGCGTCGTCGCTTCCTGCCGCTGCTGAACACGCAATTCAACTCGATGTACATCGCGTCGCGCTGGGTTGGCGGATCGTATGAGAACAACGACTGGAAGGGCGATCCGGGCGATCGCGCGCCGGTCAATGACATTCCCGCCGAGCGTCAGCGCAAGGCGATGAAGCTCGTGATCGACAACGCCTTCGGTGATGACGCGTTCGGGCTGACGCCGGAGTTGATTCGCTACATGGGCAAGGAGTACTGGTGGGATCCGCAGGGCATCGGTGAGCTCATGGCGGATCCGAGCATGCCGGTGCATGATCTCGTCGGTTCGCTGCAGGCGGCGATGATGTCGATCATGATGAATCCGACGAAGCTGCGTCGCGTGTATGACAATGAGTATCGCGCGCAGGGCGCAGATGACGTGCTGACGGTCGCTGAAGTGATGGATGCGATCGGCGCCGCGGTGTGGACCGATGGTTCATCGCGCTACGGCAGCACGGGCGATGCTTCGACTTCGAGCTTCCGTCGCAATCTGCAGCGCGAGCATGTCGATCGCCTGATCGATCTGGCGCTGATGGAGTCGACAAGCCCGAGCCTCCGAACGATCAGTTCGCTGTCGGTCGGTCATCTCGAGCAGATTGCGAAGAAGACGAAGAAGGCCAATGGCGGCGACCCGTACACGGCCGCGCACAACGCCGACATCCAGCGCCGCATCGAGCGCGCGATGGAGGCGAAGTACGTCATGGCTCGCTGAGTCTGATCTCCTTCGACCCGCCTCTGAGGCGGGATTGAGATAGCCGAGGAAGCCCGGGATGCGCCTGTCGAAGCGCATCCCGGGTTTTTTTCTGCGCAGAACGTGAGAAGAGCGGGCAGGACCGGGAATTGGCCTTGGGAGGCGGCGGGGGGCCGGGCTAGGATGGGGGCGCGGGGCGGCCTGGCGGCGCTCCTATTAAGGAGGAGATCGACGTCCATGCGAAGGAACCGGGGACCCTGGCGATTCATTGCGGCGTTCGGCTGCCTGCTCGGGGCGCCGGCGCTTGCTGGCGATGATCATGGGCCGAACTTCGATATTCGCAGGGATCATGATCACCTGCACGAGGCGCTGCGGCGCGGAAGCGCCGAACTGGCGCCGATGAACTCCGGATACAAGGTGGATCGGCAGGACCTCTTCGGGACGCCATCATTCGTCCGCGCGCGCGGCGGGCTGCTGACCGGGCCGGCCCCGGCGGGGTTCGACGCCCATGAGATTGCGATCTCCTTTGTCGCTTCGAAGCCGGGTTTGTTCTCGATCGAGGCGGACGCATTGCGCGCGGCGCGCGTGTCGCGCGACGGGCTTACAACGCGCTCGGGCATGCGGACGATCTGGCGCCAGCAGCAGATAGACGGGATCGACGTCGTCGGGTGTGAGCTTCGGGCGAATGTGACGAGTCTGGGCGAGTTGGTTTCGATCGGCAGCACGATGCTGCGTGAGCCGGCGGGCGGGTTCGATGTGAAGCCGCTGCGCCTGTCGCGCACGGATGCGATCGTGATCGCGGCGGAGCACGAAGGCGTGCGTCTGGCTGATGCGCCGGCGCCGAAGGTCGCGGCGCCCGATGCGCTCTCGATTCAGCGCTACGAGCGCGCCGGAGCGCTGATGGGCGATGTCTTCACGAAGCGGGTGTACTTCCCGCTCTCGCACACCGAGATGCGCCCGGCGTATGAGATCGTGCTCTATGACGCCTCTGGCGATATGTGGCAGTTGACGATCGATGCGTTCGCCGGCTCGCTGCTGCGGCGCATCAGCGGGACATTCCACGGAGGAACGGAGAGCGCTTCGTATCGCGTATTCACGAGTGACTCGCCTGCGCCTTATTCGCCGGGGCCGGCGACGCCGGATGGTTCGCAGGGAACGCCGGTGTCGCGCTCGCTGGAGACGATCGTGTCGCTGGATGCAACGGCGAGCCCCGAGGGTTGGATTCCCGACGGCGGGAACACGACGGTGGGGAACAACGTCGAGGCGCATACGGATGCGGACGGGGACAACAACCCCGATCTGCCGCGGCCGATCGGGTCGCCGGCGCGCGTCTTCGACTTCCCGGTCGATTTCAGCATGGCGCCGTCAGTCAGCGCAGAGGCCGCGGTCACGAACGCCTTCTATCAGACGAACTGGTTCCACGATCGGCTGTATGCGCTTGGCTGGACGGAGGACTTCGGCAACTACCAGCTCGACAACTTCGGGCGCGGCGGTGTTGGCGGTGACCCGGTGATCGCGGATATCCAGGACGGGATCTCAGTTGAGAACGCGCGCTTCCTGACGACAGGAATCGATGGATCCGACGGGCGCATGGAGATGTTCCTGTGGCCTGATGCGCCGCCTTCGGGGCGCGATGGCGGGTTCGATCAGGAGATCGTGTTCCACGAGTTGACGCATGGATTGAGCATTCGCCTGCATGGCAGCCTGAGTGAGCCACAAAGCGCGGGTCTGGGTGAGGGGTGGAGCGACTTCTACCCGATCTCGCTGCTCGCGCAGCCGACGGATGACCTCGTCAACTATCTCTATTCGATCGGCGGCTATTCGACGTATTTCGGTGAGCCGGGATTCGACACGAATTACTACTTCGGGATTCGGCGTTATCCGTATGTCGATGATCCGATGCGGAGTCCGGTGACGTTCGAGGACATTGATCCGGTGCAGTACGCCGTGGACGAGAGCATTCCGGTCAACACGACGTTCGCTTCGACAGTTCCCAACAGCGTGCACAATGTCGGAGAGGTGTGGTGCAACATGCTGCTGGCGTGCCGTGCGGAGCTTGCGATTTCGCATGGATTTGCGGCGAACGAGATGATGCTCGTGCTGGCGACGGACGGGATGAAGATCTCGCCGGCTGATCCGAATTTCATCCAGGCGCGGGATGCGATTCTGCTTGCAGACCAGGTGAACTACGGCGGGCAGAATCAGTGCGCGTTGTGGCGCGGTTTTGCGCGGCGCGGGCTTGGATTCAGCGCGATCGCGCCGCAGAGCCCGACGGTTTCAAATGTGATCGAGGCGTTCGACGTGCCGGAGCGTCCGGAGTTTGAGTATCCGGATGGCGTCCCGACACGGAGCGTGCTGCCGGTGGCGGCGCCGACGATGACGGTCTTTCTGCGCGACACGTGCGGCGATCCGATCAGTCCGGGCTCGGCGCTGCTGCAGTTCAATCTCAATGGAGGCGGCTTCGTGCCGATTCCACTGACTGAGGTGATGCCAACGCAGTATGAGGCGACGCTGCCGCCGATGGAGTGCGGCGACACGGCGACCTACTACGTCGAGGTGATGGCGGGATCGACGACGTACACCGATCCGCCGACGGCGCCGATTCGCACGTACGGGCTTGCGGCGTCGACGGCGAACGAAGTGCGCTTCAGCGACAACGCGGAGACGGATCTCGGGTGGACATTCTCCGGTGACGCGACAGATGGATTCTGGGAGCGCGTAGCGCCGCAGAAGGGCGGAGATCGTGGCGATCCGGTTTCTGACGCCGACGGCAGCGGCGCGGCGTTCCTGACGGACGCTGTGGATGATCTCTTCGTGCCGAACAGCGATGTCGATGGTGGGTCGGTCTTCCTGACATCGCCGCTCTTCGATTGCACGGGCGCGGAGGAGGCGTTCCTGACGTTCTTCACCTGGCACTCGAACAACTTCGGCGCCAATCCCTATGAGGATGGGATGGTGATGCAGATCTCCGACGACGACGGCTTCAGCTGGACGCCGATCGATTCAGTCGTCGCGAACACGAATCACTGGGAGTTCAATCTCGTGCGCGTCGGGCAGTTCGTGAATCTGACGGATCAGGTGCGCATTCGATTCATCTCGAGCGATCTCGGCGTCGGCGGCTCGGTCGTGGAATCGGGAGTCGATGCGATCGAGTTGCTTGCGGTCGTGTGCAACGCGCCGAATCCGGCGGATCTGGATGGCGATGGGACGGTCGGCAGTTCAGATCTGGCGCTGCTGATTGGCAGCTGGGGGCCGTGCCCGATGGCGCCGGCGGCGTGTGTTGCGGATCTGGATGGCGACGGGTCTGTCGGAAGCGCGGATCTGGCGCTGTTGATCGGCAACTGGGGCGGATAAACAAACTGAATCTCAGAACCGATCCGCGCGCATCTCGTCAATCGCGATAGACGTCTCTTCCTGCGCGATCGACTCGGCGACGAGCCTGCCGGTGGCCGGGCCGAAGGTCAGGCCGAGCATGGCGTGGCCGGTGGCGATGAAGAGGTTCTGATGGTGCGGCGCCCAGCCGATGATGGGGAGGCCATCGGGCAGGCAGGGGCGCATGCCGACCCATTCGGAAGTCGGCGGCGCGCCGTTGATCGACGGGAGATAGCGACGCGCGCCCTCGGTGAGCATGTTGAGGCGGTTGCGGCGCATGTCGAGGTTGACGCCGCTGAACTCAAGCGTGCCGGCGAGTCGGAGATGTCCGCTCATCGGTGTGGCGACCATATTGGCTTCACCGAGAAGACAGCTTGTCGAGAGCGGGGGATCTGTCTCGGGAATGTCGCGGTGATAGCCCTTGGCGGCCTGGAGCGGCATGCGCAAGCGGAGCTTCTTCGCCAGCGCCTGTGACCAGATGCCGGCGGCGAGGACGACGTGATCCGCTTCGATGGATTCACCGAGTGTGGTGCGCACGCCGCGGATGGCGTCGCCATCTTCGATGAAGCTCTGGACTTCGACGTTCTCTCGCACGACGACGCCCATGCGCCGAACGAGCTTGCCGACTTCACGGACGAAGAGATAGGGATCGCAGAAGAAGCTGTCGGGATACCAGATGGCGCCGACGGAGTCGCCGGAGAGCGCGGGTTCGCGATCCTGAATGGTCTGCGCGTCGAGCCGTTCGTAGGCGTAGCCGTGCGCCCTGGTGACGTCGGCGCTCCTGCAGGCGCGGTCAAGGGCCTTCTCTGTGAGGTAGACCTCGTAGTAGCCGAGGGGGCGGAAGTTGAAGTCGAGGTGTTCGGTCTGGGCGAAGTGGCGGAAGCCGGCTTCGGAGAGGCGCGAGAGCCCGCACATGACATCCATGCTGCGCTCGAGTTGGTCGTGCGTGCATGCGGCTCGGAACTTCCAGAGCCATCGCGCGAGGTCGAGGTCGAGACGGGGTTCGATATAGAGGGGGCTGTCGCCGTCGGCCATCCATTTCAGGGTTTGTCCGATGACGCCGGGTCGCGGGATGGGGAGATGTCCGAGGGAGATGAGCCCGGCGTTGCCAAACGAGCAGCCCTGGCCGACCGCGTCGCGTTCAAGGATGGTGACCTGGTAGCCGCGTGAGGCGAGTTCATAGGCGCAACAGACGCCGATGACGCCGGCGCCGACGATGAGGATGTGTCCGGTTGGCTGGTTCATGTGCGCCGTCATTCTACTCCGATGGCGGACCGAGGCAGGAAGTTCGGCGCTGCGCGGGGGGTGAATGGGGGTACACTGATCGTCTGGGGAGTGAGGGCGATGGGCGCCTGCATCCGCGCTGGCGGGGCGTCGGGCAGGGACCATCGCGAACACGCCGGAAGGACATCGAGTGATGACGACCGAGCATCCCGAGGACCGGGACATGCAGGAGTTTGTTGAGGCGCCCACGATCGAGACCGGGGCGCGCAAGCCGGTGTCTGTCGAGCCCGGTCGCGCGAGCGGCGGACGCCCCGAGCGCGTCGGCAAATACCGGATCATCGACACGCTCGGCGAGGGCGGGATGGGCGAGGTGTACCTCGCCGAGGAGACTGGCGCCGTGCGCCGGCGCGTCGCGCTGAAGCTCATCAAGCTCGGCATGGACACGCGCGAGGTGGTGGCGCGCTTCGAGTCGGAGCGACAGGCGCTTGCGATGATGAGCCATCCGTGCATCGCGCGGGTGTATGACGCGGGAGCGACGGAGACGGGGCGGCCGTACTTCGTGATGGAGCACGTGCAGGGCGTGCCGATCACCGAGTACTGCGATATGAACAAGCTGGATACGGAGGCTCGGCTCGGGCTCGTGCTCGAGGTGTGCGACGCGATCCAGCATGCGCATCAGAAGGGCATCATTCATCGCGACATCAAGCCAAGCAACGTGCTGATCGCGATGCAGGATGGGAAGCCGACGCCGAAGGTGATCGACTTCGGTGTGGCGAAGGCGACGCATGCGCGCCTGACAGAACGTTCGCTCTTCACGGAGCAGGGCCAGATCATCGGCACGCCGGAGTACATGAGCCCCGAGCAGGCGGAGATGAGCGGGCTGGATGTCGATACGCGGACGGATATCTACTCGCTCGGCGTCTTGATGTATGAGCTGCTGTGCGGAACGCTGCCATTCGACTCGAAGGAGCTGCGCAGCGTGGCGTACGGCGAGATCCAGCGGCGCATCCGCGAGGTGGATCCGCCGAAGCCGAGCACGAAGCTCTCGGCGCTGGATCGAGAGACGACGCATGCGGTGGCGTCGCGCCGGGACACGGATTTCGGAGGATTGCAGCGTCAACTCAAGGGAGATCTTGACTGGATCACGATGCGCGCGATGGAGAAGGATCGCACGCGCCGGTATGCGTCGGCGGCGGGGCTTGCTTCTGACATCCAGCGTCATCTGGACCACGAGCCGGTCGTCGCAGGGCCGCCGAGCGCCACGTACAAGGTGAGCAAGTTCGTCCGTCGCAATCGCGCGGGCGTGGCGGCGGCGGCGGTTGTGATCCTGGCGATGATCGGCGGGCTCGTCGCGGCGAGCGTGGGCCTGGCGCGCGCGCGTGCGGCCGAGCACCAGGCGCAGATGTCGCTGGCGCGCGAGGTCGCGTCGCGCGAGGCGGCGGATCTCGCCAAGGCCGAAGCGGAGGCGATCAACGAGTTCCTGACGAAGGACCTGCTCGGCGCGGCGAAGCCGGAGCAGTCTCTGGGGCGCGAGCTGACGGTGCGCGAAGCGCTGGATGAAGCCGCGGAGGAGATAGACGGCGCGTTCGTCGATCAGCCGCTGGTTGAGGCGTCGGTGCGCATGACATTGGGTTCGACGTACAGCAGTCTCGGGAAACCGGACCTGGCGCAGCCCCATGTCGAGCGTGCGCTGGAGATCCGGACGAATGAACTCGGCGAGTCGCATGAGAAGACTCGACATGCGATTCGTGTGCGGAATGACTTGCGCATCACGATGCACGAGGCGGAAGAGGATGCGCTGCGCGAGCAGGTGGCGACGAACGAAAAGCTGCTCGGCGATCGGCATATCGAGACCGTGAAATCGCGCAATGCGCTGGCGGGGTTCCTGGTGAACAGCCGCCGGTTCGAAGAGGCGATTCCGATTCAGCAGGAGGCGGTGGCGGGCTTCATCGCGGTCGAGGGGCCGGATGACAAGAGCACGATCACGGCCCAGGTGAACCTGGCGCTGACGCTGGAGCGCGCCGGGCGCCTGACTGAGGCGTGCGACACCATCGAGATCGCGCTCGCGGCGCAGCGGCGCACGCTGGGTGATGATCATCCGGTGACGCTGGCGGCGATGCAGAACTATGCCGTGATCCTGGAGGATCTCGGGCGCTTTGAGGAATCGGAGGAGATCTTCCGTCAGACGCTTGCCGGACGTCAGCGTGTGCTCGGTGAGCGTCATCCGCGCACGCTCGCGACGATGAATGACCTCGCGATGTTCCTGATGGGGCGGGAGCGCTATGACGAGGCGCGCCCGATCTTCGAGGAGTGCATTGCCATCAGCGCCGCCGAGCTTGGTGATGAGCATCCGGCGACCATGCGATGGCTGAACAACTACGGCTTCTTCCTCGAGGAGGCGGGAGACACCGAGGGCGCCGAACAGGTGCTGAAGCGCACACTCGCGGCGCGCCGGAAGACCTTGGGGGACTCGGATCCGGGGACCCTCGTGACCATGTCCAATCTCGGCGGGCTGCTGACGAAGCAGGGGAAGCTCGAGGAAGCGGAGGCGCTATTGCGCGAAGCTGTTGCGACGGCGAAGCAGATCTTCCCGCCGGGTCATCTCTACACGGCGGTCTTTCGCGGTCACTACGGCAAGTGTCTGCGCCTGCTGGGCCGGTATGACGAGTCGCGCGAGCAGCTCACGCTGAGTTATGGCGCGCTCACGAGCAGGCCGGAGCCTGATATGCGTCGCGTCAAGAGCGCGGCGAAACAGCTTGCGCTTCTCTACGAAGCGACGGGTGAGGATGCGCTTGCGGCGCGATTCCGTGAAGAGGCAGGCGACGCGATGGACAAGAACAACTGAGTCAGGTCAGCGGCTGATCGCCATGAGGAGCATCGTGAGATCGGTCGAATCCACGACGCCGTCGCCATTGAGATCGTCGCTGACCGAGTCGGTCCCGAAGTTCCGAAGCAGCCAGGCAAGATCCTTCGCGTCGATGTCGCCGTCGTAGTCGACGTCGCCGGTGATGGGCGTCTGCGGCGTCGCCTTCGGTGACTCGAGGCCGGGATCGGCGGTCGAGAAGACGCCCCGCGGTGGGATCTCGGTGGGGAACTGCACGGGACCGTCGGGATAGGCGGTGGGCGACCCGTCCGGATTCGGGATTGGGAATCGGGGACGCTCGTACTCGATCGCCCTCGTCGGATCGAGGACGAAGAGACCACGATTAATGTCGGTGACGATGACGTTGCCGCTGGGGAAGTTGGCGAAGACGCTCCAGGCGCCGGCGAATGTCGCGGACTCGCTCTCTGGATATGTGTCGAACCAGCCGACCTGCAGCGGTGAGATGGGCGAGTTGACGACTTTGAAGATGCGCAGACCGCTGGTGTAGTTGGCTTCGTAGATGATGTCGCCGACGACGTAGAGATTGTGATCGATCGCGCTTCGGCGACTGGAGAACTCTCCGGCGAAGTGGATGTCCGCGAGATTCTCGACGTCCCAGACGATCGTGCGCGTCGTGCCGGTGCGGCCAAGGACTTCGTCGAGCTCGTCATTCATGTAGAGATGGGTCTTCTCTTCGTTCAGCCACGCTTGGTGCGAATAGCTGAGGCCCTCGTACTGGCGCGTCGCAAGCGTGACCATGTTCTCCTTGTCGGTGACGTTCACGACGACGAAGCCGGTGCGCCCGCAGGAGAGGAAGGCGATCTCATGTCCCGCATAGGGGCCTTCGTCATAGGAGACAATCTCGGCGTCGTGGACGTACGCGTTTGTCCAGGCGCCGACCATGACGGGATTCTCCGGATCGGAAAGATCGACGGCGATGAGCCCGCCGTTGAGGATGTTGGAGCCGCAGAGATAGGCGTATCCGGAATCCTCATTGATGGCGATGTTGTGATTGGTGATGGCGCCGCCGCCGGCGAATGTCCCGACGAGCTCGACATCGCCCTCGTCGACATTCTCGAGATTGATGATGTGGATGCCGCCGCCGGATTCGTTCACCGAGTAGGCGTAGTGACCGAAGACCTTGACGTCGCCCCAGTTGCTGTTGGGGTGTTGAATGATGTCCACGACGTGCGGGAACGTCGGGTTGCTGATCTCGACGATGGCGGTGCCGGCGTTGAGGCCGACGAGCGCGTATTCACGCCCTGAAGGCGCGACGTATCCCCAGCAGTCATTGGCTCGAGTGAATGCGCCGGGGAATTGGTTGACGGCGAGACGCGACTTCAGTTCGACGCGCAGGTTCTGATAGATGGCGTTGTAGTTGACGCCGCGCGGGTCGGCGCCGACCTGCGGGCCCTGATCGACGTAGCCGCAGCCGCAGGCGTCGCCACAGCCGCAGGCGTCGCCGCATCCGCACTTGTAGTTGCCGCAGCCTTCTTCTTCGGTGACGGGCGGTCGCGCGGCGACCTCAGCGCGCCATTCATCGAGGAGGCTCTGGAAGTGCTCGGTGACGCCGAGGGATTGCGGGGCGTCAACCTTCGGCGCGGTCTGCAACTGCGCGCGCGCGGGAAGCGCAGCGAGAACAGCGCAGACGATGAGCGCGAGATTGAGGCGTGTGGTCCGCGTGGAGGCGGCCGGTCGGCGTTGTTCGGTCATGGACGGTCTACCTCGGACTGGTCCCGCAGTCCCTCTCTGTTCACAAAGGTATCAAAGGGAGAGGCGCAGACCGAGTGGAAAGCGCGTCAGGGGAATGGCGGTCCGGCGCGGGCTTTCCCAAAAAAACGATCGGCTGGTCGATGCGCCCCGCCCACGAGGGGTGAGGGGCGCATCGACCAGCCAACTCTCTGATCACCGATCAGACTAAATGGAGAGGCGCGTTCGCGGCAAGCCAAAACCGTACTGTGGGGCGCAGAACGCCGGTTTCGGGGCCCTGACGGCGGTCCGCTGCAGGTCAATTCGCCCTCTGAATAGGGGGGTCAGTGTCGAATATGTAGCGTTCGGAGGGCTCCTGCTGGAGCCAATTAGGGCAAGGGCTGCTCGTTTGCTACGCTGTTTGCCCAGAATGCGCTGTCGATCCAGGGCAGTCCCAGTATGACGCGGGCTGGATCGACCCCGCGTGTTGTCCTCTCCCGAAGGAGACACGCGGTTCGGTCTCTTCGGGATTTGGAATGGTTTCGTGAGGATCTACGTAGGCAATCTGTCGTTTCAGGCTTCGGACACGGACGTTTCGGAGCTCTTCAGTCAGCACGGTGAGGTGAAGGATGTCGTGCTGATGGTGGATCGTGAGACCGGGCGTCCGCGCGGTTTTGGTTTCGTCGAGATGGCTGACGACACGCAGGGTCGCGCTGCGATCGAGGCCCTCAATGGCGCCGATCATCTCGGTCGCCAGCTCAAGGTGAATGAGGCTCGTCCCCGCACGGAGCGGGCGGGCGGCGGCGGCGGCGGCCGCTGGTAATTCCAGGCGTTCACCTGCCACATGCTTTGAATTGAGAACTCAGGAAGCGCTCTTTCGGTACACCCATCGAAGGAGTCGGCTTCCTGTGTTTTTGCGCCGCGCGGCGCCGACCGCAGGAGCCCCGGTCAAGGAGCGCAACAATGCGACGAACGAGCAGCATCTGGTTGGTATCCGTCAGCGGTGTGGGTCTTGGCGTCATGCTCAGCGCATGCGCATCGACGCAGGAGGGCGCCGAGAGCGCGGCGATTCCCCCGAGTGAGGAAACGCTCGCCCTGGGAGCGGGGGCGTATCGACAGGCGATGTGCTTCAAGTGCCATGGCGACGATGGACGCGGGACGGCGCGCGGGCCTGACCTGACGGATAGCGAATGGCTGCATACGAATGGAAGCGTCGCAGGCATCGAGACTGTGATGCGCCAGGGCGTGTCGAAGGAGAAGATGAAGGACTCCTCTCGCCCATTCGGCATGAACCCGGTGACGAACATGATCAACGATGACGCCACGATTGAGGCGCTGGCGGTGTATGTGAAGAGTCTCTCGACTTCGTGACGGACGCGGCGGACCATGCGCCGGTCGGGCGGCTGACGGTCATCTGCGGACCCATGTTCGCGGGCAAGACGACGGCGCTGATGGCGCGGCTGTCGGAGGCGGCGTCGCGCGGGCGGCGCGTGGCGTGTGTGAAGCCGACGCTGGATGACCGGTATCACCCGAGCGACCTGACGACGCATGACGGGAAATCCATGCCAGGCATGGCGATCGAGGCGCCTGACGACCTCCTGTCGATCGAAGCGGACGTGGTCGGGCTCGATGAAGCGCATTTCTTTGTGACGGGTCTGCACGACGCAGTGGGGGTGTTGCTTGCGCGCGGCGTCGAGGTTGTGCTCGCGGGCCTGGATCGCACGAGCATGAACGAGCCCTTCCATGAGATGGGCGCGCTGCTGATCGAGGCGGATGAGGTGGTCAAGATCGCCGGCGTGTGCGCTATATGCGGCCGCGAGGCGGTGCACACGATCCGCCTTTTTGACTCGAAGGCGCCGATTGTTGTGGGCGGGCCGGGGATGTTCGAGAATCGGTGCCGTGTGCATCTGCATGCGGCGCCTGACAGCGGGGCGTCGCCGGAATAGGGAGCGGCGAATGGGCGATCTGCGCGGTGTGCTGGGTGTGGTGGTGATGCTGGGGATCGCCGCGCTTCTCTCGGAGGATCGACGCCGATTTCCGATGCGCCTGGTGGTGGCGGGCGTGGCCCTGCAATTCGCAATCGGGCTGCTGCTCCTGAAGACGCCGGCGGTGGTTGACGTCTTCGATTGGATCGCGCGATTTGTCAACGAGGTGATCCTGAAGGCGGACGCAGGAATTGAATTCGTCTTCGGGCCGGAATTGCTCGCCGAGGACAGTCCGATCGGATTCGTCTTCGCCGTGCGCGTGCTGCCGGTGATCATCTTCTTCGCGTCGCTGATGGCGGCGCTCTATCACATCGGACTGATGCAGCGGGTCGTGGCGGGGCTGGCGTGGCTCTTCCGCAAGACGCTCGGCGTGACTGGCGCCGAAGCGATGGTCATGGCGTCCAATGTCTTCGTCGGTCAGACGGAGGCGCCCCTGTGCGTGCGCCCGTTTCTCAACAAGCTGACGCGCGCGCAGTTCGCGACGCTGATGGTCGGAGGCTTCGCCACGGTCGCGGGTTCGGTGCTGGCGGTGTATGTCGGCACGCTGGCAGGCGGCGGCGACGAGACCGGCGCCTTGCGCGTCGAGGTGATCAAGCACCTGCTGACGGCGAGCGTCATGTCGGCTCCGGCGGCCTTCGTCATTGCGCGGGTCATCGTGCCGGAGATGGAGTCGCCCATCGACGAGCATGTAAGCACGATGGAGTTTGGTCGGGAGTCACGGAATATCTTCGACGCTGCGGCGCGTGGGGCGTCGGAGGGGTTGAGTCTCTGTCTCAACGTGGGCGCGATGCTGATTGCGTTCATTTCGCTGCTGGCGCTCGTGAACTGGCCGCTGCAGGCGCTCGGAGAGACGGCGGCGCTGGCGCCGCTGGTCGATGGCCTGGGCATGGATTCGCTGAGCCTGCAGTCTGTCCTGGGCGTGCTCCTGTCGCCGCTGGCGTGGACGATGGGGATCCAGTGGAGCGAGTGCATGTTCTTCGGCTCGCTCATGGGCGAGAAGCTCTTCGTGACGGAGCTCTATGCATATGCGTCGCTCGGCGAGGCGGCGCAGCGGCCCGAGGGCGAAGCGGTGTCGGCGCGGACGGTGACGATCGCGACATACGCCCTGTGCGGATTCGCAAATTTCGCCTCGATCGGGATCCAGATTGGTGGGCTGACGGTGCTGGCGCCAGAGCGGCGTGGCGTCATCGTGTCGCTGGCGCTGCGGGCGATGCTTGGAGGCGCGCTTGCGAGCTGGATGACGGCTTCGATCGCAGGCGTGCTCATCTAGAACGCGCGCGTACGCGACGTCGGCGGTACACTGCGCGAGCGTAAGTTCGCACTCTGGCGCGATCGCATGCACTGAAAACAACGAACGAGAGGGTGACACGATGACGCTCCCGCGCATAGCTGGACTTTCAGGATTGGCGACGATTCTCCTGGCGAGCGCCGGCTGCGAGACGCAGCAGAAGAAGTCGTATGAGCCGACGCCTGCGGCGGACCCGATCACAACGCGATGGGGCGACGCGATGCACTCCATGGGCCTGGCGCCCGTGATGCCGATGTCGGAGGACATTCGAGTGGGCGATGTGTTCGTGTCGCCATCGAACGCGCCGCTGACGGCCGGCGGTCGGGTGCCGCAGTTTCCCGGCGGGACGCGCTGGATGTCCCTTCCTGTGAGCGATGCGCTCATCGAGGAGTATCGCGATCGGCGCGCCCTGCCGGCGACGCCTGCGGAGTTCTTCACGATCGATGATCCGCTGACGGAGCTTCAGACGGCGGAGCCGGAGCCGGAGGACGAAGCCGGGATCTTCGGATCAGAGTCACCGACACCGCGCCTTCGCGCCGTCGGCATGGGCGTTCTGAGCAGCATCACGTTCACGTCGGGCGACATCGAGGCGATGGTGCCGCCGGAAGTTTCGAACCTCGCGCTCGGCGCGGCGTGGCAGGACAACAAGATCGTTCGGGCAAGGATCTCGGCGGCGGAGGGGTATGGACTGCAGTTGGATGAGCTGCTGCGTCTCTTTCTCCGTCCGAGATTTACCGAAGGCGGCCTGACGTACTACATGAATGAGGACCTTCGTGAGTTTCTGCCGCTGGCGATGGCGAACGGGACGGACTCCGTGTGGGTGGATGTCGTGAGCGAAGTGATCTTCGCTCGATCGGTGGACATCAGCATTCAGTACAACGGGCCATCTGAGGCCGATGATCCATTGATGGCGTCTGAGCTCCGTGACCTTGAGTATGGCGAGAGCATGAGTTCCGATGCGGAGGTCGATGAAGACGATGGCGAAGACGGCGGCGCCGCAGACGCTCCCGATGTCGAGGAGGAGATCGAGATCGTCGATCGCGCGCTCGATCCGACATACGCGGCGTTCGTCAGGGCTGCGAAGATCAATCGCGTGCTCATCGAGTCGGACACGGCGGACACCACGACGGGCGCGATCCGCCTCATCGCGGCGACCGATCAGTCGATCCTGCTGCGTCGCATCTTCCGGCGGGGGCTTGCGATTGCGGTTCGAGGCGTGTCGCTTCGCATAGACGTGGAGACGGGCGCGGTGCTTGAGCTTCGCCGACTGGAGCCGCGAGCGGCTGGGACGTAAGCCCGTCGGACGCTGACGCGCGTCCGAGAAGATGCGGCCGTCTCGAGCGCTGCGCATTCTGTCCTCTTCAGTCGGGCTTCGACCCGAATTGACTGACAGATGGTGCTCGGGCGCGGCATGGCACTGCTCGTGGTATTGGCGTCGTCACTGACGACCTGGGGTTGTCACGCGCCCCCGGTCATCGTTGACTCGCGCGACTCGAGCGACGCGATCGAACGCCGACTGCTCGAAGAGGCAATATGGGGCCTGCCGGAGAAGACGCCCTCCGACGCGACCGGCGCTCGTGCGGCGGTGATGGAGTGCACCGTCGAGTTCATCACGATGAAGCAGGTGACGCCCTCAGCGCGTCAGGCGATGCTTGGAGGCGCATTTACACCGCTGACGGCGATCGTCGAACTCTCCGGCGTGTTCCGGCGGCGCGTGACGTATCCATCTGAGACGCAGCTCGAGCTGGCGCTGCGCGTATACGACGCGCTCGTTGCGCGGCTGCTGGCGAGAGGATACGACGTCATCGAGGCTGACCGTGTCGTCGCGAGTCGTACGCTTCGGAACCTTGACGGAAGCGCAGTGGATTTCTCATCGCTCGTGTATCATCTGAACATGATCGGTGGAGACACAGGCCGGATCGGCGAGTTCCGAGCGGTGCCGGCGCATCCACTGCCGGCGCTGCATGACGAAGAGGACGACACGCTGGAGTTCGCCGAGCGCGCCCTGCTCGCGGAGTTCGACGCGGATCTCGTGATTCGATTGCGCCTGCGCGTCGGTCTCTACAAGGGGCGTGTGTCGATCGAGCAGGGATCGTCGATTCACATCGCGTGCGGGAGTGAAGATCCACCAGTCGAAAGCGTGCGCTCGGTGGTGTCGGAGGCGTTCGTAGGGGGCCATGACGATCTGATGCCGGTGGCGGGCGAGCGCTATTCGGTGGACTGGGAGTTGTTCATGGCGGAGGCGATTCCGCTGAGCGCGGCCTACGTACGGGCGGGGCTGGGCGTCGCGCTGGGGGCTGGCGCCGACGCCCCGATCTCGGGATCTGGCTCGGCGGGACGCGGAGGGGTCGCCGCCATGACGCCGGGCGACTGATCCGTCGCAATCGGCCTTGGCGATGGAGTTCTGGGACTCTCAGAGCCTCGCGAGGGGATGGAATAATCTGAAGCCAGGCGGCGTCCGATGGGTAGAATGAGAACAATGCTCCGGCACACCATGAAAGGCTGGTTGCTCGCGCTGGTCGCGAGCGCTCAGATCCTGGCGCCCGGCGCGCTTGCGGGACTGCGTCCTGCGTGCGTCATGGGTGGCGGCTCATGCTGTGTCGAGATTGAGGCGCCGGAGTCGACCGAGGCGGTCATGTCGTGCTGCAGCCTTGAGGTAGCGGACGAGCCGACACCGGACGAGCCGCAGGACGAGCGGCGCGACGACTGTCGCTGCCTGATGACCTGCTGCACGATGGTGCGTGCTGCCGTTGTCGCTGATGGCGACGTGTGGGACGTGATGGAGTTTGGCGTCGAGGCGGAGTGGATCGCCCGCGCCCAGACGCTCACGCCTCGTGATGTGCAGCTCTCGCTGCTGCGTCCGCCGAGGGCCTGAAGTTCAACGACAGGGATGATGCGCGCTGCCCGAGATGCAGTGCGCTCACTGCGACTGAACTCCAGGAGAATCGGACATGTATTCGGTACAGAAGGCTGCTGATGCGCTGCGCGCGTCGGCGGAGGCCGGACGCTGGCGGCGCCTGAGCCACATCGCGGTTCCTGTGATGGTCTTGCTCGCCATCGGAACGCTGGTGTTGATCAACGCGGGCGCGGCGCTGACGCGGGCGACGCCCGTGGATGTCGCGGCGGTCGTCTTCGATCGCGGCGCGCCAGCGCTGGTTGCGCCGGCGGCGGATCGACATTCGGGATCGCGCAGCGGC
Organism: Phycisphaerales bacterium; assembly: GCA_028279375.1. GTDB lineage: Bacteria > Planctomycetota > Phycisphaerae > Phycisphaerales > UBA1924 > JANQNW01. Next base: position 181,931 of record JANQNW010000015.1, read on the forward strand.
GCGACGGTGACGGCGCCGGGTTGGCTCGAGGCGGATCCGTTCTTCGTCGCGTGCGCGGCGCTGGCGGACGGTGTCGTGAGCGAGATGCTCGTGCTCGAGGGCGACTACGTCGAGCAGGGACAGATCGTCGCCCGTCTGGTCGCTGAAGACGCGGAGCTGGAGCTCGTGCGTGAGCAGGCGCATCTCGCTCGGGCGGAGGCGGAGATCCTGATGGCGAAGGCGGAGCTCACGGCCGCGCAAGCCGACTGGGATCATCCGGTTGAGCGAGATCGGGCGGTCGAGTCCTCGCGCGCGGCGCTTGCGGAGACGAACGCGATGCTCGCCCAGCTCCCCTCGCACATCGCCCAGGAGCAGGCGATGCTCGTGCGATTCGAGGAAGAGCTCGAGCGCAGTGAGGATGCGCACGGCTTCGGCGCCTCTTCAGAAATCGAACTCATCATCCTGCGCCAGCAGGTCGCGGCGCAGTCGGCGTCGCTGGACGCGCGCCTGAAGGAGCAGCAGGTTCTCGAAGCGAAGCGCGATCAGCTGGCCTCCGAGCTGAAGGCGGCCGAGCGCAATGCGGAGTTGCGGATCGAGGAACGCCGGGCGCTGAATGCGGCGATCGCAATGGTGGCGCAGCGTGAGGCGAACGCGGCGTACGAGCGCGCCAAGGTCGCGGAGGCGCAGCTGCGTGTGGATCGCATGACGATTCACGCGCCCATCAGCGGCTACGTGCAGCGCAGGCTCAAGGCGCCGGGCGACAAGGTGATGATGGACATGGACTCCGAGCACTCGGCTCATATCATCCACCTGTACGACCCGTCGATGATCCAGGTGCGCGTCGATGTGCCGCTCGCCGACGCCGCCCAGATCTCGATTGGACAGGCGTGCGAAGTCGTCGTCGATGTGCTTCCGGATGAGACATTCCGCGGCGAGGTGACGCGCATCACGCACGAGGCGGACCTGCAGAAGAACACTTTGCAGGTGAAAGTTCGCGTCATCGATCCGTCGCCGATGCTCAGGCCTGAGATGCTGACGCGCGTGAGGTTTCTTGGCGCGCGATCGAGTGCGTCGGCCGCGGAGACGCCGATTGACACAATCGCTGTCGCGCGTGTGCTGGCCCCGACGGACTCACTACGAGATGAGCGCAACGGCGTCGCCCATGTATGGGTGGTGCGCTCGCGACGAGGCGATGTCGGCGCAGCGCAGTCGGTCGCTGTCGAAATCGGCCAGGTCGAAGACGGCTGGGCACAGGTCGAGGGCGCGCTTCGTCCGGGCGACCTGGTCGTGACGAGCGCAGTGGATCTGGATTCCGGCCAGCGCGTGCGCATGCGGCCGCAGGGGGGAGGGGCGTCATGACGCTCATCGAATGCCGCGGACTGACGCGCGAGTATCGCAAGGGTGAGAGCGTGATTCGCCCGCTCGACGGCATGGACCTCGATGTGCCGGCGGGGGATTTCCTCGCGCTGATGGGGCCGAGCGGCGCCGGCAAGACAACGCTGCTGAATCTCATTGCGGGCATCGACTCACCGACCAGCGGCTCACTTGTGGTGGACGGTGTGAACATCGTCGATCTCGGCGCTCGCAAGCTCGCGGATTGGCGCTCGAAGCACATCGGCTATGTGTTCCAGCTCTACAACCTCGTGCCGGTGCTGACGGCGTACGAGAATGTCGAACTGCCGCTCCTGCTGCATCGAATCAGCAGAGCGGAGCGCCGCAGACGCGTCGAGGAAGCGCTCAATGTCGTCGGAATCAGTGATCGGCGCACGCACTTCCCGCGCCAGCTCTCGGGCGGCCAGGAGCAGCGCGTGGCGATCGCCCGCGCGATCGTGACGGATCCGACAATCCTCGTCTGCGATGAGCCCACGGGTGATCTGGATAGCATCGCCGCCGAGGCGGTCATGGCGCTGCTGAAGCGTCTCAATGAGGATCTCGGCAAGACCATCATCATGGTGACGCACGATCCGAAGGCCGCAGCGCATGCCAGGCGAACGCTGCACCTGACGAAGGGCCGGATCGGCGGCACGCGCACTGAGGAAGTTGATGTCGAGACGAACGTTGGAGAGACGGCGTCATGAGTTTCCTCAGATTCAGCCCGTACGTCTTCAAGCAGGCCTGGCGCCACCGCGTGCGCACACTCCTGACCGCCGGTGGAATCGCGATTGCGATGTTCCTCTTCACGGCTGTGCAGGCGATGCAGCATGGCGTGGCGCAAGCGACCCGTGAAACGGCAGAGGACACGACACTCGTTGTCTATCGCAAGGACAGATTCTGCCCGGCGACGAGTGAGTTGCCTCAGGATTATCAGCGGAAGATCGAGCGGATCGCGGGTGTGACGAGCGCCGCGCCGATGAAGGTCGTCGTCTCGAACTGCCGCACGAGTCTCGATGTCGTGACATTCCGCGGCGTTGAGAAGGATCAGTTCCTGGCGATGCGCGAAGGCAAGATCGAGATCATCGCGGGCACGACGAATGAATGGAAGCGACGCACTGATGCGTCCCTGCTCGGAGAGGCGCTGGCGAAGCGGCGCGGACTGTCACCGGGCATGACCTTCGACGCGGCCGGCATCACGTCATACGTCGCAGGAATCATCCGCAGTGACGATCCGCAGGATCAGAACGTGGCGTACACGGCATTGGAGTTCGTGCAGCTCGCCGGTCGCGATCAGCTTGGTGTCGTGACGCAGTTTCTCGTGAAGGTGGACGCGCCTGAGTTGCTTGAGCCGGTCGCGGCGGAGATCGACGACCTGTTCCTCACGGCGCAGGAGCCGACGACGACTTTCACGGAGAAGGCGTTCGCAAGCCGCATCGCGGACGACGTCATCGAACTCGTGGCGTTCGCTCGCTGGCTTGGCGTCGGCTGTCTGATCGCCGTCCTGGCGCTCATCGGCAATGCGATCTTCCTGAGCGTGCAGAGCCGAATCGCCGAGCAGGCGGTGTTACAGACTCTGGGGTTCGGACGTGGGCTCGTGGCGCGGTTGATCATGGCGGAGGGCGCGATGATCGCGCTCTTCGGCGGCGCCGTCGGCGCGGCGCTTGCCGTCGGCGTCGTGAGAGTCGGGAGCTTTGCGCTGTCGGTCGAAGGCGTGTCGATTCCGATCGAGGCCGGACCGGGATTGCTGCTGACTGGGATCGGTGTATGCGTGGCGTTGGGCGTCGTCGCGGGACTCGCGCCGGCGATCATGGCGGCGCGACAGGAGATCACGGCGTGTTTCCGCGCCGTGTGAGGAACGAAATGATGTTGCGACAGCTTCCATTTGAATACGCCTATCGCAACCTCGGGCGCAGTCGCGTGCGACTCGTGACGAGCCTTGTGGGTTCGGCGTTGGTGGTGCTGCTCGTGCTGGCGAGCGCGGGATTTGTTCGCGGCATGCAGCGCACGCTCACGCAGGGCGCCACGCTCCATGAAAACGTCATTCTGCTCGGCGCCGGCAGCGAGGAGGCGCTGGAGCGCTCGCAGATCGACGCAAGCGTCGAGACAATAGCCGCGGCGAGCATCGGCGGGCTCAAGCAAGCCGCGAACGTGATCTACGCCTCGCCGGAGATCCATATGGCCCTTCCGGTGCGCTCGGCGCGAGGCGATGAGCGCGAGCTCAACGCCGTGCTGCGCGGCGTGCGCCCGGTGGCGTTTCTCGTGCATTCAGCCGTCGAGATCGTCGAAGGCCGCGCACCGGAAGCAGGACAGGACGAGATCATGGTCGGCTCGCTCGCTGCAACGCGTCTGGGCGTCCATGATGCGCGCGTTGCGATCGGACAGACCCTGCACTTCGACAATCGAGACTGGCGCATCGTCGGTCGATTCAGCGCGCCCAATACGGTGATGGATGCGGAGATCTGGCTGCCGCTCATTGATCTGCAGGTCGCGACGAAGCGCGAGGCGTCACTCTCGTGTGTGACCGTCACGCTCGATAAGGCTTCGTATGCCGATGTCGATCTCTTCGCCAGAAGTCGCCTGGATCTTGAGATCGTGGCGATTCCTGAGCGCGAGTACTACAGCTCGATCGCCGCGTTCTACAGACCGATCCGGATCATGATCCTCGTGACGGCGGCGCTGATCGCGATGGGGGGTCTTCTCGGCGGACTCAACACCGTCTACGCCGCGTTCGCGGCGCGCGTGCGCGAGGTCGGCATGCTCCAGTCACTGGGATTCACGCGACTGGCGATCGTGCTGAACCTGAGCGAGGAGTCGCTCTTCGCCGCGGCCTGCGGCACGCTGCTGGGCCTCGGAATCGGCTCGCTCGTGCTCGATGACATCGCCATTCGTTTTTCGATGGGCGCCTTCGCGCTCACGCTCGATGCGCCCGTGATGCTCGCGGGCGCCGTGGGCGGACTGCTGGTGGGGCTGGTCGGCGCTGTGCCGCCTGCGATTCGATGCCTGCGCCTGCCGATTCCGCAAGCGCTCAAATCATTCTGAATAGAACGACGCTCCATAGAGAGACTCACGATGAAGAAGTTGATCGGATTGATATTGGCGACGGTCGCGCTGGCGCTCGCCGGTTGCGACAGCGGTGAATCAACCCGCGCCGGCGAACCCGCGCAGGCGACATGGCTCCTCACCTCCATGCCGGAGGGCGTCGAAGGAGTCGCCGCCGTCAAGAGCCGCGCTGCTGAGGGCGACCAAGTCGTCGTCCTCGGCGTCATCGGCGGCATCATGGAGCCCGTGAGCGCCGAGAGCCCCGTCTTTGTCATAGTGGACACCGAGCTTCCCAGCTGCGCGGACAAGCCGGCGGACCACTGCCCCACGCCATGGGACTACTGCTGCGAAACACGCGAGTCGCTGACCGCCAACAATGCGACCGTGCTGATGGTTGACGAGAGCGGCAGCGCGCTGCAGGTCAACCTCGGCGATCACGGCGTCGTCCCCCTCGCAGAAGTCGTTGTCGTCGGCGAGGTGCTCCCGCGCCCGAACGAAGGCGTGCTGACGATCAAGGCGACGAAACTCTACAAGGTGGGCTCGTGAGGTTTCGACTTATCTGTACGTCGTCCCCGGCTCGCAGTAGCACGATGACTCCGGCTGCACATCAGCGCGCTTCCACGCTTCGGCGAGCTGCCCCGCATAGTCCTCGGCTTCGCGATCGCGACGACCCTGCGCCTTGAGCGACTGCTTCATCCCAAGGAGCGCCCACCCGTTGTGCGGATTGCGCTCCAGATCCTCGAGATAGACCTGCTCAGCTTCCGTGTAGCGCCCCTGGGCCATGAGGAGCGCGCCGAGGGCGTGACGCACAGGAACCATCCACGCCGGCGGCTCGTCGTAGACGAGCTTGTCCTCCATCTTCGCCGCCTTGCGGAGCATCGAGTACGCCTTCTCGTACTCGCCTTCGCGATAGACGAGCTCCGCTTCGACCATAAGGCGCGCGATCGGCAGCACCGTGTTCATCTTGTTGTTGAACTGCATCCAGTCTTCGGGAATCGCCGCGGCCGCGACGTCAAACTTCGCAAGCTCGTCCCGCGCTTCATACGTCTCGCCGCGCGCCGAATGCGCGATCGAGCGGGCATAATGATGCACGGCGTTGCTCACGAGATAGTGACTGGGCGGCGCCGGCTCGGCGAGGATGTCCTCCCAGCGACCGAAACGAATCATCACGTGATACTTCGTGGGAACGATGCCCTCGCAGATCCAGCCCTGCTCGCGAATGATCCTGTCGGGCATGTCGCGCCAGAGCTGGCGCGCGGCGCGCATGGCGGTGTCGTAGCGGCATTCCATCATCGCGGTGTAAGCGAGGAAGTGGATGTTGTGGCCGTAGTAAATCCAGTAGAAGTCCTCGTCGGTGGAGTTCGCGAGCGTGGCGAGATCAGCCGCGATGGCGCGCTCGTTGGCGTCCGACGCGTCGGCCCAGCGACCCACGACGGCATAGATGTGCGACGGCATGTGGCGCAGATGGCCTGAGCCGGGCACGCGATCCACAAGACGATCGCCGATCGGCACGGCGCGCTCCGGATTCGGACCGGACTCCATCGCATGGATGTAGAAGTGCAACGCCCCGGGATGGTCCTCGTCGATCTCGAAGACCGCTTCGAGCACCTCGACGACTTCCTCGGTGTTGCCCTTCGGCGCCTTCTCCGCAGTCCAGTAGTCCCACGGCTGCATCGTCATGAGCGACTCGGCGAACAGGGCGCCGATATCCGGGTCATTCGGATAGCGCTCGTACACCTTGCGCATCTCGCGGGCGAAGGCGCGATTCAGCTTGGTGACGTCCTCAGGCATCGGCGAGGCATAGCGCGTTGTAAGCGCATCGATGAGCGCGGCTTCCTTCGGCGAGGCGTAGGAGCGCAGCTCGTAGGCGCGCTGGGCGGCCTGGTACGCCTCCTCATGGCGCTCGGGCGTAAGCACGGGGTCGTTGATATTCGGTCCGAGGGCGTAACCGATGCCCCACCAGCCCATGGCGCAGTTGGGATCGACCTCGATGGCCATGCGATAGGAGCGTATGGCCTCGGCGTGGTGGAAGCCGTAAGTGAGCTGGAGACCCTGGTCGAACCACTGCTGGGCGTGGATGTTGTCAGTGGTGATGGGCTTGTTGTAGCGATCGACACCAACATGAAGGTTGGGGTCGGTGTTGCTTGCGTTCTGACAGCCGGCCAGCGTCATGGCGCCGATGGCGAGAATGGCGAGTTGTCTCATGAGTGTCCCTCTCGGTGTGGGCATGGAGATCTGCGAGCGGCGCGAGGCGCCTGCGTTCCCCGGTGGACGGAAAACATCGTACCTCTCATGGCGGAATCGCCCGGCGTCAGGTGTCATCAAATCTCAGGAAATCCTGACAGGCTCTGGAGCCCCTGAAAGTCGCCGGATCGCGTGGCTCTTGATCAGGCACACGATGGAGCGGCCCGGACCGAGATTCAGCTCCGCGGCGCTCTTGCGGCTGATCTCAGCGATCACCGGCGCTCCGAGGTCAATCTCCACGAGAACACGGCGCTCGTGATGCGTCAGCCTGCTGATCGTCCCGGTCGCCTGATTCTGGATCGAGACGCCCGACACCGGAGCCGCCGCGAGCGCGATGTCCCAGGGCCGGATACCCACGACGATCTCGGACCCGGGGTCTTCAGGCGCAGGCGCGATCGACAGTCTCGTTCCCTTGCCGATGTCGATCAGGGAGACGCCATCGTCGGCGCTCGTGCTGATGAGCTCGGCGCGAAGGATGTTGGTCATGCCGCGATCATGCAGACAGTCAAGCACGGGATCGTCATGGATGATGTCGGCGTAGGGACCAAGGCCGACGATCCTGCCCTGATCCATGACGAGGAGATCAGTTGTGAGCTGGAGGATCTCGTCAAGCTCGTGGCTGATATAGAGCATTGGGATGTCAAGCGCATCGCGCACTCGCACGAGGAAGGGGAGGATCTGGCGGCGCAGACGCCGGTCAAGAGAGGCGAGGGGCTCATCGAGAATGAGAATCTGCGGCTTGCTGAGAATGGCGCGCCCGATCGCGACACGCTGCTTCTCGCCCCCGGAGAGATCGTGGATGCGCCGCTGAAGCAGCGATTCGAGTTCGAGCAACCCGACAATCGTGTCGAGGTCACTCGTGTCCGGCGCACCGTAGAGGAGATTGCGCCTGACATTCAGATGAGGGAAGAGACGAGCCTCCTGAAAGACGAGGCCGACGTCTCGCTTATGAATCGGAATGTCGACGCCGGCGCCCAGGAGCGTGCGCCCACCGATCTCGATGCGCCCGCCCGGCGGCGTCGCGACACCGGCGATGCAATGCGCCAGCGTCGTCTTGCCGGCGCCGGAGGGGCCGAAGACGCCGAGGGTCTTCGCATCCGTCTCAAACTGCGCATCGAGCCTGAAGTCACCGGCGCCGAAGTGGAGATCGACACGAATCATGCGCCCGCTCCGATGCGCCGGCGCACGGACCGCGCGAGATATTCGGCGATGATCATCGCCGCGAGCGAGAGCGCGACCGAGATGACAACGAGACGCATGGCGGCCGCGTCGCCGCCGGGGATCTGAGCGTTCGTGAAGATCGCCAGAGGAAGCGTGCGCGTCTCGCCCTCGATATTGCCCGCGAACGTGATCGTGGCGCCGAACTCGCCGAGCGCGCGCGCGAACGCGAGAAGCGCGCCAGTGAGCAGGCCGGGCAGCGAGAGCGGCAGCGTGATCGTCAGAAATACGCGGATCGGCGACGCCCCCAGCGTTCGTGCCGCCGTCTCGATCCGCCGGTCAACCAACTCGATCGACAGACGCAGGGCGCGCACGAAAAGAGGAAACGCCACGACAGCGCTCGCCAGCGCCGCGGCAGCAGTCGTAAACGCAATGTCCAGCCCCAGCCAGCGCCCAAACGGACCCTCGCGCCCGAAGAGCACGAGCAGCACATAGCCCACGACCACCGGCGGCAGCACCAGCGGCAGATGAAGCACGGCGTCGAGCAGGCTCTTGCCCGGGAAACTCCGACGCGCAAGCAACCACGCGCACGCCACGCCCGGAATGATCAGGACGAGCAGCGCCAGCAGCGCCACGCGCATCGAGAGAAACAGCGCCGACCATTCCTCGGGCGTGAGCATCAGGAATCATCCTCCTGTGCCATCACGATGAATCCGGCGTCCTCGAAGATGCGCCGAGCCTCTGGCGACTGCAGGAACTGGAAGAACTCAGTCGCCGCAGTGGCGTCAGACAACAGCGCGATCGAGTACCGGATCGGCTCATGCAGCGAGTCGTCGATCGTCGTGACGACCTCGACCTTGGTCGAAGCGCGGGCGTCAGTCCTGTAAACGACACCAAAGTCCGCCTCGCCCCGCTCGACGAGCCGCAGCGCCGCACGAACGTCGAGCGCCGGGATCACGCGATCGCGGACGCGCTCCCACGCGTCCATCGACTCCAGCGCCTGCTTCGCGTACATCCCCGCCGGCACATGCGCCGGATCCCCGATGGCGAGACGCGCGCTCGCGCTTTTCAGCAACTCGTCGATGGACACGTCCGCACCCTTCGGCGCCACCACGACGAGTTCATTTCCGAGAAGATCGACTCGGCTCTTCATGCCCACGCGGTCGTCCTTCTGGAGCTGCGCCATCCACTGGGCATTCGCGCTGAGAAAGAGATCGGCGCCGGCCCCGGCCTGCAGTTGCCGGACGAGCGTAGACGTAGCTGCGGAGTTGACGGCGACACGGATTCCGAATTGAGCCTCGAATACGGCTCCAGCCTGTGCAACGGCGTCGGCGGCGCTGGCGGCGCAGCAGACTCTGACGCGCGAATCAGACGCCGCGCTTGGTGAGTCCTCACACCCCGTCACGAGAGCGGATGTGACCAGGGCGAGCAGAGCGATTGATGTCCTGATGACGTGAGAATGCACGCGCTCATTATGGTCGCTCGCGGTCGAGGCCGCAGGCAGTTCTCAGTCGGCGCTGCCTGGCGCAAATCCTGACGACGAGAAGTCATCTCGATTCTTCGTGAGATCCTCGAGCCCATCCGCAGTTCGCAAATGCAGGTCCCGCTGCGGGAATGCAATCTCGACGCCGTGCTGCCGGAACTTCTTGATGATCGCCGTATGCAACTCGTGACGCACCAGCGAGAAGTTGTCTGGGCTCGGGATGAACACGCGCATCTGGTAGTCCAGTGTGCTGTCGCCGAACCCGAGAAACAGAATCCGCGGCTCCGGAGACTCCAGCACCTGCTCATTCTCCGCAGCGACCTCCTTGAGCAAACGGCGCACGAGATCGACATCGGATGAGTAGCTGACGCCCACCGGAATAGTCACCCGCAGCACAGAATCGGAAAGCGACCAGTTGATCACGTCCGACGTGATAAACGTCTTGTTCGGAATGACCAGCTCTTTTCGATCCCAATCCGTGATGATGGTTGCGCGCATGCGAATGCGCGTCACCGTGCCGCTCACGTTGCCGACCGTCACAGTGTCGCCGAGACGAATCGGCCGCTCAGCGAGAATGATCAGACCCGAGATGAAGTTCGCGAAGATCTCCTGCAGGCCGAACGCGAGGCCGAAGGTCAGCGCCGCGGCAAGCCACTGCACGCTTGACCAGGTGATCCCGATCGCATTGAACGCCACGATAATGCCGACAATTGCAATCGCATAGCGAAGCACCGTGCTCAGCGCATATCTGCTCCCCGCGTCCATCGGCAGACGCTGCAGCACCACGATCTCAATCAGGCTCGGAATGTTCCGGAACGCGACGACCGTCACGATGATGAGCACGATGAACATGCCGATGTCCGCGATCGTGATCGAATTTGCGATGGTCTCGGTGGACGCCTGCCCGATGGTTGAGTCCGAAGTGACACCCGGGATCGGCGAGATAGCGCCGCTCGTGGCCGCATCAGCTGTGGCGTCGGCGCCTGCGTTTGGCGCTCCTGGCGACGGCGCGTCAATGTTCACATCTGAGGCGTCGAGGACTTGCACGCTCGGCCAGACCTGGATCCGATCGAATGCGCGGAGCGCCGGAAGGGCTTCAGCCCAGATGACGTAAAGCCCGACGATCACCGAAACGAAGACGGCCGTCTGGAAGAGATGACGAGTCTTCTCGCTCAGTGCCGGAAGATCGATCTTGTCCTCCTCGATCGCCGGCAGATCGGGCGCCTTGCCCTCGGGGCTCTCCGCCGCCTCCGCTGCAGCCTGCTCGCGCCGGCGCCGGGCGTCATCGACCGCGATGCGCCGGTTCGCGATGAAGAGCCAGCGAAGCAGCACACTGTGAATCAGCACAAACGCGAGCGCAAGCGCCAGAGTCTGTTCGAGTTTCGTCTCGAGCTGCAGCGCCGTGTAGTGATACCCGGCCCAGCTCAACCCGATCAGGATCAGCGGCAGCAGCAGAATGGCGCCGCGCCAGAGCACGCGCAGCCGATACGTCAACCCGCCCTGATTCTGCTGCAGAAACTGGCGCAGCACCGGGCTCCGCGAGCTCAGAATCCTGAAGAGGAAGACGAACAGCACGATCATCGTCAGTGTGAACATCGGGCGCCCGGAGAACTCGCGCGAAGTCTCTGAGTTGCCTCGATCAATCGTCGATACGGCGAAGATGAGCGGAATGAGCGCGGGGATTGCCCAGCGAAGTTCGTGCTTGAGAGCGTCGGCAGCCTCCTTCGACCATCTGAAATGCGCCCGGCCCAGCCCGTTGCGCCGCACCACCTGCAGGAGCACCGCCAGTGGCGCCAGCGTCAGCGCCGCCGATCGAAGGCCGTAGCCCGTCGCTGTCGCGACATCCGGCTGATCAGGTGTGTGCTCGAGCAGCCAGCCGATGGCGTAGATGAGGAACGCCGCTGGCAGCGCGATGGCGATCGTCAGCGCCAGCGCCTCGAGCGTGTGGCGAACGGAGTCAGTCCGAAATCGCGCCACCTGCTCGGCGAGATGGTCCAGACGACGTCTGCAGCGGCCGCCGAATGCAAGCAGCGTCAGAAAGATTGCAAAGGCCGACGAGACAGCGAAAATGTTCTCTCGCGCATTGATCGATGTCGCGCTGAGCGCGGCGCTCCAGGCGCTCCTGTCGAAGAACCAGTCGATGGCTTCACGGACGCGCTGCGTTGTTGGGGTCAAGGCGCCGGTATGACTCGGCACCCAGAGAATGCGCTCATCGATGTACTCACGATAAGCGTTCGCAGTGCGACGCATATCGCGAATCGTCCTGTTCAATCCGTAGAGAGATTCGAGCTTTGACGACTCATCAGCGATCAGGCCGTCAAGGAGATCACGACGGGCGATCACAAGTTCACGAGCCGCGCTCCGGAGTTCCTCCTGGGAAGCGCTCGCGTCGCCCGCCGGAATTGACGCGAGCAGCGTGCGCGAGACCCGATCGATGTCGCCCGTCTCCAGACGCTCATCCTCGAGCTCGATCAGTGCGAACTCCGTGGATTCCAGATCCCTCTGCGTTCGCCGAATCCGCTGACCCAACTCCGTCCGCGAAGGAAGATCGCCGAGAAGCCGCCGCAGCATGACGCCGGCGGCGCGATTGGAGTCCGAGGCGTCGAGCCGCCGCTCGATCGCGCTGAACTGCGATCGAAGCGCGGCCAGTTGCGCGCGCTCGCCCGCAGTCTTCCGCTGAATCTCATCGATGCTCGCTGAAGCGCCTTCGCGCCCGGCCCGCACCGAGGCCCGACGCTCCGTCTCCTGGGCATACGTCGCCAACGCTGGATGCAGGGACGCGGATGCAGTGCTCTGACGGCGCGCATCCTCAGCGACGCTCTGTGCTTCGATCTGGCGGCGCGCCGACACCTCGCCCTGCCATGCCTCAACAACCTGCTGCAACTCAAGCACACGCCGCTGCGCCTGATCGTTTCGCGCAAGCCGCAGGTCGCGCCTGGCGTCATGTGTCGCCAGCTCCGTCTCGAGCTGCTCGAGCTCGGCGGCGCGCTGCTCCAGCGTCGCCAGCGCCAGCGCACGCTTCGCGATCGCGATCTCAGGGGCCTCCGTCGAGCTCGCGGGGTCCGGAACCTGAACGGCGTCGAGCGCGATCCGCGCCGAGTTGATCAGTCCCGGGAGACTCGTTCTTCGATCCGTCGTCGTCGCGATGGCGCTGCGGAATCCCGCCTCACGCCCGCGAGAGTCTTCCAGATCGATCGAAGCCTGCGCAAGCGCCGCCTCCATTTGCGAAAGCGTCATGCCCGCCGAATCGTCGAGCGCCGGCGCCGCCGGAGGATTCGCAAGCTCCTGTTGAATCTCCCTCAGCAGTGACGGCGCTTCCTCAACGCGCTGGCGATTCTGCGCCGCCGCCTCACGCGCCGCCGCCGCGGCCTCCAGGGCGCCCAGCGCCTCCCTGTACGCGGCCAGCGCCTCCGACCGGATCGCCTCATCAAGCGACTCGTTGGCCTCCGTCGCCGCAATCCCCGCTTCGATCTCCGCGACCGACGGTGTCGTCGCCTGCGCCGTGGAATCCTGACCGGTTGCGACAGGCGCGGCGACGATGGCGATCACAAACAGCAGGAGCCGCAGGCTCTTCTTCCAGATCCGCATCCGTGCATTCTACGTGCGAACCCCTACGAGATGCTGGACATCCGCGGCATCGAGACCACGCATGCTCACCCCCGCTCCCGTTGCTCATCGATGCGTTGCGACTTCAACAGACCTGAGCGCAGAGGAGGGGACCTCCGCGTACGCTCTGATCCCATCGAACGCCCGGAGCATCCGCTATGAGCAACGCACATTCGACGCCCGCCGCCGGCGCCGGAACGCTCCGGCGAGAACTCGGCGTCTTCGGCGCCACCATGATGGGCCTCGGCGCCATCGTCGGAACAGGCGTCTTCGTCAGCATCGGCGTCGCCGCCGGCGTCACAGGTTCCTCCGTCGTGCTCGCCATCGCGATCGCCGGCCTCGTCGCGGCATGCAACGCGCTCAGCAGCGCGCAGCTCGCCGCGAGTCATCCGACGAGCGGCGGCACATACGAGTACGGCTACGTCTACCTCACGCCCTCCCTCGGATTCTCCGCCGGCTGGATGTTCCTCTGCGCCAAGAGCGCATCAGCCGCGACGGCTGCGCTCGGATTCGCCGGATACGCGCTCCTCGTGGCGCGCGTCGACAACGACCCGCTGCGCATCATTCTCGCGGAAGTCGCCATCGTCGCGCTCGTGCTCATCGTGATCGCAGGCCTGCGGCGTTCGAACATCGTCAACATCGCGATCGTCTCGATCACCTTCCTGACGCTCGGCTTCTTCGTATTCGCAGGCCTGCCCCGCGCAATCGAGAGCGCCGAGCAGCACCTGCTTCCGATCTTCCCGACGGGAGACGACGGTCGGCGCGCCGTTCCCGCGTTCCTGGAAGCGACAGCGCTCATGTTCGTCGCCTACACCGGCTACGGCCGAATCGCGACGATGGGGGAGGAAGTGAAGTCGCCCGCGCGCACCATCCCGCGCGCGATCATCACGACGCTTATCGTCTCAATGGCGCTGTACATCGCCGTCGGCGTCGTCGGCATCGGCGCCGTCGGAGCGGACAACTTCGGCGACTTCTCCAGCGAACTCGTGGCGCCGCTGGCGATCGTGGCCGAGTCATTCGAAGCGCATGGCGGCATGTGGATTCTCTCGATCGGCGCCATCACCGCCATGCTCGGTGTTCTGCTGAATCTCGTCCTCGGACTCTCGCGCGTGGCGCTGGCCATGGGAAGACGCGGAGATCTGCCGCATGCGTTCGGGAAACTCAACAAGAGTCAGACGACGCCCACCGCCGCCGTGCTGCTCGTCGGCGTGATCATCGCGGCGCTGGCCGCCTTCGGCAGCGTCAAACTCGCGTGGTCGTTCAGCGCGTTCACGGTGCTCGTCTACTACGCGATTACGAATCTCGCGGCGATCAGGCTTCCGCGGGAGAAACGCCTCTATCACCCGGCGATCTCATGGGCTGGACTGATCGGTTGTCTGTCGCTCGCCTTCTGGGTCGAAACGCGCATCTGGATCGCTGGACTGCTCGTCCTTGGCGCCGGATTCCTTCTCAGACTCGCGATTCAACGCTCGCGCCGGAATCCGAATCAGGCGTGAAAGATCCGATTCGGCCAGGCGCCAGCAGCTAAACTGTGGCCTGATGAGCCAGGACGTCTCACGAGTGGGTTCGTACACGATTGATCGCGAGATCGGTCGCGGCGGCATGGGGGTGGTCTATCTCGGACGCGACACGCGTCTCGACCGCGATGTCGCCATCAAGGCGCTTCCCGATCACCTCGCGCAGGACCCCGATCAACTCGCCCGATTCGAACGCGAAGCGAAGGTCCTCGCCCAGCTCACCCATCCGAACATCGCCGCCATCCACGGCGTCGAACAGGCCGAGGGCGCCACATACCTCGTGCTCGAATACGTCGAAGGAATGACGCTCGCAGAGCGACTCGACCGCGGCCCGCTGCCCCTCGATGAAGCGCTCGAGATCGCTTGCCAGGTCGCATCCGGACTCGAAGCGGCGCACGACGCCGGCATCATTCATCGCGACCTCAAGCCCGGCAACATCAAGATCACGCCCGAAGGCAAGGTGAAGGTGCTCGACTTCGGACTCGCCCGCTCCGAAGAGCACACCTCGACAAGCGCTTCCTCCGTCTCCCACGTCGACTCGCCGACGATGACGAACCCGGTGCTCAACTCGCCGACCATCCCCGGCGCCATCCTCGGCACCGCGCCCTACATGAGCCCCGAACAGGCGCGCGGCAGGCGCGTCGACAAGCGCACCGATGTCTGGTCATTCGGCGTCGTCCTCTACGAGATGCTCACCGGCGTCGGACCATTCCACGGCGAGACCGCGACCGACTCCATCGGAGCCATCCTTCATAAGGATGTCGATCTCGAGCGCCTCCCCGCAGGAACGCCCCGCGCCGTCCGCCGCGTCCTGACGCGTTGTCTGGAGCGAGACCGCAACCAGCGCCTCCGCGATCTCGGAGATGCGCGACTCGAACTCGAAACAACCGAACAGATCGCGCCGGCGCCGGCGACGGCGTCATCAGGACCATGGAAGTTCGTCGCATTCATCCTGCTCCTCGCCCTGATCGTCGCCACCGGGGCCCTCAGAGTCTCGATGCGCGCCGTCGATCCGCCCGACTCCATCGTCCGCGCGTCAATCCGGCCGGCGCTCGGAACGACGATGACGCATCTCGGCGACCTCGCCGGACCGGCGGTCCTCTCACCATCAGGCGACCGCGTCGTCTTCGTCGCCCGCGCCGAAGACGGCTCCCGAAGCCTCTGGGTGCGCGCGCTCGATGAAGCGGATTCGGAGCTGCTCCGCGGCACCGAAGGCGCATCCCATCCATTCTGGTCAGCCGACGGCCGCGCCGTCGGGTTCTTCACGCGCGGGCAGATGCAACGCGTGGACATCTCGACGCATGGCGTGCGCACCATCTGCCAGGCGCCCGGCGGACGCGGCGGCGCATGGTTCGAAGATGGAACGATCGTCTTCTCTCCCGAGTTCCAATCCGGCCTCTTCCGTGTCTCCGCAGAAGGGGGCGAACCGACGCGCATCACGACTATCGATAGCGACCGACACACCAGCCACCGCTGGCCCATGACCCTCCCCGGAGGTCGCGTCCTCTTCATCGCAGTCAACCACGATCCCGGCATGCTCTCCGCGGCGAGGCTCTGTGTCGTCGATACGAATGGCGGAGAAGTCACAGAACTCGTCGAAGCGCATTACAGCGGCCAAGTCGTCGGAAAGAAGCTGCTCTTCGTCCGCTCCGATGTTCTGCACGCCGTCGATGTCGATCTCGACCAGGGTCGAGTCACGGGCGACGCCGTCCCGATCGTCGAGCAGGTCGTCGCAGACCTCTCGACATGGCGGGCGAACTTCAGCGCCGCCGAAGACGGCGCACTCATTTACCACCGCAATGAATCCAGCAAGGTCAAGCCCCTCAACACCACATCAGACGCCGATCGCGTGATCATGTACGGGCGCGATGGCAGACCCATCGCGATGATCGCCGAGGGTCTCTCGCAGACCTCCATGAGCGTCTCGCCCGACGAGACAACGCTCGCCGTCAGCGCGCTCGAGGAGAACTCCTCGACCGGCTTCGACATCTGGCTCTATCCCATTCCACAACCCGACGGGAATCTCGCGGACAGCTTCGCGCAGCCGACCCGCCTGACCTTCATGATGGGCGCCGAGATCGCCCCGTGCTGGTCCCCCGACGGGAACGAACTCGTATTCTCCCGCGTCTACGGCCCCTCGCCGCGCGGCGTCTTCAGAAAACGCGTCGGCGGAGGGCGCGAGGAACTCTTCTTCAGCATCGACGACGCGAGACGCATCGAGCCGGAGAAGTTCAACGCATTCGAAACACGCGGCGCCGACCCCGATGTCTTCTGCGTCGACTGGACCGACGACGGCAAGTACATCCTCGTCGCCATCGGAGACTGGACCGGCGGATTCCAGGCCGACCTCTGGGCGATCCCAGTCGACGGCGGCGACGCCGTTCCGCTCGTGCGCGGCGACTTCGCAACGCCCCACGGCGAGGTCTCACCCGACGGCCGCTGGCTCGCCTTCGATCTCCAGGACGCGATGCTCGGCGACGCCGAGGTCTTCGTCGAGCCCTTCGCTCCCGGATGGGAGCAATACGACGAAGAGCCGACGGAGGGCGCTCGATGGCGCATCTCACTCGCGGGCGGAAGCACAGCGCGCTGGAATCACGACGGCACGCGCCTCTACTACATCACGACGCAGGGCACGCTCGTCGAGGTGCAAACCCAAACCGAAAACGGCGTATTCCTCCATGACGCCGGCACGCCCCTCTTCCAGGTCGAGTACGAAGACGGCATGGACTTTGATGTCGCTCCGAAACTCGAGCGATACCTGACCACCGGCATCGCGGAAACCCGCGATCTCTCCGTCAGCCTGATTCTCAACTGGCAGAACCTGCTCGGCGAGTAGAATCGACCGCGATCCATCAGCCAGACGCCCTCAGAGATCGGGACGTAAGCGATCGAGCGCGAGACCCGCGACACGCGCCTCGATCGATGAGAGACGGAGGAACGGAATGAAACGCTGCTTGAAACTCGCAGGTCTCGCAGTCGCGCTGATTCTTGTCGGTTGTGCATCGACGACAAAGGAAGTCAGCGCCGACGGCGCCGACCCCGAACTCGAAGAGCTCAATCGCGTCATGACCGGCTGGTTCGACAGCGCCGATCAGGCGGCGAGCGACCCCGACAACTACTTCCATATCCGTCTCGTCATGCTGCCGATCATGGAGCGCCGCGAAGACGGGAAGTGGCTCTATGTCGAACAGGCTGCCGCCTCCGCGCTCGACCGGCCCTATCGCCAGCGCGTCTACCACCTTCACCGCAACCCGGCCGGCGATCTTGTCAGCGACGTGTACTCGTTCAAGGAGGCGCCGCTGCGCTTCGCCGGCGCCTGGCAGCGCGATCGCGGCCTCGCTGACATGAGCCTCGCCGACCTCGCCCTCCGCGATGGCTGCTCCATCATCCTCAAGCGCGCAGGACGCGAGCGCTACCTCGGCGCCACGCAAGGCAAGAACTGTGTAAGCACCATCCGAGGCGCCTCCTACGCCACCAGCGAAGTCGAAATCACCGCGAAGAAACTCGAAAGCTGGGATCAGGGCTGGAACGCCGACGACGAACAGGTCTGGGGCGCGACCGAGGGCGCCTACGTCTTCATCAAACGCGGCGACGACATGCCCCCGGACACCATGACAACTCCCGGTGGCGTCGCGGGCGTCACGCTCACGGATGAAGACTGGTTCCTCGGAGAATGGGAACCTGTTTTCCCGCGCACGGGCCCGGTCGAGGTGACCCGACGCGCTGACGGCGTCTGTTCAATGACCGAGCAGGGCGGCCTGACTCTGTTTTCTGAGATGCGAGTCTTCGAAGTTGAAGGGCGCTTCATCGCCGAGGTTCTCTTGGATCGCGGCAACGGTGAGACACAAATGATGTACGCATCGCTCGAAGGGTACTCCGAGCGCTTGTCAGTCAACTTCTTGCCCGCGATGTTTCCCATGGCCTGGGAAGACAGTGAACTCGCCGCGATGATCCCGGGCATCGGAACACCGATCCCGCCTGAGCGTCGCGCCGAAGCGCTCGCAGTGCTTGCGGCAAGTGTTCCCGAGAAGGGGACATTCATGCTGCAGGATTACACGTACTACCGGCCTGGAGCAGGCAAGTGACGAGACTCACTCGATGTCGCCCGCCCACAGTGATGATGTGACTGCGCCACCGTCCATCCTCGGCCTCGATCACGTCGCATTCAGACTTGCCGACATGGAAGGCGCCGCCAAGTGGTTCGAACGCACACTCGGTCTGCGCGACGCATTCCCCGGCATGTGGAACGGCGTCCCGAAGATGCTGCTGAGCGAGACGGGCACACCTGATCTCGGATCAGGCTTCGCGCTCTTTCCGCGCGATGACGCAGGGAGCGACTCGGTGTTTTCACACGCCGCCTTCCGCGTGCGCCCCGAAGACATGGACGCATGGAGGCAGTGGCTACATCATCAGGGTGTCGACTTCGTAGAGCAGGACCACGACATCGCCCAGTCCATCTACTTCGAGGGGCCCGACGGTGTCCGCCTTGAGCTGACCGCCTACCAGCCCGATTCCAGAAATAAGTCGAACGATTGAAACGATCGACTTAGAAGGCGGTATACCCTCGCATGGCCAGCGAGGACACCAAGGAGCGCCTTCTCGACGCCGCAGAGCGTCTTTTTGCCGAGCACGGCTTCGCCGGCGCCTCATCGCGAGCCCTCATCGAGGCCGCCGGCGTCGCCAATCAGGCCGCCGTCCATTACCACTTCGGCTCCAAGGAGCAGGCGTTCACCGCCGTCATCGAGCGCCGCATCAGGATCCTCACGCAGGATCGACTTGCCCGCCTCGACGCCCTCGAATCGACTGGCGACCAGTCTCTTGAGTCCATTACGCGCGCCCTCGTCGGACCACTGATGGAGGCGGCGCGCACGGGCGATGACCACTGGCTCAAACTCCTGGCGCGCTCTCGAATCGAGAGAGGGCCGCATTGGGACAGCGCAGGTCCCGCCGCGCGCGAGATGTTCGACCGATTCGTCGATGCCTACGCGAAGCTCGCGCCCGACGCCGCCCGCGAGACCATCGCACATGGCGTCTACCTGCTCTCAGGGTCCATGCTCAATGCCATTCTCGACACACAATCGCTCCGAGGCGTCGGCCACGGCCTCGAGAAGCTCGATGAAGATCGCAATGCGCTGCACGAACGCGCGCTGCAGTTCCTGCTCGAGGGCTTTCGTGCGTCGCTCGGCGCAACGATCGATTCGAACGCTTGAAATCAGGAGTACGGAATGCGAGGAACCACGTACGCCGCCTGCATAGGCATCGCCGTCGCCATAACCGCACAAGCTGAACCGGAGATAATTCACACTGAGATCGATGAGACGGTGCGTCTCTACATGGACCAGTTCCGCATCGCCGGCGTTGCGATATGCGTCATCGATGACGGAGAGATCATTCACGACGCCTGCTACGGCGTCGCCGACGCGGCGATCGGCGAGCCCATCACGTCGGATTCGCGATTCCAGATCGCCTCCATCTCCAAACTCTTCACCGCTTGGTCCGTGATGCTCCTCGCGCAAGAGGAGCGCATCGATCTTGATGAGCCGATCTGGCATGTCCTCAACGGCTGGCGCATCGACGACACATCTTTCGATGAGGACGGCGTCACCGCGCGACGCCTGCTTTCACACACCGCCGGTGTCTCGCTTTGGGCGATCCCGAAACAACCCATCGGTTCTGCCGTCCCAGCCACACGCGCCTGGCTCGAATCAGGCGACGAAGGCGCCTCACCGGTCACGCTGGAGGCGGAGCCCGGCTCGCGCTTCCGATACAGCGGCGGCGGCATGACCATCCTCCAACTCGCCGTCGAGGAGATCACTGGACGCAGCTACGCCGAGTTCGTGTCAGAGCGCATCGCGCTGCCCCTTGGAATTCCCACGCTCGGATTCAATCTCTGGCCGGGCGATTGGAACGCCGCCGCGCCCCACAACGCTCTCGGCGACCCGAAGCAGGATCGATGGACCTATCCCTCGCTCGCCGCCGCCGCGGGCTGGGCGTCACTCGAAGACATGAAGCAGTTTGCCTACGCGCACTTCGACATGCCGGGCCGCGCACGCGGCGGACGCGTGCTGGAGCAGGAGACGTTTGATCAGATGCTCGAACTTCAGCGAGAGGCGCGAGGACAATGGACGCTCGGCTACGAGGCGTTCCCCGAGAAGAAGAGGCCCCGCTCAGAGGTCTTCGGCCACACCGGCGACAATCCCGGCTGGCACGGGCTCTTCTACGTGGCGCCGAGGAATCGCGACGCGCTCATTATTCTCACCAACGGCGAACTCGGCTACGCGTTCCGGAACATGATCCGCCCGGTCTGGTCGCGCGCCGTCGATCTGGAGAATCCCTGGCCCGAGCGCAAAGCGCCGATCGGCCCGACGCTCATCGGCGTCGCCGTGGATCACGGCGCCGAAGCCGCGATCACCGAGTACAAGCGGCGCGCCGCGACCCAGAAAGACCACTACAACTTCGGCGTGCGACAACTCAATGATCTTGCGTACTTCCTCTGGGAGGCGAAACGCTTCGACGAAGCCATGAAGATCCTGGTCTTCAACACTGAGCTCTACCCGGACTCGACGACCGCATGGGATTCACTCGCCGAAGGCCATTTTGAACTCGGCAATATGGAAGAGTCTCAGCGCTGCTACGAACGCGTGCTCGAGATCGATCCCGACCGGCAGAACGTAAAGGACATGCTCATGAAGATCAGGCAGGCTGCCGAATCGCGCGATTGATGAAGCCTCTCTACTCGTGAACACGAGAGAGTTCGCTTACGGCATCTTCTTGTCGTGGATCCGATCCTTCGAAGGCACACGCACGTCGTGCACCAGACCGATCTTCGACATGCCCCAGATGATCAGATAGCTGATGTCCAGCTCCCACCAGCGAAGGCCGGATTTCGCCGAGGCCGGGAAGGCGTGGTGGTTGTTGTGCCAGCCCTCGCCGAAGGCCAGGATGCCGAAGATCGCGTTGTTGCGGCTCTCATCGTGGCTGCGAAACGGCCGCGTGCCCCAGATGTGACACACGCTGTTGATGCTCCAGGTCACGTGATGCACGAGGAAGATGCGCACCAGTCCGCCCCAGATGAAGCCAAGCAGCACGCCCATCCAGCTCAGCGTCAGCAGGCCGCCGAGAATCGCCGGAATGATCAGCCCGACCACGACCCACAGCGGAAAGAGCCTGCTCATCACGCGCGTGAACTTGTCCTTGCGAAGATCACGCGTGTAGCGCGCCAGCCCTTTCGGGTGCGGCTGAAACAGCCAGCCCGTGTGCGCGTGCCAGAGACCCTTGATCGTGCCCCACACCGTGTCGCCGTGCATGTGCGGCGAATGCGGAT
Organism: Phycisphaerales bacterium; assembly: GCA_028279375.1. Taxonomy (GTDB): domain Bacteria; phylum Planctomycetota; class Phycisphaerae; order Phycisphaerales; family UBA1924; genus JANQNW01. Next base: position 203,655 of record JANQNW010000015.1, read on the forward strand.
CGTGCTCATCATCTGAATGCTGATGATGGCTGCGATGCACCGCGACCCACTGCAGGATCGGACCCTCGACAGCCATCGAACCGAGCACGCCGAGAATCGCCTCGACCGGGCGCGATGTCTTGAAGGTCTTGTGCGCAAAGAACCGGTGATACCCGATCGTGATTCCCAGCCCGGTCAGGCAATACATCACGGCGAGAATCGCCAGATGCGTCCAGTTGAATGCGACGCCCCAGAGCAGCACGATCGCGGCGACAAGCCCGACGAAAGGAAGCACGACGGCCGTGAGATTGATGAGCCGGACTTTCAGCGGCGCCTTGTGCGCTTCGGGCTCATTGGCTGTGTGCTCGAGTGCGTCCTGCGTCTGGGCATGTGTCATGCAGCGTGCCTTGCTCTGAGTTGGCGCCGGCGCTCCTTCGGCCGGCGTGGTCATGATGCTTGATCGCGTGTGCGATGCGAGTCAGGAGCGCGGGAGTCTAGCGCAGCGTCAGGCCCGGGCCTTCGTCGTCGGAATCTAAATCAAACTCGCGGTCGGCCAGCGCATCGACGAGATCAATGGACACACCCAGAACCGGGCGGTCTTCGAGCTTGTAGATCGTGTCGTCGGGCTGGCTGCTCTCGATGACCAGTGCGAGTTCTTCATCTTCGGCGACGCATCGCACGAGGGCGCCCTCTGGGGCGTTGTTCTCGTCGAGCACCTCGGCGAGGTGCTTCAGCGCTTCATCCGTGACGCTCAGCATGTGTCTGTCCTTTGCGGTGGACGCCGTGCAACCGGGCCGGCGTCAATAGCACGACAGGCGACGCCTGAATGGCGCCGCCTGTCGACGGTTGATCAGACGTGTGCGATCGAGAGGTCTTCGATCACCAGCGGCCGCGACCGCCGCCGCCGCCGCCACGACCACCGCGATCCTCGCGCTGGCGGGCTTCGTTGACCTTCAGCTGGCGGCCGCCCATATCGGCGCCGTCCATCGCCTTCATGGCGTTCATCGCCGCGTCGTTGTCATTCATCTCGACGAAGCCGAAGCCGCGCGAGCGACCGGTCTCACGATCCATGATGACGGTGGCGCTGGCGACCTCGCCGTGCTCACTGAAGGCGGCGTTCAGATCGGCGTCAGTGGTCTGGAAGGGGAGGTTTCCGACGTAGAGCTTCATATCAGTTCACTCGGACCCGAGGGCAGTAGCCAACAGAGATCCTCGGGAATGATCTGCGTCGGGCTCGCCGGTAGAGCAACAGGTCTGCCCAATGCCCGGCGTATCATTTTGGACGAGGGAGATGATACGGAAATCGGGGTTGGCGGGCGAGTCGAAGGCTGCCGGGTTCGACTGGGGTCGAATCTGCCGGCGGGGCCCTCACAGGCCCCCGGGCCGGCGGGCTCGCAGCCCGCTGGGCACGAAAAAGCGTGCGTCACCGGTAGGCGACGCACGCTGAAGTACTCACTTCAGAATCCTGACAAGCAGGATTCAGCTCTACCAGCGGCCGCGGCCGCCGCCACCGCCGCGATTCTCGCGGGGCTTGGCCTCGTTGACCTTGATCTGGCGGCCGTCGAGGTCCTTGCCGTCGAGCGCGTCGATGGCCTTGCGTGCGCCCTCATCCGACATCTCGACGAAACCGAAGCCGCGCGGGCGGCCGGTCTCGCGATCCATCACGAGGTTGGCGCTCTGGACGTCGCCGAACTGCGCGAAGGTCTCGTTCAGACGTGACTCACTGGTGTCAAATGACAGATTTCCAACATAGAGCTTCATAAGAGAATCTCGGGCCCGAATGTTCAGCCAACGGAGATCCTCGGGGTCGATCCAGGTTGGGCTCGCCGGATGGAGCAGACGCTCTCGACTGCCGGCGTATCAGATGTAGTTGCGGCCGGAGGGTACGCGATCGGGGAAAAAATCTCCCGAACTGGAGCTCGAAAGTTGTGAGATAATTCGGATTGCTGGTCTGATTTGGTTCCGAATGTTCCCCTGCGCGTCAGAATCGGGGCGCCGGGTACAATCCGATCTCATGGCCGAGACGCTCCGAATCTCGCAGGGTGAGGCCGGGGGGGTGACGATCGCGATCAGCGGTCCCCTTGACCTGGAGACGGCGCCGGGCGTGTGGGATCAGGCCGTGCGGGCCGCCACGACGGCGACGAAGGAGCTGGTGCTCGATCTGACGGGCCTCGGCGTCTGCGACGGCGTCGGCGTCGGGCTTCTCGCCGAACTCGATCGATCGGCGCCCGGACAGACGCGGCTCGACGGCGGCTCGGATGAGCTTCACGAACTTCTCAAGATGGCCCGCCTCGAGAAGGGGCAGGACACGAGAGCGCCGAGCGTCGGTTTCTTCAGCTCCGTCGGGCAGGCGACGGCCGCGCTGCTGGCGACGATTCATGCGCTCATCTCGTTCACCGGCGATGTGACGGCCGCGATCATCCCGGCGATTCGGACGCTGAACGGCACGCGCCTTCGTGAGATCCTCCGCAACTGCGTGCGCGTGGGCGCCGACGCCGTTCCGGTCGTGAGCTTCCTGGGATTGCTCATCGGGTACATCCTGTCGGTGCAGGCGACGAAGGCGCTGGAGACGGTGGGCACGACGTCGCTGGTGCCGATGGTTGTGGGCTTCTCGACGTTCCGCGAGTTCGGCGCCTTGATCGCAGCGATCATCCTCGCCGGTCGATCGGGTTCGGCGTTCGCGGCCGAGCTCGGCACGATGAAGGTGACGGAGGAGATGGACGCCTATCGCACGCTGGGATTGAATCCGATCGTCGTGCTCGTGATCCCGCGCATTCTCGCCGGCGTCATCGTGACGCCGTTGCTGACGATCTACTCGATCGTGCTGGCGATCGTCGGCGGTTCGATTCCACTGCTGACGAAGGGCTACAGCTTCGGAGCGTATATCGACAGCGTTTTCAACTCCGTCGTCACAGCGGATTTCGCGCAGGCGATGGTGAAGGGGCTGGTCTTCGGATTGCTCGTGGCGATGCTCGGGTGTTTCCACGGCATGCGCACGGGTCGCGGCGCCGACGCCGTCGGCGCAAGCACGACGAAGGCGGTCGTTGCGGGCATCGTCGCGGTGCTGATCGCGGACAGCATCGTCAGCACGATTTTCTACAACCTCGGGTATTGAGATGGCAGCGAACGGCGCGACAACTCCTGAGACACCGATCGTCGATGTGCGGAATCTGCGCATGGCGTTCGGTCCGAAAGTCGTCCTGGAGGACATCAACTTCAAGGTGCACAAGGGTGAGATCTTCTTCATCGGCGGGAATTCGGGTTGCGGAAAGAGCACGCTCTTCAAGCACATCGTGGGTCTGATTCCGCCCGCGGCGGGTGAGATCTATGTCGACGGCATGGACGCCGTCAACTTCACGCCGAAGGAGCATCAGCGCCTGCTGCGCCATGTGGGCGTGAGCTATCAGGGCGGCGCGCTCTTCAGTTCGATGTCGATTCTCGAGAACGTGTGCATGCCCTTGCGGGAGTTCACGGATCTGAACGCGAAGGAGCGCGAGGCGGTGGGGATGACGAAGCTCAGTCTCGTCGGCCTCGCGCCGGCGGCGTCGAAACTGCCTGCCGAGGTGAGCGGCGGCATGCTCAAGCGCGCCGCGGTCGCGCGTGCGCTTGCGCTGGATCCTGACCTGGTGATCTTCGACGAGCCCAGCGCCGGGCTTGATCCTTTGAGTTCGAGCGATCTGGATCGATTGATCGCGACGCTGAGCCGCCTGCTTTCGACGACGTTCATCATCGTGTCGCACGAGCTTCGGAGCATCTTCTCGATCGCGGACCGGCTGCTGCTGCTGGACGCGGCGCGCAAGACGCAGGTCGGACTGGGGCCTCCGAAGGAGTTGCGTGAGTCTTCGCCGGATTCGTGGGTGCGATCATTTCTCAATCCTGGAGCCGCCGCATGAATGGCGAGAACTTCAAGCTCGGTCTCTTCGTCTCGGTGGCGCTGGCGCTGATGGTGTCGCTCCTGCTGCTCTTTGGCATGCTCGAGCGATTCAAGCCATCGGAGACGGCGGAGACGTGTTTCTTCGAACCGATCGGCGGTCTTCGTCCCGGCGCGTCGGTGCGTCTGCGCGGCCTGGAGATCGGGCGCGTCGGAACGGTGACGCTGGCGGCGGCGCGATACAAGCTGCCGGAGACGAGCGACATCGATGAGACGGTGATGCGCCGATCGATCGTCGCGGAGCTGATCTTCGACAGCAAGGTGCTGGACAATCTGAATCTCCAGGGCGATGAGAACACGCTTCCGAATCTCATTGAAGCAGGATTGCGCGCGCGTCTCGCCAACGACGGGATCGGCGGACCGACGTTCGTGCAGCTTGATTTCCTTGCGAGGGAGTTGCGATCGACGAATGAGATTCCGTGGACGCCGCTGACTCCGTACATACCTTCGGCGCCGAGCGAGATCGGGTCGATCATTCAGAATCTGCAGGAGCTTCTCGTCAGGATCGACACGGGCGAGTTCATCGAGAACATGTCGAAGCTGGCGAGCATCGGGCCGGAGATTCAGCGAATTGCGCAGATGCTGAGCGATACGGAGCTGACGGGCGATCTGAGCGAGACGCTTGTCGCGCTGCGCGACGCGGGAACGGCGGCGGAGTCGTTCCTGACGGACGGACGGATTGACACCCTGCTCGACGAGACGTCGGCGACGATGACGGATGTGCGCACGGCGATTCGCGAGAGCGAGGGCGAGATTGATCCGCTCATTGATGATCTCATGCGGATGTCGAGTTCGCTGCAGCAGGCGGCGGGCGCGCTGGACGCGCTCGCGGTGAATGTGAACGAGAGCGGTCTGATCGCCAAGCTGAACACGCTCGCCGATGAGCTTGGCCCGGCGGGGAGCGATTTGGCGGATCTGGCGCGCCGGCTTGATCGGTTGGTGCGCGACAATGATGCGCAGATTGCGGACACGATCCGGTCGCTTCGCAGCGCGACGCTTGAACTCGAGGGGTTGCTCGAGGATGCGAGGGCGAACCCGAGCGGCATGATCTTCAGCGAGCCGCCACCGAGGCGGATTCCGGAGGGAGGACAGTGATGCGCGCATTCCTGATGATCGTGATCGCGTTCGCGCTTGCGGGCTGCAGCAGCCTGGATCGGCCGTACCCGGATCGGCAGCTGTATGTCTTCTCGGCGTCTGAATCGGATGAGCGCGCCTCAGCATCCGACGACGCTCCGCTCCTCCGCGTCTCGCGCGCGGTGATCGCAGCGCCCTTCGGCTCGCGCGCGATGCAGTATCGCGTCGGCGACAATCAGTTCGAGCCGGATTACTACCACGCATGGGCGGATGATCCCGGGAAACTGATCGCCGGCGCGGCGATCGAGGCGCTCAATGCGCAGGGCTCGTGGCGCGCGGTGCTGGATGACGGGAGTATGGCGGCGCCGTCGCAGACGCTCGAGTTGTATGTGGATGCCCTGTATGCGGATGTGACGGGCTCCTCGACGCAGGCGGTGCTGAGCGTTCGCGCGACGCTGCTCGATGACGACCAATTCGTGCTGATGAGCGAGCGCTTTGAAGAGCGGCGCGATGTTCCGCGCGGCGATCCGGCGGCGCTGGTCGAGGCGTGGAATGGGCTGCTGGATGAGATGCTGGGACGTATTGCCCGCCAATCTTCCTGAGAAGGCGCCAGATTCCGGGGCGTTCGAACCTCCAGTGAAATGCAGCGCTGGCCTCTCCGAATCGGTAGATGAAGGGGACGCGTTTGCATGGTCGGGCTGGACCCGACTGACGGAGGATCGTCATGCGAACTATCTCTGCTCTTCTCGTTGCAGTTCTGCTTTCTCTCGGCGCCGAGGCGAAGGTTCTCAAGGGTCATCGGACGCTGGAGGATGTGCCTACGCTGACGGGGCGTGTTGATGTGGTGTGCGAGGCGGCGGAAGTCATCGTGCGTGATCTGGATGATCGCGCGGTGGCGCTGATGCACGGGTATGCGTATCTCGTGAAGGACGGGACGGATCGGCCGGTGACGTTCTTCTGGAATGGCGGGCCTGGGGCTTCGACTGCGATTCTGCACACGGGATTCGCTTCGCCGATGCGCGCTCCGATCGGTGATGAGGACGCCGAGCCGGCTGCGAATCCGCTGACGCTGATCGACAAGACGGATCTCGTATACGTGGATCCGGTGGGAACCGGTTTCAGCCAGGCGGTCGGCACGGCGGAGGCGGAGGACTTCTGGGGCATCTATGAGGATGCGTACAGCGCGGCGGAGTTCGTTGAAGGATTCCTTTCTGCGCGGGGGATGCTTGATCGACCGGTGTATCTGTGCGGCGAGAGTTACGGCGCCGTGCGCGTGGCGGCGATGCTGGAGCATCTGATTGAGCGCGGGATCGACGTCGAGGGTCTGATTCTCATCTCGCCGGCATTGGAGTCGGGGATCATCCGGCCGCGCGCGGGGACGGATTATGTGTATGAAGCGCGGGCGGATCGTCTGCCGACGTACGCGGCGCTGGCGCTGGATCGGGGTGTTCGCAAGACGGATGACGAGCGCGCGTTCATCGAGGACGCTCTCGAGTTTGCCCACGGGCCTTACCTGGATGCGCTTGATGAGCTTGATGAGCTTCCGGAGTCGGAGATTGAGCGGCTTCGTTCGATTCGCAAGCAGTTCACCGATCGGCCGGATGTCAAGAAGCGTGATCAGCATGATGCGCGGCGTCCCAAGCGCCAGGGCGAGATCGCGGGGATCGAGATCGACGAATTCGGCGATTCGTACAAGGCGCTGCTGCACGAGGTCTTCGGGATCCGGACGGGCGGGAAGTACAAGTTGATGAACAGGCGCGCGAACAGAAGCTGGCGCGCCGAGGATGGCGAATCGGGTCTGTATCGTTCGAACATCCGGACGCCGCGGATGATCGCGCGGGCGTGCGACGAGGGATTGTGCCCGCGCGTCTTCATCGCGGGCGGCTGGTACGACCTGGTGACGCCTTTTGCGACGAATCGGCGGCTTGCGGCGGAGGGCGAGTTCGGCGACTGCGAGATTGAGGTGCGCGATTATGCGGCGGGTCATGTGATCTTCGCGGATGAGGACGCGCATGAGGAGCTTGCGGAGGATGTGCGAGCGTGGCTGGCGCCGTAGTGGGAGTGGGCTGATTCGTTGAGCTTGGTTTGGCGCGCCGGTTTCTGTCGGCGCGCTTTTGTTTTGGATGATGATCGTCCACGCGAGCCTGAGGGGCGGCGCTCGCGCTCGTTTCAGTCACATCTGGTGTTGGCGCCCGGGATTCCCAGATCGAGAGGTCTTCCAGCGCGTTCGGGATCTCCTTCAGGTTGATGAGTGACTGAGCGGCTTTGCGCGCCGACTCGGGCTTCGTGGCCGCGCAATTCTGGGATATGCGGAGCAGTGTGGAGCGGGCGACGCCCTTGGCGAGGCGATCGCGCGCCATCTGGCGGTAGTGGAGGAGCAGTTCGATGCGCGCGAGGCGGCGCTGGGTTTCGGGGTGGAGGATCCAGTCGGTGAGCTGTTCGAGTGTGAGGTTGTGGCGGCGGGCGAGGAGGAGGAGGGAGTCGTCGGAGTCGAGTTCGTCGGTGTGGTCGGAGGCTGTGAGGAATGAGAGGAGGAGGGCGTCGGAGTCGGATTCGGAGAGGAGGGGAAGAGAGTCAGATGAAGACGCAGGCGTTGTTGGTTGGGTGTTCTGTTGGGCTTGCGCGTTGTGTGGGTCGAGGGTTGGAGGAGGGGGTAGGAGGGAGGAGCCCTCACCCTGCCCTCTCCCGCAAGCGGGAGAGGGGGGAGCGGGATCGGCGCGTTCGAGGAGTTGTGTTGTGAACATGAGTTCATTTGAGCAGCGGCTCGGAACGGCACAAGAGGTTTTGGCGGCAGTGCGCTGCAACTGCGCATGGCGGGGCGAGATGCGCGGGTATGTGCGCGACTTTGCGCATGTGGGGGCGTGATCGGGCAAGGGGGCGTGTGTGCGTTTTTCGGGCGTCCGGGGTGAGTCTGAAAAGTCGTGGAATAGGCGGATGGACCGGGGCGTTCGTCGATGCGGCGGGCGTCTTGTGACGCACCTGCCGGGAGACGCACGCTCGAAGGGAGTCCTGATCATGAGAATCCAGCATGCACTTGCCGTGGTTGTGGCGGCGACACTTTCAATCGGAAGTTCGGCGTTTGCGCAGTCGGGCGGCGCTTCTGCGCAGGAGTCCGGCGCATCGAGCGTGCATGTGCACGCGCACGTCCTGTACTCGAGCGCGCTGTGGAAGAAGGACTCGAACGCGATCACCGGCGTGTGGCGCATCGAGGATCGCGGTGACGGGCGGCGAGCGCTGGTGCTGGATTCGTCATTCAAGACGAAATCGGCGCCGGATCTGAAGCTCGTGTTCTCGACGGAGTCTGTCGAGAAGGTGACGAAGAAGAACGTGCTGAAGACAGGGCGTGTGCTGTCTCTGCTGCAGAGCAATACTGGCGCGCAGGAATATGAACTGCCTGCTGATCTGGATCTGACGAAGTATCGCACGCTCGCGATTCACTGCGAGCAGTACACGAAGCTGTGGGGGGCTTCGGCGCTCTCCGAGGGCGAGGTGCTCGCGCACGCGCCTTCATGGACGAAGAAGACCAAGAAGACGAAGGGCGGCTATGAGATCGTGCGGCGGAGCGATGGCGTGTACATCCGGTTCGCGTCTGATTTCAAGACGGCGAAGGCGCCGGAGCCATTGCGCGTCATTCTGTCTCCGCTGACGCCGAAGGAAGCGAAGAACAAGAACGCCGAGGATGGCGGGGTGTTGATCGCGACGCTTTCGAGCGTGAAGGGCGGTCAGGAGTATCTGATCAGCGAGGACGTGGACTTCGCGAAGTTCAACTCGGTGCTGCTGAACTGCAAGAAGTACACGAAGCTGTGGTCCGCGGCGGCGCTTTCGATCGAATGACGCAGGCGCTTGTGCCTGGACGAGGACGCGTCAGGGGTCGCACGGGCCCCAGAACGAGATCAGTTCGGCGAGGTCTACGGCGCTGACCATGCCGTCGCCCGAGAGGTCGGCGGCGCAGGACCCGGCGCACGGTCCCCAGAAGGACAGGAGTTCGGCGATATCGACGGCGCTGATGACGCCGTCGCCGGTGAGATCGGCGGGGCACGGCAGCTGCAGGTCGTTCTGTGTCACGCTGACAGCGCCGAGTTCACCTCGCAATGTCTGTCCACCGACGGCGATCAGATCGTCGTCGCCATCGCCATCGACGTCGCCCGCGGTGAGCAACTGCGGGACGCCCATGATCGACGGGTCCTCGGTGAGTGAGAAGGACACCTCGGAGAATGAATCCGGCGATGTGTTGTTGCGCAGGACTTTGACGACGCCTTCGCCGGCGGCGAGCACGGCGATGTCCGGGTCGCCATCGAGATCCCAGTCCACGGCGATGATGGACGTCGGCGTGTCGCCGATGGGAAGCTGCACGGCGGGCGCGAAGCTCGGCGCGCCGCCGGGCGGCGTCGTATTGAGCAGGACGGAGACTTCGCCGCTGAGTGAGCCGTCGGGCTGCATGACATTCGTCGAGTTGGCGACGGCGACGTCGATGCGGCCATCGCCGTTGAAGTCAGCGAATGCGGCTTCCTTCGGTCCTTGTCCGACGCCGAGCGCGGGCGCCGGGGTCAGGTTTCCTGAGCCGTCGTTGATGAGGAGGGAGAGGGTGTTGGAGCCGAAGTTGGATGCGAGGACATCGGCGTCCTTATCGCCATCGACATCGGATGGGCAGACGAACTCGGGCTCGTCGCCGGCGGCGAAGGACTGCGGCGCCCCGTAGCCACCTCCGGATGATGGGATGTAGGAGATCGTGTCGGAGGAGCCGGCGTTGGTGACGACGATGTCATCGACGCCTTCATTGTTGAGGTTCTCGACGGCGACACCGGTTGGCATGTCGCCGACGGGGATGTCGATGCCGATGGCGAACTGCGCGTCGCCGGTGCTCTGATTGAGGAGGAGCGTCACGTTGTCGGCGGCCTGGTTCGCGACGACGAGATCGAGGCCGGGGTTGTTGTCGAGATTGCCGGCGGCGATAGCGACGGGTTCGCGGCCCGGTGTGAGCGCGATCTGGACGGCAGGCGTGATGAAGCCCTGCCAGACATCGGCGATGGTTCCGGCGTTGCGGAAGATGATGACGGAGTCGGCGCTGGGGATGGCGAGCGCGAGATCGAGGCCGTTGACGCCGTCGAAGTCTCCGACGGCGGCGCTTGCGGGCAGTCCCTCGGGGACGGTTGTCTCTTCGGCGCTTCCGAAGTTCACCTCGCCGAGGTCTTCGACGCTGACGAAGACGGTGGCGGGGCCGCCGCGCGCGACGATGTTCTCACTGCGGACGATGAGTCCGAGATTTCCGGGGAGAGCGGGAAGGAGGCTGACGCCGAATCTTCCTTCGATCGCGTCGGCGCCAAGGATGTTGAAGCGGTCGCCTTCGACAAGGGTGTTTGGATCGAGGGCCGGGTCGAGGAGGAACTGGAAGCCGCCGCTGATTGAAGCGCTGCTTGCGGATGGTCCGCCGACGCTGAGCGCGGGTGTCTCTATCGGGAGCGACGTCTGGTCGCGCTCGACGGAGAGGAGCGTGAATGGGGTCTGGGAGTAGCTTTCGTTCGGGAGTGTGAACGCGTCGGACTCGATGATGAGTTGCGAGCGGACGTCGGCGCCGGCGGCGGCGAAGAGTGTTGTCGCATTGCCGTCTGCAGCTGCGGCGAGGATGTCGCGGTCGCCATCGTTGTCGACGTCATCGACAGCTGCCGCAGCGGCGCCTTCGAAGGCGTCGTCGATGATGCGTTCGGTGAAGCTGGGCGCTGCGCCGCCGGTGCTTTCGTACCAGGCGAGGAGATCCGTGTCGGCGATGGTGGCGACGACATCGGTGTCTCCATCGCCATCGACATCCTTCGCGACGATATCCGACGCGCCGGGCGCTGTTGGATTGATCGCGCCCTGGATGGCGAACGTCGGCGGATCGCCGCCGAGGTTGCGCGACCAGGAGATGGCGCCGCCGTCGCTCTCGGCGTAGACGACATCGATCATGCCGTCGGCGTCGATGTCTCCAGCGGAAATCGATGATGGATTGTTGAGGCCACTGGCTATGGTCGAGGTGACTGTCGCGCCGCTGTAGGGGGTTGCGCCGCCGTCGTTTTCGAAGAAGACGACGTCGTCGTCATTTGCTGAGCACGCGATGACATCGGGGACGCCGTCGGCGTTGAGATCGGCGACGATGACATCTTCGGTGAGCACGGAGCTGTCGATCGCCGCTTGCTCCGTGAATCCGGAGGCGCTCATGGCGTCGGCCTTGTACCAGCGCACGCCGAGCAGGTCGGAGATGACGAGGTCGATGTCGGCGTCGTCGTCGATGAATCCGGCTGCGATGGCGCGCGGCTGCGTGAGCGAGTTCGTGATGGCGCGCTCGGTGAACGTGGCGGTGGCGTCGCCGTTGTTCTCATACCAGGCGACTTCGGGCGTGTTCTCGCCGACTGCGGCGATGTCTGGGTCGCCGTCGCCATCGAGATCCTGCGCGATGAGGGCGCGCACGTTGCCGAAGGCGCCGACGAGGGCGGCGCTCGCGTACATTGGCGGTGAGCCGCCGAGGTTCTCGTACCAGTTGACCTCGCCTTCGCCGAAGAAGGCGACCACAGCGTCGAGATCGCCGTCGGCGTCGAAGTCTGCGGATGCGACGGAGCGCGGCTGGCTCTTTGATGTCGAGACAGTCACCTCGGTCTCGAAGCTTGGAGGCAGTCCGCCGAGGACGAGGGCGTCGGACTGGATCATGGCGCCCTGGCGCGCAAACGTCGCGCCGCCGAGGACGGCGCGATCAACGGATGTGATCATCGCCGAGGCGTTCTGCTCGACATCGAGGAGTCCGTCGGCGCCGAGGATAACGGCGCGGCCGAGGATGCCGGCCATCGCTGACGGCGAGACGGTGGTGTCGGCGTCGAGCAGGACGTCTTCGCCGGTGGCGGCGCTGAGCATGGCGCCATCGGTGAGGGTGTAGTCGCCGTCGCTCGGCTGATCGAACTTGCCTCGGCTTTCGAGGGTGACCTGCTTGCCGTCGTAGTCGATGGTTGGTTCGGCGTCGATGGCTTCTTCGGCGACGCGGATGACGTCGCTGCTCGAGGCGTCGTCGATGGCGTCGGCGATGCAGTTGTAGGTCTGGAGGGTGTTGAGGTTCTCGGCGGCGGGAACGCTGAGTCCGAACCAGGAGAGTTCGTCATCCTGGGATGAGCCGCTGAGGACGTCGAGGTCGTTGTCGTCATCGAGATCGGCGAGGAAGGCGGCGCGTGAAGAGAGCGCATATTCGGTGATGACATGAATGGGCGACGTGTCGTCGAGGACGCCGGTGTTTTCGAACCAGGCGACGGTGCCTTCATCGGAGGCGCCGGAGATTATGTCCGTGTCGCCGTCGCCGTCGATATCGGCGGCGGTGGCGAAGCGCGGATCGTCGAGGAAGCCCTCTGTTCCGACGTCGTTCATGACGGGGTCGATGGTGACGATATTCTCGGTGAACGCGGGCATGGCGGCGCCATCGTTGGCGTACCAGGCGATCTTGTCGTTCTCACTGGAGCAGACGAGGATGTCGAGCGCCATATCTGCGTTCAGATGGGCGAGTTCGACCCACACCGGCTCATCGAAGACCGCCGGCGTCATGGGCGCCGTCTCGAGCTGGAATGAGTTGAATGAGGGCGGCGTCATGCCATCGTTGAGGAAGATCCAGACGATGTTGTCGTCGCGAGCCGCGACCACGATATCGATGAAGGTGTCGCCGTTGATGTCGCCGACATCGAGTGAGACAGGCGCGTCCACGACGGGATCTGCGATGCCGTTCGCTTTGCTCGGATCGCGCGCGATGTAGATGGGGACGGGCCCGGGGTCGGGCGTCATATCCGTGAACTCGGGCGGGACGCCATTGACTGTTGGGAAGTAGCCGACGCTGCCATCGCGGCGGGAGCAGAAGACGACTTCCTTGTCGCCGTCGGCGTTGTCGATGTCGGCGAGGCGAACGACGCGCGGTGTGTCGGTGTTGCCCTGGACCTGATTCATGCCGGGATCGAGCGCGCGCGTGATGATGCGCTGGACGAAGCGGTCGTCCGGGAGTGGATCCGCGAGGTCGTCGGGGTTGTTCTCCCACCAGACGATTTTGTCGTCGCCTCGGGATACGGCGAAGATATCCATGTCGCCGTCGTTGTCGTTGTCATCGGCGATGACCCATGTGGCGGATTCGGCGACGATGCCAGCGCCGGGATTGGTGAGTGCGTACTCCTGGAATGTCGGTGGGGCGCCGCCGAGGTTGCGATACCAGACGATCTCGTCGGAGGTGATCCAGGCGGTGATGACATCAATGCGCATGTCGCCGTCGAGATCGGCGGCCCAGATGGCGTTGGGACCGTCGCCGACCTGGGCGGTCGTGTTCGGTCCGGGATCGATCGGGTTCTCCGGGAATGGCTGCGTCGATCCCGCAAGCGCAACTGGCGCGGCGAGCAGGGCGGCGCAGATCGCAGGGCGGCTCAGATCAAACTTCGAATAACGACTCAGCATGTCGAAGACCTCATCTCAGGATGCGCCGCCGTCATGGATTGACGCCCTGACATGGGACGCGCAAATGGCCAGCAGACTGCGCATTTCCTAAGGACTTTCTCCCGGGTGGCCATGCTATCCGAGGGGTATGTGCGGGCGTAGCGCAATCCTCGCGTGGTGTCTGAAATTCGCTCGACGGAAGCGGGCGCAGGCGGCGAGAGACCCGATTCGGCGCGGCTTCGTCCGAAAAGCAGGCGTTGCTCTTTGAGGCGCTCGTTATCCGGAAAGACGCTCGGCGAGGGCTTCGAGGCGCGTGTCCTGCGGCGCGAGTGTCACGGCGCGCTGGAGGATGTTCGAGATGGCCTGCGATTCGCTGGAGGCTCGGTTCGGATCTTCGAGCTTCGAGGCGACCATGGCCCTGGCGCTGAGCACGTTGCGCAGGTCCTTGCTGGCCTGGACGTTGGTCGGATCGAGTTCGAAGCGCGTGACTGCGAACTCCGAGGCGCGCTGGAAGTCGTCGAGCGCGTCCACGACTCGATCGAGGAAGTACAGGCTCTGCCCCCGGAAGTAGAGGGCCCACATCAGCTCGCGCTTCGCCTCGTCTTCATGCTCCGGGGCGCCTGCGGCAAGTTCGGTGCGGAGGCGTACGGCTTCTGCGTTGAGTTCCAGGGCGCGGTCGTACTGTTTCTGGTTCGACGCGACTGCTGCGAGGCGCAGAGCAATGACGCAGACGTCATCCTTTGCGTCACGATCGTCCGGACTGCGCGTGAGACGCGTCCGCCGGATCGTCTCGGACTCCTCGTAGGAGGCGCGCGCCTCATCGACTTCGCCGCGTTTGAACTGCGCAGCGCCAACGACGGCGAGACTCCAGGCGACCTTGCGCTCGGCGTCGTCTGATCCGGGCGCCGCCTTGAGGATCGCGCGCCGGACCGCCAGCGACTCCTCGCCGATCGAGAGCGCCTCGTCGAGCTCATCGCGATCGCGATGGACCTCCGAGAGGCGCGCCAGCGCGGAGGCGAGCGCTTCGTGATCCTTGGATGTGCTTTTCGTCGAGCGGACGATCGAGCGGCGGAGTTCGACGGCGCGTGCGAGATCGTCTTCGGCGCCCTGGCCATCTCCGAGATTGCCCGTGCGCGAGCGCCCGGCGAGGTCGCCCATGCGCTCGTACATCTCCGCGATCTCGCGTTCGAGTTCCGGACGGTCTTCGGCGAGACGTTCGAGATCAGCGAGATAGACGCCTGCGGCGTCGATGATTGATCTGCGCGCATCGGTGGCGCCGTCGAGACGCACGACGGACTCGTGCACGTCGCCGAGAAGCGCGCGGGCGATCGTGCGTCCGGCTTCGTCGCGGGCTTCTGCGCGATCGCGGGCGGCGATGGCGAGACGCGCCTGCCAGGTAGTGCCGATGACGCCGGCCGTCAGGGCGAGACCGATGATGGCGACGGACGCGACGAGCCCGCGATGGCGGCGCGTGAACTTGCGCGTGCGATAGACGATGCTGGGCGGGCTTGCGAGGACGGGTTCGTGGCGCAGGTGACGATTGATGTCGTCCGCGAGTTCGGTGGCGGTTGCGTAGCGCCGGGCGCGATCCTTTTCCAAGGCGCGCATGGCGATCCAGTCGAGATCGCCCTGAAGCTGTCGCGAGAGGATGGTCGTATCGACGCGGCGCGCGCTTGCGATGTCGCCGGAGCGATCGCCGAGACTGCTCAATCGCGTGCTGGGTTTCTGCGGCTCTTCCTCGCGAATGATGCGCTGGATTTCGAAGAGCGCGGCTTCACGCAGGGTGCGCGAGTCGAAGGGCAGGGATCCGGTCAGGAGTTCGTACAGGACGACGCCGAGGGAGTAGATGTCGCTGCGCGTGTCGATGTCCTGCGAGGTCATCTCCGCCTGCTCGGGGCTCATGTACTCGGGCGTGCCGATGAGCTGGCCCTGCTGCGTGAAGAGCGTGCGGGCGGTGAGCGTGGCGGCGGTGGCCTTGGCGACGCCGAAGTCGATGACGACGGGGCGCGGCGCTTTGCCGCTGGCCGTGACGAGGATGTTGGAGGGCTTGAGGTCGCGGTGGATGACGCCCTTCTGGTGGGCGTGCTGCACGGCGTCGCAGACCTGCGTGAAGAGGGCGAGGCGCTCTTCGACATCGAGCTTGTTGAGATCGCAATACTGCGTCAGGGGCACGCCGCGGACGTGCTCCATGACGAAGTAGGGACGGCCTTCTTCGGAGATGCCGGCGTCGAAGACCTTGGCGATGCCGGGATGGTCCATCCAGGCGAGCGCCTGGCGTTCGGCTTCGAAGCGCGCGAGGACTTCCTTGGAGTCCATGCCGAGCTTGATGATCTTGATGGCGACGCGGCGCTTGACGGGCTCGGTCTGCTCGCAGAGGTAGACGACGCCCATGCCGCCTTCGCCGAGCGTTTCCAGCACGCGATAGGGGCCGATTTTCTCCGGCGGCTTCTCGAAGTCCTTGAGCTTCTGCGCCAGTTGCTGGCCGATATCAGGCGCGGGCGGCTCGAGGAAGCTCATCGTCGCCATGTCGTTGTGCTCGAGGAGCGCTTCGACTTCGCGCCGGAGTTCGTCGTCGCCTTCGCATTCCTTATCAAGGAGCGCCTTGCGCTCGTCGGGCGAGAGCTTCATCGCCTGCTCGAAGAGCGCGCGGATTTTCTGATGGCGCTCGTTGTCGTTCATGACTCGTCGTCCTCGTCGGGGAGGTCTTCAGCGAGTTCCCGGTGGAGCCAGGCGCGGGCCATGCTCCAGTCCACATCGGCGGTGCGCTTGGAGACGCCCATGATGCGTGCGGCTTCGGCGACGCTCAGGCCGCCGAAGAAGCGCAGCTCGACGAGGCGGCTCTGGCGTTCGTCGAGCGCGGCGAGTTTTTCCAGTGCTTCGTCGAGAGCGAGCAGGTCGAGCTCATCGAGCTTGTCGAAGCTGACGCCCATGGCGCCGTCGAGGGGGAGCTTGCGGGCGTCGCCGCCGCGCTTGAGGGATTTTTTCTTGCGCGCGTGGTCGATGAGCACGCGGCGCATGGCGCGTGCGGCGACGGCGACGAAATGGTCTTTTCCGCGCCAATCGACGCGGTCGTGGTCGATCATGCGCTCATACAACTCGTGGACCAGCGCGGTCGGCTGGAGGGTGTGATCGGGTCGTTCGCGTCGAAGGGCGCGCGAGGCGACGACACGAAGCTCGTCGTAGACGAGTTCGAAGAGGTCAGCCGCGGCCAGCTTGTCGCCATCGACGGCGCCAGAGAGCGTGGTCGTGGGGTCGCCGTTGTCCTCCGGCATGGTGGGGGCTCCACGTCGGCGCTTGGGAAAGAGTGAACGAACGTGAAGTGTATCGCGGCGCCGGCATAGAGAGGCTTCCGAATCGGCTGGCGGGGATGCGCCGTGATGGACAGATTCGAGTTTGATGCGTTGGTTCCCATCTCCGGGCTTTCTGCGCGTGTTCTTTTCAGACGTGCGCATGGATGCGCCTGCCTCGGACGCGAGCGGGTCGAAGAAAGCGGGGGCGCCGGGGCGTCTCCCCGAAAAGCGCCCCGGCGTCCCGCTGGATCAGGCGCCCGCGAACAAAGGCGGTCGCCTCACTGTCCCCTGAGAGGAGAGGCGTAAGCGGGGGGCGGGGTGCGCAGTGAGATTGGAGATGAGGGGGAGGAGATCGGGCCCGGTGGGACAGGCGCTAACAGCGCAGCTCTTCGATCACGCGCGTATCAATCCAACAGATGACTTCAGGTCGGGCACGGGTCCCAGCGGCCGAGGAGGTCCGCGAGATCGCCGGCGCCGACGTCGCCGCTGCCGTCGAGGTCATAGGTTGGATCGGCTGAACCCCAGTTGCCAAGGAGTGTGGCGAGATCTGTGGCGCCGACCATGCCGTCGGCGTTGAAGTCGCCGGGGCAGTTCGCTCCTTCGAGGATGACAACAAGTGCGGCGTCGACTCCATCGAGGCCCTGGCCGCCGTGCGAGACGCCGGAGCCGTAGATGAATCCGGGCGTCGCGATCGATGAGCTGTTCGCAATCTCGTCACCCGCTTGCCATCCGATGTATCCAGTGTGAATCCCTGTGATGATGAGTTGGGTCGTCGGCTCAACGACATACTCATAGATGGTATTCACTGAAACGAGGACTCCATCCGGCTCTTCGGGCGTGACATCGTTCGGATTCGTGGTGTTGTAGAGGTTCAGGTTGACGATGTAGAACGCGCCAGTGGGATTTGAGAAGGGGAAGTCCGGGTTGAAGTCCGCCTGAATCTCGAACTCTCCGGTTGTATTGTCGATCGTCAGGCTCATGCCAGTGAGATCGATCGTTCCGTTGGTGTGGTCCAGTGCCGGGTCGGTCCACGAGAGTTCGAGCGTCGCGGCGTGTGCGCTTGTGGCGGCGAGCAACACGAGGGCGCACGCTGAGTTGATGAGTCGGTGTGACATCATTCGATTCCTTGTGTGTATCTGTTTCTGGATGAGGATCATTCGTCTCAGCGCTTGCGGCGCATGGCGATGATTCCGCTGAGGCCGAGCAGGGTGGCCGCGCCGGGCGCGGGGACGACCTCTCTCACGACGAAGCTGGAAATGGAGGGGTCAACGAAGGAGTAGATGTCGTTGTCGTGCGTGCTGAAGGTGCAGATGAGCTGAATCGGACTGTCGCCGTAGTAATCACCTGGGTCTGATGGCAGAGGCGACGTGATATGGGGCATCGCACTGATGCCCGGCGAGAAGATGCCAAACGACCCGCCGGAGAATGCGGCGGGCATCGTCCAGTTCGAGTTGATCCAAGACATGGAGGTATCGCCAGACCCCGCATTGAGACTTGTCGCGAGGCCGTTGCCATTACCCGGAACTGCCGGGGTGCTCGGTGTGAAGCTGACACCTGTGGCGTTCGAATCGAAATCGAGAAATGATCCGGCGACGACAGCTTCGAATGACGTGTACTCCCAGTCGCGATTGCTCACGCCGTCACTGGATAAGGGAGGCAAACTGGTATCCCAGGTCACGCTGCCACTCATCGTGACGTGCGCGGGGAGATCCCCGAACTGCCCGGTGCTGAACTCGGTTCCGCTGACATGGTCGAAGGTCACGAAGAAGTCAAGCTGGAGCATTGCGGCGTTTGCCTCGGCGGCGATGGCGAAGCTGCAGTACAAGAGTGTGAGCGTTGCGGTCGTTTTTATTCTGTTCTGAAGCATGTTGTCTTCCTTTTCTCTCTTTGTGTTCAGAACTCGCGGACGAATGTCATCTCGATGCGCGGTGCGCACAGAGAAGGCGCCGCATCAGCGCTTGCGGCGCATGGCGATGATTCCGCTGAGTCCGAGCAGGGAGGCCGCGCCGGGCGCAGGGACTTTCGTCACGACGAAGCTGGAGATGGCGGGGTTTCGGATGCTGTATTCGGAATTGAAGCCGAAGTCGATGAGGTCGTACCGGATGTTGAACGGGATGTCGCCGTAGTAGTCGCCCGGATCTGAAGGCAGCGGCGATGCGAAGAGAGGCATCGCGGCGACCTCGAAGGTATTGATCTCGAATGCCCCACTGGCGAAGCCGGGGGGCGTCGCCCAGTTGCTGTTCTTCCAGTACAGCTCGGAGCCATTCCCGGGTCTGTGCACACCCTGGATGTGATTCAACCCACCTGGCGCCGCGGGAGTGCTCGCTGTGATGCCGACATCCCTGGGTATGGAACCGAAACCTACGAATCCACCCTCAACCACGGCTTCGAACGACGCGTACTCCCAGGAGCGGCTGTTGACGCCATTGCTGGCGTACGGGGAGATCGTGCTGTCCCATGTCACCGTACCGCTCATGGTGATGTTTGCGGGGAATGTCACCAGGTTGCCGAGGCTGTGATCGAAACCCTCGAGTTCATCAAAGGTCGCAGTGAAATCCAGCCTGAGCATTGCGGCGTTGGCGGCGCCGCCGATGGCGAGGCTGCAGGACAGGAGTGCGATCGCGCTGGTCAGTCTGGTTCTTGTGATTGACATTGTTCTCTTCCTTCTTTGCGTATGTGCGATGACGCCCGGGATCAGGCCGTCTATTGAGACCTCGATGTCTGCGCCGTCATCGCGCAAAGAAGTTCGAAGAACTCGCATGGCTCGCTCTCTGTAGCGTCGCGCCTCGGCCTATCGACAACGGCCCGGGGATATGCCCGGGCCGTGAGGGGATGCAGGGTTGTCTGAAGATTCAGCGGCGACGCCGGCGCGTCGCAACCAGGCCGGCGATTCCGAAGAGGGCGGCGGCGCCGGGCGTGGGAACCTCCGTCACGACAAAGCTCGTGGAGACGGGGTCATGGAAGGAGTAGTGGGTGCTGGCGCCGAAGTCCTGCAAGCGGAACTGGAGCCAGAATGGGATGGCGCCGTAATAGTCGCCCGGAGCTGAAGGCAGCGGTGAGATGGAGAAGGGCATCGCGCTGATCTGCCCCGAATGGATACTGAATACCCCTGAGCCGAATCCGGCGGGCGGCGACCAGTTGACGTTGTTCCAGGTCAGGCTCGAGCCGTTCGTAGGATTGTGGTGCGCAACCTCGAGGTTGTTGAAGCTATCCGGCACTGCAGGGGTGCTCGGTGTGATGCCCACATCCCTCAGGTTCGAATCAAAGTCGACGAAAGATCCCTCAACCACAGCGTCGAACGACGTGTACTCGTAGGCGCGATTGCTCACACCGTTATGGAGGAACGGGGAGAGACTGCTGTCCCAGGTCACCGTGCCGCTCACCGTGACATCGGCTGGGAGATCCGCGAGATTGCCGATCACGTACTGCTCGCCACGGATCTCGTTGTAGGTCGCACTGAAATCCAGCTGGAGCATGGCGGCGTTGGCGGCGCCGCTGATCGCGAAGCTGCAGGAGAGGAGTGCGAGCGTGCGGGTTCGGTTGATTTGTGCGATTGACATAGTTCGGTTCCTTCTTCTCGAGTGAGAGATGACGCCCGAGATGGGGCCGTCTATAGAGACCTCGATGTCTGCGCCGTCATCGCGCAACGAAGAGAGGAGAATTTCGCGATCGGGGCTGGGAGGCAGTTCGCTCAATGGCCGGTGATTCAGCGCGAAGTCGCAGATAAGGGGGATTCGGGCGGCCTCAGGCGTCTCCGGAAAAGGGAAAGGCGCATCTGCGAGCGCTGGTAAACTCAGGTCATGGGGTTGGACACTGAGCGACAGACGGAGCTCCTGAGCCTCATCTCGCAGGACGACGGGTCCGCTGTCGCACAGATGCTTCCGGCGATCTATGACGAGCTTCGATCGCTGGCGGATTCGTATCTGCGGCGGGGCCGACCCGGCCACACGCTTCAGCCGACGGCGCTGGTGCATGAGGCGTATATGCGTCTGGCGAACAACAGTGAACTGCGCATCGAGGATCGGCAGCACTTCTTCGCGATCGCCGCGAAGACGATGCGCTATGTTCTTGCCGACCACGCGAAAGGGCGAGCGGCGCTCAAGCGGGGCGGCGGCAGCGACCGGGTGACGCTGAGCGGTCTCGTGGATTCCGACGACGAGTCAACGTATGACGCGGCCGATCTCGACGAGGCGCTCACCGCGCTTGCCCAGATTCACGATCGACAGGCGACGATCGTCGAGATGCGCTTCTTCGCCGGGCTCACGATCGACGAGGTCGCGGAGGTGCTCGGGATCTCCAAGCGGACGGTGACGCTGGACTGGACATTCGCCCGGGCGTGGCTCCGCGCCCGATTGCTCGAGGATGATGAGGAATGAGCGAGCAGGGATCTCATCATCGGCTTCAGGAGATCTTCCACGAAGCGCACGGCCTGTCCGGCCCCGATCGACTTCACTTCGTCGATGAGGCGTGCGGAGACGACGCGGCGTTGCGATCCGAAGTGCTTCGGCTGCTGAAGGTCGCTGATCGAGATGATGATCCGATGGCGGATGATGCGCTTGCCGCGGGTGATCAGTTCTCCGCTGCGAACTCCGAAACTGAAATGCCCTCGGAGTTTGGTGGATGCCGGATCATTCGACAGCTGGGCGCCGGCGGGATGGGCACGGTGTGGGAGGCGGAGCAGCTGGCGCCGCGACGGCGCGTGGCGATCAAAGTGTTGAGCTCCAGGCTGGTGAGCTCGTCGATGATGCGCCGGTTCCAGCGAGAGTCGGATGCGCTGGCGCTGCTGCGCCATCCGGGGATCGCGCAGATCTACGACATCGGCGTGGACTCGGCACTGGGAAGCCCGACGCCGTACATCATCATGGAGCTGATCGAAGGTGAGACGCTCACGGCATACGCAGAGAAGGCGAGTCTCGGGACGCGAGAGCGCCTCGAGCTTGGGGCGCTGGTGTGCGAGGCCGTCGATCATGCGCATCAGCGGGGCGTGATTCATCGCGATCTGAAGCCTGCGAACATTCTGGTTGATTCGTCGGGGCAGCCGCACGTGCTGGACTTCGGCATCGCGCGCATCACGGATGCGGATATCGAAGCCACGCGCGTCACCGAACTCGGGCAGATCGTCGGGACGATCGCGTACATGAGTCCGGAGCAGGCTGGGGGATCACCGGAGGACATCGACGCGCGCAGCGACGTGTACGGGCTCGGGGTCGTGATCTACGAGCTGCTGAGCGGGCGGTTGCCGCACGCGACTTCGACGGTCTCGCTTCTCGAAGCCGTTCGAACGATTCAGGAGGAGTCGCCGGACAGGCTCAGCCGGGTGGACACGCGATATCGCGGCGACATCGAGACGATCGTCGCGAAGGCGATCCGGAAAGAAAAGGACGCGCGCTATCAGAGCGCGGGCGCGCTCGCGGATGACATCCGGCGGTATCTGACGAATCAGCCGATCCTGGCGCATCCGCCGAGCGGCGTGTACCTGATGAAGAAGTTCGTGCGCCGCCATGTGGGGCTGGTCACGAGCGTGGTTCTGCTTGTGCTCATGCTCGTCGCCGGTCTCGTTGCGACGGGCACGGCCTTGCGCCGCGAGCTCAAGCAGCGGGAGATCGCCGAGCAGGCGCTGACGCGCACGGAGCTGGCGCTGACGCACTCGGAGGTGACCGCTGGTTTCCTCGAGTCGCTGCTTTTCAGTGTGACACCCATGGAGGCGGCGGGTCGTGACACGGAGCTGATGATGGTCGTGCTCGATCGTGCGGCTGAGGATATTGACGAGGAGCTTGTTGATCAGCCGCTGATACGCGCGGAGATGCACGTGGTGGTCGGTCGAACCTACGGCCGGCTCAATGAGTTCGGCCCATCGGTTGAGCATCTCGAGCGCGCGAGAGAGATCTACGCGGCGCACCACGAAGAGTCGCACCCCGATCGGCTCAGTGCGGCGCTGGACCTGAGCGGCACGCACCGATACGCCGGCGAGCACGAGCGCGCGGCTGAGATCATGGATGAGACACTCGCGGTGTTTGCTGAGCACGGTGAGGACACGAGTGCGTACGCCGACCATCTCACGGAGCGCGCGCTGCTCGCGATTCAGCTCGGTGATTTCCATGGCGCGTTAGCGCACGCCGAGCACGCTCTTGATCTGCGCGGCAGCGGGGCTGACTCGGAGATTGGAATCGCCACGCTGATGGCGCGAGGACAAGCCAGACGGCGGAACGGTCAGTTTGAGGACGCGCTGGAAGACTTCGATCGCGTGCTTGCCGTGCTCGAGCAGCATCCGGATTCGTATCACGAGATGCGTCTGAGCGTGCTCAACTCGATTGCGATTATTCGCAGGGAGTCCGGCGAACTCGAGGAAGCGGAGCGCCTGTATCGGGAAGCGATCCGGCTCCGGGAGGAACTCGATCCGCGCACTGTTCCCTCCGTCGCCGCGATGCATATGAACCTGGGGCGGTTGCTCATGCAGCTTGGCCGGATGGAGGAAGCGGAAGCCTCTGTGCGCACGTCTTTGCGGATGTATGACGAGCTCTACGAGGGGGCGGACCTCGGGACCGCCATCGGCATCGTCACACTCGCGAATCTGCTCAGCGTGCAGGGGAAGACCGAAGAGGCGCTCGCGAATCTTGATCGGGCGCTTGCGATGTTCGAATCCCTTCTCGGGCCCGACCATCCGCATGTGGCGGTGCTGCTGACAACACAGTGCAAGACGCTGCTGGACGTCGGGCGTTACGACGACGCGGCCGCGTCGATGCGCCGGGCGCTGTCAATCGTCGATGCGCGCCAACTCCCGGACGCGGTGTACAGATTCCCGGTGTTGTTTCTGCTGGCGAAGGCGGAGTATGGGCTTGGGAATCGGGAGGTCGCGGAGGGGCTGTTGAGTGACGCGATCTCCATAGTTGACGAGGACTCGCCGCAGGGCGAGACGGCGATGGCGGAGTTCGTTGAGTGGAGAGCTGCGATGGATGGGCAGGAGTGAGCTTGCCGGCTCGCCCGGTGCTGACATCTCATTGCTTCGATGGATCAAAGGAACGGATCGAGAACGCAGATCACCGGTTACCTCGACATCGGCGCAATTTCTGCGCTAAGAAAAGACCCCGCAGTGGAGCAGGGTCTTGGTAAACATTCTCGATTGCTACTTGCCTTGCTGCTCTGTTCCAGCGGCTTTCTTAGGTGGGCACGGCACCGAGGTCTTCGGGGGTACCGTTTTTCGATGAGGATACGTCGTCCCCGTCTCTGAGAGTTGGAGTAGCCGAGCCGTCCTTGAGCTCAATCGTGCTATCTCCTTTTGCGTCTGTGGTGACAGTTGGCTCATTTCCACTTCCTCCGTGAGACTCCTCAGCTTGAGTCTCTTCTGGTTCTGATCCGTCGGGTGTCTCAACAGGGGAACATAGGAACCTGATTGTCGTCTCTCCGCTCGAAGAGGCTTGAAGTTCTGGCAGCGCTGCATTCGCGAGAAGCGCCAAGAACGCTTCGGCCTCCGTGGGAGGTCGGACGTTATGGAACAGCAAAGCCGTCTCCTGACGGTCGATCACGAATCCGTGATCGGGATACTGCGCCACCAACTTGCTGATTGTCCGGTCTTTGACATTGTTGGTCGAGATGCGGCAGGCGTATTGCTCCATGATCGCCATCGCACGGGCCATCTCAGCTAGTCGCATCGGATCAATCTGGCGAGCGAGAGATTTGGAGAGGCCGACGGCGATGTCAGTTGCCACCCTTGAGGCCAACTTCGTTGGGAATCGGTGTCGGCGGCCGAGTCGCAGATGATTGAAGCACTCTTCGTAAGTCTGAATCGCTGCCGATCGGACGGAGGTGATCGCAGTGCTGGCCTTCAAGCCTGACCCGTATTCTGCGATCTCGTCTTTCTCAAGTGCTTGAATATCAAGAGGTCCCAGTTCAGCGCCATCGGACATGACGATCTCGTCCGCCCCCAGCGCCATCAATGTTCCTGCACTCTTGCAGTAGCGATCGACAAACACGGTGATGCGTCCATGGCCCTGGTCGTAGTGTTCCTGCAGGAACCGAACTACTCGATACGCACAATCTGGCGACCCGCCCCCAGTATCTAGCATCAGCAGCAGATTGCTTCTTCTGTTTCGCCGCTTTACGAGAGCGATGAGTTCGTCGTCGACCGGCTCGCGTGTGCGTCCATAGAAGAACAGGATGTCACACTGCTCTGAGTCAGCGAAGCAGTCGCCTTGTTTCATCAGGAGTTGAAGTGGGCTATTCGTTGTCTCAGTCTTGTTCATCCCGATTCCTTCCGGACAGAACTCCACCGCTTATTGGCGGCGATGCGCGCTATCTCAGATCGTCGCTCGGCGGAGAGTCGTACCGCCCGGGCGCGACCGCCCTTGAGTCCGCCAAGACGTCCGAGTGCGACGGCTGCGGGGTTCTTCCGTGTCCCCACTAACTCAGTCTTGGAGATGCTTGAGCGGTCTGGCACGGTACTAGTATCTGCCCGACCATCCTCTATCTCAAGTCCCAGAGGGCCGGCAGTCACTACCGGACATCTGATCAAGCAGCTGCGCACCTCCGCATTCATCCTCGACTTCCGTCCTAATCGCGCAAAGAACACGCCCGGTGCGCGTTCGCTCCGGGCGTTGAACTCCCCGAGTAGGACTCGAACCTACAACCTAGCGGTTAACAGCCGCTCGCTCTACCATTGAGCTATCGGGGATCTGGTTGCACGAAATCCCTTCTGGCGGGGCCTGAAGGGGGATTCCCGGGCGGGGCCGGGGAGGGACGTGAAGATAGCCCGTCCGTCCTCAGAATCAAGTGTCGGCTTGCCAGGCCCGCGGCTTTCGCTACACTCCCCGATCCTGTTCGGAGAGGGGCCCTGGGGGGTTCCCTGGAGAATCCGGGCGGGTGGCCGCCGAGGGCCTTCGGGTTCCGGCGCCGAAACCAATATGAATCCCTGACTGTGAGCCAGAGACTGCCATGAAGGACATCCATCCGACCTTTTACCCGAGCTGCAAGGTCTACTTCAACGGCGAGGTCGTCATGACCGTCGGTGCGACGGTGCCGGAGATGCATGTGGACGTCTGGTCCGGCTCGCATCCTTTCTTTACGGGCAAGCAGTCCTTCGTGGACGCCGCAGGACGCGTGGAGAAGTTCCAGCGGAAGTTCCAGGGCAACTACTTCAAGAACAAGAAGAAGTGATCCGGGTTTCGCTCGATCGAGCGGCCTGATCACTCTTCAACAAGCCCCCGTCTTTGAAAGGCCCTTCGCTTCGGCGAGGGGCTTTTTCGATGCGCCAGTGGGGTCGGCGATGCGGCGGGCCGGAATTGGGAGTTCGTCGCGCCGGATTCGTCGTGAGCCGGCGTTTCCAAGTCCTGCTGATGAAAGGCCCGGAGTCGCTCCCATGGCATGGGCAATGCCGCGAGCTGACCGGGCGAGACACCGAATGACTCGGAGGTCCGGACAGTGGGAATCCTGAATCGACATATTGCGCGGCCGTTGCTGGCCGCTGGTCTTGCGGCGCTCTTCGTTGCGCCTGCGCTTGCCAACGAGAAGGTGAAGGAGACTGGGATCGTTCTGCGGATGCAGAATGAGGATGGCGAGCTGAACGGCAAGAAGCGTGTGACGTGGCCTTCCATCGTGAAGATGTTGAATGACAAGCTGGGCAATGCGCAGCAGGTGAACATCTATACGGATGTGTGCAACGATGGCGGGCTGATCAAGGCGGCGATGGACGCTGACAACGGGTTGACGCCGAAGTATGTCATTGGAACGAGCATTGATGAGTGCGACTCATCTGAGGATGGGTGCGGGAACATCAATGAAAATCCGCCCGGGCGGCTGAAGGTGGGAAGCAATTATTACTTCAGCTACAAGGCGTATCTAACAAAGCGGATCAAGGCGATGCCGAAGCCGACGGTGAAGCAGGCGCATGATTCGGCGGACGCTGATGCGAACGCGGATGACGATCTTGATCAGGATGCGCAGTACAAGGCGGGTCCGGGGGCGAATGAGGGTCTGAAGATTGATGAAGGGATGATGTCCAGCCATGCGCTGGTCTTCGGCGGGGATTGCAACAGTCTGTACTTTGCGCCGGTGCGGGAGCTCTACAAGTGCCTGCGCGCGCTGGGGTTCACCGAGGAGCACCTGTATTACAACCAGTACTCGAATCAGAACCTGCCGGAGGGCGGGAAGATGAGCGGGCCGGGGACGAAGGCGAACTTCATGAAGGCGCTGATGGACCTGAAGGCGTGTGTTGATATGAATCCGGGGAAAGAGACGGTGACGATGTTCCTCTTCGGACACGGGTTCCAGGAGGACAAGAACGTCTGCCGACCGCCGAGCGCCATTCCGGGTGAGCCGAAGCAGGGCGAGCCTGTGCCTGGGAGTGACGAGGGGAAGACGCTTGGACTGGCGACGGGGCCGGATTTCTGGGCGCGGATCAAGGAGGATGCGCTGGAGGATGATCCGACTCTGCACGCGGTTGAGCTGCCGCATTTCTTCTTCGCGGCGTCAGAGCATTTTCTGACAAGTCCGATGATCGTCGAGCTCTCGGATGGGCTCGGCGGGCCGCCGGTGTTTGCGGGGTTCTTCGATCCTGCGCAGCTGCAGACGGTTCCGGGTTCGGATGCGGGGCTCATTGAAGCGCCTCTGGATCCGAGGGCGATCGGCGATCTGGTGCTGTTGTATGACGGGCTGCCTCAGCTTGAGATGAGGCTGCAGCTCGTTCCGGGTGATTTCCTTCGCATTGCGATCGAGGATGATCTGTTTCACGATCCGACGTATCCATTTGATACGTATGGCGTGGGGATTCGGACGGAGGTCGTCGGCGCGACTGCGATGACGGCGCCTCCGTGCTCGGCTGATCTGGACGGGGACGGCGCGGTTGGATCTTCGGATCTGGCGCTGCTGATCGGCACGTGGGGCGCGACGGCGCCGGCGGGGACCTTGCTCCTGGGCGATGTGAACTTCGATGGCGTGGTGAACGCTACGGATCTTGCGGAGCTGATTGGATTGTGGGGACCCTGCCCGTAGCGCGCGATCGGTGTCGCGCATTCGGAATAGTGGGGAGGTCGCCTGCTACCATGCTCATTCGTGACGAATGCGCATGAGACCATCCCGGAGAGCGTTCGCGCGAAGCTCGATGAGCTTTCGGCGCGGCGCGACGAACTGGAGCGGTCGCTGGGCGATCCCGAGACGCTCGCGGATCATGCGAAGATCCGCGAGCTCTCTATTAAGAAGGCGGCGCTGGACCCGGTCGTCGATCGGTACAAGCAGTTCTGTTCCCTGCTCGATGAGATGACGGAGCTTTCCGGCGCGATTGAGTCGGGCGAAGATGCGGAGCTCGCCGAGCTTGCGCGCGAGGAGCTTCCGGATGTGGAAGGACGCGTGTCGTCACTTTCAGAGGAGATCCTCGAGCAACTCGTGACGGCCGACGATCGCGGAATTGGATCGGTGATTCTGGAGATCCGCGCCGGCGTCGGCGGCGATGAAGCCGGGCTCTGGGCGCGCGATCTCTTAGAGATGTACACGAAGCGGGCGTCGGCGCAGGGGTGGAAGGTTGAGGTGATGGACCTGGCGGAAGCCGTCAGCGGCGCGGGCGGCGGCGGCTTGAAGGCGGTCGTGGCGACGGTGTCGGGCGAGGGCGTGTGGTCGGAGCTTTCGCATGAGGCGGGGGTGCACTGCGTGAAGCGCGTGCCGGCGACGGAGTCGCAGGGTCGGATTCACACTTCGACGGCGTCGGTGGCGGTGCTTCCCGAGCCTGAGGAAGTGGACATCTCGGTCGATCCGAATGACGTGGATGAGCACATTACGACGGCGCAGGGTCCGGGCGGGCAGAACGTGAACAAGGTGGCGACGGCCGTGCACCTGATTCACAGGCCGACGGGCGTTGAAGTGCGCATGCAGGAATCGAAGAGCCAGCGCCAGAATCGTGACAAGGCGTGGCGACTGCTCCGTGCGCGCCTGTATGAGCTGGAGCTGGAAAAGCAGCGTGCAGAACGAGACGCAGCGCGGTCCGGTCAGATCGGCGGCGCGGGGCGCTCCGAGCGCATACGCACGTATCGCTACAAGGACAACATGGCGGTGGACCACCGCGTGAACGAGTCCTTCAACCTGCAGCGCGTGCTGGAGGGGGAGATGGACGACCTGGCGGATGCGCTGCACCGGAAGCAAGTCTCGGAGCGCCTGGCGGCGTTGTGAGCGCTCGGCTTTCTGATGGAACGCATGGCGTGATCGACGCGTAGTATTCCTTTGAAGGAAGGAATGGCGACCATGAGACGACTTCTCGTTGGGCGTGCTGGGTTGATCGCCGGGGCTGGCGTGGTGATTGCGGCGTTGGTGGTCGCATCCACGGCCGGGGCGCAGACCGCACGGCAGAAGGCGAAGAATCCGCAGCAGCCCGCAGGTCAGCAGCCGCCGGCGCCAGTCGTGCAGTCGCCGACGATCATTGGCGACGGTCCCTTCCTCAGGACGCTCAATGGAATCGACTGGACGGTTCGCGCGAATCTGAATGTGCTTGGCGGGGTCAATCGCGTCGTCACGGGCGGTTCGCGGACGGACTTTCGAACACGATTCGAGCTGGACAGCGCTGTCGTGGTGTTTCCGATGATGCCCGGGTGCGCGAATGGGATTGCGTATCCCGAGAAGATGACCTCGGAACTGTCGTTCGAGAAT
This sequence comes from Phycisphaerales bacterium, assembly GCA_028279375.1. GTDB lineage: Bacteria > Planctomycetota > Phycisphaerae > Phycisphaerales > UBA1924 > JANQNW01. The sequence continues at coordinate 232,977 of JANQNW010000015.1, forward strand.
CAACCGATTGATACGACGCCGGTCTTGCTCGACGGCTACGCCGACGGCACACGCCTGGCGCGCTGGGGCATGGGGCGTGTGCGCGGCAAGAAGATGCGTCTGCACTTCGAGCTGCCGATGAGCGCATGGGAGCTCGAGTTCAACGAGGCGGCGGCGATGCGAATCAACTGGCCGACGCAGGGCTGGCCGGTCGAGGTGCAGTCGTCGCTCTCGCCATCGCAGTTCATTGAATCGAATGATCCGGATCTCTTCGCCCTGTTGATGAGGTGGACGAAGAACAATCCGAGGAGCGTGCGGCCTGCGATGCTCGCCAAGGCGCTCGCGGCGGAGGTCGTGCAGTTTTACCAGCCGGACAATCAGGGATACCTCTTCGGCAAGCGCGCGGCGTGGGCGGGGTTTGAGGTGCAGGGCGCGGCGTTCGCCGTGCGCCAGGGGATCGGCTCGCCGTTCAATATGTCCGCGATGCTGTGCGCGATGTATCGGGCGGCGGGGCTGCCGGCTCGCGTGGTGATCGGATACGACGCCGTGATCTCGCTGGGCGAGGCGAACTCTGGCGTCTTCAATGATGATCCGGAGTGCAAGAACCCGACGGGCAATCAACCGAGCTCGATTCCGCACATGACATCATGGGTCGAGTTCTACCTGTATGACGAGAAGCGGAACGTCGGACAGTGGATTCCTGTGAATGTCGTTGCGCAGCGCCGGCTTGGTTCGAAGGCGCCGCCGCTGCGGCAGTCGTGGAAGTTCTTCGGGAACTTCCCGTGTGGGGAGCACACATTGCCGCTGGCGTTTCAGTTCCATCCACCGACGACGGTGGTGAGTTCGGGTCCGCCTACGATGTGGGGCTGGCTGCCGGAGCCGCTGATTCCGATCACGGATATGTGGATGCACTTCGATGCGATGCAGACGCCGAAGCGCCTCGGCGACTAGGTCACAGGCCGGCCTTCGAGCGATACCAGCCAAGCTGGATGTGGCTGATGATCGCCCATGCGCGCAGCGTGAAGACAAGCATGAACCCGACGAGCATGGACCACGGCGCGGCGACGCCGAGGTTGACGAGGACAAGATGCGCGCTGGCGCCGGCGAGGGCGGTTGAGGCGTAGAGATCGCCTTGCACGATGTAGGGGCGCTCGCCGCAGAGGACATCGCGCAGCAGTCCGCCGCCGACGGCGGTTGTGACGCCCATGATAATGACGATGGCCGGTCTTGCCCCTTCGCTGAGGGCGATCTGCGCGCCCTGCACGGCGAAGGCGGCGAGGCCGAGGGCGTCTGACCAGATCATGCCCTTCTGGCGCGCGACGTCGCCCGGCACGAAGAAGTAGGTAAGCAGCGCGACGAACGCCGGGAGGAGGATCTGGTAGGGCTCCTCGACCCAGAAGACGGGGCGTCCGAGGAGCAGGTCGCGCACCGTGCCGCCGCCGATGGCGGTGATGGCGCCGAGGAGGATGAAGCCGATGGGGTCCATGCGATGGCGCGCGGCGGCGAGGGCGCCGGAGACGGCGAAGACGACGAGACCGAAGTAGCCGATCGCGTCGATATAGATGGTGATCCAGGTCTGGGCGCCGGGCATGGCGGAAAGCGTAGCGTGCCCGGGCGCCGACGCCCGCTACAATCCTGCCCCGCCGATTTTGACGCCCTCCCGGGCCGGTCCGGCGCGGCTCCAGATGACCAATGGCTCAGCAGATTCGTAACTTTTCGATCATCGCTCACATCGACCACGGCAAGTCCACGCTCGCCGATCGACTGCTGCAGTCGACGCGCGCCGTGAGTGAACGCGAGAGCCGCGAGCAGTTACTCGATTCGATGGATCTGGAGCGCGAGCGCGGGATCACGATCAAGGCGTCAGCTGTCACGGTGCATCACACCTGCGACGGCCAGGAGTACATGCTGAATTTCATCGACACGCCGGGGCACGTGGATTTCACCTACGAGGTGAGCCGGGCGCTGACGGCGTGCGAGGGCGCTGTGCTCGTCGTCGATTCGACGCAGGGCGTGCAGGCGCAGACGGTCGCCAACGCATATCTCGCGGTTGAGCAGGATCTGGAGTTGATCCCGGTCATCAACAAGATCGATCTTCCGGCGGCGGCGCCGGATGAGGTCGCGATGGAGATCGAGCAGGTGCTTGGCCTGCCGGCGGAGGAGGCGATCTCGTGCTCGGCGAAGACGGGCGCAGGGATCCATGAGTTGCTGGATCGAATCTGCCGCAAGCTGCCGCCGCCGCGCGAGCAGGTGACGGACAAGACGCGAGCGCTGATCTTCGATTCGGTGTACGACGACTATCGGGGCGTGGTGGTGTACGTGCGCGTCTTCGATGGAAAGCTGACTGTCGGCGACAAGATTCGCATGATGGGCGCCGGGCGCACGTGGCACGTGACGGAGCTCGGCAAGTACACACCCAAGGCGACGAAGGCGCAGTCACTCGGACCCGGCGAGACCGGATACATGGTCGCCGCAATCAAGACGCTGGCGGACGTGCGCGTCGGCGACACGATCACGATCGACGCGGATCCGGCGGCCGAGCCCCTTCCGGGCTACGAAGAGCCGAAGCAGATGGTCTTCTGCGATTTCTATCCGGCGACGAGCGGCGCCAGCGGCGGCAAGGGGAGCGATTTCGAGACGCTGCGCGACGCCATCGAGCGCCTGAAGCTCAATGACGCGAGCTTCACGTATGCGCCGGTGCACTCAGAAGCGCTCGGATTTGGATTCCGCTGCGGCTTCCTCGGGCTGCTGCACATGGACATCATCCAGGAGCGACTCGAGCGCGAGGGCGGCGTCGAGATCGTGCAGACGGCGCCGACGGTGTCGTACCAGGTCAAGATGACCGATGGCACGCTGAAGGATGTGACGAATCCGGCGGATCTTCCGGACCCGAACTACTACGAGGACATCCTGGAGCCCATCGTCAAGATGGAGATCATCTGCCCGACGGACTGCATCGGCGACGTGATGAAGCTCTGCGGCAATCGTCGGGGCGTCTACAAGAGTCAGCAGTTCCTTTCGGACACCAGGCAGATTCTCGATTATCACCTGCCGCTGGCGGAGATCATCTACGACTTCCACGACAAGCTGAAGTCGATGACGCGCGGATACGGCACGATGGATTACGAGATCGTCGGCTATCACTCCGACCGGCTCGTGAAGGTGGACATCCTGATCAACGGCGATCCTGTGGAGGCGCTGGCGATCATCGTGCACCGGGAGAAGGCGGAGCAGCGCGGACGCATGCTGCTGCAGAAGCTGCGCAAGCAGATTCCGCGCCACCAGTTCGAGATCCCGCTCCAAGCGGCGATCGGCGGAAAGATCATCGCGCGCGAGACGATCAAATCGATGCGCAAGAACGTCACCGCCAAGTGCTACGGCGGCGACGTGACGCGCAAGCGCAAGCTGCTCGAGAAGCAGAAGGAAGGCAAGAAGCGGATGAAGTCGATCGGCTCGGTCGAGATCCCGCAAGAGGCCTTCATGGCGGTGCTGGAGCAGGAAGAATAGGGCGTGTCAGCGCAGGTCCAGGACGCGCGTATATACCGCATGTCGGATGTTCTGCCACTCTCCTTCGCCATCACGGACGTATAGATCCGTCGTGAAGCTGTCTCGTGTGATGTGTGAAAACACGTGACGGAACTCCCTGGGGCCCTGCTGCGTGTTCATCTCCCACTCGCCTATGAACGCGCCCTTCTCGACGCGGCAGTCGATGAACAGGAAGAAGCCGAAGGTGTCGGTCCAGACCTGGCGCCAGGCGCCGATGTCGGCGGCGTACGCGGCCATCGACGAGCCGGTGAAGGTCTGTTCGCCCACCTGACCGGTGAGTTCGCCGGCGATGACACGATCGTGCTTCTTCGTGACGCGGACGCGCCCATTGCCGTTGTCGAAGGCGTAGTCCCACTCGCCGATGTAGAAGTCGAAAGCCTGTTCGATCGGGACGCTGGACGGATCGAAGTAGTTGATGGCCTCGTCGGCGTTGGCTTCGATGATCTCGGGTTCCGCCGGGCCGGCGGCGGTGAGCAGGCCGAGGCTGAGAACGGCGGCGAGCGCGCCGACGGCGCAGGAAACGGCTGAGAGCGTTCTTCGCATGTGCAATACCTCGCATTGGCGTCCAGCAGATGCGCTGGACGATCGATCTGCGATCGGACGCTCGTTCCCGACGTAGGTATACGCAGACTCGTTCTTCGAGTTGCGGCGAGTCTCCATCGGCGCCATGATCCGGCGCGTGAAGGAGATGACATGAGTCGCATACCACAACTTCAGAAGCTGCTCGAGATTGACCCGTCGGACGCGGACGTCCTGTACATGCTCGCCCAGGAGCATGCGCGACTCGGCGAGTTGAAGGACGCGGTCGCGTGGTACGACAAGTGTCTGGAGCAGGATGCGACCTACGCGTATGCGTATTTCCACAAAGCGCGGGCGCAGGAGGCCAATGGCGAACTCGATCTGGCGAGAGGGACCTTGCGGCGGGGGCTGGAGGTCGCTCGGGTGAAGTCAGATGCGAAGGCGGCGGAGGAGATCGAGGGCTATCTCTCCCAGATTGACGGCTGAGGTGGGGCCTCTGCCCGATATTCAGTCGAAGTTCGATCCATTCGATAGAGGCGACTTCGGATCGGGCGGCTCATGCGGTACGCTGCGGAGTCGCCGCAGGGGGCTCGGTGGAGAGAGCGTGGTTCGTCGATCATTGTGGAACTTGAATAGGTTCGGAATGCTGCACTGTGTCGCGAGCGCGATCGTCGCGCTCATGGCCCTGTGCGCTGCGAACGTCGCTTCTGCCGGAGATGGCGCCGACTGCGACTTCCCTGAAGATGAGGGGCTTGAGCGAATCGCATGGCGCATCCTGCAGGGGAATTGCCGTCTTGTGTTGAGAGGTGATTCGATCAGCTCTGATGGAGGCAGCCACAGTCTCGCCGGCGGCATTCGTCGAACCTGGCGCCCATGGCGCTGGGTGGGAGACCTGACGCAGGCGCACTCTGCGACGACAGTGAATGGAACGCGAGCGAGCTTCGGTGAGCACACGTGTGAATCTCGCAACCCCGGTGAGATCTTCAGCGGGGGACAGCGGTCGATTAACTCGCGCCCGGCGAAGGACCTTCGATTTGGGTTTGAGGGCGTGGTTCCGAATGCGGCCGCCGATGTGACGCGCGCTTCGCTGCTTATCGACGCATGGGATGATCATCCGGACCTCGGCGCTCAGTCATGGCTGCAGGAGCGGATGGAGTGCCGAGCGATCTATTGGCAAGACCCCGAGATGGCTGCGAATCTGCGCGTGCGCGCCACACGCTTCGAGATCGGCGTCAGCGCGGGATTCAGCGCGTCGGGAACGCCGGGCGTCGCGCAGACGCCGCCGGTCTACTGCGACCCGGGGGCCGACGATCCGGGCTTGCTGGTGTATGGTCCGGTGTCTGACGCCCTGAATTCGGAGAACGCGCATCGCCAATGGGCGTTTCTCGGCGGTCGATTCCATCGGGTTGACGCCGAAGACAAGCGCCTTGCGGGATTCTCACTCGCCGTCAGCGCGACGGGAGGACACAAGTCCGAGGATCTGCTGTGCGAGCGGATAACCAGCGATGAGGCGTTGCAGGGATTCTATGAAGCGCTCGGTGTGCCCAACGTCGTCATGTATTTCGTTGGCGCCAATGACAACCTGTATCTCGTTGAGGACGGGGACTACGAGTCGAATCTCCGCGCGATCATCGATCGCGATCGGCGACTCCTCCACAACCTCGGCGAACGCGACGCGCTTTTTCTTCTTGTTTCGCCCTACGAAGCATTTCATACCAGAACGAAGTTCCTGCTCAAGGCGCGGATCCTCGAGACGATCGCTTCAGAGTTCGAGGATGTCGGTTTTCTCGATCTCTATGGTCGCGCAGGTGGCGTCAACTCAAGCGCCGTGCATGCGCGGCATGGATTTACGCGTGATGGAGTTCATCCTACATCGCGCGGGGCCGACTATTTCAGCGAGCTTATGTGGCAGGCGCTGGAAGAGTGGATTGTCCCTGGAGATGTGAACGGGGACGGGTATCGCAACGGACTCGATATCGCCGAGACCCTGAGTGATTGGGGACCCTGTGTCGAGATCGCGACGCAGGCGACGGATCTCTCTGGAGACGGAGTCGTCGACGCCGAAGACCTTGCGATGCTCTTGAGTCATTTCGATGACCAAGACCACAGCAGGCGCGGCGCTGCGTGCAGGGAAGACTTGAACTTCGATGGCGTCGTGGGGGGCGCAGATATCGCGATTCTCATCAGCCACTGGACGCAGCATGATGTGCCCGCAGATTTCCACCCTTGCGTGTCACCGGGAGTCGGCGCCGATGATCTGGCGCAGCTGCTCAGTTCCTGGGGCCCGTGCCAGTAGAGGGCCGTTGTAAGAGCGGCGTGCGGAACGCCTCCAGCTCGAGCTTCCAACCTCGATCGTCGAGCGATGGGCGCAATGATGCGGACAACTCTTCAGTCGATCGTCCGACCAACTCCGTCGTGGCGACCAGCGCCTCGATCTGGTCAAGCGGACGCGGCCTGTAGTTCGTCTTCAGGTTGTCGCTGAGGATCGGATACAGGGTGACCGTTCCAACGAGATCCTCGCTTTCGATCGAGAGCGACAATCTGGCGATCAGACTGTACGGGACGCAACCATCCTTCTTGTAGCGCCCAGGCGAGTTGAAGACGAAGTTGCCGATCCCGTAGATGACAAGCGCATCGTCGATGCGCTCGATCTCCTGCATCATGTGCGCGCCGTGGCCGATGATCATGTCGCATCCCGCTTCGACCATGTCGCGCGCAAGCGTCCGCTGATTCTTGGTCGCCCACTTGTAGTTCGAGCCCCAGTGCGGGAAGGCGATGATGATCGCATCCGGATGCGACATGCGCGCGTCGCGCACTTGCTCCGTGATCATGTTCTTTGAAAGGGGATACACACCGCTCCGCCCGGCGTCTGCGTAGAAGTCGTAGTCGAAGTGATATCGCAATCGGTGTTCGAATGAGCCGAGAATGACTATCTCCTGCTCGCGCCTGCCGATCGTCGCGGTCAGGACGAGCGGCTTGCCTGCATCGAGGAGATCGTCTCCGGCGCCGAATGAATGGATCATCGCGGCGTCCAGCGCAGCGATCGTGTCGGCGAGGCCGTCGCGTCCGAAGTCGAGCGTGTGATTGTTGGCGAGCGAGACGACGTCCACACCGATTCGGGAAAGAGCTTCCGGCGCCCGCTGTGGATCAGCGGCGTGGAGGTAGCCCTTCTTCTCATCCAGCGGAGACGTTGATCGAGCCGTGATGGCGGTCTCGAGGTTGACGATGAGCGCGTCGGAGTCGGCGACGAGCCTCTTCACGGCGCTGAATCCGTAGTCATATCCTCGCGACTCGAGAATGTGCGTTCCCGGCGCCTCGAGATCATGACTCTCATAAAACGCGCCGAAGCCCGTGTCGCCGCAGAACGTGAGGACATAGGAATCCGGGCTGGAGGCGGGCGGCGCATCGGCGCGGGCCGGCGTCAGCAGCAGCGTCGCGACGACGCCGACAACCGGAATGAGCCAGCGACGAGTGAGATTGCGGGCGTGAGGTTCATGCATGTCTGATAGACTTTCCGGATCCAATGGTACGCTCGCGTATCGTTCCATGAATGCGTAACAGGTCGATGGCGAGCGGGCTTTCGATGGTCGATAGGAATCGCATGGCGCCGCATGGCCTGGCAGCGTTGGGATTCGTCGCGGCGCTGGCCATGATCGGCGCCCGCACGGACTCGTATCTGGCGGCGCTCGGCATCGGCCGGGGCGCCGTCGAGGAACGTCCCCCGCTTATCGACGACTTCGTCGGACCGCTTGATGTCGTCGGGATCAATGTCTCGAAACACCGGACGTTCCAGACCAATTATCCATTCGTGAACGCCATGCGCCAATCTTCCAGCTGGCGCACGTCGAGCGCCGGTGGAGCGGAGTTCGATACGGGATTCGCGCTGCGAATCGAGAACCTCGGACTCCTCGACGCCGACGGCTATCCGCTGTACCTGCCGGTCCCGCCTTCGGACTTTCCGTCAATCGCGCTCGCGGCCGTCACTCTTGAAACCGGCGTCAATATCTTCGGTGAGGACTCGGGTTCGTACGCCATCGTGCACGCGCCGTCGCATGGCCATGTGTATGCCTACGGTGAGAAGATTGAGCTCTTCGACGCCGGCCAGGGATCGCTCGGGCTCTTTACGATCACGAGCGCGGATGACGATCGACTGGAGATCTGGGCGCCGGGCGGCGTCGGAGGCGTTCCAGAGAGCGCCGTTGTGACTCCGCCACCGGCAGCGCCGCAGACCATGAACACGAGTGTGTTTGCGAACAACGGCGAGACATACCCGGCGGGTCGCTATGTGCTTCTTTATGACGGTGTCGGCACGTTCAGCTTCGACGCCGGCGGCGAGTTCGTGGAGGACCTGAGTGCGCCGGGACGCCTGGTGATTGATCTTGCGCATCACGAGAACGGTCTTCGATTCACGATCGAGTCGTCTCAGCAGGGGGATCATGTTCGAAACATACGGCTCATGCAGGAGGCGTTCGAGCAGGTCGCCGCGCCAACGAGGCCGGTCTTCCACCCGGACTACATTGGGCTCATCGCGGATCTCGCCGGTCCGATTCGCGTCATGGACTGGCTCGATACGAACGTGAATCAGCAGGTCGACTGGGATGATCGACGACTGCCTTCGCGCTATACACAGGCGCTGGAGTCTTCCGGCGCCGAGCGGGGTGTTGCGTGGGAGCTCCTCGTCGCGCTTGCCAATGAGTCGCAGCGGGATCTCTGGATCTGCGTGCCGCACCGGGCGACGGCCGACTACATCCAGCGCCTTGCGGAACTCTTGCGTGATCAACTCGATCCAGCGCTGCGCGTCTGGGTCGAGTACACGAATGAAGCCTGGAATGACGACTTCGCGGCGTGGCACTGGATCGACTCGGGCCAGATCCGGCGTCAGGTGGATCCGAGGGCGAACACCTATGACCCCGACCTGACCTGGCAGGGCAACATCCCGGAAGGGTATGACTCTGGCTCCTTCAGCGCACTCGCCACGCACGCTCGCTACGGCGCCTTCGCATCGCGTGTCTTCGAGATCTTCGAAGCGGTCTTCGGTGAGAATGAAATGGGCATGCAGGGGCGTGTCGTCCGGGTGCTCGCCGGGCATATGTCGCGACCGGAGCGCCTGGAGGAGGCGATTCCGGAATGTCCGGAGTTCGACGTCGCATCCATCGCGTGCTATTTCAGCCCGACGTCCGTCGATCAGGATGCGCTTGTCGATCTGGGAAGCGCCGTGACAAGCGAGGATGTGTATGAGGCGATCAGCTTGAACCGCATGCCGCGGCAGAAGTCGAAGATGGAGGGTCAGGTTCGGGCGCTCTCGAGGCTCGGTTTGTCGCACTTGCCCGTGATCGCCTATGAGGGCGGACAGGCGCTGAATGCGCCGCGTTCGGCCGATGACCTGCACGCGGTCTATCTGCAGATGCAGCGTGAGCAGCGTCTTGCTGACATGTATGTGGAGATGATCCGCTCGTTCCAGGCGATCGGACTCGATGGTCTCATTGCGTATAACCTCGATTCCGGCGGCTGGACGAATGGTTTCTGGGGACACCTGCAGGGCTCCTTTGACGATCAGGGCGCCTCGCAGAAGTGGGGCGCCTTGCGCACCCTCGAGCGTGGATTTCAGACCGGCGGCCTGCACCAGGCCGGGGCCATCGAGCAGGGGCTGGGTTCAGGCGGCGCATGGTCTTCCCCGGAGCAGGCCGGCGCCGGGAACAACCTCTACGCGACAGTCGCGCTCACCGCAGGCGATCCAACATCGGCGCCGCTTCGCCTGACCGAGTTCGGTCGAGCGGGGTCATCCGGCTGGCGTCTGCCCAAGCAGGGCGATTTCACGGGCATGATCGTGCGCGTGCAGGCGCGCGCCGCAAGCGGCGCAGCGCGCGTCCGGGAGATCCGGACGGGCGTTGGCAACGTCGAGATCGTCTCCATTCCGATCCAGGATCATCTCTTCGACGGGACGGAGCGGACGTTCGACCTCGGTGAGCACGACGTGTTGATGGGGTCTGCCCTCTCGCTCGACGACATCCGGAATCCGGGGTTCTTCATCGAGGTCGAGTGGGAGCGTGACGGGGCGGGCGATGTGGACCTTCGTGTCGACCTCGTTTCAGCGGCCGTGTTTTCGACTGCGCCCGTCGGCGAGAGCCATGCGTGCGCGGGAGATCTTGATGGCGATGGTCAGATCGGCGCGTCTGATGTCGCGGAGCTGCTGGCGCGATGGGGTCAGAAAGGGCCCGTCGGGGATTTGAACGAATCCGGCCAGATCGACGCCGCGGATCTCGCTTCGATCATCGGTCGCTGGGGCGTCTGCGCGCCGAGCGAGTCAAGCTCCGCGTTCTTGGAATAGACGCTCTCGAGACGATTTCGGACGCCTTCGAGATCCTGAAGTCGAGCTTTCCGGTAGACGCCGCTGCACCCATAGAAGCGCAGCGCCCAGGTCTGCGCCGAGTCCGAGAACAGCGCACAGGTTGGTTCTCGGGCGCCCCGATTTCCCTACAAAGCGCAGGCCTCCCCTGACTGGAGCACTTGCGAAAGTGTCGCCTCACCGGAGATTCGGCAATGCCGATAGTGACTGCAGACCTTTCGCCACTGGCGATCTGCGCGATCGGTCTGATCGTCCAGAGGACGTCAGTGTTTGCTTATGTTCAGACGTCGCCGCACATCTCGAGCGGAGTTCCCGCCCGGCCTTCCAGGCCTTCGGGTTCGCCATGAAAGCGCTCCGGCGCCGCCGGACGCTGCGCGATCACATCGCGCACTCCAGCTCGAATCGCTCGAGCCACGCATTCTGCTGAGCGCGGCGCTTGATGTCGTCTTCATCGACTCCGAAGTCGACGACATCGAACTCCTCAGACGCGCCGCCGGTGATGACGCGGTCGTCATCGTCGCAGACGCAAATCTGAACGGCGCCGATGATGCGATTGAACAGATCGTCACCGAACTCAAGCGACTTGAACTCCGTGCGCGCACTCTCACAATTCTCTCGCACGGGGACGAGGGCGCCATTCAACTCGCTGGCGAGACAGTGGGCGCATCAAGTATCGACGGCGGCGCATGGTCGCAACTGAGCGGTCATTTGTCGGACGATGCGAATGTGTACCTGTATGGATGCAACGTCGCACACGGCCAGGGCCAGGCGCTGCTCAACGCCATTTCAGAAGCGACGGGCGCCGATGTCTTCGGATCCGACGATCTGACAGGTGAGGGCGGCGACTGGATTCTCGAGATCGCATCGGCCGGCGCCGACGGTGCGCCGGGGCCTGAAGGTCCGCTCTCGCATCAGATCCTGGCTGGGTACGCCGCGACGCTCGCCGGCCCAACGGCCGCATATGACGAGGCGGCCACGGACGAAGACACGTCTCTCACCGTCTCCGCCGCGGACGGCGTGCTTTCCAATGACACGAATGATCCTGCGCTCGATCTCACGGTCCCGGGTTTCTCGATCGATCACGACGCCGGACAGGACGATGACGGGGACAGCTTCTGGGAGAGCATCGTCGGCGGTTACAACTTCTCGCTGCATGCGTCCGTGACGCGCGAGCTCAACCCGATGACGAATTACTTCGGCATCACCGCGTCATATTCGTTCACGGGCGCCGGCGGCGGCACGAACTTCTCGCTCGAGGCATTCCCGGGCAATCCGACGAATGATCCGGTCACCTTCGAACTCTGGTTCAGACCGAGCGACCTCGTCGGGCAGCACGTGCTGTGGGAGACCGGCGCCACAGGCGATGGCGTCTCCATCAGCATTCTCAATGACGAGTTGCACTTCAAGGTCAAGGACAGCGGCACGAACGCGCAGCTCAGCGGCGCCGGTGTGACGGATCAGGAATTCAATCACGTCGTCGGTGTGATCGACAAGGGCGGCCTTGGCGGCGCCAACGCCAACACTGATGTCTATCTCTACCTCGATGGTCAGCTCATCGACGTTCGGTTTGACGTCGCCAACCTCAACGACTGGGCGGGGGGCAATGCGGCGGGCATCGGCGTTGTCAACAGCGGCATCAATTTCCCAAGCGGCGGCGCCTTCATCGGTGAGATCGCACGCTTCCGCATGTATGAGTTCGCGCTCACTGCCGAGGAGGCCCTGCAGAACTTCGAAACGCTTACCGTGCCCAACTACGGCCTCACGATTGTCGACTTTGACAGCGCCGGCGCCGTCGGGCACCTGACGCTCGGAGAGACCGGCGCGTACATCTACGACTCCGCGGGAGCGCTTGATCATCTCAACGTCGGCGAGACGGCTATCGAGACGTTCACCTATCGCGTGGAGGATTCGCTCGGCGCCATCAGCACGGGCACGCTGCAGATCTCCGTTATCGGCGTGAACGATGGTCCGGTCGCGACTGGAATCGACGATGTGTCGCTTCTTGAGGACGATCCGTCGATCACGCTCGAACTGCTTGGCGCCTTCGCGGATGTCGATGACGAGGCGCTGACCTTCGAACTCGTCGATATCGTCGGCGATCCGGCATTTGAATCGATCGATCTCGACGCCGCCAGCGGCGCGCTTCTGCTGGCGCCGGCGCCTGAGCAGAGCGGATCGGTCACGATCACGGTGCGCGCGACGGATTCATCCGGCGCCAGCGCTCAGCAGTCATTCGACGCCACGATCGGCGCCGTCAACGATGCGCCCAGCGTGAGGGCCCCAAGCGCGATCGACACCGAGGTCGAGGTCGTCTTCAGCGCCGAGAGCGGCACGATGATCAGCGTCGACGACATCGACTCGGCGAACACGCTCGTTCGTCTCGATCTGGTCGCCGAGAACGGGTTCATTACGGTCGATGACGCCGGCGGCGTGATCTTCACGAAGGGCGACGGCGTCCTGGATGACGAAATCCGCATCATCGGGACGCTCGATGAGATCAACTTCGCGATCAACAATCTCCGCTTCAAGCCGGAGCAGGAATCCGCGAGCCTCCTCGTGACCCTCAATGATCTCGGCGCAACCGGCGCCGGCGGCGAGAAGACCGCCAGTGCGCTCGTGAACATAAACTTCGAGGAGATGGAGCAGGAAGTGCGGGCGCCGTTGATCGAGACGACCCGGGAGCGCGTGGTTTTCGTCAATGTGGAGCGATCGGAGATTCAGACGCCCATTCGCGAGCCGTCGGCCCCTGAGATCTTCGCCGTCCGCACACCCGCGGCGTTCATTGCGCCGCTGACTCCTGATTTCTCTCAGCCGGCGGGCTTCGGCTTCCCGGCCCGGAGTGACGCCGCGCAGATCGAGATCGAAGCTGAGGAGGGCGGCGTCCCGGCGGAGTCGGAGGCTGCCGGGGAGTTTGAACTCGCCGGCGCCGCCGCCGGCGCTGCGCAGAGGGATGAGCAGGAATCAGGCGATGATGGCGAGGATCAGGCCTCGCCGTCAGAGCCTGTGCTGAGCGACGCGACCGAGGACGAGTTGCATTCATCCGCGATTGACGCGCCGGTGTTCATGCGCCCGAATCCGCTTGAAACGGGGCTGGAGGAACTCACCGCGCGCGACGCCGCGGCCATTGCGTTGCTGCCGCTCCTGGCGATGCAGCGCGTTCGACATGAGCAACAGGACAATCGACGCCGACCTGCCGCATAAGGTCGAATAGCGGCGCTGACACGAGCCGCTACTGATACTGAATGTCGTAGACGAGACGCTTCTCGGCGTCCCGACTCCAGGTCAGTCGCACGGGCACGCGCAGGTTCAGTACCTCGATCGAAGGCGGAAGCCCCGGCGCCTCCGGCGGATTGAAGATGAGTTCACTTGTCTTGCGCTTGACGTCGGTCGGCGGGGCTTCGAAGTAGCGGTCATCGTCGCTCGAGAAGCTGCGGATGGCCCCATGCTCGTATCGCAGCAGCAAGAAGCCATCATCACGGAGACGCCGCTTCAGCTCTTCGACGCTAACGACATCGACGCCGCCCGAATCGAGCGATCGCATGCCCTCGGCCATGAACTCGAGGCGCTCCGTCGCAGCTGAGATCGGATCCGGCTCGAGTTCGAGCATGAAGTCGATCCACGCGTCCTCGAACGGTTGCAGATCGCGTGATCCGAACACCTCCTCGAACGCGCGCTCGCTCTGTCTCCCGGCGGCGACGAGCTTGAGATAGCGATTGAATGCAGGCTCGTATCGGCCGCCGCGCGCATGGACCAGGAAGTGAGCGACGGCCCAGGATTGTGAGTATTGCAGCCCGGCATCCGGATGACCTGAACTCAGGCGCGCGTTCCATCGCTCCTGTGTCATGCGAATCAGCGTTCGAAACGGAATGTGCTCATCCCGCTTGATCGCCTCGACGACGCTCATGAGGCGTCCTTCCGGGACGAGTCCGAGCTTGAGACGCCCACGTATGAGCAGACCATGTCCGAAGTACTCGGCGACGCCCTCATTCACCCAGGGGGGCACGTCGTCGCCGAGCCGGAGAAACGCGAACTGGTGAAACCCCTCATGCTGAAGCACATGCCACAGGCGCGAGGTGTCCTTGCCGTTGACCCAGGTCGCGAGTCCCTCGTCTCCGTCGGAGCTCCAGAAGAACATGCCGCCTGAGTTGGTGGCGTTGATGCCCTTGCGCGCCAGACCGATCAGATAGTCCTCTTCGTCGGCAAAGAGGTAGAGATTCGAGCGCGTGTTGTTACGTGGGTTGAATCCCTTGAATCGACGCGTGAACTCGGCGTACACGGCGTCCATGTGTTTCGCCACGTCGCGCGCGCTGCGTGGCTCGAGATTCGTATGCACGTTGTAATGGCGGCTCTTGAAGGTCTCGAGCCCATCGCCGTGCCCGCCGGTGGCGACAGCGCCCAGGATCGAAACAAGGATCGCCGTCACAATCAGTGTCGCGATTCGCATGAGGTCACTCCCGCTGACGGGACGATTGGCGGATCGTAGGGCGCGAGCCGCAGAAGAACGGTCTGCCCATCAGCCTATTGCAGGAGCGCATGAATTACGACGTGAACCTGGATGAGAACGCGCGCGCCGCATCGAGAGCCGCTGGGATGTTCTCCGGCTGCGTTCCGCCGCCTTGGGCAGAGTCAGGACGTCCGCCCCCTTTGCCTCCGCAGGCGCCCGCAGCCTCGCGCACCCAGTCGCCTGCCTTGAGTCCGGCGCCAACGAGGTCTTTCGGCACATTCGCGACGATCACGACCTTGCCCGCCTCATCATCAACGCTCATGAGCATGACGGCCGCGCTCTCGCGCTTCGACCGGATCGTGTCCATCGCGGCAAGCAGCGCGTCCCTGTCGCCGCATGCAGCTTCGATCTGCGCGACAATCGCGTCGCCGGATGCTGATTCGGCGATCGCCCGAGCCTCATCGACGGAGGCGCCGCGCTCCGCCTTCGCCGCGGCCTTGCGTGATTCCTTCAATCTGGAGCGCAGCTGATCGAGCGCCGACACGATGTTCCGCCGCGCCGGATAGGGAATCACGACATCGTCGATGAGATGCGCGATCTCGCCGACTTCCTTCTCAAGCGCCTCGCCTTCGAGCTTGGCGTCGCGCGCGACCCGCTCCTGAATCACCTTGCCGAGTTCGATCGCGGAGATTGCATCCTCGCCGGTGATCGCGACCACGCGGCGGACGCCCTTGGCGACGGGCGACTCCTCGATGATGGCGAAGCCGCCGATCTCCTTCGTTGAGGCGACATGCGTGCCGCCGCAGAACTCGATCGAAAGCGAGCGCCACTCCTCTGAATCCGGCGCCGCGACGAGGGCGCTGACCGGCGCGCCGATCGAGACGATGCGCACCGGATCGGGATAGGTTTCACCGAAGACCGCGCGCAGGCCGTTGATCGCTTTTCCCTCCGCCAGCGGCGCAGGCTCGGCAGAAACATGCAGGTCGAGATCGATCTGCTTGCGAACCAACTGTTCAATGCGATCCGCATCCTCAGGCGAGAGGGCGCCGTGGCTGCTGTAGTCGAAGCGCAGTCGGGCCTCGGCGACGAGTGACCCCTTCTGATCGCTCTTCTCGTCAACGACCTCGCGCAGACCGAAGTTGAGCAGGTGCGTCGCCGTGTGGTTGGACATGACCTTCGCGCGTCGATCCTGATCGACTTTCGCCTTCACGCCGTCGCCGACGCGGAGCACGCCCTTGCGCATCTGCCCGAAGTGCAAGACGAACCCTCCGAAGGTCTTCGTCGATTCGACGTCGAACTCGCCACCCGATCGCGGCAGCAGCGCACCGGTGTCGCCCACTTGGCCGCCCATCTCCGCGTAGAAGCACGTCTTGTCCAGAACGATCCCGAACCGGTCCGTCGGTCGCTTCGTGGACGCGTCGAGATCCTCATCGAAGTCCGTGCCGTTCCAGATCGCCCGGATTGTGGCGGAGATGGGCTTCAACTCGAACTTGGAGGCGTCGTCCGTCTCCTTGATGTTCATGTGACGCAGCTGCGCAACAGCTTCCGTCGGAAGCGTCGAAGCCGGATGGGCCTCGTCCGCGTGCGCGCCGCCAGTTCGCGCGCGCTCCCGCGCGGCCTCCATCTCGCGCTCGAACCCCGCGACATCGACCGTCATCCCACGCTCTTCCGCCATCACCTGTGTGAGATCAACGGGGAAGCCGTAGGTGTCGTGCAGCTTGAACGCGTCGGCGCCGCTGACTTCGTTGTTGTTCTTCGTCGCGTGCCCCGCCGCCTCATCAAAGAGCGCAATGCCGCGATCAAGCGTGCGTCCGAACGCCTCTTCCTCGTCTCGGATGACGTCGATGACCTCCTTCGTCCGGTCGCGCAGCTCGGGGAACGCCTCGGCCATTGTCTCGATCACCGTCGGCGCGATCTCACAGAGGAAGGACCCCTGCACACCGAGCGTCTGGCGCCCATGACGCACGGCGCGACGGAGAATTCGTCGAAGCACGTACCCGCGCCCTTCATTGGAAGGCTCTGCGCCGTCGGCGATCGCAAACGTCAGCGTGCGCACATGATCGGCGATCACGCGATAGGCGATGTCCACCGGATCCGTCAGCGAACCTCCGTACGCGCGGGCCCCGCAGATCTGCTTGATCGCGCCGAAGATCGGCATGAAGAGATCCGTGTCGTAGTTGCTGTGCTTGCCCTGGAGGATGCGCGTGATGCGCTCCAGCCCCATGCCGGTATCGACGTGCTTCGCTGGAAGTGACGCAAGACCGGATTCCGAGCGATTGAACTGAATGAAGACGAGATTCCAGACCTCGATGACATCCGGATGATCCCGGTTGACGAGGTTGTAACCCGGCGTCTCGGCGCGTTCGGCGTCCGGCCTGCCGTCGTAATGCAGTTCGCTGCAGGGGCCGCACGGTCCGGTGTCGCCCATTTCCCAGAAGTTGTCCTTCATGTCGCCGGGCAGCACACGCGCCGCCGGCAGATGGCGCTGCCAGAGTTCGTACGCCTCACGATCAGGATCGAGCCCCTGTTCACTCGCGCCCTCGAAGTATGTCGCGTACAGACGCTCGGGATCGAGGCCCCAGACTTCCGTCAGCAGGCGCCACGCCCACTCGATCGCCTCGGCCTTGAAGTAGTCGCCGAAGGACCAGTTGCCGAGCATCTCGAAGAAGGTGTGGTGATACGTGTCCTTGCCGACGTCGTCGAGATCGTTGTGCTTGCCGCCGGCGCGGATGCACTTCTGGCTGTTCGCCGCCCGACGCAGCTTGCCCATGTCCGTCGAGGGATCCGCCTGGCCGAGGAAGATCGGCTTGAACTGATTCATCCCGGCGTTCGTGAAGAGCAGCGTCGGATCGTCGAGCGGCGCGACGGGGCTGGAGCGCACGAACGTGTGCTCGTGCTCCTTCACGAAGAAATCGATGAACTGCTGGCGGATTTGAGCGCCGGTCAGCGCCGGGCTCGACGTCGTGGACATGACCACACCTCGATCGGTGACGGATTGCGTATGGAGCGCCCGGGCGATCGGGCTTTGCGTAAGCGGCGATTATAGAGGCCCGGGATCGACGCGACGCCGCCTCAGGCGCTCGCCCGGACCGGGTTCTCGATGGCGCCGAGGCCCTCGATCTCGATGCGCACCAGGTCGCCATCTCGCAGGAATCGCTTTGGATCCCGAGCCATGCCGACGCCGCTGGGTGTGCCTGTGAGGATCACCGTCCCGGGCGCCAGCGTGGTCCCGCGTGTGATCTCGGCGAGCAGCGTGCGAACGGGGAAGATCATCTGGCTCGTCGGCGCATCCTGCATCACCTCGCCGCTGACAGTCGTCCGGATGTGCAGCGCCTGCGGATCGGCGATCTCCGACGCCGGCGTGACGCGCGGGCCGAGCGGGCAGAAGGTGTCGAAGCTCTTGCCGCGATAGAACTGGCCGCCGGCGCCCTTCTTCTGCCACCATCGCGCCGAGACGTCGTTGGCGACGCAATAGCCGAGCACACACCTGAGGGCGCTCGCCTCCGTCAGATCCCGCGCTGGCGATCCGATGATCACCGCAAGCTCTCCTTCGAAATCGACCTGCTCCTCCCTCGCGCAGGCCTCGGGCAGTTCGATCGCATCGCCCGAGAGGATCGCCGCCGACGGATTCTTCGTGAAGAGCATCGGCCGCTCCGGCACATCGGCGCCCTGCTCGTACGCATGCTCGGCGTAGTTGCGCCCGACGCCGATGAAATGATGCAGACACAGATCGCCGCCATCAACGCGCCCGCCGGTCACGCTTACGCCGTACTCGCTTCGAGTAAGTTCCATGAATCGATGGTAGCGATCGCTCAGAGGGAGCGGAGCGCGGCGCGCACGGGGCTCGCGTCGAATCCCATCAGCTTCAGCGGCAGCGCGATGAGCTCATAGTCTCCGTCCGGGACATTCGTGAGCACGATCCCCTCGAGAATCGCCATATCGTGAGCGTGGATGGCGTGATGCGCCGGCAGGTCCTTCGAGTCGATCAAATCGACGCTGGGTGTGTCGATTCCGATTGTGCGCACGCCTTGTTGGGCCAGGTGCTCCACGAGATCGACCTCGACGCCGGCGAAGTCCCGATTGAACGCGTCAGGATCCGGAAACGTTCCCGTCCGAAGAAGCACGCGCTCGCGCGTCACCGGCGACGCGAGGCGCTCGATTCCGACCCGCGCGCCGCGCTCGACCTCCGCCGAGATCACCTGGCATGGGCCGATGTAGTACGACAGATCGCGCTCTCCGATCCCCGCAGCGCCCGCGGCATAGTGATTCGGCCCATCCGCGTGAGCGCCCAGATGCACCGTCGCGCGGAGCGTCGAGAGCGTGAGATTGTCGCCCCGCTCCAGGTCGCAGAGCACCTCACGCGTCAGCGGCGTGTCGCCGGGCCAGACGCCGATGCGCTCAGTGATCGCAGGTGTGATGTCGTGCAACATCTACAGCGTCATCCCGATGACCAACACGATGATCAGCACGAGCGCGATCTGGATGAGACGCCCGACGAATCGGATCTGCATCGCCTGACGCCGCGCGATCTCCCGAGCTTCCGCGTATGGAATGTTCGAGAAGCTCACCATGTTGTAGAGCGGCTTGTACCAGCCGGGAAGCAGGCGATGCAGTGTCTTCTCGAACCGCTTCCGACGCAGGAACGCCGGCGAGCCCGTGTGGTCGCGCATCTCAATGAAGTTCGCAAGCGCAAGATCGGCGATCGTGTCGGCGTTGATCTTCCGGTCTTCCTCGTATCGCGCAAAAGCGACTTCCAGATCGTCCGTGGATTCTGCGATTCGCGCATCCAGCGCACGGCAATCCTCGAACGCGGCGTTCATGCCCTGCCCGTAGAAGGGCACAATCGCGTGAGACGCGTCTCCCAGCAGCACGACCTTGTCTTCGTGGCGCCACGGATAGCAGCGCACCGTTCCAAGGGGACTCGTCGGATTCTGTTCGAAGTCCTCCAGGAGCGTGGGCATCAGCGGGATCGTGTCGCGAAACTCCTTTTCGAAGAACGCCTGCACCGACGCCCGATCCGGCACGCGCTCAAAACTGTTCTCGCCTTTGAAGGGCCAGAAGCACGTGCAGGTGAACGACCGATCCTTGTTCGGAAGGGCGATCATCATGAAACCGCCGCGCGGCCAGATGTGCAGCGCACTCGGCTCCATGGCGAATTCACCAGCCTCCGTCGGCGGAATCGTCAACTCCTTGTAGCCGTGCTCGAGAAACTCAACGCTATTGGAGAAGAGCGGGCGCTCGGCCATGACCTTGCGCACGATCGAGCCGGCGCCGTCGGCGCCGATGACGACCCGCGCCTGCTCGACGCGCTCCTCTCCCGACTGCTGATCCTGCAGCCGTACGGCGGGCGCGTCGAGATTGACGTCCATGAGCTTCTGATCGAAGAAGAGCCGCACGTTTCGATATTCCTCGGCGGCGTTGAGCAGCGTGATGTTCAACCCGCCGCGTGAGACGGAGTTGATCGCGTCGTTCGGGTCCTTGCTGTACGGCTGGAACGACAACTCGCCGCGGGCGCTGTGCATCATGCGGCCACGCATCGGGATCGCGTCCTCAAGCACGCGATCGGCGAGTCCGACATCGGCGAGCGACGTGAGCCCGCGCGTTGAAAGCGCCAGGTTGATCGAGCGCCCGCCGACAAATCCCTGTGCGCGTGGATCCGGTCTCCCGTCATAGACATCGACCCGGTGGCCGGCGCGACCGAGGTAGTTGGCCATCAGCGCGCCGCCGAGCCCGGCGCCGACGATCGTGAATGCGGGAGTCTGCTCATCCATCGTTGCGACGTCCTGTCGTCATCATTGATCAGCGTACCCGAGGCGCCACGTGCGCTGCGCGTCGCGATTCCGCAGGTCGATCCCATGGTCCACGTAGGCCTTGAGCGGAAAGAGAACATTGAGCCAGCCGGCGATCTGCTCTGTGCGATCCTCCGCAGCGACGCCGCGCTCGGTGAGCGTCAGGTCAGAACCGCCGTCGCCGTCCGGTGCGATTTCGAATGCCACGTGCGAGTCTCCGAAGTAGGAGAGCTCGAATCGCTCTGGGGCCTCCGCGGCGAGCACCCGCGCTTCGAGTCGCTCACCCGAGATGAACTCGAACTCGATGACGCCGTCGGTCTCGATCGAGGATTCCGCCCAGAAATTGCGTCGGCCGTTGTCCGTCGCCAGCGCCGCGTAAACCTGCTCCGGCGCGGATGCGAATCGCATGCGCCATCGAATCGTCTCGGGGTCAGGTTGGAATCCTGATGCCGTCATGATCGCCTTCGATGACCGGCTCAGCCGGCGAGCGCCTCCTTCAAGCGCTCCGCTGCGATCCATGCGTCATGGAACGAGTTGTACAGCGGCGCCAGCGCCAGACGAATGATGTTCGGCTCGCGGAAATCACCGACGACGCCATGCTGCTGCAATCGATCGCGGAATGGGCGCCCTTCGCCCTGAACCACGATCGAGAGCTGCGCGCCGCGGCGCGCAGGATCGCGCGGCGTGATGATCTGCAGGCGATCGTCGTCGATCGAATCGATCAGCGCCTCCAGGTATCCCGTCAGTCGGACGGACTTGGCGCGCAGAGCCTCCATCCCAACCCGATCGAAGATCTCCATCGAGGCCTTCAAGGGCGCCATCGCCATGATCGGCGGATTGGAAAGTTGCCAGGCGTCAGCGCCGGGGCCGGCTTCAAACTGTGGGGCCATCCGGAACCGGCTCGCCGGGTTGTTGCCCCACCAGCCTTCAAATCGCGGCAGGTCCGATTCGTGATGACGCTCGTGCACGAAACACCCGGCGACCGCGCCGGGCCCGGAGTTCAGATACTTGTACGAACACCACGTCGCGAAATCGACATTCCAATCATGCAGACGCAGCGGCACGTTGCCCGCGGCATGCGCAAGATCAAGCCCGTACACGGCGCCGATGTCATGCGCGATGCGCCCGATCTCCTCAAGGTCGAAGAGCTGGCCCGTGACGTAATTCACCGCGCCGAGCAGGACAAGCGCGATCGAGTCACCCTGCTCGCGGAGCGCCCGCTCCACATCTTCGACGCGAAGCAGCGACTCGCCTTCACGTGGCGCGAGCGCGATCACGGCGTCATCCGGATCAAATCCATGAAAATGCGCCTGGCTCGCCACCGCGTGACAATCGCTCGGAAATGCGCCGCGCTCGATGACAATGCGAAAGCGCGTCGCATCAGGCCGATAGAACGAGGCCATCATGAGGTGCAGGTTCACCGTCAGGCTGTTCATCATCACGACTTCGTGCGCCAGCGCGCCGACGAGGCGGGCCGCCAACGGACGAAATATCTCGTGATAGCTGAACCAGGGATTGGCGCCGTCGAAGTGGGCGTCCACACCGAGATCGGACCAGTCCGCCATCTCCTGTTCGAGGGCGGGGCGTACAGCCTTCGGCATCAGGCCGAGCGAGTTGCCGCAGAGATAGACGCACTGCCTGCCGGCTGCGTCCTTGAGACCGATCGGCGACTCGAAGAGGTCGCGTTCGGCGCGGAGCGGATCCTGCTCGTCGAGCCGGCGGGCGCCGGCCTCGCTGAGGTCGAAGGTCGCCTCTTCGATCGTGCGATCGCCTGCCATGGCGCCATCGTAGCCCTGCTTGTGCGTCCTGTGCGGAGGCGCCGTCAGTTGGAGAGCCCCAGCCCCCGGAATGTGGAGTCGATCAACTCGCCGAGGAGCGCCTCGTCCGGCTCCGACGCCTGGATGGTCACCTCAACGATGAAGTTCTCCCTCGCGCACTGCGCGATGAGAAATCTTGCTGTCGGACCGTCCCAGATCGTCGTTGAATATCGAAAGAGGGCCGCATGGTCGCACGAAGAGCCGTCGAATGCCTCGCGCGTGACATCGGTCACATCGATGCGCGGCGTCGACCGGTAGCGATCATTGTCCTTGTCAAGACGACCTGCAGTGGCGTCGATCACGACCGGAGCGAGTTGGGCGCTGTCGAGTTCGTACAGGCCGACGTTGATGCGCGTCAGCTCCTCCTCCGACTGCGCGAGCATGTACTTGACTTGGAGGATGCCGGCGGCGAGTTGCTCCTGCGTCTCCGGAGACTCACTGCGAAAGCTCGTGCGCAGGCGGGGTCCCGGCACCGACACCTCTTGGAACGACCATCCGAACGCCGTCAGACGCGCGCCCGATTCATTGAAGGGCTCATCCAGCTTCAACTTCGCGCGGTGGGCACGCTCCCGCTCCGCGAGCGCATCGATCTCCTCCGCGTCCGGTCCGCCGCTCGCAAGCGTCGCCCACAGTCCCGCGTCGCCCTCGAGCCGGTAGATGCGCTCAAGCGCCGTGTACGGCGCGACGGCGATCGAATTCTCGCGCTCCTCGGTGAGGATTCGCGCTGCGTACCAGTTGGGCGCCGTCAGGTTGTATCGCCGCGCAATGCGCCCGCGCACCAGGGTCGCGTGGGAATAAAGCGCCATCGGATCGATCTCGTCGAGATTCTCGAGCTGCTGACGCTGCAGAACGCCGACCATCGCATCCACCAGCAGCAACTGTGCGACGTACTGATGCAGGTCGACGGGCGCCGCCATAGACGTCGCCCACTTCGAAAGCGCATCGGGCCGCGCGCGAATGACGGGATTCTCAGCGTCAACTTCGATGACGTCGCCATCGACCTCGCCCTCGACGATCTCGATCGAATAGGCGCCCTCGATCGATCGGCCTGTGAAGAGCTCGATGAGTTCAATCGCCGACGTGCGCGATTGCTGAAGCTCTGCCAGCGTCATACCCGTCGGTGTTTGCGGAGCGTCCACGTCCTGCGCAAGGGCGCCGGCGACTGGGATCAGGACGGCTCCTGCGAGAGCGGCGACGATTCGGAAGAAGCATGCTCGCGTGTTCATCACGCAAGACTCTACACCCTCCGGCGCTCGCAGTTGCCCTGCGACCTTAGGTCGAGGATCCGAATCGGTGGGCGTCCAGACCGAGGAACTCGAGAGCTGCTCCCGAGAGCAAGCGTCGCTTGCGTTCGTCGGAGAAGTCGTCCATGGAGTCGATCAGCGCCGCCGGCTCCAACTCGCCGAGTGGGAACGGATAGTCCGTCCCCAGAGCGACGCGCTGGTCGCCGAAGAGCTCGACGACCATCCGAAGCGCTGCCGCATCGTGGACGAGCGAATCCACCCAGAGTCGCGCCGGCTGGTCAGCGGACCGCGCCAGATAGGCCCTTGGATTGACGTCATTGTCGATAGCGACCAGATCCGGACGGACACTGAAGCCGTGCTCGATGCGCCCGATCGTCCCGGGGAACGATCCACCACCATGCGCGAAGCAGATGCGCAGGTTCGGCAATCGCTCAAGCACGCCGCCGAAGATGACGCTGCACATCGCCCGCGCCGTCTCGGCGGGCATGCCCACCAGCCACGGCAGCCAGTACTTCGGCATGTGCTCCTTGCCCATCATGTCCCAGGGATGCACGAAGACCGCAGCGCCAAGATCGGCCGCCGCCTCGAAGACCGCGAAGACCTCCGGCGCATCCAGATTCCAGTCATTGATGTGACTGCCGATCTCCACGCCTGCGAGACCGAGCTCCTTCACGCAGCGCTCGAGTTCTCTAGTCGCCAGATCCGGCGCCTGCATGGGAATCGTGCCCAGCCCGACAAATCGATCCGGAAACACCTGCGCGATTGAGGCGATGTGATCGTTGAGCAGGCGCGAGAGCGTCAGTGTGTCCTCCGGCTTCGCCCAGTAACCGAACATCACGGGAACCGTCGACAGCACCTGCACATGCACGCCGTCGTGATCACAGTCATCCAGGCGCGCCCTTGGATCCCAGCAATTGTGCTGGATCTCGCGAAAGAACTTCCCGTCGCACATCATCTTCGCGCAGCACGGCTTGTGATGCTCGAGATTGATCCAGCCCCCGTAGCCGAACTTCTCGCGCAGATTCGGCCAGTCCTCAGGGAGGATGTGTGTGTGGACGTCGATCTTCAACATGGTGTCTTCAGCCGCCGGCGTCGTGAAGAGAGAAAGCGCCGGCGCGTTCGATGACTGAGCCGCAGGCCTTGCATGTGCGCCGCTCGACAGGCCCCTCCCAGAAGTCCTTCATGATGACGGCGAGGTCTTCATCGATCTTCTTCAGCTTCCACTTCGCTTCGTACACGAGTTCATCGCACTCTTCGCAGTACCAGCGAAGACCGTCGTCTTCTTCGCCGCGAGGAAACTCGACGATCAGGCCGATCGTATCCGCCGGGCGCTGCGGGCGATGGGGGACCCATCGGGGAAGCAGGTACATCTCGCCCTCGCGAATGATGACGTCCTTTGGCGGGCTGTCGTCGAGCGGACGAATGCGCACCGCGATATCGCCCTTGAGCTGATAGAAGAGCTCCTCGGTCGGGTTGACGTGATAGTCGTTGCGCGTGTTGGGACCACCTGAGACGAAGACGATCACGTCCTCGGCTTCAGTGCACAACTGCTTGTTCGAGACCGGAGGCTTGAGATGCTCCTTGTTGTCCTCGATCCACTGATGAAGGTTGAAGGGCGTGTTGGGCTGCATCGGTCGATCTCCGTGCAAGCGCCGGCCTGGGGCGTCACATGCGCCGCACGCCATTGCGGAGGTGCTCGCCCGCAATTACACACCTCGGGCCCGAGGCCCGCAAGGCGCCTTCTCGAAGAGAACGAGGGGATTTACGCGGCGTCCTCGAGACGCGTCCGCACCGGTGTCTCGGGGGCGGCCTTCGCCTTGAAGCCGTCGATCTTCTCGAGCGACCACGCCAGCAGATCACGCCACGTCACGAGCCCTCGCAGGTCTGAGGAAATAGCGCTGACGACGGGCAGGCAGCCGACGCCCTTGCTGAGCATGAGGCGGGCCGCATCGTCGATGTCGCAACCCTCATCCACGCAGATGGGCTCCCTCGACATGATCTGATGGATCTTCTTCCGGAGCGTCCGCTCGTCCTGGGTGCGCGCCGCGAGGGGCTTGCCGACGAAGGGGCTCAGCTCCGACATGATGTCGCGGTCGCTGACGACACCGACGACCCGACGCCCGTCGAGAACCACCAGATGATGGAATCCGCGCTCCGCGAGGAGACGGCGGGCGTCCTTCAGGGTGCGGTCCATCCCGATGGTCGTCACCGGGCGTGTCATGATGGATTCGATCCGGTTCAAGGTTTGTCCTCGCGGGGTCCTGTATCTGTATCGGCCTAATCCGGGCGTTCGTATAGAGCGCACCCGGGGCCCGCTCCGGAGAGACAGGCGCAGAATCGTCGATGTACGCGCAGAACGTCGCAGGAGTGGGCAACGTCCGCCCGGTTACCCGGATTTCGGGGTCCGAATGGGGGGAATCGCCGAACGACCAGCAGGGGGAGGCGTACGAGGGGGGAGTCAGGCCTCCCGGGCGTCTCTACTGCGTCAGGGCCGGTGGCGAACCCGTAAAGTAGAACGACGACCAGGGAGGTCGGGACACCCGGAACACCGATGGGGGCACAGAGGATTCCAAGACCGGCGTCACAGCAGGCTTCGTACCGACTCGTGGACGATCGCACGGACGAGCGTCTCGTCGCTGACCACTTGGCCGGCGATGGGACGGCCTTCCGGATCCTCGTGGAGCGCTATCACGACGAGCTGATGCGGTTCCTGATCAGATTCATGGGGAATCGGGCGGCCGCGGAGGACGTCTTTCAGGACGCGTTCCTGCAGGTCCATAACTCCGCTGAGGTGTTCGACACCAATCGCAGATTCAAGCCGTGGCTTTTTACAATTGCCGCGAACAAAGGGCGGGACCTTCATCGTAAGAACGCCAGGCGCCCAACGCTCGATCTCTCGGCCTCGGTCGGGGGGGATGGCGAGGGGCAGACCTATGTGGATCTGATGGAGGTGGATGTGCCGGCGCCTTCCGCCGCGCTCGATGAGGCGGAGCAGGACCAGCATGTGCAGGAGGTCGTGGACTCACTGCCCGAGCACTATCGGGAGATTCTCCTGCTCGCCTACTTCCAGAAGCTCAGTTACCAGCAGACTGCAGACCTGCTGGAGATTCCCCTCGGGACCGTGAAGTCCCGGCTGCACTCGGCGGTGGCGATGTTCGCCAAGCGCTGGAAGGCCCAGTCGGAGTCGGATTCCGGCGACGCCTGAAGAGTCAACCTGAGTTATGGGTCCGGAGGACCCAGCAACTACTCGCCTGGTCACAACACCCGGTGACTTCGTGTGAAGGCGCATGTCAGACGACCCGCAGATTCCAGTTCACCTGACGCCCGAAGACGCTGAGGCGCTCGACGCGCTCTTCGAGGCGAATTTCGATCCGGACGCCGTTCCCTCATTCCACAAGGCGAGGGCACGGCGCCTGGCGATGATTCTCGGCCTCCTCGACGGACCGACGGACGCCTCATTGGCCGATCATCGCGGCGCGCTTGTCGACGTCACACTCGCTCGCGCCGCACGCGCTCATGCCAGATACGCCCGAAGCCACGGCCAACTGCCGACTTCGGGCGTTGTTGTTGAATCAAGACTCTCAGACGCCGACACGCAGACGCTTGATGCCCTCGTGGACGCGGGCTGGAGTTTCGACAAGCTCGACGGCGTGGACACACAGCGAGCGGAAGCGCTGAGACGCCTCTTCGGCGCCCTCGATGCTGCCGACTCAATCGTCTTCTCCGATGTCGAACGGCGCTCGCTCGTCGAGCGCACGATGCGGACGATTCGTCGCGGCAGCCTTTCGGTTCGCTCGATGGCGACCGGCGCCGGGCTCGAGTCGGTCGGCAGGGGAGGCGGATTCCGCATGTGGGATGTCGTCTCGATGGCCGCGATGATCCTCATCGGGTTCTTCGTCATCTGGCCGATGGCCGAGGCCTCTCGCGAGCGATCCAACCGCCTCGCTTGCCAAGTCAACCTGCAGAATGCGGGATTCGGCATCTCCTCGTACGCCGCGGACCACAAGGGCATGCTGCCGCACGTCAGGGACGAGCAGACGCGGCGCACCCCGACGATGCGCGTCTGGTGGAAGGTCGGGGATCCTGAGGGCTCCCACTCGGCGAATCTCTTCGTGCTCGTGCGATATGGCTATCTCCGCCTCTCCGACCTCGCCTGCGCCGGCAATCCGTCGTCGCCCACGAACCTCGATCTCGGACGGCATCGCGACTGGCGCAATCCGGACGAGGTTTCCTACAGCTATCAGCTCTTCGGCCCGCGCGTCCCGACACTTCGCGGCGCCGGACGCCTCATCGTCCTGACCGACCGATCCCCTGTGATCCAGCGGGCCCGAAGGGGCGAGCGCTTCGATCCCGAGGCTTCCTCACTGAATCACAAGGGCCACGGCCAGTGGGCCCTCCACACCGACGGCGCCGTTGAATGGCTCGAGACCCCGGTGCTCGCCAACGGCGACAACATCTGGCTGCCGCACTCCAAAACCGGCGTCGAGCACGCCCATCTGACGGGTGATGAGCGGCCAGATCATGAACACGATGTCTTCGTCGGTCCCTGACCGGCGTTCACAGACCCCATCAGGGCGGGATTGACTCCCACACGCCATCTCCTCCCAATCCCGCCCACCCAACCAGGACCGGCGTCTGACCCATCCGGGGGACGTCGGTCCTGTTTTTTCGATTGGGGCGTCTGTTGCGGCGGAAGGGCCTTCTGAGTACATTTCCCCGTTCCCATCCGGCCGGTTGAAGAGCGGTCCGGGGGGTCTGTGGAGCATTCTGTCATGCCGAAGAACAAGGGCCATAAGGGCACCCTGAAGAGAATCCGCATCACCAAGACCGGCAAGGTGCGCATGAAGCGCGCCGGTTCGGGCCACTTCAAGTCATCGAAGTCGCCGGATCGCCTTCGCCGTCTTCGCGGCACGACGAGCGCCTCGGACTCCGAGACCAAGCGTCTCGAGCGTCTGCTGCATCGTCGCCTTCGCGGCGCCACGCAGCCCCGCGCGACCCTTCGGCGCAGTCCCTCTCCCGAGCAGCGGGCTGCGATGAAGGAAGCGAAGAAGGCCGAGCAGGCCTCGTAAGAGCTGACATACGCCCGCCTGCGTCCTCCTCGAGCGCAGGCGACGAGAGGTGTTGATCGAGGGCCAGAGCTGTCGTCCGGGATCGAAGTCGATTCACGCCTGAATCGCCCCGTCCGACGCAAGGAGTTTCAGACATGCCTCGTGTACGCAAGGGCGCCGCTCGCAAGCGCGCGCACAACCGAGTCCTCCGCGAAGCCCGCGGGTACTTCGGCACCAAGTCACGTCATTTCCAGCAGGCCAAGGTCGCGCTGACGCGCGCCGGGCAGTTCGCCTATCGCGATCGTCGCAATCGCAAGCGCGACATGCGAGCTCTCTGGATCACGCGCATCACCGCCGCCTGCCGCATGCGTGGCACGCGTTACTCGCTCTTCATGAATGGTCTGAAGCTCGCCGGCGTGACGCTGAATCGCAAGATGCTCAGCCAGATCGCCATCGACGACCCTGCAGGCTTCGACGCACTCGTCGAGATCGCCGTCAAGCACACGACGGCGACGCCCGCCAAGGCCGCCTGAGGCAGGCACATCCTGAACACTGAAGCCGCGATCCTTCCGGGGATCGCGGTTTTTCATTGGAATATCAGCTGTCTCGACGCGCGCTAAAGATGCGCGATGGCCGCGCCGACGCCGCGATGCGCCGAGTGCGGCGCTCCGGAAGCTGCGGCGACTCCCAGAGGCAGGCGCAACCCATCTGTTCGATGGCGTCGAGGATCGCCTCCGTCGTCTGCCAGATGTAGCGGAAACCGGGCTTGAGATCGGCGCGAGCAGTGCGCAGCAGCGGCCGCGCCTCGGCGTTCATGGCGCGTGTGCGCCGGATGAGCGGGCGCATCGCGCGAATAAAGGGCACGCGCGCCTGTGGCTCCCCGCGCCTGTCGAGCATCGATCGCAGGTCGGCCGCGTCGAATCCCGTGTCCTGCACCGGCAGCGGACTGCGCCGTCTTATCTCGACATCCGATCGAAGTCCCTGCCAGCGCAGCGTCAGGAGATGCGCCGAGAGGAGCAGCTCTGCCATGGCCCGCGCATCGCGTTCGGCAGCGCGCTCGCGATGCACACCGTCGCGTTTCAGCGCGATGCGGCAGAGCGGGCGCGCCATCATGATCGTGCGCTCGCGAAGCTCCGCCCATGTGTCGATGCGTGGGGCTCGGTAGTCGATCTCGAAGCAGTCCATGAGCTGATGCAGATCGACCATCGTCGCCAGGCCGCGCTCGACGAGGGACCCCAGCGCGACGAAGACGGGATGCGTGGGCAGCGCCGAACTGCCCGCCGGGGCCCGACCGGCGCTCTGGCAGCGCTGGAGCTCCTTTCGCCAGCGTTCGAGTCGCTTCGGGGCGCTGGCGCCTGTGTGCTGGGCGCCGCTCTCCTCGAGGTCGTACGACCAGGCGCAGAAGGCGATCAGGGTCGCAAGGTCGTCATGCTGGTGCGTCGAGACGAGTGATTCGAGCAGGGGGAGTCCCGGATACACCTTCGAGGCCAGCCTGCGACACGTCGCGCGGGCGTCGTCGAGGGTCGGCGCCGCCTCCTCGCTCGCCTGCTCATGCGATCCCAGCCGATCCAGCAACGAGACCTGAAGGACTCGTCGACCTCGGCTCTTCTCAGCGGCAGGCATCAGGCTCGGACTCCGGACGAAGGCGTCGGAGCAGCGATCGGGCGAGCTCCGCTGCGCCGGGACTATGATGGGGTGTTCGCCGTAAAGAGCGCTCAATCGCGGAGCGCGATCCACCTGCAATACCATCGACGAATGCGGATTCTTCTCGCCAACCCCCGCGGCTTCTGCGCCGGCGTGCACATGGCCATCGACGTGGTGGACCAGTTGATCGACCTGCTTCCGGGCGAGCCGATCTACGTCTACCACGAGATCGTACACAACAAGCACGTCGTCGAGCGCTTCCAGCGCGCCAATGTCACGTTCGTCGAGGACATCGAAGAGACGCCCCATGGCGCCATCGTCGTCTTTTCGGCGCACGGCGTATCTCCAAAGGTGCGCGATGCCGCGGATCAGCGCAACCTCATCGCAGTGGACGCTTCATGCCCGCTTGTGCTGAAGGTGCACGCCGAGGCCATCCGCTATGCGAAGCAAGGGCTCCAGATCCTGCTCATCGGGCACCGGAATCACCAGGAGGTCATCGGCACGCAGGGCGAGGCGCCGGAGGCGATCCAGGTCGTCGAGTCCCCGGAGGACATACCCAACCTCGAGATCCGTGATCCCGAGAAGCTCGTCTACCTCACGCAGACGACGCTCAGCACGGATGACGCCGACGTGATCATCCGCGCGCTCGAGGATGCCTTCCCGAATATGAAGGCCCCGCCCAGTGACGACATCTGCTACGCGACAACGAACCGGCAGCATGCCGTTCGCACGCTCGCGCCGGAGTGCGATCTCGTCCTCGTCGTCGGCTCGCAGAACTCGTCGAACTCGGTTCGTCTGACGGAGATCGCTCGCAACGTCGGCGTCGAGGCGCGCCTGCTCGATGACGTCAGCGAGATGAAGGCGGAGTGGTTCCCGACCGGCGAAGAGACGATCCTGCTGACGGCCGGCGCGTCGGCGCCGGAGCACCTGGTGGCAGAGATCTGCCGCCGGCTGGTTGATGAGTTCGGCGCGACCATCGAGCAGCGCTCGATCGTGGACGAGGACATAGATTTTGGGCTGCCTGCGTCGCTGAAGAGGATCATGCTCGAGCGCGGCGTCGATCCGGCTGAGCGGCGCATCCGATTCACGAAGCCGACGATCACGATGGAGGAGTACGGAGCGCAACCTGTCACGATCGGCCAGACAGACGCCGAGTAGACTCTCCTCTTCCGTGAAGCATCCAGCGCATCACATCTTCGAGTTCACGCCCGAGACGCTCCGCGCTTTCTGCGCCGAGCGCGGCATGCCGGCGTTCCGCGCCAAGCAGATCCTGGAGTGGGTCTACGAGAAGGGCGTGTGCGATCCGGCGGAGATGTCCAATCTCTCGAAGAAGGACCGCGAGACACTCGAACGGGATGTGACGTTCCTCTCGGGCGTCACGCTGGCACATCAACTGGCGACCGACGGCACGCAGAAGCTCCTCGTCGAATGGGACGATAGCGAACCTGATTCGGGCGTTCATTCACTGCAGGTCCTGTCTGACGAGGGTGGCTGTGGCGACCCGACAAGGCAGACCGAGTGCGTGATGATTCCCACCGAGAAGAGGCGCACCGCGTGCATTTCCTCGCAGGTCGGCTGTCCCGTCGGCTGCACGTTCTGCGCATCGGGGCTCGGTGGTCTCGACGGGAATCTGAACGCCGGTCGAATCGTCGAGCAGGCTTGGCGACTGGCCCGGCTCGAAGGCGTCGGGCGCATCAGCAACATCGTCTTCATGGGGATGGGCGAGCCGCTGTCGAACTTCGGCGCGGTCGTACACGCGGTGCGCACGCTCTGCGCTGACTGGGGCATGGGCATCTCGGCGCGCAAGATCACGATCTCGACGGTTGGTCTCCCCAAGGCGATCGAGCGCCTTGCGGAACAACTCGAACTGCCGGTGACGCTTGCGCTCTCATTGCATGCGCCTTCAGACGATCTGCGCCGTGAGTTGATTCCCTGGTCGGAGTACACGACTGTCGAGGAGCTCATCAGCGCGTGCGACCTGTGGTTTCAGAAGACCGGTCGCGAGATCACGCTCGAGTACATCCTCCTGGGCGGCGTGAACGACCAGCAGGAGCACGCGTCGGAGCTTGCGCAGGTGGCGAAGCGCCTGCGCAGCAATATCAATCTGATTCGATACAACGAGGTCGAGGGCCTGCCGTACAAGCGCCCGGAGCAGCGCGACGTGCGCGAGTTCCAGGAGACGCTGCGGGATGCGGGTATCAACGCGCATATCCGGGCGAGCCGCGGGCGGGACATCGCCGCGGCGTGCGGGCAGCTTCGGCATGAGAAGGCGGGAACGGCCTGAAGCCCCCTCTGTCCCTCGGAGGGCCCTTCTTCTGGCCTCCCAGTGACAAATCTGCGAGAAATTCAAAACACACGGCGCCTCGGCGTCCTCCATCACGCCACGGGTGGTGTCCTCGATGAACTTCCTTGCAGCCGCTCCCTGAGCCGCCGCGACGGAGTTTCCGACTCATCACTCACGTCGAATGGAGACACCCATGTCACGCCTCGCGACACTGCTTTATGGAACAGTGTGCTACGCCCTCTTCTTCGTCACGTTTCTCTACCTGATCTTCTTCATCGAAGGTCTCTTCGTGCCCAAGTCGCTCGACGCCGGCCCGGTGCTCATCGAGAGCGGCCCCGCGTGGTTGATCAACTTCGCGCTGATTTCGCTCTTCGGGCTGCAGCACAGCGTCATGGCCCGTCCGTGGTTCAAGAAGCGCTGGACGAAGTTCGTTCCCAGGAGCTGCGAGCGCTCCACATTCGTGCTCGTCACCGTCGGCATCCTGGCGCTGACCTTCTGGGCGTGGCGCCCGATGACCGGCGTGATCTGGGATGTGCAGCAGCCGGCGCTGCGCAGCGTCATCTGGGCGATCAGCTTCGGCGGCTGGGGCATCGTCTTCCTCTCCACGTTCCTGATCAATCACTTCGATCTCTTCGGCCTGCGTCAGGTGTGGATCCGCTTCAAGAACGCCGAGTACACGCACCTGAATTTTCAGACGCGCAGTCTCTACAAGCTCTGCCGCCATCCGCTGATGCTTGGCTTCATCATCGCCTTCTGGGCGGCGCCGACGATGACGGCAGGCCATTTGCTTTATGCGGCGGGTATGACCGGGTACATCCTCATCGCGCTCGTCTTCGAGGAGAAGGATCTGGTGGAGGCTCTTGGTCAGTCGTATCGGGACTACCAGCAGCGCGTGAACAAGCTGATCCCGCTTCCGAAGTTCAGCAAGCCGACTGGCGGCGGCGCGGAGAGGACGCATGCCCAGCCGGCGCACGGCTGAGTCAGATGACGATCCGCTGACTGACACCACCGGTTCAAGAGGCGAGCCCAACGCGCCGGGAGATCATCTTCCGGCGCGTTGTGGCTTTACGGCCGGCGCTACACACCGCCTCGGAGCAGCGCCGTGAGTTCGATGACGCCGACGCCGCTGGCCGGCACGAGCAGGGCGCCGATGATCGGGTTCTGGAAGACGCCGCCGAAGGCGCCCTGGCGGAGCTCCTTCACTTCGGTGATGAGGTCTTCAGAGACGCGCGCCAGCGCCTCGCCGTCGTCGCCCTTGGCGATAGCGTTCGCCCGCACGCTGCGCAGACGCTCGAGCTCGCGCTCGCGCGCGATGTTGGCGGATCGGCGCAGCGTCGCCGCAGCGATGACCGTCACCAGCAGGGCGCCAGTGACGACGATCAACAGCGGCACGTTCCATGACCAATTGTCGATCGCGTTGTGACGGGCGACGATCATCACGAGAAGCACGATGAACGGGTAGTACAGAATGACGCCGACAGACTCGGTCCGGCGCGCGATCACCTGGCAATCAATCCAGGATTCGAGCGCGCTGCTCGTTGACTGGAGTTCGCGATCCGCGCTGACGACTTTGTGCGGGCGATCGATCTTCCGAAGCGTCTCAGGCGGCCAGTGCGACTCACGACGAGAGAGGAATCGAATGAGACGATCGCACAGGCGCGTCGCGTCCCACACGAAGAAGACGAGCAGATTGAC
This sequence comes from Phycisphaerales bacterium, assembly GCA_028279375.1. Classification (GTDB taxonomy): domain Bacteria; phylum Planctomycetota; class Phycisphaerae; order Phycisphaerales; family UBA1924; genus JANQNW01. The sequence goes on from JANQNW010000015.1 coordinate 267,332, forward strand.
GGTGATGACCGCGAAGAGCAATGAGAGCGAGAGCGCGAGGCGGCTCACGTCGCCTCGATAGGGAGACTCCGGCGCACCGAAGAGAGAGAAGAACGTCGAACCGAACGCGAGATAGAGCGCGAGCACGGGGATCGTGCGCAGATATCTTTGACGGCGCGCCGTCCGATCCCGGTATTCCGACCAGAGATCGACGGCCTTGATATTCGGCTTCGGATTCCAGCCGAAGGTCGTGCGGCTGCGCCACCAGTCGCGATCGAGCCACTCGCGCGGGAGGAAGGGATCAATCCAGCCCTTTTCAACGGTGGGTGTCCGCGCCGGTAGTCCGAAGTCCGCCTCGATGCGCGCGGCGTTCCGATCCAGCGAGACCCGAATGCGATGGAGAAACCAGATCGCCAATGTGCCTGCAAAGAGGCGCAGCAGGACCGTCGGCCAGACGCTGACGCCGCCGAGGATCTCGAATGGCTCGCCGCCGGGGCGTGAATGATCCGGCGCGACGACGACGAACATGATCAGAAGCGGAGTGCCGACGAGCACGCCGTAGGCCGCGAGTCCGCCCTTGAAGAGCGTCTTCCAATCGGACCGTTCCCTGGCGTTCTTCCCCTGAGCGGCAAGCGCACCGCTCTTCGCCGGTTGCGTCGCGCTCTCCGGGTCGAGGTCTGATCGCGTCCAGGTGTGATAGCCAAAGGTGAGCAGCGCGAAGCCGACGAACGAGGAAATGAGGACGATGAGCAACCTTCCGGGCGAAGCGGCTCCCGCATTTTCAGACGCGCGCATCGGGAAGAAGAGATCGATGGCGCCCTTGGATGTGCGCCGTCTGAAGTCACCCTCGGGGATGATGTTCGGTCGCGCCGCAAGCCAGCGCCTGGTGTCGGCGCTTGAGGTTGGATCGCGCTGCTCGATGTCGATGGTCAAGTCGTAGGCGCCGTATCGACCGACTTCATAGATGCGCCCGATCGGAGGTGGTTGGGCCTCGACGCGCATGTCTCCGAGGGCCTTGAGCACCGAGACGAGGAGCGCCGTCTGATAGCTCGTTCGAAACGGCGGCACATGTTTCTGCAGATCCGGTCCTGCCTCAAGGCCGTAGTGGGATGCGATGATGAGATTGCGCGTCCACCTGTAATCCGCCGGGTGCAGCATCTGCGCATTGAGATCGGTCGTGAAGAAGAGCACATCCGGGAAGTGCTGGCGCATCGCCTTGAGGATGATCATCTTGTCGTAGATGTCCGATCCGAGGACGCCGATGGCGCGAAGTCGCTTGCCCTGTCGTCGCCAGGCGCGATCGTCTCGCTGGAGGCGCTCGACGAGACGGCGCACGTAATCGACCTGTGATGGTCCCTGAGCACGCTCGACATCGGACCACGCCAGCGCCGAAGCGCTGAGGGAATCGGCGAGTTGGCGAGCCGAGTCAGATCTGGATGTTCGCAGCGGCGAGGCGGATGTGGATGGCCCCGTTCTGGTCCCCGCGCCGTCGAGTCCGCGCAGATAAGAGTATTGGCTGATCATCGACTCGTTGCCGGTGGACCAGTCGCCGCGCGTGTGCGAGACGAACTCCTTGATGAGGGACTGGCCATAGAGGGAGTCCGTCTCAGAGAGGATGGCGATGTGATCCTTCCGGTTGCGCTTGCCGGGAAGCAGGGCGTCGATGCCGCGTCGTTCGAGTTCCTTTGTGAGGAGGAAGAGGAGATCGGAGTCGGGGCCGACGGTGCGTTCGATGGCGAATATGTCGCTCTCAAATGCGAGCGCGAGTTCATGCGGGCCTCTCAACTCCGTGGCCTCGCGATCTTCAAATCCAAGCGCTGTGTTCGAAGCCGTCGCCCAGGGCGAATACATGCGCATCCCGTTGAGCATTGCGAAGGGGTCGGAGCGCTTTGAGAGTTCTGCAGTAATGCCTTTGAGATGGCCTGAGAAGTACGGGCCGATGATTGCGGTTTCAAAGACGGCGTCGGTTCTGTCGGAGGTCATGAGCGCGAGAATTGCGTCAAGGTCTCGCAGCGCTGATCCTCGTTGGAGTTCGCGCATGTTCACCCAGAGCACGAACACCCTGTCATATCGTTGCGCGCGCTGATCTGGAAGCACGGCCGGATCCGCAGATTCATACTCGTCGATGGGGATGAGCCATCGCCGAAAGTCCGTATTTTCATCTGCTTCCGCGATGTCCATATCGCGGGATCGCTGCTCATTGCTGACGGTGACGACCGAGACCTCGCCCGGGCTCGAGGGCGCATATCCGGCGACGCTCATCGCGGCGTGAATCGCGTAGCGCGCGCTGATGCGCGCATCGACCAGCCCCGGAGAGCCTCCATCCTGCGTAAGCACCGGAAGCAGGAGCACGCGCTGCCCCGGCGCGTTCTTGAGATCGTGGAGTTCGATGAACCGCTGCAACGAGATGGCGCCGGGCGGCCACTCGGTCAGTTCCTGGTCCGCTATGCTGCGCCAGATGCGCGCCACCGAGTCGAACGGATCCTCCCACAGGCGCGCCGGGACGTGGCTGGCGCCCTGCGATGTCACGATGTTCTGCTTGGCCGAGGGTCGGTGACTGCGCAGAGGGGTGTTCGTCACCAGCAACCCCATGCCCAGGGCGCCGACAATCAGCATCATGGGCCAGAGCAGTTCGCTGCGACCGGATCCGAAGGTGGACATGCGCGGCTTCTCCTCGCGCCGGCCGCGCATTTCCTGGACACGACCCGCGCTTTAAACGCCCGTGGCGCGCAGCTTCCGTGGCGCGCAACACCCGAACGTAGCTCATGTTGTGTGTGTCGCTATCCCCTGGCAGGGGATATGCGCGATGCGTGCGTGTCGGATTCCTGAATGTCTTCGTTGTTGCGCGTGACGGGCGATGTCCGGAGATCGCCGGATTCGACGCCGGCGGGATCGGCTCGCAATTCGCCGCCTTTTCGGTTGACAGGGTTTTGTTTGGGCTCTATCTTGGCCCGAACAGAACCTGACCATGGGGGTCGGGTGAGGCGGCGGGGTGGCGCCGTGCATGGCAGAACAGGACGAGAGAGAGATTGGGCGCCGGGCGGCCTGTTGAGATCGCTTGCCGAGCGAATCGAGGCCGTGGAGCGTCGAGGGGCATCTGGCGGGAGCGTCGGTGGTCGAAGGGCCGCCGTTCCAACCGGGTGGGGGGAGGTCGATCGGCTGCTCGTGGCTGATCGGGAAGGCGGCTCCGCCGCGTCGTCTGGAAAGGCGACGGCTGGCGCTCATTCGGGGTCGGTGTGCGAGCCGGCTTCGGAGCGTTCCGGCGCGTCCGGGGGGCGTCGGCGGGAGCGTTGTTCGGCGCCGCCTGATCACGCCGCGAGCGGTCGATTCGACATCTCCTCATCCGGCCTCCCTGCCGGAGGCACGAAAAAAGCGCATGGCGGGTTGCGCCGCGGCGCACTGCACGAGTGGTTCGGGCAGTCGCAGGGCGCTGAGACGTCGTATCCGCTGGCGGTGCTCTCACACTTGGCGCGCCAGGCGCTGTTGCGTTCGGGCGTGGTGTCGGGGGCGGCGCGCATCGTGTGGATCGGTCGTCAGTGCTGGCCCTATCCGCGCGCCTTGCTGGATGGCGGCGCGGGCGCCGAGGAGCGCCGTCTGCTCAGGCAGTCGATCTTCATCGATCCTCCGGATGAAGCGTCGCGCCTGTGGGCGATGGACCTGGCGCTGCGCTGTCCTGCGGTCTTCGGCGTGGTGGCCGATGCACGCGGGTTGGAGATGTCCGGTTCGCGCCGTCTGCAACTGGCGGCCGAGAGCGGCGGCTCGGTGGGGCTGCTTGCAAGGCCATCTGCGGAAGAAAGAAGTCTTTCGGTCGCATCGACGAGATGGCGCGTGCATCCGGTGCGGGGGCCGAATGGGCGCCCGCGCTGGGAACTCGAGCTGATGCGCAGTCGCGAGGCGCCTTCGGTCGTCGCGGGCGCAAACAGATGGGTGGTGGAGTGGAGTCGTGCAACGGGCGTTGTCGCTGTATCTGCCGACATGGTCAACGGATCTGGTGCGTCGTCGGCTGCTTCGCCGCCGGCGGGCGCAGGACGGGCGCTGCGAAGCGCATGAGGGCGCGGATGTGTCGCCGGCGATCATCCTGTCCATCACGACGGGCGGGCGGGAGTTGGTCGCGCGTCGATGCGCGCTGGCCGCTCGCGCCGGGGTGACCCCGGGGATGACGCTCGCGCACGCGCGGGCGCTGCTTCCTTTTGAAGGGACGCACATCGAGGCTTTCGACCCGCGCCGCGATGAGACGGCGTTGCGAGCCCTCGCGTCATGGGGCGGACGATTCTCTCCCCTCGTCGCGCCCGATCCACCGGATGGACTGCTGATGGACATCACCGGTTGCGCGCACCTCTTTCGCGGCGAGCGCGCCATGCTTACACAGGTCGTCAATCGCTCGCGCCGTCTCGGATTCCGCGCCCGCGCCGCGACCGCTTCCACGTTCGGCTGCGCCTGGGCCCTGGCGCGTTTTCAGCGCAAGCCGGGGATCGTCATCCGGGATGGACAGGAGCGCGAGGCGCTCCGCCAGCTTCCCGTGCGGGGATTGCGCATTGATGAGGACATCGAGGAAGCGCTCTTCGATGTCGGCATCGAGCGCATCGGCGAACTCTTCGATCTTCCCCGCGCCTCACTTCCCTCGCGCTTCGGCGATGACCTGCTCCTGCGTCTCGATCAGGCGTTGGGGCGGGCGATGGAGATGATCGAGCCGGTGCGCCCGACGCCGCCTCTGCGCGTCGATCGCCATTTCGACGGGCCGACGAAGCACACGGAGTCCATCGAGGTCGCTCTGCGCGGGCTCATCGATCTGCTCTGCCAGGAGCTGGCGCGTCTCGAGAGCGGCGTGCGACGGCTGGAGATCGAACTGGAGCGCTCGGACATGACGCCGGCGTCGATCTCCATTCGCTGCAGCTATCCCAGCCGCGACCCAAAGCACTTGTGGACGCTCATTGGGCCGCGTTTCGAGAAGACGCACCTGGGTTTCGGCGTGGAGGGGCTCTCGCTGACGGCGGCGCGTGTCGGGCGTCTGCCGCATCGCCAGGCGCAGCGCTGGCGCGACGAGGACGGCGCCCGGGATCGGGAGCTGGAGCGCGAGCTGGGCATGATGCTCGACGCGCTGACGAGCCGCCTGGGCGAGGATCGCATCACGCGCGTCGAGCCGGTGGAGACGCATGTGCCCGAACGCGCCTACCGGCATCTGATGATCAGCGCCGACGCGCCGAAGGCGGAGGCGATCATCGCTTCAGGCGATCGGCCGACGAAGCTCTTCGACACACCCGAGCGCATCGAAGTGCTGGCGATGACGCCCGATGGTCCGCCTTCATGGATGCGCTGGCGCGGGCGCGAGATGCGCATCGCGATGAGCGTGGGTCCGGAGCGCATCACGGGCGAATGGTGGCGCTGGCGCACACAGAGCGTTCATCGACGCCAGGTGGGGGAGGAGTTCGAGACGGTGATCGCCGGCGCCCTGCGCGCCCGTGATTACTTCCGCGTGCAGGAGGAAGCGGGGCGCTGGATCTGGGTCTTTCGCGATCACGGCCAATCGCGCTGGTTTGCGCATGGGGAGTGGGTGTGAGGCATGCCTGAGCATCCGGAACCCAAGGCGCGGCCGCACCCGGCCAAGGCCCCGATCATTGAGACGCCAACCACACGACGTTTGACGCGCGCTGGCGCCTACGCCGAATTGCAGGTCACGACGAACTTCACATTCCTCACCGGCGCGAGCCATCCCGAGGAGTTGGTGCGCCAGGCCGCGGAGTTCGGGCACGTCGCGGCGTCGATCACCGATCGGAACACGCTCGCAGGAATCGTGCGCGCACATGTCGCGGCCAAGGAGATCGGCATTCCGCTGGCGGTGGGCTGCTGCGTGGAGACGAGCACGGCGCCGGGGCGCGAACCATTACGGGCGCTGGTGTATCCGACAAGCCGCGCGTCCTACGCCGGGCTCTGCCGTCTGCTGACGCGCGGCAAGCTTCGCGCTGAAAAGGGCCAGTGTGATCTGGCGCTCCACGATCTCATCGAGTTCAGCGACGGTCTGCTCTGCGTGATGCTGCCCCCGAAGACGATCGATCAGCACGTCCTGCAGACGATCGAGGGTCTGCGCGGCGTCTTTGATGACGATCGCTTCTCGATCGCGGCGTCCCGTCTGTATACGGATGACGACGCGGCGCATCTGCGACGCCTGGCGGATCTGTCAGCGCACGCGCATGTTCCGCTGGCGGCGACCAATGACGTGCACTACCACACGCCGATGCGCCGTCCATTGCAGGATGCGCTGCTTTGCATTCGACATGGCTGCACGATTCACGAGGCGGGATTCCGCCTCTTCGCCAACGCCGAGCGTTTTCTGAAGCCGCCGGATGAAATGGATCGGCTCTTTGGGTCGCTCCCCGGCGCTGTCGAGCGATCGGTGGAAGTGGCGCTGCGGGCGTCGGCGTTCAGTCTGGATGAGCTCAAGTACGAATATCCGGAAGAGGCCTGCCCGCCCGAGCGCACGCCCATGCAGCATCTGAAGGCATTGACGCTGAAGGGCGCGCGCCAGCGCTATGGCGATCGCGTGCCCGAGCGCGTGCTGCGCCAGGTGCAGCACGAGTTCGAACTGATCGAGGAGCTCAACTATGCGCCGTACTTTCTGACAGTGTGCGAACTCGTCGATTTCGCGCGCGGGCGGAATATTTTGTGCCAGGGCAGGGGGGCGGCGGCGAACTCGGCGGTGTGCTACTGCCTGGGCGTGACGGCCGTCGATCCTGAGCGCATCGACATTCTCTTCGAGCGTTTCGTCAGCCGTGAGCGCAATGAGCCGCCGGATATCGATATCGATTTCGAACACGAGCGGCGCGAAGAGGTGATCCAGCACATCTATGAGAAATACGGGCGCGACCGCGCCGGTCTGACGGCGGAGGTGATCAGCTATCGCGGTCGCAGCGCCGTGCGTGACATGGGCAAGGCCATGGGCCTGTCGGTTGATCTCGTCGACCGCATGGCCAAGAGCCTCGACTGGTGGGACAAGGGCGTCGCCAATCACGATCGCCTGCGCGAGATCGGGCTCAATCCCGAGGACCCGACGATTCTGCGCGTGATGGCGCTGTCGCATGAGCTCATGGGCTTCCCGCGCCATCTTTCACAGCACGTCGGCGGCTTCGTGATCACGCGTTCACCCTTGTGCGATCTCGTGCCGATCGAGAACGCGCGCATGGCTGATCGCACGGTCATCGAGTGGGACAAGGACGACATCGACGCGATGGGCATGCTCAAGGTGGATGTGCTGGGCCTGGGCATGATGACGTGCATTCGCAAGACGATCGATCTGATCAATGATCGCCGCCCGCCGGAGAAGGAGCTGCGCCTGCACGCGATTCCGCCGGAGGATCCGGAGGTGTACGACATGATCTGCAAGGCGGACACGATCGGCGTCTTCCAGATCGAGTCGCGCGCCCAGATGACGATGCTGCCGCGTCTGCGCCCGTGCTGCTTTTATGACCTCGTGATCGAGGTGGCGATCGTCCGCCCGGGGCCGATCCAGGGCGACATGGTGCATCCATATCTCCGCCGGCGCAACGGCGAGGAGCCGGTGGAGTATCCGAACGAAGCGGTGCGCAAGGTGCTGGGCAAGACATTGGGGGTGCCGCTCTTCCAGGAGCAGGCGATGGCGATGTCGATCGTGGCCGCGGGCTTCACACCGGGCGAGGCGGATCAGCTCCGGCGCGCGATGGCCGCGTGGAAACGCAAGAGCGACGCCATCGCGAAGTTCGGCGAGAAACTGATCTCCGGCATGATCGAGCGCGGATACACGCAGGAGTACGCCGAGCGCTCGTTTCGGCAGCTCCGCGGCTTCAGCGAGTATGGATTCCCCGAGTCGCACGCGGCGAGCTTTGCGCTGATGGTGTACGTGTCGGCGTGGCTGAAACGCCATCAGCCGGCGGCCTTCGCGGCGGGCTTGCTCAACAGTCAGCCGATGGGGTTCTATGCGCCGGCGCAGATCGTGCGGGATGCGCAGGATCATGGCGTATGCGTGCAACCGGTTGATGCGCAGATCAGCGGGTGGGATTGCTCATTGGAAGGCGACGCGCCGGATCTGCGACTGGGGATGCGCCTGGTCAAGGGACTGCATCAGGACGAGGCGGAGCGCGTAACGGATGCGGTGCGCCGGCGCGGAGGCTTCAACTCCATCGAGGATCTCTGGCGGGAGAGCGGTGTGCGCGTCGCAACGCTGCGCAGGCTCGCGTCGGCGGACGCCTATCTCTCCATGGGGCTCGACCGGCAGCAGGCGATGTGGCAGATCCGCGCGCTGCGAGATGAGAAGCTGCCGATCTTCGATCAGATCGAGCGGAAACGAGCGAAGAGGGGCGAGCGGATTGCGCTGCCGGCGATACCGGCGCAGCGTCAGGTCGTGCATGATTACGCGAGTGTCGGTCTGTCGCTCAAGGCGCATCCGGTTTCATTTCTGCGCGAGCAGCTGGACGCGGCCGGCGTGACGAAAACCGAAGCGCTGGCGAATGAGGCGGAATGGAAGAATGGCGATCGCATCAGCGTGGCGGGAGTCACGCTCGTGCGTCAACGCCCGGCGACGGCTTCGGGCATGGTCTTCATCACGATCGAGGATGAGACCGGCGTCGCGAACCTGATCCTGCGCCCGAAGATCTACGCGCGGGACCGGAAAGCGGCGCGCCATGGTGTGATCCTCCTGGCGCATGGCCATATCGAGCGCCAGGGGTCCGTGATCCACGTGCTCACGCATCATGTCGAGGACGCCACGGAGATGTATGCGGCGCTGGAGACGGAGCCTCGGAACTTCCGTTAGCGATTCAGTTCTTCGGCCAGTCCGGAAGTTCGAGCTTCTTGCGCACGTGTTCCGTGTGCTCGTCGTAGTGATCGCCCACGAGCGTCAGCATGCCTCGAAGCGAACGCGCGAAACCCGGCGCACCCTTCGGCAGCGTGTCGAGATCCAGCCCATCGAGCAGGTATGCGAATCGCATGGAGTAATCCATAGCCCGCTGCATCTGACGCGCCTCCTCCTCACCCGTCCAGAGCGGATGCGCCGCCTCGTAGTCCCTGGGCATCTGATTGGGGAACATGCGCAGCGGTGCGAAGGAGTCATCCCGGTTCGCATACACCGCAGAGAAAAAGAGCATCTGCGTGCCCATCATGTGCTCGACGTTCCAGCGCGGCGTATGCGTGCCGTTGGAGGGTCGGTGGTTCATCTGCCCGCGGCTCAGCGGACGGAACACATCCTGAGACTCTTCATTCTTCAAGCGCATGCGCTCGAGAAGCGTGGAGAGTTCACCGGTGGCGCGCCAGGGTTCATATTGAAGGACAACGACGCGCGGCTCTTCGGCGCTGGCTCCGATGCCCGCCGTGACGCCGACTGTGTTGCCGACGCTGTCGACTTGCGTAAAACGCTCCGGGAGCGCCTCAAGGAACGCATCCAGGGGATTGAGTTCGGAGGCGAGGTCGCCGGCGCCGTAGTGCATGGGCACGACGTAGCGCGGGCGCACCTGTTCAATGAGCGCCGCGGCCTGCGGTCCATCCACCGTCTCAACGCCGCCGACTGGAAGAATAAGGACATCCACCTCGCCCAGCGTCCCCAGTTGATCGGGCGTGAATGAAGTCTGTCCGATGCCGCCGCAGTGGACGATGCGTACGCCGTCGACGTCGATGGTGAACATGGCGTTCCGCCCGCGCGTGGCGCCCTGCTCGTCATCATGGAATGAACCGACTGACCGAACGATGACCGCATGGGGCGTGCGATTCATCGCATCCATCAGCGATCCGACGCTCGGGCGATCTCGATTCGGCGCGCGATCGAGCACGAGGGACTCGTTGGCGAATCCGCCATCCGATCGCAGGCCGCGCACGATGTGTGGAGCGCCGAGGACGATCTCGACGTTGTTGTGATCAGCGTGCTCGTGCGTAACGAGGACGACATCGGCGCTGACCTGCGGATTCTCGAATCCGACCTTCTGTCCGAAGGGATCGATGGCGACCTCAAGGCCCCAGTACGTCTCAATCGTGACCATGGCCTGACCCCACCAGCGGATCGCGACCGGATAGTCCTGCGCACGCGCTGCAGGCGCCAGCGCGAGGGCGATGAGTGCGGCAAGCAGGAGTCTTTTCATGATCGCATCTCCGGTGGGGTGCGCCGTGCACACTATCATCCTAATCAGAAACAGGCGGCCGACTCTGTTGATTCGCGCCTGGCGGAGGAATTGGCACGCGAATCGCGGGGTGTACGACGCGGGCGCCTAGAAGAGGCTGTCCGTTCCCTCCACCGCTTCGACGCAACGGGGCGAGTCATTCCGAGGGCTGTTCACAAAGGTGCTGACGGCTCGCGTCTTCATCGAGCGCGCTGGAAAAGCCTTGAGCATTCTGGAGACCTCGTCACCGTCGTCATTCTTCGGGTCGAGCCATGCGTCGAACGCGTCCGGCGCGAGAATCACTGGCATGCGATCGTGGATGCGTTTCATGAGGGCGTTCGGGCTCGTCGTCAGGATCGTGCACGACTCGACCTCATCGCCTTCGGGCGATTGCCAACACTCCCACAGGCCGGCAAGCGCGAAGAGATCGTCTTTCTTCGGGAAGATGTATGTCGGGATCTTGCCTTCGTCGGTCTTCTGCCACTCGTAGAAACCTGTCGCCGGCAGAATGCAGCGGCGGCGCTTGAATGCGGCGCGAAAGGCGGGCTTTTCTCTCACCGTTTCGCTGCGCGCGTTGATCATGCGATTGCCGATCGCGGGGTCCTTCGCCCAGAATGGGATCAGGCCCCAGTGCAGCATGGAGATGTCGCGATCGCCTGACTCAGCGGCGCGGATTGCCGCGACGGATTGCGTCGGGGCGATGTTGTAGCGCGGAGGCATCTGCGGGACGTCGATCAAGCGAAAGACGCTCGCGATGACATCAGCCGGTGTTGTCAGCGCATATCGCCCGCACATGCCGTGGATTGTACCGGCGCCAGTCAGTCGGTCGGGGCGCCCCACGCGCCGCCGCCGGGCGTCTCGATAATGAAGCGATCGCCGGGCGCCATGGAGGTCGAGTCGACACCGGAGAGCATCTCGTTGGATTCGTTGGCCCGAATGACTCGCTGGGTTCCTGACGCGCCGTGCAAACCGCCGTCTCCGCCATACGGCTTCTCGACGCGATGCTGACTGAGCAACGAGAGTTGCGCTGGCGCGAGAAACTCGATCTCGCGAATGACGCCGTCGCCGCCGCGGAAGGCGCCGTCACCGCCGCTTCCTCGGCGGATCTCGAATCGACGCAAACGCACCGGGTATCGGCGTTCGAGCAACTCAGGATCAGTGATGCGCGTATTCGTCATGTGTGTGTGCACGGCGTCGGCTCCGGGAAATCCGGGTCCGGCGCCTGCGCCGCCGCAGATCGTCTCGTAATAGCCGTAGTCGTCGTCACCGAAGGAGAGGTTGTTCATCGTGCCCTGGCTGCAGGCGGCGAGGCCGAACGCCTTGAGGAGCGCATCGACCACGCGCTGGCTCGTCTCGACGTTCCCGGCGGCGACGGGCGGGCAGGTTGTTGGATCGTCATTGAAATCCGGATTGAGCATGCCTGGAGGCACGCGCACCTCGACGGCGCGCATGATTCCCTCATTGAGAGGCAGTGGCTCGTTAATGAGCAGACGGAGGACATAGAGGACTGCGCTGCGAACGACTGATTCCGGCGCGTTGAATCCATGCGCATGCTTCGGGGACGACCCGCTGAAGTCGATCGACACTGTCTCGCCAGAGATGGTGACGGTGACTGTGATAAGGGCGCCGTCGTCGAGGCGTTCCTCTGCGGTACGAACGCCGTCGTCCATGCAGGCGAGCACAGTTCGAAGACGACGTTCGCTGCGCTCCAGGATTCGCGCCATGCGCAGTCGCATCTGATCGACGCCAACGCTCTCCGCAAGCAGACGCAGATCCGTCGCGCCGCGCGCGTTGGCGGCGAGCATGGCGCGGACGTCCGCGATGTTTGAATCAGCGTCGCGACTCGGCCAGGGCGAACCGGCGAGCGCGTCTCTCAGACGATCCCATGCGGGCTGCCCACGGTCGAGAAGGCGCATCGGCGCAATGACAACGCCTTCCTCCGCGAGCGAGGTCGCCTGCGCAGGCATGGAGCCAGGCCAGCGACCGCCGATCTCCGCATGATGGGCGCGCGTCGCGACGTAGCCGAGCAGACGCTCGCGCTCGTCGTGCACGGGCGAGACGAGCGTGAGATCAGGGAGGTGGGATCCGCCGAATGCAGGGTGGTTCGTGAGGACGGCGTCGCCGGGGCGCATCTCGATTTCGCTGGCGAGCGTGCGAACGCAGGCGCCCATGGCGCCAAGATGGACGGGCATGTGCGGCGCGTTCACGATGAGTTCACCTGCAGCGTCCAGAACCGTGCAGGAGAAGTCGAGGCGCTCTTTGACATTGGTGGAGAGCGCCGTGCGCTCGAGCATCGCGCCCATGTTCTGAGCGCTGCTCATCAGAGCGTTCGTGAAGAGCTCAAGCTCGATGGACTCATGGCGTTGGCGCCCAGCCGATTGGGCATCTCCGCGCGTCATGACGAGGTCGCCGTGCTCATTCGTCATTGCGCTCCAGTGTCGCTCGATGAGCAGCGTCGCATGGTCCTCGACGATGATCGCCGGGCCGTCAATCTGCTCTCCGATCGGCATCGCGGATCGTTCGATGACCGGTGCGTTGATCCAGGCGCCCTCGAGGAGAACAGGCGTGGAGTCCGATGTTGTGTGTGTTCGCGCTCGATGAGGCCGAGAGGCGATAACGTGTCGAGCTTCAGCGCATACGACGCGCAGGCTCTCGACTTCGACCGCAGACCGGTCCGGCGCGTGCGAGAAGCGCGCCTCGTATCTGGAGCTGAATGCCTCCAGAAGATTCGACTCGCGTTCGATCTCGATCGCCAGCGTGGACGCCTGCCCGCGCACGCGCATCGTCGCGATGCGGCGGCGCACGCTGATCGACTTCGTATCGGCGCCGTCTTCCGCCAGGGCGCGTGACGCTTCGGTTTGGAGCGCGTCGAGGAGGTCAGAAAGGCGATTCTGCACATCGTTGACATCCGCCAGCAGTTGTCGATCCGCGAATCGCTCTAGAACGGTGCCTTCAAGGCCGACGGCGCTGAGCAAGCCGGCGTCGGCCGGTGCGATGATGCGCCGCATACCGAGTCGATCAGCGATTGCGCATGCGTGCTGTCCGCCGGCGCCGCCGAAGGCGACGAGCGTGTGTTCTGCCGGGTCGAAGCCGCGTCGTGTGGAGATCGTGCGAATGGCGTCGGACATCGTCTCATTCGCAATCTCACGAAGGCCCTCGATGAGCTGGTCGTCGGTCAGCACCGACCCAGAGTCCTTCGAGAGCTCCGACTGCAACTCGCTGAGGCGAGCATCAGATGCCTGTCGCTCGATCGGAATGCCGAACCGGTCGTGCAGGAGTATTCCAGCGAGGAGATTGACGTCGCTGATCGTCAGCGGGCCGCCGGCGCCATAGCACGCCGGCCCAGGCGCCGCGCCGGCGCTCTCCGGCCCGACACCGAGCCCTGCTGCACCGAGCGCACAGATCGACCCGCCGCCGGCGGCGACGCTTTGAATGTCGATCGCAGGCGCGAGAATGGTCGCGTCGCCGACTGTGTGCTCGAAGAGGTATTCGACATCGCCATCGAGTCGCGCCACGTCGGTGCTGGTGCCGCCCATGTCGAAAGCGATGAGCTTCGACGCTCCGCAACGCCGACCGACTTCAAGGGCGCCGACGACGCCCCCAGCCGGCCCACTCAGAAGACTGTCCTTCGGCTGATATGAGCGACGGGGCGCAAGACCGCCTGCACTGGTCATCACGCGAAGACGTCCGTTCTCAAGCGACGACTCGATGCGATCGAGGTAGGAGTCGATCTGCGGCGCGAGATACGCGTTCGCGACGCATGTGCGCGCGCGCGGCAGGATGCGCACGAACGCAGCGAGATCAGAGGAGCACGAGATGTGTTCGAAGCCGCATCCACGAAGAACCTCAGCGATCGCGTGCTCATGGGCTCCATTGAGATCGCTGTGCATCAGACAGACGGCCGCGTGACGGATTCCCGTGGACACCAGCGCACGCGCGCTCGCTGCGATGCGATCGAAGTCGGGGGCCGTGAGCTCCGCTCCGCCAGCGTCCAGTCGAGCGCACGTTTCGATGACGGCGGCATTCAACGGTGGCGCCTTGACGATTCGGAGCGTGAAGAGATCAGGCCGCTGCTGGTCTCCAATTCTCAGGAGGTCTCCGAGCCCCTCGTTGATGACGAGCGCCGTTGGCGCCCCAGTGCGCTCGAGGAGCGCGTTCGTCGCGCGCGTGGTCGCGAGACGGAGATCGATCGGCGGGAGTGGATCACGCGGCGCTGTGCCGGTCGCGATGCGAGCGGCGAGCACCGGCGCTTCGTCTGCGCTCAATAACTCGACCGGCGCCTCATAGTCGAGTTCCGGAAGTGGAGCAGCGAGCCGGAATCTCTGCCTTCCGTGATCCCACGCGACGATTTCAATCGAATTGGACTGCTGGTCCCGGTGGCGGAGGCGGAGGCCTGCCAGTGAGATCGGAAGTCCGGCGGCGCCCCCGACGATCTCAAACTCGCTGGAATCGCCCGTTGGACGAACGCGCGTGCGCAACGCCGAGGAACTGAGGACCTTCACGCGGCGGCGGTCGCCCGTGGGCGAGAGCGCGACGCAATCCGTGAACGTGCCGCCCGTATCGACAGCGATCCGCCAGAGGCCGGCGCCCGTCGATGAACTGGCTGTCTCAGGGATCTCCGGCACGTCGCATCTGCTCGTTCCGGGAAATGGGCGGTGCAGGATTCGAACCTGCGTAGGCTTTCGCCAACGGGTTTACAGCCCGCTCCGTTTGACCACTCCGGCAACCGCCCGCGTGCGGCTCGCCTTCGGCGGGCTGCAGGGGGGCTCAGACGATATCGAGGCGGGGCCAATCGGGCAAGACACGTCAGAATCCGGTCAATTCCGGTGGATTCACCGACGCCGGATATCGACGCGCGCCGCCGGATGAGCGGCGAAGATCTCGCTGAGCATGCGATGCACGAGCTTGGCAGCGACGAACTCGCTCGCGTGCTGGCCCGGCTGAGGGCAGAGTTCGACGACATCGAATCCGACGACGTTGCGCTCCTCGGCGACTCGTCTTATGAGCGCATTGGCCTGGCGCCAGGAGAGGCCGTCCGGTTCCGGCGTGCCAGTCGCGGGCAGAAGCGAGGGGTCGAAGGCGTCGAGATCAAAGGTGATGTAGACATTGCTCGAGCAGCCTGAGAGCGCCTTCTCGATCCAGCTATCGTCGCCGGCCGCAGGAATCTGGTGGGCATAGATGATGCGATCGGGATCGAGGGCAGCGACCTCCGAGGTCTCGGCGCTGCGGATGCCCACCTGCATGATGTCAGCGACTTCGCGGGCGCGCGCCATGACGCAGGCATGATTGCAGGGCGAGCCCAGATAGGACTCGCGCGTGTCGGCGTGCGCATCGATCTGCAAAACCGTGAGATCGTCGAACCGCCGGGCCGTCTCACGAATGGCGCCGATCGAGATCGAGTGCTCCCCACCGAGGAGCACGGGGAACTGGCCGCGCTCATAGATCGCGCTGATCGATGCCGCCACGCTCTCCGAGAGTGATTCCGGAGACCCTTCGTGCCTGATCGGGTCGAGTGTCGCGATGCCGAGCAGTCGCGGCTCGATCGAGCGTTCGAGATCGAGCCACTCGACGTGAGCTGAAGCGCGGAGCAGCGCGTCCGGTCCGTTGTCGGCGCCTTTCTTCCAACTGCTCGTGGCGTCATAGGGCACGGGAAGCACGACGATCTTCGCCGACTCGATCGCGCAGTTTTCAGGCGGAAGATCGAGAAACCCAGGCGTTCCGGTCACGGCGCGTCTCCGGCATCGAGATAGGTGTAGCCGCGCAGCCCCTCGTCGTAGAAACGATACAGATTGCGCGCTTCCTGAACGGTGAGGCGCTCATCCTGCACGGCTCGTTCGCAGTCCTTCTTCATCGAGCGGGCGAAGACGGCCGGATCATGCTGCGTGTATGTGAGCACCTCGCTGATGGTGTCGCCCTCGACGAGGTCCTCGATATACCAGCGGCCACCGCGGATTCGAATATGCGCCGCGTGGGCGTCCCCGAAGAGGTTGTGAAGGTCGCCAAGCGTTTCCTGGTATGCGCCGACGAGAAAGACGCCGATGTAGTACGTCTCACCCTCGCGGAGCTGATGAAGTGGAAGAGAGCGTTCGACGGCGAGATCGCCGATGAACCGGTCGAGCTTGCCGTCGGAGTCGCAGGTGACATCCGCAAGCGCCGCTCGCACCGTCGGCGCTTCGTCGAGGCGATGAATCGGCATCACCGGGAAGAGCTGATCGACTGCCCAGCAATCCGGCAGCGACTGGAAGATGGAAAGATTGCAGAAGTACGTGTCTCGAAGGAGATCAGGGAGATCAGCAAGCGCCTCAGGCGCGTCGTCGCCGAGTGACTGCCGGCGCTCTTCGAGGATCATGCAGGTCGCCCAGTAGAGCTGATCACAGATGGCGCGCGCTTCGAGCCTGAGGTAACCGAGGCTGTAGAGATGAAGCGATACCTCCCGCGCCTCCTGCGCGTCGTGATAGCACTCGACCAGATTCCCGTCGACCGCGGATTCAAACGCGGCGAGCAGATCGACCATCGGCTGCGGCGCCGGCTCGCCGGAGGACTCGACATAAGCGCGAACCGACTCCGGGTTGGCGCGTGCGGCGATGGCGCCGGGGCCGTTCGTTCCGAGCACATTGAAGATGAGCACGCTGCTGTAAGCGGTCATCGCCCGCCCACACTCAGTGACGATCACCGGATGATCAATGCCCTCCGCATCGCACACGGCGCCAACGCGATAAATGACATGGCTCGCGAACTCCTCGAGCGAGTAGTTCATCGAGGAGTCGGAGACGGCCCGGGCGCCTGTGTAGTCCACGCCGAGCCCGCCGCCCACGTCGAGGTAGTCAAGCGTCGCGCCGTGGCGCGAGATCTCGACGTACACGTGGCTGATTTCCGCGATGATCTGCTTCAGGGATCGGACGTCCTGCATCTGGCTGCCCGCGTGGCAATGCAGCAGCTTCAACTGATCAAGCGCGCCGCGATCGCGGAGCGTCGTCAGCATGCGCAACAGCTCGTCGGTCGCGAGGCCGAACTTCGAGCTGTCACCGGCCGAGGCGCCCCAGCGCCCGCTGCCACTGCTGGCCAGCTTGACGCGCACGCCAATTGAAACGCTGGCGTCGTGCTGCTCTGCAAGATCCAGCAGGAGATCGAGTTCGGAGAGATTCTCGATGACCGGAATGATCCGTCTTCCGAGTTTGCTCGCGAGCACGACAGTCTCGAGATACTGCCGGTCCTTGAACCCGTTGCAGATGATGAGTTGATCAGGCTCTCCGATCGTCAGGGCCAGGACCGCAAGCAGTTCCGGTTTCGAACCGACCTCGAGGCCGCTTCCGAATCGTTTTCCAAACTCGATGATCTCCGCGATCACCTCGTGCTGCTGATTCACCTTCACCGGATAGACCGACTGATAGCCGCCCTTGTAGTCATTCTCCTGGATCGCGCCTGCGAACGCCTCGTGCAGCACACGCAGCCGATCGTCGAGAATGTCTGCGAATCGCAGGAGCACCGGCGCTTGGATGCCGCGAGCATTGAGGCCCTGCACGATCTCATGCAGATCAACGCCGCGTCCCTCTTCGGCGCCCGGCCCGGCGACGACACATCCGCGCTCATTCACACTGAAGTACCCATTGCTCCAGCGGTCAATGCGATACTGCTCGACGGCGTCGTCGATGGACCATGTTGCATGGACGCCCTGAGGCGCCGATGGGGACCATGTCTTCGTCAATCGTCATCTCCAGAAGGCAGGACTCACGCCGCCGGCCCGGCCGGCCGCACATTCTAAACTGGCGTCAAGTGAAGATCCTCCGGAGCAAGATCGATGGGTTCACCAGTCAGGACATTCATCGGCGAGCACTTTCGCCGTTTCAACGCCGCGGCTCTTGTCGACGCGGCCCGGGCGTATGAACGCCATCTTGACGCCGGCGGCCGCATGATGGTCACCCTCGCCGGCGCCATGAGCACGGCGGAGCTCGGGCGATCGCTCGCGGAGATGATCCGTCAGGGCAAGGTGCATGCGATTACGTGCACCGGCGCCAATCTCGAAGAGGACGTCTTCAACCTCGTGGCCCACGAGCATTACGTGCGCGTCCCCGAGTATCGAGACCTCACGCCGGCGGATGAGCAGGCGCTGCTCGGGCGCGGTCTGAATCGCGTGACGGACACCTGCATCCCTGAAGAGGAGGCCATGCGCCGGATGGAGCATGTCCTCCTCGAACGCTGGAAGCGCGCCGACCGCGATAGCGAACGCAAACTCCCGCACGAGTTCTTCTTCGAGGCGCTCCGCGATGGTTCGCTTGAGTCGTCCTACCAGGCGGATCCGGCGAACTCATGGCTGCTCGCCGCGGCGCAGGCGGACCTGCCGATCATCGTGCCCGGCTGGGAGGACTCCACACTCGGCAACATCTTCGCGGCGCGCTGTGTCGATGGTTCGATCTCGACGCCAACGCTCATGCGCAGTGGTGTCGAATACATGATCGATCTTGTCTCGTGGTATCGCGAGACGGCGCCGAAGAACAGCGTCGGGTTCTTCCAGATTGGCGGCGGCATCGCCGGCGACTTCCCCATCTGCGCCGTGCCGCTGATTCGTCAGGACCTCGAGGATGACGTCCCGCTCTGGGGATATTTCTGCCAGATCAGCGACAGCACGACGAGCTACGGCTCCTACAGCGGCGCGGTGCCGAATGAGAAGATCACGTGGGAGAAACTCAGCGCGGAGACGCCACGTTTCATCATCGAGTCGGATGCGTCGATCGTGGCCCCGCTGATATTCGCGTGGGTCCTCGGCTGGTGAACTGGCGTCTTCGTCAGCCTCCGCGAAGATCGTCTCTGCGAAGCACCACGCCCTGAGTTCGCTGCGCCGCCGCCTGCGCGTCGCTCTCCGACGCGTACGCCGCGACGCCGAACCCCATCGGCGTGTGCAGCTCGGCGCTCTTCACGTAGAACGCCTCGCCCGCCGCGATCCATTCGAGCGTGGCGGCGTCCTTGACGAACCACAGCGCGCTTGTCGCATCTTCGAAGCCGAGGTCCTCCAGCGTGAGCTCCAGCATCTCGCCGACATCGTCGAAGGCGTATTTCTCGACGCGGCCGTCCCGCTCGACGACCAGTCCGGATGCGTAGCGCTCATCCGACACGATCATGCTGCAGGCGACGCAGACATCCTGCCCCAGGTGAAGCGTCGGGGGCGTGCGCGGATCCTCGTCTTCACAGCCGGCGGTCAGCAGAACCGGAGTGGCGAGCACGAGGGTCAGCACGAGACGACGGACGCTGCTCATAGCGGCCGCCTCGTGAAGATCCACATCGCGGCGCCAAGCGGAATGACCACCCAGGCGACGAGCGACGCGATCAGGATCGGCACGAGCCATGGGCCGAGCGTCTGCACGGCGTAGAGCCCCGCCGGGCCGAGCAGGTCCAGTGTCGTGTCGAATCCGGAGATGGACGCGAGCTTGAACGCCTGCACCGGATTGGCGATGGCGCCGATCAGCATCTCGCTTGCGCGCATGCGGAAGAGAATCGTCGCGCCCATGAGCCCGAGATCGCTCAGGAAGACGACGCCCAGCCATGTGAAAACGGCGACGCCCAGCGCGGCGCTGGCGCGCCGGACGATCGTCGCGATCAGCATGCCCAGCGCGAGCATGATGAGGGCGAGCAGGACGGTGAGCGCGGCGAGACGCAGGAAGATCCAGCCGTCGGCGTCGCCTGCGGAGCGCGCGAGCATGGCGGCGCTGGCGCCGAAGCCGATGGCGATCGCGCCGGCGAAGGCGGCGCCCTGGCCGATGAACTTGGCGAGGAGCACCTCGGTGCGGCTGACCGGCTGCGCCAGCATGTACGCCAGCGTTCCATGTTCGCGCTCGCCGGTGAGATTCATGGCGCCGAGCGTGAGGCCCATGAGCGGCACGATCAACAGCACGAGATTCACGAGGCCGGCGGCGGTCTTGCCGAACCCGGCAAGGCCCGACATGCCCGAGCCAAGCTGCGAGAGATACGCCATGCCGACGGCGATCGCGGCAAAGGCGACCGCATACAGAATGAACCAGCGATTGCGAAGCGCATCACGAAGCTCGCGCCGTATCAACGTGCGTAGAGCGCGAACTTCAATCGGGCGTTCCTTCCGGCGCCATGCCGTCAGCGGTGAGAATATGGAGAGCGCAGTCATGCCTTGGCTCCTCCTTCCACGTTCACCTGAACCTGCGACGCAGATTGCGTGAACGGAATGGAGTCTCGAGGCTTCGGTGGATCGGCGACCTCAATGCGCTTGATGCGTCCGGACTCCATCATCACGACACGGTCAGCGATGGACTTCACTTCCTCAGGACGATGCGATGTGAAGAGAATCGTCTTGCCCTGGGCTCTCAGTTCGGAGAGGCGCGCGAGGAGTTCGACGCGGGCGTCCGCATCCAGGCTGGAGGTCGGCTCGTCGAGAATGAGGGCTGGCGGATCCGTGAGCAGCGCGACTTCAAGGGAGAGGCGCTGACGCATACCGCCGGAGAGTTCGCGCACGCGCTTGCGCCGGTGCTCCGTCAGCGAAGCGTTTTCGATTGCTCTGGAGCAGGCGTCGCGATTCGCGCCCCGCAGTCTGGCGAAGAATGCGACGGCCTCCCGCACGCGCATATCCGCCTCGAGCGCCGGCTCTTGCGGGACATATCCCACGCGCCGGCGCGCTGCGCGCCCGTGCGTGCGCACGTTGGCGCCGTCGATGGCCGCGTGGCCCTTGAAGGGAATGAGCCCCAGAGCGCATCGGATGAGTGTCGTCTTGCCCGCGCCATTCGGGCCCCAGAGGGCGACCGCTTCACCCGGGACGAGATCCAGTGAGACGTCGTCGAGGGCGTGGTAGCGTCCGAAACGTTTGGAGATGTTCTTGAGATTGATCATGGTGAACGTCTGATCAGGGTTGATTCAGGAGGGCGCCGAGACGGGGCGGGCGCCGACGATGAGACAGGTGAGCCCTGCCGCGAGGAGGATGAGCGCGCTGGGCCACGCGGGGGCTCGCGCAGCGCGCGGGCGTGCGGTGGCGTGGATTTCGGGCGGGCCGCTCAGTGGATGGTCGTCCTGCACACGCGGCGTGGGTGATACGATGGGGAATGCGCGCGCCGCCATGTCCACAGCGAGTTGCGCTGGACTGAAGAGAAACAACCTGAGTCGTGGCTCGCGGTCCATCAACGCTTCGAAGAGATCCTCGGACTTGTAGGGAAGGTCGCCGAGACCGTCATCGTCGAGATCGAAGCCGCGATAGTCGCTCCACCAGTTGCCGACTCCTTCGACGCTGAAATCGTTGCCCCTGAAGTTTCCCGTGCCGAGCACCCCGACCTGCTCGACGTTGTCGAGGAATGCGTTCTCCGTGAACTGATTGCGCTTCACCGAGGGCATGAACGCCAACCCGATGTCGTTGTAGGCGAAGAGATTCCGCCGGTAGAGATGCTTCAGATCAACGTTCGACGGCGAGTTGTCGACATGCAGACCAATGCGATTGCTCAGGAAGAGATTGTCTTCAGCGAGCAGGCCGTCCATGTCCTTGAGACCGACACCGAAACCACTGGGGCCGCGATTGCGCGCGAATACATTGCCACGGAGCGTCAGGTCGCTGCTGTACATCAGGAATGCGCCGACGGAGTTGTCCTCGATGACGTTGTCTTCAAGGATGTTCTCGTCGCTGTACATGAAGTGCATGCCGTAGCGACCGTGCGAGACGTGGTTCCGCCGGATGATCGTCCCCTTGGAGAACCACATGACAGCGTCGCGACTGCCGGTGATCTCGTTGTCCTCGATCACGCAGTCGGGGCTCTGCCAGAGCCGGATGGCGTCTCCGCGACGCGGATGCGGCAGGTCCTTTCCACCGATGATGTTGCCCTTGAGATGGCTGCCATCGGCGCGCTTGAGGTAGATGCCGAAGAGGACGTCCTCCAGCGTGTTGAAGCGGATGACGCAGCGCGGCGCTGTGACCGCGATGGCCGAGTTCTCCTGATCGAGGCTCTTGCCTGTGTTGCGGATCGTGAAGCCCTCGATGGTGACATCGGGCGCCGTGACCTCGACGATCGTTCCATCGCCGCCGCCGTCGATGATGGCGCCGTCACTGGCGCGCAGCGTCATCGGGCGATCGATCACGATGGGCCCCGAGTATTTACCTGGAGGCACGCGCAGGACGTCGCCTTCATTCGCCGTTCGAATCGCCGCATGAAGATCGAACGCCTCGGCTCGAGCTTCGAGCGCGACCGCTGCGAGCGCCGCCAGGATCGCTGCGAGAATCCGTGTCACGTCGTCACCGGCTCCTTCAGATCGTGCAGCGGCCTGTAGGCCCTTCGGTGGAGCACCAGGCCGACGATCGTGAGCAACGAGGCGCACCATGCGAGGAGAAGTCCAGGGCCCATCGACGCAATCGTCTTGAACTGTCCGATCACGCCGACGCCGAGGACGGGCGGTGTGAACGGCTTGATGGAGCTCGAGAGCGGCGCTGCGGGATCCAGATTCTGACCGAACGTATGCATCCAGAAATGCAGGTCGATCAGAAAGAAGGCTGGGAAGACGATCACCGGAAGCACGATGAGCGCGGCCCACTTGGTGTGGATGTAGAGCGCGCCCTCGATCGCGATCACGAGCACGATCAGCATCGCAATCGAGAGCGTGCGTTCGAGTTGAGCGGCGTCCTCAAGAGGACGCATGCCGATGTAGTGATTGAGCCCGTCGATCTCGGCGACGTCGCCGACCAGTCGGTTGACGTACGCCTCCACGTGCAGCCCGTCGGGATACTGCGGCGCCTGCAGCTCCATCATCCAGTATGGAAGGAAGATGGAGACGAGCAGGCAGAGTCGCGCGATGCTGAGCACGACTCCCGGCGCCAGATAATGAAAGCGGCGTCGGCGCAGCTCCTCGATGGGCACACGCGGTCCGATGAAGGTTTCAATCAGGCCGGCCATGAAGCGGGCTCCTTCTGAAGACGCCGGGGCGTCAGTTGGGCTCGACAAGGAAGTAGCCCATCATCTCAAGATGGAGCGCCGAGCAGAACTCTGAGCAGTAGAAGGGGAACGTGCCCGCCTGATCGGCGACGAACTCGAACTGGATGTACTCACCCGGCTCGAGACTGAGGTTGATGTTGTAGGCCGGCAGCGCGAAGCCGTGTGTCGAGTCCTGAGCGCGCTCGACGCTCGTCAGGCGCCAGATGACGCGATCGCCCTGCTTGACCTTGACATGCTCCGGATTGAAGTGACTGCGAATGGCGGTCATGTTGACCGTGACCGTGTTGCCATTGCGCGTGATGCCCTCCTGGCCGGCCCTCGGCGCGTTGGGATCGACGCGCTGATGCACGGGGTCCCAACCGATCTCCGGATAGACGAGCCACGGATCGAGTTTGTCCGCCTTGATGATCTGGGCGTAGTGGGGCTCGCCGAATCCGACGGGCATGTCGTAAAGCAGCTGCATCGAGTCGCCTTGATCCGCGATGTCGACGAGCTGGAAGTTCTGCGGCAGCAGCGGACCCGTCGGGAAGAAGCGATCGATCGACCACTTGTTGAGCGAGACCAGGTACTTGCCGTCCGGACTGGCGGTGTCGCCTTCGGCGGCCGAGATGTGGCCGACGTTGTAATGCACGTTTACTTTGCCGACGAGCGACCAGTCCGGCTCAGGATTGAGCTTGCCGGCCTCGCCGCCGAGCGCCCATCGAGCCACAGCAGGCTCGAGGAAGAGCGACGTGTACGCGTAGCCCTGGTCGTCGAACTGCGTGTGCAGCGGTCCGAGGCCGACTTCGATCTGCGCGACCGTGCAGTCGTCGAAGTCGAGGATCGGCACGCCGTACTGGTCCTGCGTGTAGCCGCCGCCGGCGATGGCTTCCTGGATTTCATTGAATCCGTAGATCGTCACATGCGGATCGAGCTTGCCCGAAACAACGATGTAGTTGCCGTCCGGCGAGATGTCGACGCCATGCGGACTCTTCGGCTCTGGGATGAAGTAGAGAAGACCCTCATCGACGGCCGTCTGCGTCTCGATGACGGGGAAGCCCGCGACCTCGCGCGTCTTGCCGGCGTTGTACGTTGCGATGGCCTTTTCGAAGTTGATGACGTGCAGATAGTCGTTGTCGCGCTGGCTGACGCCGGCTTCAAAGGGCGGGTTGCCCGACTCGATGCCGCCGGTGGCGAGCTCGGTGTTGATCGAGTTTCCGAAGATCCATCCCTCGCTGACGAACTTGCCGGCGTCGAAGAGATCCTGCCAATAGGGGGGCAGCTCCATCGCGAAGGACTTGTCCGTCAGGATGCGCCCGCTTGCGCGGTCGAATTTCCAGAACGTGACGTAGCCGCGATAGGAGTTGTTGTAATCCTCGATGGGCGCGTATTCCCAACCGAGGGGCGAGCCGTACTGTCCGCCCTCGATGACCCACTCGGTGTCAGGCGTGACGAAGCAGCCGCCGTGGTCGCTCAACGAGAGCGGGTTCTTCACGATCTGCTTGGTCTCGAAATCCTTGAGGTCGATCACGGCGATGCGCGCGTTCGCTTTGTCATTGATGAAGCAGAACTCGCCGTCGTAATCGCCGTTGGTCTCGCTGAGCGCCGGATGATGCGTGTCCGCCCAGAGGACGTCCCGGCCGTTCACCTTGCCCTCGTCGAGGATTTCGTTGCCGGCGCCGAAGCCCCAGCCCTGCCATGACTCGGGCGTGAAGACGGCGACGGTGCGCAGCAGGCGCATCGACGGCACGCCGATGAGAAAGAGCTGTCCGCTGTGTCCGCCGGACGAGAACATGATGTAGTCGTCGTGGCGACCGGAGGGGAGATACGTCTTGGCCGCGGCGATCAGATCGTCCGGCGTGAGATTGCGCTCGCGCGCGACCTGTTCGAGCGTTCCATTGGCGCCCGTGGCGCGCGAGGTCGAGACATTGGATGTTTGCGCATCTGCGCGCTGACGCGCAGGGCGTTCGCCTTCGCTGCACGAGGCGAGCAGGGCGGTGGCCGTGAGCCCGACGCCCAAGAGTGAGAGTGCCCTCTTCATGATTGAATCCTTCGAATCGGAGTTTGAGAATCTGTTGAGCGGCGAACTTGTCGCCGGGGAAGATCTGGTGTGCGCGCGTGAGAGCGCGCTGCGCTAGGAGGATGCGGCGGCGTTCAGGTAGCGCAGGTACACGACAATCTGCTGGAGCTGTTCATCCGTCAGCGTCGGATTGCCGCCCTTGGGGGGCATGTCGACGCCGGTCGTGTTGAGCGGGTCCCACGAGCCGCGCCCCGTCTTGAGGAACATGAGCATCTCGGTATCCGTCTTGCCTCTGACGAAGTCGCTGTGGGCGATGTCCTTGCCGAGACCGGGAAGCGCCTCGCCGCGTTCGCCGTGGCAACTGATGCACGTCGTCATGTAGACGTCGTGGCCGGTCTCGATCAGGCTGGTGGAGACGCCGAGCTCCATCGCGATGCGATCGCGCTGCTCGTTCTGGGCGCGGACGAACTCGCCGGCGCGGGCGTTGGAAGACAACGCGCCCCACACCGTGGCGACGCCCATCAGCAGGACGAGGACGACGAGGCTGAGGGTCTCGAGAACCCGAAGCTCAGGCGGTGAGGAACGACCGGACGGGTGCGAGTCATGCGCCATGGCTGACCTCCTTCCGGGTCAGGCCCGCCAGCGTTTCGGCTGCCGCCGCGATCCCAGTGGCGCGGCGAGAACGGCGAAGCGCTGCTGTCTGACCATTGTGGACCAGTGTATCCGATTTCGGATATCTGGATCAAGGGGTCCGATTTATGGCGTGGCGAGAATTCTCACTTTTTCGAGGGCGCTCGCGGCGCATCAGGAAGGCCCGCAGGAATGACGCCTGCGGGCCTGACCATGGGCTGAAGTGGCGAAGGGCGGACTCGAACCGCCGACCTGAGGTTTATGAATCCTCCGCTCTAACCAGCTGAGCTACTTCGCCGGAGCGGCGCCCCGGGCTGTCGTGGTCAGAACCTCGCCAGCTGGGCAGGAGGGCACTGTATCTCCGGATACTGGCTCGTCAACAAGGAGCGGCTTCGACGGCAGGGGCCGCCTCGCCGACGAGGATCTCCCGGATGACCCGCTGGCGATAGTGGAAGATCGCCGTCACGTCCTTCTGGACGAAGAGGCGGTTGATCAGCGACGCGAGGGGGCCGCCGCGCGGCCGGTAGTCCACCTCGTCCACGCAGAGCGTGCCACCGTCGGCCGGCATGAATCTGTGCTTGTGATACCACAGCGCGTAGGGACCTCGGAGCTGCGTATCGACGAATTGTCTCGGCGGATCCCACGACTCGATCCGGGTCCGCCAGCGGATTGGGAAGCCATGCACCTTCAGGCGATAGTCAATGAGGGCGCCATCGCGCATCTCGATGGGAAGCGGCGTAACGACGTGGAACTGCAGCAGTTCGGGCGTGATGCGCTCGAGATTGCCCGCGTCCGAGAAGAACGGAAAGACCTCCTCGGGCTGAAGCGGGAGCCACATGCGGGCCGTCAGCTTCCAGTTGCGCCCGTTGCGGCGCACGAGGATGTCTTCATCGATTGAGGGATCTCGTTGAATCATGCTCGGGATGATTTCGCCGGCGAGGCGGCGCCGGAGTCACGCATGGCGGATCAATCTCAGCAAAGCTGCCCGGAGGATGGCTGGGCGCTGATGACGCTCGTGTCAGTCCGCGCGAAAGGGCGGCGCCAGACCCCCACGTCCGCCTTCGGATCCTGGCGCAGGATCGCGGCGGCGATGAGACCCATGAAGAGCGGCTGCGGACTGAGCGGGCGACCTGTGAGCTCGGGGTGATACTGCGCCGCGACGAAGTAGGGGTGCGTCGGATGCTGGCCATCCGACTCATGGCGGAGCTCGAGCACCTGCATGATCGGCTGCGTCGGATGGCGCCCGGAGAAGACGAGCCCCGCAGCCTCGAGACGATCGATGTAGGCCGGCTCGACCTCGTAGCGATGGCGGAACCGCTGGCGAACGGTGAGCGGCTGATCCGCCGGGTGGGGCGCTGCCTTCGAGAGGCGACGCGCGGCCTCTCCATAGAGGAATGCCGCCAGCGTGTGCGGCGCGATGATCACGTCCTGCCCGCCCAGTCGCATCGTGCCGCCGAGCTGTTCGATCTTCTTCTGCTCGGGAAGCTCGCTGATGACAGGATCCGGCGTGTCCTGGCGGAACTCCGTGGAGTTCGCCTCGCTCAGGCCGAGCGCATGTCGCGCAAACTCGATGACGGCGACCTGGAAGCCGAGGCAGATCCCCAGGTAGGGGAGGTTGTTCTCGCGACAGTGACGGACCGTCTCGATCTTGCCTTCGACGCCGCGAGAGCCGAAGCCTCCGGGCACGATGACGGCGTCGAGACCTTCGAGGCGCTTGGCGACGTTCGCCTGCGTGACGTCGGTCGTGTCGATCCAGCGGAAGTCGATATCGACGTTGAGATGCGCCGAGCAGTGTTCGGCCGCCTTGTCGATCGAAGCGTAGGCGTCGCGGAGCGCGGCGTATTTGCCGGTGAGTCCGACCTCGATGGAGCGCCTCTTTTTCGCGATCAGGCCATCGACGAATCCGAGCCAGCGCTGGCGGCTGACGTCTTCGTGTGCGATCTGGACACGATGGTGAAGGTCGAGCGTGGAGAGAATCTCCCGATCGAGCCCCTCCTGGCGCATCTCCTCGGGGATCGTGTAAATGCTCGGGCGGTCGTGCATCGAGAAGACGCGATTCATCGGCACATTCGAGAACATGGCGATCTTCTCGCGCACGCTCTTCGTGCACGGGCTTGACGCACGGCATGCGAGGATGTGCGGCTGAATGCCTGCCTCCATCAATCGCTTGATGCCAAGCTGGGCCGCCTTCGACTTCTGCTCCCCCAGCGCGGGGGGTTCGATGACGTACGTGAGCGCGACGAAGCACGTCGATCCCGGTCCTTCTTCGAACGCGAGCTCGCGCAAGGCCTCGATATAGAAGCCGTTCTCGTAGTCGCCGACGGTGCCGCCGACCTCGACGAAGACGACGTCAGCCGGGCGGGAGCCGTCGCCCTTGATGGCAAGTTCACGGAGTTTGCGTTTCACCTCGCCGGTGACGTGAGGGATCATCTGGACGTCGCGACCGAGATACCCGCCGTGGCGTTCGCGTTCGAGGATCTCGGAGAAGATCTGGCCGGAGGTGGTGAAGTTGTGTCGGCTCAGGTCCTGATCGAGCATGCGCTCGTAGGTTCCGAGGTCCATGTCGCACTCGGTGCCATCGTCGAGGACGAAGACCTCTCCGTGGCGGAAGGGGTTGAGCGTCCCGGCGTCGATGTTGAGGTAGCCCTCGAGCTTGACGGGGGCGACAACGAGGCCCTTGTCCTTGAGGAGCTTGGCGACAGAGGACGAGAAGATCCCCTTTCCGAGCCCGGACATGACTGTCCCGAAGATTGCGACGAACTTGTGGCGGCCTCGGATGTATCCCTCAGGGATCGGCGAGTAGAACTCCGAGGCGTCGGCGCCCGGCCCTCCGGCGTCGGCGGACGCAAGGAGATTGACTCCCTCTGATGCGTCAGGGGAGGCGTTTCGGGCGTCTGGTGATTTGGATGGGCGCTCGTCGTCGTGCTGAGGGGGCATGGCGTATCGTAACGCGCCGTGCCCCGGGCACAAGGCAGGAGGGCTCGATCCACTGGCCGGATCGGGCACACATCTCGAGAGGATCGTGGTCGCATTCGCCGTCCCAGACGACGGCCAGTTGAGGATTCCCATGGCATATCGCAGAAGTCGTTTCGTTCGTCTCGCTCCGGCGCTGAGCGCCGCGGTCGTCGTCTCCCTGTCGGGTTCACTCGTCCAGGCATCAGATGATTTCGACTGTGAGACCTGCCGTGCGTATCTCGACGCGTTCCTGTCGGGCGAGGAGGGGCCGCGCTGGGATCCGGCGACGGGAGAGGACAAGGCGAACTACGCGCGCGATCGGATTGTTGACTACCGGCGCATGCGGCTCGAGATCGACATTCCCGACATGAACGAGCGCCGCTTCGTGGCGACGCAGCAGCTCGAGTTCACGCCGATGGGCGACGGCGTGCGCGAGCTTGCGCTGGACGCTGAGCTGCTCACGATCGACGGCGTCGAATCGGAGCGCCCCAACCAGGGTGTGAGCTGGTCGCATGACGGCAAGCAGCTTCAGCTCGTCTTCGATCCGCCGCTGCAGCCCGGCGAGACGCAGGCACTGAAGATCGACTACACGATGTCCGATCCCGTCGATGGCATGATCTGGACGCCGGAGTCGGAGGCGTGGCCGGGCCGCGCGCCGCAGATCCACACGCAGGGTCAGCCAGAGACGAACCGATTCTGGTTCCCGAGTCACGACTTCCCGAATGAGCGCCTGGCGACCGAGCTGATCGTCACCGTTCCGGATGGGTTCGAAGTGAGCGGCAACGGCAAGCTTGTTTCGAAGAAGAGCTCCAGCGGGCGGACGACGTTCCATTGGCAGCAGAACGCCGATCACGTGAACTACCTCGTGAGCCTGGTCGTCGGGCAGTTCGACATCGTGGATGTTGGACGGGGCGAGGTGGATATGCCGGTGTATGCGCCGGTGGGGAAGGGGCACCAGGCGCCGCAGACTTACGGTCGGACGCTCGACATGCTTCATGTCTTCGAGGATCGATTCGGCGTGGCGTATCCGTGGGAACGTTACGCCCAGCTCGTGGTCTGGAACTTCGGCGCCGGCGGCATGGAGAACACCTCCGCGACGACGATGCATGACACGGCGATTCTCGACGCCAAGGCGCTCGAGGATGGCGACATGGACAGCCTGATCGCGCACGAGCTTGGCCACCAGTGGTATGGCGATCTGATCACGTGCAATACGTGGGCGCACATCTGGCTGAACGAGGGATTTGCGTCATTCACGGAGTCGCTCTGGTACGAAAAGCGCGACGGCTACGACGCGGGCTATCTGAATGACGTCTATATGAACATGAGCACGGTCGCGAAGCGCGACAAGCTCGATCCGAATGATGAGAACGCCTGGCGCCGGCCGGGAATGGTGTCCCGACGTTACGAGCATCCGTGGGAAGTTTTCCGGCGCCTTTCGAATCCGTATCCGAAGGGCACGAGCCTTCTGCACATGCTGCGCATGAAGCTCGGCGACGAGGTCTTTTTCCGCGGACTCGAGGAGTACACGCGCCTGCATGCGAACGGCACGGTTGAGACCGTTGATTTTCGCCGCGCGATGGAGCGCGCTTCGGGATTGAGCCTCGAGGCCTTCTTCGAGCAGTGGGCGTATCGTCCCGGCGTGCCGGACGTCAACGTGAAGGCGTCCTGGGATCAGGCGGCCAGTGAACTCAAGATCGTCTTCGAGCAGACGCAGCGCATCGACGAGATGCTCCCGGCGTTCAGACTCGACCTGCCCGTGCTCGTGGTCACCGCCAGTGGTGAGCAATGGGTTCCCATGACGATGACGCAGCGCCGACATGAGCGCACGATCGCGCTGGATGGGGCGCCGGAAATGGTGATCGTCGATCCTGATCTTCGCTCGCTGAAGACGCTGACAGTCGATCAGCCCGCGGATCGGATCATCGCGCAGCTTGAGCGCGGGCCGACGGTCGCTGCGCGGCGCGACGCCGCCCGTGGCCTGGCGGCGCACGAGAGCGACAGCGTGAAGTCGGCGCTCATAGACTGCGTGCTGCGCTCAACGGAGCACTTTGCTGTGCGCCGGGACGCCGCGACTTCTCTGGGTGAGATGCGGGCGAAGGAGTCGCTCATCAGTGCGCTGGGCGTTTCGATCGAGGATGCGCGCGTTCGCGCGGCGGCCGTCAAGGCGCTCGGCGAGTGTCGGGGCGACGACGCCGCTTCGGTGATCACGTCGTTTGCGCTGAATCCCGATGAGAGCTACGCGACGCGCGCCGCCGCGATGGAGGCAGTTGGAAAACTGGGAGGCGACGAGGCGCTGGAGATTCTCAAGGTTGGACTGGCCGCGGAATCGCAGCACGATCAGATTCGGAGATCGGCGCTGCGCGGACTCGCATCTCTTGATGAGGTCGAATGTCTCGAGCTGGCCCTTCCATTTGTTGAAGAGGGTCATCTGTCGCGCACACGTCCGGTGGCGATCAGCACCGTTTCGAAGCTGGCGGACTATGACAAGGAGGCGGCGTATGACGCCGTCGCGCCGCTGCTGATGGATCACGAGGAGCGCACGCGCAATGCGGCGGGTCCGGCGATCGTCCGCATCGAGGATGAGCGGGGCGTCGCCGAGTTGCGCCGCATCGCTCGAACCGATCGCCATCCGGTGTATCGAGAAATGGCGTCGAAATGGGCGGATGAGCTGCAGGCGGCGCTGAAGCGCGGAGATTCCGGGAACAACCTGCAGAAGGAAATCGAAGAGCTTCGACAGGAGCTTGAAGATGTGAAGCGCCTGGTGGAGGAGAAGTAGGCCGGGTCGTGCGAGGAGGGCGCCTGTGAAGTCGGGTCGTTGCCGTCGAGGGTTGTCTCTTCCTGGGACGCTCATCTGCGCGTTCCTTTGGAGCTTGACTGCGCCGGTGTTCGCCCAGTCGGCCGCTCCGGCGACGATTGAGGAGTGGGCTGAACGCGAGCGCGATCGGATCCTGTCGCTCGGCGAAGAGCGCGGCTGGGACGAGGCGCACAATCATGCGAACATGTCGCTTTTCAGGTTGGCGCTTGCCGCCGATGTGCGCAAAGACAGGCAGGCGTGGCTGATCACGGCAGAGACTGCGTTGCACGCCCGGTTTCTCTCGAATGTCGATGCGGACTATCGCGCCGACATCGCGCGTGTGCTGCTGCGGCTCCCCGAGGTCGCGAGACGGTTTCTCTTTCTCTTCAACGACAATGACGACGCGACGGGCGCAGCGCGCACGCTTCTGTTGATCCACGCGAGCTTCCCGCAGCGCATGGCGGACTTTCCATCGCTTGCGGCGGCGATGGCCGTCGTGCACGATCGAGAAGTCGAGGTGCGCGCTAATGAGAACACGAAGACGGCGACTTCGCCGGACCTGCTCTTCGCGTACTTCGTTGATCAACGAAACCTGATGTGGGTGGATCTGCGATCGTCGTCGCCGCACATGCTGTGTTACGTGGTGGACGCGACACCCGAGTTGCAGGAACTCTTCTGGGCGGCCGGGCGATTCGGGAAACGATCCCAGATCGGTTCGCTCTATCACCAGATTCAGTACGACCGCGAGCACTACCTCGAGGGCAAACCGAAGCGCGTCAGTCGCGAGGGATTCACGCTGCCCAATATCGAGCGCTACGGCGGTGTGTGCGTCGATCAGGCGTATTTCGCGTCGATGGTTGGAAAAGCGATCGGGATTCCTTCGGTGATGGTGAGCGGCGCGTCAGAATCCGGCGAGGGGCACTGTTGGCTTGGATATGTCAGGCGCCAGGGGTCGAACTATCTCTGGGACATGGACGACGGGCGTTATCCGGAGGCGAAGCTCCTGGCGGGTGTTGCGCGTGATCCGCAGAGCGGACACTGGGTGAATGAGTCGGAGATCGGCGTGCTCGAGTCTCTC
This sequence comes from Phycisphaerales bacterium, assembly GCA_028279375.1. Classification (GTDB taxonomy): domain Bacteria; phylum Planctomycetota; class Phycisphaerae; order Phycisphaerales; family UBA1924; genus JANQNW01. The sequence goes on from JANQNW010000015.1 coordinate 299,811, forward strand.
TTCTCGCGGCGTCTCGGCGAGGCGCATCATGCGCGATCGATCATGGAGGGAGCGCGACTTCTCTTCGGTTCGGAGGGTACGCCGGCTCCGATCGAACTTCGTTCGACTCGATCTCGAAGGCGTGGCGCCGACGCCGCCGATCTCGCGCCGGTGGCGTGGAAGCGAAGCGCGGGACCGGAAGAGGCGGAGGCGCTCTTGCGCGAGGCCCTGGCGAGCGCCCGTGAACTCTCCGAGATCTGGGATCTTGCGGCTGCGATGGCGCCGAAGCTTGATCGCTCGGCGCTTTCGTGGTGGATTGATCAGTCGGCGCGCGTGGGCGGCAGGCGCTGGCCGCAGTTCACGTTCGACGTGACGACACGCATGCTCTCGAAGCTGGACGACGACGAATCGGCGATGCTCGCGTGGGATCGCGTCGTGTCGCGGTATCGCAGCCGACCGGATCTCGCCCTGCGCGCACGGGTCGCTGCTGCGAAGCGGGCGGAGCAGGCCGGTCGACACAACGCCGCATACCAGGCGTACGAGCAAGCGATCAAGGAATACTCGGGCCAGGGACCCGACGTGCTCGTCGCGCTCGACGGGGCGAAGGCGTTCCTTGATGAGAAGGGGCGGCATGATCTGACGGCTGAGATGATCGGCGAGTCCTGGCGGCGTACGCAGCGTCCGACGAACTCAACGATGCTCTTCGACCAGACGGTGTGGGCTCGGATCGGTCTCATGTACGCCGAATCGCTCGACCGCATCGGGCGGACGTCGGACGCGCAGAGCGTGCGACGGCAGATCCACTCGGCGCGACCGGCAAACTGACGTTCGCTCAGCTTGTGACTTGAGCGCGCCAGCGCGCGACGAACGCCGCGTACTGCTCCGGCGTGTCAACACCATGGTGTGCGGCGTCTCCAACAGCGACGGCGATGCGATGGCCGTGCTCGAGCGCCCGGAGCTGTTCCAGTTGTTCAGCCCGCTCGAGCGGCGTCGGCGCCAGCGCGACGTACGCCGGGAGGAATGACGCCCGATAGGCGTAGAGTCCAAGGTGCTTCAGCGGCGCTTCCGAGGTCGCTTCATTCGAGTCACGCTGATGGGGGATCAACGATCGCGAGAAGTACAGCGCGTCTCCGTTGACGGCGCGCACGACCTTGACGATGTTCGTATTCGCAGGGTCCTCATCGGGGGCGAATGGCGAGGCGATCGTCGACATCGGCGCCCCGGAGTTCTCGAGTGTCTCGGCGGCAAGGTCGATCAGCGCCGGATCGATCTCGGGCTCATCACCCTGCACGTTCACGACAATGGCGTCTGGCGCGAGCCCCAGCGTGTGCGCAGCCTCCGCGAGTCGGGAGGTGCCATTCGGATGCGAGGTCGAGGTCATGACGCAGGCGCATTCGAATGCGCCTGCCGCGGACTCGATGCGCTCATCATCCGTGGCGATCACGACGTCGTCAGCGCAGCGGGCCTTGCGCGCAGCCTCGACAACGTGCTGGATCAATGTCTTGCCTGTTTCTGCGGCGAGCGCCTTGCCCGGGAATCGAGTCGAGCCGTAGCGCGCCGGGATGATGATGGTGGCGTGGGCCATGCGCGGTTCAGGAGCCGGCGAGCTCCTGCGCCAGCGTCTGGAGGGCCTCGCGTTCCTGACGCACATTCTGATAACCGATCTGCTGCATCGCAATCTTCGAGGCGAGCTTGAGCGCCTCGTCGGCGGCGTCCTTGTTTCGCTCGGTCTCTGCTCTCGCCTTGAGTGCGAGCATCAGCGCGTAGCGCAGCTCCAGGCCAAGATCGTCATTCGGCGTGTTGTGTCCGTTGAGCGCTGTGCGGAGCATCTCGACGGCCTCGGACTGCCAGCCGAGCGCCTGGAATGATCGCCCGAGATAGCTCTGCACGTGCGTTCGGTTCTTCGGATCGTTCTGCGCCTCCTGAAAGAACTGGATCGCATCCTCGAACTTGTCGAGATCGAAGTAGCGCCGTCCGAGTTCATACTTAAGCGAGAGGTTCGTCGGATACGCTTCCACGCGGAGCTTGAGCTCTTCGATCTCGAGTTCGGCGAATGTCCTGCGCGCTTCTTCGTAGCCGGCCTTGATCTTCTCATCGGCGCCGGGCGCCTCAGCGCGATCGCGCAGCTTGGAGAGCTTGCGGCGCGCGACCTTGATGCGAATGTCGCCGGCGCCCTGGCGGAATCGAAACTCGCGCGTCTCCTCGTAGGCCTTGAGCATGACCTGATAGGCGGTCTTCAGATCGTCGGACGTCCCGCGATCCTGCAGCGCCTTGGCGTATTTCATGATGGATGAAGTGTCTGTCGAGCGGGCCATGTAGTCCTTGCGCGCGTCATTGACGACGCGATCGACGACATCCTCGCCTCGCGCGAGTGCTTCCTGCTCGATGAGTTGGCGCTGCGCGTCGGCGTCGCGGATGTTCGCGCGGAAGCCGCCTTTCTCGCCGGTCTGCTCGTAGCCACCTTTGGACATAGCGGCCTGCGCTGAGAGGTTGCGCACCTCGGCGTCGAGTGGTCCGTCGGATGGATCGAGCGTGAGCGCATCCTGCCCGGCGGCGACCGCGAGATCGAAGATCTCGAGATCGATGAACTGGTCCTTGAGCTTGACGAACTGGTCCTTCTTGGGCTTCGCCCGGACGGCGCGGAGCACGCGTTCGCCGACCCAATACGCCGGCTCGGCGAGATCGAGCTTGCCGAGGGCTTCAACAGCCTTGATGCCCGAGGACGCGTCCATCGGCTTGGTGCCCCAGCCGAGGAGGGCGATCGCGAGTTTGTCGACGGGCGTCTTGCCCTCGAAGGCCCTGGACTGGTCCTTGGTCGGACCCGGCTTGCGCGCGGTCTTGAGTTGCTCCTGCGCTGAGGAGAAGAACGACTCGAGCGCCGTCATGCTCGTGGGATCCTGGCGGAGGCCCTGCAGCCAGAGGGTGACGGCGTAGTCGTAGTTGCCGGCCTCGTGCATCGCGCGTGCGTGACCGAAGAACTTCTCGGCCTTCGCGGCGTCCGGCGTGAACGCGCCCTTGTCGGCGGCGCCTTCGCCGGCGTGGTGGTCACCCTTTTTCTTGTTGAACAGCGCCAAGTGCGTCTCCAGGGTCTTCGGGCGGGGGATCCTGCTCTTGTCTGATTCGCCGCAATCCCGACCGGGATGCTACGGAATGGCCCGCCAGAGTCAATGGACGCCGCCCACAAAGGGAGGACGTACACTCCGCTTGATGGCAGTGGATCCGTCAAGCCTGCAGATCGTGGTCTATCCGGCGCCCGTGCTCCGCCAGGTGGCCGATCCGATCGGCGCGGTGACGGACGAGGTCCGCGAGATCGCCAGCCGCATGATCGAGCTGATGCGTGAGGCGGATGGCATCGGGCTTGCGGCGCCTCAGGTCGGTCTTCGGTGGCGGATGTTTGTCGCTGAGGTGCCCCCGGGCGAGGAGCGTGTCGCCGAGGGCGACGAGCCGAGCGCATCGCTGGGGCCGCAGGTCTTCATCAATCCGAAGATCGTTGACCCGGTGGGCGAGCTCGAGGCGATGGAAGAGGGCTGCCTGAGCCTGCCGGACATCGCGGGCGAAGTGCGCCGGCCGCCGGTCGTGAGCATCGAGGCCCTGGGGCTGGACGGCGCGCCTGTGCGACTTCGGGCCTCGGGGTTGCTCGCCCGCTGCTGGCAGCACGAGCTGGATCATCTTGACGGCGTGCTCATCATCGACCGCATGACGCAGATGTCGCGGATCAAGAATCGGAGCGCGGTGAAGCGGATGGAGAAGGAGGCGCGCGTCTGATGGCTGGAGCGCGGCGTTGAGGATCGTCTTCTTCGGCTCCGGGGCCTTCGGCGCGCCCACGCTTACGCGCCTCATGGAAGAGCATCAGGTCGCATGTGTCGTGACGCAGCCGGACCGTCCCGCCGGTCGCAAGCGGGTGCTGACGCCGACGCCGATCGGCGCGTTGGCGGGTGATGAGTCACCTGTCCTGAAGCCACCGAGTGTCAACGAGCCAGCCGTGCTCGAACAGATTCGTGCGATCGATGCGGATGCGTGGGTTGTCATCGCATTCGGTCAGAAGCTCTCGCGAGCGCTGCTCGAGGATCGCTTCGCGATCAACCTGCATGCGTCCCTGCTGCCTCGGTGGCGCGGGGCGGCGCCGATCAACCATGCGGTCATGGCGGGCGATGAGATCACGGGAAACAGCGTGATCACGCTCGTGGATCGCATGGACGCCGGCTTGGTGCTCGGGCGGAGCGAGCGCCGCATCGAAACGAGCGAGACCGCGGGCGAGTTGCATGACCTGCTGGCTGGCGACGGTCCGGAACTCGTCATGCAGATTCTCGAAGAGCGCAAGCAGGGTGTTGAGACGTACGAGCAGCAGGATGAGTCGGCTGTCACGCTGGCGGGCAAGCTCAGTCGCGCCGACGCGTGGGTGGACTTCTCACAGGATGCGGACGCCTGCCGCGCCCGGATTCACGGGCTGACTCCCTGGCCGGGCGTCACGCTTCGGATTGACGGGGCGTCGATCAAGGCGCTGCGCGTGGAATCAGCGCAGGGCGACGCCGAAGAAGAGTGTGGACGCCTCATCGATCCTTCGTCCGGGCTCATCTCCTGCTCTGGCGGTTCGGCGATCCGGCTGCTCGAGGCGCAGGCGCCCGGCGGGCGGGCGATGCCTTGGGCGGAGCTTCTACGGGGGCGTGCATTCCAGTCGGGAGCGACCGTCGAATCTGAATCGAAGCCATGCTGACGCTCTGGGATTTGTTGCCGAAGAAGAGACGCAAGGCGCCGAGGAAGCGTGTGGCGCAGGCGGCCGCAGCGCCGCGCCGGACGAAGCGCGTCACGGCGATGCAGCAGAAGTATGACCGCGTGGTGCGCGAGTCGCTCACAACTTATGAGGTGCGCGTTCGAAAATGGCGCAGTTCGATGAGCGGCTGTGCGTGGGAAGTGCACGGCAGCGACGGGTCCGTTGGACGCCTGATCGAGGCGCCGCGGCCGAAGGGACCGATGTCAGCGGCGATCTTCCTGCATGAGATCGGCCACCATGCGATTGGCTTCAATCGCTATCGACCGCGATGTCTTGAGGAGTACCACGCCTGGCGCTGGGCGCTCGAGGAGATGGAGCGACAGGGGCTCAATGTGACCGATCGCGTGCGGGCGCGCATGCGTGAGTCACTTGTCTATGCGGTGGACAAGGCGCGCAGACGCGGTCTCAAGAGGCTGCCGATCGAACTTCTTGAGTTCGCCCCCGACCTTACTGAGCGGGCTCCGGGCACAGTCCCCAGAAACTGAGGACCGACGCGATGCCTACGGCTTCGTAGGGCTCCTGCCAGAAGCTCAACACCTGCGCGAGATCGAGTGCGTCGATGAAGCCGTTGTCGTCGAAATCCCACGACTTGCAGATGGTTGAGGGCGTCGGTCCCTGCGTTGTGAAGTCAATGTGCATTTCACCGCCGGGAAGGAAGGGCAGAAGACTGCCTGTGACGGGCATGGGCGGAGCGTCCGCGGTGAAGCGGTAGTTGTAGAGCGTGCCGTAGCGGAGCGCATTGGCGGTCGGATCCGTCGCATGATCATTCGTGGTCCAGCGCATCGCGCCGGCGAGACGATTGTCGGACCAGTCCGTGCCGTCGTAGATCTCGCCGCTGTGGTAGTCGACGTCGGTGAAGCCCACATTCGTGACTGTCGCGTCGCCGGGGATCGGAATGACAAATCCGCGAGCGGCGCGATTCGAGTTCATGTTGTAGACGGCGTACTCGTAGTCCCACGTGCCGTCCATATTGTCGGTGACGCGGCAGCCGACATAAAGACGACCGTCGCCAGGAATATCGACAGTGGCGATCTCGACGGCAGGGTCGATCGCCTGCCATGCATATATCGCCGCGAGGCCGGTGACGGTGCTCGTCCCACCGGGGAAGGTGAACGAGTAGGTGGTGTTCGTTCCGTTCCAGACGACTGCGACTTCGCGATAGGAGCAGTTGTTGAGGTTGTTGCCGGCGGCTGAATCGTCAGAGCTGATGTAAAAGCCCTCGACGAAGTACTGGGCGCCAGTGTTGTCCGGCGGGTGCAGATCGGCGTTGGCGATCTGGATGCGTCCGCGAAGCGTCGAGTTGCCGGCTGGAATATCGTGATCGAGCGGGAACGTGCCGTCCGTCGGATTCACTTCGGAGCGCGGCCCAAGCAGCGACGCGATCGCGTTGAGGCTCGCTGAGTAGGGATCGGAACAGCCAGGATGCAGCAGACCTGTCGACTCCGGATCCGGATTGAAGCACGCGCTGCAGAAGTCTTCGTTGAAAGCGCTGAAGCCGTGCTTGAGCCATGACATTCCGACCTGCTCGAATCTCCCGTCGAGATATCGGAACGCGTTGGCGCCGATCACCGGGTGATTGACGGTGGCGCCTTCCCAGAGCGCAGGCATGTCGCCCATGTTGCACGCGGTCGTGCCGATGGTGAACGCCGTGATGTCGCTGCTCTGGCCGTGGCGCTTGACGTCCTGCAGGTCGGCGACGAGCAGGTCAGGACCGAGAAGTCCTCGCTGGGTGCAGTCGATGCAGTCGTCAGCTGAGAAGGTCGGTTCCGGAGTTGGAAGCGACGCCGCGTGCTCGAGCCACAGCGCGGCGTCTTCTTCGAAACCAGCGTCGCGAAGTGCGAACGCGAGGCGCTTGATGATCACGCGATCGCCCGGATCGTTCTCGGCGGCCTCTACAAGACCCTGAAGCAGCGCTGCCTGTCGGGCTTCTGCGGCGTCGGTCGCGAACTCACGCGCCGTCAGTTCCGACGCGAGCAGCGCCGCGGCCGCGCTGAATGCAACGCCCGCCACAACAAACTTCTTCATTCCCTCTCTCTCCCACCCAGAATTGAAAGGAGGCCTGCGGTTTGGACGCCCAACCACCAATGCGTCTGACTCGATGGTATGACTCACCGGAAGGGGCGGGCAAGCAAATAATCGCGCCTGGAGGGTCGTATCTCAGGGACCGAGAATACGTCGCGTCACCGCCCTCGGGATGGGCGGGAGCGCCGGATCGGATCGTCCGATTTACGAGCGAATATCGGCGATGTCCGCAGCGAGCGCGTCGATCTCGTCCGCGCGCGTGTCGAAGCTGCACATGAGCCGAGCCACATGCCAGTCCGGATGTCCAAAGAGATAGTACTGGTGGCCGCGACGCTGCAGTTCCGCATGCTCGCTCGGCGTGAACTCCGCGAAGACGGCATTCGCCTCCGCCGGGAACCGAAGAGCGACACCGAGGCTCGTGAGTCGTTGCGCGAGCTCCGAGGCCATCGCATTGGCATGAGCCGCATGACGCAACCACGCTCCACTTTCGAGTGTCGCGGCGAATGGAGCCGTCACGAATCGGTGCTTGCTGAGCAGAGCTCCGGACGATTTTCGGTGGTAGGGCAGATCCGCCTTCGCGCGATCGAAGTGCTTCCCATCTCCTTGGCGGAAGAAGATGATCGCCTCTCCGATCGCCAGTCCATTCTTCGTCCCGCCGAACGAGAGAGCGTCGACGCCTGCGCCGCCGGCCAGGTCGCGCGCCTCGCATCCGCCGGCGGCGACGGCGTTCGCAAAGCGGGCGCCATCGACATGCACGCGATACCCCAGGGTGTGCGAGGTCTCACACAGCGCCCTTGTCTCCTCCGGCGAGTAGAACTCGCCGAACTCGGTGGCGTTCGAGATCGTCAGGACGCCGGGCTGCGGCTGATGCACATCGCCTCGTCCCGTGACGGCGGCGCGCTCGATATCTGCAGGAGTGAGTTTTCCTTCGCCAGACTCAATCGCTGTTGTGCGACAGCCGGTCAGTCGCTCCGGCGCCGTCGACTCGTCGTCGTTCCAGTGACTCCAGTGATGGCAGAGCACGCGTTGCCAGGGCCTTGTCAGCGCCGCGATGGCGAGCGTGTTGGCGATGGTCCCTGTTGCGACAAAGAAGATGGCGATGTCGTCGCCGAAGATCGAACGGAACGCCGCTTCAGCGCGAGCCGTGGCGCCGTCGTCCCCATACGCAGTCTCGTGGCCGGCGCGGGCGGCTTCAATCATCGCGGCGAGCGCTTCGTCACAGACGCCGGCGTTGTTGTCACTCCGGAAAGTCCGCACTGTGTTGACTGATAGTGCGTCGCTCATTGGGGCAGCATCGGCAACGACTTCGCCTCTCGGATTTTGTCGACGACCTCATCGGCGAGATCATTGGGAACGGGAATTGTCAGGTTGTACTGGGTAATTCGCCACGCGCCATCGATCTTGCGCAATGCGCCGGTTCCGCGGCAAAGCCCGAGGCGTTCGTTGGTCAGCGTCTCGTCGAACCAGGCGGCATCCCCGGATGGGGCGAGCGTGACGGAGCGCTTGAGTGTTGTGTACGTCCACGCCGAGTCGCCGCGGAAATGAGGCGCCGCGAAGTCCCTGAACTCGTCGAGCGTCCAGCGCTCGGTCGCATCAGTGCCCATGAAGATGGCCTCCGGCGCATAGAGCGAGAAATAGCGTCCCTCGTCGGCGCTCGCGGCCGCTTCGTGAAGCATCGTCAGCACGCGGCTCGCGCGGAGCGCGTCTTCCGGCGGCTGCGGGAACGCGCCGCGACGGAAGTCGAGTTTCTCCATGACAATCGCAGTGGAGATATTCGAGAGATCTCGATCCGCGTCCGGAAAGACCCGAATCGAGCGCGGCACATCCGTCTCCTGCATCTTTTCGTCGAGCAGTTCGATCTGCGAAAGCCAAGCGCTGTCCCGACCGCCTGCGAAAAAGTCGAAGGACATGTGGCTTGCGTTCGAGATCTTCATCAATGATCTGGAGTGAAACGGAATCCCAGGAAAGACGACGACGCCATCCGCGAGATCGGGGTACGCCGCGGCGATCTCGAGCGCGCTCTGCCCACCGGCGCCGCCACCTGCGAGGAACACGGGGGCGCCATCGAGTGGAAGGCGCTCACGAACGTGATCGACGAGCGGTGGAACGAGCGCGTGTGTTCCCTGATGCAGCGGCACGCCATTCCAGCAGGCCGGACTCAGAATAATCCAGTGCCTTCGCGCCGCTTCTTCAGCGAACTTCTCGACAATCTGCCTGACCTCGTCGACGGACTGTTCGCCGGATGGGAGGAGAATGAGGAGCCCGTAACGCGCTGCCGGATCAAAGTTCTCCGGAAGGCCGACTGCGTAGTCGAAGGTGTACGACTTCGCGCCGTCAGTCATCTCGATCTGATGAAAGCTGATCGACGCCCGCGCCGAGAGGGCGCTGATGGCGAAAGCGATCGCGCAGAGAATCAGGAATCTGGAGGGGCGGAATCGTGTCAGCACTGCTAGTCTCCGTCGTTGCGGCTCAGAGTGTACCGATCGCCGCTCATTCGGATTCCGCTCCGGCGGCCGCATGACTCAGTCGATGAATCCAGAGGAACTCAACTCGATCGCGAAGATGATCGCGAAGGCGGAGTCCGTCGTCGCAATCACTGGCGCCGGCGTCTCCGCCGAAAGCGGCGTGCCGACGTTCCGCGATGCGCAGGAGGGGCTCTGGGCGAAGTACGACCCGATGGAGCTGGCCACGCCGGGCGCCTTCGCGCGCGATCCCGAACTTGTCACCCGCTGGTACGACGAACGGCGCTGCCGACTGCAATCCTGCGAACCGAATCCGGGTCATCTCGCGCTGGTGAAGCTCGCTGAGCGCGTGCGAGAACGCGGCGGACGATTCACGCTCATCACGCAGAATGTCGATCGTCTGCACCAGGCCGCGGGCAGCGACGATGTCATCGAGCTGCATGGTTCGATCTGGGACTGGCGCTGCACGTCGTGCGGCATGGTGCAGGAGGAGCGTGGCGGGCCATTTTCGGAGTTCCCGCCTCGCTGCGACTCCTGCGGCGCCGCGCGACGTCCGGGCGTCGTGTGGTTCGGCGAATCGCTTTCTGAAGATGCGATGGATCGCGCCGACGAGGCGGTCAGCGTCTGCGATCTCTTCCTCTCAATCGGCACGAGCGCCGTCGTCCATCCTGCTGCTGGGTTCGCCTATTCGGCGCGCATGAACGGCGCCCGCGTCGTGGAGATCAATCTCGAGCCGACGCCCTTGTCCGGCTTGGTCGATGTGTCGGTGCAGGCGCCCAGCGGCGAGGCGCTTCCGCGCATCCTCGATCTGGCGCTCGCGATCTCCTAGCGGATCCCGCCCCGCGTGCGCACGCGCTCCGCGTCCTCAGCGAGATTCGTCTGGAAGAACTCGAGGATGCGCGAGTACAAGCGCGTCGTAATGTTCGGATCCGGCACCATGTGCGTGAAACCGATCAGGGGAAGGAACTCATGGTGCTTGCCGGCTTCGAAGAGCGCCTTGGATATCTTCAGCGCGTGCATGAAATAGACATTGTCGTCCGCGCTGCCATGCATGATGAGCAGTGGACGCTCCAGGCGATCAGCGTATGTGCTCACCGCTGACTGCAGATATCCGACTTCGTTGATCTGCGGCAGGTCCATGTAACGCTCGGTGTAGTGCGTGTCATAGTCCTCCCAGCGATTCACGGGAGCGCCGGCGACACCGGCATGGAAGACATTCGGCTCGCGCATGACGGCCATCGCGCTGAAGTAGCCTCCGAAAGACCAACCCCAGATGCCGACGCGCTTCAGATCGAGCTCCGGATACTTGCGCCCGAGCGCCTGCAGACCGGCGACCTGATCCTGCAGTGGAATGTCGATCAGGTTGTCCTTGACGACGCGCCCCCAGTCGCGTCCGCGTTTCGGGGTCCCGCGACCGTCGATGCGCACCACGATGAAGCCGTGGTCAGCGAACCACTGGTCAAGGAAATAGGCGCGGGCGTTGGCTCGCACCATGTTCGACGTCGGACCGCCGTAGACGTGCACGATGACCGGGTAGCGCTTCTTCCCGTCGAAGTCGCGTGGGCGGACGATCGCCGCATGGAGCGACGGGCGATGGCCGACGGTCGTCAACTCCAGGTTGACATCAAACCGGGGCGATTCGGCGACGCTCGGAATGACGAAGCCGGTGTTGCCATCCTGGGTAAAGACCTCCCAGGCCATGCGGCCATCGAGATGCGTCATTTGGTGAACACGTGTGTAGACGGCGCCCCCGAAGATCGCCCGATGTTCGCCGCTTTGCGACGTGCGCCGGCGCGGACCGCCGCGATCGGCGTCGAGCGGAACGCGATAGATATGCGCCTGCGTCGGATCCGGGCTGGCCGTGACGATGAGTTCGCGCGTCTCGAGCTGGTAATGGACGAACTGGCGCAGGCCGAGATCGAGCGGCGTGATCTCACGCACGAGGCTTCCGTCGCGCGCCCGAAGTTCGAGTTGCCAGGCGCCGTTACGCTCAGTCATCCACAGGAAGGACTCGCCGCCAGGCAGCCAGTGTGGCATTTCCTGCACGATTTCCACCCATGCGTCGTCCTGCTCGATAAGCAGCGTCTGCGTGTATCCGGTCGCCTCATCGACTTCGAGCACAGCCTGCTCCGTCTGACGCCGGTTCTGCACGACGATTGTCAGCGGGCCATCCTTCTCCCACTTCACGGTGTTCAGATACTCATAGCGCTTGCGATCCCACTCGGCCCATGTGGTGGCGCCGCCGTAAGCGCTGATCACGCCGAGTTGGACATCCGCGTTCTTCATTCCCGGTCGCGGATAGGGCCATGAGTCCGGCGCGATCTCAGGTGAGACGGCGTCGGCGATGTGCATGGTCTCGAGTCCTGCGACGTCCGTGCGCTGATACGCGATTCGCTTCGAGTCCGGGGACCACCAGTAGCCGTGGTTGCGGCTCATCTCCTCCTGCGCAACGAACTCCGCCAGTCCGTTGGTCACGGTGTCCGACGACCGGAATGTCAATCGGACCTCTTCGCGCGATTCGATTTCGGTGACATAGAGATCGCCGTTGCGCACGCAGGCGACCATCGCGCCGTCAGGCGACATCTGCGGATCGAGTGGATACCCGGCGTCCGACTCGAGCTCGAGCATGAGGCCGGAGGCGCGCTCGATGATGAAGAGTCTGCCGGACAGCGGCACGAGAATGCGCTCGCCGTCTTCGGAGAGCTGGAAGGACGCGATGCCGCGGCTGGTGTCGCGCGTACGCTCGCGCCGAGCGAGTTCTTCCTTGGAGAGCTCCTCATCCTGCACGCCGAGGATCTGCTCAGCTGTCAGAAGGGTGCGCTCGACGCCTGCGCGCACGTCGAACTCGTAGAGGCTCTTGACGAAGCTGCGCGAGGGAGATCGGAGATAGAGAATGTGTTCGCCATCGGGCGTCGGGGTGATCGCCGAGGGCGCCCCCAGACGGAATCTGTAGGTTTGGGCGTAATCCCGGAGGAATCCGGGATCCGGTTCCGCCTGTGAATAGCCGGCCCGATCGCGCGGGCTCTGCGTCGATGCGCAGCCGGTGATCAGGAGGGCGAGACAGGTGCAGATGGAGGCGCTGAGGAATCGAGTCGCTGACATTCCCGGTTCTCCGCGGGGGAACGATGCAGGTTCGATGTCGCCGGCGGATCGCAGCCGGATCGACCCGACATCGTAAAGGGTGCGATCCCCGACGGACGCACAATCGCACGGGCTGACGGCTGGATCATCGATCGCGCAGGGGGCGATCGCCGCAGAGTCGGCCCTGCGAGGGCCTCCAGCGGGGGGCGCTGGGATTGGCGTTCGGCTATTCTGAGCCGCTTCGAGCCCCCTGGAACCGCGTGATCGCGATTCGATCGCTGGCCACGCCGAGGCATGCATCCGTATGAGCGACCACGACCAGAGCCCCGAGGAACATCTGAAGGAAGAGTTGTCGCGCCCCCTCGACTTCGAGGAGACCGCGATCGAGACGATGGAGGAGGCCATCCGCGGAGGCGGCACAGGCTTCCTCGGACATCCGCCCGGGCTCTTCCTGCTCTTCGTGACGGAGATGTGGGAGCGCTTCAGCTACTACGGCATGCGCGGATTGCTCACGCTCTACATGATCGCCGAGATCGCCGGCAACGGAATCGGTGGTGATGGCGGCGGACTGGGTCTCGACCGCGCCGACGCCGGCAAGATCTACGGGTGGTATACGTCGCTCGTCTATCTCATGCCCATCTTCGGCGGCATGCTCGCTGACAAGCTCATCGGCACCCATAAGTCGATGGTCATCGGCGGCATCATCATCGCGCTCGGGCACGGGGCCCTGTCGACGATCGATCTGTTCAGAGGCGATCCCACCCAGATCGACACCTTGCAGCAAATCGCGTTCTACTCGGGCCTGGGGCTGATCATCCTTGGAACGGGTTTCTTCAAGCCCTGCGTGTCGGTCATGGTGGGCCAGCTCTATGAAGACGGTGACCCGCGTCGCGACGCAGGCTTCACCATCTTCTATATGGGCATCAATCTTGGCGCTGCGGCAGCCGCAATCGTTTGCGCGTGGCTTGCGAACACGTATGGCTGGTGGGCAGGCTTCGGCGCCGCGGGAATCGGCATGGTTCTCGGCCTGATCGTCTACTTCATCGGCCGGCCGAAGCTGCTCAAGGGCATTGGATTGCCTCCGACCGAGCGCGAGCCGACTGGCATCGTGCTGGGCAAGGTGGGCGGCGCAATCGCGGTGGTGGCGGCGTTGGTCGGCGGGTACGTGCTCGCCAAGAACAATGGTTTCGGCGGGTATTACCTCGCGGGCGGGCTTGCCGCCGCGCTGATCGGCATCATCGCGTTCGTGAGAATGCAGATTCCGGAGGAACGCGGCCCGACGGCGGCGCTCTTCATCATCGCATTCTTCGTCGTCTTCTTCTGGTACGCGTTCGAGCAGGCGGGGACGTCGCTCAACGTCTTCGCCCAGCAGCGGACGGAGCGCGCCTACCCATGGGCGCAATCAGCCGAGAACGGCGTAGTCGAGTCCGGTGATCTGGGCGAAGGCGTTTTCGAAGGCATGTCGATGACGCTGCGCGAGCTTGATGCGATTGTCGATGGATATGCGGACGCGGAGAGCGATGGCGATGGCGGCGATGAGGACGCCGACGCTGATCCCGACGCGGACGCCATCGATGAAGGGCCGGAGGAGAATCCATTCAACGTCGGCGCGGGTGAGATCGCGGTGACTCAACGCGACGGCGATTCGTTCGTCGTCGCCGCCACGCCGGATATGTCTATCGACGACCTGGCGGGTGCGTTCGCCAGTCAGTCTGGTGGCGAGATCTCGCTCGTCGAGAATGAGGAAGGCGATGGCGTCATCCTGACTGACGCGAGCATGGGCGACGCGCTCACGATCGAAGATCAACGAGGCTCGGTCGCACGCGATCTGCGACTGCTGACCGCGCGGGAGTTCCCGGCGGCCTGGTATCAGTCCGTCAATGCAATCTGCATTCTGATATTCGCGCCCGTCTTTGCCTGGTTGTGGGTGCGCCTGTCGAAGATCGGCAAGGAGCCGCACACGGCCATCAAGATGAGCTATGGCCTGATCATGCTGGGTCTGGGCTTCGTCTTCCTGGTGATGGCGGCGAAATTCAGTGATGGCGGCGCTTTCATCGCCCCGGGCGAGAACGAAACAGAGAATGGCATCCATCGTCTCGCGCGTGTCGGCGCGCTGTGGCTCGTCGGCGCCTATCTGCTGCATACATGGGGCGAGCTGTGCCTGTCGCCCATCGGCCTGTCGCTGACGACCAAGCTGGCGCCGAAGAAGTGGGTGAGCTTCATGATGGGCGTCTGGTTCCTGTCGCCCTCGGTTGCGCAGCTCATCGGCGGCTACACGTTCGCCTACATCGAGCCCATCGAGAAGGGCGAGGCGTTTGATCCCATTGTCGGCGGCCAGGGCGACTTCTTCCTCGTGTTCGTCGTGACGTCAGTCGGCGCGGGCATCGTGATGTTGGCGATTAGTCCGCTGCTGAAGAAGTTGATGAAGGGACATGAGTGATCGAGCGGGAGTCGCTCTCGATCTGCCTCGCTGCATCTGAGTCTCACGGCGCCGTCGCCGACGCCGTGCACGTGACCGTCGGCCTGCTCGCCATCGCCGCCGTCATCGGCGTGCTGACGAAGTTCGTGCGCATCCCCTACACGATCGCGCTTGTGCTCGCGGGTGTCGCGATCGCAGCGCTGGGGTTGGCGCCTGAGGGCGTCTTCGTCACACAGGATCTCGTGCTCCTGCTCTTCCTGCCGCCGCTGCTCTTTCAGGCGGGGCTGCACACGGAGCTTTCGGTGCTTCGCAAGGCGTGGGCGCCCGTGCTGATCATGGCGATCCCCGGCGTGCTCGTGACGAGTTTCGCCGTCGCGGCTGCCGTTCGGCCCTTCATCGCGGATGCGATGGGAACGGACGCCAATCTCTGGCTCATGGCGCTGCTCTTCGGCGTCGTCGTCGCTCCAACGGATCCGATCTCCGTCATGGCGACATTCAAGACTGCGGGTGCGCCGACAAAGCTCAAGACCGTCGTCGAGGGAGAGTCGCTCTTCAACGACGGCACGGCCGTGGCGCTTTTTCTTGTGCTCAAGACGGCCGTCGTCGGTGTCATTGCCGGAGGGACCCAGGATGGTGAGGCGGAGGCCGCGGTCTCGTTCGTGGAGATCGCGACGAGCTTCGTCACGGTGACGGGCATCGGCACCTTCATCGGACTCGCGCTGGGCTTACTGACGTTCTTCCTGCTCCGGCGCCTTGAAGATCACACGCTCGAGACTGCGATCACGATCGCGCTGGCCTGGGGTTCGTTCGTCGTCGCCGAGATGCTGCATGCTTCAGGCGTGATCGCCGTCGTCGTCTCGGCGCTCATCATGGGAAACTACGGCAAGACCTTCACGATGAGCGCCGAGACGCGCACAACGCTCACGGGATTCTGGGACAGCCTCGACTTCGTCATTAATTCGATTCTCTTCCTGCTGATCGGATTCGAACTTACGGACCCGGCGGTGGGCGGCGTGCGCCGGCTGCTCGATGCGGACGTGATGATGACCGCCGGCGCCGCGATCGTGGCGATGTTCGTCGCTCGCGCGCTGCTCGTGTATCCGGTCGCGCTCACGCTCAAGAGCTACTGGCCAAAGGGCTGGAAGCATGTGATCTGGTGGGCGGGTCTGCGCGGCTCGCTCTCGCTGGCGCTGATTCTTGGATTGCCTCCGGGAGAGCTGCGGTCATTTCTCGCGCCGGTGATATTCCTGATCGTGCTCGTTTCGCTGATCGGACAGGGACTGACGATGCCGCTGCTGCTCAGGGCGACCGGCGTCTCCGATGAAGCGGATGACGAACCTCGCGTTCACTGAGCGCATGTAAGAGGAGATCTGCGCCATGCGAATCCTGGTCTTCCTGCTTGTCGTCATTGGATTGATCGGGTGTGCGCAGCGCGCGCCGCGTCCGGCGAAGATCAATCACGTCGTCTTCATCAAGTTGCAGGACCCTTCCGAGACCGAGACGCTGATCCGAGACTGCGACGAGCGGCTCGGCAGAATTCCGAGCGTCCACCTGTACTCCTGCGGCACGCACTATGACATCGGGCGCGATGGCATAAACTCCGATTACGACGTGGGACTCTACGTCGGCTTCAACACCGAAGAGGAGTACCGCTTCTATCTCGATCATCCGGATCATGTCGGGATCGTGACGGACTGGAGACCGAAGTTCGAGTGGATTCAGATCTACGACATCGGCGACGAGACGAAGTGAACAGCGAGGTCGACAGGCTGTCGCTTCGATCGCGCCCGAAGAGCGCACCGGTGATGCATATGCGCTGGGAGTCATTGCTTTTTGCGCATTGGCGGATCGATCTATCGGCGCTTCGTCCGCTCGTGCCTTCGGCGCTCGAGATCGATCTCTTCGAGGGCGATGCATGGATCGGCGTCATCCCCTTTACGATGAATCACATTCGCGGGCGATTCATGCCTCGAATCCCGAAGCTGCATGCTTTTCATGAACTCAACGTGCGGACGTACGTGCACTGCGATGGCGTGCCCGGCGTCTGGTTCTTCTCGCTGGACGCGGCGAGTCGCGTCGCCGTGCGCGCGGCCCGTCTGACTTTCGGACTCAACTATCTCGACGCGCGGATGTCGCTCACGGAGGATGGCGGGACGATCAGCTACACCTCGGATCGGACGCATCGGGGGGCGCCGAGTGCGCATCTCGATTGCGCATGGACACCCGGTCGCGATCTTCCGGAGACGGAAGTCGGCTCATTGGAGTTCTTCCTTACGGAACGATATTGCCTGTATTCAGAGCGTCGAGGTCGAATCCTCCGCGGCAGAGTCCATCACGAGCCGTGGCGCCTGCGTATCGCAACGATCGATCGATGGAGTTCAACAATGATCGAATCTCTTGGTGTTGAGTCTCCGGACTGCGAACCGCATTTGCTGCATGCGGATTCACTCGACGTCGATGCCTGGCTTGCGCTCGGAGTCTGAATCGAATAGCAAGATCCCCTGGTAGGGGATTTTTGGCGACTCCTCTTGCGATGCATGACTCACCGTGGTGGGGTATGCGCTCTTGCACCCGGAGGATCGACAATGCGATGCACAAGTCGCGCGTTGGCTCGAGTTGTTCTTGTCGTCAGCGCTCTTCTCCTGTGCGCGCCTGTGTCCATTGCAGGTGACGCATGCACGGAGCAGTGGTCAACGAGTTTTCCAGATCCTGGCGCCAACGGCTCCATACAGGCGGGCGTCATTTATGACGACGGCAGCGGTGATCGGCTCTTCGTGGGTGGGTTCTTCCTCGAAATTGGCGGCGTCGAGACGCAACGGATCGCGGCTTGGGACGGTTCGCAATGGGAGGGCGTCGGCGATGCGAACAACGTCGTTCACGCGCTCGCGGTCTTCGACGACGGATCGGGACCGGCGCTCTATGCCGCAGGGTTGTTCACGCAGATCGGCGGCGTAAGCGCGAGTCATATCGCGTGCTGGGATGGCGATTCATGGACGCCGATCGGCGCGGGAGTCGATGGGCCGGTGCGCGACCTGCTTATCCATGATGACGGCTCAGGCCTGGCGCTCTATCTCGCTGGTTCATTCACGAACGCTGGAGGAAGCCCGGCGCGAGGAATCGCAAGCTGGGATGGCGTCGCATGGTCAGCTGTCGGTGGCGACGTGATAGGAGCGCCGGGAGCAGGATGCATTGCACTGCTGGAGCATGACGATGACCTCATTGCGACCGGGACGTTCCTCGGCGTCGCCGGTGTTTCGGCTTCGAACATCGCGCGCTGGGACGGCGCCTCTTGGAGCGCGGTCGGTTTCGGCGTGGACGGGCAGGGAAATGCGCTCGCCTCGATGGATGGCGACCTCTACATCGGCGGCGCGTTCGCAAATGCCGGCGGCGCAGCGGCGCCGCGCCTTGCGCGATGGGATGGCGCGATGTGGTCTCCCGTCGCGAGCGAT
This sequence comes from Phycisphaerales bacterium, assembly GCA_028279375.1. Lineage (GTDB taxonomy): Bacteria > Planctomycetota > Phycisphaerae > Phycisphaerales > UBA1924 > JANQNW01. The sequence goes on from JANQNW010000015.1 coordinate 317,994, forward strand.
CTGACGAATCCCGCGATCGAGATCACCTGTCTCCGGACCATCGACGTGGATCAAATGCTCGTTGGCGGCGAGTTTCTCACGATCGGTGGTGTCAGCGCCTCGAGAGTTGCGATGTATGACACAGCCGTCTTCCATGCGCTGACATCCGGCGTCAACGGCGCCCCGGCACGCTTCTTCGACGCCGATTCGCCGTCGCTTGGACTTGAGGGCGCCGGCGTCGTTGGAAGCTTCACGAGCGCCGGCGGATTGCAGTGCGCACGCGCGGCCGTGTGGAAGACCTGCGCCGGCGCGCAGCTCATCGGCGATCTCACTGGTGACGGCGTCGTCGGGGCCAATGATCTGGCGGAACTCCTCGGGCGATGGGGTCAGAAGGGGGGCATTGCGGATCTCGATGGCAGCGGCGTCGTCGGCGCATCCGATCTCGCGACGCTCATCGGCAACTGGAGCAGCGGCGACTGAGCGCTCGATGGAGCGCACGCCGAGATCCAAAAAGACAAACGACGCCCCCGGAAGAGCGTCGTCGTGGTTCCACATCGCAAGGACGTGTTGTCTTCAGTGAGGATTTGCGTAGATGCTCTTACGCGGCCTCGCGCTGGACGCCGACGGGGCCGGGCGCCACGCAACCATTCACCGGGCCGGGGACGGGCATGCCGATGGGGGAGAGCTGCATCATGCCGGGGTGGACAAAGCCGCCCGGAACGAAGCCGTTGCTGCTCTCGACCTGAGCCTTGCCCTTGATCTCGTTCTCGATCGGCTGACCGACAGTCGCGCCGGGGACGTTCGTCCAGTTCGGGACGAAGCCGTTGAAACCGTAGGAGTTGAAGGGGGCGCCGTAAAAGCCCTGGTAGCCGCCGTACGGATAGCCACCGAAGCTGTTGAACGGAACGTTGTAACCCTGGGAGCCGCCGAAGCCGCTGAAGGGAACGTTGTAGCCCTGGAAGCCGCCGAAGCTGTTGAACGGCACGTTGGAGCCGAAGGGCACGTTCCAGTTCTGGATGCCGTAGTTCCACGGCATGCCGAAGCTGCCGGAGTACTGCGGAACGTTCCAGCCGCTATTGAAGCCGAAGCCGCCGAAGGGGACGTTGTAGCCGAAGGGCGACGTCGAATTCTGGAAGCCAAAGCTCTGCGGGAAATTCGAGCCGTAGAAGGAGAAGGGCTTGGTGAAGGAGGAGCCCCACGGGCCGACGAACGAACTGTTGGAGCCGTAGTTCCAGGGCGTGTTGAAGCCGAAGCCCTGCGGGTAGGTCCAGTTAGAGCCAAAGCCGCCGAAGCTATTGAACGGAACGTTGGAGCCGAAGGGCATATTCCAGTTCTGGAAGCTGTAGTTCCACGGCGTGCCGCCGAAACCACCGAAGTTCCAGTTGCTATTGAAGGACGGGGTGCAGCCCGAGTTGGGGGAAGTAACGGTGAACATGTGTCCAGATCCTCTTAAGAGTGTGACGGAAACGAACGGGATTGATCACGGGCGCCGTGTGCCGACGATCAGGCGCTGGCCCCATGTTTTCTGACATAGCTGCAGAACACATCCACGAGTGCTGATCCCGACTCCGGAAAAATCGGAATCGCCCGATCGGCGAGAACCGCGACGTCATGGGACGGTTCGGACGCCCCGAAGGGCGCGTGTCGAACGAGAACTCAGCCTCATTGCTGGATTCCGTATCGTCGGACTCGGACTCGAACTTTCGGTGAGCTCACGAGAATTGGGGAGACAATCTCAAGTTGATTGACGCTGTTCTGCAGGTCGCCCCAACGCCGACCGCGTGAACGCATAACATTGAGTCCGGACGCTCACTCGAGAAGCCGGCCGGGCGTCTCGAGACTTGAGCGGTCGCGGTTGTCGTGACGATGTTGAGAGAGCGAACCGACCATGGCCAAAGCCGGCAAGAAGATCGACGGACTTCGGGCGGATACGCCTCTCGAGGAGGCGGTGCGCCTGATGCTGCGCGCCCGGCTGGACGCTGTCTGCGCTTACCTTGAGCAGATCGACTCCGGCGACGGCGAGATCGACGGCGAGACCATCTTCCAACTGCGGGTGACCAGCCGACGGGCCAGGGCGGCGATTGACGTGGTCGCTCCGTGCCTCCCGAAGAAAATCGAGAAGTCCCTGCGCAAGAGACTGAAGCGCATCCGAAGAGCGGCGGGCGCTGCGCGCGATTGCGATGTGCATCTGCAGTTCATTCGAGACATGCGGGAGCGCATTCCGCTCCAGTCCCGTGCCGCCGTGGATTATCTCATCGGCTGGCTTGAGCAGGAGGGGCGCGCCGCGCGCGAGCGACTCATCCCGGCAGTCAAGCACGAAGCAGGGGGCAGCCTCTACCTCGTGGGGGCGGAGGCTCGCGACCGCGTGCAGATTCCGAAGAAGAGTGGAGTCCGATCGCTCTCTGATCTCGCCCAGAGGGTTCTGACGACCAAGCTCGAACGCATCGAGTCGCTCGAGGCGCCTGCGATCGAAGACATCGATGGCATGCACCAGATCCGCATCGCCTCGAAGAACCTCCGATATGCGGTTGAGATCTTCAGGCCGTGTGTTCGCGTGGAGTCGTACAAGGCGTTCAGCAAGGAGATGAAGAGGCTGCAGGACGCACTGGGCGCGGCCAACGACCTGGCGACGATGATCGAGCTCCTCGAGGCGAGATCGAAGGCGCTTGAAAAGTCCTGCAGGGAGCATGAGCGCGACATGCCGCCGGCGGCGGTGATCGAGGGCATGAGGTGGCTCCTGGAGAAGACGCACGAAGAGCTTTGCGGACGAATGGAGCAGATCAATCGAGACTGGCCGACGATGCGCCGTCGGCTCGGGGCGCTGTGCGGCGCTCTGATCGAGGATCTCGAGATCGGGCCGCGACCTGAAGAGTTGATCCAGAGCGATCCCTCATGGTCTCAGACGCCGCGCACGCGTCGGCTTGCAGCCATCGACGTTGGCACGAACACCATCAGATTGATCGTCGCAGAGTCATTCACCGACGGCGGCTATCGCATTATTGATGATGAGAAAGACGTCGCCCGGCTCGGCCGTGGACTCGCAACGACCGGTCGAATCGATGAGACGACGATGCGCGAGGCGGCGCGGACAATCGCGCGCATGCGCAGCATCGCCGAGGGCTATGGCGTCGAACTCGTGCGCGTCGCCGGCACCTGCGTTGTGCGCGAGGCCGAGAATCGCGATGAGTTCCTCGCGCTCGTGCGCAAAGAAGCGGGTCTTGAACTGCAGGTTGTCAGCGCTGAGGAGGAAGGGCGTCTTGCGCACATCTCCGTCGCGCGCTCGTTTGACCTGCACTCGGTCCCCGCCGCGGTCGTCGACATTGGCGGCGGCAGCACTGAGATCATCCTCAGCAGCGGAGGCGTGATCGAGCAGATCTACCCCTTACAGCTCGGCGCCGTCCGAATGACGGAGCGGTTCGGCGGCGCGGAAGCCGTAGCCGGCAAGCGTCATAAGGAGATGCGGAAGGCGATACAAGAGGATCTCGAGCGATACGTGCAGGATCAGCCCTTCGTGCCGCAGGTCGTCATCGGATCAGGCGGGACGTTTACGACGATGGCCGAGATGTCGCTTCGCGCCCAGGCTGCAGATCTCGCGACGGCGTCGGCGACGGTGCGTGGCCATGAGATGAGCCTGGACCTCGTGCGCGAACAACTGCGCATGCTGCGCCACAAGAGCCTTGAGGATCGCCAGGCAGTTCCGGGTCTCTCCCAGGATCGTGCCGACATTATCATCGCGGGCGTCACAATCGCCGAGAGCGTGATGTCGCACCTCGGCGCCAACTGGCTTCGTGTGCATGACAAGGGCATCCGCGATGGCCTCCTGCTATCGATGGCGCGCGAGCTTCGGCGCATCAGCGGCGCCGTGACGCCGCTTCCGCTGCAACGGCAACGCTCCGTCTGGAAGTTCGCGCGCACATGTGATTACGACCGGCGGCACTGTGAACATGTGAGCAGACTTGCCGAGAGCATCTTCGATCAGCTCGCAGCGCACTTCGGGGCCGAGGCGGACAGTTGGGCGGGGCCGGTGAACCGGGAGCTGCTCGTCGCCGGCACCGTGCTGCATGATGTGGGTTACCACATCAACTACTCGAAACACCACCATCACAGCTATCACCTGATCGTGCACAGCGATCTGCGCGGATATAGCCAGCGTGAGATCGAGATCATCGCGAATCTCGCTCGCTACCATCGACGCGCCGAGCCCAAGCAGAAGCACCCCACATTCGCGAAGCTGAGTGAGGAGGATCAGTCGCTTATTCTGAAGCTCGCCGCGATTCTCCGCGTAGCCGACGGGCTCGATCGCACGCACATGCGCAAGGTCCGGGGCGTCAAGCTGCAGATCGAGGGCGACACCGCGACGTTCATTCTGGACGCGAAGGACGATCCCGGCGTCGAGATCTGGGGCGCCGAACGCAAGGCGGACTTCTTCGAGAGGATGTTCGGCCTGCGCCCTGTCTTCGTCTGGCAGGACTCACCAGAGAGGGCGCCAGTGGCGGGGGCATAGGAGCCAGGCACGGGATTCCGTCGGTGAGCGGGCAGAGGGCATGGGCTTCAGCGGCACGGTCCCCAGGTTCCCAGAAGATGCGCGATGTCCTGAGGGCCGACGCGCGCGTCGCGTGTCACGTCGCCCACCGCCTGTTCCGTTGCCCACGAGCCGAGAATGATCGAGAGGTCCTGCTCATTCACGACGCCGTCGCCGTTGAGATCGGCCCGGCACGGGATGACCAGATTCTCCGCAAGGTGCAGGGCGCCGGCCAGCGCTTCTTCGCTCGCGGGGAGGATCTGGTTGGCTGGAAGCAGGAAGCCGTCCTGGCCACGATCGCGGAGTTCGAATGTGTACGCGCGCGCGCCGTGCTCCCCATAAGACCAGTCTGGCGCTACACCCGCCGCGAGATAGCCGATGCCCTGTCCTCCAGTGCCGTAGAAGAACGCCTCGCCGTGTTCACTCGTCATGCGAGACGCCATGCCCTGCCCGACCGGGTCGAGTTCGTCCGCGTCCGGCGCCGGCGACGTTTTGTACGCCCAGGGTCCGAGCACGAGTTGCGAGAAGCAGTGCACATCGAGGTGGCCCACGATGAGATTATTCCTCGCGACGAAATCGCGAATATTCCTGGTCTCGGGCTCGGAGAATGGGGCCGCGCCGCGGAAGACATCCGAGATCGTCTGATTGGATGAGCCGGATCCGACACCCCAGCCGACGCCCCAATTTCGATTCAGGTCGACCCCATAGTTGAAATCGAGATGGCGACGCCGGTTCTTACGCCAGAGGCGATGTCCGGATCGGGTCCATTCGTAGCCGTCCGGATTGACGATCGGAATGATGAAGAACTCCATCTCATTGAGCAGGTCGTCAACCTGCTGATCGATATCGGCGTTGCGCACGATGTACTCAGCCATGAACGTCGTCGCCATGACTGTCACCCACTCGCGCGCATGTTGGCAGCCCTGAATGAGCAGCGCCTTGCGCTCGCCATCCGTGCGTCCGATGTGAATGCCGCGAACGAATCGCCCCTCGATCGTGGATCCGACGACGAATACTCGCGCCAGATCCGGCCTGAGCTCTGCGAGCGTCGCCAACTGCTGATCGACCTCAAAATGCGATCGATAGATGTCGTAAAAGTCCGCGCCGCGGAGTTGCTGTCGATCGAACTCCGCCTCGATCAGTGTCTCGACGTTCTCGTGAAGGACATCAAACTGCAGGCCGGATTCCTGAAGCGTTGCGAACTGTTCGACATCGACGTGATACTCAGTGCAGCCGAGCCGCTCGCTGCACGACCAGAGGCCCGCGCCCATGGCGCGCATCGACTCGATTTCCTCTGCTGTCGGCGTCTGCACGCGGACGACGCGTTGTCCCTCGTAGCGACCGTCAGGCGGCGCGACGCCCTGACCGAAAGACAGGGGGGCCAGGACGGAGGCAGTCAGAGCGACCACCAGCGCTCGCAGCGATTGTGCACGCAGGCTCATGGGCACGGTCTCCGGTCGATCCCTCCGTCACTCTGAAGGATACGTCCGGACGTCCGAAAATGCGTGGGGCGTTGGCCGGGGAAGCGCGCAACGGCTGATGTGATCGTCCCAGAAAAGCGTTATCCAACTCCAGTCGCGGCGTCGTCCCCTCGATACACATCATTATGAACAGCTGGCAGAAACTCCTCATCGCCGCGGTGTTCGCTGAGATCCTCACGCTCGGTGGGGCGGGCATGCTCTTCCTCGCCGGAGTCGATCTCGGATCGCCGTTCATTCTCGCTTTCATCCTGATCGTCGGCGCGGCGCCGCTTGGCGTCGTCGGCTTCACAGCTTCGAAGCGTGATGACTTTGAACGACGCGACGATCTGAAGAAGTTCTTCGGATATATGAATCTGCACGCCAACTTCCGGCCGAAGCAGTCGGACGCGGCGCTTGCGCTCGAAGACCTGGCGCACATCGCACACCGTCTCCCTGGGGCGCCTTCAGGCGTCACGCTGCTTGCGCATCCCGAGGGTCAGCCTGAGTCCCCGTCGCTCATCGAGCATGTGTACTCGATGACCCGCGGCTCGAGTTCCCACAAGGCGATCCACTCGATCGCCATCATGAGCTGCCCGAATTCATGGCCGCGCATGACCCTGACCTCGGCGCGACTTGCAGACAAGATGGGTGAGCATCCCGGAATGCAGGACGTGCAAGCGGGTGATGAGCGATTCCGCCGCCGTTGGCGCGTTCGATCTTCTGATCCGAGCTTCGTGGAGCAGGCGTTGAGCGAGGATTTGCAGTCCTACCTGCGTCCGGCGCCTCAGGATGAGATGTGGGAGATCGGTGAAGGCCGCATCTGCTGCATTCGGCGCGCTCCGATCACTCCGGAGTCCGCTGGTGAATTCGCGGCGCGTCCCGGCCGCTTCCTGCGCCATGTCCCGGCTGAGTTGAAGGAGTGGAAGCCTCTCTTCAACGATCCGGTATTCAGCGCCGCGGCCTGATTCGAGCTCGCACATCTACTCGACGACGACCTCTCTCTGACGCCGCGGCGTGTCGTCGCAGAATCCGAACGAGACATGTCGGCAGCGATGGACTCCGGTATCGTAAGGACGTTGAGAAATCGCGGATGGTGAACGCGATGGGAAACGTCATCGAGACTGTCGCGCGCGAAGCGCGATTACCGGGGGCCATCGGCGGCAGGGACTCGTGGAAGTACTCTTCGGCATTCTGATCGCAGTCGTCGGCGCGATCCTCATGTATCTGGAGCACAAGCGCCGGATGCAGCGGCGCGCTGCACTGTCTCAATGGGCGACCGCCGGCGGCTGGCGATGGCGACCGGAGAAGGACCGTACGCGCGAGCGATTCCCGGCGAGCGTCTTCGAGCAGGGGCACTCCCGATACTCGCTGCATCACCTCTCGCGATCGATTGAGTCGCTCACGCCGGGCCTCGGGGAGGTTCAGCTCGAGTTCTTCCAGTACCACTACGCGGTGACGCGCAACTCCGGTAAGAACTCGCACACCCAGCACTATCACTTCCAGTGCGCGCTCATTGCCCAGGAGGCGGATCTCGGCGCCGTGCAGGTCCGAGACGAGGGATTCGGCGACAAGCTCTTTCAGAGCATCGGATTCGACGACATCGACCTCGAGGATCCGGAGTTCTCGAGGAAGTTCGTCGTCAAGGCGCGCGATCGACAGGACGCATACCGGCTCATCGGCCCGGGCATGATGCAGGCGCTGCTGCGTCGTCCGGGCTGGCGCATCGAGTCGCTCGGAACCCAACTTCTGATCTATCGGTCTGGCCGTCTCGATGTCGCGGCGTGCGAGGCGATGGTTGAGTTTGCGCAGGGGTTCTTCGCGCAATTGCCCCGAACACTCGTCAATGAGACGCGCGCCGCACGTGGGCTGGCGCCCGTCATTGAAGGCGGCGCCGCCTCGACGCAGAGCCGCGCTGTGCGTTCCGCCGGAGCGCACGAACACCAGTAGGAGATCACACGATGGAAATCGTCATCGCCATTCTTGCCATCGCGGTTGTCCTGGGCGTCATCGTCGCCGGGATGTACAACGCGCTCGTGCGCGCCAGAGCGCATGTTGAGGAATCCTGGTCGAACGTCGACACCGAGCTTCAGCGTCGTCACGACCTTATTCCGAATCTCGTCAACACCGTCAAGGGATACATGACGCACGAGAAGGAGCTTCTCGAGAACATCGTCTCTCTCAGGGAGCAGGCGGAACGCCTTCGTCCGGGCGCCGCCACCGAGGAGCAGGCGCAGGTCGAAGGCAGGCTCAGCGGCCTGTTGGGCGACCTCCAGGTGCGCATCGAGAACTACCCGGATCTCAAGGCGTCTGAGAATTTTCAGTCGCTGCAGGCGGAGCTTGCCAACACCGAGGATCGGGTCCAGGCGTCGCTGCGCTTCTACAACGGGAACGTCCGCCAGTTCAACATCAAGTGCCAGTCATTCCCGAGCAACATTGTCGCCGGCATGTTCAACTTCAACGAGGCGGCTCACTTCGAAGTCAAGTCCGAAGCGGTGCGTGCAGCGCCTGCAGTCGCGTTCTGATCGTCAGGCGTGCGCTGAATTAGAAGAGCCGCCGGGCGCGGCCGGGTCGGAATGATCGAGCGCCCCGACTGAAACAGCGCTCGTTTCCTTCCCGGCGCACGCCGGGCGACGTTCCTTCAGAGAGTCCTCCGAGGGCGCCGCGCCGTCAGACCCAGCCCCATGACCAGGAGAACGGCCGTGCCCGGCGCCGGAACCAATGCGCTCGGAGGCGCGCTGAAGCCCCACGTGCCAATGAGCGTCGCCAGATCGGACGAGCCGACGCTGCCGTCGCCATCGAAGTCGGCGTCGAAACCGAGCCCGCTCGAGACCGGACCCCACACGCCGACGAGTGACGCCAGATCCGCCGCGCCGACCACGCCGTCACGATCGAGATCCGTGAAGTAGCGCACTCCGATGGTCAACGCGGTCGCGGAGAGGTCGCTGAACCAGCGGAGATTGGGATCCGCCAGCGCATCGAAGAGTTCAGCATTGAACGACCCGGTGATCGCGCCGGCGCTGAGAATCTCGAATGTGTCTCCCCATTGCGGCTGGTAGCCGCCGCTGAGGCCCACCGCAAGGTCGCCATCGAGTTCGATCATGCCCGTCAGTGCAAGCTGGTCGTAATCAGAACCCGGGATCGTTCCGGACAGATCGATATCGAGGCTGCCAGCGGCGTCGAGCGTCACATCTCCGGTGACATTCAGCGTTCCGCCGGGCGCAATCGTACCGCCGCTGACCGAACCGTTAATCGTGCCTCCGCCGTAGATGGCGTCCGATGCGCTGAGTTGGATGCCATTGGGAGCGTGAAGCGTGCCGCCGCCGATGAAAGTCTCGGGGCCAAGCTCTGCTGCGTCGGTGTCGAGGAGATGCACCTCCCCCGTCGCGACCTGAAGCGTGCCGCCGATTGAGACGCCAGAGCTGGAGGAAGCGTCACCGAGCGTGAGACTCGCGCTCCCGCGATCCGGCGCGCCGCCGATATCCTCGAAGCCGATCGTCGATCCGGGGTCAGCGATGATGGCGCCGTTGATGACTCCGTTGCCGGTGAGCGCGTCGCCGGACTCGAGTCGCACGCCATTGGCCGCATTCAACGTGCCGCCATCGATCGTCGTGAGATTGCCGAGCTGCGCTTCATTCGCATCCAGGAGTGTCACAGTGCGCGTGTTGACATCCAGCTCCCCGCCGAGATCGACGCCGTCCACATCAGCGGCGTCACCCATTGAGAACGTCCCCGTAGCGAGCGTCGTCGAGCCTGCGAGTGTGCGCACTTTGCCGTCGAGCGCGATGTCGAGTGTTCCGAATCCGCCGTGAAGGACCTCGCCGGCCCCGACCTCCACACCGTTTGGCGCGATGAGCGTTCGAGGCGCCGTGTCGCCGCCGCCAACGATGTCCGGTCCGACCTTCGTGAAGGACCCGAGTTCCGCATAGTCGGCGTCATGCAGCGTGATCGAGGAGTTGATCACCTGCAGATGACCCCGCGTCAGGAAACCGTTGGCTACCGTCGCGTCGCCCATCACCAGCGGCACGCCTGAGTTCGCATTTGCGATGACGGACCCATCGTCGCCGGTGACTCGCATGTCGAGCGTTCCACCGCCGTTGTATGAGCCGGAGACGCCGTCGCCGATGATCAGGTGAGACCCGGCGAGATCCCATCCGCTTGGGTTGTTGAGAAGACCCTCAATGCGGAGTCCGCTGCCGGACGGTGAGAGCGCGTTGGCCGCGCCGACGTGAACATCGCCCTCGACGTCTCCGAAGCCTGAGATCGCGCTGGATCTCAGCGCATCGATTCCGTTGGCGGCGATAATCGTGCCCCCCGACAGGTTGGTTCCTCCGAGAAACTCGGCTTCATCGAGGTCATGCAATGTCAGCGTGTTCGGGCCGACGCTGAGGCCCCAGTTCCACTTGAATCCATTCGTCGTTGTCGCATCACCCATCTCGAGATCACCGGTGAGCATGATGTATGGGGGAGGCGCTCCGCCGCCGATCAGCTCGGACGAGTTGATTCTCGAGTCGATAACGCCAGAACCCGTGAAGCTGTCTCCGCCGTTGAAGTGAATTCCATTTGGGACGGAGAGCGTGCCGCCGGACATCAACGCGTCACCGAGCGTGACGGTTCCCGAATCCAGCAGCGTCACATGATGGGCGCCCACATCGAGCACACCGTCGTTTGTGAATCCGCCTGATGATGAGGCGTTGCCGATGATCCAGTCATTGGTCGCAATGGTCTGCGATCCAGCTTTCGCGCGGTAGTCGGCGTCGATGACGCCGCCACCCTCGAGGATGCCGCCTTCCTTGAGCTCGATTCGCGTACCGCTGATATTGGAAGCGAGGATCGTCTGGATGTATCCGTCGAGCTTCATACCTGTCAGGCCTGTCGCCGAGATCGTTCCGGCGCCCACATCCAGATGCCCGACATATGTTCCTTCGCCGGAGATCGTCTCACCAAGTTCGAGGTACGCGCCATTGGGGACGGTCAACGTGCCGCCATCGAAGATCGTCTGATCACCAAGATTCGCGAGATTGGCGTCGTTGATGGTGACGCTCTGCGCATCCACATCGAGAATGCCGCTGAACTCGAAGGCGTCCGCGAAGATCGATGACCCGAGCGTCATCGGTCCATCCGGCGCGATCCTCGCCATCGTATCGCCGGCGTCGGATCGGATGATTCCGCTGACGGTTCCGGAGCCGTGAAGAAGCGCCTCATCCTCGAGCTTGAGATCGACGAGGCGAAGCGTGCCGTCGTTGATCTCGATTTCGGAGTTCGGCCACACGCGAACATCCATGATCAGGTCAATGGGTGAATCGAATGTGTTGAGCTCTGCGCCGTTCTGGACCCAGAGTGACCCGGTCGAGTTCGAACTGCCGACGTTCACATTGAAGGCGTCAACCGTCGTGCCCGGATCCTGGATAAAGAGTGTGCTCCCGCTCGTGCCCGTGCCGGAGCCGACTGAGATCGTGCCGGGGACCTCAACGCTCGCGCCGTCATTGATCACCATGTCGCCCGGTGTCGAACTGCCCACCTGGATGCTCCCGGCGTCAACATGTGTGCCGGCGCCCGCGATCAGCACGTCGGCATGGTCGCGCACCGTCAGCGAACCGAGATCACCCTGGGCCCCGTCTGTGAACTCCACACTGCTGTTCGTGTTTCCCTGCACGCGTAGGAACGAATCGAGCGTCAGCGATGAGCTCCCGTCGATCGTGAGCTGCCCAACGGCGTTGTTCGTCGTGCCCCCGACCTCGATGTCCTGCAGCCTCACGGACGATCCGTTCAGGATCTCCATGTAGCCGTCGTGGATACCGCCCATGTTGATCCCGTGCGTCGTGTTCGTCCAGCTTGCGCCGTTGTCGAGCCTGAGCGTCGGCGTCGCCTTCGCATTGTCGCCATCGATATTGAAGGTCGAGGAGTTGGCGGTGTTCATCGTGCCACCGTCGATCGTGACGACGCCCTCGTCGATATCGAGCGAGTTGTTCGCGTAGAGCGTCAGACTGCCGGTGACGAAATCACCGCCATCGATATGAAGTCGATCGTCCGTGCCGACATGCGTGTGATCATTCACGTGAGCCTGGCCCGAGACGCCGAGTCGCATGTTCGCGACGCCGCGTTCTGAGCCCGTGCCGCCAACGCCTATAAAGAGATCGTCGCCCACCTGCAGGTCGGAGAAGAACCCACCGGACTGGCCGAAGATATCGACGTCTCCTGTCGAAGAGGCGCCTGACGCAATGATCATGTCGTGCGGCGTCGAGACGAGTCCGCCATTGGTGATGTCAAGTGTGCCGTCCCCGCTGCCGCCGACCTGGATATCGCTGTTGGCCGTGTTGCCATTTGTGCGCATCGTCGAGCGGATGCCCGAGTTCACGCCTGATACGACGACATCGCCTGTCGCAGTCGAGCCGGCGGCGATGATGATGTCGTCATTCGACTCGGCGAGACCGCCGTTCGTCACATCAAGTGTGCCGGAACCACCGTCGCCGATATAGAGATCCGCGCCCGCGCCGCCACCGGTGTTGCGGAGCGTCGTCGACACACCTGATCGGACGCCGTCAACCTCGATCGCCCCGTGCATGCCGGCGCTGTCGCCAATGCGGATCGAGAAGTCGATCTCCGCAATGCCGCCATCTTCGAGACGAAGCGTCGGCACATTTCCGGCGTCGGCGCCGTCCAGGCTCAGCGTCGTGCTGTTCTGGACGTACTGACCGCCCTGAATTTCGATCGTTCCGCCCGTGTGGTTGATCGTTGACCCGGCCTTGTCCGCGAAGAGCGACCTGGTTCGGAGGACGCCGCCCTGCACGTTGAGGGTCCCTGAGCCGCCGAAGTCGTCGCCAACGAACGTGTCGTCTCCGACATTGATGACGCCGCCGGTGTCGAGTGTGACGACTCCGTCTCCCGACGCTTCGCCACTGCCGATATGCCCGATGGACAGATTGTCATTGACACTGAGCGTGGATGAGATCCCGAATGCGGTATCGACGTTCAACTCGCCGGTGCTCCCGGCTCGATACCCCACAAGCACGTCGTCCGCGGCGCTGACAAAGCCCCCGCTGGAGATGTTCAACTCCCCATCGCCATCGTCTCCGACGAAGATGTCGCCGGTCGTCGAAGACGTGGTCCGAAGCTGCGAGTTTCGCAGAAGCTGGAAGTTGAATCCGGAGACATTGACGACTCCGTCGCTGTTCGCACCGTCCGCGATGACAACATCGTCAGCGGCCTCGACATCTCCGCCGTTGTACACATTCAGCGTCCCGGAGCCGCTGTTTCCGACTCGTATGTCGGCTCCTGTCCCGACTGTTCGGAACTCGCCATAGTCGCTGAAGCCACCCGTGACGGTGAATTCCCCAGTGCTTCCGCTGTTCCGCCCGATGTACGCCGTCAATGTGGAGAAGAACTCTCCCTGATCGAGTGTGACATCGGCGTTGTCTCCGTTGTCGCGGCCGACATTGAACTCGCTGGTCGCACCGTGGATTCCAGACGTGCGGATAGTCACCGCGCCGTGGCGATAGTTGTGGATCGAAACCGACGGCAGAAAGAACGGATCGAAATCGACGATATACGTCGCGAAGATGTCGAACTCGATCGTGTCGAATGCCGCAGGCGCTGTGCCGAGATCCCAGTTGGACCCGATGTGCGCGTCACCGCCTCCCGGGTCTATCCAGGAGTGCGTATCCGCGAAAGCGCTGCCCGCGAGCAATGCGATCGTCGCGGCGCTGAGCGTGAATGCGTTCAGTCGGGAGCTGGCCATGAGAGCCTCCTTCCGCCCCCGGCGGAGTCCGAGGGCCTGGTCACGCTCACATGCGGATTGCGATCTCAGATCCCGACACGCTTCCGCTGCTTTCTTGCCGAATCTCGAGGCGGGAGGCCGTCAGAATCTCGCCGCAACGCCCGAGAAGCGCATTGGGAGGTCAATTCAGTTCCGTTGCGTCGGTAGGGGTAGGCGTAAATCCTTGCTCCATCGACGGGTCCAACGGACAATGCCAGCCCGGGCAATGGGAGCCCAAACTCCGGAGGGGCCATGCGGGAGGCCACAAACGATGACGCGCGAGGTGAGGTCACGCGCCTGCTCTGCGCCATCAGCGATGGCGATCAGCAGGCCGTTGCGTCGCTGCTGCCGCTGGTCTACGACGAACTTCGCGCGGCCGCCCAGCGTTTACTCAACCAGGAGCGCGCCAATCACACGTTGCAGCCCACGGCTCTCGTCCACGAGGCCTACCTCCGCCTCGTCGATCAGTCGGAGCAGGGCTGGGAGAGCCGCGGCCACTTCTTCGGCGTCGCAGCGAAGGCGATGCGCCGTGTCCTCGTCGATCATGCACGCGCCCACAACGCCCTCAAGCGCGGCGGCGGGCGTCTGCGCCTCTCTCTCGACGAATCTGCGCTGCCCGTCGAGGCGGCAAGCGAATATGTTGAAGCCCTTGACGAAGCGCTCGGAGATCTCTCCGAGATCGATGAACAGAAGTCGAGAATCGTTGAGCTACGGTTCTTCGGTGGGCTGACCACCGAGGAAGCCGCCGAGGCGCTCGAGGTCTCGACGCGCACCGTGGAGCGCGACTGGCGGCTGGCCAAGGCGTGGCTCCACCGGGCCATCAGCATGGAGTGACGAGGTGGAAGCAGATCGCTGGCGCCAAGTTGATGAGTTGTTCCATCAGGCTTCCGAACTGGCGCCCGAGAAGCGATCCGCCTTTGTCGCAGAGCGCTGCGCAGGTGACGACGATCTTCGGCAAGAGGTCGAGTCGCTCCTCGACTCCGATAGCCGGGCGCCCGCCTTCCTCGAGACTCCGGCGATCGAAGCCGTCGCAGATACATTCGCCAACGATCCATCAGCGATCGGTCCGGGCGCGCGAGTGGGGGCCTATCGCGTCGAGAACCTCATCGCCCGCGGCGGTATGGGCGCCGTCTATCTCGCTCGGCGCGACGATGATCAGTTCACCAAGAGCGTTGCCCTTAAGATCGTCAAGCGCGGCATGGACACCGATGAGATCCTCCGCCGCTTCCGAAACGAACGCCAGGCGCTCGCCGACCTTGAGCATCCCAATATCGCCAGGCTCCTCGATGGTGGCGTCACCGACGACGGCAGGCCCTATCTCGTCATGGAGTATGTCGATGGCCAGCCACTGACAACGCACTGTCGAGCACAGGGTCTCTCTCTCGACGAGAGGATCGGGCTGTTTCTCAAGGTCTGCGCTGCAGTGCAGAGCGCGCATCAGCGGCTCATTGTTCATCGAGATCTGAAACCCGGGAATATCCTCGTCGGCGAGGGCGGTGAACCGAAGCTCCTCGACTTCGGCATCGCGCGCCTGCTCGAGTCCGACAGCGGCGATCAGGCGACTGGCGACGTCACGGTTGAAACCTCACGCCTCTATACGCCGGATTACGCCAGTCCTGAACAGGTTCGCGGCGAGTTTGTCGGTATTCCCGGTGATGTCTATTCGCTTGGAGTCATTCTCTACGAACTGCTGACAGACGAGAAGCCTTACAAGGTCAGTTCGACTGACCGGGATGAAATTCGCAGGCAACTCGCGGATCTTCACGCAGAACGCCCAAGTGCGCGAGCCGCAGATACACGCACCCAAAGGCGCCTCCGGGGCGATCTGGACAACATCATTCTTACAGCGATGCGCGTTGAGCCTGAGCGCCGGTATGACTCCGTCGCTCATCTTGCCGACGACATCGAGCGAAGCCTGCAGGGGCGCCCCGTGCACGCCCGTCCGGACACGCTTCGCTATCGAACATCGAAGTTCGTACGGCGGAACAAGACGGGCGTCGCCGCCGCGGCGATCGTGGTGCTCGCGCTTCTCGCCGGCGCGGCAGGAATCGCGCTGCAGGCGCGCGAGACGACCCGGCAGCGCGACATCGCAGAGCGCCGGTTCGACGATGTGCGCGAGTTGGCGAACGCCGTCATGTTCGATATCCACGACGAGATTCGGGATCTTCCCGGTTCCACGGCCGCCCGGCGCGTGCTTGTCGAGCGTTCGCTCGAGTACCTTGACAATCTCGCGAAGGAGTCCGCCGGCGATCTGAGCCTCCAGCGCGAACTCGCCACCGCTTACCAGCGTGTCGGTGATCTCCAGGGGAACCCGTGGCTGCCGAATATCGGTGATACAGAGGCAGCCTTCGGAAGCTATCTCCGCGCGCTCGAACTCTTCGAGAATACAGCCAGCAGATCTGACGACGAATTGGATCAACGCGGCCTCTACATCGCCTACGTCAAGCTCGGCAATATCTACGCCGCCACCGGCGCATTCGAAGAGTCGAGATCGATGTATGACAAGGCGCTCGTCTTCGCGGAAGACCGCGCGCAGCAGGATCCGACGGATCCAGTGCGCCGAAGCGACCTCGCGATCGCCTTTGAGAAAGTGGGGGACTCACTCCATGACCGATCGCAGCCTGAGGAAGCGCTTGAGAGCTATCGGCAGGCGTTGACGACCCGCCTCGAATCGCCCACGATCGGGAGCGATGTGAACGAACAGTACGGCGCCTGCGTCGTGCGAAATAAGCTCGGCAACGCGCTCGGACACCCCGCGTACGCAAACGTGGGCGATGTCAATGGCGCGCTTGCTGAGTATCAACAGGCGCTTGAGGTATTTCTGACACTCATGGAGCAGGCTCCGACCGACGGCCGATTCCCTCGCGCCGCGAGCATCATGTACACGAACATCGGCGAGATGCTCCGGGCGAAGGAGGATCTCGACAGGGCCCTCGAGATTCAATATGAGGCGCTCGAACTCGCGCAGCGGATCGCCGCGCAGGATCCGTCGAACGCCCTCGCACGCCGTGACGAGGCGGTGATATACCTTCGCATTGGCGAACTCCTCGTCGACCTCGACCGCGCTGCCTCGGCGATCGAGGCGCTCGAGACCTCGCTGGCGATTCGAATCGATCTTGCAGAGGCCGATCCATCGAACGCATTGGCGCGCGAGTCGCTCGAACTCGGCTGGCGCAGTCTCGGCGAGGCTCATGCCGCTCAGGCGGAGGACGACGAACTCTCGCTGGCCAACCGGCTGGCGTCGTGCGCTGAGTCCATCCGCTGCCTCGAAGAAGCGCTCGGGATTCTCATCGACATGCGCGACGCGGGACAGCTCCGTCCGAGTCAGGAGGGTCTCGTCGATCAGGTGACGCAGCAGATTGCGGATGAGCGAGTGCGTCTGCGCGATCTGCAGTCCTCGATTCCTGAGTCCGATCAGCGGGCGTCGCAAAATCGGGGAGGAAGCCGGGCTTGACATGAATATGCAGTCGATGTATATTTATGCACATGTCTGAGGACCGCCGCCGCCAACTCATCGAACGGGCCATCCGGGACAATCCGGTCCAGAGTCAGGCTGCGCTGGCGGAAACGCTCCAGGAGCACGGCGTCGAGACGACGCAGGCGACTGTCTCCCGCGATCTCGCCGCTATGGGCGTCCTGCGCGGCCCGAATGGATATGTGATTCCGGATGGAGCGGGTCTCCCGGTCGAATCAAGCGCTGACACCGCTGTCGACTCCATACGAAGACACGTGCTCAGCGCCAGACCTGCGGACGCCCTCGTGGTGCTCCGCACCGCCCCAGGCCACGCCAATCTCGTCGCCGTTGAACTCGACAGATGGCCGCCGAAGGGCGTCGTCGGATGCATCGCCGGAGACGACACGATCTTCCTTGCGACCACGAGCCAGAGCGCCGCACGCAGGGTCGCCAGAGAGATCCTCGACACACTCACCTGAAAGGACAACTGACTATGCCACCTCGGCACTTCCTCTCGACTCGCGACTGGTCGCGGGCGGAGATCGATGCGCTGCTGGCGCAAGCGGCAGACTTCAAGGCCGATCCACCCGGGCCGCTGCTCGCGGGCAAGACGATCGCGCTTGTTTTCTTCAATCCTTCGCTTCGCACTCGCACATCCATGGAGGTAGGCGCGTGGCGGCTCGGGGCCCATGCCGTTGTCCTGGAGCCCGGAAAGGGCGCATGGCCGATTGAGTTCGAAGCAGGCGTCGTCATGGACGGCGACGCGGAGGAGCACATCAGCGAGGTCGCACGTGTGCTCTCGTCTTACTGCGACATGATCGCAGTGCGCAAATTTCCGGAGTTCAAGGATTGGTCCGTTGATCGTGAGGACGCCGCGATCAGGGCATTCGCTGCGTATTCGACAGTCCCGGTCATCAATCTGGAGACGATAGAACACCCCTGCCAGGAGCTCGCGCACGCGCTTGCGCTTCAGGAGCGTCGCGGCGATCTGCAGGGCAAGAAATACGTCCTGACGTGGACCTATCACCCGAAGCCGCTCAACACGGCCGTTGCGAATTCATCGCTGCTGATCGCCTCCAAGCTGGGCATGAACGTGACTCTGCTCTGCCCCGACGAGCGCTATCTCCTCGACGATCGATACATGAGCGCCGCCGCGTCGCAGGCTGCGGAGCATGGGGGATCATTCTCAGTTTCCCACGACATCGACGCCTCCTATGACGGCGCGGAAATTGTCTATGCGAAGAGTTGGGGCGCCATTCCGTTCTTCGGAGCGTGGGATGAAGAGAAGTCGATTCGCGACGCCTACAAGCACTTCATCGTCGACGAACAGAAGATGTCGCTGACGAACGACGCCGTGTTCAGTCATTGCCTCCCGATGCGACGCAACGTGAAGGCGACAGACGGTGTCGTCGACGCGCCGACCTCTCTCATCATCGAAGAGGCGGCCAACCGCTTGCCGACACAGCAGGCGATCATGACCACGCTTCTGGACACGACGAACTGTAGCGCAGCCATGCTCGAGCGGGAGGTCATCCATGCCTGAGAAAGCGATCCTTGCGTTTTCCGGCGGTCTCGACACGAGTTACTGCGTGCTCGATCTCATCGAGCGCGGATTTGAAGTCACCACGCTCTTCGTTG
Source organism: Phycisphaerales bacterium (assembly GCA_028279375.1). Classification (GTDB taxonomy): domain Bacteria; phylum Planctomycetota; class Phycisphaerae; order Phycisphaerales; family UBA1924; genus JANQNW01. The sequence continues at coordinate 336,800 of JANQNW010000015.1, forward strand.
ACACCGGCGGCGTCTCAGCCGAGCGCGCAAACTGGATTGAAGATCGAGCCCGAAGCCTCGGCGCGGCCGACCATCATCGCATCGACGGCGCCCCGGCCCTCTGGGATGATTTCGTCATCCCGTTCATCATGGGCGGCGCTCTGTACGCCGGGAAGTATCCGCTCCTCTGTTCGGATCGATCCGTGATCGCAAGCTCATGCGCTGCGCTCGCCGAGCGCATCGGCGCGGATGCGATCGCGCATGGATGCACGGCGATGGGCAACGATCAGGTGCGATTCGACCTCGCGCTTCGAAGTCTCACGGCTTTGCCTGTCATCGCGCCGATCAGGGAACTTCAGTCGCGCACCGATTCACCGCGCGACTACGAGATCAAGATCCTGGAGAGCGCTGGGTTTACTGTCGAGCCTGAGGTCTCGCGCTACTCGATCAACGAAAATCTCCTTGGCGTCACGATGTCAGGTACAGAGATCGATCTCTTTGAAGCGCCCGATGTCGGCCAGACCTGTCGCATGACGAGGCCGCGCGCTGCCTGGCCGACGGAGCCCTTCGCGGTCACCCTCCGATTTGATAAAGGCGCGCTCACATCGATCGATGGGGCCGCTTCACCCGGTCCAGCGATGCTGCATGAACTCAACAGCCTCTTCGGGGCCTACGGCGTGGGCAGGGAGATCTACACAGGCGACACGGTCATCGGCTTGAAGGGTCGGATTGTCGCCGGGACTGACCGCGCTCCTCTGTGCGCACAAGGCCCTCGCCGAGGCGACGCTGACGAAGTCGCAAGCGGCATTCTCACCGCAGGTGGCGGCGAAATGGTCGGAACTCGTCTATGCCGGCCTGTTCCACGAGCCGCTGCGACAAGACCTTGAGCGGTTTATTCGCTCGACACAGGCGCGCGTCACCGGTGAGGTTGATCTCATGACGACGGGCGGCGCGTGCCAGGCTGTCGCGTTGCGCTCTGAGAACATCCTCTCGAGCCCCGATGCGACCTACGCGCAGTGCGCAAGCTGGAGCGCAGCGGAAGCTGAGGGGTTTATCAAACTCTTCGGACTCTCGACAGAGACGTGGTCGCGCGTCGAGGCGCTGGAGGGCGCCGCGTCGTGACAGCCGCTATCGATCATCTGGACAATCTCGTCGCAATCGACACGTCAAATCCACCGCGGGATCCCGTGGGGATGAAGCAGGCGGTCGACTACGTATCCGAAGCGCTCGCCTGCGCCGGATTCGACTGTTCCCTCGACGATCTCGGTGAGGGCTGCCTACAACTGCTCGCGACGCGCGGCAGCGCCGGCACGCTCGTCAACTGTCATCTGGATACGGTTCCTCCCGCGTCGGGATGGATGTCCAACCCCCACAAGCTGGAGATTGAAGACGCTCACGCGATTGGGCTCGGCGCGTGCGACATCAAGGGCGCCGCCGCGTGCATCCTCGCGGCGGCGGGCGCAACTCAGGGCGACGCCGCAGTTCTCTTCACGACCGATGAGGAAGCCGGACAGAGTCTGTGCGTCCGGCGTTTCCTTGATGGCGAGCACGCCAGGAGCCGTTTCGAACGAGCGATCGTCTGCGAGCCGACGGAGTGCCATGTCGTGTGCGAGCATCGCAGTCTTCATTCAATCGAGGCGTCATTCCATGGCGTCTCCGCGCACTCGAGTAGCGGCGTCGCATCGACGATGAGCGCGGTCCATAACGCGATCCGGTGGTCGGCCGGAGCGCTCGAATGGTCTGAATCAACATGTGGTGATTCCAGGATCTCGATCGGCGTCATCGAGGGAGGGCGGAAGCCGAATATGGTCGCGGAATCCGCGACGCTTCGATTCGGTGTGCGCAGCCGTGCCGGGGTCTCATCGGAAGAGATGTTGCAGCAGCTTCGTGCGCTCCCGTATGGCTCAGATATTGAATGGACAAGCCGCTTTTTCGGGCCGTCGCTGCTGCCGGGTGATCACGTCCGGGTGATCGCGAAGATCCTCGATGTCCAGTGTGCGCCGCCGGTGGACTTCTGGACAGAGGCTGCGCTCTTCGCTGAGCACGGGATCCCGAGTGTCGTCTTCGGCCCCGGGTCGATTACGTGGGCGCATGCGGCAGGAGAACGCATATCGCTTGCGCAACTTGATAAGGCGACGACGTCCTTCCGGCGTCTCTTCTCACGATCCAAGGACTCCACGCCATGACGACGGACCAACGAGACACAATCATCGATCTCCTTCAGAACGTCGGCTCGCGCAAGGAGATTAACCAGTACCTCAAGGCCTTCCAGAGCGTCGAGACAACTCGATTCGCGGTCATCAAGGTAGGCGGCGGTCTGCTCATGGACGAGATCGACGAACTCGCGTCGACCCTTGCGTTTCTCAGCCGCATCGGCCTGCTTCCGATCGTTGTCCACGGCGCTGGACCACAACTCACCACCGCCCTTCGAGACATGAGCATCGAACCGAAATTTATTGCAGGATCGCGCGTCACAACGCCTGAGGTTCTCGCGGCAGCGCGCAGGGTCTTTCAGAAGCAGGCGTTGCTCCTGAGTGAGGCGCTCGAGATTCGAGGCGCACGTGCACGACCGATTGTCTCCGGGGTCTTTGAGGCGATGCGCACGACGGATACGTCGATGGGATGGGTCGGCGAGGTCATCGGCGTCGACCTCTCACTCGTGAACTCGGCGATCGCCAGCGGTCAGATACCCGTCGTGTCGTCGCTTGCGAGCACGGCGCAAGGACAGACGCTGAATATCAACGCGGATGTCGCGGCACGGGAGCTCGCGCGAGCGGTGGAGCCGAGGAAGATCATCTTTCTCACGCCGACGAGCGGGCTCCTAAACGAGAATGGCGACATCATTCCTGCTGTCAATCTCGAAGAGGACTTCGAGTCACTTCTCTCTGCTCCGTGGATTGACGGCGGAATGGCGCTGAAGCTGCGGGAGATCAAGAGGCTCCTTGATCAGATGCCCGCGACTTCGTCGGTCGCGATCACCAGTCCGGGTCATCTCGTTCGTGAACTCTTCACCCACAATGGCCACGGGACCTTGATTCAACGAGGAGTCCGAATCACGGAGCGACCGAACCTGAACTGCGTTGACGTTCCGCGATTGACGGAGTTGCTTGAGTCGAGTTTCCAGAAGACGCTCGCACGGAACTACTTCGAGAGGACGTCGATCGATCGCATTTTCCTGGCGAATGACTACTCCGCTGCCGCGATCATCGCGAAGTTCTGCGATGCGCATTACCTCGACAAGTACGCCGTCTCACCGGAAGTGCAGGGAAGCGGCATTGGCGCCTCGCTCTGGGCTCGATTGACGAAGTTCGCCCCATCGCTCTTCTGGCGAGCCGATCGGACCAATCCGATTGTGCACTGGTATTTCGAGCGCGCAGATGGAGCGGAGCGTTGCGGAGATTGGATCATGTTCTGGCGGGGCATGCGCGATCGGGCTCAGATTCAGGAGTGCGTTGAATACGCATCAAGTCTCGATCGGACGCTAAACAGCGCCGTCATGCAAGAGCCTCAATCAGAAGGGGGCGGTCATGTGCTTGAAGTCTGTCAGTGCCCCGGTGAGTAAGGCAACCGTCGGGCTCTTCGGAGCTCGAGGATTCGTCGGGCGGGAAATCATCTCGATCCTGAATCGCCACGAGTCGCTGCGACTGTCGAGGGCATGGTCGACGTCGAAGGCCGGCGAACCAGTGCAAGGATGTGAATCCGATCGAGGAGCGCGCCCCCGATTTGAAGCGCTGGATCTCGGCGCCCTCGGTGACGTCTCTACGGATGTCATCATTCTCGCGCTGCCGAACGGCCAGGCGGCAGAGGCGAGCGCTGCGCTCGAAGGCAGCAAGAATCCGCCGTCGGTCGTCATCGATCTCAGTGCTGACGCCAGGTTTGATCCAGGCTGGACCTACGGCCTTCCGGAAACCTCGCGATCCGCAATTGAACGAGCGAATCGCATCGCCAATCCCGGCTGCTACGCGACGGCGATGAACCTCGCCCTCGCGCCGATCCGGGAGTCACTCTCGGGCGCCGCGCATTGCTTTGGAATCTCAGGATTCAGCGGCGCAGGTCGCACACCGAACGAGCGGAACAACCAGACTTTGCTCGCAGGCGGCGTCATGCCGTACGCAAGTGTCGGCCATGTGCACGAGCAGGAGGTAAGTCATCATCTGGATCATCCTGTCCGACTGGCGCCGGCGGTAGCGCCGTTTAAGCGCGGCATCGTTCTCACTGCGCTTGTCGAACTGCGGTCGCCGACGACGAGCCAGACGCTGATCAAGCTCTACGACCGGTTCTACGCTGGGGAGAATCTCATCTCCGTCATCGGACCGGAGACGCCTCGGGTTCAGACCATCGTTGGTCATCCGGGGGCGATCATCGGAGGCATCCAGGTGGATCTGCGTTATCCGACGCGCGCCGCAGTGACCTGTGTGATCGACAACCTCCTCAAAGGCGCCGCGTCCCAGGCAATCCAGAACGTCAACCTCGCACTGGGCTTCAGTGAGCTCGAAGGAATCCGAACATGACTGCTCCCATCTGGGCGCGCGCAGGGACACGCGTGCATGACGAGGTGATGGCCTTTCTCGCCGGTGAGGACATCCTGCATGATCGCGAGATCTTCATCTTTGATATCGAAGCGACATCGGCCCATGTGCGAGGCCTTGCTCGAATCGGCGCGCTCGAGGAAGTGGATGCCGAGTGTGTCGTCGATGCCCTCAATGTTCTGGCCGAAGAGTTCAAGGCTGGCGAGTTCGTCCTTGACAGTCGGTTCGAAGATGGCCATTCGGCCATCGAGTCGTGGCTTTGCGATCGGATCGGCGAAATCGGACGGCGCGTGCATCTGGGTCGTAGCCGCAACGATCAAGCGCTCGTGGCCGTCCGGCTCAAGACACGAAGCGCGCTGGCCGAAATCCGAGCCTCTGTGCTCGCGACGGCCGAGGCGGCGCTCATCATCGCAGACGAGAATGCTCACGTTGCGATGCCCGGCTACACGCATCTGCAGCGCGCCGTGCCGTCGACGATCGGCCTCTGGATGGCCTCTTTCGCCGAGGCGTTTCTCGACGACGCTGAACTCCTCGATTTCACGCTCTCGTGGATCGATCGATGCCCGCTCGGCACGGCGGCGGGATATGGCGTCAATCTGCCGCTGGATCGCGAGGGTGTCGCGGACGATCTCGGTTTCTCCCACCTTCAGATCAACCCGATGGCTGCCCAGGCGAGTCGCGGCAAGCACGAACTCCAGGCGCTCGCCGCCATCTGGCAGCCGCTGCAGACGCTCCGTCGACTCGGCTGGGATCTCACACTCTTCGCTTCGAGCGAGTTCGGATTCGTGAAGATGCCGCAGGACCTGACGACGGGGTCGTCGATCATGCCGAACAAGCGCAACCCGGATGTCGCCGAGATCTTCCGCGCTAACGCAGCGGTCGTCGCCGGCGCGATGTCCGAGATCCAGCAGGTGATCTCTCTTCCGAGCGGTTATCACCGCGACCTGCAACTCACGAAGGGGCCGCTTCTCCGGGGGCTCACAGCCGGGCAGGCAAGCCTTGCCCTCGCGCCCACCATGATCTCCGGCCTTGTCTTTGATGAGGCGAATCTCCGAGCCGCGATCGACGCGCCGATGTACGCCACGGATGAGGCGGTTGAAATGACGTCGTCCGGAATGCCGTTCCGTGACGCATATCGCCAGCTCGCCGATCATGGAGTGTGGAATGCGAATCGAACTCCCGAGCAGAGCGCGCGCGCGCGCGTGTCGCTGGGCGCCTGTGCTGACCTTCGTCTCGATCAACTCCGAGCGCGCCTTGCTGATCAACTGGCTCTCAGGAATCAGTGCGCGCCGTCAGAGTAAGAGAGCACTGCCGAGGTCATCTGAGTGGGCGGGTTCTGGGCCGATCCGTTGACGCGCGTCGGGGACGCGCTCTCCTGAGACCGTCAGAACGAATTGCTCAAGTTCAACGTCCACTCGCACGGGCAGTTGATCGATTCGGAGCTCGCGTTCTAAATGCTCAGTCGCGCGGCATCGGCGCTGCGAATACGCGGCTCCAGTCGTTGCGCATATCGATGATCGTCCAGCCGCGCAGTCGCGCTTCGTCGAGGGCCTTGTCGAGCTTCCCGATAGGCGAATCGCGGTCGTAGGCCCACTCGCGTTCTGCATCGGTGTGATGGACGATCACGCACAGCGTGAGACCGTCGCCGGCGGCGACCCACCGAAGCATCTGGTGGTCCCCATCTGAGTTGCCGAAAGCGGCGATGGGCCGACGACCAACGTGTTCGTTGATTGCGACGGGCTTGCCCGCCTTGTCGTTGACGAAGGCGACTTCGGGGCGACGGCGGATCACCGGGCCGAGCCTGGACTCGGCGTACTCGGTCCTAACACTCGAGCCGATGACGTTCTCCGGCGGCACGCCGTAGACCTCCTCGGCAAAGACGCGCAGGAACTCCACGCCGCCGCCGGAGACAATGTAGACCTTGAATCCGTTCGCCCGCAGGTAGTCGAGCAGCTCGAGCATCGGGGCGTACACCATCTCGGTGTAGGATCGTCCGCTCTCAGGATGGCGGGCAGTGTTTATCCAGTTGCGTGCGATGGCGGCGAACTCATGGGTCGTCATGCCGGCGTGCGTAGCGGTGATGATCTCAACGAGCCCCTCGTGGCCTGAGTCTGCGAGCGCGGTCATGTCGTTCTCGAGCACGGCCTTGAAGGGCTGCTCGTCATTCCATGACGGGTGGCTCGGAGCAAGAGCGCGCACGCGGTCCATCGCGAAGAGGAGTTGAAAGTAGGAGGGCTGTTCCGCCCAGAGCGTGCCGTCGTTGTCGAAGACGGCCACGCGCTCGGCGGGCGGGACGTACTCGGGGCTTCCCGGCGTGGAGACGCGGGCCACGAAATCCGTGATGGACTCGCGCGCTGCGGAGTCGTCCCACGAATCGAGGCGATGCGCCGACGCGCAGCCTCCGAGCGATGTCGTTGCGATTACAAAGAACGCGAAGAGTCTGCGAAGCATGCGTCGTCCCTCGAGGAACACCGGCGCCCTGGATTGACCGCCGGCGCGGTGGGTATTCGGTGTCCTTACTTCGAGCCGCCCGAGGTCTCGAGCATCTTCATGACCTGATCAATGGAGAAGCTCGCAGCCTTCTGCCGCGGTGGATATTCCGCGAAGGTGGAGATGAACTGAGCGACGTATTGCTGCGCCGGGACGAAGAGGAACACGCGGTCGATCAGCCAGTCGTAGTAGGTGTTGGAGGTGAGCGTTGCCCGCTCGAAGGGATCGCGCCGGAGATTGAACAGGAGCGGGACGCGCAGCGGTGTGAAGGGATTGGCCCACGCCTCGAGCGTGGCCTCAATGCGCTGCTCCATGAAGATGAGTTTCCAGTCTCCGTAGCGGAGCGCGGTGAGGTCCCCGTCGTCGGAGAAGTAGAAGATCTCCCTCCGCGGGGACTCGTCGGTCCGGCCGGTCAGCAGTGGCAGAATGTTGTACCCGTCCAGATGGACCCGGTAGTCCCGGCCAGTGGAACTCGATCGATATCCATCGAGGAGGTCTTCCTTGATATCGTTCTTGCCGCCAATAGCCGCGAATGTGGGCAGCCAGTCCATGTGATGGACGATCTCGTTCGTGACTGAGCCCGCTTCGATCCTGTCTGGCCATCGCACGAACGCGGGCACGCGCCAGCCACCTTCCCAGTTGGTGTTCTTCTCACCACGGAAGGGGGTTATGCCGGCGTCGGGCCAGGTGTTCATGTGCACGCCGTTGTCGGTGGAGTACATCACAATGGTGTTGTCCACAATGCCGAGCTCATCAAGGAGGTCGAGGAAGAGCCCAATGTGCATGTCGTGTTCGACCATGCCGTCGGCGTATTCGTCCTGGCCGGAGATTCCACGAAGCTCGTCCTTCACGTGCGTGCGAAAGTGCATGCGCGTGCCGTTCCACCAGCAGAACCAAGGCCTGTCGGCTTCGTGCTGCTCGCGTATCCACGCGATGGCTGCGGCGCTCGTTTCATCGTCCACCGTCTCCATGCGCTTCCTGGTCAGCGGGCCGGTGTCTTCAATGCGTTGGCCGTTGCGTTGGGCGAAGGAGCGAATGACGCCGCGCGGGCCGAATTGCTCGCGGAAGGTCTTGCCGTTGGCGAGCACCATGTCGGCCGGATAGTCCTCGTTCTCCGGCTCCTCCTCGGCATTGAGGTGGTAGAGGTTGCCGAAGAAGACATCGAAGCCGTGGTTGGTTGGGAGATGCTCGTCGCGGTCGCCCAAGTGATTCTTGCCGAACTGCCCCGTCGCGTATCCCAGGTCGCGCAGGACTACGGCGATCGTTGGATCTTCGGTGCGCATGCCCAGTTCGGCGCCCGGAAAGCCGACCTTTGAGAGGCCGGTGCGGTACACGCTTTGGCCCATGATGAAGCTCGACCGTCCCGCGGTGCAGGACTGCTCGCCGTAGTAGTCAGTGAAGCGCATGCCTTCGTTGGCGATGCGGTCGATGTTGGGTGTGCGATAGCCGACGAGACCGTGGGTGTTCGCGCTGATGTTCGTCGGGCCGATGTCATCGCCCCAGACGACCAGGATGTTGGGCCTGTCCTGGGCATGAACAGGGGATACGCTCAGCATCGTTGTCAAGAGAAAGATCAGTAACCGCATGGGCTCAATTCCTATTCGTGGTTATGGCAAGAAGGACCGGATCTCCGCGACAGACACTAGCGAGTGCACTGTATCCCCGGCGTTGGCGAGACTCTCCTGGGGGTATCGCCCGGCGTGCGACGACAGCCATCTGACGACCCGTCCCGGCGATTGTGTCTCCATGGATCGAGAGGACCAGAATCGCTGTGAGCCCAAGTCAAGCCGCAATAATCGCATCACATGCCGGAGCGCCCGGAACCGGAATGTGCACGTTGCTCATGAAATAGACTCTGACCAGCGATCGGCCGCCTTCGATATCATGCGAGCGTGATGATCCGTTATTCGCGAGGATTGCTCCTCCTGACACTCGGCGCCATTCTTCTTGCGCCTGTTCCGGCCGCGGCACAACGCGATCCCGAGCGACTCTGGATCGATCGGCGGACGCGAAGCGACATCCGCGAACGCATCGAGCGCCAACTGGGGTACGCACCGCCCTTCTTTACGCCTGAGTTGCAGTGGTTCGATGGCGAAGACTCCACATGGGACGCCTTGCGAGGAAAGGTCGTCATCGTCCAGACATGGACACGCAAGAACGCGTCAGCCATGCGCTGGCCGGATCGTCTCGCCAAGTCGTTTCCGGAACCGATTGACGATGATCTCGTGTTGCTCGCGCTTCATACGCCTGAAGGCGCTGCAGACGCACAGCTCTTTCTTGACCGCCGTCCGCCGCCAGAGCAGGTTCGGATTGTGCTCGACCACACAGGACGGTTCTGCGATCAGCTTGGTGAGAAAGAGAAGCCGGTGAACTTCGTGATCGACCGGGCCGGGGCCGTGCGATACGCCGGGCTCAATCTGCAGGGTCTGAAGGGGGCGGCGAACTCACTACTGGCAGAGTCTTTCGATCCGGAATCAGATCCTCCGGATCGTGCGCCGGAGCCTGAGGTTGCCGAACCGGAGGTCATCGAGTTCCCGGCGAGCCAGCCCTCAAGATACATGGCCGACTTCGTCGGTGAATCTCCTCCTCCATTGGATTCGCTTCAGTGGTTCGAATCGACACCGGAACTCCATGGCGTGCCGCTCATGATCGAGTTCTATGCGACCTGGTGTCCGCACTGTCAAAATATCGAGCCCTATATCAACAGGATCGCGCGGGATTTTGCAGACGAGATGACGTTCGTAACCGTGAGTACGGAAGACGAGCGAACGGCGCGCAACCTGCACAAGTCCAATCGATTCGCTCGTCACATCGCCCATGACACGGACAGAGCACTCGTCAGGAATCTCAAAGTGAGGGGTTTTCCCTCCGCGATTCTGGTCTCTTCAGATGGTGTTGTGCGATGGCAGGGATCGCCGTTCGCGATCACCCCGAACATGCTGAAGCAGTTTCTCCGCGCTGATAGGGCGAACGCCATCGCCGCAGACTGACTATCGATGAGGACTGTCTTCCAGAATGCCGAGAAGCGCTCTCGCAGCACGCGCTTCCTGGCTTTCCTCGCCTCGAAGGCGGACGATTCGCTCCGTGGCTCGATACGGGTTGTCATCACCAGAACTGGATCCACTGAGAGTGCGCGCGATGTCGCGGATCATCCGGGCCTGTGTGATCGAGTGGCCATTCCGGAAGTCACTTCTCTCCAGCCGATCGATCGCCGCTGTTGCAAAATGCACCGACTGCACGAGTTGGCCGCTCCGCAGATGCGCCGCGGCGATCTCGGATTCAAGACGTGCGATGTAGATTGGACTCCAGGAGGCCGCTTCGATCTCTCTGCGCGCGCTTTCGAGATTCTCGAGCGACCTCTTGAGATCACCCTTCGCCCCCAAGACTCGGCCAAGAGCCCAATAGGCATTCGCGCGTAGTCCTGATGTTGCCTCTGGACTCGCGAGCGCCGTGGCGAGCAGACCGCGCGCTTGCGCCTCCGCCTCGGGAAGGTACCCCGCCTCTGCGAGCAGCGGCGCGAACAGGTACATCAGATAGGTGCGTTTGTACAGGCTCAAGTCTGTGGAGATCGCGAACTCCGCGATTGTGCGACGTCCGTCAGCAGTTTGTGATTGGCGACCGGAGAGATGCATAATCTCGCTGAGTGCCTCCCAATAGACAGGAAGCGTTCGATCAAACGATCCGTATTCTCGAAGCCTCTGCGACGCTCGCCGAATGAACGCGGCATGGCGCTCGGACGGCGCATGCTCCTGAAGGAGTCGCCACGCTCTATAAGCGGCTGTGTCGTTGTTCGAGACCGAGCCAGAGAGGATCGCGTTCGTGAAGGCATTTTCAGCTTCAGCGACGCCTTCTTCGATCTTGTCCAGCCGAAAGAGAGCTTGAGCATTCAATAACTCGAGCGGCCAGACTCGCGGGGCCCCGCGCCGGCCACCCTGTGAACTCTCGATCAAGCTCGGCTCGAGCCAGGCGAGGATCTGCTCCGCATTCTCGTTACCGCGCGGCTCACCCCAGATCTCATCACCGAGATTCAGAACCGCGATCTCCAGCTGGTCAAGTGAGGACTCAACTGACATGAACCGCTCAAAAAGCTCCGTCGTCTCCTCCTGCTGCACGGCAAGCTGATGCTCCGCCGCCAGCGCGTTATCCCGCTCTTCCTCCGCTTCGATCAGCGCCTCAGTCGCAAGATCCAATTCTTCTTCCAGCTGCTTCGCAAGCGTCTGCTCTGAGAGCCGCAGTCGCTCGGCTTCCGCATATCGATCCTCAGCAAGCGCCTCGGCCCGTATCGCACGCGCCCAGCCGACGGACGTCGCCACGATCGCAATGACAATCGTGGCCGCGATCAGTGCGCCAGCGAGCACGCCGACACGATGACGGCCTACGAACTTCTCCAGCCTGTATTTCGCGGAGGGGGGACCGGCGAGCACCGGCTCGCCGTCGAGATAGCGCCGAAGCTCCATCGCGAGGCCGTTGGCAGTGTCGTAGCGGCGCTCGCGGTCTTTCTCAAGACAGCGCATCACGATCCAGTCAAGATCCTTGCGAAGCACGCGCTCAAGGGCGCCGACATCGGCGCCTCGCGCCTGCGCAATGCGCGAGGCATCCGTCTCCTCATTGTCATCTGCGACGATCGACTGAATACGCGTGCTCGGACGAGGCGGATCGACTTCTCGAATCACGCGCCGGAACTCCGGCAGACTCGTCTTCCGAAGCTCCTCGCCCTCGAATGGCCGCACCCCCGTCAGCAGTTCGTACAGAAGCACGCCGAGCGAATAGATGTCAGATCGTGTGTCCACATCGACGCCCGACATCTCCGCCTGCTCCGGACTCATGTACTCCGGCGTGCCGATGAGCTGCCCGCGCTCGGTATAAACCGTGCCGTCTGCGAGGCGCTCATTCAGCGCCTTGGCGACGCCGAAGTCGATCACCTTCGGCTGCGCCTTGCCGTCGCTGTACGAAATGAGGATGTTGCTCGGCTTCAAATCGCGATGGATCACGCCCTTGGAATGCGCATGCTGCACCGCGTTGCACACCAGGATCATCAACTCGATGCGCTCGGGAAAATCCTTCCGCTGCTTGTCACAGAACTCGGTGATACGGTCGCCTTCGACGAACTCCATCGCGAAGAACGGATGACCCTTCTCGTCGACGCCGGCGTCGAAGACCTTGGCGACGCCCGGGTGATTCATCATCGCCAGCGCCTGGCGCTCCGCCTCGAAGCGCGCAAGCACCTGCTTGGAATCCATCCCCGGCTTGATGAGTTTCAACGCGACACGCCGTCGGATGGGCTCGAGCTGCTCGGCGAGCCACACAACGCCGAACCCACCCTCGCCGACGCATTCAAGGAGCCGATACGGCCCGATGCGCCGCTTCGGCGGCTCAGACGAATCCGAGATCTGCGTCTCCGCACTGGAGGCGTAGTCATCCACGAGTTCGATGATAGCGAGAAGCCATGGATTTCTGCAGAAGTCCGGCCTCAATGTCACGACTCAATACTCGGGTGCGCCTCGCTGATTCACCATGATGGAATGACTCCAACCGTGCGACCGAAAAAACGAGCGGACCCTCTCAATGAAGATTGCAAGGTGTCCCTGTCAACGGGGCGCATTCACCGCGACGCATAGAGCGACACCTGGAACCACCCTCGCTCATCCTGCCAATGATGGATGGGATCGAAACCCGCTGCGGCGGCCTCATCATCAAATGACTCGGGCGCGAACTTGTGTGAACTCTCAGTGTGAATTCGTTCGCCAGCCTGGAAGCTGAACTCGCGGCCATCGACGCGGGCGACCTGATCCTTGCGACTCACCAGGTGCATCTCAATCCGAGAGCGCTCGTCCACCCAGGGCGCGTCGTGCTCAAAGCCGTCGGTATCGAACGTTCCGTCCAACTCGCGATTGATCCGCGCCAGAAGGTTCTTGTTAAACGCGGCGGTCACGCCCTCGCGGTCGTTGTAGGCGGCTCGCAGTACGTCCTCGTCCTTCTTCAGATCGATGCCGATGAGCAGCCCGCCGCCCTCGCCTGCGGCCCTCGCGAAACTGCTCAGCAGATTCGATCGTTCCTCCGGATCGAGATTGCCGATCGTCGATCCGGGAAAGAAAACCACGCGGCGTCCTTCACTGATCCGTTCGGCGATGCTCTCAGTATGCTGGAAGTCGGCGCACACGGGATGCACGGTCACATCGGGGAATCGATTCGCGAGGCGCTTCGACGCCGATTCCAAGGCATCCAATGAGATCTCGATTGGGACGACCGCCCTCGGTTGTTCGAGCCGCTTGAGAAGCATGCCCGCCTTCTCGCCCGATCCCGCTCCTGGTTCAATGAGCGTGACATCCGAACCTAGCGCCGCCGCGATCTCCCCCGATGAAGCACTCATGATTGCGCGCTCGGTCCGAGTTGGGTAGTACTCGTCGAGTTCACAGATCTCTTCAAAGAGCTCACTCCCGCGTGCGTCGTAGAGATGCTTCGGGGGCGTCTTCGAGCGCGCCAGGCTCAGCCCCGTGAGGACGTCCTCGCGAAACGTGTCGCGGAGCGACTCGTGATCAACGACTGTCGGGCGCAGGTTCACGGACTTCGATTCAGTCACCATTCGAGTAATTTCGCTTTCATCAGGGGGAACTGGTCGCAAGGCGGAGTCCACTGAACTGCCAGACCGCCGCGGGCTCAAAGAAGTTCCGGTACGTCCTCCGGACATGCGAGGCGCTTGTCGCACATGATCCGCCCCGGAGCACGAAGGTCCCGCACATGAACTTGCCGTTGTATTCGCCGATGGCCCCGGCTGGTCGCTCGTACCCCGGATACGGCTCATGCGATGAACGCGTCCACTCCCACACATCGCCGAACATCTGCCGCAGGCCGCCGCCGGTGGCTGCGCTCGGATGCAGGCGCTCGGACTCCACGAAGTTCCCGTCTATCTGCTGACGCTCCGCGCCGTGCTCCCACTCCCCCTCAGTGGGCAGACGACAGCCAGCCCACCTTGCATACGCATCGGCTTCAAAGAAACTCAAATGGCAGACCGGCGTGTTGAGATTCAACTCGCGCTCGCCATCGAGTGTGAACTCCCGCCAGAGATCGTCATCCCGCGACCAATACTGCGGATGTCGGCGCTGGCCCTCTAACCACGTCCAGCCGTCGTCCAGCCAGAGCGCCGGCTGGTCGTACCCGCCGTCCTCGATGAACTCGAGGTATTCCCCGTTGGTGACGAGACGATCCGCAAGCTTGAAGGGCTCGAGGAAACGGCGATGTCGCGGCTCCTCGTTGTCATACGCGAAACCCTGACCGCCATGACCGACTTCGACGACGCCTCCTTCGAAGTCAATCCAGCCGAGGGCGTTGCTCTCAGTCTGTGCCGAGTCGATTTCGCGCTCGCGATAGCAGGGCCGCATCGGATTCGCGTGGAGCACGACCTTGATGTCCGTCAGCAGCAGTTCCTGGTGTTGCTGTTCGTGATGCAGTCCAAGTTCGACCAGCGGCGCCATTGCGATGATCGTCTCATCGTCACATGCGCTCATCAGCGCCGTGAGGCGATCATCGATCGTATCGCGATACGCCATGACCTCGCCGATCCCAGGGCGCGTCAGCGCGCCGCGCTGCGGCCGCGGATGCTGGTCGCCCACGGTGTGGTAATAAGAGTTGAACAGGACGCAGAATCGCTCGTCGTACGCCCGAAACCCCTGCTCGTGCGCACTGAGCACGAAAGTCTCGAAGAACCATGTCGTGTGCGCGAGGTGCCACTTCGTGGGACTCGCGTACGGCTGCGCCTGCACGACCATATCCTCGGGACTGAGCGGGTCGGCGAGATGCAGCGTAAGCGCGCGAATCTGTCGATAGCGATCAATCAATGAGCTGCGGTCGCATGCGACCGCGGTGTGTGATGTTCGCATATCAGCTCCTTGGAGACCGGGTGCTGGGAGAACAAGGTAGCAGGCGGTGCAAAGGCTGGCAGATCGATCCTAGAGACGTAAACCACGCGACACGACTCGGCGATCCAGACAATCGAACGCGAGTTGCACGAGCACAGCGAGAATCGCGGCCGGCACGGCGCCCTCGAGTATTTTGTTGAAGTTGTTCTGTGTAATCCCCGTGAAGATTGGTTGCCCGTATCCACCCGCGCTAATGAACCCGCCGAGCGTCGCGGTTCCCACGTTGATCACCGCCGCTGTCTTCACGCCTGCGAGCACGGTCGGGAGCGCCAGAGGGAGCTCGACGCGGCGAAGGCGCTCCCACGCAGTGAGACCGATCGCATCCGCCGACTCCAGGAGATCGGCCGAGATCCCCGTGATGCCCGCGTGCGTGTTCCGAACGATCGGCAGAAGCGAATACAGCACCAGCGCCACGATGGCGGTCTGCGCTCCGATCCCGAACGGCTTGATCAACACCACGAGCAAGGCGATCGCCGGGATGGTCTGCAGGATCCCGATCGCCGCAAGCACCGGACCCGAAAGCGCCCGCGATCGCGCCGCGAGTACGCCCAGCGGCAGCGCGATCAAGATCGCAACAGACATCGAGATGACTACGAGGCCGAGATGCTCGCGCGTCCGGTCGATCAGCCTCCCCCAGAGATCCTTGCCGCCGACGTCCACCCGTATGTTGAACATCTCCTGCAGCGCGCTCGCGGCCACCACTCTCGGCTCCAGGCGCGGCCCGCCTCCTTCGCCGATTTCCGCGCGCTCATTCAATCGCCGCATAGCCTCAGCGTCAATCTGTCCGACCAGCTTGAGCATCGAGCGCAAAGCGAGCGGATGCGTTTGCTCAAGCTCAACGCGGTGGAGCACGACCGCGTCGTAACGTGGGAAATACGCGCGGTCATCTTCCAGAACCATGAGGTCCATCGCCGCAATCTGCGCGTCTGTCGAATAGAGATCCGTCACGTCGATGGCGCCTGAAGCGAGCGCCTCATAGGCAAGTGAATGCTCGATACCCCGCGCTTCATTCCGGAGGCCGTACACGTCGCGCAACCCGGGCCAGCCATCCCCGCGGTTCATGAACTCTGTTGAGAAGGCAAGGCGCAGCGTGGGGTGATCTGCGAGGTCGGAGATGGTCCGCAGTCCAAGCTGCTCGCCGATCTCCCGCGTGACTCCAATCGCGTACGTGTTGTTGAATCCGATCGGCTCCGAGATCGCCAGGCCGCGCTCCGCCAGCGCGCTGTGCAGCTCAACGTCGAAGTTTAGATCAAGCTCGCTCAGCAGCTCGCGCTTCAGCGTCCCCGTGTATTCCGGATAGACATCGATCTCCCCGGCGAGCAGCGCATTGAATGCGACAGATGATCCCGGGAAAGACTCGAATCGAGCCTCCGCGCCCGCGTCTTCCGCCAGCATCCGAAGCATGTGGCCGAGGATTGCCGATTCGGTGAAGCTCTTCGATCCGACGACGAGGCGAGGATCGTCCTGGGCGTGCGCCGGCCCGGACGCCATGACGGCGCTGATCGCGATGAAGAGGAGCAGCATCCATCTCATACGGCGCCTCCCGTCAACGCCGCCACGCGCTCAGTCTGTGAATCGATGAATGTCTTGACGAACGGCGCACTCGGCTCCTCGCGGAGCGTTTGAAATGAGCCGCGCTGCACGATGGCGCCCTCACGCATCAGGACGATGTCATCTGGCGCGAGGTACGCGGCCTCCGCGAGGTCATGCGTCACGAGCACGACGGTCGAGTTCAACTCTGAAAACACATCGCGCAGCTCATGTTGCAGCTGTCCACGGATCACCGGGTCAAGCGCGCCGAGCGGCTCATCGAGAAGGAGAACCTCCGGGTCGAGGACGAGCGCGCGCATGAGCGCGACGCGCTGCCGCTGACCACCGGAGAGCTGCGCCGGGAATCGCGCGAGCGCATCTGACGTGAGACGCATCAAGTCCCGAAGTTCTTCAACCCGCCTATCGAGTCTCGCCCGATCCCAGCCAGCGTGCTGAGCTGGAAGCTCGACATTGCGGCGCGCTGTCATGTGGGGGAATAGACCGCCTGACTGAATCGCATATCCGACGCGCTTCCGAATCGCGATCCGGTTTGCCCGCTCGAGCGGCGCGCCGTCGAACTCAACAACCCCCGAATCAGGCTCGACCAGGCCCAACATCAGGCGAAGAAGCGTCGATTTTCCGCATCCACTGGGGCCGATCAGCGCTGTCGTGCGCGCCGCTTCGAGCGTCAGTGAGACATCCTGCAGCGCAACATGTCCGCCGAATCGAACCGTTCCGCCGGAAACCTTGATCATCCCGCAAGCGCCCTGTGCAGCGCTCCGAACGCCGCGCTCATGAACGCGCCGACAAGGGCTCCGCCTCCCCGATCAGAGAGAACGGTGACGGGGAGCATGCCCATCGATCCCTCCCAGCGAACCTCTCCGGGAAGGTCACCCGTCGCAATGCTTCCTTCCCGACTCCAGCCAGAAACATAGAAGTACCCCGCCGGCTCCAGATCATCGGGCACGGCAAGCCCGGCCCCAATCGTGCTTTGCATCGCGCCCGCGCCGTCACGCTGAACGACGTGGAGCATTGCGATGTCGAAATGGTGCGGCCAGCAAAGCACGACAGGTCGATCGGGCAATGCAGCGCTCATCTGCCTGAGCGCCTTGTCCGTCGCGCCGTACAGATCTCGAAGCGCGCGCATCGCGCCATAATCGGCCACGGCGAACGTGCTGCCAGTCCCGAGTTCATGCTCAGGCAGATCGGGCGCCGGCTTGGACGCCTGCAGTGGGGGGCCCATGAGACGTTGCGCATTCTCGCGCACCCATGCGGTCGCATTGTCCAGGGTCCGCTCTTCGAGAGAGAGTCTCTCGCCGCCGATGCGCAACTCGAACGGTTCAAAACTGAGAGACGCGTGAAGACCATCCCACGAATCGGCGCTTCGCAACGAGCCTTCGCGCCACGCGAGAGCGGAATGACTGTCGTCCTCCCGAGCGGCAGCCCATCCCTTGCCAAGCTCACTGGCCGCCTGCGCCGCGTAATGCGCCTGGCGCCATGCGTCGTTGAGCGCCGCCGGATCTTCCAGTGTGGGCCATTCCACGTCATTCAGACCCGGAAATCTCATTGTCAATTCACTCATGAGTCGACTCCCGATTGCAGGAGAGAGTCTACATGAAGCGTCGCATCTCCATCGACGCTCGGGGATCCTGAGCGCCATCAACGGGCATCGGTGATGAAGCGGACGCATCGATCCGGTGAGACCGGCACGAGAGTGCGTGATTTTCGGCGCGTCGGAGGTCGCATAAAACGTCGCAGGATCTGTTCTGATGCGCACTCATTTCAGGACGTCCAATAGCGCATGGCCTGACTTGCGGGGACGCCGACGCAGCGCGCCATGCCGGTGTCGCGCCAGCAGTCGAATCGCACACAAATCCATCGAAGAACCGCACTCATGCCGATAGAGTGCTTACTGAAGGAGGCCGGGAAATCCCAACGGCCTCGTTCGCGAGCGGCTCCAGGAGAACTCACAATGAAAAAGGCAATCGCAGCGTTCTTCTTGTTGGGAATCAGTGGCCTGCTGATGAGCTGTGCCAATTCAACGCATCGACCGCATCAGGAGACGGCGCACGACCATCAGCATGGTCCGGGCTGCGGGCATATCGCGATTCGTCACGCAGACCACGTGGACTATCTCCACGATGGACACCTGCACCATGTCCACGGGGATCACGTCGACGAACATGTGATTCCGGTGTCGAGAAGGAACCCGACTGGGCACACGACCGAACTCAACGACCATCGCCACGGTCCGGATTGCGGTCATCCCGCGATTCCTCACGGCGATCATCTCGACTATCTCGTGGACGGCCGTCTGCACCACCCGCACGGCGACCATTGCGACGATCATGGACCGGTCGAAGTGGTGAACTAGCGAGAAACGCATACCGCTATTCGGTGCGCAGGATCTTCTCCATCTTCTTGCCCTTGGCGAGTTCATCCACGAGCTTGTCGAGATACCGCGCCTGCCGCGTGAGCGGTGTCTCGATGTCCTCAATGCGATAGCCGCAGATAACGCCCTTGATCAGATGCGCATTCGGATTGAGCTTCGCCTTCTTGAAGAACTCTTCGAAGGTGACCTCATTGTCGATGTGCTTCTGGAGCTGCTTGGCGTCGAAGCCGGTGAGCCACTCGATAACCTCGTGCAGTTCCTCCTCGGTCCGGCCCTTCTTCTCGACCTTCGTCACGTAGTGCGGATAGACCGAAGACACGGTCAGTTTCGCGACTCGTGCATCATGCTCGGGCGTGGTGGTCGGCATCAGGTGTCCTCCCCAGGTGGCGGCGCCTCGGGCCATCTCGATGAACAGGCGATTCGCTCAGAACCTCGAAAGTGGGTGGCCGGGATCGTGCCAGCGACATGCAGCCAGTGAGCCGGTCAGATCGGGCCCTTTCGAGGCATCCTACTGCCAGCACGCTGGCTGTCAGGCAATCCGCAGTCTATCGCTCATCGACGCGGTCTGGAGCGTGCCAATGCCGTGCTGCGGACCGCCGCGCGGCTGTCGCGGCAACCGACGAACCGGCGACCGGTTTCACAAGCCTTGAAGGCGGCGAGCGATCTGCTAATGATGGGGTCCCCGTCCTGCGACATCGATTGGTTCCCGTGGAGGAGATCAAGTCTTGAAGTTCTCACAGCTTTTCGTGGCTCTCATCGCGACGATCGCGTGCTCAGCGACCTCGCTCGCCCAGGGCGACGTCTCGTCCAACTGGTTCCGCAACCCCGCGATCTCGCCGGATGGCCGAACGATCGCGTTCGTCCACGCCGGCGACATCTACCTCGTGGACGCCGAAGGTGGTCGCGCGGCGCCGCTCACGATCCACGAGGCGTTCGACACGAATCCGGTGTGGTCTGCCGATGGGTCGATGATCGCCTTCAGTTCGGATCGATTCGGCAACAACGATGTCTTCGTCGTCTCGGCCGCCGGCGGAACCGCCACGCGCCTGACGTTTCACTCCGCTGGGGATACGCCCGTCGACTTCACGCCCGACGGCAAGCACATCTACTTCAACTCAGCGCGCGTCGATCACGTCGACAGCCCGCTCTTCCCGTCGGGAGTGTTGAACGAGCTGTATCGCGTCCCGATCTCGGGCGGCACGCCGACGATGGTGCTCACGACATCGAACGTGAACACCGAAGTCAGCCCCGACGGCGCCCGCTTTCTTTACGAAGATCGCAAGGGCTATGAAGATCCACTCCGCAAGCACCACACGTCGTCGATCGCGCGCGACGTCTGGCTCCACGACACACGCGACGGCTCGCACGTTCGCCTGACCGACTTCGCCGGCGAGGACCGGGATCCCTCCTGGCACGGCCGCGACGAAATGGTCTATCTGTCCGAGCGCTCCGGCGACTTCAACGTCTGGAAGCAGCGCCTGCGCCCCGGCGCAGCGCCCAGGCAGCTCACTGATTTCGAGCATCACCCCGTGCGCCACCTCACGCGCGCGGACAACGGGACGATGGCGTTCAGCTGGCACGGCGATCTCTACACGCTGCGCGACGGGCGCGATGCGAGAAGGGTCGACGTCACGATCGCTGTCGATGGCCGCGCCGGCGAGCCGGAGCGCATGACGATGCAGGGCGGCGCCACGCAGTTCTCCGTCGCCTCAAGTGGTAAGGAAGTCGCCTTCGTCGTGCGCGGCGAGGTGTTCGTCACGTCCACTGATTTCGACACGACGCGCCAGATCACAGCCACGTCGGAGCAGGAACGCAACGTTCACTTCAGCCCCGACGGACGCTCTCTCGTGTACGCCGCGGAGCGCGACGGCTCGTGGAACCTCTACATCACCGAACTCGACGAGAGTGAGTTGTACTTCTTCAGCGCGACCGTGTTCAACGAACGCGCGCTCGTGGCGACTGACGATGACGAGTTCCAGCCTCGCTGGTCGCCCGACGGCAAGAAGGTGGCCTACCTCCGCGGACGCGAGGAGCTTCGCGTCATCGACGTTGAAAGCGGCGATGAGGTCGTCGCGATGGACGCCGAGCACTGGTACTCCTACGCCGACGGCGACATGTGGTTCCGCTGGGCGCCCGCGTCCGACTGGCTCGCGGTGCACTTCTACAACCGCGGTCGGATCTTCGTCGGCGAGGCCGGGCTTGTGAAGGCCGACGGCTCCGGAGAGATCATCGACATCTCGAGCTCAGGCTACGACGACAACTCGCCGCGCTTCGCGATGGAAGGCGGCGCGTTCATCTGGGCGTCCGACCGGTACGGCGAGCGCCCGCACGGCAGCTGGGGCGCTGAGTACGACGTCCTCGGCACGTTCCTGACCCAGGATGCGTTCGACCGCTTCCGTCTCACCAAGGAGGAGTACGAGCTCCAGAAGGAGATGGAGGAGAAGGAAGAAGAGGCCGCCGAAGAGGACGCCGCTGAAGAAGACGGCGACGAGGCCGCCGAAGATGAAGATGCCCCGTCTGAAGAAGAAGACGCCGACGACGAGAACGCTGACGACGACGCCAAGGAGGACGACGAGTCGGAGGACGAGGCGCCCGAGCCGCTCGAGATCGAAATCGACGGCCTCGACACCCGCACCGTGCGCCTGACGACGCACGCCTCGGCTCTTGGCGACTTCGCCATGACGCCAGACGGCAAAGCGCTGTACTACCTCGCGTCGTTCGAGGGTGACTACGACCTCTGGAAGCAGGACTTCCAAGAGCGCTCAACCACGCTCGTGGCGAAGCTCGGCGCGACGAACGCATCGATGCAGATGTCGGACGACGGCGCCACGATCTACCTGCTCGCAGGCGGCGCGCTCTCGAAGGTCGATGCTGAGTCCGGCAAGCGCACGCCCATTAAGTTCGCGGCCGAGATGGTCGTCGATAGAGCCGCGGAGCAAGCCCACAACTTCGCGCACGTCTGGCGTCAGACCCGGCTGAAGTTCTACCGCCCCGACATGCACGGCGTGGACTGGGCGTTCTACCGCGACCAGTACGAGCCCAAGCTCGCGGGCGTGCACACGAATCGGGATTTCGCCGATCTTCTTTCTGAGATCCTCGGTGAGCTGAACGCATCCCACACCGGCGGCCGCTACCGAGCCGGCGGCAGCCCGGGCGACGCGTCAACCGCGACGCTCGGCGTGATCTACGACCAAGACTACACCGGTCCCGGACGGCGCATCGCCGAGGTGCTCGAGAACGGCCCGCTCGACCGCGCCAAGTTCGAGAGCGTAGAAGCCGGCACGATCATCGTGGCGGTGGACGGCGTGCGTATCGATGACGGCGTCAACTACTACGCGCAGTTCGATAGCAAGGCCGGCGAGCGCGTGCGCCTCACGATTCGCACCGGCGACGCCGAGGAGGAGGACATCGTCGTCAAGCCGATCTCCGCAAGCGCGCAGAATCAGCTTCTCTATGAGCGCTGGGTGCGAACGCGCGAGGCCCTCGTCGAGGAGTTGTCAGGCGGACGTCTCGGCTACGCTCACATCCGCGGCATGAACGATTCGGCATTCCGTGAGTTCTACGAGCAGGTCATGGGCAAGCACTTCGATAAGGAAGGGCTCGTGATCGACACGCGCTTCAACGGCGGTGGCTGGCTCAGCGACGACCTCGCGACGTTCCTCTCGGGCTTCGCCTACGCGACACTCCACCCGCGCACCGATCTCTCCCCGAACGCGGAGTACGTCGGCGAGCCGCTCAATCGGTGGACGAAACCCTCGATCGCCGTCATGAGCGAAAGCAACTATTCCGACGCCCACATCTTCCCGTGGACGTACAAGGAGCTCGAGGTCGGCGAGACCGTCGGCATGCCGGTCCCCGGCACCGGCACCGCAGTCTGGTGGGAGCGTCTTTTCACCGGCGACATCGTTTTCGGCATCCCGCAGGTTGGCGTCAAGGGCCGCGACCGCGTCTACCTCGAGAACACCCAGCTCGAGCCGGACCACCTCGTCAACCTCGACCCCGAGTCCGCGGCGGCCGGGCGCGACACGCAGATCGAGAAGGCGGTTGAGGTTCTGCTCCGCGAGATCGACAACTGAGCGACACAGAGGGCTCGCGTTGACCAACGCGTCGAGGTCACGGCAGCGCCGCGACGCTCGCGGCTATACATATGCGCGTAGCTCTGCCGGATTTGCAGTCAGAGTGTGTGATCGGGATCGAGCCGACGATATGCAGTTGGGAATACTGAGTTCTTGGCAGTGCGATGCGCCCGCGCTCCAACGCCTATGCTCCCCGCGATGAATGCGCACTCAGACAACACGGTCATAAGACCAGGTTATCTCAACGCGCTGCGAGTGTTCTCAATCGTGGAAGGCGTGTCGACGCTGCTACTGTTCTTCGTCGCGATGCCGCTCAAGTACTTCGCGGACATGCCGATGGCGGTGACGATCGTCGGTTCCGTCCACGGCGTCCTGTTCACACTGCTTGTGGCTGCGTTCGCGGCGTGCCACCAACTCGTGCCGCTGCCCGGCAAGCTCACGTGGCTCGGGATTGGCGCCGCGATCATTCCGTTCGGCCCCTTCTGGTTGGAGCCGAAACTGAAAGCGCTCAGTCAGGCGAATCAAAGCGGGTGACCGGGATCGAACCGGCGACATTCAGCTTGGGAAGCTGACGTTCTACCACTGAACTACACCCGCAACTCACGATCGTGCCGGGCCTCGCGGGCGGATCGCCCCAAGGCTTGCACGGTGTCTTCTCTACTGAGTCTACACCAGTTCCCGACGCTTTGGCTTGGCGACTGGCGTTGATAGTGCCACTGATGTGGCATCTAGCCTTCGTACGGCATCGATGAATGTTGCAAGCAAATCTGTACTTCGCCGTCATCGTTCAGGACGTAGCCGAACGAGTATTCGACCTTCACTTCCTCGCCGTCGGCGTTCGTGAAGAAGTAGTTGCCCATCGCCAGAGCGCTCTTGCCCTGCGTGATGATGTCATGGTTGTCGAATCGGACGGCTGTCCAACCCCTGATCGCGAACCCCGTGTCCTCGGGACACACACCGTTGGTGGCTACGAAATACGAGAGGGCTTCATCGAAGGTCGAGCGAAACTGAACGTCGGCGGCCAACGTCGGCTTGAAGAGGACAGGCATCCGCCCGTAGGCATAGAGCTTCGTGATGTGGTCGCGTGCGACTGACTCGAAGTCCTCACCCCTGGTGTGGGCAGTCGAGATGCGCACGATGCCGTCGCCCCACGCTTTCTGTGCCGCCAGGATCTGTTCCTTGGTGATCTCTGTGGTGTCGCTCAATGTGGCATTGCTCATGCGAGGAGTTCCTTTGGGGATGCGTTCTCGTGGCCTTCGATTCTGCGGTTCGGCCATGATCGCAGACAAGGTCTCGCGACCAAGGGACAGTGCAAGGATGAAGCTGACGTTCTACCCCTGAACTACAGCCGCGTCATGCCCCGGAGTCTATGGCACATGAGCGCCTCGGCGTCGGCGCCCGGACGAGAATTCCCTACTCGCCCTTCCGCCCGTGCTCCAGCAACGAGACATTGCCCATCATGATCGGCGCCGCGATCTTGATCGCGATCGTGTAGATCATCAGCCCCAGCGCCCAGATGCCGACCGTCACCTTCCACTCCGTCAGGCTCGGCATGTACTCCACGATCTCGTGCAGCGTGCTCGGAATGAACCCGGGCACGATCAATCCCATGCCCTTCTCGATCCAGCAGCCGACGAAGACCAGAACGCACGCGGTGATCACGAGCCCGCGCTTCCGCATCGACGCGGGATGAAGGAAGAGAATCGCGCCAATGACATTGAAGACGATCGCCGTCCAGATCCACGGCACCAGCGCATTCGCGCCATGCAGACCGAGATACAGGTATCGCGCCGAACTCGTGTGAGCCCCGCCGGTGTAGAACTCCGTGAAGATTTCGGATGCGAGCATCAGCAGATTGATCAGCACCGTGATCCGCACGATCTTCACGAGCGTGTGAATCGGTCCGTCACCAATCGGAACGCGGAGCGATCGAAGCACGAACATCGAGACGATGATGAACGCCGGGCCTGCGATGAACGCCGACGTCAGGAATCTCGGCGCCAGCAGGGCGGTGTTCCAGAGCGGGCGTCCACCGAGGCCGCAGTACAGGAACGCCGTCACCGTGTGAATCGAGATCGCCCACGCGATCGAGAGAAAAACGAACGGCATGTACCACGTCGGATTCGGCGTGCGTCCAAGGAAGCGCATATAGAGCAGGTACCCGCAGATGTGCAGATTCAACAGCAGATAGCCATTGAGCACGATCACATCCCACGTCAACATCGAGATGGGGAAGTTGAATCGTCCGATGATCGGAATGATGTGCCATGACCGGTCGGGCCGGCCCATATCCACAACGACAAAGAGCAGGCACATCACGATCGCCGCGATCGCAAGCATCTCGCCGAGCAGCACGACATCATGCATGCGCTTGTCGCGATACAGATACGCCGGGATAACCATCATCACGCCGCCGGCGGCCACGCCGACCATGAACGTGAAGTTCGCGATGTAGAGCCCCCAGCTCACGTGATCGGTCATGTTCGTGACGATCATGCCGTCGACGACCTGGTTCGCCCACGCGTTGGCGCCGACGAGGAAGATCAGCGTCAGCGCAATCATCCAGGTGTAGAAGAGCAGCGAGCCGTCTGTCGCCAACATGAGCGCCCGCACGAGGAAGCGCGGATAACTCACGATGTGACCCGGCGTCTGCGGCATCCCCTCAGATGTGAGCGGCGCGGAACTCATGATCTCATTCCATACTCAATCACGGTCATTACTTATGAATCGAAGTAATAGAAGAAGCTGGGCTTCGTGCCGAGTTCCTCCTTCAGGACATACACGCGCTTGTTCTCGAGAATCCAGCGAATCTCGCTCTCCGGATCGAGGATGTTGCCGAAGACGCGGGCGCCTGTCGGGCATGCCTCGAGACACGCCGGCAATCTGCCCTTGCGTGTGCGATGCAGGCAGTAGTGACACTTCTCGACGACGCCCTGCGGGCGGATCCGATTGCTCAGATATCCCTGATCCGGATTGATCTCCGCCGCCGGAACGTTCGGTTTCTTCCAATTGAAGCGTCGAGCGTGATACGGGCACGCGGCTTCGCAATACCGGCAGCCAATGCACCAGTTGTAATCGACGACCACGATCCCGTCGTCTTCCTTCCATGTCGCCTCGACCGGGCATGCGTCGGTGCAGGGAGGCTCATCGCACTGCTGACACTGCACGGGCATGTAGAACTTGTCCTCGGCAGGCACCGTGTGGTCATACGTCGTATTCGCCTGCTCCATGTCCATCGTGCCCTTCTGCATCTCGAGCACGCGTATATAGGACTGGTTTGTGTCGCGATCGTGGTTGTTCTCCTTGTGACACGCCTCGACGCATTTCCCGTTGCCATTGCAGACACTCAGGTTGATCGCATAGACGAACTTCGTGCCCGGAATCGGTCGCGGATCGTCGATTGTCACGTCGGCGCCGAATCGCTCTTTTGTCTCGTTCTCGAGACGGTTGATGACCTGCGCCTTGTCCTCCGGCGAGAGCTCCTTGTAATGACGCTGCATGAGCTCCTCAGCGCTGATCTCGCCCTGCAGCTTGCGCAGAGGTGAAATCGCCGTCGCGAACGCCGCGGCGCCGAGCGTGGCGCCGATGCCCTTGACGGCCGTCCGGCGCGAGACACTTCCGAGCACAGGGAGCGAAATGGACCGACGCGGCTCGGAGGGCTCAACCATGATTCGCCTCCTCGCCATGATGCTGAGCCGGCTGCAATCCCCGGTCGCGCGGCTTGAATGTCGGCTGCATGCGTGGGAACGCCGGCTCGTGCGGGTCGTGGCAGTCGATGCAGTTATTGCGCGTTCTCGGCCCGCGCGTCAGATCCCAGTGTCCCGTCATGCCGCCGTGCGCCCCGTTCTCGTATGACCGTGCCTGCGGCGCATGGCACTGGGCGCACAGCGTCATCACATCCGGATAGGGGACTGATACGCCGTTGGCCAGGCGAAGCGCGTCGTAGTCCTCCGCGTTGTGACACGAGAGGCACGAGAGATCGCCATGAACGAACTCGAGGCCGACGTGAAACAGATCCAGGTCGGTCGTCGTGGCGTTCGTGAAATCCGGCTCGCGCACATCGTGACACGTCGAACACGCAAGCGCGACCTCCGCGTCGGCAGTCTGGACGCGCGCCACCGGAGGACCGGCGGGACGATTGATCGTCACAGGATGCAGCATGACTGATTCGTTTGTGGATGTCTGTGACACCGTGCTCGCGCTGGCGGCTTCCGGTTGCGCGCCGTCGCACCCCGCAAGCGCCACGCCGAGGATCAGGCACAGCGGCGCGCACGCGGCGCGTCCGAGTTGCACGTGGATCTGATCCTGCTCGTGCGTCATGGCGGTCGCATGATAATGCGAAGAGCAGTCATAGGGAATCGTTAACGACCCGGTGGATGACCCGTTTACAATTCACCGTGAACAACGGAAACATAAGTCAAGCCTGCGGCGCGCGCTGTTTCGCAGTATCATCGGGACGCGACCTTATGCGCCATTCCGTCGATCCGGGTGTTCTCAGATGCCGATTAGTGGTTTGAGAGTCAGGTTCACCGACGATGGCGACGCGATGGACCGTGGCATCGCGGCGCTGGAGGGGGATCGGCGCATCGATATTGGCGCCCGCCGTGACGACAAGCTCGCAATTGTCCTTGAAACGCAGGACGCCGACGAAGACAAGGCCGCTTGGAAGTGGATCAATGCTCTTCCTGAAGTGCGCCACGTCGATGTCGTCTTTATCTCGCTCGATCAGGATGACCAGACGCCGTCCGCCGCCATCGGTGCGGAAGGAGTGAAACCATGACCATGCCCGCCACCGACCGACGGCAATTCCTCAAGAGCGCTGCAATGGCCGCCGCCGCTGGCGCCGTCCTCGGCGAGACCGAGACCTCCATCGCGCTTCCGGTGCTTGGCTCCGAGGACTCCGGGATCAAGTGGGACAAAGCGCCATGTCGATTCTGCGGCACAGGGTGTCATGTGCAGGTTGGCGTCGAGGACGGCCGCGTCGTCGCAATCGCCGGCGATCAGCACGCCGACGTCAACAAGGGACTCCTCTGCGTCAAGGGGTATCACGTCGGCATGATCCTCTATGGCGAGGACCGCTTGACGAAGCCGCTCCTGCGTCGAGGCGATGGATTCGTCGAGATCTCATGGGATGAGGCGATCGACATCGCGGCGCGGCGAATCATGCAGTCGCCTGACAAGTTCGCCATTTATGGCTCCGGCCAGTGGACCATCCCCGAGGGATACGTCGCCCAGAAGCTCATGAAGGGGGGGTTGTCGAACAACCACATCGATCCCAACGCCAGGCTCTGCATGGCCTCCGCCGTCACCGGGTTTCTTGCGACCTATGGCGTGGATGAGCCCGCCGGCTGCTACGACGACCTCGACGCCTGTGACGTCGTCATCACATGGGGCAACAACCCCGCCGAAATGCACCCTGTTCTCTTCTCGCGCGTGATGGATCGACAGTCCAGCGGCGAGAAGGTCATGCTCATCGACATCTCTACGCGCCGCACGCGCACCAGCGAAGTCGCCGATGAGTACCTCGAGATGCTTCCCCATGGAGATGTCGCAATCGCCCTCGGCATCATGCATCTCCTCGTCGAGCGCGACCAATACGACCATGAGTTCGTCAGCCGATTCTGCAACTTCCGTGCGCATGAGTCCGGCAAGCCGACGCTGAAAGGAGAGGCGATCTCCTTCGAGGAATACAAGTCGCGCCTCGCGATGTACACGCCCGACTACGTCGAGCAGCTCAGCGGCGTGCCCGCCGAGAAGATCCGCATGCTCGCCGATCTCTTCGCCGATCCCGACGTGAAGATCACAAGCCTCTGGTGCATGGGCATGAATCAGCACACCATGGGCACCGCAATCAACACGCTCGTCCATGGCGTCCATCTGCTCAGTGGCAAATTCGGCGTCCCCGGCAACTCGCCAACGAGCCTCACCGGCCAACCCAGCGCCTGCGGCACCGCCCGCGAAGTCGGCACCCTCAGCCATCTCCTCCCCGGCGGGCGCCTCGTCGCCAACGACAAGCATCGCGCTGACGCCGAGCGACTTTGGAATCTCCCCGAAGGACGCATCAATCCGAAGATCGGATTCCATACGCTCAAGATGTTCGAGGAGTTCACGAAGGAAGGCGGCGGCGTCAGCACCATGTGGGTGCAGGTCACCAACCCCGGCCAGACACTTCCCAATCTCAACAAGCTCTTCGAGCCCAAGTCGGAACTCGATGACCGATTCCTCATCGTCTCCGAGGTCTATCCCACGGCGACCACCCAACTCGCCGACCTCGTTCTCCCGGCCGCCATGTGGGTCGAGAAGAACGGGATCTTTGGCAACTCCGAGCGTCGCACACAGCAGTGGTTCCGCATGGTCGAACCCCCGGGCGACGCGCGCGACGACTGCTGGATGACCATCGCCGTCGCCCACCGCCTCATGGAGCTCGGCCACCCGGGCATGAAGGACAAGGACGGCGTATTCATCTTCCACATGGAGGATGAAAACGGGAACGAGGTCCCGATCTGGGAGTGGGAGCACTACTACGACATCAACGTCGATCGCCACCTTTTCGATGATTACCGCCGATTCTCCCGGATGAAACACAAGGACCTCGCGCCCTACGACGAGTACGTCAAGACGCGAGGCATGCGCTGGCCTGTTGTGCAGCAGCCTGATGGATCCTGGCGCGAGACGCGATTCCGATTCTCAGCCTTCGACGATCCGTATGTGAAGGAAGGCCAGCCCTTCGAGTTCTATCACTCGACGTCCGGCGACGGCCGCGCCCAGATCTGGGTGCACGATTACAAGTCGCCACCGGAGATGCCCGACGAGGACTATCCGTTCTGGCTGAACACCGGGCGCGTGCTCGAGCACTGGCACACCGGCACGATGACGCGCCGCATCCCGCAGCTCACGCGCGCCATGCCAAGCGCCTACGTGGAGCTGAATCCCGAAGACGCCCGCGAGCTCAACGTCCGCGATGGCGAGGTCGTGCGCGTCGAATCGCGTCGAGGCTCCACCGACCTGCCCGTCTGGACGCGTGGACGCGGCTACCCGCCGCGCGGCCAGATCTTCGTGCCGTTCTTTGATGAGACCATGCTCGTGAATCACGTCACGCTCGACGAGCACGATCCATTCTCGAAGCAGCCCGACTTCAAGAAGTGCGCCGCGCGCGTCCGGAAGATCAGCGCCTAGGAAACTCATGGCTTACGAGGAAACCCAACCTGTCACTGTCGCCAACCGGGCCGTCACGATGTCGCTCGCGACGATCATCGTGCTGGCCGTTGTCGGCTTCATCGTCGGCATCAACCAGGGCGTGCCGCGACACGATGACCAGGCCCTCTTCGCCGAGAAGACGATCTCGGCGCCGACCTCGACAGACGTTCTCCCCGCTGCGGCCTATTCCGAGATGCGCCGATCAGACGCCGGGCGGACGCGCGTCTATTCGATTGATGAGCTTCCGCGACAGCAGCGCGATCTCTTCGCGACCGTCGCAATCGATCTCGAGGCGCGCCGCGCCTCACTTGCGACGCGCTCAGAACGCCGCGCTTTCAATGGCGCCCCGCCGATCATTCCGCACACCGTCGAGCAACTCAGCAACGCCCAGTGCATGCTCTGTCACGGCGCCGGATTCGCAATCGAAGACAGCGTCGCTCGCGCAGCTTCGCATCCGCACTACGCCAATTGCACCCAATGCCACGCGCCTCCCGGGGCGCCCCTCTTCGAGCCCACGCTGGCCGTCGTGAACTTCTTCGACGGCGTTGATGCGCCCTTCGAAGGCGAGCGCGCCTGGCCCGGCGCGCCGCCGACCATTCCGCACTCCACCTGGATGCGCAACAACTGCAACTCCTGTCACGGCCCCGAGGGCTGGCTTGGCATGGAGTCCACGCATCCCTGGCGCACGTCCTGCCTCCAGTGCCACGCGCCCTCGGCGACGCTCGATCAGCACCCGGCTGAAGCGCGATTCCTCGCGCCCCCGCGCATCCTGCAGAACTCCCAGTGAGCGACGAGAACGACATCTCGCGCCGTGGGTTCCTGCGCGGTGACTTCCTGAAGCCGCCGGAGAAGTCGACGTCTGAAGATGCAATGCCGCCCGGGCATGATCCGGCGCGCCCGATCATGCGTTATGCGCGTTCGATCGATGACGTCGATCGAGCGACAGGTTCGACACAACAGCAGCGCACCAAAGGTCGGCGTCATATCCCGGTCTTCCGGCCGCCCGGCGCCGTGGACGAGCCGACCTTCCTCGCCGAGTGCACGCGCTGTGACGAGTGCGTCCGCGCCTGCCCGCACGACGCCATCATTCATGCCCCGTCCCGCCTGCGCGAGATCGAAGGCACGCCCATCATCGATCCCGACCGCCAGCCCTGTCTCCTCTGTGATGACCTCCCATGCGTCAGCGCCTGCGAGCCTGATGTTCTCTCACGCGCCGTCCCCGTCATGATGGGCACGGCGCAGATTCGTTCCCAGACCTGTCTTGCCTGGAATTCCTCGACGTGCACTGTCTGCTCCGAACAGTGTCCGGTCGAGGGAGCGATCGTCATCGAAGAAGGCAAGCCGCGTGTCGTCGAGGAGACATGCACCGGCTGCGGCGTCTGCCGTTACGTCTGCCCCGCGCCCGAGAACGCCATTCTTCTCATGCCGACATTCTCCCGCCCGTCGAAAGGGCCGGCGTCATGAGCGAGGTTCCGACGCCGGAGCTTTTCCAGGGTGAACTGGACGACGACGCGCTCGACGCGCTCTTCGCCGATCTCGCCGCCTGCGCCGAGATTCAGCACATCAAAGCGCGCGGCGCCGACGAGACAACCCCCCTTGACCTTGAATCAGCGCGCGAACTCTTGTCCTCCGGCCGCGCCAAAGCGATTCAGATCCTCTATCGCTTCGAGGGCGAAGGCTGGTGCGACACACTCATGGCCGGATCCGACGCCGTGCGCCTCGTGCGCGTGCGACAGGATCCCGCAGCGCACTGACCAATTTCAGATCAGTCCGTCGCGTCCGGGTCGTCCTCGATCATCGCTTTGAGCTTGAACACATGCTCATCAAACCGGCGATGAATGGACCCGCGGATCATCTGCGTCCATATCCCGGAAACGAGCCCCCGGGGATGAATCGTGGAACTCCACCGAACCGTCGAATGCTCGTCATCGATCGCCTCGAAGCGGATTTCACTCACGAACCTCATCATGTCATGCTCGAGTTCGAATGCGAAGAGTTCATTCGGGCGCACGGCAGTGATCGTCTGCACAAGAACAGTCTCGCCGCCCGGTTCACCGAAGACGACCTCCCGGGATTCGCCGACGATGCCCTCCGCACCGTCCACCCATTGGATGCCGTACCGCCTTCCATCAATCTCATGCGGCTTCCACGACCCGTGGAGCCACTCGCCCAGGCGCGACTCATCCGCAAACGCGCTCCACGCGACCTCGACAGGACGGTCGATCTCAGCCGTCGCCTCGCTCCGGACGGCGGCGCATCCGGTGACCATGTTCAGTATTGCGACGAGACCCAACCACGCCACGAAGCTTCTGCTCGTGTTCACGCGACACCTCAGTTTTCTGGGCCTCAGTGTGGGACGCCCCCCCGGTCTGAGCCGCTCTCAGGCTTCCCTGAATCCGCGACGCCCAGCGGGCGAAATCATCCCGATCGCATGATAGGACACGCCCGATGAACAATCCTCCTGCCAGTTCCCGGCCATCTCGAATCATCCTCAATCTCTCCATGGTCGGCGTCGCGAGCGCCATCGCCTTCTCGCTCGCTGGCTGCGTCCGCGTCTCGAACGGCACGTGGTACCTCAAGTCCGCCTCAACACCGGAAGGCTGGCCCGAACTCACACCCGTCGGCGAGGTTGAAGTCAAGACCTACCCTGTCTATCGCGCTGCGAGCGTGACGAACGACAACCTCGGGAATGATGGCAGGAAGCCCATGTTCATGGAGCTCTTTCGCCACATCAGGAAGAACGACATCGCCATGACGGCCCCCGTCGACATGACCTACGACAGCGCATCACCTGACGCTGATCTCACGTCGATGGCGTTCCTCTACGGCGACACGGAAATGGGCGCCGTCGGAGACGATGGCGTCGTCGTCGTGCGCGATCTGACAGAGCAGACGTTCGCCAGCGTCGGAGTCCGCGGAAACTACAACGCGCGGACCTACGCGCGAGGTCACTCCGACCTTATGGACTGGTTCGACGAGAACCCGCAATGGCGCCCCGAAGGCGAGCCGCGCTACCTCGGATACAACGGCCCCTTCGTGCCCGCCTTCTGGCGATACGGCGAAGTGCAGATCCAGGTCGAACCTGCAGACGCCGAGTAGCCCGCCGGCGGCCGCGGCCCGCCTTGTCACGAACGCAAGTACACTGTCGCGTCCTCCACTGCCCGGCTCGAAGGATGCGCCATGCCAGCCGAAGAACTCGCCGCAACTCCGTCTCTTGATGTCCTCGGCATCATCTTCGGTGGGCTCGGCGGTCTCGCGCTTTTCCTTTACGGCATGCACAAGATGTCCGACGGCCTCCAGGCCGTCGCCGGCGACAGCATGAAGGCGCTGCTCTCGAAGCTCACGACCAATCGATTCATGGCCGCAGTCACTGGCGCCATTGTCACCGCGGTTCTGCAGTCCTCGTCGATCACCACCGTCCTCGTCGTCGGCTTCGTCAGCGCTGGTCTCATGACGCTCGCCCAGACTGTGGGCATCATCATGGGCGCCAACGTGGGCACGACGATCACCGCCCAGATGTTGGCCTTCAACATCACCGACTACGCGTGGCTCATGATCGCCATAGGGTTCGCCTCGTGGGGCTTCGCGAAGCGCGACATGATGCGCAACATGGGCACGCTCCTGATGGGTTTCGGCATGCTCTTCATCGGCATGGGCCAGATGGGCGACGCGACCGGTCCGCTGCGCACGCATCCACCGTTCATCGAACTCATGAGTCAGATGGACAACGTCTTGCTGGCCATGCTCGTCGGCGCTATCTTCACGGCGCTCGTGCAGAGTTCCTCGGCGACCATCGGCATCGTCATCGTGCTCGCGACGCAGGGTCACATCACGCTCACCGCCGGCATCGCGCTCGCCATCGGCGCCAAGATCGGAACCTGCGTGACGGCTGTCCTCGCCGGCATCGGCAAAGCCGCCCAGGCGCGCCAGGTCGGCATCGTTCATGTGCTTTTCAACGTGCTCGGCGCACTCATCTGGCTCCCGTTTATCGACCAACTCGGCGCGATGGCCACAGCAGTCTCACCGCTGCACCCGGATCTCGAGGGTGTCGAGCGACTCGCGGCGGAGACCCCGCGACAGGTCGCCAACGCAATCACCATCTTCGCAGCGATCAACCTCTGCGTCATGATCTGGTTCACCAGGCCCGTCGCTTGGCTTGCGAGAAAAATCGTGCCCGAACGCGTCACGCCTGAGCCTGAGCGCATCAAGCCGAAGTATCTCGAGCCTGTCTTCCTGCGAACCCCGGCCCTCGCGATCGAACAGCTGCGCCTCGAACTCATTCACCTTGGCGAGCTCGTCGATCGAATGCTCGTCGAGGCGCCCGACGCCGTCGTCAGCGGTGACCACGCGGATCTCGACCACATCGTCAAGCTCGATGACGACGTCGACATCATCCATGCCGAGATTCTCAAGTACATCGCGACGCTCTCCCGCGAGGAGCTCACCACGCATGAGACGCGTCAGCTTGAAACCGAGATCGACATCGCCAACAACCTCGAAGCTCTCGGCGATCTCATAGAGACCAATCTCGTTGCCCAGGGCCGCCGGCGACTTGAGCACAAGATCGAGTTTGTCGCCGGCGAACGCCAGTCGATCCGGCCGCTGTATGACCAGGTCGTGCAGAGCCTGCGCGACGTCCTCAAGGCGCTTGAGACCAGTGACGCCGATCTCGCCCGCGAGATCATAGATCGCAAGGAGCTCACTGCCGAGCTTGCGACGAGCGCCAGGGGCGAGTCCGCCAGTGAGATGCGCCCAGGCGATTCGAAGAGCGTGATCCAGTTCCGCATCGAGGCGGACATCGTCAATCAGGTCACGCGCCTCTTCTATCACGTGAGGCGCATCGCCAAGGCGATCGCCAAGGAGCAGGAGACTCGGTGAGTCGGAATGCTCCGAACGCCTCGGTTCGACAGTGGGGGTCCCTGGTGTTGGCGCTGAACGCGGCGCCAGCGATCGCGCAGGACGACGCGCCGCCTGATGATCCCGAACCCAGTGTCCCGATCGTCGACGAGGCGAACGATGACCCGGATCTTATCGAGGATTTCGATGCCTCTGAAGATGTCGCGGCCGCTTCGAATCCACTTGCCTCCGTCTCGAAGCTTGATCTGCGATTCGACTACTTCGACCTCGACGGTAGCCGGGATCGTGTTGACTTCAACCTAAAGGGCGACCTGATGGTTCACCCGAGGGTCAAGCTCATCTACGAGGCGCATTACTGGATAACCGACGCCACGGGCAAGTGGGAGGATGATCTTGAGTCGGTCCGACTCAAACCGATCGCGTTCCTCAAGGACACGAAGCTGGAAGGCGACTGGCAGATGCGTGTCGCCGCTGGCGTCGAGTGGATCATCTCCGGAGGCAATGAAGACAAGGGAATCGGCGATGGCGCCGATCAGATCGCTCCGCTCTTCGGACTCGCATTCAACAACAGAGAATCTGGACTCACGCTGGTCCCGCTGATCCAGCACTTTCAGGGATACGACGGACCGGATGTCGAAACCACATCACTTCGATTGATTGCGCTACAGCCGCTCCCTGATCGTGCCTGGCTCCGGCTGGATGCGAAGATCCCATTCGACTGGGAGAACAACACCGTGCCAGCCGTCTTCGAAACTGAACTCGGCAAGATGATCTCGCCGAATGTAGGCGTCTTCACGACGTTCTTCGTTGGCATTGGCGCCGATCGGCCGTATGACTGGGGAATTGGACCGGCGATACGCCTGCGCTTCTGAGTCGATCAAGAGCGCTCAGCATTCACCTTGCAAGTACGCTACTCGGCACAGGCAGGACCATGCCGGTCCTGACACCGAGGTGCATTCAATGAGCGACTCAGCTGGCATGGCGCAGAATCGGGACCTGATGCGCAAGATCGTCGAGGCGATGGTCCGCATCGCGATCGTCGTGGCGCTTGCGTACTGGTGCTTCCTGATCTTCCTTCCATTTCTTCTTCCGCTCGTCTGGGGCGCAGTGATTGCAGTGGCCTTGTGCCCGCTCTTCACGAAACTCTGCGCTGCGATGGGGGGCCGACGCAAGACAGCGGGCGCCCTCTTCATCCTCATCGCCTTCGGCGCACTCGCGATTCCCGCCTATTTCCTCGCCGAGAGCTTCATCGAGGGCGTCGGCTGGATCCGAGGGCAAATGGGCGAAGGCGGCATCGACATTCCTCCCCCGTCCGACAACGTCGCCGAGTGGCCGGTCATCGGTGAACGCGTTCACGCCATTTGGCTTCAGGCCTCGAATGATCTCGAGAAGACGCTCGCCGAGTTTTCGCCGCAGATCAGAGCCTTCGGCGGATGGCTCATCTCGACTCTCACCGGCTTCGGTGTCGCGTTCCTCATGACGATCTTCTCAGTGCTTGTTGCGGGACTCTTCCTCATCAACGCCGACGCCTCAGCGCGCGGCATGCGCGCTCTCGGCGCCCGCCTCGGCGGAGAGCAGGGCATGGCCGCCATGAAACTCGCCACACAGACAATCCGCAGCGTCGCCGCCGGTGTCCTCGGTGTCGCCGCCGTTCAGTCCATCATGGCCGCCATCGGCCTCTTCATCGCCGATGTCCCCGCCGCTGGCCTTTGGGCCGGTCTCGTCCTTGTGATCGCCGTCATGCAGCTCCCGCCTCTCATCATCATGGGACCCGCGATCATCTACGTCATCGCGAACAATGACAGCACGACGATCAAGGCGCTCTTCACAATCTGGGCGCTGATCACCAGCTTCAGCGACACGCTCCTCAAGCCGCTCTTCCTCGGGCGCGGCATGGACATCCCCATGCCGGTCATCCTCATCGGCGCCATCGGAGGCATGTTGCAATCAGGCATCCTCGGACTCTTCCTCGGCGCCGTCGTCCTCGCGATCGGCTACATGATGTTCATGGCGTGGATGAGAGAGCCCGGAAGTTTCGACGTCGACACAACCGCGCCAACATCCGGCTAGCTCGAACCCTGTCAGAACGCCAGCGAGAATTGCGCCTGAATCGCAAACTGATCGTCGTCTCTGCTCTCCAGCACGCCGACATTCGTGCTGGGGCTCACGAGTGATCCGCGCTCATCGTCCAGGAACCACAGGGCCGCAAAGCTGAACTTCGCCGCGATCGTGCCCGGGAATGGGTAGTAGTTGAACCCCGCAGTGATCGTCCGGAACTCGTCGTCCTCCATCTCGCGGTCCTCATCCGGGATCACGGCGTCGAATCGCGCATAAGGCTCGAGATTCTCAGTCACGAAATACCCGCCCTGCGCCACAAATCCGAAGTCGTCTTTCTTTCCGTTCGTCTCGAAGTTGTCGTGGGCGTAGTAGAAGGCCGTATAGAAGTTCCAGCCATCGGCCTCGACGCTGAACTCCAGGATCGCCATCAGCAGTTCGAGCGAGTCCGCGACAGGATCGCCGACCTCGCCGCCATCCTCGTAGTGGAAGCCGAAGCCGAGCATCGCGCCGAAGTCGCTTCCGCGAAATGACGTGAACTTGCTGAACTGCGACCATTCGCCCGCGAACTTGTAATCGCCCTTGAAGCTGAACGCGTAGTCCGCTTCATCCGGATTGTCGAAGTCGGTGTTGATCGTGCGCAGGCCGTCGCTGAACGTGAACCACACGCGATAATCATCCCATCGCCCGTGAAGCTGCACACCCTGGAAGCCGCCGCCGCCGAAAACGGAGTCCGTCGCCGAGGCCGCGACTCCGAGGATCGCATCAGGGCTGTGCTCATTCTCGCGCGTCAGCTCCGACACCTGCTGCCCGAGTCGAAGCGACCAGTTGTCATCGAGATCGAACCCAACCCACGCGCGATCGACGATCGCAATGCCGTTGACCTCCTCATCCTCGAGATCGCGACCCGGCTTCCGCCCGCTGAACTGCATACGTATGAAATAGTTGAACGTGTCGAAGACCGCGCCGCCGAACCACAGGCGCGCCCGGGCCATGCGGAAACCCATCTCGTCGTTGTCGATATCAGGGTCGCTGTCCTCGCGATGGTTGTACGTGTAGCGGAACATGATCAATCCGCCCGGGCGCAGCGTGAAATCGCCATCTGGGCTTGAGATGAAGAATCGCCCGTCGTGTCCACCCGTCGATCCACTCTGAAGCAGATTCGTCCGGTTGTCCGCGTCCGCGATCATCTCCGCAACGAGCGCGCGCACTTCGTCGCTCTGAAGATGCTCGCCGGTCTCCGCCGGCGCCTGCGCCGCCGCGCTCCCGCAGAAGAGAACTGCGAGCAGCGCCGCGAGAATCTGGAAGGCCTCCTGCCTCGTCACATCCATGTCATTCCTCTACAGCAGAATAGTCACAAGCGCAAAACCAATCCCGACCGAGCCGATCACGGCGACAAAGCCCGGCAACATGAAACTGTGATTCAGAACATACTTCCCGATTCGAGTCGTCCCGGTCTGATCGAATTGGATCGCCGCGATGATCGTCCCATACGTCGGTAGGAAGAAGTACCCGTTCACCGCCGGGAACATCGCAATGAGGTACTTCGGATCAATGCCCAGGTCGATCCCCACCTGCATCAGCGCCGCGACGGTCGCCGCCTGGCTGTACAGCAGAATCGAAAGCGCAAAGAGCGCGATCGAGAAGGTCCAGGGCTGCGCCTGCACCGTCTCCGAGAGCGTTCCGATCACGACATTGCTGTTGTTCTCGAAGAACGTGCTGCCAAGCCATGCGATTCCCATGATCGCCACCACCGCCACGACGCCTGCCCGCGCGACCGAGCCCGTCACGAGATCCACCGGATTCGTGCGGCAAAGCAGCATGATCAGACCCGCCGCCGCCAGCATGATGATCTCGATCGTGTGCGCCATCCCCACGCGAGATGCGCTCGGCCACACGACGTCGAGATCCCCGACGTCAATCCTCTCGCGCAATCCGGCCGCGTCGCCTGAGAGCAGGCGCTCTCGATCCTCAGGAGTCTGGATCTCGAGAACACCCGTGTTCTCGTCGAGCCCGCGCACCTCGACCCAGCCATTCTGACGCGCCAGCTGCACGTTGACGGGCTCCCATGTGATGGCGCCGCTGCGGCGATCCACCGTGAATCCGTAGGGGTCGTCATTGACCAGCCGCACCGCGTCTATGTCCACCGTCGCCTTCCAGCCCGTCACCGGTCGCGCGCCGTCAAAAACGCCAAAGCACACCACGCCGATCGCCGCGGCCAGGAAGATCAGCACCGCCAGCTTCGCCGGTCCCATCTGCGCCTTCGTGAGCTCGACCTTCTCGACGTCGCTGCCGACGAGACCCTTCTCGAGCCGGTCGTTGTAAATCGGGCAGTCCTTCAACGGCTTCCCGTACGCCGACATCGCCAGTGCCCCCAGCAGACTGCCGGCAAGCGTCGCAGGCACGCACACCATCAGGATCTCCGCGAGCCCCAGGCCCGTGTCATTGACGGCGAAGATCGCGATCATGCCCGCCGTCGCCGCCGAGATGGGGCTCGCCGTGATCGACTGCTGCGATGCGATCACCGAGATCGACATCGGTCGCTCCGGACGCACGCCTGCCTTCTTCGCGACCTCCGCGATCACCGGCAAGACCGAGTACGCCACATGCCCAGTCCCCGCGAAGAAGGTGAACAGCCACGTCACGATCGGCGCCATGAATGTGATCATCGCCGGCTTGGCGCGCAGGATTCCCTCCGCGATCTTCACCAGCAGGTCCAGCCCACGCGCCGCCTGCAGCGCCGATGCGGCCGTCACCACCGTCACGATGATGAGCACGACGTCAACGGGCATCGCGCCCGGCGACTGCCGGAACGCAAGCACCAGGATCGCCAGGCCGATCGCCGCAATCGTGCCGAGCGCAACGCCGCCGATGCGGGCGCCGAAGTAGATGCAGAGAAGTACGAGCGCGAACTCGATCCAGAACATGGAGGAGGCTCCGGAAGGAAACTGTGGCTCAGGCGCCGCTCGGAACGGCCGTCATCTTCGCCGGGTCCAGCAAGTCCGCAATTTGATCCTCGCTCAGAATGCCCTTCTCACGAATCAACTCAACGATCCCCTTGTTCGTCTTCAGGGCCTCCGCGGCAAGCTCCGTGCACTTGTCATACCCGAGCACCGGATTCAAAGCCGTCACAACTCCGATGCTCCGCTCGATGTACTGGCGGCACACGTCCTCATTCGCCGTGATGCCGTCGATGCAGAACTCGCGAAGCGTTCGCGCCGCATTCATGAACATCGTCTGGGACTCGAGAATCGGGTAGATGATCACCGGCTCCATGACATTCAGCTCGAGCTGACCCGCCTCCGCAGCCAGCGTCACCGTCAGGTCGTTGCCGATCGCCCGGAAACACACCTGGTTCACAACCTCCGGAATCACTGGATTCACCTTGCCCGGCATGATCGATGACCCCGGCTGCATCGCCGGCAGATTGATCTCACTCAGCCCCGCGCGCGGACCAGACGAAAGAAGACGCAGGTCGTTGCAGATCTTCGACAGTTTGATCGCCATGCTCTTCAGCACGGACGAATAGAGCACGAACGCCTGCGTGTCCTGCGTCGCCTCGACAAGATCCGGCGCCAGGTGAATCGGCATCCCCGTGATCTCGGCCATGTGCCGCGCGCATGCCTCGGAATACCCCGCGACCGCGTTCAATCCCGTGCCGATCGCCGTGCCGCCCATGTTGGTCTCGGTCAGCGCGACCTCGGCGACGCGCTCCAGCGGCATGATCTCATCCTCAAGGCTGTTCGCCCACGCCGTGAACTCCTGCCCCAGCGACATCGGCACCGCGTCCTGAAGCTGCGTGCGCCCCATCTTCAGAATCGACTTGAACTCCTCGCCCTTCCTCTTCATCGAGGCGACAAGCAGACGAATCTCCTCGACAAGATCCTTGTTCTGCAGCGCCACCGCCACGTGGAGAGCGCTTGGATACGCATCGTTTGTCGATTGCGCCATGTTCACGTGGTCATGCGGATCGCAAAACGAATAGGCGCCCTTCTGCTTGCCCATCAGCTCGAGCGCTCGATTCGCGATGACCTCGTTCGCGTTCATGTTCGTGGACGTTCCGGCGCCGCCCTGCACCACGTCCACCATGAATTGATCGTGCAGCTTGCCCTCCATGAGCTCCCTGCAGGCGCCCTCGATCCCCTTGAGGATCGCGCCGTCAAGTTGCCCGACATCATGATTCGCCCGCGCCGCCGCCATCTTCACGATCGCCAGCGCCTTGATCAGCGCGGGATACTGGGAGATCGGCACACCCGTGATGTGGAAATTCTCCATCGCGCGCGCGGTCTGCACGCCGTAATACGCGTCCGCGGGGACCGCCTTCTCGCCGAGAAGATCATGCTCGATACGCGTCGCCGAACTCATGGAGGCTCCTCCTCTGCATATGCTCATGCCGGGAGCCGGATGATACCGGCCGAGAACGCACGACGCCCGGAGCCATGATCATGCGAACGCAATCATCACCTCGCTCGCGCTTGACCGAGGTCGTGATCACGATGAGTTGTCTGATGTTCCTCGCCGCGTGCGCAACGAATATTCAGAAGACGTCGACGCCCGCTGAGCTTCGTCCCGCTGCAGCGCCCGCGCAAGACGAGATGCGCATCCTCGCAGAAGATGTCCAGGCACACCTCAGACCTGGATACGAAATGCCGCGCCTCCGTAGCGGCACGCGCTGGCGATACGTGGGGCGCATCGACCAGGGTCGCGTCTTCGAACCGATTGACACCGCGCTCGCCGTCGGAACTGTCATTCCGAAGCGGCAGGCCAATCTGGTCGAGCGCGATGGCCTCCTCGTTGGCGTCTTCCTCACGAATGAGAGCGCCTTTGTCGATGCGCGCGTCATGAGAACGCTCCCATGGAGGCGCATCGACTGACGCGAGTCGCAGTTCCTCTGATTCAGCTGCCCGGGCCGCAAACCGCCATCAGCGCCTCGCGCAGGCTCCGCTCCTCGACGGGCTTGCTCAGCCGCGGCGCCGACTGGAATTCGGTCTCGAGCATCGAGGGGCTCTGATATCCGGAAATGAAGCAGAATGGCGTGCTCCGGTCCTTCAGCTTCCGAGCCACGTCCTCACTCGATCCGCCCTTGATGTTGATGTCGAGCACCGCTGCGTCATGAAGCACCTCGTTGACGGTCTCAATCGCATCCTCAACGCTCGCGATCGGCCCCGTCACGTCACACCCCAACTCCTCCAGCTGACGCTTGATGGAAAGGCCAACGAGGAAGTTGTCCTCGACGAGAAGGACGCGCTTCGACTCAAGAGGCCGCGCGGATCCACCCGTGGAGTCGGTCATGATTCGACACTCCTGCTCAGGTCATAGTCCCTCGCGCCGTGACCCGTCTTCGTATGTTCCCTCGGAATGCGCATTGTGCACCGGAGTCCATCGGAATCAAAGTCCAGATCGACGTCGCCGCTCAACTCCTGGGCGATGAATCCCTCGATCAACGTCAGCCCGAGCCCGCGCCTCGCTGGCGCCGACACCGGCGGACCGCCGATCTCCCTCCAGGTCAGCTCTACGTGCGCATCGTCTGCCTGCCACCATGAGATCTCGACGCGTCCCTTCTCAACAGAGAGCGAGCCGTACTTCGTCGCATTCGTCGCAAGCTCATGCAGAGCCATGCAAACTGGTGATGCCGCTTCCGCCGAGAGTTCCGTCTCCGAGCCGTTGACGACCAACTGCCCCTCACGCCCCGCAAAGTGCGGCGCGACCGTCTGGCGGATTGCCTCCGAGATCGAGAGCCCGGACCACTTGGTGAGCGCGAGCGCATCATGAGCGCGGCCAAGCGATCGCACGCGCCCGATATATGTCTGCGAGAAGTCAGCAAGATCCGAAGACTGACTCAGCGACTGCTCAGTCAATGAGATCACCGCCGCCAGCGTGTTCTTTACGCGATGATCCAGCTCCGCCATCATTAGACGCTGACGCTCCTCGGATCGCCGCCGCTCAGTGACGTCGAAGAATGTCACCACCGACCCGACGAGTTCGCCATCGCGTTGCACCGGATGCGCCCAGTACTCAACAGGGAATGACTTTCCCGCAGCTGATTGCAGCAACTCATCATCGCGATGAACCACCGAGCCGTCGCGAAGCGCAGGCAGCACACCGTGCTCCGAACGATTGCTCTTCTCAGGCGCCGGGCTCGAAAGTGTGATCACGTCGTCGATGAAGCGCCCCAGAAGCTCTTCCCGACTAACGAAACCCAGGATCGACGCGCACGCGGCGTTGCAGAACGTGATCTCGCCCTCCAGGTTCAACCCGAAGATCGCCTCGGCTGTCGAATCCAGCAGAAGTCGAACGCGCTCCTCGCTGTTGCG
The DNA here is from genome assembly GCA_028279375.1 of Phycisphaerales bacterium. Lineage (GTDB taxonomy): Bacteria > Planctomycetota > Phycisphaerae > Phycisphaerales > UBA1924 > JANQNW01. The sequence continues at coordinate 380,135 of JANQNW010000015.1, forward strand.
CAGCGCCTTCTCGGCCCGCTTGCGATCGGTGATGTCGTCAACGAGCGCCACGAAATGATCAATCGACCCATCTTCATTGCGCACACAGCGCGCCTGAATGCTCCCGTAGATCACCGCGCCGTCGCCGCGCACGAATCGCTTTTCCATCGAATATCCGTCGATCTCGCCGGCGAGCACCCGATTGAACTCGGTGACGTCCTTCTCCAGATCCGCCGGATACGTCAACTCCACCCACGTCTTCTCCCGAAGCTCATCGCGCGGATACCCGAGGATCTCGCACATCCGGTCGTTGAACTCCTCCCAGCCCTTCTCCAGCGAGGTGACCGCAATCCCGATCATGTCGAGATCGTAGTAGCTGCGAAATCGCTTCTCGCTCCGACGCAGCGCGTCAATCGCGCGCTGCTCCGCCTCGTAATTCCGCTGGCGACCGCGCATGCCCAGGAGCACGCCGCCGCCCATCGCGCAACCCGCCAGACCGACAGCCGCTACCATGCCCATCGAAGCGCGATCGCTCCGATGCTTCACACCAAGCCGGAACATCGCCCCGCGCGTCGCAAGCGTCGTCTCCTCACTCGCGCCCCAGTGAACGTCGTCGCGATCCCCGAAAGACGCCAGCGATCCGCCATCCTCCGCAATAAGCGTCGCCGTCACGTGGTCTCCGATCACCCGCGGCGTGCACAGCGCCAGGAGCATCTCAGGCACGATCATGGCGCCGAGCGCCTCGCCCGTCGCCGACGGCGGCAGCCAGAGCTCCACCAGCGGCGCACCGCTGATTTCACAGCGCCCCGAGGTCAGCGATGGCTCCGCCGTCGCCATCGCAATTTCGATGACCCGATCGCGATGAGGCGGCTGCATCGGAAGCAGCGCCTGCGTCTCCATCGCGTCGCGTGTCACGAGCGACGTAATCGCGCGCTTTTCATTGATCATCATGACGCGATGCACCGCCGGATGCGCCGCCAGAAGCAGCCGTGCGCCATTCTCGAAGACCTCGTGCTCGGACGACACCGCCTCTGTCTGAATACTGAGAAGTGACAGATAGCTCTCGATGTCGCTCAGCTGATCCAGGAAGTTCCCACGGACAGTCTGAAGCTCCGTGCGAAGGTGCTGGTGTTCACGCCGATAGTCGAGAAACCAGAGCCCCGGACCGACCACCAGCAACGACAACGCAAGCGCGAGCGCCAGCGTCGGCGCCCACTGCGGTTGACGAGAACGAAACGAGCTCTCGTGCGATGCGCGTCTCGACACGCGAGTCTCCATTCGCCGTGTAGCCACGACGGACCTTCGCCACAGGCAGGCACAACCAGCCTGCCGCTCCATTATTCGACTTTTCGCCTTCTCGACATCAGCCCGATCGCACCGACGATCGCGACGAACGCTTCATTCTCGCAGGAGCCCTCCGAGGATTTCAACGACATCCGCCGGATGATGCGCAATATGCGTCGCGCCCTCCGTCCGAAGCTCATTCTCACCTCGAAAACCCCACGAGACTCCGATCGTCTCAACACCCGCAGCCCGCCCGGTGCGAATGTCGGTGTTCGTGTCGCCGATCATCATCGCCTCTTCGATACGGACGCCGCTGTCCCGAATAATCTCCAGCAAGCCCCCAGGATCCGGCTTCCGCATCCATCCCCTGCGCACCCCCTCGACACGCGCGAATCGACGCCCGCCGAAAAGCGCCTCCATGGTCGCGATCGCGAGATCGTGTGGCTTGTTCGTCAACACGGCGCACATCACCGCGCCATCGAGCCGGTCCAGCATCGCCTCAACGCCCGTGTACGCTCGCGCGCTTCGCACGCCGCGCACCCGATATGCCGCAAGATACGATTCCGTCAGACGCTCAAGCGCCTCATCGTCGTCGTCGAATCGGCCGTCCGTCGCTCGCGAAACAGCCACACGCGCCCCATCCCCGACGATCGCGCTGTACGCCTCTCGCGCAGGAATCGGCAGACCTTCGTTGCGAAGCATGGCGTCCATCGACGCCGCGATGTCCTCCATCGTGTCGGCGAGCGTGCCATCGAGATCGAAGACCGCCAGGCGCACAGGCATGCGCGGAGCGTAGCGACTCATTCGGGCTCGCGACCAGCCCGCGATACAATGGCGTCTTCAATGTCTGATTCCTCAGAGAGCACGCCAGTGCGCCCCGTTGTGATCGGCCTTGCCGGCGGCGTCGGCGCCGGGAAGTCGGCAGCAGCGAGCGCACTGCGCTCACTCGGCTGCGTGATCTCGAACGCAGACGACGAAGTCGCGCGCCTCCTCGAGACGTCGGAAATCAAGAGCGAACTGTCGACATGGTGGGGCCAGGAGATCGTCCTCGCCGACGGCCGACTTGATCGACGCGCCGTCGCGGAGCGCATATTCAACTCCGATGAAGAGCGTGCGCGCCTGGAAGCGCTCCTGCATCCGCCGGTGATCCAGGCGCACAGGGAAGCGATCGAGGCCGCAGAGACAGACGCCATCGTCATCGACGCGCCGCTGCTGTTCGAGGCCGGTGTGGATGCGCTCTGCGACGCCGTCATCTTCGTTGACGCCGAAAGGACCCTCCGGGAGGCCCGCGTGCGCGAGACCCGGGCCTGGTCCCCCGAAGAGCTCGATCGCCGGGAAAAGTCACAGATGCCGCTTGAAATAAAGCGCGAAAGATCCCACTATATTGTCAGGAACGACGCGGGAATCGCCGAACTAGAGGCGCAGATCCGCGACGTCTTTGCCGCTATAATGTTGAAGCAGGGACGAAGTCGGCCTTGACCCGGCCGTGATCGATCTCAAATCCAACTGAGTCGACACCCGCGGATTCTGACCGAACAAGTCCATGTGTTGGAGATTCTGGCCCTCGCGCCACTTCTCATCGCACTTCTTTGATCCACCGCAAGCGTGAACCTTCTGAAGCCTCCTGAGGCTGCACGCGACGTGCGCGCTCACAGGGCCCAGTGGCCCGTTCGGCGCTCAAGAGCATTCACACGACTGCGCGTGATTCCACCAACCCTCTCTATCCACTGAACGGACTCACCGAGACCAGAAGAGACGAGCAGACGCCGCTTCACACATGTCCCGCTGGCCCCATGACCACCTCTCGGGGTTCGCGGCTTCCGGGGTGAAACGACGCGAAGCGAAGAGCATCACTATGGCCAAGTCAGCAGCGACCGTTGAAGAAACTCCCGCATCGGCGACCACCGAGACCTCCTCAGGAGGCCGCAGCCGATCGCGATCCCGCTCACGCAAGGACACCTCCAAGGCGAACGCCGGCGAGCAGAAAGCCGCCGAGAATCCGCCCGCCGAGGCCTCCGGTGATGAGAACAGACCACAGCAGCGACAGCAGGGAGAAGGGGGCGGCCGCAACAAACAGAATCAGGGCGGCCGCAACCGACAGCAGAATCAGCAGGGCGGCGGCCGGCGCAAGAAGAAGCGCAAGAAGGGCGGCGGCGCCCCCGCCAAGCCCAGCATCCCCGCTCATCATCTCCCCAGCGAGGAGGACCTCGAGCGCGAAGCCGCCGAACTCGAGAAATCACGCGGCACAGCCAGCTACAAGAGCGCCGAGAAAGCAGCGCTCCACATCGATGAACTCCAGAAGATGGAGCTCGAAGACCTCTTCAAGCTCGCCGAGAAGGAAGAGCTCGAAGAGTTCCACCATCTCTCCCGCCAGGAACTCATCTACCGAATCATCAAGCATCGCGCCGACGCCGGAGGACTCATCCTCTGCGAAGGCACGCTCGAGATCCTGCCCGATGGCTACGGCTTTCTCCGCAGCGCCGAGTACAGCTATCTCGCCGGGCCCGATGATGTCTACGTATCGCCGTCACAGATCCGGCGCAGCGGCGTCCTCCCCGGCATGGTCATCAGCGGCGCCCTCCGCGCGCCAAAGGACTCAGAGAAGTACTTCGCGCTCCTGACGATCGACAAGGTCAACGGACGCGATCCGAAGCTCGTCCACGACATCAGCCGATTCGAAGCGCTGACGCCTCTTCATCCTGAAGAGCGATTCGTCCTCGAAACGACGCCTGAGCAGGTCGAAATGCGCGTCGTCGATCTCGTCGCGCCCATCGGCAAGGGGCAACGCGGCCTCATCGTCGCCCCGCCCCGCACCGGCAAGACCGTGCTCCTTCAGAAGATGACGCACGCCATCGTCACGAACTCGCCCGACGCGAAGGTCATGGTGCTGCTCATCGACGAGCGCCCCGAGGAAGTCACCGACTTCAAGCGCAACACGCCCGAGGCCGTCGAGGTCGTCGCCAGCACCTTCGATGAGCAGTCATCGCGCCACGTGCAGGTGACAGAGATGGTCATCGAGAAGGCAAAACGCGCCGTCGAATTCGGTGACGACGTCGTCATCCTGCTCGACTCGATCACCCGACTCGCCCGCGCCTACAACAACGAGATGCCGCACTCCGGCAAGATCATGACCGGCGGCATCGACTCCGGCGCCCTCCAGCGACCCAAGAAATTCTTCGGCGCCGCCCGCGCCATCGAAAAGGGCGGATCGCTCACGATCCTCGGAACGGCGCTCATCGACACCGGCTCGAAGGCCGACGAGGTCATCTTCGAGGAGTTCAAGGGCACCGGCAACAGCGAACTCCACCTCGACCGCAAGCTCGTCGAGAAGCGCGTCTATCCCGCCATCGACATCTCCGCCTCCGGCACCCGCCGTGAGGAGTTGCTCCTTGATCCGAAGGAACTCGAGCTTGTCTACCGGCTTCGCAAGGTGCTCAGCGATATGAACGTTGTCGAGGCGATGGAGCTCGTCAAGGGTCGTCTCCAGAAGACCAAGACCAACGCCGAGTTCCTCATGACAATGAACCTCGGCTGAGACAACCAGACAGGCAATTGAAAAGGGGACGCCCCCGGATGGCGTCCCCTTTCTCATGCGCACTGTGCGCACAACGAAGAAGCTCGTCGTTTAGTGCTCCATCACGTCGAGCATGCTCTCGACCTCCATCTCCTCCGGCGCGAATCGCCCGCCGATGAAGATGCCGCCATTCAGCGGGGAATAAAGTTCGATCGCAATCTGCGAGAGCGGAAGCTCCGTCCCGTCGAGCGTGCCTTCCGGCGCCATCGTGATGGAGGCCACGGCCATGATCGGGCGCCCGTCATTCGGAATGTCCGCCATCGGCTTCCGGTCCTCACGATCGGGGAAGAACGCCCGCATCGCGCCCTGGTGCGTCGGGTGGTAATACCAGCGCAGCAGCGCGTCCTTGTCCTCGAACCACGCAAACAGAACCTGCTTGCCGCTCATCGTCTGCGCCGCCTCAACACCGAGGCAGCCCTCGACTTCCATCATCGCGCCGATGAGGTCGATGTCGCCGAAGGGGCCGCCGCCGCCGCGCTGCGCCGCCTGAGCCTCGCCATGCGTCGGTCCGTCATCCGCATTCGCCGCAGAGAGCAGCACGACTGAAGTCGCAAGCGCCGTCGAAAGCGCGATCGCCGTCATCTTCAAGGGGCCGTTGCCACAGCATCTCATGTTGAAACGCTCCTTCCCGCGCTCGCAGGCGCGATTTGTCCCACCGCTGATCCGGGCGCGGACACCGCGCCGTTAAGATCATTATTTGGTTTCAGTCTAGGGCCGTTTCAAACGGGGACCGAGCCCGCCCTCACGCCGGGCCCTCCGCATCCGGCGCCGCCAGACCGAGGCACCACGCAGGCCCCTGGACGCGATGCGGCCCGATTCGCACCTGTGCAGCCTTCCCGCCACGCAGGGGTCGCCGATACTCGATCGCCTCCCACGGAATGCTCACCCGCTCCGCCCCCAGCCAGCGCAACGCCTTTGCCGGCGACATGTGCAGGTAAGCCCCATCCACCTCCACATGCACGCAGCCGCCGAAGTTCGCCATCCCGACACGAAAACTCTGAAACTGCTTCGCCACGGCGTCCGGCGCCGCGTCCCGGCCCGGATAGCGCGAAGAGAGACCATTCCATGTGCCGCGGACGAGCGTTCGAACCACGAACCACGCGAGGTAGAGATCAACGGCGACGAACGTGCCGATCGCGATGTACACCCATGGGTTCATCCGAAGGCACTGTAGCCGTCGGATTCACTGCGCGCCGTCAGTGTCCGATCAACTCACGAAGCACATCGAACGGATCCGGCGTCGAGTCCTCGTTGTAGCGCGACGTGATCTCACCACCCTGCATCAGGATCGTCTGCGGCGGCGTCCACAGATACAGCGGGATCCCATGCTGCTCCTCGAGATCCAGCATTGAAATCACCCGCACACGCATGACGTCGTCAGCCGGCCGCTGCGCCAGATAGTCCTCGAAGACCACCAGGTGCTCGATGCATGTCGGGCAGTTCGGGTTGTAGAGATACACCAGCGTCGCCGGATCATCCGGACCCGCGGCGCGAAGATCAGACATCATGTCCAAGTCGAGAAGCGTCGCGAACGGGTCGCTCTCGCCCGACAGCGCACTGCGCACCTGCTCCGGATTCGGAAGATCATTCAGGGAGTACGACTTCGTGATGACCCCGCCCTCGACGAGCAGCGTCGTCGGCTTTGCGTCCCAGCGCCAGATCTCGAGGCCGTACTCCGCCTCCAGCATCTCCATCGAGATCGTCTTCAGACGCAGCACGTCGTCATTCGGGTGAGACGCCATGTACGCCTCCATCGGAGGCAGATGCCGCTGACACGTCGGGCAGTCCTCGCTGTAGATGTACAGCAGATACGCCGGATCATCCGGCCCCGCCTCCCGCGCCTCGTCCACGACCGGCAGCGCCATAAAGCGCATCGCAGTGTCCGCTTCCGGCGGTGGAGGCAGGAAGGTCGCGCCGCTCGCGGCGCCGACCGTCGCCATGAACATCGAAACCGTCGCCAGCGTCGCAACGGCGCCGCCCGGCTTCGATGGGCGCCACGCCAACACGCCGCCGAGGAGAATCGCCAACAGATCGAGTCGGAACACCGTCGACGATTCCAGCCACGTGCCGAAGCAGCCGCAGCTGATCCCGCGCGCATTCGCATAGCCGCTGTATCCCGCAAAAAGCGAGAACAACATCATCACGCCCAGCCACGTCTCCCAGCGACGATGCCAGCGCACGACGGCCACCGAGATGACCACCTGCGAGATGATGATCGCAAAGTGCCACCACTCCAGGTAACCCAGTTGAGCGCCGAAACTGCCGCCGCCCTCCGGAATGACCTTCGCCGCAGAAGCCAGCAGCAGCACGCCCGCTACGAAGAGCGCAGCCACGAGCGTCACCACCGGAGGCCACGTCTCCTGCTCAACCCGGACGTTGCCGATTGTCTGTCCATTCACCGGGATCGCGCTCATCGATCAGTCCAGCGCCTTCGCGAACACGAGGCAAGACTGTTCCTCGCCCCGGGCGTGGAACACGATCTCGCTCATCACGACGCCGCTGCGCCAGGTCCCGTTCGCCTTCGTCTTCGGCCGGAACTCGACCGTCGCCTCCAGCGCCCGCGCCACCGGCTTCACTTCGACGATCTTCACCTCGAACGCGTCGTCCGGAGACTCGACCTTCACATCATCGATGTTCGACAGCTTCACGAGCTTGAACGTGCGCGTCACCGCGTCGCCCGGAGACATCGCGCCAAGCAGCACGCGATCCGTTCCGAGAATCCAGCTCGGCGTCTCCTCGCCCTGCGCATTCTTGATGATCCCCATGTGGATCACGCGAAGATCGAGAATCGGAACCTCAGGGTGATCCGTCTCGATGATCAGGAACGGAGGCACGTCATCCTCTTTCACGTTCTCCATGTTCCAGATGATGATGTGCGACGTCGCTGAGCTCTTGCCATGGCCCTTCTCGAACACCGGCTTCTTGCCGTCGACAGACAGCACCTTGAACGGGCGCTCGTCAACCGACTCGATCAGCACTTTGCCCTTCTGGTCCTTCAGCATGTTGATGAAGAACGGATCAGCACGGAGTTGATGCGTCACCTCCGCCGTGACCTTGACGTCGAACGGCCGCGGCACGCCCTTCGCCCAAACCGAGATATTCCGGTTCTGTACGCCCGGATTCGCATTCGCCTTGAACGTCACGATCAACTCGGCCGCGTCGCCCGGCTCGATCGGTCGCTTCTCGACCTCGCCCGTCGCGCATGAGCAGCCCGTCGAAACGCGCGTGAACTCGACCGGCTCGTCGCCGTTGTTGCGAAGCAGCACGCGACGCTCCGTCGTCGAATCCGGAAGCAGATAGCCGAACGCCACCTCTGCTGAAGGATCCGCGTTGCCGTCGATCTCCATCGTCACATCAAGCGCCCGGGGCTGGTTCGGCACGCGAGGCTGATCCCCCGGCGCATTCCCGTCCGGCAGCGGCTCCGCCCCGATCACGTCGAACTTCACCGGGATGTTCACCGGCGGCTTGCCCTGCTCGTAGAACGCGTACAGCGTCTTCACGCTCGGGCCATTCACCTCCGGAACCTCCAGCGTCACGACCACCGTCGCCGAATCGCCTCGACGAACTTCCTTGCCGTCCACGGCGCCCGTGATGCAGCTGCAGCTCGTGTTCACGCGCGTGAAGGTGATCGGCGAGCGACCCTTGTTCCGGAGCTTTACCTCAGCCGTCACCGTCGTCCCCGCCTCGACGTTTCCCATGTCGAGCATCTCTGGCTCGACGACGATCGTCGACTTCGAGGACTTCTGAGCCTGTGCGGGGCTCGCCACGAGCACGCTCAAGCCCAGCACCACAGCCGTCAGAGCAAGCAGCCGGCCCATTCCGAGGGTTCTTCCATTCAGTCTCATAGCTCGATTCATCTCCACGCTTCCAGCGCCTGTGCCGTACTCTCTTGACCCCCGGACCGGGCGCGGGCGGGGGTCCCATACTATCAGCCCGGTCGAGCTGATTCGCGGGCGAATCCGGCCCGCAACCCCAGGCGACCCGGCTCCTTAAGACCGGTGAGCGACAACATCACATCGCGGATTCCACAGTCCAATGAACAATCGAAGCCCCGTACGGATTCCCAGGGCGCTGCCCATCATCGCCATGACAATCGCTGCATCCTCCGGTTCCACCTCAGCCGACATCGGGGCCGCCACCCCGGCCGCCCGAGTCAATCCTATTACCGCGACAGATCTTCTCGGGCTGCGATCCATCACCGAGATCGAGATCGCTTCCGACGCCTCGAGGGCGATCTTCACGATCCAGTCAATCGAGGAATCCCCCGATTCCGAGGACAAGCCCTGGGACTACCGGACCCACCTCTTCTCACTCGACCTCACCGCCGAGGGCGCCCTCCCCGTCCAGCTCACCTTCGGCGAGCGCAACGACGCCGCGCCCCGAATCGCCCCCGACGGGAGCGCGCTGGCCTTCGTCAGAACGCCGCCTCCTTCGAAGGACCCCAAGGCGCCCAAGCCCAAACCCCAGGTCTGGACGCTCCCCCTCGACGCGCCCGGTGAAGCCCGACAACTCACGGCGCTCGAGCACGGCGCCTCCAACCCCGTCTGGAGACCCGACTCCCACGCCCTCCTCGTCATCTCCCGCATCCCGAAGTCGAAGATCCCCGGCCAGCCGCACTACGACACCGAACGCCCCGGCCGCGAATACGACGACATCACGCGCCCCGCCGACGATGCCCACGACGACGCCGACTCGAGACCCGATGGCGACCTCACCGCCATCCGCCACTGGCTCGAAGCCAACGCCCGCGACGACAACCCCGTCGTCAGCACGCGCCTCGCCTTCCAGGATGAGCTCTCCCTCATGGACGAGCGCGCCTTCTCGCACCTGTTTCTTGTCGAACTCGACGCGGATTCGGCCAGCGAGCCGAGGCAACTCACCGACGGCTTCAAGGACCATCTCGATCCCCAGTGGACGCCCGACGCATCGCACATCGTCTACGTTGATCACGAACGCGACGACACCCACACCGACCGCAAGCGCCGCAGCGCCATCTTCCTGATCCAGGCTGACGGTCAGAACGACCAGGCGTTCCTCGCCGACTCCGCCATCTCCATCGATTCCCCGCGCTTCAGCGTCGGCGCCAAGGCGCTCTCATTCCGCACGACCGAAATGCAGGACTGGCTCTACGCCCAGCCCAGACTCGCCTCCACGGCGCTGCGGCGCATCCAGATCATCTGGTCCAGCGGCGACTGGCCCTCCGACTGCTCGCCGCCCGTCGCCACCTCCGACGACAAGCTCCTCTTCTCCTCGCGCTGGGAAGGAAGCACGCCTCTCTTCCTCACGAACCTGCGTCACGAAGAGGGCGATCCGGTGCGCATCATCCCCGACACCGTCGAGACCCTCGCCTTCGATGAAGCCGGCGGCCGCATCCTCGCCGCGATCAGCACTCCCGAGAATCCCTGCGAGCTCTACGAGATCAATCGCGACGGCACGCGCAAGCGCCTCACCGATCTCAACACCTCCTTCCTCGCAGACAAGCGCATCTCTGTTCCTGAGGAGAGATGGATCGAGCGCGAAGATGGCGCGCGCATCCAGTACTGGGTCATGCCGCCCACAGACATCCAACCCGGTGAGAAGTATCCGACCGTTCTCCAGATCCATGGCGGCCCGATGGCCATGTGGGGGCCCGCCGAATCATCCATGTGGCACGAGTTCCAGCTCATGTGCTCCTTCGGCTACGGCGTGGTGTACTCCAATCCGCGCGGCTCCGGCGGCTACGGCAAGGACTTCCAGCGCGCCAACCACGCCGACTGGGGACACACACCCTCCAGTGATGTCCTCGCATGCCTCGACCAGGCCATCGCGGACAACGACTGGATCGACACGGACCGACTCGTCATCACCGGCGGTTCCTACGCCGGCTATCTCACCGCATGGATCATCGCGCACGACGATCGATTCAAGGCCGCCGTCGCCCAGCGCGGCGTCTACGACCTCGAGACCTTCTTTGGCGAAGGCAACGCATGGATCCTCGTCGAACACGCCTTCGGGGGATTCCCCTGGCAGCCCGAGATCCGCGACCTCCTCGTGCGCGAGTCGCCATTCACACACGTCAACAACATCACGACGCCCTTCCTCATCATGCACGGCAGCAACGACCTTCGCACCGGCGTCAGCCAGAGCGAGATGATGTACCGCGCCCTCAAGGAACTGGAGCGCCCCGTCGAGTACGTCCGCTATCCCGGCGCCGGACACGACCTCTCCCGCACCGGCGATCCGAAACAGCGCATGGACCGCCTCCTGCGCATCATCGAGTTCTTCGAGCGCTACAGCGACAACCCGCGCCCGACGCCCGCGAAGCCTGCCGAGCAGGAGTCATAACCTGATCTGACCGATACCCCGAATTCAGTTGAACCCGGCGGCGCGCCTGTCGTAGCACGCTCATCAACACGGACGGGTGGGGGATCGGAAGACCGGGAATGACAGAACGCCTCAGCCGAATACGGACGAGATATGCGCTCACTTTCATCGCGTTCATCGCGCTGACGGGCGCGCAGGCATTCTCCCACTGGCGTCATTGGATCGCGCCGCTTGCCGCGCCCCTCGATCCAGCTGCGCCGGCCGCAACATCAGATGTCCAGATCTCCAACTTCCTGCACATCGCGTCACTACCCGGGTGGTTCTTTGTGCGCGGGATGCAGGGACCTTCGGCGCTCGTCTCGTTGCCATCGACGATTGTCGCCTCGGCGATCTCCAGCGCATGCTGGATCATCGGTGCCCACGCGCTCCTGCGCCTTCGCGCACGCTTGATGCCGCGCCGACTGACTGGCCGCAGTCAGACGCCGGCCGTTGATCATTCAAGGCGACGTCTCCTTCTCGATGGCGGAATCGCGCTCGCGGCGCTTGGCGCATCAGGCTCAACCGCCAAGGCGACGCTCATCGATCCCTGGCGACTGAAATTAGCGCGATACGCTGTCCCGATTCGCGACCTGCCGACGTCGCTCGACGGCCTGCGCATCTGCCAGATCTCAGACACCCACCTCGGTCCGAGAGTCTCATCGAAGTTCATCAGACACGCCATCCGTCAAGGCGTCGAACTCGATCCGGATATCTTCGTGCTCACTGGCGACTACCTGCACCGCGACGAGCGACGAATGCAGGAAGCCGCCGCGCTCTTCGAGCCGCTTGTCCAGTCAGGCGCACCTGTCTTCGGAGTGCTCGGAAACCACGACTGGTACGCAAATGGCGAAGGCATGAGCCGCGCCCTTCAGCGCGTCGGTGTCCACATGATCGACAACGATCGCCGTTTCTACGCTCGTGACAAAGTCGTCACAGAATCGCCAATGATGAACGCAATCTGCATCGCAGGCGTCGGCGACCTGACGACGCACGTCGCTGATTTCGACACGGCGCTGAGCGACGTCGAACCGTCCACGCCGCGTCTCGTCCTCTGCCACAATCCAGATGCGAGCGAACTCGATCATCAGAGTCGCATCGCAACCGGCGATCGATCCGACCCGCGATATGACCTCGTCCTCAGCGGGCATACCCACGGCGGCCAGGTTCGAGTTCCCCTCCTCGGCACGCCCATCGTCCCCAGCGTCTTCGGCCAGAAATACGCAGGAGGTCTCATTGAAGGACCCGTCGCGCCCGTGCTCGTCTCGCGCGGCGTCGGCATGTCCATCCTCCCGGTGCGCTTCGGAGTCCCGCCCGAGATCGTCGAGATAACGCTCCGCCGCGCCTGACTCGGCTATCCTGCTCCGCGTGACCGAACGCAGCGATCACCAGGACCGTGACACCAGCATGTCCGAGGTGGTGACCACACCACCACAGGACTCCACCGGCGCGCCGCATTCGCGCATCGGCCGATTCCAGTCCGGCCAGCTCCTCGCCGAACGTTATCGCATCGTCGCCGACCTCGGCAGCGGAGGCATGGGCGAGGTCTATCGCGCAGACGACCTCACACTCGGCCAATCGATCGCCCTCAAGTTCCTTCCGCACGATCTCATCGCTGATCCCGTGCGACTCGAGAAACTCCGCGACGAAGTCCGTCTCACGCGTCAGATCAGCCATCCAAACGTCTGCCGCATCTACGACATCGTCGAAGCCGAAGGACAGTCCTTCTTCTCGATGGAGTACATCGACGGCGAAGATCTCGGCCTCCTTCTCCGACGCATCGGGAGGATCTCAGGCGACAAGGGCATCGAGCTGGCGCGCCAGATCTGCGCCGGGCTCGCCGCCGCGCATGAGCAGGGGGTCATCCACCGAGACCTCAAGCCCGCCAACATCATGATCGATGGCCGCGGCAAGGCGCGCATCACCGACTTCGGCGTCGCGGGCGTAGTCAGCGACCTGAGCGAAGGCAAACAACACGTCGTCGGCACGCCCGCCTACATGGCGCCCGAACAACTCGAAGGCGGACCGGTCACCCGCCAGTCCGACATCTACTCTCTGGGACTCGTCCTGTTCGAGCTCTTCACCGGCAAACGCGCGCACAGCGCGAACACGATCGCGGAACTCAAGGACATCCATACCTCTTCGCGCACGACGACGAACCCCTCAGACCTCGTCGCGGATCTCGATCCAACCGTCGAACGCGTCATCCTCTGGTGCCTTGAGACCAAGCCCGAAGATCGCCCGCCCAACGCGCTCGCCGTCATGGCCGCGCTTCCCGGCGGCGATCCGCTTCGCGCGATGATCGAAGCCGGCGAAACGCCCTCGCCCGAACTTGTCGCAGCCGCCGGGCGCTCCGGCGCTGGCAACGCGGTCGTGGCGCTCGCGATGGCCGTCTTCACGGCGCTCGTCCTCATCGGCGTCATCGTGATCCATACGATCAACTCGGCCGATCGCGCGCACAAAGGCATGCTGTCGCCCAGCATTCTCGAGAATCGCGCGCTCGAGATCCTCGATGCGCTGGGATATGACAGAGAGCCCAAAGACACTGCGTGGGACTACGAACTCGTCACAAGCCGGATGAATGAAGGGTACGAGCTTGCCTCGAACGATCGCTGGGAGTTCTTCGCGCAGGAAAGACCCACGACGCTCTATTTCTGGCTTCGGACCAGCCCGGAGCCCATGGTCCCGATCCGGTCCACCCTGCCGAGCAATGACTGGCTCGGCGGGCGCGTCTCGCGCACTGATCCACCCGAAACCACGCCCGGCATGACGCAGGTCGTCCTGTCGCGCACGGGAAGGCTGCTCGGACTGCGCGTCGTCTCGGATGGCTCGCGTCCTCCACTCGCCGGTCCCGAAGCCAACGATGGAGCGACTGTTGATCTCGCGTCGATCCTCGAGCTCGCCGGATACGAAATCGGGGAACTCCGCGAAGTGAACGCAGACTTCGCCCCGTCCGTCGCATGGGACAGGCGCCGCGCATTCGTCGGCGCAGACTCCGATGCGACAGCTGTCCAGGTGCGCATCGACGTCGCCGAGTTCAAAGGCGCGCTCACCTTCTTCGAGGTCAATGAGGGCGGCGCCGACTCCGTCTTCCTCCTCACGGAGCCGCCATTCAAGGAGGAGCAGCGAAAGTCATACAACCTGCACTTGATGATCGGCCTCATCGGCGGCGGCATTCTCGCCTTTCGTAATTACCGCATGCGCCGAATCGATCGGAAGGGACTCTTCCGTCTCGGCGTGGCCATGTTCCTCCTCACCTTCGGCGCCGCCGCGCTCTATACCGATCACAGCGGGACGCTTGCCTACGGGCCGACGCAGATCTTCGCCGCGCTGGCCTATGGACTCGTGCGCGCATTCGTCGCATGTGTCCTCTACGTCGGTCTCGAGCCCTACATCCGCAAGCTCTATCCGAGAGCGCTCGTCGCCTGGAGTCGCCTGATCTCCGGACGATGGAAAGACCCGGCGCTTGGACGCGAGATGCTCATCGGACTCTCCACGGCGAGCCTCTGGTGGGGCATTGCATACGCAGTGGGACTCCTGATTGGATACGGCTCGATGGGCGCTGCCACTGGCGTTCCAATCGAGAACACCTTCGGAGTCGCGCTCCTTCTCGCCCAGGTCGCTGTCGGAATCGGCAACGCGCTCACCGTGCTGTTCGTCTTCGTCATCGCGCGCTCGATCATCCCTGCGCCGTCCTGGGTGCAGTCGCTCTTCGGCGCCATCGTTGTCTTTGGCTTCTACTTTCTCCAGGGCGCTGGACCCATGGAAGGAGCGGCGGCCTACTTCTTCCCGGCGCTGACGACGCTGGCGGTTGTCTTCCTCATTTCGCGTTCGGGCCTCATCGCGCTCTTCATGTTCTGGGTGGTCAACATGATCATGCAGACGACCACACTGACCTATGACCTCGACCAGTGGTTCGTCGGCACGACCATCGCCTTCGTCGCCCTCTTCGGAAGCCTCATCTTCTTCGCCTTCCGCATCGCCACAGCCGGACAGCAGCTCTTTCCAAGCTCGCTCGATCCCGCCTGATCCCTAGCGCATGCTCACACGCACCGAGCTCAAAGCGCTCATGGAAGCACGAGGCCTCGCCCCGCGCAAACACCTCGGCCAGAACTTCCTCATCGATCACAACCTGCTCCGCAAGCTCGTCGATGCCGCCGATCTCGCGCCCGGGGATCTCGTCCTCGAAGTCGGCCCCGGCGCCGGCGCACTCACCTGCGCGCTTCTCGAAACCGGCTGCGATCTCATCGCCTGCGAACTCGACGAAGGACTCGCCGATCTCATCGCAGACGAATACGCCAATCCTCAGCGCGGCGGCCTCACCCTCATCCGAGGCGACTGCCTCGCCACGAAACGATCCATCAACGAAGAAGTCGTCAGACGAGTCGAGGGAAGACCGTTCAAACTCGTCTCCAATCTTCCTTACCAGGCCGCCACACCCCTCATGCTCACGCTCGCGCTGCGCCATCCGAACTGCAGCGCCATGCACGTCACCATCCAGAAGGAAGTCGCCGAGCGCATCCTCGCCCACCCCGGCTCCCGCGACTATGGCGAACTCTCCGTCCTCCTCCAGGCCCTCTGCGAAGTCAAGCGCATCGCAAGCGCGCCCCCCGAGTGTTTCTGGCCGCGCCCCAAGGTCACCAGCGCCATGATCTCGATCACGCGCCGCGCCGAACCGCTGACGAGCGACCTCGACGCGCTCCTCGCCTGCACCGAACGCGCCTTCTCCAGCCGCCGCAAGCAACTCGGCGCACTCCTGGGCCGAGACATCGACTGGCCGCAAGGCGTCGAATCAACCATGCGCGCAGAGCAACTCACGGTCGAGCAGTTCATCGCCCTCGCCAAGGCGCTCTCAGATTGACGCAACGCCGCCTCCGCTCCCTCTCCCGCGCAGGCGCAGCCGAGTGGGAGAGGGCCGGGGTGAGGGCTCCCCAATCTCTCTCCTCTCCCAGCCTCGACTACAGATGCGCGTCCGACATGCGCACTTGGCGCCCGCCAACGCTTGCGTCCCACCCTCTCCCCGAAACGCGCAGCGTTTATGGGAGAGGGCAGGGTGAGGGCTCCTTTCTCCTACTTCTTCTCCATCGCTCGAGAATCAGGAGAGATCCGTAAGCGATCGCCGCGCTCACCAACGCTTGCGCTCCGCCCCCTCAGATCTCAACCGCCGCGCATCCCACATGCCCGCCGAATCCCGCCGCCGTAATCACATGAAGCCCGCCCGTCACATCGCTCCCCGCCGGCGCAATCTCCATCCGCGACTCCACCGGCGTGGCGATCCACCCCATCGGCGCCGTCTTCCGCACGCGCCCCATCAGACAACTCAGCACGACATTCACCAGCCCCGCCGCGCCAAGCCCGTGACCGACCGCGCCCTTGCTCGCATACACCGGCGTCCCCGCGCATCGATCCCCAAGCGCCGCTTCGATCGCCCGCAACTCCCGCTCATCATTGTCAGCAGTCCCCGTCGCATGAGGCTGCACCAGCGCAATGCGCTCATCGCCCGGCGCCGCCCGCCGAATCACGCGAGTGAGCGCATCGAACGCCCCCGCCGCCCGAACGAGATCAAAGGGCTGCGTCGCCAGCGCCGTCCCGCACAGCATCCCATGCGTCTGCCGTGCCTCGCCGTCGCGCTCCAGCAGCACCGCCGCCGCGCATTCATTCAGCGTGAACCCGCACCGCTCCGCATCCAGCGGCCGCCCGTAGTACGCGCTCGCCGGCGCCATCGGCGCCAGCACGCCAAGCCGCTTATACGAATGCACGAACGCCGCCAGCATCGCCGACTCCACGCCCACGACCAGCACGCGCTCCCGCTCGCCCGATTCAATCTCGAGCCGCGCCTGATGCAGCGCAGCGATCGATGTGCAGCACGCCGCAACGACGGAACTCGTGTCGCCTGCGCCAAGACGCGAGCGCAGATGCCAGCTCAGATACCCATGCGGCGAGAGCGCAATCGTCTCCGCGCGCCGCTCACTCGACGCATCATCAAAGAGCCCCGTCACGGCGCCCTTCGAACTGGCCGCGATCATCCGCACGTCGCGCGCCGCCTCGACACCCGCATCGGTCAGCGCCTCCCGGGCCGCGCGCTCCGCCAGGTCCACCGCCGGATCCGTCGCGCTGAAAGTCGAAAACGCCGAGCCGCCCGTCGCTTTCGCGAGCACCAGCGGATCCACCTCCTCAGGCATCTCCCCGAGCCGGTCCGCCGTCCGACGCCCCTCCAGCAGCGCGCGAATCGTCTCCCACGCGCTGTGTCCCAGCGGCGTCACAAGCCCGATGCCGCTGATCGCACATCGATGCCTCACACTCGTATCACGGCCGGTCATGGGCGAGGAATCCTACAGGCGCTCCCGAACATCCGTGGTCTTGCTCGCCCCACCTCCCTTTGCTAACGTCTCCCCTCGCCCCACGACCGGGCGACAGATCGGGCACTTAGCTCAGTTGGTAGAGCACTGCACTGAAAATGCAGGTGTCCCCGGTTCAAGTCCGGGAGTGCCCATTGCGGCGATCACCCCTTCGAGCCCCTCTGGCGGAGCGGCGCGAAAGAGCAGTGATCGACCCGCGATTGAGGAGATGGGGCTTCCCCGCCTCTGTTTTGGGCGGGGAGTCTCTTTTTTTGGCGCATCTCCGCCTGATTCTGCGCCTCGTCTTACATCACATGACGATTCATCGAGTGCAGCGATTCTGTCCCTGCGCGCCCGCCTCATTCAGGTTGAATGGGTCTGGAAACACGGCGCAAACGAATCCAGACGTTCGTTTGCGCGAACAAAAACTTTGGACGGCGCCTCGCCCCGGCCGTACACTCCATCCGGGCGCCCATCCCTCTCTGGCGGAGGAGCTTATGAGCCGCAGCCATCTGACTCTCAGACCGAGTCGACGCGCATTCACCCTCGTCGAGCTCCTGATTGTCATTTCGATCATCGCGCTGCTCATCGGGATCACGCTCCCCGCGCTCAGCAACGCGCGCAAGGCCGCTCGCGATCTCAAGTGCATGACCAATCAGCGGCAGATCAGCGTCGGCTGGTCCTCCTACGTCGCCGAATGGCAGTTCTTCCCCACCGAAGAGAAACGCGTCACCACCAACGACGGACGCACGCTCAAGGTCTACGACCACCACATGTGGGACTGGGGCGGCGTCGATTTCTTCAGTCACGGCACATCAGCCGCAAATACCTCCTCCGTCGTCACCCCCGATCGACCCGTCAATCCCTACATCGGCTCCGAAGAAAACGAACTCGGTCGGGCGCAGATCTTCCAGTGCCCCAACGACACCGGCATGCACTACAGCGATCTCAACTTCGATCGCATCGTCAGCCAGACCGAAGACTGGTTCGAACAGGCGACATCCGCGCAGGATCTCCGCGACACCGTCTACGGCACGCGCGGCACCAGCTACCGCGCCAACGACTGGATCTGGGCCGAGCCCGGCAACCTCACCGGCTTCTATGTCTCAGGCGTCGTTCGGAAAAGCAAGCCCGCCGATGTCGGAAATCCCTCGCGATTCATCCTCACATTCGACGCCGCAGGCTACGCCGCGCTCCGCGTCTCCGAGGAGACCTGGGATCGCTACGGCGGGGTCCAATACGGCAACTGGCACGGCGACCGTCGCTACATCGTCTCATTCCTCGATGGCTCCGCGCGCCGCGTCAACAGCTACCCCGGGCAGGGCGCCAGCAAGGAATGGTCCTTCTGGATGGATGAGAAGCTCCATCAACCCAAGAGCTTCATCTGCGCCTGGGGCTCCTATGGCACGCCCCGCGATCTCCTTCCCGACCGCTGAATCACCGCGGACCGCCCGCCCCGCTGGCGCGACCCCACCGTCCAACCTCGTTATCACGCGCGACGCGCACCAGCGAAGGCCCCGCCTCGCCGATTCCCTACACTGACGCGCGCTCGTCCAACAGGGGATCCGAGCGCCCACCGCAAACCGCATTCGCAAAGAGGCACGGACGTGGCCACATCGACGATCACACCCGCTCGCAGTCGCATCGCCATGACGGCCTTCGCCATCATCGCTTGCGCCTGCCTCTCCGGCTGCTGGACAAGCTATCCCCGCACCGTCGCATACTCAGAGTCCGTCGCCCCCGTCGGCGCCGCCGTGGACGTCACCAACAACAAGGGCGATGTCCGCGTCATCGTCGATCCCAGCGCCGAGCAGATCACCGCCACGGCCCTCATCCGCGTCTCAACGAAGGTCGCCAAGAAGGAACGCCCCTTCCTCGCTGACGAAGTCGAGTTCAGCGCCTCGCTCGAAGACGACGGCCCCTGGCCCGTCCTCCGCGTCCGCGCGATCTCGCCAGATTCCACCGCCGTCAATCATCGCATCGACGTGCTCGTCTCCATGCCGCGCTGCACCGGCGCCCGCGTCAACAACGCCAACGGCATCGTCGAACTCAAGGGCGTCTCCGGTTCGCTCCAGGTCGAGAACAAGAACGGCCCCGTCCTCGTGCGCACGCCGCACCGTATGGATGAGCCCGTCGCCCTCGTCACCACCGCCGGCGACATCGCCTACCTCGTCCCGCCAGGCTCTACCGGCGACATCGACGCCAACTCCCATGACGGCATCGTCTCATTCAGATCCATGGATGTCGTGTCTGGCTCGACGGCGCAGGGCTCATCGTTCCACACCGTGCTCAACAACGGCGCCAACAGCGTCGTCCTGAGAACCGACAAGGGCGATGTCCGCATCTTCGTTCGCGAAGACCCGCTCTCCCTGCGCGTCAAGCTCAACTGATCGGGCGCTACTCCGAAGCCAGCCGGCGCCGCGCCAACTGATCAAAAAGCCCCACCGGCGCCGCGGCGCCCGTCCAGAGTTCGGACTGCATCGTCGCCTGCGCGCAGAACAGCGACGCGCCGTCGATCACATCCAATCCAACCTCGCGCGCGCTGCGCACCAGCGGTGTCTCCAGCGGGCTGTACACCGTCTCGAAGATCACCGCCTCCGGCGAGTGCGACTCGATCCGATCGATCTCAATCGGTGACGCCTCCGGCGACGGTCCTGTGCTCATGCCCACCGGCGTGCAGTTCACGACAAGCGCCGCCTCCTGCCCATGCCGTTCGTCCCACGCGCACGATTCGATCTCGCCGCATTCAGACAGCGCATCACAGAGGGCGCCGCTCTTCGAAGCATCCCGCGCTGCGATCACAACACGCATTCCAGCGCCGCCCAGCGCTGAAGCGGCCGCGCGAGCCACGCCCCCTGCGCCAAGAAGAAGCGCTCGCTTCCCATCCAGGTCATCACCAAGCGCGGCTTGCGCGCAAGCTCGAATTGCCGGCGCATCCGTATTCGTCACGAGCCACCCGTCGTTACATCGCGCAAGCGTATTCGCCGCCCCCGCGGCCAGCGCGCCCTCCTCAACGACCCATCCTTCATCAGCCCGCTCCTGCGCGAGCCTGATCAGATGCTCCTTGTGTGGAATCGTCACACTCGCGCCGCAGAAATCCAGACCCGCGTGATCAACCAGCGCTCCGACCGTCGCCTTGAAGTGCTCCCATTCCCCAGGAACCGGCAAAGGCAGATACACGCCGTCATGCTCCACACCCGGCGCGCAGAACGCAGCGTTGTGGACTAGCGGCGAAAGCGAGTGCGACACCGGATCCCCGATCACGCCGTACACGCGCGTCTCGGCGCCGATCGAATCAAATTGATACAGCTCCCGCATCTCTTCGATCGTCGCCTGACCCGGGGCTGTCGCCGACGAATCCCGCAGCGAAGCGAACGTCAGGAACGCCCCGAATTTCGGCGCCAGCACGCGCGACATCAGCCCGTACGCGCCCATGCCCAGCGCGATCATCGGCCGGTCCCGCTCCAGAAGCAGGTCGAAGAGCTCCAGGTTGTCCCGAAGCGATCGAGCCCGGAACGCAATCTTCAGCACGCGCGCCGCCTCGACTTCGCGCATCTCACCAAGCCGCTGCAGCAGATCCCGCGGCCGTCCGTCGAAGTCATGCGACGAAAGCACGAGCGACGTCGCCAGATCACGCCCCTGATTCGCATGATCAACCGAGAGCAGCGCCTTCTGACGCAGATTCGCAGAGCGCCGCCAGCTCGAAAGCTCCAGATCCAGATAGCGCGGCGGCGAGTCCGACGCGCCCAGCGACTCGTACAGCGAAATGCGCGACGCCTCGTCCCCGTCGTACTCCCCGCCTTCATCCGCCGTGCGGCACGTGATGATGCAGGGCAACGGCGATCCGGCGCTCAGAGCATGCGCGAGCGCGTGCCCCTCCTCATCGCCCTCGCCATGAAACGCGCTGTCAATCCGATACTCAACAAGCTCCGCGCCGAGTTCCTGCGCCGCGCTCGCATCCGCAAGCGCGCTCGGAAGATCTTCGACCATGATCGGCACGCACAACAGCGTCATGCGCCGAGTCTAATGACCCTGCGCGCTCGATGCGCTCGTTACGGTTCTCAGAGAATCTTCGCCACGATCATCGTCTGATCGTCATCCGCGGGCCGACCATTCCGGAACGCGTCCACCGCCGACATCGCGCTCGTCACCAGCCCGTCGGCGCTCAGAGCGCAATTCTCGAGCTCCTCGTCGAGGCGATCGGCGCCGAAGAGCTCGTTCTGCCGGTTCATCGCCTCGGTGATGCCGTCCGTATAGAAGATGATCTGATCGCCCGTCGTGAGCTCCGCAGTGCGCGATTCATACTCCGCGTCATCCAGGATGCCCAGCGGCAAGCCGCGCGCACAGTCAATGGAGAAGAGCGACCCGTCATCACACCGCTTCACACGCGGCGCCGGATGCCCGGCCACCGAGTACTCCAGCGTCTTGTTCTGCGGGCAGTACACGCCGTAGAACGCCGTCACGAACGTCCCCGTGTCGCGCGTATAGCGCTCGACCAGTCGATTGTTCAGATAGCTGAGCAACTGATCCGGCGCCGCGCCCGGCTGGGCGCTGAATGTGTGCGCAAGACTGTGCAGAATCGCCATCAGCACCGCCGCCGGCGTGCCGTGACCACTCACATCAGCAATCAGAATGCCCCAGCGTCCATCCGGCTGCGCGAAGAAGTCGTAGTAATCCCCGCCTGCCTGCTTCGACGCGTCGTAGAACGTCGCCAGGTCCATCGTCGGAATATCAGGCAGCCGATCAGGCAGCAGCGACTTCTGAATCGAAGCCACGACCTGCAATTCCCGGTCGATCTCGTCGTACGCCTGCTTCACCTGGTGGGAGAGCACGAGATTGTGCGTCGCCCGCCCGAAGAGATTCGAAAGCCACACCGACTCCGGAAGCTGCTCGGGATCAAACGCGTTCGCGTCGCGCCGCGTCTGCACCACCATGTTCTTCGCGTGCCCCTCGTCGTACACCGGAATCGCCACCAGCGACCGATGCCCCTGCAGGAAGAACGCCCCCGGATCGTCCGGCGACAGGCGCACGTCGTTGATCACCCGAGGCTCATCCCCGTACATCAACTCGCCCAGCAAACCCTCATTGAAAACCGGCAGTTTGTCCGGCTGCTCCCAGGGATTGATCTTCTCAGTCCACGCCGAAGAGCGCGTCACCTTGTACTGCGGCGGCTCCAGACCCCGGCGCGAGAGCGCCACCATCCCGTCCACGTTCAGCAGAACCCGCATCCGTTCCCCGTAGGCGCGTACGACCTCCTGCGGATCGCGCTGCAAGCTCATCTCGCGCATCGTCTGCACGATGATCTCGAGACGCTCTTCCCAGGTCCTCTCGTTGCCCGTCACGATGGATGTGGATCCTTTGCCCAAACGCTGCTCCTATCGCCCGTCATTCAGGAGGCACGCCGTTCGCGCGACCTCGGCGCCGATCGCCTCGATCGCCGCGCGCTCCTTCTCATCAATCAGCCGTCCTTCACTGTCGAAGGCCTCCATTGCTCCGCCCATCGCGCGCTGATCCGGAATCACCATCACGCCGATGCCAGAGAGAATCGTGCGCAAGTGCGCCAGACCACGCAGACCGCCAAGCGCGCCAGGCGACGTCGCAAGCAGGCCCGCCGTCTTGCCGCGCCAGCATGCAAGCGGCGCTTCGCCCGGCGCCTTGCGGCTCGACCAGTCGATCACATTCTTCAAGGCCGCCGTCAGCGAGCCGTTGTACTCCGGTGACGCGATCAGAAACGCGTCGTGCGACTTGAGCAACTCCTTGATCTCCACCGCAGCCGCAGGTGTGCCCTCGCTCGCCTCCAGGTCCTCACTGAAAACCGGCAGCGGATACGAGCGCAACTCGACCACCGTCACGTCGGCGCCCTCGGCGCTCGCCCCGCGGGCCGCGGCGCGCACGAGCTTCGTGTTGAAAGAGTCCTTGCGCATGCTTCCTGAGAATGCGAGGACCTTGCATGTGGAGTCCATAACCGTGATCACTCCTTCCGCGCATGATGCGCCTGATCGTCAAAGGAGCACATCATAGACGCAGGCCCTACGCGCCCGCCGCTACCGCCTCCGCCGGCGCCTCCTCCCCGCGCGGATCGCCCGGGATCAGGAAGCTGAAGTGCAGATCAGCGTGCTTCAGGTGAATGCCGACCCATTCGTCGTGCGTCACCTTCCCCAGCAGCGGCGAAGGCTGCGTCATCTTCTCACCGGATTTGATCCGGAGAAGCTGCTCCCGAATGTACGCAGCGCCCTCCTCCGTCGAGAAGTCGCTCCGTGGAATGACCGCCTCGAACGAGCCGCGCAACTTAATCCCTGAAGGAAACGGATCCCGAAGGAACTTCTTCCGGAACAACTTCACGATCACCCGAAGCCCCAGCGGCGCCTTGAAGTCGAGACCGTCATACGAGCCCTTGATCAGCATCCCGACGTGCTCGAAGTTCTGCCCGACAGTCCAGTTGCCCAGCCGACGAAGCGTCCCCGCCCGATCCGCCTCGACGATCCGGTCCACGTCCGCCAGCGCCTCGTCAACGCTCGTGAAATGAAGATCCCGGCGACCGTCGACGTGCTTCGTGTCTACTCGCTGTCCCATGCTCGTTCCTTTCCTCGTCAGCTGATCCCAAAGACTGGAACGATCGTTCCAGTATGCCGCTGATGATAGGCGCCTAGGCCCCGCCGGTTGCGGCCGCCGGCCCCGAATCAGGGCGGCCAGCCCTGCCTGAACGCCACTGGAGGGGCCAGACACGCACCAGCCCGTCTGCGGCCGCCACCGCAATCCACGCCCCGTTCGGGCTGATCGCCACGTCATGGACGCCGCGCACCGGCAGATCCCACGCCTCGATCGCTTCCAGCCGCTCGATGTCGAAGAGACGCACGCGCCCCTCGCCGCCGATCGCCACCAGCCGTCCGCCTGACGAGATCCCCATCGCCCGCACCGGCCCCGCCCCGAGTTCGATTGAGCCCGATTCCTCCCAGGTCCCGAGCGCATGCAGCTCCAGCCGCCCGGAGGCGCCGGCCACCACCAGCTTCTCCGGAAGCGGCGCGCACGCCAGGTCCACGACCTCTTCCGGATCCGATGCGATCGTCTCCACGCGCACCGCGCGCTCGACATCCCACACCTCGATGTCCTCGCCCGACGGCGCCACGATCAACTGACGCCCATCCGGCGTGAAGACCATCGCGCTGATGCGCCCCGCCGCGCGCAGACGCTGCTCGTAAGCGTCATCCAGCGCATTCCAGAGCACGCACTGGTTCTTCCCCCGCCAGGATGCAATCAACTCCTCGTCCGGCGCGCACACCGCCGATCGATGCCCTTCGCGCCGCCCCAGCGCCTCGCCGTTGGGAAATGACCACACGCGCACACTTCCATCCGTCGAGGCGCTCAGCAGACGCGCGCCGCCGCAGCAGAAGCGCAGCGATCCGACGCTGCGCTCATGGCCGCCGAACGACGCCAGCGCCGACCAGTCGGATGTGGACCACACATGAATCAGACGATCGGCGCCCGCCGTCGCAAGGTGTTCGCCATCCGGTGAGAAGCAACAGGCGCGAACGGCGCCCTCATGTCGAAGCGTGGCCGCAGGCGACTCACTCATGCGATCTCGCGCTCCCGACGTCGCCGTCCGAACATGGGCGCCAGAAGAGACAACACGAGCGCGCCGCCAGGCGATGGCAGGTACACATCGTCTGCGTCAATGAAATGGAATCGCGCCGACTGCGTTCCGCCGCCGCCGAGCCCGTCATAGAACGAGTTCAGCGTGTCCAGATACGTCGCGCTCGGCGCTCCCCATCCCGAGGGCGCCGGATTGGCGCTCAGATTGGAAGCGCCGAATGGCGTGGCGCTCGTGTCCATCGCAAATCCCCACTGGAATGTGTCGATGACGCGCGCCTCGCGGAAGAAACGCCCGTCGATTTCAAGAAACGCGTCGTCGGAATACGCCACGAGACCGAGCTCCGCGACCCATTCCTGGTCGCCGCCCGCGAACGCGCGACGCGGATAATCCACCAGACTCAGCGCCGGCGGATCCGTCCCGACACGCTCCGACGCAAACGCAGGATCCGTCGGACGCGCATCCGGATAAGGCCCGGCGTCGCGCGACGGCAGGTTCCACTGCTGCATCGAAATCGTCCCGGACACCGTCGCCGTCACGATCTGCACGAAGTGCAGCGAATAGCCGTCGCGGATCGTCGCGTTCGTATTCAGAAGCAACCCGCCCGCCAGCGCGCCGCCGCCGAGCGTCATGCCGTCGGGATCCCCGGAATACGTGTCGAAGTCGAACGTCATCAGCCCGATGCGCGCGCCCGTCTCTGAGTCGTACACCTGTTCATCGAAGAAATACGGCTGCTCCGACGTGTACTCGAACACATCGCCCGAAGCCTGCGGCTCCAGCAGATAGCGACCGTGCGCTCCGAGCGCAGCGCCTGCGCACGTAAACGTCAGAAGAACAGGGAGAATGGCTGATCGCAGCGACATTGCAGCAGCGCCTCGAAAACGACTCAGCCAAGTATAGCCGGCGCGCACCGCGTCCCTGATAACGAACAACGACGTAATGTCTTGAGAGCAGGGGGGGCTTAGGCGACTGCGGCGCACACCTTCTCGGCGGCGTCGCCGAGGTCTGTCGCCGGCTGCATCGTCGGAAGCTCATCGCGCGCCGACTCGAGAATGCGACGACCCTCTTCGACATTTGTGCCCTCGAGGCGAACGACGAGCGGCACCGTGAAGCCGATCTCCTTCGCCGCGTTCACCACCGCCTGCGCGATCACGTCGCAGCGCATGATGCCGCCGAAGATGTCCACCAGCACCCCGCCGACGTGCTCATCCGACAGGATGATGCGGAATCCCTCCGTGACGGCCTCCTCGCTGGCGCTGCCGCCCACGTCGAGGAAGTTCGCCGGCTCGCCGCCGAAATGCTTGATCGTGTCCATCGTCGCCATCGCCAGGCCCGCGCCGTTGACGAGGCAGCCGATGTTCCCCTCCATCGCGATGTACGAGAGCCCGATGCGACTGGCGCGCATCTCGGAAGGATTCTCCTCCGAGGGATCGAACATGTCCGCAATCGCCTTCTGACGGAAGAGCGCGTTGTCGTCGAAGTTGAACTTCGCGTCGATCGCCAGCACCTGGCCGTCCGGATGATCAGCGCTGGGCGGCGTCACGATCAGCGGGTTGATTTCCGCCAGCGTGCAGTCCTTCTCCCCGTACACCTTCGCAAGCGCCAGCATGATCTTCACCGCCTGGCCGACCTGCTTGCCCTTGAAGCCGAGACGGAACGCGACCTCGCGCGCCTGGTGCGGCTGCAGCCCGTCGAGCGGATGAATCTGTGTCTTGATGATCGCGTCGGGATTCGACGCCGCGACCTGCTCGATCTCGACGCCGCCCTCAGCTGAAGCGATCATCGTATTGCGGCGCGTCGCGCGATCCGTCGTGATCGCAAGGTAGTATTCCTTCGCGATCTCGACGCCCGCCGCGATCAGCAGCTTCTTCACTTCCAGACCGTCGGCGCCCGTCTGCTTCGAGACCATGCGATTCGAAAGCATGAAGCGCGCCGCCTCGGTGGCCTCCTCGGCTGAGTGCACGAGCTTCACGAAGCCGGCTTTGCCGCGACCGCCGGCATGCACCTGCGCCTTGACGACGGCGAGCCCGCCGACGCCGAGCCCCGCTTCCTCGACGACCTGCTTGTAGACGCCCGCAGCGCTCTCCACCGACTCGATCATGACGCCGGGAGGAACCGGCACACCCGCGTCCTGCAGAAGCTGCCTGGCCTGGTACTCGTGAATCTTCATCGTGCGTCCCTTTGCGCTGCCGCCATCCCTGGTCAGCGCCGCGCCGAACATCGTCGCGGCGAACCGGTCCGACTCTCGTATCGTGTCGATGGACCCGTCGTCACAAGCCCCGCCTGGGACGAAGCTCCAGATCCGACGCGCCGACGTCATCGAATGTCGTCCGGACCTCAGATTAACCGCACTTCGCGCCCTGAGCGACCCCGGCGACGCCCGGGCTGAGCGCTACGGCCTGCGGATGATCGAAAGCGCGATGCGCCACAGCGCCAGCGCCAATGCGACGGCGAATCCGCCGCCGCCCAGCCACAACATGAGCGTTCGCTCCGTGCCGACAGATCCCGCCAGCAGCACCACCGACGAGCCGACCAGAATCGCCGACACCACGATCGCCCAGCCGATGTTGTGGCTCGCCCGATCCAGCGTGCGATTCAGCCGATCCAGATCGCGCACATCGTGACGCAGCGTCAGATCGCCACGCTGCAACGTCGCCGCGAGCTCTTCAAGGCGCCTCGGCAGTCGCTCGAGCATCTCGCTGTACGCAAGCGTCGTGTCGAGCAGTCGCTTCTTCAGAGCCTCCGGGCTGTAACGCTGCTTGATGAGGCGCTCGACATAAGGCCGCACGTAACCGACCACATCGAAGTCCGGCGCCAGCTCCTCAGCCACGCCCTCGATCGTCGTCAGCGCCTTGATCAGGTACACGATGTCCGCCGGACAACTCATCCGGTGACGCCGAAGCACAGTGAAGAACTCGCTGAGCAGCTCGCCCATCTTGATCGACGCGAGCGAGCCGCCCTTGAACCGATCGATGAACGCCCACACATCCGACTGAAACGCGCGCTCATGCCCGATCGCCGGATCCGCGCCGGAAATCTGCACCGCGAGGATGACGACCTTGTCCAGATCGCCTTCCAGCGCGCCGTGCACGAGTTCAGCGAGTTGCGTCATCGTGTGCGGCGCAATTAGGCCCGTCATGCCGCAGTCGATGAAGCAAAGACGATCATGCTCGAGCACGAAGATGTTGCCGGGATGCGGGTCGGCGTGGAAGAAACCAATCTCGAGACACTGGCGGAAGACCATGTCGGCGGCGCGCCGCACGATTTCCGTGCGACGCTCCTCAGAGAGTTCGCTCGCATCAAGATCAGCGAGGATCGTCCCCTGCACGCGCTCCTGCGCCAGCACGCGCTTCGTGGAGGCCTGGCGGAAGATCCGCGCGAAGCGCACGTCGCCATCAGGCGGGAAGTCGTTCCCCATGCGCTCCGTGCTCGTCGCCTCGATCGTCAGGTCCGTCTCGCGCGCAAGCTGCTTGGCGAACTCCTCGACCACACGCACCGGATCGAAACCGAGCTCATCCAGATGCTTGCCCGCCAGGCGCGCGATCCAGCGCATCAGGTCGAGGTCCGCCTCGATCGTCGAATCGACGTGCGGGCGCAGCACCTTCAGGATGACGTCGCCGCCGTCGCGCAGCGTCGCGCGATGCACCTGCGCCATCGACGCCGCGGCCATCGCCTCGTGGTCGATCGATTCGAAGATTTCGTCAACGCGCCCCTCGAACTCAGACTCGAGCACGGCGCGCACGCCGTCCTCGCCGTCCCACGGCGCCGGAGGCACGCTCGCCTGAAGCCTCGAGAACTCCTTGATCCAGTCCTCCGGAAGAAGATCCGGACGCGTGCTCAGGATCTGGCCGCACTTGATGAATGTCGGACCCAGGCGCTCCAGCGCCAGGCGCACGCGCCGCGCCAGCGGCTCGCGCGACGCCCGGCCGTCGCCGTCCTTCTCGACGCCGATGCCCATGCGTGAGAGCACATCGCCCAGCCCGACCTCCGCCGCGACCTTCACGAGCTGGGCGCCCCGCTCCATCGAGCGCAACGGTCCGATGCCGCGCAGGGCGCGCAGAGAACGCGGTGATGAACGTGACTCGTTCTCAGCGTCCGGCGTCGCCGATCGGTCTTCTTCGCCCGGCATGGTCACAGCCTACTTGTGAGGACCTGCCGACGCGCCCGCGCAAGAAAAACCGCACCGAAGCGGTCCGGTGCGGTGGTCAAGCTCAGAGAATCGGAAGTGATCGAAACCCGCGCGGATTATTTGTCCGCGACGTTGATCATGCGACCCATGCGGCGCTTCCGGTTGATGATCTTGCGGCCGTTCTTCGTCCGCATGCGCGCTCGGAATCCGATGGAGCGCTTTCTCTTGATCCGGCTGTTGCGACGTGGGTAATGCATGGCGTGCTCACCTGAGCGGGGTCTGATCGATCCGGGAAACGGCCCGTCCTTCTCGGCGGGGGCGGAGATCATAGCGAAGTCGGCCTCCCGGGGCCAATCAGGCAGGATGCCGGCGTCCGGAAATCGCCCGCCATGCCGCCCGATCGGGGTGATCCCCGCTTTTGCCACGATCAGCGGGGTTCAGCGTGGACTTAGCGGGGTGAGGGAGTAGGCTGGTCGCGAGGGCGCTTCGGCGTCTTCGCGGTGTTCGGCCGCGTGTACTCAGTGGCCGTCGCGGCCAGGTCCGGCCTCGAGCTCGACGTCCGGCGTCAGTCGGATGCGCTCGGCAGGATGAAGTCAGGCGACGGCCCTCTGAGTCCGCGCGTCCGAGTTCGGACAGATAGGTCAGTCCCGATGTCGCGCTGGCGACGACCGGGCAGTCGGTCCCGCTCGCCGGGATGGGCTGTGGACCTCAGGACTCGGCAATGCTCCATCCTCTGGCGGGGTTGGGGCGCGACGGAATCGTTGGCGATGAAGGACCCCACCATCGAGGTCGCCGAAGAGCGCATCGGCTACACCTTCAAGGAAAAGGCGCTGCTTGAAGAAGCGCTCACGCACGCCTCGCGCGCAGACTCACGCATCACCTCCAATGAGCGACTGGAGTTCCTGGGCGACTCCGTGCTCGGGCTGATCGTCTGCGAGTTCCTCTTCCAGGAGTTCCCCAAGCTGCTCGAAGGGGACATGACGAAAATCAAATCGGTCGCCGTCTCACGGCGCACCTGCGCGAAGATCGCTCGGGAGATCGGCCTCGGAGAGCTGCTGCGTCTCGGCAAGGGCATGCAGACGGACACGAACCTGCCGTCGTCGCTCCGCGCCGCGGCGATCGAGTCCGTCATCGGCGCCATCTACCTCGACGGCGGCTACGAGGCGGCGCAGGATTTTCTGCTCCCGAGACTCGTGGACCTCATCCGCAAGGCCGCCGACAGCGGCCACCAGCAGAACTTCAAGTCCGTGCTTCAGCACGTGGCGCAAGAGCAGCTCGAGACCCTCCCTTCCTACATCCTGCTCGATGAGAAAGGGCCGGATCACGCCAAGTGCTTCGAAGTGTGCGTGCAGATCGGTGCGCAGCGCTACGAATCGAGCTGGGGGCAATCAAAGAAGCAGGCCGAACAGCTTGCGGCGCTCAACGCCCTCGACGCGCTGGGCGTCATCCTCGCCGAGGAAGATGGCGACGTTCGTGTCGTCGATCTCGAACTCGTCGGCGAGGATGACGACGACTACGACTGACTCGACCGGGCGCTAATCGACCTCTGAATCCAGGGCGCCGGATCGCGCCCACGCGGCGCAGTCGATGCGTGCGCGCCCGGGCTCGACCTGTCCGGGCATGAGCGGGCGGGGCCAGGAGCTGCGCCGGCCGCGCGCATCGGAGCGCGTGATTCCAAGCAGCAGTTCGCCATCGGCGTTGATCGCCTCCGCCGGGATATCGACGAGCGCCGTCCATCGATCCTCCTCGAGCGACACGTCGATGACGCCGACCGGTGAGCGCCGGATGGCGCCGCGGAAGAGCGCGCCGTCGGATCGCACGACAAGCGGACGGATGAGCCCACTGGTGGGGCCGAGCCACAGCGTCACTTCATCCCGCGGGAAGGCGCCCGTCAGATCGGAACGCCCCTTGATCTCCAGAAACGCGCGCAGCGTGTCGCCCTCCGGGCTCCAGTGCAGAAGCGCGGCGCACGTCAGTTCATTGGCCGGCGGCTCCGGCTGGCGACCCAGCCAGCTGTCGAGCCTCCATGACTGCAGAAACGGACCGATCGCGAGTCCCGGCGGACGCAGCGGGATCGCGCCGGGAAGGAAATCCGCAGGTTCTGACAGCGCGCCGAGGCGCAACTCCATGCGCTCGCTGAAGCGCCCCGGCGTCGGGCGGGCGATGACGTTGGCCGTCGCGCCGGCTGGAATGCGCACGCGCGGGCTGCGCCGGTCGTCGGCGCGCCGCAGCCACGCGACCTCGTCCCTCTCCATCAGGTTGGCGACGCTCAACTGAACCACGGCTTCGCTTCCAAACGCCGCGGCGCCGGCGTCGTCGTGCGTCCAGCTCACCATGACCGGCTGACTCTCCAGCCACGATTGCGCCCAGCCGATGCGCTCGTAGTCAGAGCGGGCCGGATCGAGCATCGCCGCGAGAAACTGTCTCCGGAGCGGGTCGCTCGGTCGCCACGCCGGCAGCAAGACTCCCTCCTGCGTGCGCACGAGCAGTGTGAGCGCACGAAGACACTGATCGGCGAGCTGAGCATCGAGCGCGCGGAGGCGACGCATGCCGGCGCGCCACTGATCCGTGAGTTGCCGGGAGAGGATGTCGAGTCGCTCCTCCTCCAGCGGCACAATGAGAAGCTCGCGCAGCAGCGCCATGTCGAAGCCGAGGCGATCAGCGAGCAGCTCGACGCGCCAGCGGCGCGTGGGATCGAGGACGAGCGGGCGCAAACGCTCGATGAGATCCGGCGGCAGCACTTCGATGGGCGAGCGCCGTTCGATCGCCGGCGGCGCTCCGTCATCGGGTTGATCCAGCCAGCGAATCGGGGCGAGCAGGCCGTCGATGGTGACGCTGGCGTC